>NZ_AZEA01000001.1 GCF_001435575.1 Lentilactobacillus sunkii DSM 19904
AATTCATCATAAGCTTAGTCTGTTTCAGCTATGTGAAAGTGGATTGATGGACGTTGCTCGTCCGTCAGTTCATTTTTTATTTCCACAACAATTAATCCAATCCTCAACACCACCCAAGTTTTCCTTTCAGCTGTCTATTGTTCCACTCTGCACAAAAGGGGTGTAAAATCAAGTTGATAGAAAGATAAGGGGAGGCTTTACAATGTTTTCATCTAAACACAGCAGTTGTACCACGATTCTAGTCGGCAAGAAGGCCAGTTATGACGGCTCAACCATCATTGCCCGAAACGAAGATGCAGGGGATGCCGTCAACCCGAAAAAGTTTGTGGTTGTTGAACCTGAAGATCAGCCACGTTCTTATCATTCAAAGTTAACCAAGTTCTCTGTCAAATTACCAGATGACCCATTGAGATACACGTCAGTGCCCGATGCTGTCCCGGACAAGGGTGTTTGGGGAGAAGCCGGCATCAATGCCCATAATGTGGCAATGAGTGCCACAGAGACGATTACAACCAATTCCAGAGTGATGGGTGCCGACCCGTTTGAAAAGGATGGTTTGGGCGAGGAAGATTTGCTCACCATTACTTTACCTTATATCAATTCTGCCAAAGAAGGGGTTCAACGGGTTGGTGAACTCCTCGAAAAATATGGCACTTATGAATCAAACGGGATTTTGTTCTCAGACGTTAACGAAATTTGGTATATGGAGACTGCTGGCGGCCATCACTGGGTTGCTCAACGAATTCCTGATGATGCCTATGTGATTGCGCCTAATCAGACCGGTATCCAAGAAATCGATTTTGATGATCCGGACAGCTTCATGTATTCAAAGGATTTGCGTCAGTTTGCTCAAGATCATCATTTGAATCCAACCAACCACTTCAACTTCAGACATATATTTGGTTCGAATACGCAGCTTGATCGTCACTACAACACACCAAGAGCTTGGTACGGTCAACGTTATTTTGATCCGGAATCTGTTGAAGACAAGACACCGATGAGCAATGATCTGCCATTTATCTGTCACGCAAATCGAAAGATCACTATCGAGGATATTAAATTCGTTTTGGGTTCTCATTACGAAGATACTCCTTATGATCCATTTGCCCCTGGTGCCGACTACAAGAAGATTCCATATCGACCAATTGGGATTAATCGAAACCAGGAATTGTCAATTCTTCAATTGCGTCCTGGAATGCCTTCGGGTTATTCTGCCATTCAATGGCTGACATTTGCTTCCAACCCATTTAACACGCTGACACCGTTCTATACCAATGTTGTCAACACGCCGGACTGCTACCGGGATACGACCGGCACGCTGGACAGCCACAATGCATACTGGGCAAACCGATTGATTTCCTTAATCGCTGCTGATCATTATCAGGAGGTCATGCAGGATATTGAAGATTATCAGCTCAAGGAAATGGGATATGCCCACGAACGAATTGCTGAAGTTGATAAGCTGATGGCTGAACGAGAAGCCTCAGGGTCTCACGTTGTCAGAGCCCTTGGTCAAGCCAATGCTCGAACTGCCGATCACATTATGGCCGACACAGAAGCATTGCTTACCAAGTTGGTTGTTAAGGCCAGCCAGGATATTCCTGGTTCGTTTAACCGTGAACACTATTAATGTTTGCTGGAAGGGTGATAATTACGTATAAAAATCTTGTTATCCGCACGACGGTTGGCTTTTTGGCATTTATTGGATTGGGTGGAATTGTTGAAAAGACAGTTTCAGCCGAACCTTATGTCCAAAGAACGACGGCTAAGATGATCAAGTCAAATGGCCAAACAAATTTATACTTCAAATTTCAAAAACCTTACCGAGCGAGGTTGATCCTTCATAAGACAACAGGTAATTATATTAAAAAGACTGTTACCCTTCCAAAGGGGACGATTGTCAGTGGTGTTCCGGATCGTGACGGACACAAATTTACAACAATTCATAACGGCGCAGTTGATGTTAGTTACCAGTTAAAAAAGCGGGTTGTAAAAGGTTACCAGAGTGCCACATTAAATTTTGCCGTGAAGTATTCGTCTGGTATCCTGCGACAGGTTAAGAAGCCGGCTTACTCGTTACCATATGGTCACAATATACTGTGGACTGGTAAGCCTGTTAACTTGTGGCCCAAAAGAGCCGTTACAAGCCCCAGTCAAATTAAAATTACCTCTGATGGCTATGTTGAGTCTTATCACTACCATTCTGTTACCGCAGGCGATACAACGATTAATTATCAGGTTAAGCCAAATTCATCAGTTAAAATCAATCACGTTCTAAAACGCGGATCTAGTATATATTTTTACTACCGTGATCATTTGAAAGGGGTTAGCGACAAACGCGTTCGAAAAGCAGGCCCATATCAATATCGATTGACCTTGACGAACAAGCACACGCCGTATGCTTTCGGTGATCCCGATAATGACATGTTTCAATATGCCAGCTTTTACTCTGTTGGCAATCGATCATATTGGACTGTCGATGGGGCAAGTGATGTATATGATCCTGCGACGGGGACTGATTAAGTAGATAAAAAGCCACGCATTTTCGCGATTGCGTGGCTTTTTGTCAAAATTTTTAAAAACAGTCATTGTCTGATACAGAAAAGGTTTCGGAAAATAATCATTCCGAAACCTTTTCTTTTTTGTTCTTGTGTATCAATCGACAAGATACATTAAGTGTTTAATCTTACTTAAAGATTCATATCTTGGGTAAAGTTAATTGGCGAAAGATCGGTCGAGTTCGTAATCACATCACTGATCAGTTTGTTGTAGGCTTCCAAACCGATTTGGGCGTTCTTGAAATTAACTTTGGTCAGATAATCGCCCAGTTCGACATTTGATAAGCCTTCGATTGACGCATCGGCGTTTTTAACAGCCTGCTGGAATTTCACGCGCAAATCTGCTCGAGTGTCGTTTAATTTTGGCCCGAATTTGACGAAGTGTGGGTCAACCAGGACGCCTGCAAGCTTGTAAGTCCAGTATGCCTGGTTAGGTGCATAAGTACCGGTCGCGTTTTGATAGCTTTCTGGAGTATCGTTTGCGCCAGCATAAAATGGCACAAAGCTACTTTGAGCACCAACACCCATCGATAACCACTGGATCCCGGCGGCAGGGGTAGGCATATTTGGCCGAATTTGGAGGATATGGGCCTCTTGAGTCTTGGCGAGACTAATTGGTCGGTACAGATGCTTCTCGTGCTCAGAGCCTTCACCAATGGGGTCAAATGGAGTTCCCTGATAATGAGAACTCAAGAAATCCTGAACATCAAAGAGACTCAGCTTTCGGTTGGCTTTATCAATGAATGGGATGTCCTGGCTTGTTGGTTCATAATTCTCCTCAGGATTAAACATTTTATGGCCATACCAAACCCGTGGTGTGTTGTAGTAAGTATCGGATAAATCGGCGGTACCGAATGTTTCTCGAAAATTAAAATGGTGTTCCGAAGAATTTTGACTTGGATCGAGATGGTTTTCCTTAATAAATTCTTGAATGTTTGTCGACCACATAAAATTATCGGGGTCATCAAAGTTAACATCTTGGATGGCGCTTTGATTGGCAATTACTGCATAGCTGTCATCGGGAATCCTTTGGGCTACCCAATTGTGTCCACCACCGGTTTCCATATACCATGCTTCATCGTGATCCGCGAATAAAATACCGTTGGATTCAGAAGTCCCATAATATTCAACAATTTCTCTCAGACGTTTAACGCCTTCACGGGCAGTCTTCACGTATGGAAGAACAACAGTGACCATCGCTTCTTCGCCGATGCCGTCTTCTACCAGGGGATCAGCACCCAATGCAAGCTTGTTGGTATAGGTACTTTCAGTCGCACTCATGGCAACGCCTGCTTCATTAAACCCATCTTCTTCAAATAAGCCGAACTTGTCGGTCCATTCGGGAGTGGCGGAATACTTCAGGCGGATCTTTGGCAGAGACATTTTAAAACCATTGTCTTTTGAAACAAATTCTTGTTCATCATCAAACTCTTGATGTTGATGGATGACATAATTTTTTGGCCAGGATGATTTACTGTCTTCGTTTCTGGCAATCATAATTGAGCCGTCAATACTGGCGTCTTTGCCGACAATCATACTGGTACATGCTGAAAAGTTTTTGTAAGGTATCATGTTATAATCTCCTGTTCACTGGGAATATACTTCTGTAATTGTATCATTTTTTGTGCCTGAACGGGTTATGAGACATTTGAAGGTGGATGAACATATTGCAGGGCAAAAAAATTTACGGTATACTTTCTCCATTCAAATAAATGGAGGAATTCAAATGCCAATTGTAGATATTCATTTAATTGCCGGCCGTTCTCAAGATCAGTTGAAGGGCTTGGTTGAAGACGTTACCGCTGCTGTTGTTAAAAATACCGGTGCACCTGCAGAACACGTTCACGTTATTTTGAGTGAAATGGAAAAGAATCGTTACAGTGTTGGTGGCGTTTTAAAAAGCGACGAAAAATAGAGTGATTTAAAAAGATTTGCAAATTAATTATTGCGAGTCTTTTTTTCTGTCGTTGGTTTTTATTTCTGATCATCGAATTTCTTTTGCTTTTATAAAATTTTGCTGAAGATTGGTTTGGCAATCGATATTATTGTATACTTAACAAAGACAAAAGGCGTATAAACGCACGAATAATAAGAATGGAGACCTTTACATGAATGATCAGCAATACATAATGTCCATTGATGAGGGAACAACGAGTACCCGGGCAATATTGTTTAATAATGATGGTGATATCGTTGGTAAAGCACAACGGGAATTCCACCAGTATTTTCCAAAATCCGGCTGGGTTGAACATGACGCCAACGAGATTTGGAATGCGGTTCAGTCAGTAATCTCAGAGGCATTAATCAATGCTGATGTTCAGCCATATAAAGTTCGAGGGATTGGTGTTACCAATCAACGGGAAACCACGGTTATTTGGGATAAAAATACCGGCGAGCCGGTTTATCACGCGATTGTTTGGCAGTCTAAGCAGACCGCGGCATTAGCCAATCAGTTGAAAAAAGACGGCTATGATGACATGATCCACGAAAAGACTGGGCTCATTATTGACTCGTATTTTTCGGCAACCAAGATTCAATGGATTTTGGATAACGTTGAAGGTGTCCGCGAAAAGGCTGATAACGGCGAGCTCTTATTTGGGACAATTGACACGTGGGTTCTTTGGAAGCTCACCGGCGGCAAGGTTCACGCTACCGACTATACTAACGCCAGTCGAACGATGTTGTTTAACATTCATACTTTGAGTTGGGATAAAGACATTCTGAAATTACTCAATATCCCTGAAAGCATGCTCCCTGAAGTTCATTCTTCATCAGAAATATACGGTTACACTTCTGGATATTCATTTTCTGGTGTTCAAGTACCAATCGCTGGCATCGCAGGGGACCAACAGGCTGCTCTATTTGGCCAAATGGCGCTTCAGCGTGGCATGATCAAGAATACGTATGGAACCGGTGCCTTCATTGTCATGAATACCGGTGAAAAACCAACGCTTTCCAATCGGGGACTTTTAACCACAATTGCCTATGGTATCAACGGCAAAGTCAATTATGCCCTTGAAGGAAGTATTTTCGTGGCTGGTTCAGCGATTCAATGGCTTCGGGATGGGATGGAAATGGTTAAATCATCCCCCGATTCCGAGCAGATGGCAATTGATGCCAAGAGCAGTGACGGCGTCTATGTTGTCCCGGCATTTACCGGTCTGGGTGCACCATATTGGGATCAAGATGCCCGTGGTGCCGTGTTTGGTTTGACCCGAGGGACGACTAAGAATCAATTCGTTAGAGCCACTTTGGAATCATTGGCTTATCAGACCAGAGATGTTGTTGACACCATGGCTGCCGAAACCGGGATTGATTTGAAGTCTCTGGCTGTCGATGGAGGAGCTGCCAATAATAATTATTTGATGCAGTTCCAGGCTGACATTTTGGGAACGCCGATTCACCGAGCTTCAATTGCCGAAACAACGGCATTGGGTGCTGCCTATCTGGCCGGTTTGGCTGTTGGGTTCTGGGATTCGATTGAAGAAATCCGACGAACAGTCAAATCACGAGATGATTTTGAGCCAAAGATGGATGAAGAAACGCGAACTCAATTATACTCTGGTTGGCAGAAGGCCGTTCAAGCAACCATCCAGTATCATCCAAACGAAGATTAATTCACAACAAAAAAGCGATTGAACAAAACAACCAAGTTTTGTTCAATCGCTTTAATACTGAATTACTGTCCAACCGCAATATCCATGTGATCTTCGAAGTAATTGGCAATGCCGTCGTCATCATTGGTAAAGTCGGTGACATCATCTGCCAAATCTTTAATTTTATCAATTGCGTTTTTCATGGCAACGCCGGTACCCGCATACTGCATCATCGTGAGGTCGTTTCCTTCATCCCCAAATGCAATAATGTCTTTTTGAAGAATACCATAGTAATCGGCTAAAAATTTCAAACCGGTTGATTTATGCACGCCTTTGGTGGCAATTTCCACAATTGGATTTGGGCCACCCCAAGGAGATACTTCGACTTCATCACCAAATTGTTGTTGAACGAAGTTGATGAGGCCGGCTTTAAGTTCAGGTTCCACTTGAACAGTGATACTGATCGGGTTTTCCTTCAAACTTTTCCGATTTAGAACCTGGTTGGTTTCCAAAGTACTTGGGAAAAAGCCAAAACCGGTACTTAACCCACGGTTAGCTAGAAACATGTTGCGGCCTTCAACAGCAATCAGTGAAAGGCCAAGCGGTTTGCTCTTTTCCAATAGTTCCGTCACAATTTCTTTATTAATGGTGTACTGGTATTCACGATCCCACTCTTGATGTGGTAAAATGCCAAGGTTGCCATTGAAATTGATCATTGGCGTTGTTAGATTTAATTCATCATAGAAGTTTTCTGAGAGCCTGTTAGGACGGCCAGTTACGATACTGACTATGTATCCTTGTTGTTCAGCTGCGTGGATGGCTGCAGCAGTCTTTGGACTGATTTGACTATCATTATTCAGCGTTGTGCCATCCAAGTCGAGTGCGATTAGTTTTTTAGTAATTGTAATCACTCCTTACTAACATATCCATTCATATTATCTGAAAAGTTATAATCCGTCAATTATTAAGATCCAAAAGGGAGAGTCAAATGAAATTACCAACCGAATTTGTAAATAAATATCACAAACTGATGGGGGATCAAGAAGCTGCCGAATTTATCAGTAGTTTTGACCAGCCAACCACCCCAGGGTTCCGGATCAATCCCTTAAAAGCGGTTCAACCAAGTGACTTGGATCTGAGTTCGCCAACCGAGCACTGTCAGTTTGGATATCATGGACAGGTCAGTGGGAAGACCGTTGACCATCAAAGCGGGGCAGTTTATAGTCAGGAACCCAGCGCCATGTATGTGGGCGAAGTTGCTCATCCCAAGTTGGGGGAGAAAGTTCTTGATCTATGTGCCGCGCCTGGTGGGAAAACAACTCATCTTGGCAGTTATTTGCAAAACACTGGTCTTTTGATTGCCAACGAAATTGATAGCAAGCGTGCCAAAGCATTGGTCGAAAACGTTGAGCGATTTGGGATGACCAATACAATTGTGACCAACACCAATCCCGACCGAATGGCGGCCCAACTACCGGAATTTTTTGACCGGATTTTAGTCGATGCACCCTGTTCTGGCGAAGGGATGTTCAGGAAAGATCCAGACGCCATCCAATACTGGAGTTTGGATTATCCGGTTGAGTGTGCGGAACGTCAGCGGACAATTTTGACTCAAGCTGTCAAAAATTTGAAGCCGGGTGGTGAACTTATCTATTCAACATGTACGTTTGCCCCAGAGGAAGATGAGCAAATCATCGCTTGGCTGGTGGAGACCTATGGTTTTGAAATTCAACCAATCAAAAAGTATCCAGGGATGGATGACGGCCAACCACAGTGGGCTAATGGTAATCCCGATCTGGCCAAGTGTGTCCGAATTTTCCCTCATCATTTTGATGGTGAAGGACACTTTATTGCGAAATTAAAGAAACCGGAAGTTGAAGAGCAATCCAAAGAACCACGACGTTTTCGTGGCATTGGTAAGAACATTGAAATGCCGACAAAAGACCAAAATCAATTATTCAATGAATTTGCAAAATTGGATTTGAATGGGACCCATTTCCAAAAATTGGTGGTCTTTAAAGACAATCTATATTCCATTCCAGAAGAGACTCCTAATCTAACCGGCATCAAGATTGTTCGACTGGGGCTGGAAATTGGCGAATTCAAAAAGAACCGTTTTGAGCCGAGTTATGCGTTGGCATTGGCCATGCACCCGGAACAAGCTTTGCGAAATGTTACAATTGATATTGAAGAATGGAAAAAATATGTCCATGGCGATACTTTTACAGTTGATCCAAAATTAAAAAAAGGCTGGTATTTGCTGGTGTGTGAGCAACAGCCGGTTGGATTTGCTAAAGTCGTGAATGGAACGGCGAAGAACTTCTTTCCAAAAGGTTTGAGATTTTCCGTTTAAAAGACAAAGGAGCTGTGACAAAACTAACGTTTTGTTCACGGCTCCTTTTGCGTTTTTATTTTATATAGTCATAACGTGTTCCAAAAGGCCACTTCCTATGCATAACTACGAATAACTTTCCGAGCTTTCAGCTCAAAAAGTTATCCTAGGTTATGCTATGGAAGTAAAACCGCCTTTTGTCGCACTCCCCTTTAATAGTCTAGATTTCTTTGTTTTAAATAACTCAGTAATTCAGGGGTAAGGATCAACCGTTTTTCTTGCAGGTCGGCGATTGTCCGACAATTCAGCATGACCATAATCGATTTCAAACCGGATTGCCATTCGTTAATATCACGAATGATCTGGTCATTGTCTTTATGAATAATTTCGTGAAGAAAATAACCGGCAACTCCAACGGCAGATGCACTCAAGGCAATACACTTGGCTGCGTCCAGTGGTGATTTGACCCCGCCGGATGCAATAACGGTGAGTTGGTTCATAAGCGAACGGGATTCCAATAAAGATTCCACGGTATTGAGCCCCCAGTCTTCAAGATAATTCATATCTTTAGAAGGCCGGCGGAAATTTTCAATGGCAGCAAAGTTCGTTCCGCCATGACCGCTAACGTTGACATATTGAACGCCAAGCGATAGTAATTGCTCGATGGTTTCTTTACTCATCCCAAAGCCGACCTCTTTCACAATGACCGGGACCTGAAGGCTTGAGACAATGTTTTTAATATTTTTAATAAAATGAAATTCCCGATCGCCCTCCGGCATGATCAACTCTTGAGCCGTGTTGACATGGACTTCCAACGCATTGGCGGAAATGAGATCAACTGCTTTTTGAGCATCTTCAACGCCATGATTAGCACCGATATTTGCAAACAGGATACCATCTGGATTTGTTTCGCGAACAATCGTAAAAGAATCACTCACGGTCGGGTCACTTAAGCCAACACTTTCGGAGCCGACAGCCATGGCAAGTCCACAAGATTTCGCAATTTCTGCCAAACGGTGATTGATTTCTTTGGTATGGGCACTGCCACCAGACATTGCTTCGATATAGAAGGGGATTTTTAAAGTAAGAGGGCCAATTTTTGTGGATAGGTCAATATCATTCAACGCATATTTTGGCAGACCTGTACTGACAAATCGCAGACCGTCAAACAGATGATTGTCGGCGTAAAACTTTTCAGCCAAGGAAACATGTTCATCTTTTCTGTGTGAATGTTGTGAAATCATGGGCTACTCCTTATCCAGGTCGATAACAGGGTGAACGCTGAGCGCCAACTGTTGGATACCGTTTTGCTTCCAATGTTCGATCATTGATTCAATATCAGTATCTTCATCGGCAACCACAATTCCACAGTCACCACCGCCGGCACCGGATGATTTGGCAGCTGCTGAATGAGCCACAGCGATATCACACATCTTCTTCAAAATGGGCGTTTCAATGGGTACTTTTGTAAATTCAGCCAAATGCTGAAGAATCTCGCGATTACGTTGAATACCATGTTTGATTACTGACAGACTGCCATCTTTAAAGCCGTCGATCAATTCGTCCAAACATGCTTTACTTTCTGCTAAAAATTGGGCGTAAGTTTCATGTTGGTTACTTTTTTGGATGGCAACCTTATCTACTAAATGTGAGGTAGAAGCAGGGGAGCCGGTCCAGCCAATAATCAGTTTCAGATTTTTGGGTGGTGTTAACTGGGTAATCATCAAGTGTGGCCACGGCTTATTCACAAGCTCAGTTAAATCTTCTTGTGATCTGGCTGCCATTAACCAGTTACGGTCAAATGACCGATAAGCAATCCAGCCACCATAAACACTGGCAGCAATGTCACCCAACGAACCATTACCCTGAACATCCAGGTGGGCGATGGCTGATAACTTGAATAATTTGGCCTTCGTTAACGGTAATTTGTAGAACTGACAGAGGGCTTTGACTGTCGCAACGGTGACGGCAGCTGATGAACCCAAACCGTATTTCTTGCCGTTTGGACTGTCCAAATCGCTGTTAATCCGGAGATCATAAACTTCCATTGCTCTACCAAGTGATTGTGCGTACTCCTCGGTAAGTTGAATGGCGGAAATTATGTAGTTAAATGTATTATCACGATTGTCCAGTATCATTTGATCGCCACGACGGCGCCAATAAACGGAATCCTCACGATACTGTTTTGAAACGATGCTGCCATAAGATTTACTCCGAGAAATTTCTACTGTTACAAATTGGTTTAAAGCCACAATAATAGAAGGGTAGCCGGTTTCGACCACCGCATATTCACCAGCGATATATAATTTTCCCGGCGCTTTAACCTTAATCAACGGATCATGTCCTTTCATACTTACAGATATTTTATTCCAGGTCCCGGTTGAGCAACAATCACTTTATCCGGACCAAATAGTTTACTGAAGGTCGTGGTGATTTCTTTAACATTTTTAGTTTGGCAGATCACCTTAACGTTTGGCCCGGCGTCAATCGTATAGTAACACTCGATTCCTGAATGTCGAAGCCGTTTTACTTCATTCATTGCATCCAAAGTACTGCCATTAAAATACAGAAAATCAGGGTCGGAACTGAGTGTCAGCGCATGCATCCGCATGGCGTTCAATTCGCTGATTGTCCCAAAGCGGGTGAAATCATCTTGGTTAATGGCACTTTTAATGCTTTGAAGATCTGATTCAACCACTTTTACCCAAGTTGGGTAATAGGGAGAGGTTGTGACAGATAATGCCATTCCGCGACGGCTTGAAATTGGTTTTTGGTGTTTTTCAATTGTTAAGGCCACCACCCGAATGTCACTTAGATGAGGCGTATCAATCGGAACTGCGTATGAATCGGCATCATCTGTTCCGCGCTGCCACTCCACAAAGCCGCCAAAAATTGAACGGCAGGCAGATCCGGAACCACGCCGCGCCAATCTAGAAAGTTCCTGATTATTCAGATTCATTCCAGCTGCTTTACTTGCCGCAGCTGCCAAAGCGGCAAATGCTGAAGCTGATGAAGCCAACCCTGCAGCGGTCGGAACGTGGTTACGGGAAACAACCTTGGCATTCAAATGCGCACCTGATTTTTCACGGACGATTTCAAGAAAATCATGGACCCGCTGCCAGCTGTTGTTTGCCGCAGACTGATCATCGATGGAAACTTCATCACGGTCCAAGTTCTGATCAAAATTGACGCTGGTTTCAGTATAAAATTGATCAAGGGTCAGCGATAAGCTTCCTGTGTATGGGATAATGAGGTTTGCATCCCGTTTTCCCCAATATTTTATTAAAGCGATATTTGTATGGGCAACTGCTGTCACCACATTATCTGACGAGGTTGTCATGGGCTTCTCCTGTTGAAAATTGATAATTCTTAAATGATTGAATCCAAGTTTGGGTGGCACCTGCTTTTCTCAATGCAGTGGAAATCTGTTGGGCGTCGGCCTGGTTTTTAGCCAGTGCGATCACACAGCCGCCAAGGCCACTGCCTGTCAGCTTTGCACCCAACGCGTGATTGTCGTTGGCAACCCGACAAAATGTATCTAGGGTCCGGTTGCTGACTCCAAGCCTGCTAAGGTCGTGTTGGGATTGATTCATCAGCTCACCCAACAATTCATCGTCTGCAGTTGCCAGGGCATCACGAGCAGTTTCGGCAATGCTGCCAAGATGGTCAATTAACGGTTCAGCATTCTCTGGTTCGTCGACGATGTTGTTGTGTACCAGAGAAACAGCTTCTGAGGTCTTGCCTTTGATGCCGCTGTCGGCGATGACCAGGGATGATGTCGGCAGATTAAAGTCGATTTGTTCATTGATTTCATTTTTAATAAACCAGATTGGCATATTGGAGCTCGCAGTTGCCGAGTCCAATCCACTGGGATTTCCGTGGGTAATTTTTTCTTCAATATTGGCTAATTTCAGCAGTTGATCTCTGGTTAAGTTAACTTCAAAAAAGGCAAAAAAAGCCCGCACAATTGCAATTGCGGTTGCGGCCGACGAACCCATTCCGCGTTCAGCCGGCAGCTTGCTTTGAATGTCAAGGTCAAAGGCCACATTCTGGGCACCAAACAAATTGATCAGATGGCTGATCAGCGTTTTGACACCGAGCAGGTTTTCTTCCAGTTCGTCAATCGGACCATCAAAGTATCGACAATGGATTTGGTGGCCGTCAGTTATTTTTTGAATAGTGGCAGTAACGTCCACTGAGTAGATTGGAATGGCGATTGCGGGTTTGCCATAAACGACGCTGTGCTCACCAAACCAAATTATTTTCGCATAACTTTTTCCAGTTGCTTTATTTTTCAACTTTATCCGCTCACTTTCAACATTCCAATTTTATCATAGTTGACTGTTTCGAGAACGTTTTAACGATATTTTTAGAGATTCATAAATAATTCCCCGTCTTTCCATGGTAGATTATCACATCTCGCTTGTAGTATGATTAAAGTTAGTGAATATTTAATAAACGTCAGCTAATAAACACAGATTGGTGAATGACATGAATTCAAAAACCACCTTTGCAGTTGTTGACATCGAAACAACCGGAACGGATATTTCCGCTGATAACCGGACAATTCAGTTCAGCTGCTGCTTGGTTTCCAATAATAAAATTATAAAAACTTTTGTAACCGATATTAATCCACAACGCGAAGTGCCCAACCGGATTGTTCAACTAACCGGGATTACCAATGAACGCCTTAAAAAAGCCAAAACTTTTGATCAGGTGGCCGCAACCCTTTATTCTTTGTTGAATAATACTGTCTTTGTTGCCCATAACGTCAATTTTGACTTTCCATTTTTAAACGCCGAATTTCAAAGGGTAGGGTATCCTGAATTACAAATTGAGGCAATTGATACCGTTACTTTAAGTCAAATTCTATTGCCGACTCTTTCCAGTTACCGGCTGCAGGATCTCAGCGCCTACTTCAATATCGAACATGACCATCCCCATACTGCAGACAGTGACGCATCTGCAACGGCCAAATTGTTATTGATTCTCCTAAGACAAATTCAAATGCTGCCAAGAATAACTTTGGAGCAGATTATCAAAATCAATCCATCACTGCCTCAAGATACGATGCAGGTCTTTTTGGACGCTGATGAAACCAACCGCAGACGAGCACATACACCCAAACTGCCGGACCAGCTGCGAATTTCATCAGGCTTAGTCCTTCGAAAGCATGAAACACTGGATGCCAGTGACGAACAAAGCAAAAAAAATTTTCGATACCCAAAAACCAAAAAAGCGAAACAAAAAATTCTTCCCGACAATTTGGAGTCTCGTCTCGAACAAAATAAGATGATGAATCTGATTTATAACAACTATGCGGATCCCGCCCATCATGCTGCTAAGACTTTATTGATTGAGGCACCGACTGGAATTGGTAAGAGTCTGGGATACTGTCTGCCATTAAGCTATCTGGTTACCCGCAAGAAGCCTGCTGTTATCAGTACATCAACGACTTATCTGCAGTTTCAGCTACAGAATCAGACGCTTCCATTATTAAATCAGGGGCTCCCATTCAAAGTTCGAAGTGTTATTTTGAAAGGTGCCAGTCATTATATAGACCTATATAAATTTCGTAATCTGCTGTTTGTGCCGGACAGTTCCAGCCAAACGGCGTTCATCAAAGCTCAGATTTTAGTATGGCTGACAGTTACGACAACAGGAGATCTGGATGAACTCCACTTAAACGTGGACCAAACCCCGTTTGTTTGGAAAATTCAGCATACGGGCGTTAAGTGGCTTGACCCAAATGAGCCGTTTTACGACGATGATTTTTTGCGGTACAACCTGAAAAAGGCGGATAGTGCCGACTTTGTGATTGTCAATCATAGTTACCTGATCAAAAATTGGCAGTATTTTAAGGATCTACCAACCAAGCCGTACTTATTGATTGATGAAACCCAACAATTTTCAGAGACAGCTATCCGTAACAATCAGGAACGAATCAACCCATTGTCATTGATTACTGCAATCAATAAAATTTTGGGCAATATTAACGGAACCCATGAAGACAATATCAAAGAAATTGTTGAAGATGATGCTATTTTAGATCATGCGATCAATGAACTGGACACCGAACTTAGACAAGGCAAACAGTTGGTATCACAGGTTATCCAGAACTTCTTTTCGATGGTAGTAAAGGGCAAACGGCTTCATCGAAATGCCGACTTCTTTGAACGTTTGATTCCGATTAATGAGATGAAAGCTGTGATTGATGCTAATCGGGAAGTTGTCGACCGGCTGCATGGGCTCCATGATCGATTGGACCACTTACTTGCGACATTGAATGCGCAAATTGATCATAATGCTGACGTGTATACCAATCATGACTTTTTAAACATTTATTCTTTCTTTGAAAACTACAACGAATTTAATCATCATTTGAAATTACTGCTGGCGATCATTGACGTGAACGATCAATCAATTGAGCAGCATGTGACTTGGGTAACCGTCAACAGTGTCAAAGACGTTAACAGCCTGACACTGAACCGGGGGATCTTAAAAACTGAGGATTATTTAAAGGGCCACGTATATTCTGCTTTTGAGCCGGTCACTTTTACCGGGGCAACAATTTTTTCTTCTCGGCGCTCACAGTTTATCTATAATCTGCTTGGCATTGATCGGGATGATGCATCTATTAAACGTCTCAAAAGTGATTTCAATCCTCAAGATCAGGCCCGATTGTATCTGGTAACGGACGACGATGATCAACAATTTGCGACCAATTCAGATACCTATCTTCAAAAAGTAGCTGCAGATATTGAAACCATTTATAAAAACGAACCAAGACAGACGATGGTCCTGTTCAATTCACTTAACGCAATCGAAAGGACTTATCATCTACTTCAGGAGAGCGGCTTTACCGCTACGCATTTTGTGCTGGCACAGGGGGTTCATGGAACTGCTTCGAAGATTAGCAAGCAGTTTGTTCACCATGAACCGGCAATCCTTTTGGGAGCCAATACGTTTTGGCAGGGAGTTGATTTTCCAAAAAACTTATTGGAAAATCTGATCGTTGCGCAGTTGCCGTTTGATACGCCATCTGACCCGTATAATCACGCACTGTACTCGATTGAACGCAGCAAGGGTAAGAATCCCTTTTACAGTATTACACTGCCAAAGGCGACACTCAGGCTCCGTCAGGGGATGGGGCGCCTATTGAGAACCAAAGAGGATTTTGGAACGATCTTTATCTTGGATCCGCGGCTGTTGTCTAAGCGATATGGCAGCACAATTCTGGCCAATCTCAGAAATGATATTCCTGTTATCAAGGGCAACATCGAGAAATGTGTTTTAGACATGGTTAAGTTTTTTGAAAGCAGGAATTAATGTGCTTCTGTCGCTCGGTTTATTTGCTATAATTAGAAATAACGAAATTTGAGAGGAAGATAACATGCAACGGCATCGAAGAGTTAAAAAACAATCATATGTTAAAATTTCCTGGATCGTTATCTCCGTTATTTTAATTCTATGCTTCTCCTTTTTTATTATCATGCATACAGCCGAGCGACCAATGACGATTGCCCGGGCTCAGACTGAAACGATTGCAAAAAAGTATGCGGGCGTCCGGGATGTCAATTCGTTTTATACTTCAAATCTGGGTAAAACTTATTACTCTGTTTCCGGAGTTGATAATAAGAATAAAAATGTTTTTGTGATTGTCGCCAAGAAGGGCGGTACGGTGACCGTGATTAACGCTGCCAGCGGCATTAGCGAGCAGCAGGCAAAAAATGTCATTTCGCAGCGCAAGCATCCCTCCAAGTTCAATGGAATCAGCTTGACACTCATCAAGTCCAAACCGTACTGGGTTGTCAGCTACATGAATTCCAAAGGCCGGCTCTGCTTTACCACGATCAGCTTCAAGAATGGAACGATTTATAAGTCGATTGAGAATATTTAACCGTAATGAATAAGGAAAGGATACTTCAATGAAATTTTCTGACAGGGCGATGCGGGTAACACCTTCAGCGACCGTGAAGGTATCAAATACTGCTAAAGCAATGATGCGTCAAGGAATTGACGTTATCAATTTGGGGATTGGTGAACCGGATTTTACGACTCCCAAAATGATTGCGGATGCTGCAGTTCAGGCGATTCAATCCGGTAAAACCAGCTTTTACACCCCAGCCAGCGGGTTACCGCAACTAAAAGAGGCGATTGCCAATCGAATCAAAAAAGATTATGGCGTTGTCTATCCTGCCGATCAGATCAGCGTAACCAGTGGGGCCAAAATGGCGCTCTTTGTGTTAATGCAGACATTGGTTGATGACGGTACGGAAGTATTGCTTCCCCGGCCAAGCTGGGTGAGTTATAAGCAACAGGTTTCACTAGCTGGCGGCAAGCCGGTTCTGGTTGAAACCGGAGCTGACTTTAAGATTAATACTGATACGCTTGACGCCGCGGTTTCCCGCAATGCTAAAGTGCTGGTCATCAATTCACCGCAGAACCCAACCGGAACCGTTTATTCAAAGGATGAGTTAGCTGTCATTGGTCAATGGGCGGTTCTTCATAACATTACTTTGATTGCTGACGATATCTACGGCAAACTGGTTTATAATCAAAATCAGTTCATTTCGCTCGTTCAGATTAGTGATGAGATCGCTGCTTCAACTGTCTTGGTGAATGGCGTATCAAAAGCCTATTCAATGACCGGTTGGCGGATCGGGTACATTGCCGGTGCTCCTGAATTGATTAGTCGGGTGAATTCAATTCTGTCTCATTCAACCGGTAATCCGGCGACGGTTAGCCAATATGCAGCAATTGCTGCGTTTGAATCGGATCAGTCGGAAGTTGAAACGATGAGACAGGCTTTTGAAGAGCGGCTGAATACGATTTATCCGTTGGTTCAGCAGATCCCGGGTTTTAAATTAACAGCGAAGCCGGAAGGGGCCTTTTATTTGTTCCCGGATGTCCGTGAGGCTGTCAAGTTGGCAGGCGTTGATTCGTCGGGTGACTTGGTCGATCTTTTGTTGGACAAAGCTCACGTTGCTGTGGTCGATGGGGATGCATTTGGTATGCCCGGCTTTTTAAGAATCAGTTATGCTGCCAGTTTGGAGAACTTGTTAACGGCAGTGGAACGGATGACTAAATTTATGAATCAATTTGTAGAAAAACAAGTATCTGGAGGAATCGAAATTGAAACAGATTAACATGGTTGACGCCCCAAAGTATGTGAACGAAAAAGTCAAAATTGGCGTTTGGCTCACTAACAAACGTTCCAGTGGTAAAATTGCCTTCTTGCAGCTGCGCGATGGTTCAGCATTTTTCCAAGGAGTTGTTGTGAAAAACAATGTAACTCCGGAAACGTTTGAACTTGCAAAAGAAGTCAAACAGGAAACAAGTATGTGGGTTACCGGAATTATCCATGAAGATTCCCGTTCAAAGTTTGGCTACGAAATTGAAATTGAAACGATAGAAGTTATTTCTGAAACGCATGATTATCCCATTACACCCAAGGAACATGGGGTTGATTTTCTGATGGACCATCGTCATCTTTGGTTGAGATCCAGTCGCCCACACGCAGTGATGCGCATTCGTAACGAAGTCATTAAAGCGACTTATGATTTCTTCAATGACGAGGGATTCATCAAAATTGATGCGCCAATTTTGACTGGTAGTGCACCGGAGGGCACAACAACCTTGTTCCATACAGAATATTTTGATCGGGATGCCTATCTTTCACAAAGTGGACAATTATACGAAGAAGCTGGTGCTGAAGCTTTCGGCAAAGTCTTTTCATTTGGACCGACTTTCAGAGCTGAAAAGTCTAAGACCCGTCGCCATTTGATTGAATTTTGGATGATTGAACCTGAAATGGCCTTCATGCATCAAGAAGAGAGCTTGGAAGTTCAAGAGCGTTATATCGCCTATTTGGTCACCAGAGTTCTTAAAAACTGTGAGATGGAATTAAAGACCCTTGGCCGTGACCCTGAAGTCCTCAAGAAATACACGGTATTGCCTTATCCACGAATTAGTTATGATGAAGCCATTGACATGCTTAAAAAGGGTGGCTTTGATCTTGAGTGGGGCGTTGATTTCGGGTCGCCGGAAGAAACTTTCCTGGCTGATCAATTTAACCAGCCTGTCTTCGTCATCAATTATCCAAAGGCAATTAAGCCGTTTTATATGAAGCCGCATCCAACTCGGGATGATGTTGTTATCTGTGCCGACCTGTTGGCTCCTGAAGGATACGGTGAAATTATCGGCGGTTCGGAAAGAGCCACCGATTACGATTATCTGTATGATCAAATCGTTAAAGCCGGATTGGATCCAAAAGAGTACTCATGGTATCTGGACCTGCGTAAATATGGCAGTGTTCCTCATTCTGGGTTTGGATTGGGTCTTGAACGTGCTTTGACCTGGATAACCGGTGAAGACCATGTTCGTGAAGCAATTCCATTCCCAAGACTGCTTAACCGGATTTACCCATAAATTGAATGTGTAAAATTATTTTGTGATGATCCGAGGTGATTTGAATGGATGATTATGCACATCATATTCTTGATGATGGACAGACAACAATTAACAATTACTTGTTGAATCATTATCACAAGATTGGCATCAGCAATCAGGAACTGTTTATTTATTTGTTGATCAAGGGCAATCATGATCTGCTCATCCCGATGCCGGAAATGGCTGATCTCCAAAAACAAACCGGTTATTCCGAACAACAGTTATTTAATTTATTTCATCAAATGATTGAAAAGAAACTAACCAGAATTACACAGGTTTCAATTGAAGGCCAGCAGGTCGATGCCTATGATTTCACGCCGATGTATGAAAAGCTCGCACTTGTAAAGAGCTCTGAAACTGATGATTCATCGGACTCGCCGGCAACTCATAAGATAGTTGACAGCACTCAGCGACAGGCAGTTTTTGAAAGCATTGAAAAGGAGTTCGGTCGAACCTTATCGCCGATTGAGATGGAGTCCATCAGCCAATGGCTGGACATCGACCATTACTCACCGGAACTTATCCTGATGGCATTAAAAGAAGCTGTTTTAAATCAAGTTTATAATCTTAAGTATATGGATCGGATTATCAGCAATTGGTATAAGAAGAATCTGAAATCACCCCAGCAAATCGAAGCGTATAAGAAGACTCGTCATAATAATCAGTCAACCGACATTTCCAATGAATATGACGGTCCTGACATTCCATTTATTAATTTATCTGGAAATTCTGATAAATAGTAAAAGATCGACAAAAAAATTGTCGATCTTTTTTCGTATATAAAAAACGATAGTCAAAACCGAACCTCGTTTTGACTATCATTCATTAACAATCTATTTGGTTCAGAATAATTATTGTGTGTTGTTATCGCCGTTATCGGTTGTGTTACCGCTATTATCAGTGGTTCCTCCACCGTTATCACCAGTATCCGTTGAGCTGGAGGTAGATGAATCGGTTCCTGAACCACTATTACCACCGTCGCCACTAGGCTTTTGTTCGGATGGGGTTGATTCAGAGGTACCACTGGTGCTTTCAGAGCTACTTGAACTTTCATTCTCTTTTGGCTGAGTGACAACCGCGGAGCTGGAACTCGAACCGCTCTGTGTCGTATAACCGCTGGTGGTTTGGTTGGAACTGTTATCAGTGACGGTTCCAGGATAGCCGGCAACATAGTATTCTGTCTGACCGCCACGATTGGTTGCCACAACGTCACTTGGCTGTGTCCAGTCGCTATTGGGTTTATTTTCTGATATATAACCCATGACATTCTTATAAATTTGTTGGGCAATTGTTGTTTGGGCCGATGTTACATAGGAGTTTGCTTTAAACTGATGATCATAACCTGTCCAAACAGCCAGGGAATAGTTTTTGGTGTAGCCCGAGAACCATGAGTCCATGGTTGACATTGCAGGAACTTTGTTTAAATAGTCATCCGGATATTGGGTTGTCCCGGTTTTTCCTGCTTCATACAGGCCTGAAACTTTCGCTGCTGTTCCGGATCCATCTGTACTGGTCATAACACCTTTGAGCATATTGGTAATCATAAACGCGGTAGCAGGCGACATAGCCCGTTTACCTTTTTTATGATATTTATGAGTCACGCCGTTTGGCTGAACGATTTTGCTAATAAGATAAGGTTTGTAGTACGTTCCGCCATTAGAGAATGCGGCGTAGGATGCAGCCAATTGTTCTGAGGAAATATATAAACCAATTCCGTTTTGAATTTCCAATGGTTTACTAAAAGACATCCCCAGATTCTTCAAAAATGTGGTTGCCTTAGGAACACCAACGTTCTCAAGCGTTCTAATGGCTGGAATATTTCGTGATTCAACCAAGGCTTTTCTCATGGTGATGGTTCCCTGATACTTGTTATCAAAATCATAAACCGATTTATCCGTACCTGGATAAACATAAGGCGTATCCTTCACAGGCTGATAAGTTGGGTACTTGAGGTATTGGATCGCTGGGCCGTAATCCATGATTGGCTTGGCAGTTGATCCTGATGACCGGCCCGTCTGAACTGCGCGGTTGAGCCCAAAGGCGACTTTAGTCTTTCGGCCACCCTGCATTGCGACAACTCGCCCATTGTTCACATTAACCACTGTTGCCCCAACCTGAAAACGATTGTTAGGGTAGGCAATTGTTGGATCGTTGTTGCTGACTTGGTAGAGCTTTTTTTGGGCACTCATATTCAAATTAGTATAGACCTTCAGACCACGGTTGGGTTTATAACCTTTTTCTTCCAATTCTTCGATGGTTTGTTTTAAATAAGAATCAATATACTTCGAAGTTTTTACTGAGGTTTGAGCTTTCGAATGAGTCGAAGAAAGGTGACTCTTTACACTTGTGTTTTTTGCATTTTGGGCTTGCTGCTGAGTGATCGCTTTGGTTTTAACCATGGCATCCAGGACTTCGTCCCGTCGTTTCGTTGCATACTGAGGATATTTATACGGATTGTACAAGGTTGGCGATTGCGGCATCCCGGCTAGCAATGCAAATTCGGGTAGTGTGAGGTGCTCAAGTGTCTTGTTATAATAGTATTCAGCCGCTGTCTGCATCCCATAAACGCCATTGCCCATATAGACCTTATTAATGTAAAATTCCAAAATTTGGCTCTTGGAATAACGGTTTTCCACTTTAATTGCCAACCAGGCTTCCTGTGCCTTGCGTTTTAAAGTTCGGTCGCTGGCAGCAGTAGAGAAGACTGAAAGCTTGACCAGCTGTTGGGTAAGGGTACTTCCACCTTGAAGCCCTAAAGAAGATCCGGTCAAATTTGACACAGCAGCCCCAACAATTCGAATGGGGTCAACGCCATGATGCTTATAAAAACGTCGGTCTTCAATAGAAACAACTGCCCGTTTGAGGGTTCTGGGGATCTTATTTGATTTAACGTAGTCCCGATTTTGACTTCCCAATCGTGAAATCACTGTTCCGTTGGCATCGTAGAACTTGGTCGAGTTGTCGCTGGTTAAAGCGGAGTGGGTAATTCGAGGAGCACTGGCCGCATAATATGTAAATAGACCGGCACCAAAAAGAAACAATGCTCCTACTAGGATTAAAGCCCATTTAAAAATTCTACGAAATGGACCTTTTTTATGGGTGTTGCTGAACTGTCGGCCACGTCGTTTTTCAGCGCGGGAGTTCTTAGGATTGTTCTGTGACATAGGGTTCTCCTTCATAACTTATTCGATGAAAGAATCAACCGCCTGAAGATATGGCAATAACGGATTGATCCTGTATTGGATCAAGGAACCTTTTTGCTCAATGATTTTTCGCGGAATGGATTTACGACCGCCGTTTGACTGACTGTCCCAATATTCTATCAAATCAGTTGCTTTGAGTACATAGACGGTCTGGTCAGAAATGAACTTGATCACGGCAAAACAGATTCCCTGCTGTTCAAGACATTGTCTCATATGTTCAACTTGGTGTTTGTGGAAGTTTTTGAGTGGGAACGATGTTTTATTCTTGGTTTCTTTGGCATCAAAATCAATGTACTTTCCACGGTAAACACCATTGTAGTCGGTAGTTGAGGCTTTACGAAAATAAGCCTCTTTAATTCGGGCAGCACTTCTCTTTGGATAATCAACGGAAACAATTTGAATTGGCGTCGGCTTTTTATGAATAACCGCAATTCCTTCACGTAGGTAGTATGCATTGCTCCTGTTGATTTCGTCTTCCAAAGTCATTCCCCGATTTGAAAAATCAATCGAGTCATTGTGCATCGACGAAGAGGCTGGCTGTTCATGGAACTGATTTCCATTCGGGTATCTAATCGTCATTGGACTTTAGCTTCCTTTGTTGTGAATAGTTATATTGTACTTCATTTAACTTAATAATAACTACAATAATGTTATTATACCAAGTAGAGTGTCTATTTAAAATCTTTTATCATAAGGGTGATATCATGAGCCGTTTGTGGATAACCGGCTACCGCAGCTATGAATTAGGAATCTTTAAAGATGATGATCCAAAGCGAAAAGTCATCGATTCGGTTTTAAAAAGCGAAGTATCACAGGCGATCGTCGATGGAATGGATTGGCTGATTTCCGGGGGTCAGCTTGGGATTGAACAATGGTCCCTGGAAATGGGGCAGGGTCTGAAGAAAGAATACCCCGGTGAATTTCAAACGTCAATGATGCTGCCATTTGCCGAGTTTGGCAATAACTGGAATGAAAACAACCAGGCCAAGCTTCAAGCGCTTAAAACCAAAGTAGATTTTTCAGCTTCAGTGTCTGATAAGCCTTACCAATCACCCCAACAGTTAAGAAATTACCAAGAATTCATGCTAAGTCATACTGATCAAGCATTATTGATATATGATTTAGATAATCCAGGGAAATCGCAATACGATTATGACAAAATAAAAAAATTTGCAGAGAATCATCCATATCCGTACAAGCTGATTACTTTCGACGATTTACAGAGCGCTGCGGATGAATATCAGGAAAACTTGAATAATAGTGTTCAAGATGACTAATTTATGATATTATTTTAGGTGGTTTGTTGCAAATAGTGAGGTGTAACCCATAAATGGAAAACATTAATTATACTCCGAAGGACATTCTTCAAAAAGAGTTCAAACAAAAGATGCGTGGATATGATCCCAATGATGTCGACAGTTTCTTGGACGACATTATTAAAGATTACGAAACTTTCAACAAAGAACTCCAGTCTCTCAGTGATGAGAATGAACGCTTAAAAGTCCAAGTTGACGAATTAAACAAGCAGATTGCTGTTTCAGGTTCACAGCCAATGCAGTCAACCGGCACTGGTACAGCTCCAACCAGAACTGCACCAAGCCAACCAATGTCAAGTGCCACCAATATGGACATTTTAAAGCGTCTTTCCAATCTCGAAAGACGTGTCTTCGGATCACAGCTTGATAATAATACCAATGATTCACACAGGCTTTAAAGCTTGCATATAACTAACTGGTGTAAATCCTGAGTAATTGCGGTCGTATTTTTACGGCTGAGGAAAGTCCATTCTCGCACGGGCTGAGATGCCCGTAGTGTTCGTGCTCGGTGAAAAAATAAGCCGGGGGACTCTTTGTGAGTTACGGCGGATATTAAGGCTAAGGCTTTGCTATGCTTTAATTCCCTAAGGTGCCACAGTGACGAACAGCATAGGAAACTATGCTGATGGAACGCGGTAAACCCCTCGAGCGGGAAACCCAAACTTTTGGTAGGGGAGCTTCACACACGGTAAATGAACCAAGTGTGGGGGAGAAGTATTTCGGTATTTCTCAGATAGATGATTACTACTTGTTACATCGTCCTGGGATGTAAGAAGCACAAAACATGGCTTACAGGGATTTACACCAAACAGGTTGAGTGGGAGCTTGCTCCCACTTTTTTGTTACCCAGAAAATGAAATGAGATGGATGATATGAAATTTAATTTAATCGCTACCTGTGCTGCAGGAATTGAAGCACTGGTCGGCAAAGAAATGCGCGATTTAGGATATGATGTTCAGGTTGAAAATGGCCGGGTAAGATTTACTGGTGACGAAAAAGATATTATTAAAACCAATCTTTGGTTGAGAACAGCTGATCGAATCAAGATCATTGTTGACGAATTTGACGCTCAAACATTTGATGAACTTTTTGAACAAACGACAGCAATTGCCTGGGACAAAATGCTGCCCATGGACGCAGCTTTCCCAGTTGAGGGTCGATCCCGCAACTCAAAACTTCATAGTGTTCCTGATTCTCAGGCAATTGTTAAAAAAGCAATTGTGAACGAATTGAGCACTGCCTATCACCGTCATACCAGACTTCCTGAAACCGGCGCCGAATTTCCACTTGAAGTTGCCATTAATAAGGATCACGTCATGCTCACGATGGATACGACTGGCTCAAGCCTTTTCAAACGGGGTTATCGAGTGGAGAAGGGAACTGCCCCTCTTAAAGAAAACATGGCTGCAGCCCTGGTAATGTTGACCAGCTGGTATCCTGACATGCCATTTTTAGATCCATTCTGTGGTTCAGGGACCATTCCAATTGAAGCGGCCATGATTGGTCGTAATATTGCCCCTGGATTTAACCGTGACTTTATTTGTGAGCAGTGGCCCTGGATCGATGGCGACATGGTTCAAAAAGTTCGGGACGAGGCTGATTCCAAAGCCGATTACGATATCGAATTGGATATCTCCGCAAGCGATATTGACGGTAATATGATCGAAATATCCAAACGCAATGCCGAGGAGGCCGGCTTATTGGCCGACATTCATTTTAAACAATTGGCGGTTGCTGACTTCAAAACTGACAAAGTTAATGGTGTTATTGTCGGAAACCCACCATATGGTCAACGAATGAGTGATGAAGAACACGCCCATGAATTGTACAAACAAATGGGGAAAGTCTTTAATCCGTTAACCAGTTGGTCAAAATATTTCTTAACCTCTGATTTGGATTTTGAAAAGTATTATGGTGCCAAAGCTACTAAACGACGAAAACTGTATAATGGTTCGATAAGAACGGACTATTTTCAGTTTTGGGGTAAAAAAGTTCGAGATTTGCGCAGCTTGGACCAAATTCAGGCGAAATAAGCGCCAATATATGCTAAAATAAGAACAACTTGGTGAAAAGAAGTGGGCAGATGGTTAGACACATTGCAATAATCGGTGGTGGTATTATTGGAGCGACTGCTGCCTTTTATTTGAGTTATTTGCAAGGCAACAAAGATGTTCAGGTGACATTATTTGATGATGGTCATGGTCAGGCAACCAAAGCTGCTTCAGGTATTATTTCTCCCTGGCTCTCAAAGCGGCGAAATAAGCGCTGGTACGCGTTAGCCAAGCGAGGTGCGGAATTATACCCAAGCCTGGTTAAAGCAGCTCAGCTGAGCGATAAGGCCTATCGTAAAACCGGTACGATCGTTACGCGGAAAGCTGAGACAGATTTACTGAATCTTTACCATGAAGCTCTGATTAAGGCTGAGCATACACCAGCAATGGGCCAGGTTGAATTACTTGATTCCAAGACAGTTCAACGAAGAATGCCTATCCTAACTCATGCCCCTGCAGGAGTTATGGTGAGCGGAGGGGCGAGAATTGACGGTGCTGATTTTGTGACCGAACTGCTGAAGCGCGCAGAAAGCAACAACGTTGAAGTTGAACGTGAACGAATTTCGGTGTTGCCGGATGGAACTATCAAAAGTTCATCTGGAGTTCAAAAATATGATGTTGTCATTGTTGCCACCGGAGCATGGATGCGCGAAACACTGAAACCTCTCGGATTGGATGTTAAAGTACGACCTCAAAAAGGCCAATTGATCGATATGACAATTCATACCGCCATCAAATGGGATAATATGCCCGTCATGATGCCGGAAAGCATGAGCGATATCATCCCATTTAATGGTGGTAAATTGGTTGTTGGTGCAACTCACGAGAACGACGAAGGATTTGATTTAACGCCAAAAGCAGAAGCACGAACCGAGCTTTTTAACAATGCGAAGGCGTTTATTGATACCTTATCAGAATCTCAGATTACCGGAATGCGGGTTGGCACCCGAGCTTACACTGATGATTTTGCTCCTTTCTTCGGGTCGATTCCCACAATGGGATCCTTCTTGGTTGGAGGAGGATTGGGATCATCAGGTTTGACGACGGGACCAATTATTGGTTATTTTCTTGCTCAAGCTGCACTGGGGAATGTAACTGACGATTGGAATCTTTATACCAAACCGATTAGTTTCTATATTAGTTAGACGCGTGTAGTGCCTGAATAGCCAGATTGTGAGCACCTGTATTTTGGTTGTCGGGGATCCATGTGTTGACGACGGTATCGAAATGGCTTTGTAAATCCAGCAGTTCATCAACGTACTTTTCGAAGTGCTTTGCATATTGTTTATTCAAACTGTCGGCAACAATTTTGCTGTCAGTATTGAAAAAGATGATTTCAGAGGGATTGATATGTAGTTCAATCAGTTTATTGAATCCGGTAATTGCTGCAATGAATTCCGCTTCATGGTTATTGGTCGGCGCTATGACCTCTTTTAGTTGAAGCTGTTTGCCGTTATGGACAATCAGAAGCCCAATTGCGGTATGACCTGTATGTTGATTCACTGCTGCATCCGTATATAATTTAATCATTTATCTACACTTTCTTTAAGGAGTTTACTCATGATAACCCAAAAGCGTCACTTCTTTTATCAGCCAAGCCCACTAAGCAGTATTATTTGTTGGAGTTGGACCTTTGTCATTTTTTTCATTGGCGTCATTATTTGGCTTGAAATAACCCATTTTCAATGGATTACGTTATTTTTCTTCGTGTTATTTGCAGTGATCGTCTGGGCCGAGGTACATTTCCGGAGTATCAATGTTTACGACCATCAATTTGTTGTCAGCAGAATTACCAATCCTCACTGGCTGACAGTTAATTTGGATCAAATCACTCATGTGACAACGTCAAAATATCAGTTGGCATTTGTTGTTAACACGAAGATTTACAGTTTTATTTTACCTGCCAATTCGGTCATTGAACTAAAAGAATTGATTTCCAACAAATAATTCTGCCGTTGTTGTCCGTCGATAGTTATTTTAGGAGGGTCATTATTCATTATGAAGAGCGATGTTGAAATTTCCCAAGAAACTGCTATGGAACCAATTACAAAGATTGCCGGTAAGATTGGAATCACTGAAGATCAAATAGAACAATATGGTAAGTATAAAGCAAAAATCAATTTTGACCCCAGAACTGAAAAAGCAAAGGGCAAACTTATATTAGTCACGTCTATTAACCCGACTGCCGCCGGAGAAGGCAAAACTACGGTTACAATCGGACTTGGTGACGCTTTAAACGAATTACATAAAAAGGTGGTTTTGGCACTCAGAGAACCATCCCTTGGCCCAGTCATGGGAATGAAGGGTGGCGCTACCGGTGGTGGTTATGCACAAGTTGTGCCAATGGACGATATCAACCTGCATTTTACCGGTGACTTTGACGCCCTAACTGAAGCTAACAACACTTTGGCTGCATTGATTGATAACCACATTCAACACGGCAACCAGTTGAACATTGATCCACGTCAAATTACTTGGAAACGTGTGATGGATGTTAACGATCGGGAATTGCGGCAAGTGGTTGTTGGCCTTGGTGGCCGGACTTCGGGAGTTCCCCGTCAAGACGGTTTCGATATCACTGTTGCCAGTGAGTTGATGGCCATCTTATGTTTGGCAACAAGCATGAAGGATCTCAAAGAACGGATCAGTAAAATGCTGATCGGCTATACCTATGATCGTCAGCCCGTTACAGTAGCTGATTTACACGTTCAAGGTGCGTTGACCCTTTTGCTGAAAGATGCCATTAAGCCAAACCTGGTCCAGACAATTGAACATACACCAGCCTTCATTCACGGCGGGCCATTCGCAAATATCGCCCATGGCTGTAATAGTATTTTGGCAACCCAGGCTGCGCTTCACTTTGGCGATTACGCTATCACTGAAGCCGGTTTTGGATCTGACCTTGGCGCCGAAAAGTTTATGGACATTGTGACACCACGACTTAAACAATCCCCTGACTGTGTGGTGGTTGTTGCAACTGTCCGGGCATTGAAGCTCAATGGTGGAGCAGACAAGAAATCATTAAATGAAGAAAACCTGGACGCCCTCAAAAAAGGTGTCGTCAATTTGAAACGGCATGTTGAGGGTATGCAGCAGTATGGTAAGCCAGTTGTTGTTGCCATTAACAAATTTGCAACCGACAGCGATGATGAACTGACTTATCTTCAAAATTATGTCAGCAATGAATTAAAAGTGACCGGCACAATTATTAACAGTTGGGCAGAAGGAGGCAAAGGCGGAATTGATCTTGCAAAAGAAGTTATTGATGCTTGTGAACAGTCTGCCGACTTCCATGAATTATACGCCGATGATGATGCAATCGAAGACAAAATGAATCAAATTGTTACCCGTATTTATGGCGGGGATGGCATTGAGTTATCAAGCAAGGCTATGAATGCCTTAAAACGGATTAAAAAGTTAGGGTACGACCATTTACCAGTCTGCATGGCTAAAACTCAGTATTCATTTACTGATGATGCCAAACAGCTTGGTGCACCTGAAGATTTCAAGATCCATGTATCGGATTTACAGTTAAAATTAGGGGCAGGCTTCATCGTTGCCTTGACTGGAAAAATTTTGACCATGCCAGGACTGCCAACTCACCCGGCAGCGCTGGACATGGATATTGATGAAGACGGGCGAATTACCGGCCTGTTCTAAGAGGAGCGAATATTGTGCCAGTACTTTATATCATAGGGATTATCGTTTTAATTGTAATCGATCAGTTGGTTAAGCATTTTGTGGTTGCCAGCTTAGCTCTTGGGCAATCAGTCTCGGTTGTTAATGGGGTACTCTCAATTACCCGGATTAATAACACCGGCGCTGCTTGGAGTATTTTGTCCGGCCATCAACTTGTTTTCGTTGTTATCGCAATTTTGGCGGCTGTTCTTGTGACATACTTTATCTTTAAGTACTGGTCCAATGTTCAATATCGATTTGGGCTGGGACTCCTGCTCGCAGGGACCCTCGGGAATGTGATTGACCGAATTTTTAATAATCACGTTGTTGATATGTTTCAATTGGATTTTATCAATTTTCCCATATTTAACTGCGCTGATATGTATTTGACGTTTGGAATATTGATTTTAGCAATTGCTATTATCAGGGAAAATTAATCCGAGGTAACCAGTAATTTTGAAAGAATATGTAATTAATGACACGACGGGGCGTTTAGATAAAATCATCTCCGAACTTGATCCATCAATCAGCCGTTCACGGGCCAAAAACTTGATCGACGATGGCCACATTCTTGTAAATGGAACGGTTGAAAAGCCCAAGTACAAAGTAAAACAGAATGATCGGATTTCAATTGAAGATGCAAAACCTCAGCCAATTGATTTGGTACCAGAGAACATCCCCCTGGATATTGTTTATGAAGATGACGATGTCATTGTTGTCAATAAGCCCCAGGGAATGGTGGTTCATCCTTCGCCTGGTCATCCGGATCATACGCTGGTTAATGCATTGCTGTACCATAGTCCGCTTTCGACAATCAATGGCGAGTATCGTCCCGGAATTGTTCATCGAATTGACAAAGACACGTCTGGACTACTCATGGTTGCCAAGAATGATGCGGCCCATAAGTATTTGTCTCAGCAGTTGAAAGAACAGAAAAGTCTGCGCAAATATGTTGCGTTGGTTCATGGACGAATAGGTGAGGATTCCGGTGTGGTTAATGCCCCAATCGGACGGTCTCCAAAAGATAGGAAAAAGCAGGCAATCGTTTCCGATGGGCGTCATGCCGTTACTCATTTTGAGGTCCTGGAACGGTTCTCGGACTATACGTTGATTTCATGCCGATTGGAAACCGGTCGGACCCACCAAATTCGAGTCCATATGAAGTATATTGGGCATCCGATTGTTGGTGATCCGTTATATGGACCCCGAAAAACAATTAAGGGCAATGGACAGTTTTTACATGCACAGGAACTGGGTTTCGAACATCCCAAAACCCATGAATTAATGATCTTTTCAGCACCGCTACCACCAATATTTGAAAAAACACTGAATAATTTACGATTAAACAACGCTCTAGGATCTTGACAATCCGGCGTTGTTTTCATATTCTGAAGTGGTATAGCATTTTGATGCATTCTTTACGAATATACGTTACTCAATTAAGGAGCTTTTATTAATGGGAAAGATAATATTAGATAAAATGGCTATGCAGCGGGCCTTAACCAGAATCACATATGAAATCGTTGAAAAAAATAAGGGTGTTGAAGATTTAGTTTTGATCGGTATCAAGACCCGGGGAATCTTTTTGGCAAATCGGATTGCCGACCGGCTCCAACAATTAGAGAACGTCTCAATTCCAGTCGGTGAACTTGATATTACGAACTATCGCGATGATATTGAACATGATGCAATGAGTAGCGATGTCAAAATGTCCAACAACAAAATCAATTTTTCGATCGAAGGAAAACGGGTTATTCTGGTTGACGACGTATTGTATACGGGCAGAACCGTTCGGGCTGCACTTTCTGCAGTGATGGACTTAGGTCGCCCAAAGAGTATTAATTTGGCAGTATTAGTGGATCGTGGGCATCGAGAGTTGCCAATCCGCGCTGACTTTGTTGGGAAGAATATTCCCAGTTCTCAAAAGGAAAAGATCAAAGTTTATGTATCAGAGATTGATGACAAGGATGCTGTTGAACTCATCAAATAATCTTGAATAACGAGGAGTCAGCATGACGGAAAGATATTTAATTTTAGAAGATGGATCCGCATATGCTGGAAAGGCATTTGGATCACTCGCCACAACAACTGGTGAAATAGTGGCCAACTCAACGATGAACGGTTACCAGGAGATTATCTCCAACCAAATCTATCATAACCAAATCATTGTTTTCACTCAGTCATCTATCGGAAACACCGGACTCGACCAAAATGCGTACGAGTCCATTTTGCCATCCGCTAAAGGCGTCATTGTTAGAGAATATGAAAATTTGGCAACCGATCACTTTAAACGAATTTCTTTGGATAGATATTTGAAGCAGCATAAAATTCCCGGAATTTACGATGTGGATACTCGAGAGATCCGTCATCACTTACAGAGACGTGGAAATATGAAGGCTAGTATTGTTGATGTGGCTGATGACCATGCATTTGATCAGCTTCATGCGACAGTTCTGACCAACCAACAAGTTGCCCAGGTGGCAACTCCCAAACCATTTCCTAATCCTGATGAAGGTGCCAATGTCGTTGTCGTTGATTTTGGATTAAAAAGTGGAATTTTGCGGGAATTATCACACCGTGATTGTAATGTAACGGTGGTTCCCTGGAACTTTTCTTCGGCTCAGATTTTGGACCTTGATCCGGATGGCATCGTTTTATCAACTGGACCGGGGTCACCGGCTAATCTTCCAAACTCTGTCTTGGATATGATTACGGACGTCCAATCTCAAGCACCGCTTTTTGCAATTGGTTTGGGCCATGAATTATTCGCATTGGCCAATGGTGCAAAAATTACCAAATTAACGGTAGAACATCATGGCAGTAACCATCCGATTCGCGAAATTATTACAAACGAAATCTTTTTCTCTGGTCAGGAACAGGGTTATGCCGTTGACCCAAAGTCAATCGACCACGCCAAATTGTTCATTACCCATGTTGACCTTGTAAATGGGACTGTTCAAGGGCTCAGGCATCGGGATTACCCTGCATTCTCAGTTCAATTTTCACCAGATGGCGCTCCCGGTCCCAAAGACAGCGTTGGTTTATTTGATGACTTTGTGGAAATCATGGCAAGAAGAAGGGACAGCAATGACGATAGATATTAAAAAAGTACTGTTACTCGGCGGCGGTCCCACAAATATTGGTCATGAAAATGAACTGGATGCTGCGGCGTTTGAACGTTTAATGGCTCTAAAAAAGACTGGCGCAAAAATTATTTATGTAGATGATAATGCCTTTTCAGTCACGACAGAAGAAATTCAACCTGCCAATGTTTATGTCCAAGAAGTCAGTTTCCAGAACGTTGTAACAATTATTGATAAAGAGCACCCAGACGCAATTATGGCAACAACCGGTGGCCTCAACGGCATGCAGATTGCTTGGCAGCTTGCAGAAAGTGGCATTCTGGCCTCAAACAATATCACGTTATTGGGAATTAAGCCTGCCGACTTACGAAAAGTTATGGACAATCAAAAGTTACGGGATACATTGACTGAAATCAATGAAAAGGTCATTGCATCAAAAATCGTGGCGGATGATGACGAAGCAATGGATTTTGTAAGGGAAGTGGGTTTCCCGGTTATTGTTAAACCAATGTCTTCCAGCCATGATACAAGCCGTTTTATCTGTAACAATACCGATGAATTGGAAGATGCATTGGATGTCAGCTTTAAGCGAACATACATTAAGCGCTGCTCGATCGAACAAAGTATCGTTGGTTACAAGGAAATTGAGATGGTTGGGATTCGTGATGCTAATGGGAATAAAATCCTGATTTCCGGTATGGAGGATATGGATCCAATCGGAATTCATTCTGGAGATTCCATTATTTTTGCCCCAACTCAAACGCTAATAAATGAAGAGTATCAGGCACTTAGAACTGCCACGTTCAGGATTATGGATTCTCTAAATATTACCGGAACTTGTCATGTTCAATTTGCACAATCCAGGACAGACTCCAACTATTTTGTCACAAAAGTCAGCCCGTTCTTTACACGAAATACAATTTTAGCTGCAAAGGCCACAGGCTATCCGTTAACCTATGTCTCCAGTTTTCTTGAGCTTGGGTATAATCTTACCGAGATCAAGTTGCCAAGCCGATACAGCAAATTTTTGGCGTTTATGGAGCCAACAATGGATCATGTAGTGGTTAAGATTCCGTTGTGGCCGTTTCGGGATATCACAGATGTTGATCAACACCTGAATACGTTGATGAAATCCGTTGGATCGACAATTGGAATTGGCCGGACGGTCGAAGAGGCCATTATTAAATCAATGCATAGTTCTCAATTCTCACCACGAGACATTCTACCAAGTGTTTCTACGGTTGACGATGATGATGTCATTAATCAGTTGATTCATCCATTAGCCAGTCGAATACTAATTTTGATGGAAGCATTGCACCGTGGCTTCTCAATTGATGAGTTATCCGAGTTAACGCAAATCGACCGTTTTTATTTTTACAAGCTCAATCAACTGCTGAGAGCCCAGGACTTTGTTGTTAATAATCCATTATCACCGCAATCAATTGAGATTGGTCATAAATATGGCTTTGGTGATGGAATGCTTGCTGAGCTATGGAAAGTTAACATATCCAAAATTCAGCAAATGAATGAAAATTATAAAAATCATGTGACATACAAAGCAATAGAACCCAGCGCTGGAGAGTTCTTGGAATGTACAAATGTTTTTTATAGCAGCTATGAATTGGAGAATGAATCGCGTCCGTTCACCGAAAAAAGTGCACTGGTGATTGGTCGTGGAGGTAATCAGCTCGGGCCAAATTCGGCTGCGGATTATTACACATCGCAGATTCTCAGGTCTCTTCATAAATGCGGCTATAAAACGATTATCATGAATACAAATCCGAATGCGGTCTCACTGACACCTCAGCTGAGTGACAAACAATATATCGAACCCATTCAGCTTGGAAATATTTTGAATATTATCGAGCTGGAAAAGCCGGATGTGGTTATTCTTCCGGGAAATCGTCACTATTTATCTAAACAGTTGAAACAGTTCAAAGCATTGAATATTATTGTATTGCCGCCAGATCAAAAAATTGCAACATACAACCAAAAGAAAGCCACAACTGCAGTTGATTTGTTTATTGAAGGCAATGAAATATTACCCGTCACCACGATTTCGTTCGTCGGTAAAGATCAATTGACAGATTTAAGATTCATCAACGACTATAAGGAACCAATGGATAACTGGGAAAGTGACGAAGACAAGTTAATTGCCAACGCTTCTAAGAATATTGATACACATGAATGGCAGGGGCTTGTTCAGGTCTTGTATAATACAAATGGTGACTCTAAATACGAAATGACCGGGATCCGGCCTGTTCGGATCACCGAAACTGCCTTCCTAACGAAGACCACCGGCATTAATTGGATTAATGTCCTGGTTCGAAAGTATTTGGGAAAGTTGGATATGGTTTCTTTGAGAGAAGACTGGCAGCCAACAGAACACAAACGGTCGGCTATTATGACCGCTCATTTCCCATTTAGGGAGTTGCAATCCGGCCGTTCTGAAGGCACTACCAAACAGGAAGTCGGATCATCACTTTCATTTAAAAATTTTGAATAGTCAAAAAAGCATTTCGACTAAGTGGCTTATCAGCCAATATTGTCGAAATGCTTTTATTTTCTTAATTTATCAACCAAGTCTTCATCTGGTGTGACAAATAAAGTTGTTTGGTTATCATAAATGACATACCCGGGTTTTGTTCCATTTGGTTTGCGAATATTTTTAACCTTTGTATAGTCGACCTGTACTTTTGAAGACTCACGGGCTTTGGAGAAGTATGCCGCCAGATTAGCCGCCTCTGCCAACGTCTGTTCGGATGGATTAAAGCTGCGAATAATAACGTGAGAGCCTGGAATGTCCTTGGTGTGCAGCCAGGTTTCCCGTTTATCGGCAGTGTGCATGGTCAGTTTTTCGTTCTGTAAGTTGTTTTTACCAACAAGAATTTCTGTGCCGTCAGTGGATTCAAAACGTTCCGGTTTGGCGATCTTCTGACGTTTGTTCTTCTTCTTTTTATTTTGTTCATGGTCACGCAGGTAATGTCCCTGTTCCAATTCGTAGCGGATATCCACGAGGTCTTGTGGGTTAGCCAGTTCAATTTGTGACTGAATATTTTCGAAGTAATCAATCTCTTGTTGAGTTAGCTTAATTTGTTCACCAACAAATTTCACTGCATTCTTCAATTTTTGGTATTTTTTGAAGAACCGTTGCGCATTTTGAGAAGGGGACTGTTGATTGGAGAGTTGAATGGTGATCAACTTGTCTTCATCATAATAGTTGGGAAGTTCAATTGATTTCATCCCGCGATCAACTTTGTTAAGGTAGGTCGTTAAAATCTCACCCTTGATCCGATAATCATCCGCATTCTCAGTTTCTTTCATATCTCTTTGAAGTTTCTTCAACTTGGTTCGGTTTTTTTTGAGCTGTTTTTTTACAACTTGAATTAAAACCGATCCTTGTTCACGCACCCGATCCCGTTGCGCTTTGCTGGCATAAAAAGCATCCAATAATTCACTTAATGTCGAGAAAGTTTTATTTTTCGTTGTATCTGGATAGGGAAATGCGGTAAAATTAATCTTGTTACCTGCAATATGGCTAAAGGTTGGCTTTGGATTATTGAATTGTTCAAAGAAATCGTGAAAGTTTTTCTCAATATTTTCATCTTTATGCAAACTACTTGCTAATGCCAAGGATGTGTCATTACCCAATCCTTGGATGGTCTTTCGTAAATTATCAGCTAGCATGTCCACATTAGGAAAATCTGTTATTAGACTCTTTATTTTCGCGAATTCAGTTATCGTAAATGGATTTTGTAGATCCTGCTTGGGTGGTTTTACATAGGTTGCGCCTGGGAGCAATAATCGGTACCGATTGACATCTGAGCCAACGTGTTTGATTGCGTCAATAATTTTCCCTGAAGCTTGATCAACGAGAATAATGTTGCTATGGCGTGCCATAATTTCAACAATCAGGTCCAACTTTGTTTGATCACCCAGTTCGTTTCTCGATGTGAACGTGAATGTCAAGACTCGGTCGTTCTCTTGTTGAGAAATATCAGACAGAATACCGCCACTCAAATGTTTCCGGACGATCATTGTAAAATTGGTTGGGACTGCCGGGTTGACATATGGGACTTTTGTAATCTGAACCCGTGCATAGGTTGGGTTTGCCGATAGCAATAGCTGTTGATTCTTTCCATGTGCGCGGATTGTTAATATCAATTCATTAGGATAGGGTTGATTAATTTTGCTGATTCTTCCAGTTTGCAGAAGATCAGTTAATTCATTTTTCATAGAATGGGTAAAAGAACCATCAAATGACATCTTATCACTCACTTTCGTATAAGTAGCATGTACTAGTATAGCGCACTTTCTTGGCTGATGCTAAGGAAGACACATGTTATTTGTATGTAATTATCAAATAGCGTATACTAATTTTTCGGAGGTCTTTTCATCATGAAGGATATTCTTGTGGCACTCAATTCTGCTGCTCAAAATCATCGGTCTCAACTATTTAACATAACCAAGGCAACCGGATTGACCATTTCCGAATGGAAGCTGCTGACTCAAGTTATTGCCGGCAACACCACCCAGGAAATGTTGTCTGAGACAACTAAGTTGGATATCTCCACTTTATCTCGGCAACTGAAGCGACTGTTGGAAAAAGAAATGATTGAGAAGACCGCAGTGGGACGTGACAAGCGCCAACTGATTTATAAAGTAACCGAAAAGGGCAGCAAGTCCAGCCAATATGTTCAGACAGAGATCGATCAGCTGACTGATCGGGTTTTCAATCATTGGACAGAAGAAGAAAAGAACTTACTGAAGATTTTGATTAATCGTCTTGAGAAGAGTTTGAATCGAATTTGAATTTAATTATGAGCAGGTGAACTTAATGAAAATTGCGATCGTGACCGATAGCACGGCGTATCTGACTAAAGAAGAACAAGAAAAGTATAATATAACGGTTGTACCAATTCCCGTTATCATTGATGGCCGTGAGTATAAAGAGGGCGTTGATCTGACAACGGAGGAATTCTACGATAAGCTCAAGAACTCACAAGCTTTCCCAAGCACGTCTCAACCACCTATCGGAGAAATGATTGATCTATACAGCTCGTTGGCAGCAAAGGGTTATGATGCAGTTATCAGTATTCATCTCGCCAGTACAATTTCTGGCTTTTATAGTTCTTTAACTCAAATCTCCCCGACCATCGAAAATATTAAAGTAATCCCATATGACTCTAAAATTACTGTGAAACTAATGGGTTATCTTGCGATGCAGGCAAGTAAAATGGCACAACTTGGTCGTACTCCCGAAGAGATTATTACATATCTTGATGGACTCCGAAAGACAATTGATGAGGTCTTTGTAGTTGATGACCTGCAGAATTTGGTGCGTGGCGGTCGTCTTTCCAATGCCTCAGCTTTCATTGGCGGGGTATTGAAGATTAAGCCATTATTGACTTTTGATGATAAAAGCAATGAGATTGTTGCTTTTGAAAAAATTCGTTCCCGTAAGAAGGCATTAAAACGGGTTGAAGAAATTTTCTCCTCTGTTCAGCAGAAGGTTGATTACCCACTTCGAGCCTTGGTCATCAACGGCAATGACCCTAAAGCAGGAAATGAATGGGCGAATAAAATTCACGAACTTTATCCAGACATTAAGATTGAACAAAGCTACTTTGGTCCAACCATCGGAACCCACTTAGGTGACAAGGCATTGGCACTTGCTTGGATTAGAGACTTTGATCGCGATAATCTGTAATGTGAACTATTTTAATAGGCAGTCGCTTATCGTTCAGTAAAACACGAACTAAGCGATTGCTTTTTTTAATTCATGTGATAAACTTTAATAGTTACATAAATTAAATATGGGGTAGGATTCAATGCGTTAAGTGTCGAAGGAACGGAATGTGAACTTCGAACGAAAAATGACTGGCTGCGACTTGTCAGTCTTTTGCGGTATTGTTTCCGCATTCACTATGCTATTTAGCATTAACTAAATAATGGTGAGCTCCTTTAGGGAGATGCTTTATCATGAAGTCATTATCATTAAGTGGTCGGAAGTTGAGAGTGGTCGATATTGTTGTACTGGCGATATTTATGTCACTGTTGCTGATTCTCAGTCGTTTTACTGTAGGCGTTCGAATCTGGCGCCTTAGTTTTGGATTTATTGTAATGGCAATTGCCAGTTCGTTGTATGGGCCATGGTGGTCCGCATCCATCGCAGCAATGGCAGACGTTATCGGAACTTTGACATCTGGCTCTGTTTATTTTCCAGGTTTTACTCTTTCTGCGATTCTTGGCGCGATGATCTATGGCTATTTCTTTTACGGTAAGAAAGTTACCGTGAAGCGAGTCGTCATCGCACAGTTGCTCATTATGATTTTTGTCAACACTATTTTGAACACATATTGGCTCACAATTCTCTACAAGACACCATTTTTAGCAGCTTTACCAATCAGAATTATAAAAGAAGTTGTTATCACACCAATTCAAATGGCGATTATTTATTTTGTCTTAAATTCTAATACATTAAAGAATATTCAAAACCGTTTATCCAGATAATTTTGTGCGACACATTGGCGTTTACGTTCAGTGGGCCGCTTTTTGTATTGACCGAAAGGAGTCTGTATATGTACCATATTCGAATGAATAATATGCAATTTCATAGTCATATCGGCGTTCTTCCAGAAGAAAAAGTCGTTGGCCAGGACATTCAAATTGACCTCGATGTTGAGGCGAATACCCAACCTCATGACGATTTGCTGACAACAACAGTATCGTATGCTGATTTTTACGACATTGTTGACCATATTGTCAGCAACAGCAAAGCTGATTTGATCGAAACCTTGGCCCAGAATATCATGACACAAATTAAGAAAGCCGATGCCCGAATCGGGACCGTCAAAGTGACAATTCGTAAGTTGGGACTGCCGATTGATGGTGTTTTGGACAATGTTGAAATAGAAATGGAGCAATAATTAATGAATGACGTTTATCTTAGTTTAGGAAGTAACATTGGCAACCGTGAGCTGTTTTTGCATGAGGCAATCGAAGCCCTTGGCAATGATGCTAACATTTTAATTGATAAAACAGCGGGTTTTTACGAAACCTCACCGGTTGGAAACGTTGAACAGCGGCCATTTGTCAATACTGCTGTTAAAATTGCAACCACATACACGCCACAACAACTGATTCGATTTATTCATGAAATTGAGCAGGGCTTGCATCGGACTCGAACCATTCATTGGGGCCCAAGAACCATTGATATCGATATTGTTTTCTTTGGTGATCAGCAAATTAACACAAAAGAATTGACCGTTCCGCATCCAGAAGCATTTAACCGTTTATTCGTTCTTGTACCCATCTTGGAAATCATCGATAAAGGATTTCCTTCATATCAGAAAATTGAATCGACAATTTCTGCTCTTAAAGATAAAGATCAAACCATCCAAAAGTTGACATCCAATGAAAATTACAAGGGAACACTTCAAGCTTCTGTTCGACAATTATTGACAACAGTTGGTGAAAATCCGGATCGGCCGGGTCTGGTGGAAACCCCTGATCGGGTTGCCAGAATGTATGGTGAAATCTTTTCATCGATCGGAATTGAAGATTTTGATGACTACAAGTTATTTGATGCCCCGGTCAGTCAAAGTTCCAAGATGGTCATGGTTAAAGATATTCCATTCTATTCCATGTGTGAGCACCATATGATGCCATTCTGGGGAAAGGTCAGCGTTGGCTATATTCCTGACCACGGGAAAATCATTGGATTGAGTAAGATCCCGCGCCTAGTTGATTTTGTATCACACAAATTAAGTTTACAGGAAAAAGTGACGAATGATATCATCACTCAAATGAACAAGATTCTGCAGCCTAAAGGGGTTGCTGTGTTAATTGACGCCCGTCATATGTGTGTCGAGATGCGTGGTGTCAAGAAGACCGGTTCTGTGACTCGAACTACAAGTTTCTCAGGTATATTTCAAACCGATGAGCAGCTGCAAAGCGAGTTTATGAGTTCAATTTAAGGTGATTTGATATGGCAGAAAATAACAATGAAAGTAAGCAGGGGTTTTCCGGATTCTTATATGACCAAGGTGACCGGATTGCCTTACTGAAGCGGGTTTTAAAAGCATTAGGAAACCCTGATACTGATTTTTTGATCATTCATGTTTGCGGTACTAACGGCAAAGGCTCCACTGCGAAAATGATTGCTAATTTATTGGCCAACCTGCATCATCACGTCGGCTTATTTACCAGCCCGTTTATTGGTGACGTTACTAACAGCATCCAAATCGATAGCCAGAATATTGGAAAATCGGATCTCAATCAAATTTTGGGTTCTTTAAAGAAAACAATGAGTTCATCAGAATTTTTAAATGATGAATTATCATCTTTTGAAGCCCAGTTTGTTGCAGCGATGGTTTACTTTTCCAAGCAGAGCGTAGATTTTGTTGTGCTGGAATGCGGACTTGGTGGGGAACTTGATGCCACCAATGCGGTTACAACCACACTGTATTCAATCTTTACGAGAATCGGCTTGGATCACATTGGTATTCTCGGTGACACGATTGCCGAAATTGCGACTACCAAGTCAAAAATTATTCGTCCAGGGAACACGACAATTGTGGCGCCCAATCAGCGCGCAATATCGATGGAAATCTTAAAGAACGAAGCTCATATCAAAGGTTCTGGCCTTATTGATGCTTCTCAAGTGAAGATCTCCCAGAAGGCTAACGCCGATGGCAGTTCAATTATCAATTACAGGTACGGAAAGATCTCAGGATCTTTCAGGTTTAGTCTGCTGGGGACTTATCAGCTCGAAAATGTAGCAACAGTCCTGACTTGGCTGTTTGACTTTGCTCGAAAGAATCGTTTGGAATTGGACTATGATCATTTATTGAGTCAAACACTTGGCAGCATGATTGTTCCTGGTCGGTTTGAAGCCATTTCGTCTTCACCAAAAATCATTCTTGACGGTGCTCATAATCTTGATGCGATCGGGGCGTTTGTTGATACTGTTCAGTCAAGATACACTAACGAGAACAAAATATTTGTCACCGGATTTTTAAAAGACAAAGACTACCAGGATAATATTCGGTTATTAACGACCATTAATCACGCCGATTTTAAAATTACTCAACCCAACAATCCTGATCGAGCTTTGTCCGCCAAAAGTTTGGAAAAGGTGATCATTGAAGAGACCGGGAATGTTTATCAATCCTTTGACGATCCAATTGCCGCTTTAAAAGATGCAATATCAGAGGCGAACCAACGTCCGAACACAATTGTTTTTGTCGTCGGTTCATTTTATCTGTTAAATCCGATTCGAACATACTTAAAAACTAGGAGTGAGCGTTGATGAATAATACGGAGACAGCAATTCATTTTAAGGGAAGCAATTTTGACTTTGACATTACCAACGAACCAATTATTTATTCAATTTTGAACTTAACACCCGATTCATTTTTTGATGGTGGGGTGAATTCAAGTGTCGATAAGGTTCTCCACCGAATTGAAACCGAACTTTCATATGGGGCCAAGGTATTTGAAGTCGGTGGGAAATCATCCAAACCTCACTTTGATGATATTAGCCCGGAAGCAGAATGGGGGCGTATCACGCCTTATCTCAAAGCAATTAATAAGGAATTTCCCGACTTAACCCTCGCAATTGATTCAAATACGCCAGAGGTGATTAAGTGGGCACTGGATGCCGGCATTCAAATTATTAATGATATCGATGGATTTAATTCGGATGAAAAACTGAAGTTGGTCCAGGAATATCATCCATCTGTGGTAACAATGTTTAATGGCCGGAATTTTGATGAGCAGCCGGAAACCCTTGATCAAACGATGAACGACTTTTTCACTCAATCAATTAGCGATCTTGAAAATGCCGGCTTATCAAAAGAAAATATTGTCATTGACCCAGGTGTCGGGTTCTCTAATAGCAATACTTTAGAATTTGATATGATCAAGATGAAAGCAACCAAGTTTATGCAGAAGTTTAAGACGCCAATTATGATTGCGATTTCACGAAAGAGTTTCGCAAAACGGTTATTTGACGCCGACCTTGCCGATCGTTTAGTACCAACCGTGTTATTTGAAGCATATATGACCCAACTTGGTGGTCGGGTTATTCGTGTCCATGACGTGAAGGAAACTCACGAATTAATCGAAACTTTCAAAATTTTCCGAGATATCCTTAATTAGGGAGGAAAACAATTTTGTTGGATGAATTAATCAAAGAAATTGATGAATTGAATTCGCAATCTTTGCCATGGATTAATCAGGTAAAGCTCGATCATATTAAATTGATGCTTAAAGATTCTGAGAGCAAACTGCGGAATCGAAAGTCAGATCTTCATCTTTCTGCAAGTGCCATGGCATTTACTGATCAAGCAGGTATCTTTATTCGCCATCCATATCTGCATACAATTTTGTTGCCGGCGGGCCATGTTGAAATGGGTGAAAGTCCATTTGAGTGTGCTTTAAGAGAATTCCATGAAGAAACTGGGTTGAATGCCGATCCAAAGTTCCGACGGCTAATCGATGTTAATTTGATTGATATTCCGGCAAATCCAATTAAGCATGAAGGCGTTCATCAACATATCGACTTCCGTTACTTAATTCACTTGTTGCCAGAATTACCTGGTACAGCGGAACTTCCTGTTTTTTATTTAGATGAAGCGAAAAGCCCAAATGAATTTTCAAAATACTTTTTCTTAATAAAGTAGCATAGTTGTGGATGCTTGGCATATACAAGTAAATATGTATAAATAAGTGCCGCATAAAAAAATGTTCGGATCGACTACTTGGTCCGATTGACTAGAGGTGGATGAATATCATAAGTTATCAAAAAAATACGGCTATCTCTTTAACTGATTTGGTTCATTTATACGGAAGCGTTGGTTGGAAAGAATATACCATTGATTCAGCAAAACTCCAACAGGCTGTCAATCAGTCACTATTTGTCGTTTCGGCTTGGCATGGTGATAAGTTGGTTGGATTAATCAGGTGTGTCGGAGATGGCATATCGATTGTCTATATTCAGGATCTGTTAGTTTTACCGGATTATCGACGTCAGAAAATTGGAACAGAATTAATGAAGATGGTTGACACTGAGTATTCGGATGTTAGACAAAAAGTGTTATTGACCGAAGAAAGTCCGGTCACTCGAAAATTCTATCTATCGTGCGGCTATCATTCTGCAGACCACGGCGATGTGGTCGCATTTTATCATTTTCAATAAAAAGCATCCAACTTAATTGGATGCTTTTTATTTGTATTTAATTACCAACAAACAAATGGGAGAGGGACAATAAAATACCCAAGATTATGATTTTCGCTTTCTACTTTACATAATATATATTATACGAAGTAGTGTTGAAACAAAATAAATCAGCGATCTGACACCGTACTCGGTAACTGATCACTGATCATCTTTTTTTATTTTATTTCTTAATTCATTTAATTATCAACTTGCTGCTTGTTCCCAGTTATTTCTCAGTTCATTTTGGGTTCCTAGTTGGTAATTATCCACCTTTACTTCTAAAACGTGACGCTGAATGCGTTTCTCAAGCGGTGGTAATTTCATATAGTTTCCATACAGCCTCGTCAAGTATCCGTTATAGTCCGCAAGTATTGGAACCAACAAGTTTTCAAATTTCATTCGAATAATGTGATGAAATTCCCACGGTTCGATTAATTCTTGACCATATTCATATGGCGATGACATATTGATGAACGGCAGATTGTGATGACCATCATATTTAGTCATAACTGACAATCTTGTCTCATATAATTCATTTAAGGACATATCAGCATACTTTGACTGAAACAATTGTTGTGGTTCTGCATTTGGATAAAGTCGCTGTCTAATTTCTGTTAGTATCTCTGTTAAAGCAATTTTTTGCTGTTGTTGCTCACTGGCTTGTTTTGGCATCCGATCGAACGGAAACACATCAATGAAGATGCCATTTCGCGCTTTTGTCGATTCCCGACCATGTTCGATGATATGCGTACCAGCTGCCATAACTTTTGCAAAATCGTATTCATATTTTGGATCAAGGCGGTTTTCTTCAACAAAATACCCTGAATGATTCAATTTATGTGGTGCAATTCTTAAGAACTTTTCGAAATCTGTCCTGGTAAGACCAATGTCAATATCGTCGTCCCATGGAATAAAGCCGTGATGCCGTGCAGCGCCAATTGCTGAACCACCGGTTAAAACGTACGTTAGATGGTTCTTTGAGTTGACCTGGTCTACTTTTGTCAAGATTTCTAATTCAATACGATGAATTAAGTCTAAATTGATCATGATAAAACCTCCTTGATCAAACGATTATTTCATATCCAAACCTCTTTTATATTGGACTGTTCAACTCTTATCTTAATCCGAACAAGACCTTGGTCAATGAATACTGTTGATTATGCTATAATTAACTTAATAAAATAGACGTTTTATTAAGTTATGCTTCTCAAAATTATAAAACCCTCCCAAATAGCAAAATTAAATTAGATCATTAAGGAGTCATTAATTGTGAATAATCAACAATATCTAAAGCACAACGAGCAACTCATCAAACAACTTCCCAGCTATGTTAACGAGTATTATTTGGATAAATCCACGGTTCCGCTATCCCCCGCTACCTTATACCAGTATTTAAACGAGTTCCACCGTTTCTTTAGCTGGATGATTGATGTTGGGATTGCTGATGTTGATAAAGCAGAAGACATTCCACTTTCATCACTGGAACACTTCAAAAAGCAAGATATGGAGCTCTATAAGTCCTATCTGCTTAATCGTGGCAAACAGACAGCCAGTAATCCACAGGGAACAATTTCTCATCGAACAGTCAATCGTTCATTGAACGCACTTTCGGCCCTCTTCAGGTATTTAACCGAAGAAACTGAAAATGCTGACGGTGAACCGTATTTTTATCGCAATGTCATGAAAAAGATTGCTTTAGTGTCGGACACTGAAACTTATCAAACCAGAGCTAATAATATCAAGGATCAGTTGATGCTTGGTGATGCGGATATGAAGTATGTTGAGTTCATTAAAACTGGCTACCCAGCTGAGATCACCAACAAACGGACGATTGCATTGTACCGGCGTGACTGTGAACGAGATGTTGCAATGAACGCATTAATGCTCGGGACCGGTATCCGGGTTTCGGAATTGACCAATGCAAACATCAAAGATTTAAACTTGCATAAAGCAACAATCTCGGTGCGGCGCAAAGGTGGTAAACGCGATTTAGTGCCGATTGCGGCCTGGGTTATCCCATATCTAACGCAGTACCTGGAGATCCGAAAAAGCCGATACATGGCAAACAAAGACACCCCTGCCCTCTTTTTAACGAAAGGGGCAAGCCAACCTCGACGGATTTCCACTGCAACCGTCGAATTGCTGGTCGCTAAGTATTCTCAGGCATTTAACCATGTGCGGATTACACCGCACAAATTACGCCACACTTTGGCCTCCAAACTATACTTAGAGACAAATAATGAACATTTGGTAGCTACTCAGCTGGGCCAGACTTCAACAAAAGCAACCGGATTGTATACTCATATCATTGATACCAAGCAACGAAAAGCGCTTGATAATCTGCACAAAACAGATGACAAAGAGTGACGGTTGAGACAAGGAAACCACTTCATCGAAACTTTAAGACGAAGTGGTTTTATTTTGATTTGACTGCTTTTTCATATGTTGCCCACATCTTCTGTTGAACTTTTGAAAAAGCGATTGTATGGAAGTTTGCAGTTTCGATCCACTTACCCGGAAAATAGCTCAGGTCTGAGTCGAAAGATAACGTTCCTTCCAGTAACGTAATATGCCATTGTTGGTGCGTAAATGTATGAGTAATTGGTTTGGCATTTACTTTGTGCAGATGCACAGGCAGTTGATACTCATCATGTATCTCATTTTCAGCCCGGTTGATAAGGATTCCCTCTGAGTCGGATTTATCTTTTATCAATCCCTGCTGATCAAATAATGGAAACATCCAAAAATTAGCAAGAATCCCAGTTGTGGGTCGCTTTTCAAATAGATAATTGTTATCAGAATGCAGAACAATTCCAAAGTAATCGTGAGGGACAGGCCTTTTTTTCTTGGTCTTCACAGGAAATTGATCTTCAATCCCATCACGATAGGATTGATTAAATGCTTTCACTGGCGACTGATTTGTATCATAATTTGTGGCCGTCATATAACTTGCACCCAAATCCATGATGGCCTGATTGAAGTCCCCTGGGCGATCTTTTGAGATAATCTGATTCACAACGGTTTCAAATATCTTCCTGGTTTGAGGCTTTGCAACATCGTCGTCAATTTCCAGCAATCGCGAAAAGACGCGGAATGCATTCCCATCAATTGCCGCAACTGGTTGGTTAAAAGCAATACTGGCAATTGCACCAGCAGTATACGGCCCAATTCCACTTAGTTCCTTTAAGCCGCTAACCGTTGTTGGCCAATTACCATGATAATCGTTCACAATTTGTTTTGCCGCTCTTTGCAAATTCCGTGCTCTGGAATAATAACCCAGTCCTTCCCAGGCTTTCATGAGGGAACCTTCATCTGCTTCCGCTAATGCTTGGACAGTCGGAAACTGCTTCATAAAGTTTAAGTAGTATGGAATCACTGTTTGGACTTGGGTCTGCTGCAACATGATTTCGGAGACCCAAATATGATAAGGATCGTGATCCTGACGCCAGGGAAGAATTCGCTTGTGGTGATCGTACCAGTCGAGTAAGGTTGCTTGAAATTTTTCAATTGTATCTTCTGACCATTCGATCATCCTGAAGCCCTTTCTTTCTGAATAATATTTTGAATAAAATGATACGAAAAACAGCAAGCTTTCCATGTGTCGGCTTGCTGTTTGACATGATTATTGTTTTTGCCAATTTTTCTTGATGAACTTTTCTCGTCCACCCATCTCTTCCATTTGATATCTAAGGGGATTCTTTTTGTAGAATTCTTGATGTTCTTCCTCGGCTGGATAAAAAGGTTTGGCATCTTCAATCTGAGTCACAATTGGGCTGTCAAATTGTTCACTTTCGGCTAGCTGCTTCTTGGAAGCTTCAGCGATTTTTCGTTGGGCTTCATCTTTCACAAAAATAACTGGTCGATAGTTATCACCACGATCCTGAAATTGACCCATAGCGTCGGTTGGATCAGTTTGGTGCCAGTAGATTTCAACCAATTGTTTATAACTGATGACATCGGGATCATAGACAACTTCAACCGCTTCAGTATGTCCGGTCGTGTGGCTTGATACCTGTTCATAAGTTGGGTTTGGCACGTGACCGCCTGTATAGCCGGAAACGACTTTGTTAATTCCAGGCATTGTATCAAACGGCTTAACCATGCACCAGAAACATCCACCTGCAAAAATTGCTGTATCTTCCATTCAATGCACCTCAATTTCGTTTATTCAAATAATTGTTTATATTTACTGTATCCCTTAGCGTCCAATTCATCAACTGAAATAAACTTTAAGGCTGCTGAATTAATACAAAATCTGTGGCCGCCGGCGTCCTTTGGTCCATCTGGAAAGACATGGCCAAGATGTGAGCCGGCTTCCTTGCTGCGGACCTCTTCACGGATCATGCCATGTGACATATCCAGATGATTGTCGATATGCTCCGTGTCAATCGGTTTTGTAAATGATGGCCAGCCACAGCCTGCATCATATTTATCCTTAGATGAAAATAGTGGTTCTCCGCTCACGACATCAACGTAAATACCTTCCTTGTAAAAGTCATCATACTCACCGCTAAACGGTGCCTCAGTGGCCTTTTTTTGCGTTACGGCGTACTGTTCGGGTGTGAGCTTGCTCTTGAGGTCTTGTTTGTCCATATGAACCCTCCATTCAAAAATAGGTTGTACACAATATAACTGATTTTATTATAGGGGTCAATGCTTTGAAAGTAAACAAAAACGGCCACACTAATCCAGTTGATTAGTTGTGGCCGTTCAAATAATAATGTGATTAGCTTAATGCATCTGTCAATGGAGGCACAATTTGTTTCTTACGAGAAACAACGCCTGGAAGTGACAGGGTATCGTCAGCCAACTTGCTGTTAAATGCTTTTTCAACAGCAGATGCTGGTTCGCCGACAACAATCATCTTTGAATCACTGTTCAATACATTGGTGATTAAAACTAAGAACAAGTCGTAGCCTTTATCAGCAGCTTCAGCCTTCATGGCCTTTTCAATATCATCTTTACGTTCATTGATTTCACCAAACTCAACCACGTTGATTTGGTCAATTCGAACACTCTTACCACCCATGGTGAAGGATTTAGCGTCACCATCGATCAATTCCTGGTCACTCTTAGCCGAAACGTTGGTACCTGCTTTGAGCATTTCAATTCCATACTTTTCGTAATCAATGTCGGCAATTTCAGCCAAAGTCTTAACAGCAATCTTGTCTTCATCGGTTGTGGTTGGTGACTTGAGCAATAAAGTATCAGAAATGATTGCTGATAACATTAATCCGGCAAGTTGAGCTGGAATTTCAACTTTATTTTCATCAAACATTTTGACGATGATGGTGCTGCAGCAACCAACTGGTTCAGCACGGTAGTACAAAGGCTGGTCAGTTTGGAAGTTTGAAATTCTGTGATGGTCAACAACGTGGGTAATCGTTACATCTTTGATATCACTGACACTTTGTTGGAATTCATTATGATCAACCAGCATAACAGAATCAACTTCATTTTTAGCAGTTTTGATAATCCGTGGTGTTGGTTCGTCAAAATAATTAAGGACAAATGCGGTTTCTGAATTAGGTTCACCCAGGGCAACAGCTTCTGTATCATATCCCAACTTGTTTTGAAGATATGAATATGCTTTAGCAGCAACGATTGCATCTGTATCAGGACTTTGATGACCAAAAACTAATTCTTTACTCATTTAAATAATCTCCTTTTGTCTTATTAATTTATTCCCCTAAACGGGCTAAATAATCTTCTTTAGAGAGAAATTCATCAAATTTTTCCAAAAATCTTTCAATTCTCGGAATTTCGTTTTTGCGGTTCCGATAGACGAAGTTCAAGTCGAACTTCACTTTCGGATCCAATTCTGTTACCCAAATGTCATCATCGGTCAGCTTTTTGAGATCAATGTTCAACATGTACGATTTTGGTAATGCGGTATTGGTGTGTGAATTAATCGCAAACTTCAAAATCTGCTCAGGCATCGTGTAACGAGCAGCTACTTTTGGCCAGTCAACCATTTGATTTTTGAACGACTCACGTAAAGTTTGGTTCAAATAATAATCTTGTGGATACATGACCCAAGGCCGGTCGTTAACGTCCTTTAAACGAACTCGCTTGCGCTTAGCCAAGTTCGGATTGTGATGGATGAACAATAAGTCGTCGGAAATAATCTTCTTAGTGCTGTATGGTTTCCAATTCTTAATCGATTCATCAGGCAGATACATGATTGCCAGGTCGATTCGATTATTCTCCAGGCTTTCCCAAATTTCCTTACGTGTCAGCATATGAAAGTTGACTTCCAGATCAGGGTTTTCTTTATACAGTTCCAAAGCGAAATCTTCAAATACTTTGGTTTCGATTGAAGCCAGAATTCCCAAATTGATCTGTCCAGTCGTTGAACTGGTAGCTTGTTGGATCTGGTCGTTAGCGTCATTTAACAGGTCGTAAATTTGCCGTGTGGTCTTTAGCATGATCACACCTGCGTCAGTCAACCGTAACTTTTTGCCAACTGAGTAGAATAGTTCTGTTCCCATTGTCTTTTCAAGCTTTTTAATTTGTTGGGTCAGCGCAGGCTGAGTAATTCCCAAGATTTGAGCAGCTTGTGTGTAATTCATTGTTTCGGACAATTGGAGGAAATACGATAAAGTCTTAGATGCAAAAATATTTTCCTGAGTGGTTTTCATTCGGACTCTCCTTATCGATTGGTCCCTTGCGACCTTTAAATAATTAACAGGATACTGCTATTATGATAATTCTTATTACTAATACAATCAATTAATATGGTAAAAATTTAATCAATTGATAAGTCAGCAAATTTTGGTCGAATGGAAACAGGTGTCCCTTCGCTGTCAACGTCAATCACAAACGAGCCGTTTGAGTATCGGCCACCCAGTGAGTAATCGCTTGGCAGAATGTCATGGACCCGACGGTGATCAGTTCGAACTTCAAGGGGTTGATCTTCACTTGCAATGGTGGTGAAGTCAACAATTCGATGGGGATTATTTTTAAGTTCGTGAAGAATCATAACACCCTTGCGAGCTCTCGAAGTAACTGGAATTTCTTTGATGGCCAGCTTCTTAAAGGCACCTCGTTGAGTCACAATAGCAACGACACTTTTATCGTTAACCAACTGGAGATCGGTAACCTTGTCTTCACCGCGTAGCCCCATTGATTTAACACCGGTTGTCCGGGCACCGTTGACAGGTATTTCGTTAATGTCATAACGGAGCGCCAATCCATTTCTGGAAATCAATAATATTTGGGCAGCATCTTCCGGTGTCGGCAAATAATGAATTGAAACGACTCGGTCACTGTCATCCTTGAGCTTCTCGTATGTGTAAGCATGGCTCTTGTACGTTCTTCCCGGCTTCATGTCTTCAAATTTGGTTTGCTTAATATGACCTTCATCAGTTGTGATGAGGAATCGCCCTTTTTCTTTAAGGGAACTGAAAGCATAAGTGCCAATGATTTCTTCATCAGCATCAAGCCCAATCGTTTGAGAAATATGTTCTCCGGTATCTTTCCATTTGACATCGGCGAGTTCATAAACCGGTCGGTAAATCAGATTGCCTTTGTTGGTGAACATAAACAAGTGATCACGGGCATTTAACTGCTCCATAAAGATTGGATAATCTTCATCCTTCAAGCCGGTATCAGTTGATGAGGCTTTATATGAGCGAATGCTGCTGCGCTTGATGTAGCCATCGTGACTGACCATCACAACAACGTCTTCATCCGGAACCAGGACATCGGTATTGATCTTAATGTCTGATACTTCATCCTGAATTTCAGTTCTCCGCGCATTGCGGTAAGTCTTTGACAGAGCCCTTAATTCGTTGGCCAAGACTCGATTCAGTTCTTTTGGACTGTCGAGGATTTTGTTAAACTTGGCAATTTCATCTGAAAGGTGTTTGTGCTCATTTTCGAGTTCGGTCACATCTGTATTTGTTAAACGATACAATTGTAAAGCGACAATTGCGTCAGACTGCTTTTCAGAGAAATCGTATTCTTTCACCAAATTATCGCGAGCGTCTTTACGGTTCTTGCTGGCACGAATGGTCTTGATAACTTTGTCAAGAATTGAAAGTGCTTTGATCAGGCCTTCAACAATGTGTTGTCTATCCTGATCTTTCTTGAGGTTATACTTTGTTCGTTTCTCAATAACCTCCTGTTGGAATTCCAGATAGGCAACTAAAATTTTTTTAAGTGATAACCGTTCTGGCCGCATGTGTGAAATAGCGACCATATTAAAGTTGTAAGAAACTTGTAAATCAGTATTTTTGAATAAGTAGTTTAATATTCCTTTAGAATCAACGTCACGTTTTAATTCAACAACGATACTCAGGCCGTTTCGGTCACTTTGGTCACGGACTTCTGAGATACCGTCAACTTTTTTATTCAGCCGAATTTCGTCGATTCGTTTAACCAGCTGAGCTTTGTTGACTTCATAAGGAATTTCGGTAACGACAATCTGAGACTTGTTGCCCTTTAATGGTTCGATCGATGTTTTCGAGCGGACAATAATTTTCCCATGACCAGTCTCGTATGCTTTCTTGATGCCATCAATTCCTTGGACGATTGCGCCCGTTGGGAAATCAGGACCTTTAACGAACTGCATCAAATCGTCCAAAGTTGCATCGGGATGCTTCTGCAGGTACAAAATGGCATCGATGACTTCGCCAAGATTATGGGGTGGAATATCCGTTGCATAACCAGCTGAAATACCGGTTGACCCATTTACCAGCAAATTAGGAAATCTGGCTGGCAGAACGGTCGGCTCATACTCGGTATCATCAAAGTTGAGAACCCAGTCAACCGTGTCTTTTTCGATGTCTCGGAGCATTTCACTAGAAATTTTGCTGAGACGGGCTTCGGTATACCGCATGGCAGCAGGCGGGTCGCCATCCATCGAACCATTATTACCGTGCATTTCAATTAATGGCTCTCTGACTTTCCAGTCCTGGCTCATTCGAACCAACGCCTCATAAATCGAACTATCACCATGGGGATGAAAATTACCCATGACGTTTCCGACTGACTTGGCAGACTTCCGGAAAGCTTTATCGTACGTGTTGCCATCCTTGTTCATGGCGTACAGGATTCTTCGCTGAACAGGTTTTAGCCCATCCCGAATGTCAGGGAGCGCCCGTTCTTGGATGATTGATTTGGAATATCGGGCAAATCGTTCGCCCATAACATTTTCAAGCGTTAAGCTTTCAATTTTACTCATATTTTAGTCGCACCCCCTAATCATTGGTATTGTCCAAAATGCTGCCTTCTTCTTCCAAATTGAACTTGACGTTTTTTTCGATCCATTTTCGACGTGGCTCAACTTTATCACCCATTAATGTTGTCACGCGTTTTTCAGCAAGTGCAGCATCATCGATTCGAACGCGGATTAAGGTTCTGGTATCCGGATTCATTGTGGTTTCCCACAATTGATCGGCGTTCATTTCGCCAAGACCTTTAAACCGTTGAAGACTATATCCCTTTCCAAATTCTTTGGATACCTTGGTTAGTTCTTCATTTGTCCAGGCATACTGAACCTTTAATTTCTTGCCGGCACCCTTTTGAAGTTTGTAAAGTGGTGGCAACGCAATAAACACCCGGCCGTTGTCGATCATTGGCCGCATGTATTTATAGAAGAAAGTTAACAGCAGAATTTGAATATGAGCACCATCATCATCGGCATCGGTCATGATGATGACCTTGTCGTAGTTGGCGTCATCAATATTAAAGTCAGCACCGACACCGGCACCAATCGTATAAATCATTGTATTGATTTCTTCGTTTTTCATAATTTCAGGCAGCTTGGCCCGCTCAGTGTTCAGCACTTTGCCTCGGAGCGGTAAAATAGCTTGATAACGTCGGTCACGGCCCTGTTTGGCAGAACCGCCGGCAGAATCACCTTCGACTAAGAAAAGCTCATTGCGGCTGTAATCCTTCGATTGAGCTGGGGTCAGTTTACCGGATAATAAACGTTCCTGCTTCTTATGGCGTTTACCGGTTCTGGTTTCGTCCCGGGCTTTTCTGGCAGCCTGTCGCGCTTGACGGGCACGGAGCCCTTTGTGAACCAGAGTTTGAGCGAATTCACCATTTTCCATCAAATAGTAGCCCAGCTTTTCGCTGACGACACTATCCACGATAGACCGGGCTTCTGGTGTTCCAAGCTTCTCCTTTGTCTGACCTTCAAACTGAAGAATTTCTTCTGGAATTCTCAAAGAAAGGACAACGGAAAGGCCTTCACGGACATCACTGCCTTCAAGGTTTTTATCTTTTTCCTTGAGCATCCCGACTTTTCGGGCGTAATCGTTAAACGCTTTTGTCCAAGCGTTTCGAAGTCCGGCTTCATGAGTTCCACCGTCTTTGGTCCGAACGTTGTTAACAAATGACAGCATCGTTTCGGAGTAACCGTCGTTATATTGCGCAGCAACCTCGACCTCAACTCCGTCCTTTTTGCCGTCAAAATACATGACATCGCCCAAAGTATGCTTATCTTCATTGAGATATTGGACAAATTCTTTGATACCGTCTTCATAATGGAAGACTTCTTCTTGTTCTTGCCCGGTGCGTTCGTCGGTGAGTGTAATCTTGGTCCCTTTAAGCAGGAATGCAGATTCTCTCAATCGCTCCGAAAGCACAGAGAAGTTATAAACCGTACTCGTAAAAATCGTTGGATCCGGTTTGAAAGTGAGCGTTGTACCGCTATGAGCGCGTGTTTTACCAATCTTTTTTAATGTGCCAACCGGATGGCCACCGTTTTTGAAGTCTTCTTCGTAACGATAACCGTCACGGACAATCACAACTTTGAGCCAAGTCGAAAGAGCGTTAACAACACTTGCTCCAACTCCGTGAAGCCCACCGGAAGTTTTATAGCCCCCCTGGCCAAACTTTCCGCCTGCATGCAGCATCGTCAAAATGACCTCAGGGGTTGGTTTCCCTGAAGCATGCATACCGACTGGCATTCCTCTACCATGATCGACAACGGTGATACTGTTGTCTTTATGAATTGATACTTGAATCTCGTCCCCATAACCGGCCAAGACTTCATCAACGGCATTATCAACTATTTCATACACTAGGTGATGCAGGCCGCGTGAATCTGTGGATCCGATATACATTCCGGGACGCTTTCTAACTGCGTCGAGTCCCTCAAGAATTTGAATCGAGGAATCATCATATTTTTGTTTTTGCTTTACCATTCGTTATGACTCCTTTTTTTGCAATCTACTTCATAATAACCTAAATTTGCGGTTATTGGAATGAAATTTTATTGGCTGAATCCAAATTACATGCTAAAATGAGAATCGCTATTATGTTTATTAATTGCGATTACTGAGAGGTTTAAGATGAATTCTAATATTGAACAAATTATAATATTGTTAGTGGTAGCTTATTTGTTGGGCTCCATTCCAAGTGGGGTTTGGATCGGAAAAGTTTTCTTCCACGTTGATATTCGCCGCCATGGTTCAGGAAATATCGGGACTACCAATACATATCGGGTGCTGGGACCAATAGCCGGATCCATCGTTATGGCGTTGGATATCTCCAAAGGCGCACTCGCCACTCTGCTACCCACATTTTTCCATATAACAACAATTAGCCCATTAGTTTTTGGACTAATGGCAATTCTGGGCCATACATTCTCCATCTTTGATAAGTTTAAAGGTGGCAAGGCTGTTGCAACCAGTGCAGGGATGCTGCTGGCATACAAACCGGTCCTGTTTTTTGTGGCAGCTGGAATCTGGATTTTAGTGATCCTATTAACCAGCATGGTTAGTCTGGCGAGTATGATTGGATTTACCCTTATTACGATCGTCATCTTCTTTACCCACGACGTATTCTTGAGTATTTTAGCTGCGATCTTAACAGTGTTCATTTTCTATCGTCACCGATCAAACATCAGTCGAATAAGAAACGGCACGGAAAGCATGGTGCCCTTTGGCTTGGGAAACATGATCCGTAACAAAAAAAGTCCAACTAAGTAAATCAAAAACGAGTGATTCTGATTTTAAGAATCACTCGTTTTTTACAGTTTGTTAGAAAAAGCTGATTTGATATTTTCCAGCAAAGGCATGTCTGCCTTCCAGCCGGTTGATGGCAAACTTGTTTCCAAGCTGGCCATCTGAATTGACAGTGTCTGCCAATCCCCACCATGGCTCGATACAAGCAAATGGGGCCTGCTTTGGATATGGTGACCAAATGCCAACGTACGGCGCGTTCTCAACCGTTAATGAAATGCCATGATCATTTTGACTGTTTGCCAGCATAACTGTTGTTTCCTTACGATCAAGGTCAAGAACGATTGCATCGCTGTTAAACAGGTCATGGTTCAATGGTAACGGCTTGGTCAGGTCAAGCGTCTTTGGATCGTTAGGATCGCTGTAAGGCGGTTTTAATGGGATTTGCTGATAGGACTTCTTTGGAGCAACTCTGATAAATGAATCCTCAAAACTACCCTTACCCTTTACCAGTGGAACATTAAAACCGGGATGGGCTCCGATAGAAAAAAGAAGTGTTTCCTGAGAGGGATTGATGACGTTAAGACTCACCTTCAATTGATGATCAACCAGTTGGTAAATAATCCGCAATTCAAATTTGAAAGGATATTTGGCTAAAGTCTCTTCAGTTGGTCGCAGTACCAAGGAAACTTTGGTTGGCAGCTGAGATTCAACCTTAAACTGATTGTCCCGGGCAAAACCGTGTTGAGTCATCTCGTATTGCTTGCCGTCATACTCATATTGATTGTCCTTTAGCCGGCCAACGATTGGGAATAAAATTGGCGCATGACGTTTCCAATAATTAGGATCAGCCTGCCAGATATATTCCAACCCTTCGCTATCCTTGACACTGGTCAATTCAGCGCCAAACTCGTTAATTAAAACTGTCAGATATTGATTCTTTAAAGTAATCATCTAATCTATTCCTCCAACTATTAAAGGATGTAACGTGAAAGATCCTTGTTTTGAGCTAATTTTCCAACTTTATCATCAACGTATTTCTCGGTAATTGTGATATCGCCCATCTGCATATCTGGTCCTTCATAAAGGATGTCCTCAAGGAGTTTCTCGAGAATGGTGTGCAGACGACGAGCACCAATGTTGTCGGTATTGTGGTTGACGTCGGTAGCAATTTCCGCAATTTTGTTAATCGCTTCAATTGTGAAAGTGACCTTAATGTTGTCGGTCCCAATCAAAGCGATATACTGTTTGGTTAAGGAATTTGTCGGTTCGGTTAAGATACGCACGAAATCGTCTTTGGTTAAATCGTTCAGTTCAACCCGGATTGGGAATCTTCCTTGAAGTTCTGGGATTAAGTCTGATGGTTTATTTTCTGCGAACGCCCCGGAACCAATAAAGAGCATATGATCAGTGTTGACCGAGCCATACTTGGTATTGACTTGCGATCCTTCAACGATTGGCAAAATATCACGCTGAACACCTTCACGGGAAACTTCGCCACTGTTTTGCGACTTGCCAGGGGCAATCTTATCAATTTCATCAATAAAAATGATCCCGGTATTTTCAGCCCGAACAATTGCGTTGTGATATAAGTCGGCTTTGTTAATCAAGTCTTCAGAAGCTTGACGGGTCAAAATTTCACGGGCTTCGCTGACTGGGACCGTCCGTTTGATCTTTTTCTTCGGCATCAAGCCTGACAAAGTATCGTTCAAATCGATACCCATCTGGTTGAGCATTGTGCTTTGGCCGGCAGCTTGTTGAGAAGGATCATCCATTTCAATATCTACCTGGTCGTTTTCCAACAAACCAGCCTTTAATTTTTCGGCCACGGACATCCGCTTTTCACGGATATCGTCAGTCACTTCTTCTTTATCTGCATCGTTTTCGGAAGGTGCTTGGCCGTTTTGCATCTGGCTAAACATATTCATCAAATTTTGCATCTCGTTTTGACGGTTTTCTTTTCGCTTGGCAGGTACTAAAAGCTTAACCAGCTGATTGTTGGCTTTCTTTTCGGCTTCAACGTGAACCTGCTTATATTGGTCAGCACGTTCGAGCTGGATTGCGTTTTCAACCAGATCTCTGACCATTGATTCAACATCACCGCCGACGTAACCGACCTCGGTGAATTTAGTGGCCTCGACCTTTACGAATGGCGCATTGACGATTTTGGCAAGACGCCGGGCAATTTCAGTTTTACCAACACCGGTGGGTCCGATCATTAATAAGTTTTTTGGCGAAATTTCGTCCTGCATATCCTTTGAAAGCTGCATCCGGCGGTAACGGTTTCGCAAAGCAACCGCCACAGCTTTTTTCGCTTCGTTTTGACCAACAATATACTGGTCCAAAACTTCAACGATCTCTTTTGGTGTTTGAGTTGACTCAGTCAATTTTAGTTCCTCCTATAATTCTTCAGAAATGACGTTTTGATTTGTGAAAATATCAATGTTACCAGCAATGTGGATCGCTGCTTCGGCAATTTCTCGAGCACTCATCGTTTGGGCATGGTGCTTCATCGCAGTTGCGGCTGCCAGTGCAAAGTTGCCGCCGGAACCGATTGCCAAAATGTCATCATCGGGTTCAATCACTTCACCTTGGCCAGATACTAATAATAAGTCCTTATCATTCATGACAATCAAAAGTGCTTCAAGCTTTTGCAGCTGCTGATCGCCACGCCACTCCTGGGCGAGTTCAACAGCAGATCGTTTAAGATCGCCGTCAAATTGATTCAGTTTCTTTTCAAATCGTTCTTCCAGATTAAATGCATCAGCAACACTGCCGGCAAAACCGACAACCACTTTATTGTCATAGATGCGACGAACTTTGTGGGCGGTTCCTTTCATAATGACTTTTTCACCCATAGTGACTTGGCCGTCCCCAGCCATTGCTAAGTGACCGTTGTGACGAACGGCAACGATGGTAGTTGCTTCAAATTTGATTGGCATAATATACCCCTTTTTTATTTTGATTTTAATGAATCATTGTTTCGTGGAAAGTACTTCTTATAATCATCCATTAAATGTGATTTGGTAACGTGTGTGTAAATTTGAGTTGTCGACAGGCTGCTGTGCCCCAACAACTCCTGAACCGACCGCATATCGGCACCATTATTGAGCATCTCGGTTGCAAAAGTATGTCGCAGCATGTGGGGATGAATCTTAGTGGTCAGACTGCTCTGTTTCACAATCTCATCCATAATGTATTCGATTCCCCGGGCAGTTATCGGCCCACCATAGTGATTCACGAACAAAAACTGATGACTTTGATGATAACGGGCCATGATGGGGGCTCTGGCGTCGCTGAGATAGGTTTCAATTGCATCTTGGGCATATTCCCCAAATGGAACGTATCTTTGCTTGTTGCCCTTCCCAGTCACCAAAATTGTCCGATTATCCAAATCAATGTCATTTAACCTGATTCCGGCACATTCGCTTACCCGGATCCCAGTCGCATACAGTGTTTCCAAAACGGCGGAGTTTCTCAGGCCAAGTGTATGATTTGGATTTTGCTTGGCTCCCTGAAAGAGTGCCCGCATTTCATTTTGGTAAAGAAATCTCGGCAGCCGACGATTATTCGTTTTGAGGTGGACATATTCAAACGGATTATTGGCGATAACCTCGTTTTTGACCAGAAATGCATAGAGTGACTTCAATGCCGAAACCTTTTGAGCAATCGAATTTCTGGCATATTGCTTTTCATACAAATCAGTTAAAAATGATTCAACGTCAAAGGCGTCAACCTTCGTCAGTGGCTTTTTGTCAGCAGGAACCTCATCAATAAAGCCACAAAATTCGGTGATTGCCTGCTGGTATGCCTGAACAGTGTCTTTGGAATAATTTCGGTCACTGCGCAGATATTTTAAGAACCATTGAATATTTTTTTGATCATTATCTGATTCAGTCATCAGCCACCATCCTCAACGATGTAATCGCGTTCAAGTACTAATATCTATGATAGCAAATAAACGCCGGTTGTGCCCGGTTTGAACCTAAATTGTCCAAAACAAAATTCAACCATCTGATTGAATTTAATCGTCATTTTACATACTTAAGTAAAAGTTTGCATGCCATAAGAAGAGACTTAAACTGAACTTAACTTTTATCAAAAACTCGAGATTAAAAATTGGTACAAAAAAACTGAATCGAATTTTCGATTCAGTCAAAATTGCATCATTATGCACGTGAACGAAGTGAAGCTCGAATACGAGCAGCCTTACCTTGTAAGTCACGCAGGTAGTAAAGCTTAGCACGACGTACGTGTCCTTGTCTTACTACTTCGATTTTATCAACTCGTGGTGAATGAAGTGGGAAAATTCGTTCAACACCAACACCGTTACTTACTTTACGAACAGTGTAAGTTGCTTGAATTCCTGAACCCTTGCGTTTGATAACAACACCTTCGAACAACTGGATACGTTCTCTGGTACCTTCAACAACCTTAACGTAAATCTTCACAGTATCTCCGGCACGGAAATCTGGAATATCATTACGTAGTTGTTTTTCGTTGATCTTGTCAATCAATTGATTTTGTCGCATAAACAAATCTTCCTTTCACTAACATTCATTATCTTGTTTGACAGCGGAATGTTGTTTTGCGGCTTGCGCCAAAAATTAGTGTACCACAATCATGACTTGTCTGTAAAGGTGTTTTTCTTGTCAGCATCTTTTGCTGCCTGCTTTTCCTCTTCTTCAATGCGGACATCGGCAAACAGCTTTTTTTGGATACTAGTCAGATTTTGATGGTTAATTAAATCTGGTCGACGCAAATAGGTTCTTCTCAAGGCCTCTTTTTGATTCCAAAGAGCAATCTTTTTGTGATCACCATTCATGAGTACCTCTGGAACTTTCATGCCTCGAAATTCAGCTGGCCGAGTATATTGGGGTTCCTCCAGCAAGCCCGTAGAAAATGATTCTTCAACACTTGATTGATTATTGCCCAATACCCCGGGAATTAATCGGGTAATCGCATCTATCATAACCATTGCCGGCAATTCACCCCCAGTTAAAATAAAGTCACCAAGTGAGTATTCATCGGTCACGATTGATCGGATCCGTTCGTCGTAGCCTTCATAATGTCCACAAATAAACGTCAGATGGTCGTCATGGGAAAGCATCTCGGCATCGTGCTGCTTAAACTGTTTTCCGGCAGGATCCATTAGAATGACTCTGCCTTGAGGGTAACCAGCCGCTTCCGCCGCTTTTTTTGTATGGTCATAAGCATCCAAGATTGGTTGAGCCTGCAGAAGCATGCCTGCGCCGCCACCAAATGGATAGTCATCGACGTGACGGTGTTTATCAGTTGTAAATTCACGGAAATTGGTAACGTCAAGATCGATGATTTTATTCTCGATTGCCTTGCCAATAATTGAATCATGCATTGGCACAGAAAACATTTCCGGAAAGAGACTTAAAACATCAATTCTCATTCGTCCAATCCCTCCGGAACATCTACTGTTATTCGGCCGTGGTCGAGATCGACATTGGTAACAACAGAATCAATTTTAGGCAGTAACAAATCTTTTTGATCAACACGTTCGACTACCCAAACATCGTTGGCCCCAGGAGATAAAATTTCTTTAACTTTACCAATTGGATTACCTTGCGGATCAACTACCTGCAAGCCAATAATCTGATGATAGTAATATTCGCCTGGCTTCAAATCATCGCTGGAGAGGCTTCCTTCATCAATCATGAGCTCAGAAGGCTTTAAGTACTCAACATCGTTGATTGAGGGGTGGTCCTTGAAGTGCAACAGAATAAATCCTTTATGCTTGCGGACACCGTCAATTGTCAATGTGATCAAATCGTGTTTGTTTAAAGGTTTCGCAAAAACCGTATGACCGATTTTAAACCGTTTCTCCGGAAAGTCGGTGATCGAAACCACTCTGACTTCGCCTTTCAAGCCTTGGGTATTGACAATTTTGCCGACATTATAATAATTCATCAAATAATTCCTCCAGCTTAGTTGAATTCAAATTTTGAGTAAGAAAAAAAGGGCTTAAACAAAACAAATGTTTCGCTTAAGAACCCTATTGTTTCCCATCGTCTACGATCAAACGAGCTTTCTTTTGACCCTCAACCGGAACACTATAAACAATTGTCCTGATTGTTTGGATCACATGGCCATGCTTTCCAATGATTCTGCCAATATCTTCCTCGTTTAACTTCAGATGATATTCCATAAATCGATCGGATTCATTATGCGAAATCTCAATATCTTTAGGATAATCTACCAACGGTGAGATAATCTTATTAATTAAACCATCAATACTTGTCATGATGATAATCACTCACTTTACTTTTTTGAGTATTTAGCTTCGTGATATTTCTTCATAATGCCGGCATCTGATAAGATGTTACGAACAGTATCAGATGGTTGGGCACCATTGTTTAACCAGTTCATGATTGATTCTTCTTCAAGAGTAATCTTGGCTGGTTGGGTTAATGGGCTATAAGTACCAACGTTTTCGATGAAACGGCCATCACGAGGACTACGTGAATCGGCAACAACGATACGGTAATATGGACGCTTTTTGGAACCCATGCGCTTTAAACGAATCTTAACTGACATGCTTTTACCTCCTGTAATGTTTTAACGATTAATAATATACCAGTAATTTGAATGGTTGTAAAGGTTTTTTTCTTTACACCATCAAAATGGCTTGTTTATTGACTGAATCCAGTATATTTTCAATAAATAACTGTCTATCCATTAAATGGAATTATCCGATTTAACGACGCTTTTTGTTCTTCTTCATCCGGCGTTTTTTGTTCTTCTTCATCTTCCGGCTAAACTGTTTCATGGCCAACTTGGACATTTTACCGCCCATACCGGTGTTGTTCATCATGTTTTCCATTCCGGACATATTGCCCTTGGAAACCTTATTCATCATGGTCTTCATCTGAGTGAACTGCTTGATCATTCGATTGACTTCTTGGACCGGGCAACCGGATCCGCGGGCAATTCGTCGTCGCCTTGATGGGTTCAAGACATCAGGGTCGGTTCGTTCCTGATCGGTCATTGAATAAACGATCGCTTTTAAGTGATCCATGTCTTTTGGATCCATTTTTGCGTTCTTGAGTTGGGGATTATTGGCCATTCCTGGAATCATCTTCATGATTTCGTCTAATGGACCCATCTTTTGAATCTGATTCAACTGGTCAACAAAATCATTGAAATCAAAGGTGTTCTCTTTGATTTTGTCTGTCAGTTCCTGAGCCTGCTTTTCGTCATATTCCTTTTGAGTCTTTTCAATGAGTGAAAGCATATCACCCATCCCAAGGATTCGAGAGGCCATCCGATCCGGATAGAAGACATCCAGATCAGACATCTTTTCACCTTGTCCAACGAACTTAATCGGCTTTTGAGTGACGGCCCGAATTGAAAGTGCAGCACCACCACGTGTGTCACCATCCAACTTGGTCAGGACAACACCGGTAACATCCAGTGTTTTATTAAATCCTTCAGCGGTCGCCACGGCATTTTGACCAGTCATTGCATCAATAACCAACAGGATTTCATCCGGGTGAACGGCATCTTTGATGTTACTTAACTCACCCATCAGCTTTTCGTCGATTTGAAGACGTCCAGCGGTATCGATAATGACATAATCATTATGATCTTCTTTGGCCTTTTCGAGTCCGCGTTTGGCGATTTCAACAGGATCGACATCGGTTCCGAGTTGGAATACCGGAACATCGATTTGCTGGCCAACGGTCTCTAATTGGTCGATAGCGGCAGGACGGTAAATATCATCGGCAATTAGTAAAGGCCGGGCATTCTGCTCATTCTTTAATTTTAAAGCCAACTTACCGGCAGTTGTCGTTTTACCAGCACCTTGAAGTCCCGACATCATAATGATAGTTGGGATTTTCTCGGATTTATTCAGAGGGACAGCTTCTTCCCCCATCGTCTTGGTCAATTCCTCATCAACAATTTTGACAATTTGTTGAGATGGATTTAAGCCTTCAAGTACCTTGGCACCGTTGGCACGTTCTTCCACCGTCTTGACAAAGTTACGGACGACTTGGAAGTTAACATCGGCTTCTAGTAAAGCAAGCCTGATTTCCCGCATTGTGGCACGGAGGTCCGATTGAGAGACCTTTCCTTTACCACGTAAAGTTTTCATGGCGTTTTGCAAACGTTCTGTTAATCCTTCAAAAGCCAATTAGTTCACCCCTTATTGTTCTTCAGTTGTTTCCAAATTTTTGATCATTTCATTTAGTTTTGCATCGTGTGGATATTTGTCACCGACATACTTTTGAATCTTATCGAGCTTATCATTACGATCGACAAAGCTGTGATATAAATTCAGTTTGTCTTCATATTGCTGCAGAATTTTTTCTGAGCGTCTGATGTTATCATAGACGGCCTGTCGACTAACATTATATTCACCAGCAATTTCACCCAGTGAATAGTCATCGGCATAATACAATTCAATATAATTAGCCTGTTTTTTGGTTAATAACGGTTCATAAAATTCAAACAAAGAATTAATGTAGTTATTTTTTTCCAGTTCCATGCTGAAACTCCTTTGATGACCGATACGTCATACAGACTACCGATTTATGCGGCGTCAGTCAACGGTAAAATGGGGAAGTTATTCTGAAATCAAGCCTTTAAATAATCCATAAACAAAATCATTTGGATCAAATGGCTTCAAATCGGTTACCTTCTCACCTAGTCCAACATATTTGACCGGCAAATGCAATTCACTTCGAATAGCCAAAACAATGCCACCGCGGGCAGTCCCATCCAGTTTCGTTAAAACAATGCCGGTTACATCGGTTGCTTCTTTAAACGTTTTAGCTTGAGTCATGGCGTTTTGACCGGTTGTGGCATCAAGAACCAACAGGACCTCGTGTGGCGCTGCCGGAATTTCTCTGGTAAGGATCTTCTTCATTTTGCTCAATTCGTTCATCAAATTAACTTTGTTTTGAAGACGACCGGCCGTATCAACCATCAACACATCGTAGTTTTCATCCCGGGCTTTTTGGACAGCATCATAAACAACCGAAGCCGGATCACTTTTCGCTTTTCCTTTAACGATGTCAACACCATCCCGCTCAGCCCAGACATTCAATTGTTCGATAGCACCGGCTCGGAAAGTGTCGGCAGCTGCCAATACAACTTTTTTGCCCTGGTCTTTGTACATTTTGGCCATTTTACCGATGGTTGTTGTCTTTCCAACACCGTTAACACCGACAAACAAAATAACGGTTGGGCCGGATGCTGCCATGTTAATTGAAGAATTTTCACCGTTGCCGGCCTTATCGTACATATCAATTAATTTTTTAACGATGACATTTTGAACATCTTTAGGCTTTTTAGCGTTTTGGAGCTTGACTTCATCCCGAAGTTCGTCTGTAATTCGCATAGAAGTTTCAAAACCAACATCAGACTCAATCAGCATATCTTCCAAATCATCAAAGAATGATTCGTCAACATGGCGGAAGTTGGCTAACAGAGCATTTAATTTTTCGCCAAACGATGAACGGGATTTTTCCAAGCCCTTCTCGTATTGTTCGGTTGTAGATTCTGTATCTGGTTCAACTGATTTTTGTGATTCTTCAGTTTTTTCGGCTGGCTGTTCTGCCGGCTCATCCTCAGTTGAAGGCGCTTGGCTGGATTGTGGTGTCTCTTGTTGAACAGTCTGCGAAGAAGTCACGGATTGATCGTTGGAACTTTTTTCAACGTCTTTCTGATCTTCACTTTCAGCTGGCGTGCTTGCTTCATTTGTGCTTTGCTCATGGGTGGACTCGACTGGTTCTTCATGTTTCACATCTGCTTGAGTAGGCTTTGCTGTTGTATCAACATCGTCAGTATGTTTGTTTTCTTTAGTTGACGCATTCTGACTGGTTGTTTTCGCATTATCATCGGTTTGTTCAACCGGCTTTTCTGGTTCCTTTTCATCATTTTTCTTGGAACGACGTTTAAAAATATCAAAAAGACCCAATCAACTCACCTCCGTTTTTAGATTATCCAAATTAACAGTTACAACTTTTGAAACTCCTGATTCCTGCATGGTCACTCCGTATAGCTGATCAGCATAAATCATCGTTTCTTTTCGATGCGTAATAACAACAAATTGGGTTTCATTTCCGAATCGCTTGAGATACTTGGCAAATCTATCCGCATTGAACGGATCAAGCGCGGCCTCTGCTTCATCAAGAATACAGAAGGGAACGGGTCGAACCTTGATAATTGCAAATAGTAATGTGATGGCAGTTAATGCTTTTTCGCCACCAGACAACAAACTCAAGCTACGGTAATTCTTGCCAGGCGGCTTGACAATAATCTCAATTCCGGTATTCAATAAATCATCCGGATCGGTTAGTACCAACTTGGCTTCACCACCGCCGAACATATCCACAAAGACCTTGGCAAATGCTTTGCTGACTTTGTGGAATGCATCAGAAAACCGTGTTGTAATAGTCGAGTCCATTTCACGCATGGTAGATGTCAGGTGGTTCTTAGCATCAATCAAATCCTGTTTTTGCTTGGTAAGAAAGTCAAATCGTTTTGAAACGTCTTTGAATTCTTGGATTGCGCCAATATTAACCGGCCCGATTTCATCAATTCCGGTTCTAAGTATCTTGATCTGACCAGCAACCTCTTTTGCGTCCCAATTCCAATCCGGGTTAGCCAGGTCAGCTTTTTCAATTTGATAGCTCTCACGAAGACCAGCTAAATTGGCATCAACATCATGTCGGTTTTTGGCAGCTTTTTGTTCGACGCTTGTAAGCTCGTATTTGGCATTGTTTAAATTAATCTGCTCGTCTTGAACTGTTTGGTTCAAATTATCCAGATGATCCTGGTCGGTTCCAACAGAAGACTTTAACTTATCCAAACGGTCACTGAGTGAGGACTGCTGCTTGCCAGCCGTCTCAATTTGGTTATTCAGATCGGCAGAATCAATTTGATGAGTGAGTTCCAGCTGTAACTTTTTCTGTTGCTCGATCAAATGAAGTCGGTTTTGTTGGTGGTCGGCAATCTGTTTGTGGATTGCTGATTGATCAACTTTTAATTGATTTAACTTTTGTTGTTCAACCACTATTTCTTCATGTAAAGACTGCTTTTGATCAGCAAACTTTTTGGCTGACTGTTTCACATTAGCCAACTGAATGCGTTTTTCATCCAATTGATGATTGGTAGCTTCCAATTGTTTATCAATTGCCTGCTGCTGATTTGATAAGGATCCATCGTCTGTGCGTTGGTTTGCCTGCGCTGAATTTTTCATCGCCAGCTGAAGTGTCTGTAACTCCCGCTTCTTTTCTTTCAGAGACGTTCCCAATTCCTGACATTCATTGTTCAAGTTCTCAACTTGTTGCTTGAGTTGAAAGACCTGTTGTTGGCCACGCTCATGGGACGCCCCAATCTTGGCAAGGTCCGCTTTGGCGTTCTGCAGTTGAGTTTCGTTTTCTGCCAGCTTTTGATCCATTTGCGCAGTGGACTTGTTTAATGCTTCCAGTTCACTTTTTTGAACCAGCACACCTTGATTGTCATTCCGATTGGCCCCACCGGTCAATGAACCGCCGGCATTAACAACCTGGCCATCCAACGTGACAATGCGGGTTCGGTGGTTAATCTGCTTACTGATAATAATTGCATGATCCAGGGTGTCCGCAATGATCGTCGTTCCTAGGAGAAATGTTTTGATTTTACTCAAGTTATCAGGCATTGTAACGAGTTCAGAGGCAATCCCAACAAATCCATTTAAATGTTCAGCTTCTCGGACGATCGTTTGGTTTAAGTGGCGCTCATTGATTGTGCCAATTGGCAATAAGGTCACCCGCCCAAGCTTTTCATGGGTGAGCAGTCGAATTGCAGCAGATGCTGACTGATTATTTTCAACAATAACGTGTTGCGCTTGTGACCCCAATGCGGTTTGGATGGCCTTGACATATTTGCTGTCAATATCCAAGTAGTCTGAAACCGGGCCCCAAATTCCTTTTAGTTCGTTTTTATGTTTTAACAAGTTGGCAACACCACGATAAAAGCCACGGTAGGAATCATGAAGACTTTTCAATGATTCTGCTTTGGCTTTGGCCTGCTCAGAAATTTTTAAAGCGGCCAGCCAATTAGCCTGTGAACGGTCAACAGCCTGCTTATGGGTGTCCATCACTTTAGATAAATCTGAAAGTTTGCCAGAGACGGTCTTCAGCTGCGTGTTCGTCTGGCTTAAAGCATCGTGTTTGTCTTCAAGTTTTGTTTGGGTGTCATTTACATCATCAGTTGCTTTGGCAATTCGCTTCCGTTGTGATGCCAATCGCTCTTCCAACTGCTGATCATCATGACTCTTCATGGTAATTTGATTTTTAATATCAGTTTTTTGCTGGAGCAAGTCGACATAATGATTCCGAAGTTTATCAATTTCTCCTTCAATGACTGAAACGCTGTTGGCTTTTTCTTGAGCAGCAATTTGGTCAAACTGGGACTGTTTATCGGCAATTTTATCAGCAGATCGTTTGCTTGCATCTGTTGATTGATTCAGTTTTACCTGATAATCATCAATTTGTTTATCAGTTAATTTAATCTGCTCTGAAATCCGATTTAAGTCGGCATTTTTAAAAGATTTCTCTTGAGCAGACAGTTGATGCTTGCTCTTGAGGGATTGAATCTGTTCGCTAATTTCGAGAAGTTGATCATTTAATTGGTCAATCAGCGATCGATCGGAAGTTAACTTGGTCTTTAACTTATCTCTGGAATTTTCATCTTTACGAACCTGCGCATAAATTTTGTTAACCAAATCCGACTTAGCAGTAACCATCTGTTTGATATTATGAGACTCGGAAATAAGCTTTTTTGTGGATAAAATTAATTCCTGCTTTTCAAATTGATCAAGGCGCTTTTTTTGGTCCAGATAATCGGTTGCCAAACTACTCTGTTCTTCAAGTGGTGCCATTCGACTCTGCAATTCAGAAATGATGTCTTCAACCCGATTTAGATTATCGGTGGTTTCATCGATTTCTTTTTGAGCAGTATTTTTATGCTGTTTATATTTATAAACACCGGCAACATTTTCGATGATCGAGCGGCGATCTTCAGGTTTACTATTGAAAATTTGTTCAACATTTCCTTGAGAAATAATTGATAGTGATCCTTGGCCGATTCCGGTGTCCATGAAGAGATCTGTAATATCTTTTAGCCGACACTGCTTTTCGTTCAGATAATAGGAGCTATCGCCATTTCGAAACAATTTTCTTGAAAGCTTAAGTTCATCAAAAGGTGTTTTGATAAAGTGATCAGAGTTGTCCAGAGTTAATGTGACAGAGGCCATGCCTAAAGACCGTCGATCAGCGGATCCTGAAAAAATAACATCAGGCATCCGCGATCCACGGAGATTTTTAGCAGACTGTTCCCCCATCACCCAGCGAATCGATTCGGCAATATTACTTTTACCGCTACCGTTGGGTCCAACAATTCCGGTCATTCCACCGGGAAACTTAATTAGAGTTTTATCTGCAAATGATTTAAAACCGATAATTTCAATGGATTTAAGCTGCACATTCATTCTCCAATCTAAACGAGATTGTCTCCCTCGGTATCAAAGTGTTCAAGTGCCTGTTGAGCCGCTTTTTGTTCGGCACCTTTTTTTGAATGGCCGATGCCAACCCCGTAAACTTTTCCATCAATTGAAACATTAACTTTAAATGAACGATCATTGTCTGGCCCATATTCATCAACCAGTTCGTAATCGATAGCGACTGGGCCGTCAGCTTGGGCGAGCTCTTGGAGTTCGGTTTTATGATCAAAGAACTCGGCAAACATTCCTTCATCGAGTTTAGGAAAAATGACTTTGGTAACGAATCGAGTTACTTCAGCCTGACCCTGGTCCAAGTACAAACAACCGACAAACGATTCAAAAATATCACAAAGTAGTGAATCGCGGTCACGAGCGCCAGCCTTTTCTTCACCTTTGCCCAACCGAATATATTCATTAAAATGACATTCTCTGGCAAATGTGCTAAAGCTTTGTTCATTAACCATGGCTGCCCGCAAGCGGGTCAATCGCCCTTGAGGCATCTTAGGATAACGTTTAAAAATATAGTCGGAAACAATCAGCTGTAAAACTGCATCACCCAAAAATTCCAGCCGTTCGTAGAACTTCAATCCTTCGCCACGGTGTTCATTGACATATGAAGCTTGCGTAAATGCTTCATCCAATAAATCCTGATCATTAATGTGAATGTTAAAGTCCTGCTTTAACATCTCATTTAAGCCCTTTATCAATCTTTTACCTCCAAATAAGTTCCAGATAACAGTAAAAAATTGAAATTATATCAACGTTGAAATAATTTCAATTAATAATGACCGTTATTATTTTTGATGAGCCATGATGTAATCGACAGCTTCGTTAATTGTATTCAGCTTTTCAGCATCCTCATCGGAAATTTCAGCATTAAAAGTATCTTCCATGTCCAGTACAAATTCAACAAAATCAATAGAATCTGCATCAAGGTCATTTTTAAAATTCAGGTCCCCGGTAATTTTACTTCGGTCGACATCAAACTGATCAGCCACTAGATCGGCAATCTTTTTGAACACTTCGTTTTTATCCATTTTGATAAACACCTATTTCATAAAATTAATTTGCTAATTACTATTATATCAACTATTTACTGCTTTTGATACTATCTTTTATCTGTTGCATTTCATCAGCATGTTCGGTGATGTATTTATCCAAATCAGGGATCATGTTTGAAGAAATGATCTGCCGGATCTGGCCGATCGTATTTTTAACTGTGTCAGCTTTGCTGCTACCATGGGTCTTTACGACTGGCGCCTTAACACCCAGCAAAACCGCGCCACCGTATTGAGAATAATCCATGGAGCTGCCAATCTTATGGAAGGTGTCCTTCAACATCAATGCGCCAAATTTAGCCTTGGTACCATTGTCCATGATTGACGTTTTAATCAGCTTCATCATTGATAGCGCTGTCCCTTCAATACTCTTCAAAACAGCATTACCGGTAAATCCGTCAGTCACAACAACATCGGCAGCACCATTCAAGAGTTCTCGGGATTCAACGTTGCCGACAAAGTTAATGTCCTTATCCGCTGCCAGGAGGTCATGAACCTTACGGTGATTCATATCACCCTTATCAGCTTCGGTCCCATTATTCAACAGACCAATCCGAGGATTTTGAATTTGGTTGACGTTTTGAGCATAATACTTACCCATCAACGCATATTGATAAATATTTACAACCTTGGTATCTGCATTGGCACCGACATCAATCATCACAAACTTGTTCTGGCCTTTCCCAGCGATAACTGGCAAAGTTGTTGTTAATCCTGGTCGTTCAATCCCTTTAATCCGGCCAACGATGAACAAGCCGGCAGCCAAAATTGCACCAGTATTGCCAGCGGAGAAGAATGCATCGGCATTGCCCTCTTTAACTGCAGTTGCAGCCAGGACAATACTGGATTGCTTTTTGGTGCGAACTGCTTTAACGGGTTCGTCACCCATTTCAATGACTTCATCAGCTTGAACAATTTGAATTCGATCATCATTCTTTAAGTATTTTTGAATCTGGTCGGTTTTGCCAAATAATTGAAATTCTACGTCAGAATAAGCATCCCTTGCCAGTTCAATTCCTTCAACAACTTCTTTAGGGGCGTAATCGCCACCCATTGCGTCAACTGCAATTTTCATATTTAACTCCTATTTAGTCAGTTTTAATTGTTTCATTATATTTCAAATACTGTGATAATTGTACATTTTCTGGATTTTTTTGCCAATCCTTATGAACGGTTATACTTTGAGCTTCCTGATTGGCAACTTGAAGAATATTGAGGTCACCAACCGGATCGGCAACTTTAAAATCAGGCATTCCCGACTGCTTATTGCCGGTAATATCACCTTGGCCACGTAATTCCAAATCTTTTTGTGAAAGGAAAAATCCATCTGTGCTGCTGGCCACAGCCTGCATCCTTTTTTTGCCGATTTCATTTTTGGGGTCGGCAATTAAGATGCAGTAAGATTGGGTATCACCACGCCCAACTCGTCCTCTTAATTGATGCAACTGAGCTAATCCAAAATGGTCAGCGTCAAAAATCAGCATGGTATTAGCATTTGCAACATCTACGCCAACTTCGATGACCGTGGTGGCAACCAAAACCTGGAATTGATTATTTTTGAAATCTTGCATGGCGGCATCCTTTTCCTGATCGGACATGCGACCATGCAGGAGGCCAACGGTATATTGTGGTTCAAAAATGGCCTTGAACCGTTCAAAGATTGCCAAGGCATTCTTCATATCAACGGCTTCGGATTCTTCAATCAGCGGTGTGACCACATAAATCTGATTCCCCGAATCAAGCTGCTTTTTGACAAAACGGATAGCTGAATCAGTTTTGGCTGACGTTATCCATGTCGTTTTAATCGGTTTTCGACCTTTTGGAAGTTCATCGATTACGGAAACGTCCATATCCCCATACATGGTAATCGCCAAAGTCCGTGGGATCGGTGTCGCAGTCATTGCCAGCATATTGGTACTATGCCCCTTTAAACGCAAGGCTTGTCTTTGATTCACACCAAAGCGATGTTGTTCATCGATAACGGCTAAGCCTAAATCATGATAATCAACCTGGTCTTGAAACAATGCATGGGTTCCAACAATTAAATTGACTTCCCCATCTGCAATTCTTGGCAGCATGGCTTTTCGTGCTAATCCGGTTGTCGCACCGGTTAACAGTGCAATATTGACGTTGAAGCCGTCAAACATCTTGGCAAATGTATTGGCATGCTGTTCTGCAAGAATTTCAGTAGGCGCCATAATGGCAGCCTGCTTGTGCGCACTGATGGCTGCTAAGATTGCCATTGCTGCAACAACTGTCTTACCACTACCAACATCCCCTTGAAGGAGACGATTCATTTCCAATGGTTGCTTAAGGTCAGTCAGAATTTCATCGACCACTTTTTGCTGTGAATTGGTTAGTTTGAATTTTAAATGGTTAGTGAACTGCTGAATCAGTTCTGGATCATAGCCAATTTTTGCTGCAGGGTCGGGCTTTCGATGGCTTGCTTTTAGAATTTGAACTTTCATGGAAAACAAGAAAAATTCCATGAACTTTGCCGTTCGAAAGGCTTTTTGGGCTGCAACCGGCGATTCAGGAAAGTGAATGTTTTTGATGGTATCGTGAAAAGATTCCAGTCGATATTTTGAGCGGATTGACTCCGGTATGACATCAGTCAGTTGCTTTTCATATTCATCAAACCCAAGCTTTACCAGCTGTTTAATCGTATTTTGTTTAACTTCTTTGTTACTTGGATAAATGGAATCGTAGGTATCACTTTTATCACCGTTCAGGATTTTCATGCCCTGGATTTGATTGCGATTGCGATCAAATGTTCCAAAAATGATGACTGGTGCTTCCAATTCCAGCTGCTTTTTCAGCCAAGGCTGATTGAAAAACGTAACGTTATAAATTTCGTCATTGATTTTGAGATGAAACGATAGCCGACTCCTTCTTCTGCCAAAGAAATTGACAGTCGGCTCACTAATGACCGTCCCCTTAACAGTAACCTTTTGGCCGTCAACGGCCGTTCTCAAATCCTTTAAGGATAAATCATCATATCTGCGGGGATAATAAGTCAGAAGATCATTGATCGTATTGATGCCAAGCTTGTTCAAAGCAGTTAACCGTTTATCGCCAACACCTTTGAGCACACTTACCGAATCGCTTAAACTGGGCATATTATCCCTCCTTTGGTCATGATATAAATAAAAGTTTGGCCAACTGTGACCAAACTTTTACGAAGTAACTTATTCGACAGAAATCAAAAATGGATAAACGGGTTGATCACCTTCATGAACTTCAACCTCTAGCTCATCATCTAATTTCAAAATTCCATCTTGAACTTTGTCAGCTAATGCTTTATCAGCACCTTCGCCATAGATAATGGTAATCGCCTCGCTGTCTTCATCCAACATCTTAGCGACCATTTTAACAGAAGTATCTACCAGATCATCACCAACGGTGGCAATATCGCCGTCAACAATTCCCATAAATTGGTCTTTCTTGATATCCAAATCATCAATCTTAGTGTCACGGATAGCAGTTGTTACCTGACCGGATTTGACCGTTGGCAGATTATCCTCCATGGCTTTTTGATTGTCTTCAAGTGAATTTTCAGGGTTGAACCCAAGCATTGCCGTGATCCCTTGAGAAATTGTCTTCGAATGAACGATGACCGTTGGGATGTCGACCACTTTAGCTGCCTGCTCGGCGGCTAAAAAGATGTTCTTGTTATTAGGAAGCACAATTGCCTTTTTAGCTTTGGTATTATTAATGGCATTCACAATATCTTCAGTACTTGGATTCATTGTTTGACCGCCACTCACGATGTAATTCACACCGAGGCTTTCAAACAACTGGTTAAGACCTTTCCCTGATGAAACTGAAATGATTGCAGTATCGGAAACCGGTTGCTGTGTATTAATACTTTCAGCCTTTTGAATTGGGGATGCATCCTCAGAGTTGTCTTCATCTTCTTCAATAATTGTTTCCTGTTGAAGACGCATATTATCAACTTTAACGGTTGCCAAATCACCAAACTCCTGGCCCCAGGCAAGTACTTTCCCCGGATGCTCAGTATGAACGTGAACTTTGACAATATCGTCATCATTGATGACTAACAGTGAATCCCCCAGCTTTGCAAGGTAATCATAAAAGGTTTGGTAGTCGAATTTATGATCAACTTCACGGCCCTTTCCGATGCGGACCATAATTTGAGTACAGTATCCATAGACAATGTCTTCAGGATTTAATTTACTTTGGACACTTTGATCGGCCACTTTTATCATCTGATTCATTTCAGCGTCATTTGGCTGGTACTCACCGGATTCGGATTCGTTCCTGCCATTTAAAACATCGTCAAAAGCTTCAAGGACAAAAACCAATCCCTGACCGCCTGAATCAACTACGCCGACCTGTTTTAAAACCGGCAGCAGATCAGGTGTTTTTTCCAACGCTTTTTCGGAACCTTCGTAGATTGCATCCATCACGGCCACAACGTCGTTAGTCGTAGAAGCAGCCTTTTTACCTGCTGAAGCGGCCATTCTAACAACTGTCAGAATTGTGCCTTCAGTTGGCTTCATAACTGACTTATAAGCAATTTCTGTTCCAGCAATAAAAGCATCGGCAATATCTTGGGCACTTAATGTCTCTTTGCCCTCAGTAGATTTTGAGAATCCTCTGAAAATCTGCGATAAAATAACCCCTGAGTTACCGCGGGCACCCATTAAAAGGCCCTTTGCTAAAGCAGCGGTTAAATCGCCAACGTTAGTCTTAACGTCTTTATTCACATATTTGTATCCCGAAGCCATTGAAAGACTCATGTTGGTCCCGGTGTCACCATCAGGAACTGGAAATACATTTAATGAATTAATAAAATCGGAATTATTATTTAATTTAGTTGCGGCTGCTTGAACCATTGCCGTAAATTCGGTGTTGGTAATTTCTGTAACTTTCAACTACTTGTCCTCCTTGGTCACTTGCGTAATCAGTCGTTCATTACCTGAACGCCTTGAATGATTACATTGACCGAATTTGCAGATACCCCAAGCATGCTTTGCAGGTTATATTTAACCTTTGCTTGAACGTTTTTGGAAATTTCTGATATTTTATTGCCGTAAGCAACGATGATATAAACATTAATTTCAATTTCATTGTCGTGTTGTTTAACGACAACCCCTTTGAAGTAATTTTCACGATTCAGAATGGTGTTCACATTATCTCTTAGCTGGTTGCGACTTGCCATACCAACTACACCGTAATTGTCAGTAGCAGCACCGCCAACAACATTTGCGATAACATTGTTGTCGATGTCCACTGTTCCAAATCTTGTTTTGATTTTGACGGCCATGTGCAGCAGCCTCCTTAATTTTCTATTTACCTATTAACGATAGTTAATATTACCACAATAACGCTAAAAACCAAAGTAAACATCATGCTTTTCAAAGGACTGTCAAGTATAATTACTTGAAAGAAAAGTATTGCAATATCAATGTATCTATGATAAATTATTCTAGTGTAATGAAACAGACTTTAACACTAAAATCAAAGAGAAGGGAGATTTGTTACCCATGGCAAAGGATTTTATTAACGGTAAGCGTACCCACTTTGGTAACAAACGTTCACACGCTTTAAACTCAAGCCGTCGCAGCTGGAAGCCAAATTTGCAAAAAGTTCGGATTCTTGTTGATGGCAAACCTAAGAAGGTTTGGATTTCTGCTCGAACACTTAAATCAGGCAAAGTTACCCGTGTATAGTAATAACTTGGATCGATGATAGTCGATCTTTTTTATTACAATGAAACAGAGGCAATTACCAGTCATCGGACTGGTGGTTGCCTCTGTTTTTTGTATTTTGTTATTAATTGAAACGGTCAATATCCTTGCTCTGAATGACGCACATGACACCACTGCCGAATTTAAACTTGGCAGTGTTCCCAACAAACTCATTACTTGCCAATGACATTGGGTACTTAACATGATAATCATCAAGTTTGTACTTTTCGTCGTACAAGGTTAGATGTTCCATCGGAGTTAATGCGACAAATGCCAAATACTTTTTATCAGGTTCCTTGGTAATTTGATACTCACCGGGCAAAAAGAATGTGATAGTATTTTGTTTGTCAATCATTCTAATCTTCGGCGCAAATGGCGTAAAGCGCGGCTCTAAGACCATCCACAGATTTGCAAGGAAATGATCAAGCCGACCACCAGTTGCACCGTATATGTCCAAGCGGTCTGCATGGTGTTCCTGTAAGGCGACTTTCAGTCCAAGCTGGGTGTCAGTGTCATCTTTTTCTGGGATCGACTGGCGGATGTCTTTAATATGGCTGCGAACCAACTGCAGTTCTTCGGGCTTGAGTGAATCAAAATCACCGATGGCAACCAAAGGATCAATTCCTTTATCAATCAAATGGAGATTTCCTCTATCGATGCCGATCCAGTCACCCTTAACCTGCCCATTTTTCAATTTGTCAGGCCAGAGGTCGATCGGACCGCCAACCAATAGATTTAATATCTTCATTTATTTAGTAGCATCCTTTATAGCTTTGATTCGGCTGACTGGATCATCTGCGTCAAAAACGTATGATCCGGCCACAGCAACGGTAGCTCCGGCTTGATAGGCACCAACAACAGTGTGTTCGTTGACCCCACCGTCAATTTCGATATCGAAGTCCAATCCTTCAGACTTTTTGATTTCATTTAATTCAGCAATCTTCTTGACCGTTTCCGGCAGGAACTTTTGACCGCCAAATCCAGGATTAACGGTCATGACCAATACTTGGTCAACCATGTAAAGGACTGGTTGGATTGCGGAAACCGGGGTACCTGGGTTAATAACAACTTCAGCTTTGACACCCTTGTTTTTGATCATTTGAAGGGCTCTGTGAATATGTGGGGTTGCTTCGACGTGGACGCCAATAATATCGGCACCGGCATCGGCAAATTGGTCAACAAAACGCTCTGGCGAAGTCACCATCATATGAACATCAAGGGTCATATCGGTAATTGGGCGAATTGCTTTCACCCAGCCGGGACCATAGGATAATGCGGGTACAAATTGGCCATCCATGATATCAATATGAAGGACTTCTGCTCCACCCTTATCAACTTTTTCAATATCCTTTTGTAAATTAACATAATCGGCACTTAAAATTGAAGGCGCAACTTTAATCATAACTAACTTCCTCACTTTTTATAATTAGGTTTTCTGTTTTTGATATCGGTGTACAGCTGCAGATAATTTTCGTATCTGCTCTGCATAATTTCACCGTCGGCAACTTCTTTTTTAACTTCGCAATCCGGTTCGTTCACGTGAGCACATCCTCGAAAACGGCACTTAACAGATGCCCGTTTGAATTCAGGAAAGTAGGAACCAAGTTCCCGGTAATCGATCTCCAAGGTGTCATAAGACGAAAATCCCGGCGTATCGGCAATATACCCGTCATCAATCCGCAGCAGTGCGACTTTTCGAGTCGTATGTTTCCCACGATTCAATGCGGTGGAAATTTCCCCGGTTGCTAGTTTTAAATCAGGAGCCAAATGATTAAGCAGTGTCGACTTTCCAGCACCGGTCTGTCCCATTATCACATTTTCTTTACCTGAAAACAATTGGCGCAAATGATCCAACGAATTTTCATCAAACGCCTTTTCAGGGAGAATCACGTCATAGGGAATCTTTTGATAATCTGCTGCCAGTTTCTTGAAATAATCGGTTTGTTTATCGTTTAGTAAATCTGTTTTGGTAAAATAAATAATCGGTTTAATGCCACTGATTTCAAGCGCAATGAGTTGTCGATCAAGTAAATTGCTGGAAAACTCCGGCTGGGTTGTCGCGGTTGCGACGATCGCCTGATCAATATTGGCAATCGGCGGTCTGACCAACGAATTCTTCCTTGGCAGCATTTTCAGTATGTAACCTTTGTCCTCATCTTCGACTTGGAATTCAACATCATCCCCAACCAATGGCGTAATTTGGCGCTTGCGGAAATTCCCTCTGGCCCGTGTTCGATAAACTTTGCCGTCAGAATGCACATCGTAGAAACCGCTCAAAGATTGGAAAATCTTTCCTTTTTTCAATTGATCACCTCGATAAAAAAGTCACTTCCCTTTTATTATAAGAGAAGTGACTTTAATTTGCAGTAATTATTAATGCGAATCGTAAGTAACGTTATTGTCACGCATAATTGTTTTACCGTCACGGACAACTTTGTACTTACCGACCTCATTGTTAGAGAGCTTAAATGGCAGAAGAACCTGTGTATCTTGTGTGATCACCATCTGCTTATAAACAGTAGACAAATTATGATCATGATCCTTCAAATAAATCAAGACAACATTTTCGTTGGATCCACCGGAATTGGTATCTGATGACTCTTCCCCGGATTCATCGCTTTCATTCAGTGATGAACTGGATGCTGCCGTGGAAGTATCTTGCAGGTAAGGAATGGTAATCCGCATGTTGAAGCTCTTCAGCTCGTCAGAATTGTCCTTCTTGGTTCCACGCGAAATCCAGACAGCGACGTTTCCACCCTGTTGAATTGATTCATTCGCGTTTGGAGATTGACGAACAACTCGACCTTTCGGCTGGTCACTTGAATACGTGTAATCAAATGTTGGATTGATTTCAACCTTATTGGAATAAGCAACCACTTGTGATTTGGTCATCCCCGTTAAATCTTTGAGGGTAATTCTCTTTACCCCGGTGGAAACCACAAAGGTTAAGGTTTTAGTGCTTGGATTGAAACGTTTATCTGCCTGAAAATCTTGTTGGAGAATTCGACCGGATCTAAATGTTCCTGATGGCGCATTTCGTTTATGAACCGTGAAGCCCTCATCTTCAAGCTTTTGCTTAACGACATCATATTCCTGACCAACGTAATTGCCGACTCGAACCATACGAGGTCCTGAACTGACTATCAGATTGATCTTGGTCCCCTTTTTGACCTTTTTATCTTCTTTAGGGCTGGAACTGATGACCCGATGACGATCAATTTTATCACTGCTTTGATACTTGACTTTTCCAACGGTTAAATCCGCGTCTTGGATTTTTGTCTCCGCTTCAGTTTCCAAAGTTCCGGAAACGATTGGGACGGTTGTCTTGCCACTGGCAGAAGCAATCATAATAAACGCCAGAATAATCAATAGGATTCCCGCGATGCCGCCAATGATCAGCCATCGTCTGCGACGTTTCTTTTTCGGCGTTTTCTTCTTGTTGTTATTTTCTTGAGAAGTGGATTCCGGTTCCCGTGAAGCGGGCTTGGCATCCGCAGAAGGCGTCGTATCACCCAATGGCGCAAAAGGCATGACCCTCGTTGCTTCATTAGCAGTGTCTTCAGGTGGCTCAACCGCAAATCGCGGTTCGTTTGCCCGAGATTTATCCAAAGATGTATTCAAATCAGCAGCCATATCGTTAACTGTCTGATATCGATCATCGGGATTTTTTGCGGTTGCTTTCAAAACAACGTTTTCCATTGCCTGTGGAATCCGAGGATCAAAGTCCCTAACCGATGGCATTGGTGTTTGTGAATGCTTGATCGCAATTGAAACCGCCGTGTCGCCGTTAAATGGCACCTTACCGGTTAAAATTTCATATAAAATAATTCCCAACGAATAGATATCTGAACGGGCGGTCGCCATTTGACCTTTGATTTGCTCCGGTGACAAGTAGTGGATTGAGCCGATAATCGATCTGGTCTGAGTCATCGTATCCTCACTGCCCGCTCGAGAAATTCCAAAATCAGTAATTTTAATATAACCATTTTTGTCGACTAAAATATTTTGTGGCTTTAAATCGCGGTGAATAATATTGTGCCGGTGAGCTTCACTGACAGCAGAGCAAATCTGCTCCATAATGTTGACGACTTCGGCGTAAGGAATTGGAAAGTTATCTTTGATGTATTTCTTCAGGTCCTCGCCGTCAACGAATTCCATGACCAGATACTGCATCCCTTCAACCTCATCAACATCGTAGATGCCGACAATGTGGGGATTATCAAGTTGGGTAGCCGCCATGGCTTCATGTTGGAATCGTTTCTTAGCCTTGGGGTTGTCACGAAAATCAAGACGTAGCAGCTTGACTGCGACCTTGCGCTTCAAAATCAGATCTTCGGCTAAATAGACATCGGCCATTCCGCCTTCGCCTAAACGCCCAATAATTTCGTATCTGCCGTTTAATACATAGCCCTTATTCATCGGCGGTCACCTCCGAATTGTACTGGGCAAGTAGGACAGTAATATTGTCTAGGCCACCATTTTCGTTAGCGGTGGTAATCAGCATGTCGCACTTTGACTGTAATTCATCATCCATTGACAGAATCTTTTCAATATCTGAATCATCAACCATATTTGTCAATCCATCCGTGCAGAGCATGATTTGGTCGCCTGGCTGGGCTGTATATGGCTTAAAATCCGCAGCCGAATCACTGTTGATTCCCAAACTCTTGGTAATGATATTTTTATATGGATTGGTTTTTGCCTGATCAGGGGTAATATCCCCGTGCTTAACCAGCTCATTGACGTAGGAATGATCTTCAGTGATCTGAGTGAATTGACCATTCGAGTACACATAACCGCGGCTATCGCCGATATTGGCAATTAAGCTCCGTTTGCCATCAATCAGGGCTGCCACAATTGTCGTCCCCATACCATGGAGGCGACTATCGGTATTTGACTCGTCAATAATGGCCGTATTTTCTTTGGTAAGCTGATTTTCAAACCAGGTTTCAATTTTGTCCAAGCTTGAAATCGTGGTTGCTTCAAAAGCCTCGCCCATGTGAGTCACCACCATCTGAGAGGCAACCTCACCTGCATTATTGCCGCCGATCCCGTCCGTTATAAGTGCCAGAACCAAGCCGCTTTTATTTTTAAATGCTCCGACTGCGTCTTCGTTCTTATCACGAACTTTACCAGTCGAGGATTGATATGCAATTTGCAAATTAATCAACTCCGTTATGATTTCCGAATAAGGGAACAAACAAAGAATCCATCTGAGTCATAATCGTCGGGATAGATTTGAACCATATCACTATCGGGATTCAGATTCATATCGGTCTTCGTTTTGGCAATCTCAAAGTTTGGGTTCTCTTCAATAAATTTTGAGACCACTTCTTGGTTCTCCTGTTTAACGATTGTGCACGTACTATATGTAATAGTACCACCAGTTTTAACTTTGGAGGAAATAGCGTTTAAAATCTGTAATTGAATTTCACTCAACCGATTAACATCGGCAATGGTTTTGTCATAACGAATTTCCGGTTTCCTGCGTAGCAGTCCCAAACCAGAACATGGTGCATCAACCAAGATCGAGTCAAACATCCCATCTTCAAATTTTGAATCAACTTTTCTGGCATCCAACTCGAAAGTTTCAACCTTTTTATAGACACCTAAACGAGTTGCATTGCGTTGAACCGTCTTTAACTTGTTCTTATGAATATCGAGGGCAAAAACTTTTCCGTCGTCCAAGCGGCTGGCAATTTGAGTCGTTTTGCCACCGGGCGCACTGCAGGCATCCAAAACATTGTCTGAAGGTGAAGTTTTCATTGATTCGACTGGCAGCATCGCACTTTCATCTTGGATTGTCAGCAAGCCGTCGCTGAAGAAATCACTGTGAATGATTTGACCGTCATTAATGATAATTCCTTCACTGGAAACTTTGCTGGGTTCAGCGTCAAAGCCGTCTTTTTCAAGATCATTCAGTAAATCGGCCCGTGAAATCTTTGCAAGGTTGGCTCGAACTGACTGTTTGGGCGCTTTATTGAGGGATGCCAGAATTGATGCAGCCTTTGACTTGCCCAACTGTTCTTCAAGGGTACTGACCAACCAAGTCGGAACACTGTATTCAATTGATAACCGGGTTTTCTCATCTTGGATATCATCCAAATTGGGAGTTCCCTTACGGTCCATTTGATGCAAAATACCGGTCACAAACCGTCTTGTGCCATCATGGCCCATCACTTTGGCAATCTTGATTGTTTCATCAAAGATAGCCCGCTTTGGCACCCGGTCAAGGTATTCAAGCTGATACATTGCTGTGTAGAGTAATTCTTTGACCCAGGTTTCCGTTTTTTCCGGCTCCCGTAAAAATGGCTTTAATTTGTATTCCAAAGTCAAACGGTGTTGGATAACGCCGTAAACAATATTGGTGAACAGTGCTTTATCGGCATTGCCCATTGATGTAGATTGAATGACGGCGTTGATTTGAAGATTTGAATATGAGCCATTACTGGTTCTGACCAATGTCATGACGGCAAGTTGGCGTGGATTGTTTGTTGTATATTTCATTTATTTAATCACCTGTTGGCCAATTTTAAGTGATTGACCAATCCCATTTAAGTAGTCTGTTATTTGTTGCTTTGGTTTGCCGGCGGGTTGAATTTCCAGAATTGAAAGGACCGTTCCTTTTCCCGCAGACAATAATAATTGGTGCTTTGTTTTGTCGACAACCGATCCTGGCTGTAAATCAGTATGCTGATCAACAACGGCAGCCTTCCAGATTTTGGTCCGCTTATCATTGATGACTGTATAGGCTACCGGATCCGGACGCAGTGCCCGGATTTTCGCATTAACCATAAAGGCAGTTTTGTTGAAATCAAGTTCCTCTTCTTCCGGTTTGATATTTGGTGAGAAGACAACCTGATCTTCCTCTTGGGGAATTGGGGATACATCCCCGGAAATCACCTTGGGTAATGTATCGAGTAACAGGTCTCTGCCGACAAGGCTTAATTTGTCAAACATTGATTCAGTATCGTCATCGTCTTCAATTTTAACCGCTTTTTGTGCTAAAATATCGCCGGCGTCCATCTTTTTAACCATGTAGATCAGACTAATGCCGGTTTCCTTGTCCCCATTCATAATTGAATATTGAACGGGGGCCCCACCACGATATTTAGGTAAAAGTGAACCGTGAACATTAACCGCAGCCACTTTAACGGCATTCAACATTTTAGAAGGTAAAAACTGTCCATATGCCGCAGTGACAATCAAATCTGGGTGAAAGTCAATCACCCGCTGCATTTCCGGGCTGCCACTCAGCTTCTCAGGTTGAAATACCGGAATATTGTTTTTTTCTGCAGCCTGTTTCACCGGGCTTTGAGAGATTTTATGTTTACGGCCAACCGGACGGTCCGGCTGGGTAACAACGCACAAAATATCATATTTGTTATCAACTAATCCTTGTAGAATTGGGACGGCAAACTGCGGCGTTCCCATAAATGCAACTGTTGTCAATTTAATCGTTTCCTTTCGTGATTCAAAACTACATAAAGTCCAATGGTTCATTATCAATCGCAATCTGAAGGCCCTGCCGCTGCTTTTTTTGAGACTGAATTAAGATGTCATCGAGAGTTGGCTTGAGTTTGGGCTCTCTGCGATATTTAATAATGATTTGGTAGTAATAATGATTGTTAATTCTGGTAATGGTTTTTGGAGTGGGACCCAGAATAATTGCTTCTGGTGAAAGATTTTTCTTTAAGAAGTTCATAATCCCAAACATTTCGGAAGCCGTTTGATTCTCATTAGGCGAATTACCGGTCAGCTTAACTGTATAGTAGTATGGCGGATATTTACCTTCATGTCTAACCCGCATCTCAGTGGCATAAAATTTTTCATAATCTTGTGTTTGTGCCAATTTGATTGCATAGTGATCCGGATTAAAAGTTTGGATGATTACCTCACCAGTTTTATCTGCCCGACCCGATCTGCCAGAAACCTGGGTTAACAATTCAAATGTCCGCTCACTGGATCTGAAATCGGGGAACTGGAGCGCAGAATCGGCATTTAATACACCCACCAGGGTCACTTCGGGAAAATCAAGCCCCTTTGCGATCATTTGGGTTCCCAGCAAAATGTCTGCTTTGTGAGCACCAAACTTGTCAATGATCGCCTCGTGAGACCCTTTTTTTCGCGTGGTGTCCACATCCATTCTGAGAACTCGGGCAGTCGGAAACATGTTCCTAACCTGTTCTTCTAATTGCTGACTTCCGGTTCCATACCCCCGAATCCGCTTGCTGTGACACTTCGGGCAAACTCTTGGGATGGGCTCTGTATGACCGCAATAATGGCAATTCAGTGAATGGGTGTCTTTATGCATCGTTAATGAAATATCACAATTTGGGCATCGTGGAACGTAGCCACAATCACGACACATCAAAAATGACGAATAACCGCGTCGATTAAGCAACAAAATGATTTGTTCGTGTTTGTCCAAACGCACCTGAATTGCGTCTGCAAGTTTGTTGGACATCACACTTTGATGCTTTGTCATTTCCGTTTTCATATCAATAATGGAAACGTGTGGCAGTGCATGTCGGTTAATTCGATGTGGCAGGCTCAAAAGCGTATAAACACCCTTCATTGCCCGTGCACGGGATTCCAACGATGGGGTGGCACTTCCCAGAACAACCGGGCAATGATTGTATGCTGCCCGCCATTTGGCGACGTCTCTGGTTTGATAGCGGGGATTGTCAGCTTGCTTATAACTGCTGTCATGCTCCTCGTCCATAATAATTAATCCGATATTCTTCAATGGCGCAAATACTGCGGAACGAACACCCACGACGACTTTGGCTTTGCCGGTGTTAATCCGTTGCCACTCATCGTACCGTTCTCCATTCGACATAGCGCTGTGCAGCATCGCTACCTGGTCACCAAACCGACTGCGGATTCTACCGACAATTTGTGGGGTTAACGTAATCTCTGGAACCAGCATCAAAGCACTCCGCCCCATTTCAAGAGCGTGAGCAATCGATTGGAGGTAAACTTCAGTTTTACCGGATCCAGTAACGCCTTCGAGTAGAAAGACCTGATCTTTTTGAGTCGAAATGGCTTGATTAATTGAATCAACGGCATTTTTTTGATCAGGATGTAATTTGAAAGGTTTACTTGGATCAACCGGCCTTAAGAATGGGTTTCTAACATGTCGTTTTGACGTGGCGGAAACCCAGCCCTTCTTCTCCGCGTTTTTAAGCGTTGAGGCGGTGACTCCCATGGACTCCCATTTTGACAGCAAAAGATTATCAGTCGGTTGACCCTTTAAAATATTCAAAAGTTTGATTTGTCCAATTGCGTTTTTTCTGACTGATTTAAGGGCTTCATCAATTTGTTCAGAATTCAATACACCTTTATAAGCCCTCAACATGATGGGACGAGCATGATTGGTTAGGTCATATTCAACCTGAATCTCACCTGCTTTTTGCAGGTTAAGGATTTGGGCTAACGTTTTATTGTCAAAATTTCCGCGGTCGTATTCAATTTCATTTTGGCCATGAAAAATTGTTGGGTGTTGCTCGATCACATCTTGATTCTTAGCGATTAACTTTTTCTTGTTCTTAGTTCTCATGCCACCTGGGAGCATGGTTTGCAGACAGCTGATTTTAAACGAATAAGTTTGGTCAGCCAACCAATCAGCGAGGTTCAGTAGTTCTGGGTTAATGACTGGATATAAATCAATTAAATCACTGATCGGCTTGAGCTTGCCATCAAAGTTTGAGTTATCGCAAATATCCACAACAAAACCGGTAATTTTGCGATTACCAAACGGAACCTGAACTCGCATGCCAGGCTCGATCTGATTAGCTAAATTATCCGGGATAGAATAACTGAACGGATTATTTGTTTGGCGTGCCGGCACGTCAACAATCACTTGAGCAACCTGCAAGACAGATTCTCCTTTCGTTTATTTTTGAATTTCCTTTGAAATGATTTCAACCAGCTTGGCGGCCACCTGTTTCTTGCTTTCAACCGGTGTTTTATCTTTTCTGCCGTCAGCAAACAAAAATGTCACTTGGTTATCATCTGCGTTAAATCCGATGCCAGCCTGGGAAACGTCATTCGCCACGATCAAATCCAAGTTCTTGGATTTAATCTTTTTTTGCGCGTTGGAAATGAGATCATTAGTTTCCGCAGCAAAGCCCACGACCACCTGTCCTGGCTTCTTTATGGAAGAAATTTCCTTTAGAATATCAGGATTTCGAACTAATTTTAAAGTCATGGTTTCATTATCAGTTGTTTTCTTGATTTTTTTATCTGACACGGTTGCTGGTCGATAATCTGCTACTGCAGCCGCCATCACCAAAATATCAGCATGGACGAACTGTGCCTCAACGGCTTTAAGTAATTCATTTGCAGTTTCGATATTGATGACATGGACGCCATTTGGAGCCGAAATAAATGGATTAGCTGCAATTAAGGTCACATCGGCGCCGGCTTGTTTGGCGGCGGCCGCCACAGCAAATCCCATTTTTCCTGATGAATGATTGGTCAAATATCGAACCGGATCCAATGGTTCCCGTGTTCCACCGGCAGTCACGATAACTTTTTTGCCTGATAAGGATCCATGAATGGGCTCAAGACTCTGATCAACCCAGTTCAGAATATCTTCAGGTTCGGGCATTCTGCCCTTCCCTGAATAACCCTCTGCAAGAAAGCCCTCTGCTGAGTCCATCACATGAACACCGGCGTTTTTTAACTGATTAATATTTCGTTGGGTTGCAAAATTGCTCAGCATATGGGTATTCATTGCCGGGATGACAAAAACTGGTACTGCCATTGTGAGCAGCGTTGAACTCACAACGTTGTCCGCAATCCCGTTGGCCATCTTGGCAATCGTGTTTGCGGATGCCGGTGCGACAATTGCTAAATCGGCAGAATCAGCAGTGTGAACGTGGGGAATAACTGATGGATCACTGCTGGAAAAATCGTTAGTCAAAACATGATTCTTGCTGACAGTTTGAAATGTCAGTGGCGTGACGAACTTTTGAGCCGCTTCACTCATGATCACATGAACCTGATTATGGTTTTTAACAAGCTGCCGGACCAATGTTAGTGATTTGTAAACAGCAATACTACCAGTTACAAAAACGGCAACGTTTTTATTTTGAAACATTTTTCCACCCCGTTTCAGATTTCATCTTTTATTGTACCAAATCTTGCAAGGATAAAAATAAGAAGGGCCCTAAAAATTGATCTGGCACATCGGTAATCGGACAAATATGACCAACGTGAAAAAAGGACTGAAGACAAAACGCTTGTTTTGCCCCAGTCCTTTCAAATTCAACTATTATTCAAAATCTTTTGCTTTGGGATCAATCTTTAAAACACCGGCAGCAACTTCTTCTAAAGCTTTGCCGACAGACTTTTCAGATTTGTAGCTATCCAATAATGGCTTGGCACCTGCGTCCAATTCGTGGGCACGTTTGCTTGCCAATGCAATTAATGAATAACGGGAATCAATTTTATCTAACAGTTTATCAACGGATGGGTATAGTAACATTTTATTTATCTCCTAACATTGATTCATAATCGGGCATCACCCGAGCAACTTTTAATCGTTCGCTTCTAATAATTGACTTGATTCGGTCAACAGCCAAAGGAACCTTGTCGTTCAACACAGCGTAATCATAATTCCGCATCATGCTGATTTCGCCGACCGCTTTCTTAATGCGTTTGTTAATGACATCCATTTTATCGGTTCCCCGACCAACCAATCGGTGTTTAAGTTCCATGAGATCTGGTGGAGTCAGGAAAACAAAAACAGCATCCGGAACGTTTGCACGAACCTGCATTGCACCATTAACTTCAATTTCAAGAAAAACGTCTTTGCCGGATTCCAATGTTTCATTAACATATTTTAAGGGCGTTCCATAGTAATTGTCAACATACTTGGCGTATTCAAGCATTTCGCCATTTTGAATATTTTCTTCGAACTGCTCTTTAGAAACAAAATAATAATCGACACCATTTTTTTCACCAGGGCGCGGCTTTCTAGTCGTCATTGAAGTGGAATATTCAAAATCAACATCCGGTTCCTCAAATAACGCTTTACGCACCGTTCCTTTACCAACTCCGGACGGTCCTGACAAAACAATCAACATTCCTCTTTTAGCCATCGAAAAAATCCCTTCAATTATTTGTAGTTCCCATTATTATCGCCCTTTTTGGACGATTTGACAAGCTTTAGCTGTCCAATTAAGAAAAATGATATTTAGGGTTGCACTTTAGAACGAATGTTCGTATAATAAAAGCACAAACAAATGTTCGGGGTGAACAAAATGCAAAACAAACAATCTTACTTATCAGAAATTACAAGAACCTTCAAAGACAACTATGACCGTTTCTTTGAAATCGTTCGGAATACTCGACAAATCAAGCAGATGCCTACTTTCCAAATCAACTATTTCATTAAACAAACTTTGGAGAACAACTTTCCAATTACAATCGAATTTATTGATCAGGATGAAGAACAATCCGGTTATTTGTCCAAAATTTCGGCTGATCGATACCTACTCACTTCCGATGACAATCGGTTCAGCAGAATCATTAATCTACCCGAAATTAAAGCAATTAAAAAATATTAATATTTCCATCGAATTAAGGGAACCAGCACGTTTTAGTGTTGATTCCCTTTTATTATGCTCTAATCTTTTGCTTTTCTTCATCAGCCAGTTTTATTAACTCACTGGCATGCTCCTTGGTTAACTTGGTAATGGTTGTCCCTGAAAGCATTCTGGATATTTCTGCGACGCTTTGAGGAGCCGTCAATTCAATAATGGTGGTTGTTGTTCGATTATCCGCGATTTGTTTTTCAATAAAGTAATGATGATCACTCATTGCAGCAACTTGAGGCAAGTGAGTAATACACAACACTTGTGATTTTTGTGAAATGGTATAGATTTTATTTCCAATTGCTTGTGCCACTCTGCCGGAAACACCAGTATCTACTTCATCAAAAATAATGGAAGTAACCCCTGCCGCTTTGGCAAACATTGTTTTTAGCGCCAACATGATCCGGGAAAGTTCACCACCTGAAGCTGACTTGACCAATGGCAGCATTTTTTCGCCGGGATTGGTCTGGATGTAGAATTCAACCCGATCAGCTCCAAGACGGTTCAGTGCCCGATTTTGCTGGATGTTAACTTCAAATACGGCCTTGTCCATATATAAATCCGACAACTGCTGATGAACGGCTTTCTGAAGTTTGTGCGCCCAATTCTTGCGAATGCCGGTAATTTTTGTCGCAGCTTTTATCAAGTCGGATTTAATCCCGGCAAGCTGATTATCGAGGTCATCATTTGCTTCTGCATCCCCCGACATTTGCTTGAGTTCTTTCTTAATTTTTGCAAGATATTCCAAAATCTGAGCGACAGAATCACCATATTTGTGTTTCAACTGATAAATTGTATTCAGCCGTTGCTCCACTTGATCCAAACGGTCTTGATCAAACTCCAAATTACTTAGTTGATCGGAAATTTGACTCGCAACATCCTGGAGTGCAAAAAATGCGCCTGAAAGGTTATCAGAAATTTGTTTATATTCCGGGTCAAGGTCTTCGATGTCCTGCATTGAGCTCATTGCCGATCCAATTGAGTCAATTGAACCTGTCGCATCCTCATCACCATTGATTCCTTCATAGCTTGCTAATAATGCATCGTGAATTTTCTGAAAGTTATTGAGCCGTTCTCTTTCGGCAACTAAGTCAGTATCTTCATTTGCGTGAAGATCAGCCGCCTCAATTTCCTTAATCTGAAACTTGAGCATATCGACTCTTTGCGCCCACTCTTTCTCATTTTGATGCTTTTTTTCATTGAGATTTCGCAGCCTGATGAACTGATCGTACTGTTGTTGATACGATTTTAAAATTGGTGTCAGTTCATCCTCGGCAAAATCATCAAGTAATTGAATGTGACGTTCCGGCCGCATCAATTCCTGATGGTCGTTTTGTCCTTGAATGTCGACAATTGTTTCACCAATCCGCTTCAATGTTGCGATGTTGACCATAATGCCATTGACCCGGCAGCTATTTCTGCCATTTGCAAAGATTACCCGTTCAATAATGACATTACTATCGCTGTGATCAATTCCAAGATCGTCCAAAACACTATATGTAGGATTATCTTCATGAAGAATAAAGCTTCCTTGAATCACGGCTTTTGAAGCACCGGTACGAATGAGGTCATGAGAGCCCCTTCCACCAACGAGCAGTCCTACTGCGTCAATGATAATAGATTTCCCGGCGCCGGTTTCACCGGTTAAAACGGTCATTCCTGCCTGAAAATCAATATCCAAATGTTCAATTATTGCAAAATCGGTAATTGATAATTCAAGTAACATAAATTAAACCTCTCAATGATCTTTAATCAGTTCCCAACATGCTGTTAATCTGATTGCGAACGTTTATCGCATCTTCATCGGTTTTTCCAATAATTAAGACGGTATTGTCATCACCAAGGGTGCCAAAAATGCCACTGTAATTCATCTGGTACAGTAAGCTGGAAATCACCGGCCCGCTTCCTGGCAGAACTTTCATAAACACTAATTTGTCTTGCGAATCAACGGACACAAAAGAATCTCGAATGGTTTGAACAAGTTTCTTTTCGGTATCAATATTTTTCTGAGTTGGCAGACTGTAACGGTAGCCACCTGTAACTGATGGTACTTTAACAAGCTGCATATCTTTGATATCTCTGGAAACCGTTGCCTGAGTAACTTTGATTCCCTGCTTATCCAGAAGTGAGACGAAATCTTCCTGTCTTTGAATATTATTACTCGTAAGCAACTGTTTAATTAGTCTTTGGCGTTCTTTTTTGCGCATGAATACACCCCCAACAGTATATTGAATAAAAATACAGATTATGATCCTTTTAATTCAGAATAAGCGTTCTCAATGACTTTTTCAATCGAAACATTTGGTGACATCACCGGTTCGTCGACTGATTCGAGTTCAACCAGGAATTCAATATTTCCTGCACCGCCCTTAATCGGTGAAAAATCAAGGTTTTGAACCGAATAACCATTAGCAACTGCGAAGTTCAGAATCTTTTCAAGAACCATTTTATGCACTGCAGGATCTTTAACAATCCCATGCTTGCCAACATTTGATTTTCCGGCCTCAAACTGAGGCTTGATCAATGCAACAACATGACCGTTCTTCTTAATGATATTTTTTAATGGCGGTAAAATTAATTCCAATGAAATAAATGAAACATCAATTGAGGCAAACTCTGGTTGTCCATGAGTAAAATCTGCAAGTTTACTATATCTGAAATTAGTATGCTCCATTACAACGACTCGAGGATCCTCGCGAAGCTTCCAAACCAGCTGGTTGCTGCCGACATCGAGTGCATAACTTAATTTGGCACCACTTTGGAGCATCACGTCTGTAAATCCACCAGTTGAAGAGCCAATATCTAAAACTGTTAAGCCTGTAACATCCAAGTTAAACACTTTTAATGCCTTTTCGAGTTTCAAACCGCCACGACTCACATAAGGCATTGGTTTGCCCTTCAAGTGAAGATCGGTATCAACCGGGATTTTAGTCCCTGGCTTATCCAAACGTTCCTCGTTATCACCCAGAATTTCACCGGCCATCACTGCCCGTTTGGCTTTTTCTCGAGTATCAAACAATCCCTGGGTGACCAATAACACATCAACTCGTTGCTTTTCCATATTACTTTTCGTCCTTATTTTTAAAATAACTAGTAAAATCATTTAGCAGACTGGTGTCAATCATCAAATCCTGTCCAGCTTGGGCCAGTGCTTTTTGAGCATCCTTGACTGTCTGATGAAGCATTCCATACGACTTATCCAAGCCTAATAAATTTGGATAAGTGTTTTTACCGGCATCCTGATGAACCGGCTTGCCAATCTCTGCTTCAGTTCCGACAACGTCAAGGATGTCATCATAAATTTGGTAAGCTTCGCCAAATTTTTCAGCAAATGTTAACAACGACCCGCGTTTTTCGGGAATAATCCTGCCAAGGATCAGCCCAGCTTCAACCGCATACCGGATTAATGCACCCGTCTTGTTCCGATCCAATTTTTTTAAACCATCAAGTGATAGACGAGTCCCTTCAAACTCAATATCGTCGGCTTGGCCTGAAACCATCCCATGTGGGCCAGCTGCTTTGGCAAGCGCTAAAGTTAATTCAGCCTGCGTTTCACTGTCTAAATCATTATCAACCAGCCATTGGAAAGCAAGTGGTTGCAGTCCGTCACCGGCCAAAGTTGCCATACCTGCTCCAAACTTAACATGATTGGTAGGTTTGCCCCGGCGGAGGTCATCATTGTCCATCGCTGGTAAGTCATCGTGAACCAAGGAATAAGAGTGCATTAATTCAAGTGCACAACTGGCCTTCAACAGGGTGTGATCAATTTTGTCACCCAGACTTGAGAGTACGGCCAAGGTTAAAAGCGGCCGCAACCGTTTTCCGCCTGCGTTGACTGAATAAGTCATTGCCTCGGTTAAAGTCTTTTGGTCAGTATCTTTGCCAATTTCAGTCTCCAAAATATGATTGATTTTTGGGATCCATAGGCTTTCAAATTCAGTCAGCTTTGTTGGCATCATGATCATCCTTTTCGTCTTTTGACGCTTCAAATTCAACCTCGTTACCATCTTTATCCATCATCTTAGCCATCGTATGTTCGGCCTTGGTCAAAGTATCCTGAAGCTGTTCACTCAATTGAATACCGGTTTTGAATTTGTCCATTGATTCTTCCAGCGAAACATTTCCCTGTTCGAGTTGATTAACGATTGTTTCCAACTCGTTCATCTTTTGTTCGAACGTTTTGTTTTCTTGCTTGTCAGCCATCTTATTTCTCCTTCTTTGGGTTGATTTTATTGACAGAAGCATTCACCGTGCCATCACTAAAATGTACGTCAATTGTCTTCGATTCAATGTCTGCAACCCGCTTTACAAATTTCCCCTGCTCATCGGTTGTATACGTGTAGCCTCGGCTGAGAATCTTCAATGGGCTCAAATGATCCAAAGACCCAACCAGCATTTGATAATGCTGTTTTACATTCTTTAAATTTTGAACTGTCGCGCGGTCAAGCCGCCCCTGAAGCGTGGTTAATTTTTGCTGTTGTCCTTTGATCGTGTATGTTGGTGCAACTAACCGGAGCCGCATTTTCAGATCACTAAACCGTTCCTTGCGTTTACCGGTAATCTTGTCAGACTGGTTGTACAATCGTTGAGCCAACAAATCCAGTCGCTGGGAAAACGTCTCATATATCCGTTGAGGTGAGGTGAAAACAGTTGACTGCTGCAATCGTTTCAATCGTAGCTTGTCTTCTTGGATAACTTGATAAGCTGCATTGATAATTCGGTTTTGGGTAGTCTTTAAATCTACCAGGACCTGATCCAAACGTGGAACTGCCAATTCAGCCGCAGCTGTTGGGGTCGCAGCACGTACATCAGCGACCAGATCAGCAATTGTCGTATCGGTTTCGTGGCCAACAGAAGAGATAACCGGAATCTTGCTGGCCACAATCGCTCTGGCAACGTTTTCTTCGTTGAACGGCCACAAATCTTCAATTGAACCTCCGCCACGGCCAACAATTAATGTATCAAAACTGCCATTTTGATTAACCTGTTCAATTTGTCTGACAATATCCGCGCTGGCTTCGGTTCCTTGAACCAGTGCCGGAAACAGAACAATTTGAGCAATTGGATATCTTCTTCTAACCGTTGTGATAATATCCCTAATCACGGCCCCGCTTGGCGAAGTGACCACGGCAATTCGTTTAGGAAACTGTTTTAAAGGCTTCTTCGGCAAGTTAAATAAACCTTCCTCGGAAAGCTTTTTCTTAAGTTGTTCGTATGCCTGATAAAGTTGGCCAACACCGTCTGGTTCCATTTGTTCAACGTAAATCTGATAACTTCCGCTAGGCTCATAGACTGATATGTGGCCAACAACTAAGACTTTCATTCCTTCCTCGGGAGTGAATTTGATCCGATTAAACGCTGATTTAAACATGATTGCACTGATTTTAGCATTGTCATCTTTAAGACTAAAGTACTGATGGGCATTGGGGCGCAATCTGAAGTTGGAAATCTCCCCAGTGAGGTATACCTTAGTTAAATACGGATCAACGTCGAATTTTCTTTTTATATATTTTGTTAAGGCGCTAACGGTTAAATAATCATTCGCCACGTTCAAGGCTCCATTCCGCTAAATCGACTGTCTGCTGCATCAAGGTAGCGATTGTCATTGGACCAACACCACCTGGCACAGGCGTAATATATGATACTTTATCAAATAGATCTGCATAATCGGTATCACCCACCAAATGGCCGTCTTCATTGATATTTTGACCAACATCAATGACCACAGCACCGGGTTTGACATCGTTTTTCGTAACTGTGTGGAGGCTACCGGTCGCTGATACGATGACGTCGGCATTCTTTGTATATTCGGTAATGTCCTTGGTGAGTAAATGTAAAATCGAAACGCTGGCGCCGGCATTCAGCATCAAAGCTGCCATTGGCTTACCAACAATTGCACTGCGACCAATCATGACTGCATTCTTACCTTTAAGTTGAATCCCGTATTCCTTAAACATTGTCATGACACCCTTAGGCGTGCACGCCACCGGATAGTTTGTCGAATCATCCAAATAAAGCTTACCGACGTTGACAGGATGAAAACCATCAACATCTTTTTCAGGCAGAATTGAACGGGTGATTTCTTTTTCATTAATTTGCTTTGGTAATGGGTCTTGGACTAAAATACCGGTTACTTTTGGATTTTGATTATACTCTTCCACAACCTTAAGCAATTCGGCTTGTGAAATTGTATCCGGAAGTTCTCTAACGATTGAGTAAATTCCCAGTCTCTTAGCTGTCCGGTGCTTATTTCTAACATATCGTTGACTTGCCGGGTCTGTGCCAACAATGATAACGACTAAACCAGGAGTGATTCCCTTATCTTTTTGAAGCTGCTTAACCCGCTGACTTGTTTGCGCATTCAGCTTTTTTGCCAGTGCTTTACCATCAATAATCGTTGCCATTCTAGAAACCGCTCCTTCGTATTTTCATTTTCAAGAAAACATATGTACAAAAAAATAGATTTACACATGTGTAAATCTATTTTACCAGTTCTTCTAAAGCATGTGACAAAATCCCGTTAACAAATTTTCGTGAACGGTCATCACTAAACTTTTTTGCAAGCTCAATTGCTTCATTAATTGATACTTTGGCAGGCATGTCATCTACATAAACCATTTCATAGATGGCAATCTCCAAGATAATCAAATCAGTTCTGGCAATTCGCTCCAATGACCAACTGGAAGCTAAATACTTTTCAATTGTTTTATCGATTTCAGACTTGTGTTCCAAAACACCTGAAATTAGTTGATGCAGATATTCAGGGTAATCATCGCCGTACTTACCGCTTGTCAAAACCTGGAAGAAATCCTTCCAGTCGGTTTGATCGTTGGTATTTAAAGCGAAAAGTGTTTGAAACGCAATTTCTCTTATTTGGTGTCGTGTTAATTCCACTAGTCCTCACCATTTTCCTGTTCATCGGCAAACGGGTTATTCGGATCAACTGTACTGGTGGTTTTTTCCGGAATAACTCCTTGAACGTGCACATTAACTTCCGTGACCTTCAGTCCGGTCATGAAAAGCAACTGCTGTTCAACTTGACTTTGAATTTCAAGCGCAACTTTGGGTACAGAAACGCCATAATTCAGATATACATAGACGTCAACGGTTAATTCTTCGTTGGCATACGTCAAATTAACGCCTTTGCCATGCTCTTTTCTTCGTCCCAACAGTTCATTAACGCTAGTGGAAAACGAACCGCGCATCCGATTAACGCCGTCAATTTGTGAGGTTGCAACACCCGCAATAATTTCGAGAACGTTGGGCGCAATTTCAATTTTGCCAAGTTTCGGATCATTTGAATGAAGAATGATATTAGTGTCTTCAGCCATATTAAAGCCTCCGTTTCAAATCAATCGGATACTATGCTCGTGAAATGTAAGTTCCATCAGTCGTGTTGATAGTCAACTTATCGCCTTGGTTAACAAAGAATGGTACCTGCAATGTTAAACCGGTCGTCATAGTTGCTGGCTTTGAACCGCCAGAAGCAGTATCACCTTTGATACCTGGTTCAGTTGATGCAACTTCCAGTGTAACGGTATTTGGCAATTCAATTCCCAAAGTTTCATTACCATACTGAATAACTTGGACCTCCATGTTTTCTTGGAGGTAATTCAATTCGCTCTTAATCTGTTCAGCAGGAATTGAAATCTGGTCATAGGTGTCCATGTCCATGAAGACGTGTTGATCACCATCAGCATAAAGATATTGCATCTTACGGGTATCAATTTGTGCTTGTTCCATCTTGGCACCTGAACGGAATGTCTTTTCTTGAACGGCACCGGTACGAAGATTCTTTAACTTAGAACGGACAAATGCGCCACCCTTACCAGGCTTAACATGTTGGAAACTCAAAATTCTCCAGATTGCGTGATCAACCTCGATGGTTAATCCATTTTTAAAATCAGCAGTTGAAATTGCCATTATTGTTCCTCCTAAATGTAATGTAACATACATTGATTATATAATACTTTAAGCCAAAATAGCCAGTTTAAATGGTATCCTGGTCTCAGACAATTAAAAAGCTGGGATGCAAAACACGAGTTTTGTCCCAGCCTCTATAATTCAAATATTGTGCCTTATTTGGCAGCTTCAGCAACTGGATAAACTGAAACCTGACGCTTGTCGCGTCCTTTTCTTTCGAAACGAACAACTCCATCAACGACTGCAAACAATGTATCATCGTTACCACGCTTAACATTGTTTCCTGGGTAAATATGAGTTCCACGTTGACGATAGATGATTGAGCCACTGTGAACAGATGATCCGTCGGCAGCCTTCGTACCTAAACGACGACCAGCTGAGTTACGACCGTTGGCAGTTGATCCACCACCTTTATGGTGAGAGAAGAATTGTAAATTCATTGCTAACATAGGTTTACACCTCCAGATTAATTGATTATTTTACTGTATTTAACTTAATATACTTACTATAACTATTTGCTATATCAGCCATTCCGTTTGCAAAGGTATTCAAAACTGCATCAGCTTGAATACTTTTCTTTGAATCGGTAACAACTGGCACATCGACTGACAGATAACCGCCATTGTCATCATCACTATCAACATCAACATCCAGCCCAACAACCTCTTGAAGGCCATTGACTGTTGTGATGCTTAACACTGAAACGGCTGAACAGACAATATCTTGTCCATACTCACCGGCATCGGCATGTCCGGTAATGGTAAACCCGCTAACATGACCGCGATAACGCTTAATGGAAGCTTTAATCATATCAGTCACCTCAAAGTAAATTATGCCTTGATTGAATCAATAACAACCTTGGTATATGGTTGACGATGGCCCTTCTTTGAACGTGAGCCCTTCTTTGGTTTGTAACGGAAGATTGTAATCTTCTTTTGACGACCCTGCTTTTCAACAGTTCCAGTTACTGATGCGCCATCAACTAATGGTGTACCAACTTTAACTGAATCGCCACCAACCATAACAACTTGATCAAAAGTAACTTTTGAGCCTTCGTCTGCGCTTAACTTTTCAACGTAGATTGCGTCGCCTTCAGAAACTTTGTATTGCTTACCGCCTGTAGTAATAACTGCGTACATATCTTGTGCACCTCCTTATAAATTTGCTTAGACTCGCCGAAAGCAAGCGCTCTGACCTGTATCAGAGACTTATCAGCTTGAATCGAGCGGTTGTAGCTGTGGAAGCCACAATTACAACGTTACTAGTATACATAATCGCCAACCGTTCGTCAATAGAAACCTGTAAGCCGTAAAAAAACAACCGCTACCCACGGCTGTTCTTTTATTTTCGTTGAGCTAAATGCTTGCCATTCTCGCGCATGGTCGTTGAAGAATTGGTAAAATACTGGATAATTCCACAGACAATGAAAATAAATACAATAAAGATTACAAATCCCACAACTTCCACCTCCTATTGACGTGGCAGCTTTTCACTGCACAATTTTATTATCATGCTTTCTGTGGATTGCTTCAAATTATTAGTTTAAAATGGGTGAATATTTAATAAAAATGCAACATATTTAAGGAAATCATAATGTTTTTGACTGATTGAGCCAATTATGCTGAATAAACATTGACTACCATGTGAATATTTCATATAATTGTTATTGTTGATTTGTCGCAATAGCTCAGCTGGATAGAGCAACGGTCTTCTAAACCGTAGGTCGAGAGTCCGAATCTCTCTTGCGACATAACATCGGGATCAGTCCCGTTAGCCTTGGAACTAAAGGCTAACGGGACTTTTTTTGCATTATAAATACAAACTCTTCATCATCTAGTGACAATGCAGGAGAGTCAATCGGTTAGGATTTAACGCTCCTGCATTGTTTAATCATTAATAATTTTCATCTTGGCGATCTTCGTTAATTTGGTTCTTTTCATTAAATGCATTTTCGATCTCTTCTTCAGTATAGCCAAAGTCAACTAACCCAAACTTTAGAAAAAGTCGCCAAGAATGGTTGAAACTGTCACCACTATGGTTGAAATAAGCGTCAAACAGCATTCTCTTCAATACCAAATACTGTTTATCCAGGTTGTCTTCTTTTTTGAACTTCTTGATTTTAGCTAAATCATCCTGAGAATTCAAAACAAAGTGGTTCCAATTTTTTAGGTTCGAAATCAATAAGTAAAAGTCCATTGCATCAACATACTCATAAAGCAGTGTCTGGCGTGGCGTTTTGTCGGGATCACTCTTGCCCCGATGCACTTTCCAAACTTTAAACCACTCAGACGTGTTGGCCATCTCGGCAAGTTCGACATCCAGTGCAACAAAAGCGTTCTTAACACGACCGTCGTTTGACCAGTGAAGCTGCTTTTTAGATTCAATTTGGCGGTTCAGATAAACTGATGAAGCAATCAAAGCTTGTAAATCCATGAATAACTCCTATCCAAAAATAATCTTGTTTGAGAGAATTTCCAACTGCTTTTTATTATCCAAATACCAATCTTTGATGAATGGGTAGTCTAATAACAGGTTCAGCCAACTTTCTTTTTGATCGTTATCATGGATATCAGCACCCCACTTTGGTCGATCTTCATTACCAGCGTTGAACACTGTCAACTTAGTATCGTTGTCCAAGGTTAAAGCAGCCCCACCATTTTCACCAGACATTAAAATATATTGATTGTCAGCTGATTTGACGAATAGTTCATCTAAAATTGGTTCTGGAATCTTGCCGGCAGCAAATTCATAAAATTCACCATTAACACCATCAAGAACATTGAAGTCAATCTTGAAGCCAAAGTTTTCTTTCAGGACTTCAGCAGCTTGAATCATGACTTGCAATGCCTGCTTAATTGCAGAAACTTCCAGCCCTTCCAAATCGACAACGAAATAGTCAATCAAAGAAGAACCGTGGAACATTAGTTCCTTATTCTTAAGGTTGAGATAGAACAAGGGCCGGTTGTGGGCAGTTGGTCCAAAGAAGAAACCAGCCGGATTTTTGGTCGACTTGGTGAAGGTAAATGTATTATCACCCAGTGATCCAAATTTGCACAGGAGTTTTTGAACATGCTCAGCATTTGAAATACCAAATCCGTTGGCGTTATTTGACAACTTCAATAAACGTTCAAAGAAAACCAACTGAACATCTTCATCTGAAAACTGATGTGGAAATTCTACAAAGTCAGTGTTGAGTTGATAATTGGTCAGCTGAACGGCCGCAGTCAATAAATCTGGCAATTCCGTGGTCTGATTCAAGCTCTCAAATGCCTTGACATACTTGGTACCATTATCCAGTCCAGCTTGGATTGAGCCAGTGTAATTGTTCAAAAGCTCCGTTGTAGTTAAAACTTTCTTTTCTGTTTCATTATTTTCATTACTCACCGTCAGTCACCTGCGTTTCTTTGCTCAAGCTCTGCAAGTATTTGGCGTACAAGTTGTTATTGTTATCAATAAATGCTTCAAAACTGCCAAACGAAGCCCGAATATTTTGTTTTTCCAAATTATAAATTGTCTCTTCTTTTGATAAAGCCAAAATTTGATTTTCGTTTTTCTTGATTTCTGCTCGGCCATCAGAAGCTTGTTCATCAATGTTGGTCAATTCCAATAAAGCGTTTTGAAGTTGCTGATGCTCTTCCTTCACTTTTCCTGCTTCCCAAGGCATTGGTGATTTCTCTTCATTTTCTTTGATCTGTTTTCGAATTTCTTCTTTGCGCTGATCACGTTTATTTTGATCTTCAATTAGTTGGGTTAATTTTTCGTTCTTTTGACCCAATTCACGCATCTGGTCGTCATTGACCCGTTTGTTTTGAGCTTCGAGTTCAAATGATTTTGATAGCGTATTATATTCGTCTTCGGCAAAATTGAACTGGACGTTAATGGCGTCCAATTCACCGAACATTCGATGATCCCACCAATTACCGAAGTAGATATTAAACTTACCCAAATCATATTCGTGGTAGTAGAAGAATGGATATGTAGTGCCTAAATAGTCAATGAGTTTATTACTCAAATGATGACTCAACTGAGTCTTTAGATCGGCAGCCAAGCCAAAAAAGTTAGCTTTTGGCTGGTCAGGCTGTTCACCCTTCACTTCAGTTGCAAAACGGTTTGGATCCATTAATTCATAGACTTTTAAATCATTGCCATCTTTGATCGAATCATTCAGGTCGGACAAATATTTCACTTTTTCGCTAAGGGCGGAAGATAAAATAGTGTCATTTTGGCTGAATGGATCGTTTTCAATTTTGTTATCCATAATATTGCCTCGTATTCCCCTTATTTATACATTTAATGTTATCTGAAAAACGTACATAAATAAAGGGTTAATCGCATTATTTATGAAAGATTTTCAAAAAACATTAGAAACTTATCCGTTATGTCCAAATAAACAACAAAATCATATCAAAAAAGATCGGACAATAGAATTATCCGATCTTTGAGAACTGAGAAAATTATTTGACGACGTAAACATTCTTGTAGTTATAAGTGGCACCAGCTGTGTTATAAATGATTCCCTTTACCTTACTGCTGAGTAAGTTTTTACTTGCTGATTGATAAAGCGGTGTAACACCCTGATTTTCTAGCAGAATATTTTGAGCTTTGGTGAGGTCGTCAAATCGCTTGTCAGGATTTCCGGCGTCAGTTGTTGATGATGCCTTGATTAATTTGTCATACTGTTTGTTGGACCACTGTGGGACATTGCTTGGGTTTCCTGATGTCAGGATGTTCAGGAAAGTAATTGGATCGGCAAAGTCGGCATACCAGTCGCCCATAGTGACTTCGTAATTATGGGATTTTTGTCGTGAAAGCAATGTTTGGAACGGAATATTACTCAAACTCACTTTAAGACCAGGCAAATTCTTTTCAAGTTGTGACTGAAGATATTCGCTGACCTGTTTTTGTGCGAATTCGTCTGAACTTAACAATGTGAAACTCATTTTTGTAATGCCAAGTTCTTTAAGCCCTTCCTGCCAAAGTGCCTTTGCCTTGGTTGGATTATATTTTAACGAATCTGGTTTGGCAGTTGTAGCAGTGAAATCTTTACCAGTTTTGGGGTTAATTGAAAGGCCTTTTGAAACAAAACTTTGAGAATTAAATGAGCCATCACCCAAAATTTTCTTAGTCAACTGGCCGCGATCAATTGCCATTGAAATTGCTTCTCTGATCTTGAGATTCTTAAACAATTTCTTTTTTTGGTTAAAGGCCAGATAGTAACAACTTGATGTTTCTCTTGTTACCATATCTTTATTATTTTTCAGATTCTTTGCCAATACCCCGGACAAGCCAACATACTGCAGCTTATCCGTCTTGAATTGATTGTAGCCCGTCGATGGATCCTTTGTAACTTGATAATGAAGCTTGTCGAGCTTAACCTTCTTGCTGTCCCAATACTTTTCATTCTTAGCCAGCGTCCAAGTCATCCCAGTCCCATTCCACTTGGTTAACTTGAACGGACCGTTGTAAACCATATCGGAACTCTTGGTACCATAATTCTCACCATATTTCTCAACGACCTTTTGGTTTTGTGGGAAAAACAGTGGGAATCCCATTAACAGCTTGAAGTAAGGAATTTTCTTTTCCAGCGTTACAACCAGCTTATACTTACCATCTGCCTTAATTCCTAAGGTTTTGTAAGATTTTTTGTTAGCCTGAATTGCGTCAGCGTTCTTAATCCCAGAGAATAAATAACCATATTGTGATGCTGTTTTTGGATTAACGGTCCTTTGCCATGAATAGACAAAATCGGCTGCAGTGACCGGATCACCGTTACTCCATTTTGTTCCCTTTCGAAGATTAAATGTGTATTGCAAGCCATCTTTCGAGATCTTTGTTTTGGTTGCCAATGCATTTTCGATCTTACTGTTTTTTCCCAATCGATAAAGCCCTTCATCAACATTATTCAACACTTCAAACGTTTGGACCGAAGTAGTTTTGGAAAGATCCACCGTGGAAAGTTCCGAACTGACAGCTGTCGTAAATTCCTGCTTGGCGGCCAGCTTTCCCGAACCGCTTTTTTGAGACGAACAACCGCCTAATAACAGTGCAAATGAAATAACCAGCCCAACTTTTAAACTTTGGTAATTGCTTGACATAAAATAACACCCCTTAATAGGAAATTAGAAGCCAACAAATATTGTTACATCTTAATTATATTTCAATGAGAGAACCTTTGTATACAAAAAGCTCACAACAGTACACTTATCGTGCACCACTGTGAGCTTTCAAAAAACAGTTACGCTCTTAATCAAGTGCGGGTAATTTAATTTTCAGCTTAATACTTTTCGAGATATTGATCACGTTCCCAGCCTGAAACTTGAGTGCGGTATGAATCGTATTCAAGATTCTTAGCTTCGATAAAGCTGTTGTACAAATGCTCACCCAGTGCCTTCTTCATTGTCTCGTCTGCTGACAAGTCTTTCAAAGCATTGTGAAGCGTATCAGGTAAGTTGGTAATATGACTCTTTTGACGTTCCTCAGCATCCATACGATAGATGTTACGATCAATGCTGTGTTCAGGTTCAATCTTGTTGCGTAAACCATCGAGACCCGCTTCCAAAACACATGCAATTGCAAGATATGGGTTAGCAGTAGGGTCTACAGAACGTAATTCCAAACGAGTTGAATTGCCACGGGCACTTGGTATACGAATTAATGGTGAACGGTTTGAGCCGGACCATGCAACATAAACAGGGGCTTCGTAACCTGGAACAAGACGTTTGTATGAGTTAACGATTGGGTTACATACAGCAGTAAATGAACGAGCATGCTTCAGCAAACCACCAAGGAAGTAATAAGCTTCTTGAGAAATTTGAAGTTCACCATTTTCATCATAGAATGTATTGCCTTTGTCGTTGAATAATGACATGTTCAAATGCATTCCTGAACCGTTGATCCCACTGAGTGGTTTTGGCATGAAGGTTGCGTACAAACCATACTTGCGGGCAACAGTCTTAACAACCAGCTTGAATGTTTGGATATTATCAGCAGCTGCCAAAGCATCAGCATATTTGAAGTCAATTTCATGTTGGCCTGGAGCAACTTCATGATGGGCAGCTTCAACATCAAAGCCCATTTCTTCAAGTGTCAAGACAATTTCACGACGACAATTTTCACCTAAATCCATTGGTGCCATGTCGAAGTAACTTCCCTTATCATTCAAATGTAAGGTTGGTTCACCGTTTTCATTCATCTTGAACAGGAAGAATTCTGGTTCAGGACCGATGTTAAATGAGGTAAAGCCGGCCTTCTTCATATCACCAAGGACACGGATGAGGTTGTTACGAGGATCAGCTGCATATGGTTCACCGTTTGGACGATATACCTGACAAATAACTCGGGCGATCTTGCCGCGGTCAGTACTCCATGGGAAGATCATCCATGTCGATAAATCAGGGTACAAGTACATATCACTTTCTTCAATTCGAACAAAACCTTCGATTGAGGAACCGTCAAACATCAATTTATTGTCAAGTAATTTATCAAGCTGAGTTATTGGAACTTCAACGTTTTTGATTGTTCCAAATAAATCAGTAAACATTAAACGTAAGAACTTAACATCCTCGTCCTTTACCATGCTGCGAATATCATCTTTTGAATAATTATGCTTTGTAGCCATCTGTCCATCGCTCCTATCAGTGATTTAATTTATTTAAATTGTTCAAATTATTCGGATCTTCAAATGACGAAGAAGGCGGCTTCAGTCCGCCAATGTTGAGAAACTCATCTTGAAGAATTTTCCTGACATCACTATCAGTGAGACCCTTCTCGAGGTTGTGCTTCCGTTCATTTTCCAACTGAGATTGCTTTTTGTACACCTCACGAATTCCGGAAATATTGAGACCATCATCTAAATAATCTTTAATTTCCAAAAGCCGATCGACATCATTCAACGAATACATTCGTCGGTTTCCTTCGTTTCGAAGGGGCTTGATCAATTCCTGCTGTTCATAATATCTGATTTGTCGTGCAGTCAAGTCAGTCAGCTTCATAACGGTTCCGATCGGCAAAACTGACATTGAACGCCGTAATTCCTTCTCTCGCATTGTTCACCTCCTAAATTCTTGTATTCATAATACCATTCACAAAATCAAAGTCAAGGGCAAATGTTACATTTTATGACATGTGCTTATTTTTTCGCGCTGGCTAGCCATTCAGTGACATCGTTTTTGATATTTTCCAACGTATTTGGGTACTCAACCAGGTTATACCAATTCGGTTTGGGCTGAGTTTTGTTTCTAAACCAGGTTAACTGTCGTTTTGCGTAGTGTCTGGAGTCTTTTTTGATGAGATCTACAGCATCATCCAGGGCCATCCGCTGTTCAAAATAAGGAAACAGCTCTCGGTAGCCGATTCCCTTTCCAGATTGGAATTCCTGCCCACCCTCATCATACAAGTGTTGGGCTTCATTCAATAAACCAGCCTTTACCATTTGATCGACACGTTCATTGATTCGTTGATAAAGCAGGGAACGATCAGTCGTCAGCCCAATTACAAATGCATCGTATTGATTCTTGGCATTTTGCTGGTCAGAGAATCGATGACCGGTTTTTATGTAAACTTCCAGTGCCCGAATGACGCGCCGAACGTTGTTAACAGGAATCCCTGCAGCAGCATCCGGATCGACTCTATTCAATCTTTGATGGAGGATTTCATTCCCATCCGTCTGGGCTTCATTTAGCAGCTGCTTTCTAAGATGATCGTCTTGGTATTCATCGCCGCCAAGTTCCAGTCCTGACAATAATGCTTGGAGATAAAATCCGGTACCGCCGACAATGATTGGCAATCGACCTTCTGCTGTGATTGTCTGGATGAGTTTTGAGGCTGCATCGACAAAATCAGCAACTGAAAATCGTTCATCAATCTGTCGAATATCAATCAGATGGTGTTTGACCCCATCCATCTCAGTCTTTGTAACCTTCGCAGTCCCAATATCAAGTCCCTGATACACCTGCATTGAATCTCCTGAGATAATTTCACCATTAAATTCGTGAGCAAGTTTGATTGACAGAGCTGTCTTACCTACAGCTGTGGGTCCAACAATTGCTAATACTTTTATCATTCGATCCCCTCCCTCATTTCTGTGCGGACTTGAACCGCCCTTGCAGGAAAGTCCGTAATGATTGCCGCCATGTTGCGTTCAAAACAGTACTGCATATCTTCGGTGGAATTGACAGTCCACGGACGGAGGTTTTGAGCGGGAGCAAAAAATGGATGGCGTTTGATCCAGCGAATATCAGGATGGAAGTCACTGATTAGATGATCTTTTTTCAATGATTTAGCTTCCTTTGCAGCAGTTTTGAACAGTTTTGCCCCAGCAGCTTGTGGATCAAGTCGGTTAAGGATTTCCAAAGAATGGGCATTGAAACTCGAATAGATTAACTGAAATGGGTAATTAATTGAAGCAAAGTAATCAAAAACGGCCTTTTCAATTCCCGGATATTGAATCTTGTTTGTTTTTAATTCCAGATTAAAGATTCCGGAAAAATGATCACGAATGAGTAATTCAACAACTTCTTGAAGCGTTGGCACAGTTGTTCCCTTGAACTCTGGACTAAAACGAATGCCGGCATCAAGATGTTTAATTTCCGCGAGATTTTTATCGACAATTAGCCCTGATCCGTTTGTAGTTCGATCAACGGTTTCGTCATGCATGATGATGAGATGGTTGTCTTTGGAAAAATGCACATCGGTTTCAATCCCATCGGCACCATCATCCAGTGCAGTTTGAAATGAAATCAATGTGTTTTCAGGCCGAGTGCCTTTACTGCCTCTGTGAGCAATAATTTTTGTGTCTATTTTCACGATAAACTCCTTTAAATACGATTATTTAGTCAATTAACTAGATATTCAGAAAAAAATAAAGCATAATGAATGTATAAACGAGTATTGGAGGGTTTAGAATATGAAACATTTTACTAATGGACTCATCGTTGGTGTTCTTGGAACTGTTGCCGCCGGAGTTGGTGCCCTTCTGACATTCAAAAAGTCAGTTGTTGACCCAATCGAAGATGAAGAGCAAAAGTTTGAAGATAACCGTAGAAAGGCAATGCGTAAAAGTCGTGCTGCCCACCATGGATAATCAGGTATCCATCTAATTAATTGAAATTTAATTTAAAAATAGGACTATGAACAAAACATCGTTTTGTTCATAGTCCTATTTTATCAATAATTGCTCTTTTTTTCTTTACCATTCCAGCCTTGATAACCACTTTTTAAGATATAAAGGTCTTTATAGCCTTGTTTACTTAAGAAAAGGGCTGCTCGCTTGCTGATCGTTTTGCCTTGATCATACATGTAAACTGGCAAATCCGGCCGGAGCTGAGTGTAAAAGTTCTTAATGGTTGAATAAGGCATGCTTCGGGCACCTAAAATATGGCCGTCTTTAAAATTCTTTTGTTCACGTAAGTCAATGACTTGGGCTTTTCTCATTCCCTGTTGAAATTCGTCATTCTTCAAATATTTTGCGGCTTGTTTAACCCGCATATTTTGAAAGATCGTATAACATCCCCACGCGATCAGAATCAGAACCAAAATGACGGTCATGACCGTATTTGCGTTTATTGCGCCAATTATCAACTAAAACATCCTTCTTTCTCTCTCTTAATACGAATTAATTTGTTGCAAATGGTTGGTTATTTCTAAATTGGAGTGCCAGCGATGCAGCCCCGATGACACCGGCATCATTTCCAAGCTGAGCCAACTTCAGTCGAGTAGAGTCACGAACTGATGGAAAGGCATTTTCTTGGAAGTATCTGGTTGTTGGTTGGAGTAACGTATTGCCGGCATTTGAAACACCACCACCGATAATAATATTTTCCGGATTAAGAGTATTCCCAATGTGTGAAAGCGCCAAACCAAGATATGAACAAACCCGATCAACAATCTGGTTTGCCAAAATATCACCATTATCAGCTAAGAAGAAGACCATCTTTGATGACAAGTCCTCATCTCCATCGATTAATTCTTTGATCCGAGAATGACCTGTAAAGGTTTTAGCCATATCTTTAGCAATATGGACAACTCCGGTGGCAGAAGCATATTGCTCTAAGCAACCTCGCTTACCGCAAGTACACTGATAGCCGTTTGGAACAACGGTAATATGGCCAACTTCACCAGCCCCGCCATTAATTCCATGAACAAGTTTTCCGTTGGCAATAACACCTCCACCAACACCGGTTCCCAAGGTAATAAAGACAACATCTTTAGCTTTGTCGCCAGCACCTTTCCAGTATTCGCCAAGTGCAGCACTGTTCGCATCGTTATCAATAATAATTGGTAGATTAAGGTTGGCAGAAATCGTTGCACCAACCGGTTGCACGATATCCCATCCAAGATTATACGCACCAACGACTGTCCCTTTTTCACGATCAACTGCGCCTGGAGTTCCCATCCCAATACCATAGAAATCTTGGGCGTTGTAATCTTCTTTTCTCATTTGGTCACTAATTGATTTGATCATATTTGGAACGATGTGGCTACCGTGTTCACTAATATCGGTTGGGATCCGCCATTTAGCGAGAATGTTTCCCTTTGTATCAATAAATGCAAACTTGGTCGTGGTTCCACCCAGATCAATTCCGATTAATTTCTTTGCCAATGTAATTCCCCCTACCTTCTTGTTTTTCTTCAATCCGATGTTCTCGGGTCAAAATTAATTTTGCATGAATAAATTCGTCATGACTGATCAGCTTGGCTTCATGGAGATGGTCCAACTCCAACGCCATGACTTCAATGTCCCAAAGTCGTTTACCGACATATACATAAATATCGAATTTTTTCAGCAGTTGTTGAACGTCATACAGCGTTTTCATTATCTCACATCCTTAATCAAATTTGTAACGAATTTACAAAATTTAGAATTTTGCCTGCATACCTATTGTAAACAAAACGAAAGCGATTACAACCAGCATGATTGCAGAGATTATTCGTTTTGTTAAGCTGGTCTTCGAAAAACCGACCCCGGTAACATACGCAATAAGGAATCCGCCCACCAAGCCACCGAGATGTCCGGCAATATCAATTCCTGAAACAAATATGTCCGTTGCAATATTCAACACAATAAACAATAAGAAAGTTTTAGCCATCGAAACAATTGCTGGATTCTTGGAAAAACTTTCCCCAAGCATCATAAATGCGCCAAATAGGCCAAAAATTGCGGTACTGGCACCGGCTGATAAACTGGGTGTAAAAGCAAAACTACCCAGATTTCCCAGGATCCCGGACACAAAGAAAATAACTGCAAAACGCCAGTGACCAAACAATTCTTCCACATACTGACCAATGAAATACAATGTAATCCCGTTCATTAATATGTGAGTGAACCCAATGTGAATGAACATTGGGGTGATTAAACGCCAATATTGACCAGCCCGAATGAGTGGATTATACTTCGCTCCAAATTCTACCAGTGTCACTGGATTTTCTGTGCCGCCCATCAAAGACATGACTGCAAAAACCAGCACCATGACTCCAAGGAGTAGGTATGTGATATAAGGCTTATCCCGTAAACTACTCATAACCCCTCCTGATTATTTATTAATAGATTATTTTATTCACTTTAACATCAAAATCTTCGACATTCCAGATAGGCTCATCAAAGATTTGAACAGATGTTGCCAGGGCGATGCTCGCACCTGTGAACCCCTTCAAAAAGCGATCGTAAAATCCGCCACCGTATCCAATTCGATAATGATCCTTGGAAAAGGCCAAACCAGGCACAAGCAAAGTGTCCAGTTGATTCTTAGCTAACACATTTCCACCAACCGGTTCAATCGTTCCAAACTTTGTCTGTGACAATTTGGTATCATCGGTTAGCTGCACAAACTCCATCTGTCGATGAGGCAATGTTCGGGGAACAGCCACCTGGATATGATGGGTCAATGCCCACTGAATGATTGGCTGGGTATCCAACTCATCATCCATACTCAACGTAATTCCCAACGTCTTACTTCTTGCAAACTGAGGATTGGTAAACAGACTCTCATACAAGCGAGTTATCTCTACTTGGTTATCCGGATCCTCCAAAAAATCATGGAGCCGGGCAATTTGCTGTTGGCGAATTACGGATTTTGTCTTATTGATTTCAGTCATTCATATCACCTGATTAATGAACCCCATGAGTAAAGAGCTCTTTTGTATATAAAAAAGGTTTGGGTAATTACCCAAGCCTTATTTGGTTTCTCGATGTAATGTTACTTTACGCTCGCGTGGGCAATACTTTTTAAGCTCCAAACGGTCGGGATTGTTTCGACGGTTCTTGCTAGATAAGTAAGTACGTTCGTGGCATTCAGTACATTCCATTGTAATGTGTACTCGCATGGAATACTACCTCCAAACTTTTTTATAAAATAGCTAGTCTAATAGCCTCAACTTAAAATATTTTATCATCAATTCTGCCAAATTACTAGGAGAAATTGGATAAATGTTAAGTGTTTTTACTTAACAGTTGAAGTGGATTCGACAGTCTTCCAATATGCAGAATAAATTTGTTTAGCAAGCTGCATGTTGTTGCTTTCGGCATTTACGCCCAAATTAGGCATTGCCAACGCAACAACGACTTGCGGATGACTCGAAGGAGCATATGAAGCCAAACTCAAGGTAACTGTCTCATTGCCATTATAGAAAGTCTGAGCAGTACCGGTTTTAGCAGAAATCTCGGGCTTGATCGTATCCAACTCGCCACCGGTTTTATAAGTGTTAGTCCCGTGAACAACCCGGTACAATCCAGTTTTAACAACATTCCGTTCGGCTTTTGTCATATCAATATGGTTAAGGACTGTTGGCATGACAGTTGCTTTAACTGTTCCCAACTTACCGTCCTTACTGGTTCCCCGAATGGCCTGAACAACGTGTGGCTCAATTCGATAACCACCATTGGCAATTGTAGACATGTACTGGGCGACCTGCATAGTTGTATAGGCATCATAGTTTCCAAATGAAAGATCCAGTGCACTACCGATGTGACTATATCCACTCTTTCCTTGAAGACCGGTTGACTCACCAGGAATATCAATGCCGGTCTTCACACCCAATCCAAACTGATTAAAGTAGCCACGCATTGTATTAAAGACGCCCGGTTTCATTGTTAAGGCGCCACCTTCAACATAGTTAAAGTGGCCTTCTTTCATCGCCAACTGCATCATGTATGAGTTTGATGAAACTTGAAGTGCATCACTGGCATCAACTGAAATATTTGCATGACCATTATGGTTAAACCAGGATGACTTCTTAACCCCACCAGTGGTAATTGGCTGATCAGTTAAAGTACTGTTTGTTGGTGTAATAACATGATCCATCAAGGCTCCGGAAACCATCGCACCTTTAACAACAGATCCCATAACAATTGAACTATTGATAGTCCCTAAAATGTTGTCGGTAATTTTAGAGGTCTTAGGATTTCGGTCAACCCCGGCCATTCCGATAATTGCACCATTGTTTGGGTTCATGACGACAGCATAAGTTCCTGTCGAATTACCACCCGCACCAGATTCAGCTGAGTGGACCAATGACTGCAGCTGTTTCTGGAATTTGGCATTAATCGTCAATTGGAGATTATCCCCTTTTTGACCACCATACTTTTTAATTTCTTTCTTGATTTGATTATCACTATTTAAAACAATTTGCGTTTGAGATTTTGTTCCACGAAGCACAGGTTCATATTGGCGTTCCAAATAACTTTGACCAACGCTGTCATTTCGAGAATAACCTTCTGCCAGTAATTCATTCACGCGATCGCTTGGAAGCCCAGTCTTTTCATTAGAAACGGTCCCGGTAATTCCTTGAATTGCCCGACCGTTTGGATAGTTTCGACTCCAACTGGTTCCAACGTTAACCCCAGGCATGTCAGCCAAGTGTTCACCAACCATGGCAACTTCCTTGGTTGAAACATGGTCATCTTTTATGTTGACTGTTGAGAGTTGATAAGCGCCGCTCATTTTGGCAAAAATTGTAGCAGCATTCTTAGTTGCAGCCGAAAATGAAGAAGCAGGATATTTTTCGACTTTGTCCACGGCTTTATTGTACTTTGCATCTAATGAATAATTGCTGATACCAGGAATGGATTTTTCAACTTTGGCCAGATTACTCTGATCTGATAAATAATAATCGGCGAGCTGTCGATGAGTCAGACTGCCGGTGGAAACCGTCACGTATTGTGCCAGCTTATTGGCTGTTTTGTACATATCAGACGTTAAAACATTGACACCTTTGGTATAAATAATTGCTTGATGCGCAGAATTTCCAACCAATACATGTCCGGTGGAATCAAAAAGCATTCCTCGCTGAACGTTTCCGTTTACAACTGATGTATCTGACCGATTAACTTCAGCTTTGAATTTCGATCCATACATGACCTGTAAATATGCTAATTGAGTCAGAAGTGCAACAAATAAAATTCCGACAACGATGAAGATGATGTTGATTCGAAAAGGTAATGAGGCAGCCTTTCCTTTGTTCGTTTTCTTGTTTCGTTTTTTAAAAATTTTCACAATATTAACTCCTTGCCATGGAACTTATTCTATCAAATTTTTCAAACAAAAACTAGAACCGGTAGTCAATCTTTAACTTATTATGATATTCTATAGGTTGTTAATCACTATTAAAAAGGATGTAGATTATGAAATCAAAGAAGATTACCAAAATTTCCATATTAGTTCTGTGCTTCTTAGTACCAGTCCTAATTTCTACAAGTTACTTTATTTTCCGTCACTTCGCACCATTTGGAAACTCGTCGGTAATGACCGTGGATCTCGGCCAGCAATACATTGATTTCTATACGAGCTTCCATGACACCTTATTACATAGTCCAAGCGGCTTCTTGTTTTCGTTCTCCAAGGCGCTTGGTGGTGACATGATGGGAACTTGGGCATATTATTTAATGAGCCCGCTTAACCTGATAATGTTGCTGTTCCCGCTTTCCAAACTTCCAAGTATTTTGGGAATCATCACGATTCTGAAGTATGGTTTGGCTGGATTAAGCTTCGGTTACTTCCTTATGAAGGTCACCAAGCATGCCAGCTGGGCAGTCATCGGCTTTGCTGCTTCATATTCCATGATGGGCTGGATGGTTGCCAATCAGTTCAATATGCTCTGGACCGATGTCCTGTTCGTTCTGCCGTTAATTTTCCTTGGCTTGTTCAAAATATTAAAAAACCAATCAAGTGCCCTATATATTGTGAGTTTAACTGCAATGTTGATCATGAATTACTATATGTCATACATGGTCGCAATTTTCCTCACCCTGTTCATGTTTATTTATTGGGCGGCTAAGGCACTTCCCGTAGAAAATCAAACATCGGCAAAAGCTGTTTTAAAATGGCTTAAGGCATCAATTCTGAGTGGTATTTTGGCTGCCTGGTTGTTGGTTCCAACTTTCTTCTCGCTTCTTGGAAGCAAAACCCAATATTCCAAGGGCCAATACAAAATCAAATTTGAATATAATCCTCTGGATATGTTGGGTAAGTTCTTCAATGGTTCGGTAAACTTCAACGAACTACCGGCCGGAACAGCCAACGTATTTGTTGCCAGTGTTGTTCTGATATTGTTTGTCTATTACTTCTTTATACCAACGATTAAAAGAAACGTGAAAATAGCCAATTTATCACTGACAGCATTCATGATTCTCTCCATGTGTTTCCAGCCGTTGGACTTGTTCTGGCATGGGATGCAGTTGCCAGTCTGGTATACTTTCCGGTTCTCTTATCTATTCTCATTCTGGATGATTCTCACTGCTTTTCAAGCCTTCCTCCACATTTTGGATGAAGGGATCAACTGGAAAGGATATCTGATAACCGCCGGAATTATGGCACTGGGCGTTCTCTACGTGGAACTTAGATGGAAACATCTTGAATACATGCGTCATTTTGACTTCCTTTGGGGATGTGTTTATCTGGTTGTTTCACTTGGAATTATTGTTTTTCTCGGACTTTATCGAAAGAACATCGTCTTGGCAATGACTCTGGCTGTGTTGATGAGTGGCGAAATGGCGCTGAATATGGTTACGTCGCTTAATCATTTGGATTATTTGAAAACAAGTAACTACACCGCCTTTGAACGGGTCCTCAGAAACCATGTCGACAAAATTAAACAAAAAGACAAAGGATTCTATCGGATTGGATCTACCTTCTCCCGTACCAAAAACGATGCATTTACCGGTAACTACAACGGCGGCTCAATCTTCTCGTCAACACTTGAATCAGATACTTCACAATTCTTCAAAAATATTGGTCAGCCAAATGGTGATTCATTTGTACTTTATTCAAACGGAACAATGTTCACCGACTCACTGCTGAACATGAAATACTATATGAGTCATCAAATTCCTGAAACCAATCCAAATAAGAAGCCTAAGAAACAGTTGTTGACAACGATGACCAGAAAACCCGATTACAACAACTATAATCTATTATCACAGGATGCATTGATTGGAACTTATCGTAACCCTTATGCAGTGCCAATTGGCTTCTTGACACCAGAGGCAGGAATGAAGCAAAATTCAATTTCTAAGAGCCCAATCACTTACCAGAACAAGATTGCCCATCGATTAGATCCAAGTATCCACAATCTGTTTGAACCGGCTAAATATACTGATATTCGATACAACAATATCCAACCAATTTCTCAACTGAATAATGCAGTATTAAAAAAGAAAAATCTGCTTGAAATGTCTTATATTATCTTCACGGTTCCAATTGAAAAGAACACTTCTTATTACATGACTTTAGGAACTGAAATCAACAAAGGCAATATCTCTATTTCCGTTGATGGTCAGTCACAAACGCAATTTACGCCATCTGAAAAGACGATTATCGCTAACATTGCAACTGGAACAACCATTAACACGACTGCCAATGTTCAGATTTTTGTTAACAAGAATAATGCGCTCCTCCAGGATGTTAAGCTCTATAAAGTTCATAACTCTAAGATCGCCAAGTTCTCGAAAGACTTGAACTCACGACCATATAAAGTTACAAAATGGAATAACCATCAGTTGACCGGTACGGTTGATGTAAAGGCCAACAATCAATCATTAACAACCACCATTCCATTTGAAAATGGCTGGACTGCCAAGGTTGACGGCAAGTCAGTTCAGCCTAAACGATGGGCTAAGATGTTCACGTATATTCCAATCAGCAAAGGTCATCACAAGGTTGTATTTACCTACTGGCCTGAAGGAATTAAGACTGGTATTTTAATTACCGTCTTTGGCTTGGCATTCATTGGAACAGAATTTGTCCTAAAACGTCGAAAAAAGCATCAATCGTCAAAGTCAGATAATGTCTCTAACGATAAATAACTCGTTACATTAAAGGACTGGAAATCAAATTGATTTCCAGCCCTTTTTTCTAATGATCTGATTTATTTATCAAGTTCACCATTTGGTGTATACGTGTAAACGACATTCTCCGGATCTTTATCAGGCACAAAGTCCACTGTTAAGTCAAACCCGATAAAGAACCAACGGTCATCCTCATCAACGAAATAAGTAATGCCGTCTTTTTCAGTTTTGGTATAAGTTTCACCGGGAGTATCGTCACGTGTTAGCGCTAAAGAAAATCCCTCATGCACAGGAGTCTTTCCATAAACTTTTCCGTAGAATCGAACACCATTTCCTTCACCCAATCCCATTTCTGATTGGAACCATTTGCTTGCAGAATCAGTAACTTCAATTTTCATTATTATGCCACACTCCTAAAGTCTGTGTTTGTATTCGCTTACAATCGATTATAACATCATTGTTGTATTTCACAAACAATATGGTAAGCCCCGAAAAACCTGTCCCTGACAGAAAGCTCTCAAATGGGAATATAGCCACGTTATCGGTAATTTACTTCACAAAAAAGCAGCCACCAAAATAATTTTGATGGCTGCTTTTCACATATTGCTGATAATTAAATTTAGTGCGTGCTATTCAACTTTTGTTATTTTAACTTTCATCGTTCCTGCTGGAATTGGAATATTAACTTCTTCATTCAAGCGGTGACCAATGAGCCCTTTAGCAATTGGTGAATCATTGGAAATTTTACCAGACAATGGATCTGCTTCTGCAGCCCCAACAATTTGATAAGTTTCCGGATCTTCATCAGGCAATTCTTTAAAGGTTACTTTCTTTCCCACTGTGACTTCATCTTTGTCGCTATCGTGTGAATCAATGATTTGAGCATACTGCAACATATGTTCAATTGTCGTAATTCGACTTTCAAGCATACTTTGTTCATCTTTGGCAGACTCGTATTCTGAGTTTTCAGATAAGTCACCATAACTTCTTGCAATCTTAATTCGTTCCACTACTTTGGGTCGTTGATTTACTTTAAGGTCTTCTAATTCCGCCTTAAGCTTATCGCGACCTTCGGCAGTCATTGGATATGTGTCTTCAGCCATTTGATAAATTCCCCTTTTATATTTAAATTGTTGAATCAAAGTTGTTCTTAATCTCTTTATTGCCACGGTGTATCAAGATTGAACGCATCTTAGTGGTTAACAGGTCAATTGCGACTTGATTTTCTCCACCTTCCGGTACAATTAAATCGGCATAGCGTTTCGTAGGCTCAACAAATTGATGATACATTGGTTTGACCGTCTTCAAATATTGATGAATGATATTATCCAAGGAACGACCACGCTCTTTGGTATCTCGTTGAATTCGTCGAATCAGTCGAATATCATCATCCGTGTCAACAAATACTTTAATATCCATTAAATCACGTAAACGCGGATCGTCAAGGATTAAAATGCCTTCCAAGATAATAACTTCGCGTGGCTCCTGATGAATGGTTGCATCACTACGAGTAAATTGTCCGTAATCATACACTGGCTTCTCAATTGCTTCATAGTTGAGCAACTGCTTAATTTGCTCAATTAACAGATCAAAATCGAATGCCATTGGATGATCATAATTTACCTTTTTGCGTTCATCCATACTCATTTCATCCTGATTATTATAATAAGAATCCTGTTGGATAATTGTTATTGAATAATTGGATAATTGATCAAAAATCTTTCGCGCAACGGTGGTTTTACCGCTTCCTGAACCACCTGTAATCCCGATAACGACCGGACGTGTTTTGTGAGTTGACATGTGAAATGATCCCTCTTCATTAATTATTGTCAGATGTATGTTTTGCGATCTGTTCTTGATGCTCCGCATAAGTCTTTGAGTAATATACCTTTCTGGTCTTCGTATTGGCAACGAAGTACAAATAATTTTTTGACCTGTCCATTGGATGAAGCACCGCACTCATGGAACTGATGCTTGGACTGTCAAATGGGCCCGGTCCAAATCCGGTGTATTTGTATAGATTATAAGGTGAATTGCTCTGCAAGTCCTTATTTGTCAACACTTTGTTGTTACGATGAATTGCATAAAGGACAGCAACATCTGATTGAAGCGGCATATTAATGTCAATTCGATTCAGCAGGACTCCAGCCATTTTACGGCGGTCCGTTTGGTTGACGCCCTCACGCTCAATCAATGATGACAGTGTCATAAATTGCTGCATGTTCATTCCGGACTTTTTAATCTTACTCAGATGAGGTGTCACCATTTGATTAGTCTTGGCAACCATTTGGTTAACGAGTGATTTCAGTGAAGTATTCTTCTCAACCTCATAAGTTGCAGGATACAAATATCCCTCAAGTCGATAACGCACGTTTTTGGCTTTCATTGCTGACTTCAATAAATTAGGATAACGCTTGGCTAATTGGCTAATGTATGTCTGATCTTTCATCAACTTAATGAAGTCGTTTTTTGAGAAATCAGTTGAGATCGCAACTTGGGCCGCAATTTGATCAATATTAGCCCCCTCACGAACCAAAACCTTTCCTTTTGTACTTTGGATTGGCTGATCGGTTCCGCCTTGTTGCAAATGTTTGGCAATGCCCTTTAAGCTCATCGATGGCTTAAGCTGGTAATAACCAGCTCGAAAGTTGGCCATGTTATTTGACTTAACGTAATAGTCAAAGACCATCCCACTTTTTACAATTTTTTTGTTTTGAAGGATTGAACCGATTTGCTTATTTGAAGCACCAAGTGGAATATGCACCTGGGTCACATTTGTGTCACGCGGGTTGAGTGGTTTTAGAGCATCTTGGAAATATCGATAGCCCATAAAGCCAATCGTAGCAGCTAAAATAACCAACAAGGTAATTACAGAAATAATAATTCTCCGCCCGAGACTTTTATTGGGTTTGGGGTTTCGTCGACTTGAGTCATCACTCATGAGAAGCTCCTCCTATCTTTTCAATTTAATTATAGTTTCCAAATTATCTAATTTCTGCATTTAAGTCAGCTGTTAAACGTTTTTTAATCTTTTCAAAGGCTGTGTTGACAACCTCGTCTTTGAGAGTTTCCCGTGGATCAACGTACGTGAGTGAATAAGCCATCGACTTCTTGCCTTCTGGAACGTTTTCCCCCTGATAAACATCAAAGAGTCGAACTCGCTTCAAGAACGCACCGCCGCGTTTTGTCATAACTTCCAAGATTTGACTATTGGAGACATCCTGACCAACCACAATTGAGATATCACGTTTAATTGATGGATACTTTGAAATTGCCTGGTACTGATCGTCATTCTTAGGTAAATCAATCAATTCCTGCATATTTAATTCAAAGCCATAAGTTTCCTTGATCTTAAATTTCTTTGCAATCCGCGGATGAATTTGACCAAGAAAGCCAACATTGTGACCGTGAATCGAAATATTCGCTGTTCGACCTGGATGCATTTCCGGATATTGGTCGGTAGCACTGTATTCAATATCACCCTTAACGCCAAGGTTAATCAAAAATTGGTTAACAATTCCCTTTAATTGGAAAAAGTCAACGGGCTTAACGTGGTTGTTCCAAAGTGGATCGGTCAGGTTCCCAGTGATAACACCGGCGATATGTTCAACTTCTTTGGGACGGATTTGTTCAGCACTGTCCTTATAGAATACCCGACCAGTTTCGTAAAGTGCAACGTCGTCAACTTTATGAGCATGGTTATAGGCAACATCATCAAGCAAGCCGGAAAGCATGTTCATTCTCAAAACAGAATGATCCTGGGTCATCGGCCAAAGCAAATTGGTTTCAAAGCTGTCTTGCATTAAGAACATTTTTGCTTTTTCGGGCGTCGTTAATGAATATGAGATTGCTTGAGTCAATCCCAAACCTTCCAGAGCGATCCGTGAAGCTCGCTGAAGTTTCTGGGTTGGTGTCAGAACACCAATGCTTTGACGGCCAGTTGGTAAAGTGGCAGGCAAATTGTCGTAACCATAAATTCTTGCTACTTCCTCATATAGGTCAGCATCTCTAAAAATATCCCACCGGCGAGCTGGAATCGTTACATTCAGACCATCTTCATGAGTTTCGCTTGAAAAGCCAAGTCGATCAAAAATATTTTTAATTTCATCTGTACTCAGTGAAGTCCCTAAAACATGATTGGTTCTTTCAGCTGTGATGAAAATTGTTGGCAGCTCAGGATGATATTCACTTGCCGTAACAGTTCCTTTGGCAATCTGACCACCAGCCAGCTCTTTAATCATGCTTACCGCTTCATCTACGGCATCTTGGACACCATCAGGGTTAATTCCCCGTTCGAAACGCTGAGAGGCTTCTGAGTGCAGATTGTGCCGTTGAGCGGTCTTTCGAATTTTGAAAGAATCAAAAATTGCCGACTCAATTACGACATTAGTTGTCTGGTCGTCAATCTGGGTGTTAAATCCACCCATGACACCGGCTAATGCGATTGGTTTGTTCTTGTCGGCAATGACCATGTCGTCAGTTGAAAGTTCACGTTCCTCTTCATCAAGAGTCGTTAACTTCTCACCTTTAGCGGCCATACGGACAGTAATTTCGCCGTCGATTTTATCTTTGTCAAAGGAATGCAACGGTTGGCCATACTTCAACAAAATATAGTTGGTCACATCAACAACGTTATTGATGGGCCGAATGCCGGCATTCCAAAGCACAATCTGCAGCCATGAAGGACTGGGAGCAATCTTAACACCTTCAACAACTCTTAACTTGTATGTTTTTGCAAGCTTATCGTCAGCGGAAGCCTGGATGATTTGGTTGGCATCCAATGATTCATCTTCGTTGACAACCGGTTTTTTGATTTCTGGCTTTTGATCATAAATAGCTGCTAAATCATGAACCGTTCCCAGGATACTTAACATATCACCACGATTGGGTGTGACATCCAAGTCAATGATTGGATCATCCATTCCCAGGTATTTGTAAATTGGTTCACCAACCGGAACATCGTCGTCGAACACATAAATACCATCAGCCCATTCCTTTGGAACAACGTCTTTACTGAAGCCGATTTCATCCAATGCACAAATCATTCCGGATGATTCAATACCACGCATCTTTGATCGTTTAATTTTGACATTGCCGCCGATTCTAGAATTAGGTAAAGCCACAATCACTTTTTGGTCAACATCGACGTTAGGTGCGCCACAAACAATTTGAAGTGGCTCGTCTTCTCCCACATCAACTTGGCAGACATGCAGATGGTCTGACTCGGGATGCTTGGTCATTGATAGAATATGGCCGACAACCAGCTTTTTCAAACCGTCTTCTGCGACCTCCACAGAATCAACTTCAACCGCTGTCCGTTCGATCTTTTCAGCTAAATCCTTAGCGGGCATATTCAGATCCAAATATTGTTTAAGCCATTTGTAAGAAACTTTCATTATCTAATTACCCCTCTTACTGAATTGATTTAAGAAGCGAACGTCGTCCAAATAGAAATCACGAATGTCATCCACTCCGTATTTAAGCATTGCAAAACGATCGGGGCCAACACCAAAGGCAAAACCACCATACTTCTTTGAATCAACACCTGCCATATCGAGGACATTTGGATGAACCATACCGGCACCTAAAACCTCAATCCAGCCAGTGTGTTTGCAGACATCGCATCCTTTACCCATGCAATTGAAACAAGTCACGTCAACTTCAACTGATGGTTCAGTAAATGGGAAGTAGCTTGGACGTAATCGAATATCGAACTTATCACCAAAAATATTTTGGGCCATTGTGATCAAAGTACCCTTTAAATCAGCCATGGTCACATGTTCATCAATGAAAAGACCTTCAACTTGGTGGAATTGATGGGAATGAGTTGGATCATCAGTATCACGACGGTAAACAATTCCTGGTGAGATCATCTTCAAGGGACCCTTTGAAAAATCGTGTTTCTCTAAGGCGCGGGCCTGCATCGGGGATGTTTGCGTTCTCATCAGGATTTCCTTACTTATGTAAAAAGTGTCCTGCATATCTCGAGCTGGATGGTTTTTAGGAAGATTCATCATCTCAAAATTATACTTATCCTCTTCCACTTCCGGTCCGGACAAAACTTCATAACCCATTCCAAGAAACAAATCGACAATCTGGTCAATAATTTGTTGGATAACATGAGGCTGACCCTGTGTGACCGGTTTTCCGGGCATGGTCACATCGATCTTTTCCGAAGTAAGCTGAGCATTTAATGCCTGATTCTCCAACTTTTCACGATGATCGGCAACGGCCTCGGTAATTGCATCACGGATTTTGTTGGCATAACTGCCGACTTCCGGACGTTCCTCAGGAGTTAATTCCTTAATTCCTCTAAGTGCAGCGGTAATTGGACCTTTTTTGCCAAGCAGATGCACCCGAATATCATTTAATGTCTTTAAGTCACTGGTTTGCTCGATATCAGCAAGCCCTTTTTCTTTAATCTCTGTCAATTGATCTCGCAGTGACATAGTATCCCTCCAGTTCTAATTTTAACCACAAAAAAAGCTTCGCCCAATAAGGGACGAAGCGACGCGGTACCACCCTAATTTGCTGTTCAAAAAAACAACACACTTAAGACATCGTTAACGGTGATTACCCGGAAATTTTTTGTTTAATAACTCCCAATTTCTGCTCGAAAAATGAATTCGTGAAAATTTCCTACTTCGTTTTCACCAACCACGAAGTCTCTCAGATAGGAAATCAACCTACTACTTTTTTCTCAAACGCTTTACATTAGTGAATAATAAGCTAAAACAAAAAAATGGTCAAGCTACTTTTTAACGCTTGGGTACCATTTTTCTGACCATGTATGAATTTCGTGCATGATCGGTGCTAATTCTTTGCCTTGTTCAGTCAAAGCATATTCAATCAATGATGAGTCTTCATGTTCAGTTCGAACAACAACTCCGTCATCCTCAAGCTCTCTCAAGCGTTCAACCAATACCCGGTCGCTGCACTTGGGAATTTGTCTGGCGATTTCACGAAAACGTAAAACACCTTCTTGAAGGAGGACATCAATAATCAGTCCGTTCCATTTCTTCCCAAGAAATGAAAATGTCTTCTCGAACTTTGGGCATAAATAATAGTTAATTGTATCTTGCAATCCAATTGCTTGTCGCATTTAAAATCCCCCTCTCGTAATATGAACTTCAATTACTTTGTTGCAGATGTTTTGATAACCTGTTTCTTAATATTTGCGATTTTTCCTTTAATTGGGCTCATAAATTCATGAACAGCCTCATAATCGTCAACCAAGGAAACAATGACACTTTCTTCATACTTTGGTCGGGCAAGTGTGAGTCCCCACATGTGTTTCAAAATAATGTCTTTTTCCATTGGTGTCAATTTGGTAATCCGCTCGGCGTTTCGTAAGGCAACCCGTGGGTGAATAAATGCATGAGAGCCCAAGTCAAACTTTGTGGTTCTCCAATCGTAGAAAAACAAATCATGGAGCAAGCCAGCACGAGCAACGGCACGATAATCTAAGCCCCTTCTTTTGGCAATCTTGTAACTGTCAAAAGAAACAGCAATTGAATGTTCAAGTCGAGTTGAGTGATGGTGTTGAGTATAGTTAGCCAATTTCTTAACCATATCAGTTGCCATCAGGTCAGAAACTATATCACGATACTCAGAATCGTTTTTCCATTCATCCTTTTGCATGTAATACCCCTTTGTCTTTATTTATCAACATGATACTAGGTATTGCCCTAAATATCAATGAAAACGCACGTTATTTAACAAACTTGAAAAGTAATATCCCAGTTGCAACAGCAACGTTCAAAGATTCTGCTTCACCGTTCATTGGGATATAAAGGTTCTGGTCGGTTTTTTCCAAAATTTTAGGGTCAACACCATTTCCTTCATTGCCCATAATAAGTGCAAATTGTTTGGTTGGTGTTATATCATAGTAGGAAATGGCCTGATCATTTAGCTCGGTTCCATATGTCTTAACGCCGGCATCTTTTAAAGCTGACATCCACTCCAAAATGTCACCGGTAAACAACTTCATATGAAACTGGCTGCCCTGCATGGAACGAACTACTTTTGGATTATACAAGTCGGCTGATCCTTTACCAAAGACAATGCCGTTTAAACCGGCTGCGTCTGCGGTCCGAACCATCGTGCCAATATTGCCCGGGTCCTGAATATTATCCAATAAGAGCCAGCCGCCTTTGAGATCATCCGGAATCTGTTCATGGTAATCTTCAGTATCAAGAACCGCAAAGACGCCCTGTGGTGTTTCTGTGGAAGAAATGTGTTTGGCGATTTCTTGCGTGATCAAGAAGACTTCGGTGTCATCATCGACGGGCAGGTCACCAAGATAACTCTCGTCAACGACCATTAATTGTTTAATGGCTTGACGGTGGCGAATGGCTTCATCAACAATGTGCCAGCCTTCAATCACATATTGACCGGATTTAACCCGGCCTTTCTTAGTCTGCATCTTGGTCCATTCTTTAACCCGATTGTTTTGATTAGAAGTTATTTTTTCGATATCCATATCAATTTCTCTCTTTCATTAATTATTAAAAATAGGTGGTGAATGTTTTGAACGATAAAAATAAAACCGTTAAAATGGCTGCTATTGGTCGAGTTCAGGGTGTTGGTTTCAGATGGTCGACCATTCAGATTGCAGAAGAACTGAACATCTCCGGTTGGGTCAAAAATGAACCTGACGGCAGTGTCACAATTGTGGCCAGTGGAACAACCGAAAGTTTGGATCGGTTCATCGCAAAAATCAAGAATTCACCGACACCATTTGCCAAAGTTAAAAGCCTTCACATCAATTATATATCGAAAACGGTTAATAAAGGGTTCAATGTGAAATATTAAATTGAAAAGCGGTCAATAATCTAGTAAGATTATTTTGTTTACGTATTAACTTAAGAAAGGTCTTAGTAATGAAAAAAATTAAACATATAACCACCCTGGGGCTGCTTACCAGTTTGGCCCTACTGCTGAGTGGTTGTGTCCGAACAACCAAGTCCGGAAAACCATATGGTGCGGTTTATGATTACCTTGCGCGGCCTGCACAAGGAATTATGGAATGGATAGCCCAATTTGTCGGCAGTTACGGTTGGGCAATTATTGTCTTAACAGTGATTGTGCGGATGGTTCTGTTGCCAATCATGATTCGCCAAATGAAGGCTTCAACGATCCAACAAGAAAAGATGCAGTTGATCCGCCCACAAATGGCTGAATTGCAAAAACGGCAAAAGGCCGCCAGCACACCTGAAGAACAAACTGCTGCCAGTCAAGCAATGATGGCGCTATACAAGCAAAACGGGATTTCAATGACCGGTGGAATCGGATGTCTGCCTTTGTTAATTCAAATGCCGATTTTTACCGCCTTGTATGCAGCCATCCGGTACTCACCCGAACTATCCCACACCGTCTTCATGGGCATTCGACTTGGCCAATCAAGCTGGTTACTGGCAGTTTTATCTTTTGCTTCATATTTGTTGCAAGGTTATATTGCGATGCTTGGTACGCCCGCTACCCAGAAAAAGCAAATGGGTGCCATGATGCTGATGAGTCCCATCATGATTCTTGTGTTCACTTTGACAGCCCCAGCCGGCTTGGGTATCTACTTCTTCATTGGTGGTTTGTTTGCATGTCTGCAGACCTTAATTATCAATATGTATCGTCCAAGAATCCGAAAGAGTATTGCCAAGGAAAATGAAGGTAAAAAAGTGGTCACCGTTGAAGATTTGATGCCAAAGCCAACACCGGCTACCACTGATTCAAAGTCGTCAGGACCTAGCGTTCATGAACGAAACCGACAACGAAACACCGGTAAACAACAAGTCAACCGTAAACTGGCAAAAACGCCCGTTCAGGAATCAAAACCTACATCGGTGCCATCCAAGGATGATAAGCCACAACCAAGGAAGCCCCGAAACGCTGGTAAACAACAGCGTCACCACAAATAGCAGCAATGCATAAACACATCCCAACAGATGTGTTTTTTTATACCCCAAAATTGCATTTACATAAAACTACACCAAAAAGATTGCGATAAATGGTAGGATATTGATGTATATTTTTCAAGAAAAGAGCTGTGAACAATTATGAATCAAATATCACTGCTGATTATCCTATTAGCGGCACTCGTCATCCCATTGGCAATGGCACGTTTTCGAATAACGTTTCTGCCAACCGCAGTGGTGGAAATTATTGTAGGTGTTTTCCTTGGCCCCTCACTTTTTAATTGGATTACCACATCCGATACACTCAGTATTCTCCAAAACGTCGGTGTCATATTCCTGCTGTTCTTGAGCGGAATGGAAATTGACTTCAGCTTGTTCAAAACGAAGCCGCAGGAACTCTCACCTCTTGAGCAAAAGGCCCGCCACAATCAGCCAAAACACTCAGTCCTCCAAATTGCGTTGATTGCTTACGCATCGATTGTAGCGATGTCGCTGGTGATGGCTGCTGTCTTGAAACTGTCACATCTCTTTTCAGATATCTGGCTGGCGGCAATTTTGTTCATGACGATTTCACTTGGCATTGTCATCGCGGGATTAAAGGAAAAAGAACTCCTCAGCAAACCATTTGGGCAAACAATTCTGCTAATTGCAGCTTTAGGTGAAGTAGTACCCATGGTAGGCTTGACTTTCTATGCATCCGCTTACAGCCCGCATTCAAAGTCTTTATGGCTGATCTTACTCATTTTGGTTGTTGCTGCTTTATTATTTTGGCGTTTTAAAGCATTCTTCCATTTCTTTGATCAAATCAACAAGTCAACCACCCAGGTGGATATCCGGTTATCGTTTTTCATGATCGTTACCCTTGTTACTGTTGCTGAATCGGTTGGTGCAGAAGGCATTTTGGGAGCATTTTTAGCAGGAATTGTCATCAAACTATTAGAACCCCATGAAGAAACCAAGGTTCGGTTGGATGCTATCGGTTATGGCTTCTTTATTCCCATTTTCTTCATCATGAGCGGTGTCAATTTAAACTTGCGACAGTTAATTGGTAACCCCCATACACTGCTGATGATTCCCGTCATTTTCATTGGTTATGTCATGGCAAAAAGTTTGCTGTTTTTTGCACTAAGGCTGCGTTTCAAAAATGCTAATGCAATCGCCGGGACAGCAATGTCTGTGACAACAATTACCGTTGTGCTGGCCGTTTTACAGGTTGCCGGACATCTCCATCGAATCACCAATCAGCAGTCTGGAGCATTTCTTTTGTCGGCAGTCATTACCTGTATCTTTGGCCCGATGATTTTTAACAAGTTATATTCTTCCGAAGCTGCGGATCTCAAAAAGGCGACGGTTCACTTCATTGGGACTAATTTAACAACCGTTCCAGTTGCTCAACAGTTAGCAAAAAGTTGGTATGAAGTAACCATGTACACCAACAACCAGCATAATTACCGTGCGTTTAATAGTGAAACAAGGATCCACCTTCTAGACAGTCTGGATCCTCAATTTATGATTCAAAATGGCGTCTTTGATGCTGATGTCGTTGTACTGGGACAGGTCAATTCCGAAAAAAATTATGAACTTGCGAAAATAGCTAAAAATTATGGTGTACGACGAGTGATCGTCAGATTTGAGGATCGAAACATCCTCGATGAACGGCGCGACGAGCTTAATAAACTTGGTGTTGAGCTATATAACACTCCTGACGTCAATATCAGTATGCTCCGTGCGTTAATTGAAGCTCCGTCCACAATGAGACTGATGACCTCAACCGACTCCAGTGTTTATGAAGTTGCACTCAAGAACAGCCGCTATGCTGATATCCAGGTTCGAAACATTCCCTTTATTGACAAAATTACCATCACGCAAATCTATCGTGATAAACGTTTCATCCGTCCATCCGGTGGCACATCTTTGAAACTGAACGATCGAATCATCTTCACCAGCAGTAAAAGTGAAGCCCCTGAGGTTCGGCGTGAACTTGGAAAATTGAATTAAAACACAAAAAACGTTGAAACAAAATGAGTTGTTTGATCTCATAATCCTTCAGCGTTTTTAATTTGTTTTAGAGTTATCATCTTGTGAATCGTGTGGCTGCTGGTTTGGCTTCTCCTTGGAAGTATCCAAGATACCTTCCGGCAGCTCTGAATTATCTTCAGAATCCGGCGTTTTAGACTCGTCATCGGGTTCTTCCTCCGGCATATTCTGCATGATAGGAAGATTGATTTGAAAGATAGAACCATATCCCAAAGAGCTCTCAATCCAAATATTACCGTGGTAAGCTTCAATCAGCCGGTGAGCAATTGAAAGGCCGAGCCCGTTACCACCTTTGTCCCGACTACGTGCTTTATCAACACGGTAAAATCTATTGAAGACCTTTTGCTTATCAGCTTCGGAAATTCCTTCACCAAAGTCTTGAATGGCGATGTTGACCATTGATAACGACGTAGAGAGAGACAAATGAACTTCCTTACGTTTGGTTGAATACTTGATGGCATTGTCCAAAAGAATGACCAGAACCTGTTCCAAATGATTACGATAAATTTTAACGTAAACATCGTTGTGAGTGTCATCATCAAAAGTAAACGTGAAATCAGGATGAATCATTTTGAAATCGTTGTACACCTGTTCGAACACTTGATTAACGTCGGTTATTTCTTCACCGTAATTGATTTCAATTTGTTCGGCGCGGGATAAATCAAGCATCTCGGAAACCAAGCTCTTCATCCGATTTGTTTCCTGAAGGGATGCCTTCAAGGATTCCTCCAGAACTTCGGGATCATCCTTCCCCCATCGCAGGAGCATATCAATGTGGCCTTGAATAACAGCCACTGGCGTTCTTAGTTCGTGAGAAACGTCTTCAACAAATTGCTGTTGTTGATCAATATACCGCTTAGTCTGGTCCAACATACCGTTTAATAGTTCCGCCAAATCGGTTAGTTCATCATTGGATCGAAAAGCCGGAACTCTGGCATCGGAATCGGGATCACTTTTAACTTCATTAATCGTCTTTTGAATTGAATTAATTGGCCTAAGCAATTCCTGAGCCAGAATGTAGGCAAAAATCATTGTCAATAAGACGGAGATCATGACCAAAATGACTAAAATCACCAGTAATTTGTTTGCAGTTGCTCGATAATTATCCAACTTATCCGTAACCTGAGCATAACCAATGAGCGATCCGTTTTTCTTTGATATGAGGGGTTCAGCCCCAACCATTACCTGGCGACCATCTTGTCTGGATGTAAATATTTTTCGCTTATTTGAATTGTAGTACTTAACAGCACCTTTGCGTGATTCAAACAGCTCTTTTCCATTAACGTCGTATACGTTAACCAGAATATTATCTCTGGAAAAGTTAACAATGAGAGAATTGGAATACAAATCATTGCCATCCGCCTGAGTCACCTGGTCATTGCTATTGGTTATCTTTGGCTTCAAGTAGTAAGCCACATCACCTTTTGACAACGGCGACGAGTAATTGGACAATCGCGACGACACAGTACTAAGTGTGTTATCAATGTGTGCCCGTTCTTGCTGCAGCAAGACATTTGTAAATCGATTAAAAATTAAAACCGAAAAAATGACAACGATCGCTAAAACGCCGATGGACGTAAAAAATGCCCACTTCCATTTTAGCGATGTCTTTCGTTTCTTTTGTTTCGTTTTGGGTTGGCTCATGAGCGCATCACGTACCCCGTGCCTCTAACTGTTTGAATATAACTGTTCTCGCCTGGGCGATCAATCTTGTTTCGCAGGTATCGGATATACACATCCACCACATTGGTTTCAACTTCCGAATCATATCCCCAAACCTTGGTAAGCAGCACATCCCGTGCCAAAACAACGTCGACATTCTCCATCAAAGTGAGTAATAGTTCATATTCACGTTTTGTGAGATTGATCACATCGTCTCCTCGGCGAACAATTCGACTTTCTTTTTCGATAGTCAGGTCTTTAAATGTCACTGATTTTTTATTGCTCTTTTGTTGATCATTTTCAATTTGGATTCGACGAAGCAATGCCCGAATTCGTGCCAATAATTCTTCAATGGCAAATGGCTTAACGATATAGTCATCCGCACCGTGATCAAATCCAGAAACGCGGTCAATCACAGAATCACGCGCAGTCATCATAATAATTGGTGTGTTTTTCTTTTCACGTAATCGACGGGCAACTTCCATTCCATTAAGCTCTGGCAGCATTAAATCAAGTAAAATAACATCAAAGTTTTCATCCAATGCTGCCTGCAAACCAGTTCGGCCATTGAGTTCAACCTGGGTATCGTAACCTTCGTGCTTTAATTCCAATTCAACGAATCGGGCTAAATTCTTTTCGTCTTCAATAATCAAAATTCGACTCATAAATGATCAGCTCTCCTATAAAATATCTTAATTTGTTTATTAGTAACGTAGAAACCTTTTAACATAACTCTCATTTTACCATAATTATGAGAGTTTAAGGGTTTTACTTTGCCAAAACTTATAAAAGTAGTAAACAATTGGAAATTATTTTCAAGTTTTGAACATTTGTGTAGATTTTCACTTGCCAACGCCGCCTTTCCTGTTTATAATAAGCTTGTTTGAAAATATATTACAAAAAGGATGATTAAACCTATGAAAGCTGCTGTTGTTAGAGATCCAGTCGATGGATATGTCGATATTAAAGATGTTACTCTTCGCCCAATCCACCAAGGTGAAGCTTTAGTTAAAGTTGAATATTGTGGATTATGTCACACGGATCTTCACGTTGCCGAAGGAGACTTTGGTAAGGTTCCTGGCCGAATTATTGGTCATGAAGGTGTTGGTAAAGTTATCCAAGTTGCAGATGACGTCACTAATTTAAAGATTGGTGATCGAGTATCAATCGCCTGGTTCTTCAAAGGCTGTGGCCATTGTGAGTATTGCATCACTGGTCGTGAAACTCTTTGCCGCAACGTTCAAAATTCTGGATACACCGTCGACGGCGCAATGGCTGAAGAAGTTATTGTTCCTGCAGACTATGCCGTTAAAGTTCCTGAAGGCCTTGATCCAGTTGAAGCCACTTCATTAACTTGTGCCGGTGTAACGATGTACAAAGCCCTTAAAGTTGGTGAAACTCGTCCAGGTCAGTGGGTTGAAGTTGTCGGCTGTGGTGGTTTGGGTAACCTTGCCGTTCAGTATGCTCATAACGTTTTTGGTGCTCATGTTGTTGCCGTTGATGGTAATGAGCAAAAGCTGCAAGCTGCCCGAGATAACGGTGCAGAAATTACAATCAATCGTCATGACCCAGATGTTGCCGACCAAATCCAAAAGAAAGTTGGCGGTGTTCATAACGCACAAATCACTGCCGTTACAACAGATGCATTCACCACTTCAGTTAATGCTTTACGTCCAGATGGTAAATTGGTTGCCGTTGCCCTTCCAAAGGGTGATATGGCATTGAACATCGACAAGACTGTTCTAGATGGCATTCAAGTTGCCGGTTCCCTTGTTGGTACCCGACAAGATCTTGCTGAAACCTTCCAATTTGGTGCTGAAGGTAAAGTTAAGCCTATCGTTCAAACTCGCCGTCTTGACGAAGTAAACGACATTATCGATGAAATGAAAGCTAACAATATCGTTGGCCGGATGGTTGTTGATTTCACCAAGTAATTCTTAATATAAAAACTAAGGGCTCATACGAAATAAATTTTCGTATGAGCCCTTTTTGATACTAAAAAAGTGTACAAAAAAACCAATTTAGAATCCATGGCGTTCTAAATTGGTTATTAATTACTTGTTATCTTTGATAACTTTACGGCCTTTGTAAAAGCCTGATGGTGAAACGTGATGTGGCATGGTGTATTCACCGGTCTTTGGGTCGAGGCTCAAATTAGGAGTCGTCAACTTGATGTGACCGCGACGCATGCGCTTTTTAGCTTTAGAAGTTCTACGTGCTGGTGTAGCCATTCTTTTTCCCTCCTCGTAAAAATAAAATATCCACTAGTGAAATTTTAAGTCCAGCTATTTTGAATCGCGATTCTTAAAAAAGTTCTTCAATTCTGCCAGACGTGGATCAACAGTTTTTAATTCTGCCTTCTGCTTGCTGTAGTCATCGACTGTCATAACATCCCAGTCGTTTCCACTTGGCATCTTTTGCCCAGCAATTTCATCAGGAGACAAGACGTGCATAGGAATGTGCAAAATAACATTATCAACAACGGCACTCTGCATATCCACCATATCGTCTTCACCTAAAACAAAGACAACGTCATCTTTGCCATATCTTGATTCCGCAGCCTTGGAAGGAACATAGAATTCCTCAACCTTGAAATCTAATGGCAAGTCGACAGGCGTCAACGAACGTGACGAAGGGACCACAAGCTTTCCAACGATGTGACTATCAATAATCACGTCACCTTGATCAGCAAATGCAGTTCCTTCAATGTTAAAGTCGGATGCATCAATCACCTCATCGGCGTATCGATCCAGCAAATCGGCTTTAATGGAAAGCTTCTCATTGAATGTGAAAGGATCAGTATCTGAGTACTTTTGCAAGTCTCTGAAGTACCATTTCAATATAATTCCTCCAATGCAACAAAACTTATTATACCGGCAACAAATAGCCTTGTCAAGGTGTTTTCCTTGATAGGAGTTTACTGATTATTCAATGATTATAGGATGGCGATAAAAATCTTGAGATGCGCCAGTAATCATCTGTGTCAGCATTCCCCCACGAAAGTCCATTTGAATAAAGTCGGCAACAACATCATCATTAATTTTTGTAATCAGCGGCCATTCGAGTTCACCTTTGATCTGGTTGAGGTATTTCTGACCTGTTGAATTAAACCCCAATAAGCGGATATACCCGCCTGTCAGAAGCATATCACGAGCTGCAGCATGCAGCAACACATAAACACAAAGACGCTGAATCCGCGTATAGGTATATCGTTTGGTCTTGACCAAATGTAAAAATTCTTTAAAATTATTAGCCTTGATGGCAGCCCGCTTCAGCCGATACTCGATTCCTTCAGTCATTTGATATATTTCATGAAGCTTGTCAACTGGATTTTCCACCAATTCAAATCTGAGGAATGGCCAAAAGTCACTCCAGTCCATCATCTGATTGTTGCGAATCATGTCCAACGTTGGCCTGGGAGCCACTTTTTGAATACTGGACTCTTGATGATCCTTGATGGCCTTTCGAATAGCCGTGGCACTGGCAATGGACGCACTGAGCTCAATTTGAGTATCATCGTGCTCACTGCCCATCCGTTGCAACGGAACCAAGTCCAATGGCGACCCTGCGTCAAAGTTGGCATTAGCATAACCAAATCCTAAAACATCATTGGGTTGGTTTAAGCGAATACCGGTTTTAGAGAATAGATAGTCTTGAAAAATCGAAGCATAAGGCTTATCAAACCGTTTAAAACTGTTCTTATCTTCAGGCTGATTATCAATCAATCGTTGGTAATTCATATCAGGATGCTCGGCGCCAAATGCCAACCATTTACATCTCATTTGAATTGCCAGGTCAACAGCACCTTTTGAGAACAAATGAGATGGCTGGACAGCACTAAAAAGTGGCAGCTCAACGACCAGATCAACGCCATTAAGCAACGCTGATCTGGTTCGCTGCCACTTGTCAAATGCTGCAGGTTCCCCACGCTGGAGCCAATTGCCACTCATAATTGCAACACTGACATCAGCGCTGGTCTCCTTTTTGGCTTGATTCAACATATACAAATGCCCATTATGAAATGGGTTGTATTCTGAAACGATCCCGACTGCCTGGAGCATGTTTCTCAACTTCCTTAATTCTTATGAGTACTGAAGAACCACCGTTTGGTTTCATCAGTAAATGGTTTTTCACCAAAATCGGTTCTTGGTGTCGTGCCGGAAAATCCGGCCTGGTCTAACATCTTATCAATCTCTTCATGCTCATATGCCCGCTCACGATGAATTTCATTATATGCGTCATAGGCATCCTTATCTTCATTATATTGGAAGAAGTTTAATTCATGTTCGACGGCCATTGGTGCGAAATCACCTTCATAACTCGTCCACATAAACGCTGCGTCTTCACTACGATAATTGTACATATAACCCGGATATACTTCGGTAACCTGATAAGGGGTAATCATATCAAGCATGAACTGCCCTCGTGAATTTAAGTGAGCATTAACAGCTTTAAATGTCGCCTGTAAATCAGTCTGATCAACGAGATAGTTCAGGGAGTCATCAAAACAGGTAATTATGTCATATTGATCCAACCCATCCATCGACCGCATGTCCGTTTGAATAAAAGGCACCTCAACGTTTGGTTCGCGAGATCTCTGCTCCGCAATCGTCAGCATGTCCTCAGACAAATCTGCTCCCGTAACCTGAAAGCCCATTTGAGCTAATTTAATCGCCAATCGGCCAGTTCCACAAGCAAGATCTAATATTTTCAACTCATTATTTTCTTTGCCGGTAATTCTTGCTTGACGGACAACATAAGCTGCCCAACGTTCATATAGAGTTGCATCAAATAAATCATCATAAAATTTGGCGAATTCAGTATATATCATTAAGCCTCCACCCACGAATCGGTATTAACGATTGGTGCATCTGACCAAAGCTTTTCCAAATTGTAGAAGTCACGAACTTCTTTCTGGAAAATATGGACAACAACATCCCCAAGATCAATCAAAATCCAACGGGCGGTATCTTTACCTGAAACACTATACACATTGACGTCGCCTGCTTCAACCTGGTCGACAATTTCATCGGCGATTGCTTTAACCTGACGACTTGAATTTGCATCGGCAATGACAAAATAATCTGCCATCAGACTAACCTTTTGCATATCAAGAACAACAATGTCGTTGGCACGCTTGCTGTCTGCAGCACGCACAACAATTTCTGAAATTTCTTTACTATTCATATTTACTCCTTAATCTAATCCCGAACCTGGTACCCAACTATTATAAGTGACAATGGTTTGTGGAAAAACAGGTTTGTCATGACCTACCAGATAACCCAAGGTTTGCTTGGTCTGGTATGCCACCCCATCTTTCAAATTATTCATCGTAATTTTCCTGGCATCATCAACTCCTGGAAAATCCCTGCCTGGTTCAATATAATCAGCCATGTAAACAATTTGTTCCAACGGGGTCATATACTGATGGCCAACCGTATGGTATCTCACGGCGTTTAAGATATCAATATCAGTGATCTGCAGCTCATTTTTAACGAAAATCCAACCAACTACCCCATGCCAGATTGCGTTCCCATAATTGAGCAATTCGGGATCCATATGGTATTCCTTAATTGCTTCGATGAAATCTTCGTCCGGCCGCTGCTTGGCATAATCATGAACCAAGCCGCCAATTGCAGCTTTTTCGACGTTGACGCCGTTTCGCTCAGCTAAATTCATCGCAGTCTGCTCAACCCGCAAACAATGTTGAAAACGACTATCGGTCAAAGCATCACGCAGCTTAGCCACTAACTCGGGGCGAGAATACGGGACAAAATGACCTTCATATGTTAATTGATCACTTTTCATAAAGATGGTTCTCCTTTATATAACGTTCTACAGACGATGGCACCAGATATTTAATCGATTGATGCTGCCGAATCTTGGAACGAATCAGAGATGATGAAATATCGATATATGGCACATCAACCCAGATAACTGGATACTTTGATACTGGGGTGTAACCATCGCGCTTAACACCGACAAATGAAACCATTTCGACCAAGTCATCGATGCGATACCATTTATGCAGGTAATTGACCATATCACCACCAATTATAAAATAATAGTGGTTTTCAGGATGTTGTTGAGTCAACTGTTTCATAGTGTCGTAGGAATAACTGACACCCCCACGAATGATTTCTGTCATCTCAATCGCAAATTTAGGATTGTCGCGAATGGATCCACTGATCATCGCTACCCGGTCCTTGGCATCAATCGCAAATTTTTTATCGACATGGGGTGGGTTGGCATCCGGCATAAAGCAGACCTTATCCAGTCCCAATTGGTCCAACACCTGCTCTGCAATGATCAAATGACCATTGTGAATTGGGTTGAATGTTCCACCAAGAATGCCAATTCGTTTCCCCGGCTTATGCTGGATCGTTTTCGTTTGCATTAATGTTTCAACATGATTCATGACATTCGACATACCAAATTACCTCTAGATTGCAAAAACTTCAGTGGATAATTTTTGATTATTTGCATTTTTTGATGGTTTGAACAATACCAGCGTCTTACCAATTGTTTGAACAACAGTGACGTCACTCTTTGTCTCAATATATTCCATAATATCATCTACCGTAGCAGTAGAATTCTGAAGGACATTGATCTTGATAAGTTCTCTGGTATCAAGTGCTTTTTGAATCTCATCCAGCCAAATTGAAGAAAGACCATTTTTTCCAACTTCAAATATTGGCCGCATCCGATTAGCATTAGCTCTTAAAAAACGCTTCTGTTTCCCTGTTAATTTCATAAATACCTCTTTATTCTATATCATTGCGGGACGAATCAATACAGAAACGCCCTTGGGCGCCCAACCAGTCACCGAAACGTCAGCAGGAATTGTCACCCATCCAAGCCCTTCAATGACCAGATCACTTTTTTCAGTTGACCTGAATTCATGTGGCTCCAAAGGTGGAAAGGCATCTTTTTGATCTTCGGTTGGAGGTGTTAGAAATGAACCAACATGACTCGCATAAAATTCATCAGCATTTTCCAACTTGGTTCTGTGGATGAATAAATTATTTTCTGCATAAACCGTAAAGCCGTGACGTTTATCACCAGCGTTGTAGTCAAAACGCCCAACTCCAGCAAAGAACAGCGTTTGGCCAGGGTTTAATTGATATCCCTTAGGCTTAATCGTTTTCTGTGGGGTGACAAGATTCAATTCTTTACCTGTTAGGTGGTGAGCCATTTGTTCAGGCTGAATGATTCCTGGTGTGTCGACTAAATTATGGCCATCTTTCAATGGAATATCGATTCTGTCCAAAGTCGTCCCAGGGAATCTTGAGGTTGTGATTAATTCTTTAATACCCGTTGACTGGCGGACAATTGAGTTAATCAGAGTGGACTTACCCACATTGGTAACCCCAACAACGTACACGTCTTTGCCCTTCCGATACTTCTCAATCTGATCCAATAAATGATCAATATCGAAGTTTGTTTTTGCGGAAATCAGCTCTACGCCAATTGGTCGAATTCCTGCAGCGTTGGCTTGCTGACGCAGCCAATCCTTCACCTTATTCTTCTTCAAAGCTTTTGGTAATACATCCAATTTATTTCCGACCAATAAAACCGGATTATTGCCGACAAATCGGTGTAGTCCGGGGATCATGCTGCCGTTGACATCAAATATGTCGACAACATATACAATCAGTGAGTCGGTATCAGAAATGCTCGTTAACAGCTTTAAGAAGTCATCATCTGACAAACTGACGGGGGCAATTTCGTTATAGTGTCGAAGTCTGAAACAACGTTGGCAGTATACTTCACCATTTTCCAAGCCCTTTTTCAAAGCAGATTCTGGTGTGTATCCCAGTGCATCCTTGTCAGTCGTTTGAACTGCTGCACCACAACCCACACAATGAACGACTTCACCGTCAACAATAACTTCATTATTTGCCATAATTCCTCCTATTTCCAATGTAAATCCGGATATTTTTTAGATAGTTTATTCCATACAATTTTTTCAAAGTAACGGTTGATTGTCGTATTCCAAGCATCATCACGTACAAGTGGCCTCACAAGGATGCTTCGCACACCACAGCTGTTGGCAGCGACAACATCAGTCATCAATTGATCGCCGATCATAACGGTATTTCGCTTTTTCAAATTAAATTTCTTTAACGCAAGTCGAATACCAATCGTTAACGGCTTCATAGCACGAGGAATGAAAGGCAGTTCATAATTCTGCACAGCCTTCTGAATCCGCTTGTGGCTGTTATTAGAAACAACAATAACCTTAATGCCATATTTTTTATTTTCTGATAACCAGTTGCGCAATGCCTCGGAACCTTTTTTAGAATTCCAGGGCACCAACGTATTATCTAAATCGGTTAGAACACAGTTGATATTATGATCCAACAAGAATTGAGGGGAAATCGTGTAAATATCTCCGATCATCCATGTCGGTTTAAATCGAGACAACATATGTCGCTCCTTAAATATAGTAAATTTATTTAAAAAAACTTCCACCAAACTATCGGTGAAAGTCATTTTAGCACATCAAAATTACTTAAGTACCTTTTTAGCTTCGTCTGTAAGTGCTTTGAAAGCATCTGCATCATTAACAGCTAAATCAGCAAGCATTTTACGGTTCATGTCAATATTGGCAAGCTTCAAACCGTGCATAAATTGGCTGTAGCTGAGGTCGTTAAGACGTGCAGCAGCGTTAATACGCGCGATCCAGATCTTACGGAAGTTACCCTTGTTGTTACGACGGTCACGGAATGCATAAACTTGTGACTTCATGACTTGGTCTTTGGCAGTCTTGAATAAACGAGACTTTCCACCGCGGTAACCCTTAGCTAATTTTAAAACACGCTTACGACGTGCATGTGTGACTGTTCCACCTTTTACTCGTGGCATTTTGAATTCCTCCTATATTTTAAAAAAGTAATAATGAATGTATAGTTGATTTTATAGATGTGGCAATAACTTTCTGTAAGTCTTGATGTTAGTTTTGTCCATCATACTAGTACCACGAAGTTGGCGGCGTTGCTTCTTTGTCTTACCGTGGAAACGGTGACTTGTGTAAGCATTGGCACTCTTAAATCCACCGTTGGCAGTTCTCTTAAAACGTTTTGCTGCAGCACGGTTAGTTTTTTGTTTAGGCATTGGTAAAAATCCTCCTCAAGTATTTAACAACTATTATTTTTGATCTTGGTCTTTTGGAGAAAGCATTAAGAACATGCTTCTTCCGTCCATCTTTGGTCGTTGAGTAACGGCAGCAACATCAGCCGTTTCAGCAGCCATCCGGTCGAGAACTTTTCGGCCAATATCCTTATGGGTAATGGCACGTCCTTTAAATCGAATTGATACACGAACTTTTTCGCCCTTTGCCAAAAACTTCTTGGCATTCTTCAACTTGGTGTTAAAATCGTTCACATCAATTGTTGGGCTTAGTCGGACTTCCTTGACACTGATGACTTTTTGCTTCTTACGGGATTCACGTTCCTTTTTCTGTTCCTCGAAACGATACTTCCCATAATCAAGAATCTTTGCAACTGGTGGTTTGGCTTTCGGTGCAACCAGGACAAGATCCAAATCAGCGTCTTCAGCTAACTGAAGCGCTTCTGACTTAGTCTTAACACCAAGTTGATCACCATTAGCACCAATCAAACGAACCTCACGAGCACGGATTCCATCATTAACCATCATATCTTTTGCTATGGTACTTCACCTCCGAATAATTTGAAAAAGCAGAAAGAGAGCGGGCACAGAATTGCGCCCGCTCTCAATTAAAGACCTTGGATAACCAAGTTCTTACTCGATATCATGCCCAGCAAACTTAGAAATTTACTCAGGCGAGAAGCGGGTAGCTCCTGCTTTCATTTGAACAACTATTAAATAATATCATCTAATCACTTATATGTCAATGGTGAACAATTCACCCGGTTGATAAGTGATCTGCTGTAATCAATCCTAATCTTCGCGTGAATATGAAGCAATATCTTTGGATACTTCATCGATAAAGTCTGGAACAGACTCTGACTGTGTATCCTTTTCACCATATTTACGTACTGAAACACTGTTGCCACTGACTTCTTCATCACCAACAACCAACGTATATGGAATCTTGTGGGTCTGAGCATCACGAATCAGATAACCCATCTTTTCTGCACGGGTATCAACTGATGAACGGATCTTCAATGCACGAAGCTGTTCGTTGATCTTCTTAGCATAGTCAAGATGTTTATCTTGGCTGACAGGGATAATCTTAACTTGGTGTGGAGCCAGCCAAGTTGGGAATGCACCCTTATAAATTTCAGTCAGGTAGGCAACAAATCGCTCCATGGTTGAAACCAAGCCACGGTGAATCATAACTGGACGGTGTTGCTTACCATCTTCACCAATATAATGAAGATCAAATCTTTCAGGCAACATGAAGTCAAGTTGGATGGTTGACAATGTTTCTTCGTTACCAAGTGCGGTCTTAGTTTGAACATCAAGCTTTGGACCGTAGAATGCAGCTTCACCTTCTGCTTCGGTGTACTTCAATCCCATTTCGTCCATGGCACCCTTGAGCATGGTTTGAGCCTTTGTCCACATCTCGTCGTCATCAAAGTACTTTTCAGTGTTCTTTGGATCACGATAACTCAAACGGAACGTATAATCGTTGATGTCAAAATCGTGATAAACGTCAACCATGAGGTTCAAAATGTTCTTAAATTCTTCTTGGATTTGGTCAAGCGCAACAAATGTGTGACCATCGTTCAAAGTCATTTCACGAACTCGTTGAAGTCCTGATAAGGCACCTGATTTTTCGTAACGGTGCATCATCCCAAGTTCAGCGATTCTAAGTGGAAGTTCACGATATGAACGGATATGGTGGTTATAAATTTGAATATGGCTTGGGCAGTTCATAGGACGCAGTTCAAGCATTTCGCCATCACCCATGTCCATTGGTGGGAACATATCTTCACGATAATGTGCCCAGTGACCAGATTGTTTATAAAGGTCAAGGTTGGCAAGCACTGGTGTGTAAACGTGTTGGTAACCGTTGTCGACTTCCTTGTCGACGATATAACGTTCGATAGTTCTTCTGATTGTGGCACCATTTGGCATCCAGTATGGGAGTCCGGCACCTACTTTAGGGTCAACGAAGAACAGATCAAGTTCGTTACCAATAACCCGGTGATCACGTTCATGGGCTTCTTTACGCTTTTCAAGATCGGCATCCAATTCCTTTTGTTTGTTAAATGCTGTTGCGTAAATCCGTTGCAGCATTGGGTTGGATGACTTACCCTGCCAGTATGCACCGGCAACTGAGAGTAACTTGAAGATTTTAACTTTTCCGGTTGAAGGTAATACAGCACCTTCGGCAATTGACTTAAAGTCGCCAATTTCGAAGAATTTAACTTTACCGTCAACTTCGTTTTCTTTAACTAATTCGGTTTGGTATGGATCATCGCCGGCAGCCTTGGCAGCGTCAGCAGCACTCAGAAATACAACCTTGATAGGTAAATCCTGTTTAATAATCTTGTGCATGGACTGGCTTAAGCTTTCCAACTGATCAACACTGATTTGGGTATCCGGTTTGTCGGTATCAACAAAGAATCCATCCTCATCGGCATCACTTTCGCCAAAATGAATATTGTCAAAACCGTTGGCAATTGCCATCTTTAAAATTTGAGCTGCAGTAGCTCGTAAAACACTCAAACCATCAGTACTGTCTGAAGTGATAATTTCAATCTTACCACCCTTGTGTAAAGGCTCATCGTTATTGACAAGCTTACCGTCCAATTTTGCTGCAACGGCTTTTTTACCTAAACTTACGGCAATTGACTTGGCAATATCTTCTGAAGTAACGCCATCATCAAACTGCTTAACACTACCATCTGGAAATTCAAATGAAAGTTGTGACATATCTCTTACTCCCTTTATATTTTAATTGGAGCCACAAAAAAAGTCCCTGATATACTAATAAAGTATATCAGGGACGCAATTAGCGCGGTTCCACCCAAATTGGATTTTTGGATACAAATATCCAAAAAGCTCTCAAGTGGCTGCTAACGGTACCGACCGGGAAAGCATTATCCGCAATCCATTCTCAAAGAGTGGTAACAATTAATTTCTAAACAAACGGTCTTGCAGGCTAGAACCGTTCTCCCTGTGATGAGAAGTAATTGTCATGTCTCTTTGATTCATTGACATTTAGTATAGAGTTGACTTTGAAAAAAGTCAATCAATTTTGCAAATTAAACGGGCCGCCGGTTCTTTCCAGTCATTTCAACCTCACGAGACAGGAATTTAATTCGCTGCATCAGCCGTTTTGCTTTCAACGGTTCATCGTCACCTTTCTGGTTAATCCGCAGATGTTCCTGTTCAAGTTGTTTCATCGAGAAATTGGATGTAAAGAACGTTGGTAATTGCTGTTGCATCCGATATTCCAAGATAACTCCCAAAACTTCATCACGAACCCATGATGACATTGAATCGGCTCCAATATCATCAATCATTAAAACCGGTGATTTTTTGATCACATCGATTTTTTCAGTCACCGTGTTATCGGTAATTGCCGACTTCATCTCGACGGCAAAACTTGGAAAATGAACCATCGTTGTTTGAATATTATTATCTGCGAGTTCATTGGCAATCGCACCGGTTAAATACGTTTTCCCGACCCCAAATGGGCCATATATGTACAATCCCGGATGGAATGTTTTAGGATCAGCCTTCATTTGATCAATAAAATTTAAAGCCATTGACAACGCTGTGAACCTGGCTGGATCCGGATTACTGGGATCTGCTCCTTCGAACTCGGCAATTCTGGCATTCTTAATATCCTTTGGCATCGAGACCGTTCTGATCCTCCGTGCCAAGGATTGGTTACGCTGCTTTTCAATGACTTCAGGAGAAGCAGTATACGAGATATCAATCAGATGGTCATTAATGACTAATTGCGGAAGGTATCCGGGAGCAAATGAACGTTTTTTCTCTTTGATCTGATTCTTGACGTTCATATATTCGTAAAGCTTTGAAGCGGATCGGTCAACCGCATCATCTGCAAGTTCATCTCGATGATCACTGAGAAATTGAGCAATTTCAGGATCATTTTTGATTTGATTGATAATCTTTTTAAACCCTTCGCTGACATTACCGCCTTTAAACTGACGATCCTGCATCAATTTTTTGACAAAGTCACTTACTTTTTCCATTTAATCTCACCTACTTCCCGGTTTTTTTAATTTATCCAGTTGTTCTTTTAATTGCTTTTTCTGAGCTTCTGTCAGCTGAGTTGTTGGCTTTGGGCCTGATGTTGAAGCCTGATCGTCTTTTGCCCAGTCAGGCAAAGTCTCCTTAACATTGACTTTGCGTTGCTTGTATTTTGAAGCACGTTTTTCAGCCTGCTTTTTCAATTTAATTGGGCGTTCCTTAATTTCGTTGATCGCTTTTTCAGCATCGATAATATCATGTTGTGACCAGTCATCGGCGATGGTTGACATAAGGTTTTTATTAAGGGTCGAGCGGTTCTCATCAACCAACAGATAATAGATCAGAATATTGATCACTTCGTTGGGAAGCGCACGCAAATTAACAAGTTCGCTTAGCGTCCGCTGTTCGCCACTTGTCACGATCCCATGCTTTTGTTTTTTAATCTGCTGTAGGAATACAATCGGCGCGGTCTTTTTACTGATTTCAATCAGTTGGTCAGTTGCGTTATCAGTACTTCCTGAAGTCGCTTTGCGAGGAGAAGATGTGGGCTTTGGCTGAAGCTCCACTGTCCCCACCTGTTGTTGGCTGAAATTATCAACAATAATTGCCTTTAACTGACTCTGGTTAAGTTGATTGGTACTGAGATTGGTCGCCTTTTGAATCAGTTTAGCCATCTGAATTTCGTCAATTCCGTAAAGCAGATGTTCAGACAGAACTAAATCACGAGCAGCTTTGACACTGTTTTCATCAACGTATGAATTCTCAAGCATGCTTAAAAGAAGCCGAAAATCAAAGTGATTACTGTCGGGCTCAAAACTGCTTGGATCGATATTTCCGGCTGACTGGACAACTTTTTGTTTGGCGTCGTTCACAAAACCAGGAATTTGCTTAATCAGATTTTGGGGAACATTAAACAGATCCAGCAATGAAGCTGAAATGTTCGTTGTGTCACCTAAATCAGGCGGTGTTGCAACTAATCGATCAACAATTTGTTGATAAGTCACTTCGCCCACTTTGCCTAACAGAATAATTGACAAAATATCCGTGCGTAAAAACTGTTCAGCAGTCAGTGGAAGATTCATGGAATAAATCAATACATCAGGTTTTTTGGCAGACACAAGTGTGTTAATCAGTTTAACGGCTTCAAGCTGTTTTCTGATATCCACAAGATCTTCAATTTTGCAATTGAGCATACTCTGAATTTCATAATGTTTGTGCAGCACCAACTGATTATGGTCATCCAGGCTCATCGACCACAGCAGATCATACAATGCCAATGCCTTTTCACCAATAATTGGTTGGTACAAGTTGGTAAGGACACTGTGATCTATGCTTCGGTTAATGTGGGAATTGGTAATCAGATATTTTGTATCAGGAGTTAACTTATCGAAAGGATTTTCCATTTACTTTTCCTCCGAGTTATCCTGATTCTTTTTCTTATCCTTTTCCATAATTTCTTTGAGCTCTTTATAAAATACCGACATATCTTTAAATTGGCGATAGACACTTGCAAAGCGAATATAGGCAATCTCGTCCAAATTCACCAAATCTTCCATCACAAATTCACCAATTTGCTGGCTGGAAACTTCATTTTCACCTAATGATCGCAGCTTGTTTTCGACCCGGTCAACCAAATTCGTAATTGCATCCATAGAAACCGGGCGTTTTTCTGCCGATCTGACAATTCCTTTTAATAATTTTTCTCTGTTAAATTCTTCACGGTTCCCGTTTTTCTTCACAACCAACAACGGTGTTACTTCAACCCGCTCAAAGGTTGTAAACCGAAAACCACAGTGTTCACATTCTCTTCTTCGTCTAATAACCCGGCCATCATCTGTTGGCCGGCTGTCGACAACTTTGGAGCCATTGTATCCGCAATGAGGGCATTGCATGGCATTCACCTCGTCTATTTCATTTCGTTTGCCAACCATTTATCAACTTGTGTCAGCGTTGTAGAAACTGTTCCTGAGTTATAAATAATTGTATCAGCCAAATCGCATTTTGTCTGCATTGGCCATTGGTTTTTAATTCTTGTATTTGCTTCAACGATACTAAGTTTATTGCGTTTCATCAATCGGTGCAACTGGGTGACCGGATCGCTATATACAACAATAACTTCATCAACCAAATGCGCATAACCATTTTCAAATAGCGTTGGCGCGTCCAACACAGTTAATTCATCGTCCTTGTAGGTTTCAAGCTGTTTAAAAATTTCATCTCGGATAAATGGGTCAATCGTTCGGACCAATGCTTTCAAATCATTAGGACTATTGAAAACAATTTGACCCAGTCCACGTCGGTCCAATGAACCATCGGGTAGCAGAATTTGCCTACCGAAAACTCGAACCAAAGCTTTAAGTCCTTCAGTCCCCTTTTGTTCTACTTTATGCGTGACCAAGTCGGCATCGATAATTGGAATTCCCTGTTGCTGCAAATAGTCACTCACCAGTGATTTCCCGGTTGCAATTCCACCAGTCAAACCAATTAATTTTGTCATTTTTTAACACCACGCAATGGCTGACACTTTGGGCAATAATGAGTTCCCCGCTGAGCCAGTTTAATTTTTACAATCTTGGTTCCACACCTTGGACAGGGTTCGCCTTCTCTGCCATACACATTTAACTGGTTTTGGAAGTTTCCCGCCTCGCCATAAGCTGTGGAGTAGGAATGGACTGTGGTTCCATGACCGGCAATGGCTTTATTCAGTTCGGCAATAATACTTTTCCGTAATAATTTAATTTTTGCCAAACTAATAGTATTCACCGGTTGCTGGGGATTAATTTTACTCAACCACAACACTTCATCAGCGTAAATATTCCCTAATCCGGCAATATTACTCTGGTCCAACAAAAATGGTTTGACGACTTTGTGACTTTTAGCAAATATTTTCTTCATATAAGCAACTGTTAAGTCGTCTTCTGTAGGTTCGGGGCCAATCGTCTTCAACCCGGCAACCTGCATTTCGGTACCGGTATCCACCAGGTTCATTCGACCAAATTTACGGGTATCGTTATATCGTAATTGGCGACCATCCGTTAAATGAAAAATAATGTGGGTATGCTTGTCAATTGGTGAGCCCTCAGGTTCAACGTCATACTTCCCTTCCATCCGCAAATGGGAGACAATCGTTAAATTATCGCTCAGCCGGATAAAAAGATACTTTCCCCGCCGATCAATTTTCATAATTTGTTTCCCACGAAGAGCAGCTTGAAATTCTTCAGGTGAAACATTAATCATTTTGGGATATAAGACATCGACCGTTTGGATCGTGCTACCCTCGACTAACTGGGTGAGCCCACGTCTAACAGTTTCAACTTCAGGTAATTCAGGCATTGCAGATCCCCCAATTTAGCTTAATTTATTTTGCATCATACCAGGTTTTGCCCCAGTGACTTTCAACTTTTAGCGGCACATGTAATTTGATTGCCGAATCCATGACACTTGGAATCAACTTTTTGACGGTTTCCATTTCTTCATCCGGAACCTCAAAAATTAATTCATCATGCACCTGGAGCAACATCCGAGTTTTCATCTCTTTAATTGCATCCGCCATATTGATCATGGCAATCTTAATAATATCTGCCGCACTCCCTTGGATAGGCGTGTTCATTGCAGTACGTTCAGCAAATGAACGCAGGTTGAAACTCTTGGAATTAATATCAGGCAGGTAGCGGCGTCTGTGAGCAATGGTCTCAACATAACGATGGTTTCTGGCAAACTCTACAATATCTTCCATATACTTTTTCACACCAGGATATTCTTCGAAGTACCGCTGAATGAACTGGTGGGCTTGCTTCCGAGTAATACCGGTATTTTGGGACAGCCCAAAGTCACTGATCCCATAAACAATCCCAAAGTTCACGGCTTTTGCCTGCCGTCTGAGGTCAGGCGTTACTTCTTCATTGGATGGTAGGCCAAAAATTCTTCGTGCGGTGGTGGCATGAATATCCTCACCATTTTTGAAAGCATCCTGCATGTTTTTATCATTGGTGATCGATGCCAAGACTCTCAACTCAATTTGAGAATAATCTGACGAAAAAATCTGCCAACCGGAATGTGATGGAATGAAAGCTTGACGAATCAAACGGCCTTCCTCCGAACGGACCGGAATATTTTGCAGATTTGGATCAACTGAAGACAGCCGACCAGTCTGGGTCAACGTCTGAAGGTATCTGGTATGAACCTTTGAGTCATCTTTGTGGATAACCTTCAACAACCCATCAATATACGTAGATTGCAATTTGGCAATTTGTCGATAATTCAGCACGTTCTGAACAATAGGTGCATCAGGTGCCAACTTTTCCAAAACGTCGACCGAGGTGGAATAACCGGTTTTGGTCTTCTTTAAGATTGGCAAACGCAGCTTTTCAAATAAAATTTTTCCAAGCTGTTTAGGTGAACCAATATTGAATTCTTCACCGGCTTCTTGGTAAATTGTCTGCTGGATTTCTGCAAGTCGTTCTTTGAACTTGCTCCCCATACTTTCCAAGGTTGCCGAATCGACTTTGATCCCATTGATTTCCATGTGAGCAAGAACAAAAGCAATCTTAATTTCAATCTCACGATAGAGCTTGGTTTGATTATGTTCATCAAGATCCTTAAACATTTCGTCGTGAAGCTGATCAATTGCCTTAACCTTGTGAACCATATGAGTAAGAAATTCTGGTGATTCAGTATCGATTGTTCGCTTGGCTCCTTTGCCATAAACCTCTTCATCGGTTTTAACATTGTAGTACCCATGCAGATGGGCTACTGTTCCAACATCATTACTGTTATTAGTTGTATTAAGCAAATACGATACCAGCAGCATATCAAAGTCGACATAGGCTAATTTGATGCCTTGCCGATACAAGCCAACGTAAGTTCGTTTAGCATCAAAAACATTCTTTTTGATTTTGCTGCTTGTTAACAATTTTTTAACATGGTCATTATTGAGTAATTCACAATTATTGGTGACATACCACTTGTCACCTTGACCAAGTGCAAAGCCAACCAAAGGTGAAATATGGTAATTTTCTTCAGACATTTCCAGATGAAAGGAGATTTCATCTTTGAATTGGTCAAGTTCGGTGGCATTGTCAGCCGTCAAAACAGTATATTTAATGGCTTCTTGATCATCAGAGTGATCATCATCGACTGATAATTTGGCTAGAAAAGACTTGAACCCCATTCTCTCATAGAAATCGGTCAGCTTCTCAATATCGTCACCTTGATATTTAAGGTCATCCAAAGAAACCGTAATCGGTGCTTCCCGATTGATGGTTGCCAAAGTGTGGGCACGTTCGGCCTGCTTTTGATCATTAATCAGATGTTCTTTTAACTTTTTCCCGGAAACTTGATCAATATTTTGGTACAAATTGTCAATGGTACCAAACTGTTGAATGAGTTTGAGGGCAGTTTTGTCCCCAACCTTTTCAACACCGGGATAATTATCAGAATTATCGCCTTTGAGACCTTTAATTTCAATGATCTGGCTTGGCTTTACCCCTAATTTTTCTTCAACATGTTTTGGTGTGTAGGTTTCAAGTTCGGTTACCCCCTTCACAGAGACCTGAACAGTTGTCTTGTCTGATGTTAATTGAGTAAGATCTCGATCTCCTGTCACAATGACAACCTGGTAGTCACCAGCTTCTTCAGCTTTTTTCGCCAAAGTCCCAATGATGTCATCAGCTTCATAATTTTTTAATTCGTAAGTTTGAATACCACGGCTGTTAAGCAGCTCTTTGATGAACGGAAATTGCTCCGAAAGTTCGGTTGGCGTCTTTGCGCGGCCACCCTTATAATCAGCGTACATTTCAGTTCGAAAGGTCGTTTTGCCTGCATCAAAAGCCACTAAGACATCGGTTGGCTTCTCATCGGTCAAAACTTTATCAAGCATTCGATTAAAGCCATAAATAGCACTGGTATGCAAACCAGATGAATTCGTAAATTTGTCCATCGCGGTATATAAGGCATAAAAGGCTTTGAAAGCCACACTGTTACCATCGATTAATAATAATTTCTTAGTCATTAACTTCTCCTCTGATGAAAACTATTACTTTAATTTTACCACGACACATAACAAAAAACGATCAACCAAGTCAATGGTTAATCGTTTATCAAAATTTGAATTAACGGTCGTTATTACCGAAAATTGAAAGTAGTTGGATAAATAGGTTCACAAAGTCCAAGTAAAGCTGCAAAGCTCCGAACACAGCCAAACCAGTCATTGATACTTCGCCATTACCAGAATATTGATTATACATCTGTTTCATCTTTTGAGTGTCATAAGCAGTCAAAACTGTGAAAATCAAGACAGCAATGATTGAAAAGACAAATGCGATCAACGTACTACGCAGGAAAAAGTTGATTACCATCGCGATGATTAAAGCAATCAACGCTGCAGTGGCCTGTGCGCCCCAACGATCGAGATTTTTATGTGTTACCAACCCAACAGTTGTCATTGTGATAAAGATTGCAGATGCAGATACAAAGGCAGCGGCAATTGAAGCACCAGTGTACGCCCATGCGATTGTTGCGAAAACGAAGCCACTCAAGATTGAGTATAGCATCAGAACTGTAAAAGCAAGTGTTGGTCGCTTCAAAGCCTGCATTGAGATAATAAATGGTAAAGCAAACCATAAGACGAGCGATCCCAACATCACGCCTCGATGAGCTGCAATGTAAACACCCATACCACCATCAACCGATCCGCTAACCAGAAATGCTGTTGCAGCAGAAACCAAAACGGCTAAACTCATCCAGCCGTACATTTTTGTTAGAAAAGCATTTAATCCGGCCGCGTTATTGACGACTTTCCGAGCTTCCTGTTGTTCATTTGGATAATTGTTCATTAAATCCGCTCCCTTTTGTTTATAAGTTCAAACATTGCATCGATTCAGACACGACATTCATACCTATACTGTTAAGTAATTTTAACAAATAAAAGCCATTAATCAAGCAATTACCACTCAATTAACAGCTTTTATAAGATATCTTAATTAATTTTCTTGCTTAAGTGACTTAATAGATCTTCATACGATTTTTCATATTTCTGAATATCACCAGCACCCATGAAAATGATCACATCGTTATCGTAGTCCAATAGTGGTGACATATTGTCAACGGATAAAATTCGACCGCCCTTGCTGATCTTCTTGGACAAATCCTCACTTGAAACTTTACCGTGACTTTCACGAGGTGAACTGTAGATTTGTGTCAAGAAGACTTCGTCAGCCAAATTCAAACTCTTGGCAAAATCATCCATCAAGGCAATCGTCCGGCTGAAGGTATGTGGCTGGAAGACCACGGCAATCTTCTTGCTAGGATATTCCTGGCGGGCAGCATCAATGGTTGCTTTGATTTCAGTTGGATGATGGGCATAATCGTCAATAATGGTCATGCCGGCAATCTTTCGTTCAGCAAATCGGCGTTTAACTCCTTGGAATGTCTTTAATTCTTTACGAATTTCGTCCAAGTCAACGTCTTCAAAATAAGCAACCGCAATGACCGCTAAAGAATTGAAAATGTTGTGTTCACCAAACAATGGCACAGAGAAGTTACCCAGATCTTTACCCTTGTACGTAACATTGAAGCTTGAGCCGCTGGTTGTTCGTTTGACATCAACAGCTTGGAAGTCATCGGTATCATGCAAACCATAGTAATAAATTGGAACCTTGGCTTTTAATTGGCGAAGACGTTTGTCATCACCCCATGCAAAGATTCCCTTCTTTGTTTGGTTGGCAAACGTTTGAAAGGCGTCTTGAACATCATCAATGCTCTTGTAATAGTCAGGATGATCAAAATCAATATTGGTCATAATGGCATAATCCGGTTCAGTGGCGAGGAAGTGCCGACGGTATTCATCTGCTTCATATACGAAGAATCGTGCGTTTGGAACACCTTTACCAGATCCATCACCAATCAGATAATCGGTTGGTGCAATTCCGGAAAGTACATGGGACAGCAAGCCAGTTGTACTGGTCTTACCATGGGCGCCGGAAACACCAATGCTGGTTTTACCTTTGATGATCTTACCAAGAAATTGGTGATAACGGTAAACTGTCAGACCCATTTCCCGGGACTTCTTGATTTCTGGATGGTCATCAGTAAATGAATTACCAGCAATGACTGTTAAGCCCTCGTGAATATTGTTCTCATCGAAGGGCAATATTTTGATACCCGCTTTTTCAAGACCACGTTGGGTAAATGTGTATTGATCAATATCAGATCCCTGCACTTTTTCACCACGATCATGTAAGATCAAAGCCATTGCGGCCATTCCTGTACCTTTAATTCCGACAAAATGATATACCGTATCTGAATTCATTAGACATCCTACCTATCCCATTATGTTATTTTTGATTATCTTGCGGTGATTCCGGAGCTGGTCCTTTTGTCGTCGGCTTATAGTACACAGTCCGCGGCTTGGAACCCTGTTGCTCTGAAACCAGATCTTTTTCCTGCAAATGATCAATAATGTTTGCAGCTCTATTATACCCGATTGAAAATACCCGTTGAAGCTTTGAAGTAGAAATTGTGTCTTCATTTGCAATATATTTCAAAACTTGTGGCATTAATCGGTCTTGAGAACTTGCTTCGGAACTTGATTTTTTCAAGCTTTCCGGCGTAAACAGATATTTCGGTTCTCCCTGCTCGCGCACAAAATCAATGATTCGATCAAGTTCTTGATTATTAACAAATGCCCCTTGGAGTCTGACCGGCTGGTTAGCCCCACTACCTAGATATAGCATATCTCCACGACCAAGTAAACGTTCCGCACCGGCTGAATCAAGAATTGTTCTCGAATCAACCTGGCTGGAGACCATGAAAGCAATTCGGCTTGGAATATTATTTTTGATCGTTCCGGTTACGATATCCACGCTTGGGCGTTGGGTTGCCACAATGAGATGAATTCCGGCAGCCCGGGCTTTTTGCGTAATTCTAACAATGTAATCCTCTACCTCACTGGAAGCCACCATCATTAAGTCAGCCAATTCGTCAATAATCACAAGAATATAAGGCATTTTGAGCCCATAATCGCCGGAATCATCCGCCTGCTTGTTAAATTGTTCAATATTTTTAGCACCGGCAGCAGCCAATTTTTCGTATCGCTGATCCATTTCCTCAGTCACCCATTTAAGCGAAGCGGCAGCCGTTTTGGGATCAGAAATAACTGGCGAAAGCAAATGGGGGATACCATCATATGGCGCGAGCTCAACAGCTTTTGGATCAATCAACAGTAAGCGTAGATCTGACGGAGTGGCTTTGTACAGCAAGGAAACCAACAGGCTATTAATGAAAACACTCTTACCAGATCCGGTTGCTCCCGCAATTAATCCATGGGGCATTTTTCGAATGTCGGCTGTACGCGGAGTCCCTGATAAATCAACGCCAATTGCAGTCGTCAGAGGGCTCTGACTCTTTTTAAAATGTTCAGTTGAAATGATCTCAGAAAGAACAACTGGTCTCGGCTCGGGATTAGGAATTTCAATGCCGACTGTCGTTTTGCCTGGAATTGGTGCTTCGATTCTAATATCCTTAGCGGCAAGTGCCAATTTTAAATCATCGGTCAGATTGGTGATTCGGCTGACTTTAACTCCCAGTGCCAACTTAACTTGAAACTGGGTAACTGTCGGCCCATTTGTCCAATCCATAACCTGTGCATTGACCTTAAAAGCAGAAAATGTTTGGTTTAAAATATCTGACTGATGTAAAATCCAATCATCAATTGAGTCTGATTCAGTCTCCTGCGGCTTGGAAAGTAATGAAAGCGGAGGGAAATGATACCCACGCTGATTGTTTGAATCAGATTGTGTGTTTATCTGCGAACCTGTGGCATGAGTTACACTCTCATCAAGATTTGGTACATGACTGACCGTTTTTTGTTCTGAAGACTGATCTGTTTTTTTAGTGTGAAACAAAGAAAGGTCAGTTTTGCTGGCCTGCTCTTTGTTGATTATTGAATTGAGGGATTGTCCCAGTCCGTGATGTGCCAAGGATTTTCTGGGTTCCCTGGGTAGTCGTCGAGTCGCAATTTCGTGGTGACTAGAGGAATCATCCACTCGTGGATTCATTGATTGTGGTTGATTTTCAAAATGACTTACCCGATGATTGGATTCTGAAGTGGTGGTGTTATTAACCACTTCGTTTTTTTGCTGATCCTCAATGCTCTGTTCATCAGCCAGGACAATGAGGTCATCATATGTAATTCTCAGCCGACGAGTCAGCTCATCATATAAATGATGTCGTCGACGCTCCTGACTGAGAAAGTAATTTGTTTTGATCTGTTGTTTTCGTTTTTCAGACTTTGACCGTTTTTGCGGCTTAAAGTTCTTAATCTCTTTCAAGAATGCCGGAGTTTCATCCCCATTATCCGAATCTCGTTTAAGAATACTTTTAGCCCGCTTGTCTTGGGTGTCGCCAAAATCCTGTGTTTTTACTTGTTTAATTTCACTTTTTTTGCGCGGGGTTCTTGTAATCCCCTTTTTTCGAAAAAAAGCCGGTCCATCATAATGCTTCATAACTCATCCACCCAAAATTATTTAGTCAAACAAATGCTGTGCTTTTTTGAAATCAAAGGCAGTTCCCACCTGATAGTCATCAGGCAAAATTAACGCACCGGGAACCTGTGGTGCATTCGGCAGTTCCAGTTCACGACCGGAACAAATCATCCCATCACTCTCAACACCACGAAGTTCGCCCGGCCAAATAATTTGACCGTCAGGCATCATGGCACCGCTTAAAGCTACAACGACTTTAATATCTTCGCGCATGTTCGGAGAGCCACTGACAATTTGAAGATCCTTACCTGTTCCAATATCAGTTTTGGTAATTTGCAAATGGTTGGCTTTTGGATGATCCTCTACAGATTTAACGTAGCCGACAACAAACTTAGGCGCATTGTCATATTTAATATCTGCTGGGAAGCCATGCGTGCTTAAATATTGGTTCAGCTTGGCAACCTGGTCTTCAGTTAAATTGACCCGACCATTTTCGTTGACAATTTCGGGAAGAATTTTACTTGCATTTAAAAAGTTGTACCCCAACGTCTGATCGTTATCAGAAGCGAAAATTCGGGCAACATCATCATGAATTGCGACACTTTGTTTGGCTGCATCGGGTTCCATAATTAAAACCATTGTGTCACCGGTACTCTTGGGGTTATAACTTGCAATTAACATTTCAAAATTCCTTCCAACAATCAATTATTTTGCTACAGTACTTGCTAATGAGTTAATAAAGCTCTCAACTTCAGCTTTTGTTTTACGGTCTCCATTATTGAAACGACCAATTTCTTTGCCATCTGAATAAGCAACAAAACTTGGAATACCCATAATGCCCATTTCGCCGGCGAGATCAATGTTCTCGTCACGATCAACCATTAAGAAGGTATATTCTGGATACTCAGCTTCAATGGCGGGCATAGCAGGTTTGATAAAACGGCAGTCAGGGCACCAATCAGCAGTAAAGAACAGCATATACTTGCCCTCTTTAAGCTGGTTTGTAAGATCACTCAAGTTAGTTTTTGGTAAATTTTTCAAAATTATCATCCTTTCACTTACTAATGTATAGTACATTATAGCGCAAGTCGATGCGATTTGGGTTGAGTTTGCTCATCCACCGTCAATATACTAAAGTATACATATCATACTACGAAAACAGGTGAAATTATGAAAAAGCAAACAATCTTATATTCTTTAACACTTGCAGCCCTTGCTGCCGGCACTTATGCTGCTTATAAATCCAGTGCAAAACACGAGAAATATTTAACAGCTATCGTCAAGGATACCAAACATTCAATAGCAATGAAAGGCTATAAATACATGGGCAGCTGGAGTATTTTCCCATCTTCTGATTCCAACACGGCAATTTTTCAATTTGGATTTAATTACCTGGATCAAAATGGCAATCACAAAACTGAAGAATTTTGGATCAACAGTGCAACAAAAGGGCTTGTCAAACATCAGGTTGTTAGTTTGTAAAATGCGCAATCAGCTTATAAATTGGCCCTTTTGGACTGAACTTTTGCTCATATTCAGTTTCAATATTGGTCTCATTTTCTGGTGATTTATGCAGGTCTAACGAAACATAATCGAATTTCATTGGAAAATTGTTCATCGTAACCAATGTGTACTCAAACAACCCGCGATTATCTGTCTTAAATTCAATGTCGCCGTCTTCGACCAAAACATGTTTGTATGTTTTAAGGAAGAGCGGTGATGTCAATCGTCGCTTGGCGTGGCGTTTCTTCGGCCATGGATCGGAAAAATTCAAAAAGATTTTTTTGATTTCATCTTCGTAAAACAATTCGTCCAAATTGGCACCGTCTGTCAATACGAATTGAACGTTTGGTAGTGGATCTTCCATAAAAGTCCGTAAAGCTGTCGCAATGACAGAAGTCTGCAATTCGACACCAATATAGTTAATATCCGGATTGGCCCGGGCGGTTTCAATGATAAATCTCCCTTTGCCAATTCCAACCTCAACATTCAAGGGCTGTTTTTTGGCAAATCGCTGTTGCCATTTGCCCAGCCAGTTTTTGGGATCAGTCACAATAAAGTCGCTGTGGTCTTCGATATATTTATCGGCCCACGGCTTTTTTCTTACACGCATATCATTCTCCTATAAATTATTAATTTTTATCTGATCCGTTCGCTTCTGGCAAGTCGCCTTGGCAGATATACATAGATAAATGCCCAAATTTCAAGTGCTTCTCCAATAATGACACCAAAAACGGTCACTAAACTTGTATAGTTAACCGCGACCACGGCAATGGCAAAGACAACTCCAACGGTCGTCAACAGGTATAACAGGACCCGCTGGAAACTCATCAGTTGATATTTGTCGGTTATCGGATACACATGAACAAACGCATTGTCTGAAAAATGAAAATAAAACGGAATCATTTGGAACCCAATGAGATAAATGAAAAGAAGGCTCAAGAAAATGGGCAGCATCTCGCCTTTGACAAAAACTAAAAGCAAAGTTCCAATGACGAGTAAACGAACGTATAACCCACTCATTTCATTGTCTCTTACAATCCCATGGCCATACAAATACAGATACGTGTTCTTGGGAATAAGCTTGATTCGATTTAAAATACCGTCCACATAGCGTCGACGCTTGACCGACCCTTGCAGCATCGGAACATCGGTAAATAAATTGAAGAATTGATAAACCGTATGCATCCGACTGTTTTCATCCGAAATCATTTTCGTCCAATCAAGCGATCGGGTTACCCAACTTCTGCGGCTAACCCAACTGACGATCAATGCAATTAAAGCTACGGCCAATCCAATCCAGTAATTAATATAGATTGAAAACCCAAAGGAAACAACGGGAACCAACAGTCTAAATAAGAAACGGCTGGAAAGCCACCGTCTCTTCAAATGGTACTTTCTGGCAAAATCCGTATTCAACCAAGTTGTCTTCAAAAGAACAGCGGTGGCCAGCAGCAAATATAGATCGATTGCCGTAACGTGCATTGTGACTTGAATAAATGGCATTAAGAGAATCCAAAACAATACCTGAATACTCAAAGCAATTGATAAGCTGTAATTAAAACCGCTTTTCAAATAATGATAAAGGTCTGCTTCTCTAGGAAGCAGAAAAACGTAATCCGGGGCTTCAATCAAAGTTGCAAAGCGCCCCAGCTGGACGCTGACCAGGAGAATCCCGATAATCACAATCGGGGCCCACCACAAACCTGTATGCAGCTGTTTGAGCGTATTGGAATAGTAATAGCCTAATCCGCCAATTACAAAAAGCAGTGCCAATACAAAATAGTCATTGAAAACTAATCTGAGGTACCGCATCATTTCTTTTAAATGAGTTGTTAAACGCTGCTTGAATAACTGCTTCATGAGGCATCGCCTTCTCTAGCCAACGTCAGGTAAATGTCGTTGAGTGAATCACCGGCTTCAGGGAACAATTTTCGAAGTTCTTCAATGGTTCCTTCGGTTCTAACTTTGCCGTCGTGAAGCAAAACAAAGCGATCACAGTATCGTTGAGCAGTATCAAGCACATGAGTTGACATTAAAATGCTGGCACCCTGCTTTTTTCTTTCAGAAATTAAGTTAAGCAAGTCGTTGACAGCCAATGGATCCAATCCGAGAAACGGCTCGTCGATAATAAAAAGCTTGGCATTCGTCAAGAAGGCACAGACAATCATTACTTTTTGGCGCATCCCTTTGGAGAAGTTATCAGGGAACCAATCAAGTTTGTTGTCCAACCGAAAAAGCTTAAGAAGCTGATGGGCCCGCTCCCAAGCTTGATCCTGGTCAAGGTTGTAAGCCAACATAGTCATTTCCAAATGTTCTTTTAGAGTTAACTCTTTATAAACAATGGGTTGTTCTGGAATATAAGCAATCTGTTCCTTATATTTTTTTACGTCATCATTTAATCCGGTGCCGTTAATTGTAATTGATCCCTTAAAAGGGGTTAATAAACCAATAATATGATTGATGGTTGTTGACTTGCCGGCTCCATTAAGGCCAATCAGACCGACCAACTCACCATCTTTGACGTCAAAGTTGACGTCTTTTAACACTGGCACTTGGGAATAGCCCCCTACCAGATCTGAAACTTTTAAGGACATAGTTTACCTCCATTGCATGAAAAATCTACAAACAAAATTATAACATAGAACATTCGCCATTGAATGAGGCCAAAGGGACATTAATGGTATAATATCATTAGTATTCACAGAAAGAAGGTAGAGATTTTGAAAGATTGCATTTTTTGTAAAATCGTAAGAAATGAAATCCCCAGCTACACTGTTTATGAGGATGATATTGTTAAAGCGTTCCTGGATATTTCTCAAGGAACCCCCGGTCACACTTTGGTGATTCCAAAGAAACATATTGCCAACATTTTTGAGTATGATGAAGAATTGGCAAGCGAAGTCTTTGCACGAATCCCCAAAATTGCCAGAGCCGTTAAAGCTTCCAACCCGGATATTAAAGGCATGAATATTCTGAATAATAACGGTCAAGTTGCCTATCAGTCCGTTTTCCATTCCCACTTCCACTTGGTTCCCCGCTATACCAGCAACGATGACTTTAAGATGATCTTTAAGGATAACTCCAACAAATATTCACCGGATCAGCTGAAATCTATTCAAGAATCAATTGAAGCACATATGGGTGATTAATCATGAAAACTGCTTTTAAAATTTTAGGGGCAACCGCAGTTGTGGCAGGTGCCTATCTTTATTCACGCAAAGAAACGCCAAGTGAGTTTGTTGAACGGGCAAAAACCACGTTTAATGATAAGAAAGAAAAAGCGACTGATTGGAAAACGGCTTACCAAGACTTTAAAACGTCGATGGATCAGTTTAAATCTGAAATGCCACTCCTTGAAAAAACACTTTCCGATATTCAGCGGAATGTGGACGACGCCATGTTTCAGATTCAACCCCGTCTGGATGAAATCAAGAAATACTCCGACAAATTGAAATAAAATCTGAATATTTGTTTAAATTCTTGAGGTCATTATATAAACCAGTCATATTATGTTATTATTATCGAGAACGTTTGCTTTGCAGACGAATACTTTAAGGAATGGATGTGTTTTTGTATGAAAAAATGGCTAATTGTTTTAGCCGGCATTATGATGAGTTTTACCCTTGCAGCTTGTGGCAGCAAAACTGTTGCAACAACCAACGGCGGTAAAATTACTGAAAGTGCTTATTACAGCAGCTTGAAGAGTACTTCAAGCGGTAAGCAAGTATTGCAGCAAATGATCTTAAACAAGGTTTTGGACAAGCAATACGGTAAAGATGTTAAGGACTCACAAGTTAATAGTGAATTTAACAAATACAAGAAACAATATGGTTCATCATTTAACTCAGTTCTTCAACAAAACGGAATGACTGCTTCACAATTGAAGGATTCAATTCGTTCAAATCTCTTATTAAAGCAAGCCGTTAAAGACAACATCAACATTTCTGATGCTCAACTTCAAACTCAGTTCAAGTCATATCAACCAAAAGTCACTGTTAACGAAATCCTGGTTTCAAAGAAAGCCACAGCAAACAAAGTTATCAGCGAACTTAAAAAAGGTAAGAGCTTCTCAAGCTTAGCCAAGAAGTATTCAACTGATACTGCAACTAAGAACAAGGGTGGCCGAATTTCACCATTCGACAACACCAACACTTCACTTGACAGCAACTTCAAAAAAGCTGCGTTCAAGCTGAAGAACGGTGAATACACTAAGACCCCTGTTAAGACTCAATATGGTTACCAAGTTATCCAAATGGTTAACCATCCTTCAAAGGGAACTTGGAAACAACACGAATCTGAATTAAAGGATCAAATCGTTACTGCCAAGATGTCTGACAGCAACACCCTTCATTCAGTTGTATCTAAAGTTCTTAAGAAAGGTAAAGTTACTATCCAAGATAAAGACCTTCAAAACGTCTTGTCAGATTACCTTTCAACAAGTTCATCAAGCAAAAAGTAATTCTGATTTAACTTAAAACTAAATAACAGAACCATTACTTTTGTTGGTTAAAAGCTGAGCTGTCCTCCCCTTCTCTGGGAAAGACGGCTCAGCTTTTTGCTGTATATGAATCTTCCTCAGGTGTGTTTTAACGAATCAATTCTGTTCCAATTGTAGTTATTAAAAAGCCATATATTGATATTTTTCGAAACATCTTCCTGTTATACTGAAAAATATAGCACTGTGTTCTATATTTGACGTTTGTTACATTGAGGTGTGGAAGGAAGAATATTGTATGCTGATTAATAATAGTTATCAATCTCCACTGGGAGAAATTATTTTATTGAGTAACGACAAGTATTTGCTGGGTCTTTGGTTCTCAGATCAACAGTACTTTGGCGCAAAATATAATTTGGCAGAATCACAAATGGGCAACAGCCACCCCATTAGTGAAGCAAAAAAGTGGCTGACCAACTACTTTGCCGGCCAAAAACCATCCATCAGCAACATTCCATTATCCCCAGAGGTCACTGACTTTCGTCAATCAGTTTTAAAAGTATTGGTAAAAGTCCCCTATGGCAGCACAATCACATACCAAGAAATTGCTGATAAAATTCCAGCGGAGCACAGCACTGGGCATACAGCAGCCCGAGCGGTGGGAGGCGCGGTTGGCCATAATCCAATCTCACTAATTATCCCCTGTCACCGAGTAGTTGGATCAGACGGCAGTTTGACGGGATATGCCGGTGGGATCGATCGGAAAATTCAATTGCTGAAACTTGAAGGGATCAATTTAACTCAACTGCATGAATAAACGTTATTTGCTGCTGAAAGGAGCTGGATAATCATGGAAAACTTTGAATGGACAGCAATCCAAAACAATGATGCAAGTTATGACAATCAGTTTTGGCATGCAGTTAAGAGCACTCATATTTTTTGCCGGCCATCCTGCCCTTCCCGACTTCCTAAACGAGAAAACATCACAATCTATTATGACCCAAATGATGCCATTGAAGCCGGGTACCGGCCATGCAAGCGATGTCGGCCACTAAACCAGCCTGTTGATAATATAACTTGGGTAAGTGAAATTAACACCATCTTGGAAAATAATTTTCAGCAGAACCTTTCGTTAAAAGAGTTGGCGTACCAAGCACATGGCTCACAATCATATTTACGACATGTCTACAAACAAGAAACAGGCATGACACCACAGCAAAAACTACTGGAAATTCGAATGAGCCGAGCTGAAGGAATGCTTATCAATAGTGATCAAGCTGTCGCTGTAATTGGTAGAAAGGTGGGCTTTGACAATCCACCTTACTTCATTCAAAAGTTTCGCCAAACATTTGGAAAAAGTCCGTTGCAGTATCGACTTCAAAGGATAAAAGCATGATCAATTCAAAAACCAACAAAACAGGCAGGAAAACAAAGAAATGATTGTTTTCCTGCCTGTTTCATATCTCATATTACAACAGTTTACCCTGAGTTGGTTTTTGCTTTGAATCGCCGGACTTTTCCGGTTTGTAGAATCTCCGGTTATCCAGTCCAAAGACACGATCACTGAATTGGCCGGGTTCGATATTTTTCGTAGCTCCCTGAATCATCATAATAGTCGCATCCAGCTCATCAAGATGGTGAAGAATTTCTGCTTCAAGAATCTTGGGCCGTTCAGGAGAACCATACTCCAAAAGGCCATGATGAGATAGGACCATGTGCCTCAAAAGAAGAACGTCTTGTGACTCCTCATCGATTCCAAGTTTGTCAGCCGCTTCGGCAATTTCAGCGTCCATGATGCTCAAATGTCCCAGCAAATTGCCCGCCAAGGTGTATTCTGTCGCAATTGGGCCTGACAGCTCAATAGTTTTACCTAAATCATGCAGAATGGCTCCTGCGTACAATAAAGGGGCATTGATCCCATCGTACTGGTTCACGATTGCGTGAGCCTGTCGGAGAATTGAAATAGTATGAAAAGCCAACCCGCCTGCAAAATCATGGTGATTGGATTTGGCAGCGGGAAAAGTATAAAAGGCATCGGCGTGCTTTGAAATCAGCATGCGAACAATCCGATTATATGTCGCATTAGTGATTTCAAAAATTGTTTGGTCGATATATTCAGTCATTTGATCACGGGACATTCCAGCCCGCTTAACAAAGTTTACCGGGTCATGAGGTTCGCTTTGATTAGCGAGCCTCATCCCCAGAATCTTAATCTGTGGGGAATTCATATAATTTTCCCGTTTACCTTTTAATAAAACAACTTTGCCGGTGACAAACTGGGCCACATCTGCTTCAGATGCATCCCAATATTTGCCGGAAATTTGGCCGGACTGATCTTGGAATACAAGCGACAAAAAGGTTTTGCCGTTCTTGGCGACCCGTTTTGTGGAATCCTTCAAGAGAACATACATCTCGAACTCTTCATCCAGCTTGATGTCCATTAATTGTTTTGCCATAAAACCGCCTCCTAAAGCTTGTTAAGATTCAAGACGAGCTGCCCATCATCATTTTCATCCAAATTGGCCGTGAAATATATGACTTGTGTTTTTTCGCTGATTTGTTGAAGCATTTTACCCGCAGCTGCTTTTCGATTTTTATCGAAATTGACAAACCCGTCATCAATCATGATTGGCATTGGGTATTGATCGCTAAATCCGACCGACATCGAAAATATTAATGCCAAATACAGCTGCTCCAACGTTCCGGTTGACAATTCGTTAATTGGAAAGTGAACGTCGTCATTTCGCACAACTGAGATTTCATTTTTAAAAATAATTTCTTTGTAAGCACCATCAGTTAACGTTGAAAAATACTTTTTGGCAAGTTCCAAAGTTTTTGGCAGCCTGCCTTTACTGGCAATATCCAGAACTGATTGGATCCATTCGGAACTCAGCTTCAAGGCAAAGTATTTCTGTACATTTTCAACGATTTCAGTTTGCTTATTAGCAAGACTTTGGCGAAGATCATAGTACTTGCCGTTTTTAACCAAGCCCTCAATTTCTGTGCTGATTTGGGTTGCTTCCCGATTTAAATCATCAACTTGTTCGCGAATCTGATGGGTTTTTACTGACCTGTCTTTGATGTCTTCATCCAACTGACCTTGATCAATATCTTTGGGAATCTGAATATTGGCTGCTTCAATCTGTTTTTCCAAATCAGCTTTACGTCGAAGCCTGTTGGAAAGTTCAGTTTGCACTTCAACAGAAGCCTTGAAAGCTTCATCGGATTGAATGCTGCGATCCTCAAAAAATTTAGACTTTGCTTCTGTTAACTTTGTAAATTTGGATTGGACAGTCTGAATTGATTTTTGCGCTTCATCCAACGCCAACTTTTTCCGATGATAAACAGCTGACAATTCCTGCCAATGCTGTACCGTGGTATTGATGGTTTCGATTGTTTCAGAATACCGGGTTTGATCGAATTTCAACCAATCTCCAGCAAATTGCCATTTCTCAATATAATGATTGTATTGAGCTTGGGTAACAGCCAACGCAGTCTTTTGCTTTTGATAATTGGTCTTCAGGTCCATGATTTGCTGTAACGGGCCCTGAATGGAGATCCAATTCGATTCATCAATCCCCTGGAGTTCAAACTGATCGCGAATTTTAGATATATTATCTTCAATCTGTGCCAGTTGATTTTTCAATCTGCCTGGATCATCCGTGTTTTGAACAGGTGCTTCAACCGTAGATTCATTGGCACTATACCATCCCCACACAGCGGAAATAATCGCCAGTACATAGCCAATCCAACCAAACGAAGTCGAACTCAAAAGAATGGCTGCCACAATCAAAGCAATGGCTGCCCCATACCAAATCATCGATCCACTCTGCTTATTTGATTGATTTGCCTGCTGGGCGCGGCGGTGCTCACTATCCTTCAGATCAGCCAACTTGTCACTGAGGTTTTGACGGTCTCTCAATAATTCATTAACTTGGGTGAACGTTGCCATATCAAAGACTTTCGGCAAATGTCCCTGATCATTTTTCTCAATCAAACTGGCCTTTTCATCAATCTGTTGTTGGCTTTCAACCATCTGATTAACGGTCATTTCAATCTGAAGTGCCCGTTTACGTTCCTCTGGAAGCTGGTCGCCGAGTTGATTAATAACATCCCGGTGATCTTTGTAGAACTGCTGTGCAGGACTGACTGACAATTGCGCAGCCAATTCATCAATCCCTTGTTGCTTTTCTGCCAGCTGTTGCTTTAAATTATCTACCTGAAGGTTCAGCTGATTAAAAGTATTTAGATCGTCATTTGAAAAACCTTTTTTACGTTGTGATGCTTTAAGATTGTTATACTGACTTAGCTGATTAACAAGCGGCAGGACAGTTTGGATATGTCGTTTTTCATCCAACTCATGATCATTTTCTTTTGATGTTGTCTGGAGTTTTGCCAAACTTTCCCGCTTGCCCTTTAGAGTGGCCTGTAATTGTTGATACTTTGGGAAATCTTCTTTGGCATCTGTCACCTGTTTCTCCAGAGCCTTATATTCTGCAATTTGAACATTGATAGTTTTCGTTCGGCCACGCGGAGCGTACATCTTAGCTGATTGTTTGTCCAAATCAGCCTGTAAGGCCATCCATTCACCGGCACCGGCAACCCCGATGGATTGAATTCGCATTCGAAGTTCATCACGGCCCATTTTATACAATTCACCCTGGTCAACACTGCCAAAGTAAAACAATTGGTCGTATGCCGTTCGATCGATAGGTGAGATTAATTTTTTATAATCTTCATCCGTGAGTTCCGTATCGGCATCCAAGTCATAAAATTTAACCGTTCCACCATATTTTAATCCCGTTCTGACAAGCTTATAGTCATGGTCATCGACAGAAAAGATTATCTCACCACCATACGGGGCATTTCCTTTGGGCTGATATTGCCCATGAATGGAATGCTTCTTATCGGTGAATCCAAACAAGATTCCTTTGATAAATGCAATGATCGTACTCTTACCAGCTTCATTTGCGCCATAAACGACCTGAAGCGGGGTTTGGATATCAATCTTTTGATCAATCCAACGGCCGAAACCATATATGTTTAATTGTTTAATTATCACTTGGAATCGTCCTCCACATCATCAGGATTAACGACATTCTCTCGGAGAATCTGACCGGCCTGATCAAAGATCGCATGTTTAGATTCATCAGTGCTGACCTCATCTTTAATAAAAGCCGGCTGTTTGTTAAAGCCTTTTACAATTTGATCAAATACATCGTCTGTCAGTGTTTCTGCCTTGGCTTGATTAAAATACTTCTGATCAATACTGCTATAAACTAGATTTGAAGTCTTCGGTGCTTCAATCGAAGTAATCCAGCAGTTCAACTGCTGCCACTTGTCGGCATTAATCTGCTGAAGGTCATCAAGTAAACTTCCATTGTTAATTGCGGCAAGTACATCTGAATCAATACTTGAATCACTCGTTAACTGAACTCGGATAAAATGAAGTTTAGCATAATGAAGATCAGCAATTGTTTCTAAAATGGATTCCGCTAATTGATCACTGGCCAAGTCAGCCAATGATATTGGTACCCGGTCCCATATGATTGGGGCAGTCGGCTTAAACTCGGATTTCAACTGATGACCATCAGATTGAACAAGTATATAACCCTTTTCACCTGATTCGTTGATGTGGCGGCCCTGAGTATTTCCAGAATAATTAATGGTCCCCTGATCGTTTAAAGCCTGACGTTTGTGTATATGGCCCAATGCCCAGTAATCATAGCCTTTGTCTTCAAGCTCGGTCAAAGTAAACGGTGCATAATTAGCCTCTGGCGCATTCAATGTGCTCAGACTGCCATGAAGCATCCCAATGTTCCAAGTCGCATCAGATACGGCTTGGGGATAATTTTGAATCATTGGTTGGGTAATCCACTGTTTATCAAAACTAAAACCACTGACGGCCACTACTTCACCATTCGACAATGTATATTTTTTAGTCTCCACCTGATTGCCAAAAACCATTGTGTTATCAGGATACCCAAAGGAATCTGGGGAAGATGTTGAATAATCATGGTTACCAAAACTGACAAAAGCTTCAATTCCATTGTTATCAAGCCGCTGAAGCTGATCAGTCAAAAATGCGTCAGCCGCAACACTTCGCTCTTCGCGGTCAAATAAATCACCAACAAGCAGCACAAAATCAACTTTTTGTTCAATAGCAGCATCAATAATCTTCTCAAATGAATCAAAAGTCGATTGATGAACCCTTTCCCAGAGCTCATCTGGTAAAACATTATTTTTGAGTCCCAAAAATGGACTGTCGAGATGTAAATCCGCTGTATGAATGAATTTCATTATGATTACCTTCCTACCAAATATGTACGGAAAAGCGCAGAATTAGATTTAAACTAATTCCGCGCTTTTTTTGATTATGAACGATACAACTCACTGATTGGCTTTGTAACGGTGTTGTTAATGTCAGACAATAATTGACTGAGCGCTTTTTCCTTAGTCATTAACTCGGAAATTAACTTGCTTTCACGCATTTTTCCAGCAATTGCTTGAATGTTTTGAATTTCATCCTGGGTTGGTTGAGCACCCTGCATTTGCTTTTGTTGAAGATTCTGCTGAGCATCCTGAAAGTCATTGAATAATTTGTAATCATCCAAACTCTTTTTAAGTGCATCATAGGCGGCTTGAATTTCAGTGAACTCATCAGAAGCGATCAATTCGGATTGAAGCTGGTTAACAGTTGCGGTCATTTTTTCATTCATCAAATATATTCCCCTAACTAGTTTATTTCTTTAATTTTAACACAATCCAGAAATCGCTTCCTGAATATCTTGTTAATGTTTGAACCAACCTTTGGCATCATTAATAAAATCTCGGGCTTTCTGTTCAATCTGATTACCATATTGGTTGGTCTTCTTTTGAATTGTATCCCAAAGATTGTCATTACTGCTTTCACTCTGAACAATTGATTGAGCGTCCTTGGTACCAAAGCTGGAGTTCTTGGTATAAGGCAGCATTGTCTGCATCTCATTCTTAAACAACGGCCCGACACCAGTCCCACTCAAGTTCTCCAAATGGTGAGCCTTGCTGGTGCTGTCAAAACCTTCCCAGGTTGCTACGACCAGATCCGGTGTGTATCCAATAATCCACTTGTCTTTGGTTGCATCTGCCGAACCGGTATTATCAGCTTCAGTACTACCTGTCTTACCGGCAACTGAATAACCATAAGGCTTAGCATCGGTTCCAGTCCCATTATTGAAGACTCCAAGCATCATGCTGGTCATCTGCTTGGCAACAGAAGACGACATGATTTGGCGGCCTTCCTGCTTTGAAGTATTATCAACAACCACTTTGCCGGTCGAGTCAACAATCTTCCGAATATAAAACGGCTTGACAATCTTTCCACCATTGGCAAAGGCCGTGTATGCACCGGCCATTTGCTGTGGTGAAACCCCACCGGACAAGCCGCCCAGTGCAAGCGCCAGGTTCTTATCTTTTTTGGTAACCGGAACATTGAAATCTTTGACGGATTCGTATCCACGATTAACCCCAATTTGGTTAAGCAACCAAACAGCCGGAGCGTTCATGCTTTGGGCAAGTGCCTCATACATTGGCACTTTGCCTTGATAGACGTTGTTATAGTTTTTTGGCGTGTAATGGTTGGTCCCATAGGATTTCTTTTTGTCGACCAATTCAGAGTCAAATTTGTACCCCGCTTCAAGTGCGGGCGTGTACACTGCCAATGGTTTCATCGTTGAACCGGGCTGCCTAGTAATTTGCGTTGCCCGGTTATACCCTCGAAAGACGTGCTTTCCTCGACCCCCAACAACCGCGGTTACACCACCAGTTGTGGGTGAAACACCGATCGAAGCTGCCTGCACCTCAGTGCCGTCAGCAGCATTTGCTGGGAACAATGCATCGTTATCGAAGTTGGTTTGCATCGCCTGCTGCTGCGATTGATTGAGGTTTGTATAAATTCGGTAACCCCGGTTCATAATCTCAGATTCTGTCATCCCGTATTTACTGATGGCTTCATCAATAACGGCATCAAAATAATAAGGATATTTGTACCCATCTTTACGGACATAAGTGTCCCTGACAACAATGGGTGTTTGTTTGTAATAATTAGCCTGCGATTGGGTGAGCTTGTGATTCTCAACCATCAACTGCAGGACAACATTTCGTCGCCACTTGGCCGCCTTTGGATGATCGATTGGATTAAATGCACTTGGTGACGTCAACATTCCGGCCAAAACAGCGGAATCCGGAACAGAGAGGTCAACGGCATCTTCACCAAAATACTTTCTGGCAGCGTCTTGGACCCCCCAAACACCGTTACCGAAGTAAGCATTGTTTAAGTACATCGTCAAAATTTCGTTTTTGGAATATACATTTTCAACCTGAATCGAAAGAAACAGCTCCTTGAGCTTTCGAGTCATGGTTTGTTCCTGCGAGAGATAAGCGTTCTTAACCAACTGCTGAGTAAGCGTACTTCCACCGCCACTGATGTAATCGCGATGAAGAAGCTTATTTTTCACCAACAGAAACATTGCCCTGGCAATCCCTTTGAATGAGAAACCATATTCATGATAAAAGTTTCGATCCTCAGTAGACAGAACTGCCTTGGGGATGTTTGCGGAGACCTGGTTCAAATGAACGTATGTCCCTTTCTGTGCGTATAGCTCCCCAGCTTTTTTATTATTAACATCAAAAATTTCTGTTGTCTTTGAGAGCGAAGATTCCAAGTTTTGCACATGGGCCGTCTTGGCTAAGAAAACCAGGTACGTGCTGGTCACTAACGAGACACTCAAAAAGATAACCACCAGCCATTTAACCAGGTGAAACCTTCGACAAAATCGATTGAAGCGTTTAAAAAGATGCCCCGCCGATTTTTTAAATGTTTTGGTTGAATTGTTGTTCATGCGGATACTCCTTTTGTGAATACTTCAATATTGTATCATATCTGAAAAGGTGACGATTTAAGGGGTGGAAAATTTAATGAGGATTTAAAAAAGCAGAAACAAAAAAGTCTCGGAAAGCGAGAAGGCTTTTCGAGACTTAATCGATCATTTAGGATTTTACATTGCGTCTGGTGCTTTAACACCAAGCAGATTGAGAGATTCTTTCAACACGATTGAAACTGCTTTAACAAGTGATAAACGAGCAGCCAATTGGTCATCCTCAACCAAGATCTTTGAGTGGGCATAATACTTATTGAAGGCTTTGGCCAATCTCAATGAGTATTTGGCAACTTCTGAAGGTTCAAAGTCTTTGCATGCACTCTTAATAACATCGGGGAAGTCTTTTAATGCAGTAATGGTTTCCCAAGCTGCGGGATCATCGAGGCTCTTGTCGGCACCGTGGAAATCAATGTCGCCGGCTTTTCTCAAAATGCTTTCGGCACGGGCGTGTGAATATTGAACGTATGGACCGGTTTCACCTTCGAAACGAAGTTGATCTTCCAAAACGAAGTCGATGTTGTTCGTTCGTTCATTCTTTAAATCACCGAAGATAATGGCACCAACACCAACTTCTTTGGCAACCTCATCCTTATTAGGAAGATCGGGGTTTTTGGCTTCGATTTGTTTCTTAGCCAGATTAATGGCATCATCCAACACTTCATCCAATAAAATGATTCGGCCGGAACGGGTTGATAACTTTTTACCGTTAACAGTGATCAAGCCAAATGGAATGTGGTGCAGGTTTTCAGCAGATGGCAGACCCATTTCAAGCAGAACAGCTTTCAACTGTTGGAAATAATAAGTCTGCTCAGCACCAACAACGTATAAGTTCATTGCTGGCTTATAAGTCCGATCACGGTAAATGGCAGTGGCAATATCACGGGTAATATACAAAGTGGCGCCGTCACTCTTCAAAATCAAAGCTGGGTTCAAATTGTATTTATCAAGTTTAACAACTTGGGCACCCTGTGATTCTACCAGTAAGCCCTTGTCCTTAAGGATTTGGATGCCTTCGTCCATCTTGTCGTTATAGAATGCTTCACCATTATATGTGTCGAAGGTTACACCCAATTTTTCGTAAATCTTATTGAATGATTCCAGTGAAACCTTACGGAACCACTTCCAAAGAAAGACTTCTTCCTCGTTGCCGTCTTCAAGCTTTTTGAAAGTTTCACGAGCTTCATCATCCAGTTCGGGATGTTCTTTATCTTCTTTATGGAACTTAACGTAATACTTAACCAGGTTGTTGATTGGGTCTTTTTTAACATCGTCTTCGTTGCCCCACTTCTTATAAGCAACGATCAACTTACCGAATTGAGTACCCCAGTCACCCAAATGGTTATCCTTGATTGGATGGTAACCATTTTTGACCAATAATTTGGCAATCGAATTACCAATAACGGTTGAACGCAGATGGCCCATTGAAATTGGCTTGGCAATGTTAGGTGAAGACATATCAATAGGTACGTTGCCACCTTTACCATTGTCATTTTGACCGTACGCTGCGCCTTCTTCAAGAACTTCATTTAAAATTTCGTTACTGAAGTTGCCTTTGTCCAAGAAGAAGTTCAAATAAGCGCCCTTGGCTTCAACTTTTTCATATGAAGATTGATCAATCTTGCTGACTAACTCTTCAGCAATGGCGTTTGGAGCCTTGTGAAATACTTTGGCCAATGAAAATGCGGGAAATGCCAAATCGCCCATTGCAAGGGTCTTTGGCTTTTCAAGTTTTTCATAAACCTCAGCTGATGATAATTCGTCGTTCAAGACGTTCAAAATTGAATTCGTAACCTGTGCTTTGTAATCCATTAATGTTCCCTCCATCTATAAATATACAAAAAAGCTCTTACAAAACAATTGTAAGAGACGAGTAAACCCGCGGTACCACTCTATTTGATAAAAATATCCGCTCAAAGTATTAAATTAATATTCTAAAAAGCGCGCTTCGCTGACTAAATTTTTCGGCTTTCACCATTCCGAAATCGCTGAGTATTCAGTAACCAGCTACTGTTCTTTTATTGTTGAATATTTATAATGTCCAATGTGTATAATAACTTGTTAACCTAGTTCATGTCAACATTTATTAATCACAGCCTAGTGCAACAATCAGCACTAAGCGGGTAACGGGAATCGGACCCGCGACGCAAGCTTGGGAAGCTTGTGTTTTACCACTAAACTATACCCGCATAACAAAAACAATTATATCATTTTAAATTATCTTTGTCATAAAGATTTGAAATGTCTAAAGAAATCTGGAAAAGATTGATTTTTTGATCAAAAATACTGATACTTAACTTAAGAGGTGATTTGAATGTGGATTATCGTGAACTACAGCTGTTGGGCAATCTTATTTGTTAATTTCATTTGGGGATTAACCAGATCCATCAAGAAGCGGGTAATCGACTCAATGATGATTGCCAGATTATTCTATTGGATCATTGTCATCAGCCAGGTGGTCATTTCCTTACGTTCGTTTCACCGTCATCCATTGCTGGTCATCATTGCCACTATTGCGACGCTGGCAGTGATTGCACTGACCGAAACCGCATATGGCAGAAAACAGGATGTTAATTACAGCCCAAAGCTTCTTTGGCTCCTGTTAGCAGCCACGCCAATTGCAGTCTGCATCCAAACTTTAGTCAACTATTGATTTAGTTGGCTATTTATTTTGGCTTCGGTTTGCTTCCGCCAAATCAATACACTTGTCTGCTAAGACAGTTTGAGCATCAATCACTGGATAATCGTGATTGCAGGCGCGCTGCTGAGCAACTGAGAGTTCCGTACACCCAAGAATCACGATATCACATTTAAGGCCTTCAACCATTTGCGAAAGAATTAAGTGGTATAAGCTCTCGTCGACATAGTTTTTAGCTTTGATATCATCATAAATCAAGGTCATTGTCTGATCGGCAATTTTATCGGTCGGCTTGACCAACTCATATCCGGCATCAATGATCTCTTTATCATAAATCTTATCGTGCAAAGTTCCTTTTGTGGCAATTAACCCTACTTTTTTTGCATTGGGTGCGTAGTCCTTAATTGCTTTGACAGTTTCTTTTGGCATATGCAAGATGGGAATATCAGTCAGTTCTTGGAGATCATTATAAAAATAATGAGCCGTATTGCATGGAATTGCAAAGAAATCGGGATGCAATGCGCTCTGCTGCTTGATGTCCTCAGCTAATGGAATAAGTGGGTTTGGCTTGGAGTGATCCAAAATATAATCAGTTCGATCAGGAATCGTTGAATGATTAACCAGAATATAGTTCAAATATTCCTGGTCACTTTCAGCATGGGTCCGCTCATTTAGGATATGAATAAAGGTCTCGGTTGCCTCGGTTCCCATTCCACCAATAATTGTAAAGAAATTTTTCACTTAAATCAGTCCTTATTTTTCGACAAAATACCTATTAAAGCTCTTGGCATAATTGTGCATCATCCACTTATATAATGCAAAGCGTTTGATGTTTTTGTCTTTGGCATACCAGAAAGTGTCACCATAGCGACCCTCACTGATCATTTCCATTGCCTGCTTTTTGGCGTCATTGTCTTTGGCGTACTTCTCAAAGATCTTCGGCGTCACACCTAACCAAAGGAAATACTGACTTTGATCTTTGTTGGCATAAACGGTTGGTTTATCCTTCAGAGAATCAAATGCATAGTCTTGGACAACCCAGTCGGCCAACTTGTGGCCGTTTAAGGTGACAAAGAAGCTGCTGCGGCCAGTCCGAAGATTAATTTCAAATAGTTTATATGAATTGTCCCGATGGTCAAATTTGATATCAAAATTAGCGTATCCATGAAAATTAATCTCTTCCAAAAACGTTTGAACCTTGTTGTAAATGTCCTGGTTAAAATCCGGAATAATGGCAACATAATTTCCAATAGCAGCTGGTGCCGGGTCCTCCAATAGTGGATGGCCGAGACACATCAGCTTAACTTTGTGATTTTTGTCAACATACACGTTAAGTGTCCGCATATTGCTGTCGTCGCCTGGTATAAAGTCCTGAAGAATAAAATCAGAGGTGTAGCCATTGTCATAGCTTTTAGCAACGACATCCCGAAATTCCGCTTCACTTTTGATGATGAATGCTTTCTTGCGTCCTTCAAAATGGATATCAAGCCACTCAACACTGTTTGCAGGCTTGAGGGCGACTGGGTAGCCGAATGGCTGTTCAATGGGCTCACCAGAGGTGTACATGGCTTTTGAAATAATCTTCGTCTTAGGGTATGGCAGATTATATTTGTCACACATCTTGTAAAAGTTTTCTTTATCATTTAATTTTTTGATTAAATCATAATCAATGTATGGACAGACAAAGACATCTTCCAACTCAGCCTTATGCTTGGAAATCAGTTCAGCGTAACCATCACCACAGCCAATTAGAATAACCGGCTCTTTATGATCAGCATATCTCTGCTTAATTTTTTTCATGGTATTAATCCAAACCGGATCTTCGCTAAATCCGGGAATTAATTCCAAATCAACAATCTTGGTAAATCTGGTTGGTGCCAATTGGGTTTGGGCAAACGCTTTGACCGGCTTGCCGTAGACTTCATATAAACTTCGAGCCATCCCATAGGCGTTAAAATCACTTCCCAATAAAACGGGCGTAAAATCAAGCTTCTTATTTTCCATTGTTAAAGTCCTTTCACGAGATTTTGAACGATTGCAGAATCGCCTTCATAAGGAACATTGTGGCCATTCATCTTTTGAAATTCATCGTGACCTTTTCCGGCCACCACAATCAAATCACCTTTTTTGCTTTCAGAAACGGCTTTTGTAATCGCTTGTTTTCGATCAGCAATATAGGTCGTATCGACTTTTGATGTGTCAATATGATCGGCAATCTCTTTGGCAATCTGCTTTGGATCTTCAGTAGCAGGATCATCGGTTGTCAGATACGCCTGATCGGCTGATTCATCAATTGCTTTGCCAAGTCCCTCACGGCGGTCAATCCCCTTATCACCGGTACTGCCGGTAATAACGGTGACCTTGCCGGTTGGTGCCTGTTTCTTGAGAAACTCCAGAACAGAGTGAAGACTGCCATAATTATGCGCATAGTCCACATAAACGGTACCGTGTTCTTTGGTTTGGTAGATTTCCATCCGGCCTGGAACGGTTGTGTTAGCCAGGCCATATTCAATTTCGTTTGGCTTGGCCCCCATCAATGCGCTGGTAACCGCTGCTGCTACAGCGTTTCCCTCGTTATAATCGCCAGGAATTCCGATATGGTATACCCCGTCGATATGAAGTTTTTTAGCCTTTTCGGTTTTAGAGGTGATCTGAATTTCATTTTCAGTCAGAGAATCTTCTAAAGATTTATACATAAAATCAATTGGAAATTCAGTTTCCTGATCGTTTCGATCACGGCCATAGATATAAATGTTTTCGGGTTGAGTGGTTGCTTTGGCTGTGTAATAAAGATCTGTCAAATGTGTTCCATCGGCATTTAGCAGACAGGCGTTTGAATTAACCAACAGTTGTTCTTTGCAATGCAAGTAATCCGCAAAAGTCGGGTGTTCATTTCGACCTATATGATCGGGGGAAATGTTCAAAAAGACACCCACATCATAGTGGAGCCCATAAACCCGATTCTTCTTGTAGGCCTGGGATGAAACTTCCATCACCAAATGATTCATGCCATTTTGAACTGCCTTATGCATATTCGTAAATAAATCCAGAGATTCGGGTGTTGTCAAACTTGATTTAACAACATCTTTACTGGTTGGTCCAACAACCGTGTTAATTGTTGAAGACAATGCAACCTTTCGTTGATAGGTTTGATCGAGAATTGCTTTGGTAAAGTAGGCAGATGTGGTTTTACCTTTGGTCCCTGTGTATGCAATGGTTGGCAGTTTATCTTGTGGAAACCCAAAAAATGCCGCACTTACGAGCGACATTGCTTTTTGGATATTTGTAACGATAATGCCAGGAATTTCAACATTGCGGTACACTTTTTCAGACATATAGGCAGTTGCCCCATGCTTTTGGGCATCCATCAGATAAGCTGGTTTGAAATTCCCTTTACAGAAAAACAAACAGTTATCCGTTACCAATTTAGAATTATATGCAATCTGGTCAAAGCGATGACTTGAGCTGCTAAACTGACTTTCGAGCAATAAATTATGTTCATTGAGTAACACTAAAATCTCAGCAACAGTAATTTGTGCCAATTTGTGCACCTTCCATTTCCTGCATATTTCTAAATCTTTGTACGATGAACCAAGCTGACAGTATCTTCAGTTGTGTCTTCTGGGAAGTAAACCTGATACCACAGGATAAATGTGTAAATCGTAAAGATCTTCTGCATGTTGGATTTGCCTTCAGCATGTTCTTTCAGCAATCGGTCCAGTTCGTTGACGTTAAAGAATTTGTGACCGGTATCTGAATGGAATGCGTTGACAATTCTTTCGTGATACTTTGGATCATTAATCCAGCTGGCAATTGGTGATGGGAAGCCAAGCTTTTCTTTCAAAGCAGTCTTCTTAGGCATCTCGCGTTCTGCAGCTGTCCGAAGTGAGATTTTGGTTTCATCAGGCGTAATTCGAGTCTTAACCGGCATTGTTTCAGCAAACTTTGCCACTTCTTTGTCGACAAACGGTACTCGGACTTCAAGCGAGTTACACATACTCATTCGATCAGCCTTGTGCAGGATGTCAAATGGCAGCCAGGTGTTGATATCAAAGTATTCCATCTGAGTCATTTCGTCCTTACCCTTCACATCATCAAAAATGTGTTTGGTGTAAGCACCGGAATCAGTATTAATTGAAGGATCCTTCAAAACCTTATTCCGATCGTCATAGTTAAACACGTAGTTAACCCGGTAATAGCGTTCGCTCAATGGCTGAGCCCCACGGACCAGGAACCGCTTGCCATGGAATCGTGGCAGCCGTTTTGCAACAGCAGCCAAACCTTTACGTACCGGCTTTGGTACGTACTTCTGATATCGATCAAATGGAATGGCTTCAAGATACGTATTGTATCCGCCAAAGAACTCATCGGCACCTTCGCCAGATAGAGCAACTTTAACATGTTTTGAAGTGTCTTTTGAAAGATAGTATAACTGGATCGCTGCCGGGTTTGAAAGTGGCTCGTCCATGTAATACATCATGGTTGGCAGGAAGTTAAAGTAGTCATCCCCATTCATATAAATCGGGGTGTTCTTCTGGTTGATTGTTTTAGCAAATTCAGTTGACCAAGCCAACTCACTGTATTTTGAATGATGGAAACCAATTGAAAACGACTGAATCGGCTTCAACTTTGCGGCCTCATTCAAGACATAACTGGAATCAATTCCACTAGACAAGAAGCTGCCGACTTCAACATCGGCAATCATATGGGCTTTAACTGAATCGTCAACTAACTTACCAATCTTGTCAGCATCGCCTTCGATAGTCTGGCTTTCATCGATATGATCGTAATTAAACTTGTAGTAGCGATGGGTTTCAGTCTTACCATTCTTGTGCAGGAAGTATTGTCCTGGTAATAGTTTGTATACATGTTTAAACATGGTTTCTCGGGATGGAATGAACTCAAAGCTCAAATGAATGGGTAACAGGCGAAGATTCAATTCCTTATTGAAATTTGGATGTTCCAAAAATGCTTTGATTTCAGATCCCCAAAGGAAGGTATCACCGTCATCGTAGTAGTACAGCGGCTTAATTCCAAAGTGGTCACGAGCACCAAAGACTTCGTTATTTTTCTTATCATAAATCACAAACGCAAACATGCCACGGAGCTTGTCCAGCAATGCCGGGCCCCATTCTTCATAACCATAAACCAAAACTTCTGAATCAACGTCAGTTTTGAATTCATAGCCCAAGTCGCGAAGTTCTTCACGAATTTCTTTGTAGTTATAGATTTCACCATTAAAAGTCAGTACCTTAGTCTGGTCAGCGTTGAACATCGGCTGACGGCCATGTGCCAAGTCAATGATTGAAAGTCGTCGAAAGCCCATCGAAACATTGTCGTCGGAGAAATAAGCTTCGTCGTCGGGGCCACGATGCTTGATCCGATCAGCCATGCTGTTAATAGTACCTTCTGAAACATCTTTTTGGTTAACGTAACCAACAAATCCGCACATATCCTATACCCCTTTTATCAAATCTTCTTGGTCGGTCTTAAAATTAATAACGTTTTATATTTTATCAGATTAACAACCGTGCTACCAGTAGTATAAACCTTTCTTAAAAAACAGCGACCCAAAGGAAATTAAAACACTTTGGAATTTTATTTTACCATTATTTTAAGTTATACTTGTGTTAGAGCAACAAAAGCTTTGAAGGGAGAGATACAAATGGATGAGATCGTATTTTTCAACCCAGGAGATTCAATCGGCAACTTTCATGATCATAATGAGGCAGTAAAAACTGCCCAGATTTACAAAGAAAAAGAGCACAGCAAGAATGTCCTTGTTGTCCATGGTGTCGATAATAAAAATTTTGATATCTTTATGGCTGACGATATTATTAGTCATGACAACGAAAAGAATGCCATTCAGAAGCCTTATAAAATTTCTGATCGTATTTAAATTGTGAATAAAAAAATGGTTCCCGTTATCTATTAGGATAACGGGAACCATTTTTCTATTGCTTTAGTCTTTGGTATTAACAACCAAAACTTTAGTTGTTGCATTACGAACAACAAATGCAGTTGTCGAACCAATCAATAACCGGTTGATTGCATCTACACCGGATTTACCAATGACAATTAAGTCTACATCATGCTCATCCGGATATACATGTGCAATGATGTTCTTTGGATTACCGATATCAATCGAAGTTTCATATTTGATGCCTTGAGAGTCAGCATACTTCTTTGCTTCGTTAATAATATTTTCAGCAATCTTGTGCTGGTCATCATACATGCTCGGCGGCATTCCTGCAGCACCGGCACCATAATAGAAATTGGTATTATTGATAACCGTAACCAAGTTGAGTGTGGAGTCAAATTGTTTTGCTAATTTGCAAGCTTCTTCCAAAGCTTGTTGTGAATTCTTACTTCCATCCAACGGAACTAAAATGTGTTCATACATTATTAATCACCCTTTCATGTAAGCGGAATCATTTACCTCTACAACACTATAATGCAACGTTTATCGACAAAATGCAATCAATAAGTTTAAAGATATAATTTAAATCATTCTGATTATAAATTTGATTGACTATCATAACGCCATTCGCTTCTAGGCAATTAAATTGCAGTGTTTGTGACAATCATATCAAATTAAAAAATGGTGCAAACATCATCAACATCCGCATACTATATGACTATACGACATAGTATGAAGATCTTCACCGAAATCAGGTAACTGGTTTTGAGACAATTAATTTCGACAAGTTGCAAAATCGCTTTGAAGCGGAATGTGCAAACTAACGATATAACCAAAAAGCTCCCCAATCCATTGTTCCTAATGGATTGGGGAGCTTTTTTGTAATTAGTGCCCTCGGCAGGATTCGAACCTGTACTTGATTGCTCAAACAGCGACCTGAACGCTGCGCGTCTGCCAGTTCCGCCACGAGGGCAACAAACAACATGTTTTATTTTACACTAAAAGTAGTAACTTGAAAAGAAGTTTTGTCGTTTTGATTTAAATACAAGGTATCTGCTCGAGCTGGGATCGTTTTTCATCATCAGATATCCGATTAGTGCCATCAAGAATGCCCCGGCTAAGTCAGCGATCAGATCAGTCATTGTATCGATCAAGGCAGCCCGACCTACCAGGAGTTTACCAGCTTCGGCATATCTCTGAAGATCCAGCCCACCCAGGCCATCAGCAGTAAATTCATACATTTCCCAGAAGACACCGCAAGTAGTTCCGAAGGTAAAAGCAAACAAACTCATCAAAAACGGCTTATTAGATGCATTATCTCTGGAGCTAAGCAAACCTTGGAAAATGGAAAATCCCAATCCCGCAAGCATCATGGCTGAAAGAACGTGCTCATACTTATCCCAGAAAGGCACGCCGTAAAACTGTAAACCAGATCCCAAGAAAATGGACAGGTACAGAAAAATATAAAAGAAGATTAATTCAATTTGTGGGAAATAGAAATTACCGAGCTTTTCAATCAAAAACGGCAGACTGGCAATGATGATTCCTAATAAAACTTCAACTAGCAGAAGCATCTGACCATGAAACTTTGGCTGACCCTTCATAAACCAGTAACCATAGTAACCGATATACCCAGCCATTGAGACAATCGTAATCCAAAACAACCAGGTACTGACCCGTAATTTACCAATTTTCATATGTAATGATCCCCTTTTATATCAAATTAATTGTCCGCAATTAAATTGACCTCGAATGTTAAGTCTTGCTTTTAAATGTGAATACATTACAATAATAACATAAACCATTACAAATTAATCGACTAGCACTGTTCCACGAAGACTGGTACAAGTGCACACAAACTTACAGGAGTTGAAATTATGCCTAAAACCAAACAAATTCACTTGGATGAACAGTTGTGTTTTCAAGTATATACAGTCAATAAAAAATTCAATCATTTTTATCAGCAGGCACTCAAGCCCTTTGATTTAACTTATCCCCAGTACATTGCCATGCTGACTCTTTGGCAATATGCCCCACTTTCCGTCAAACAATTGGGTGAATATCTGCATTTGGACAGCGGAACTTTAACCCCTTTACTCAAACGTCTTGAGAGCCATGGCTGGATCACTCGCAGCCGAAGCGAATCTGACGAACGAACAGTTATCATTGAATTGACGGAAGATGCTCAAAATAAACGTGACGATGTTTTTGATCGTGTGAACAATTGTTTTGACATTCTCGGCCTCACACCTGAAGAAAAAGCCGCCTGCTCTCAAACAATGTCGACGATTGAAACTAAATTGGACGACTATAACGAGTCACATATTTAACGGTGGATTCCTCACACCAATAACAATCATCTTGGAAGCATCGCTAAAAGGCGATGCTTTTTTGTATTCCTCATTTACAAATTTAAATATTTAAGTTATTCTACTTAGCAGAAGATACCCCTAGGGGTATATAAAGGAGAATTTTAATGTTATTTACAAAAGTTAAATCTATTTCTACAAAAGAGCTTCAAGAACAATTAAACAATCAACCAACCATCGTGGACGTCAGAGAAGATTTCGAATACCAAGGTGGGCATATTCCGTCTGCCGTCAACCTGCCATTGTCAACGTTGGATCAACAGACAGGAAATCAGAAACTTCATGAACCTTGGTACTTAATTTGCCGGTCTGGTGCGCGGAGCATGCGAGCTGCGAAGTACCTTACCAAAGCCGGCTATGACGTCATTAACGTTAAAGGTGGGATGAACGCTTGGAACGGTCCCGTTCAAAATTAGGAGGATGCCTTAATGAAAGTTGTGATAATTGGTGGCGTCGCTGGTGGAATGTCAGCGGCTACCCGTTTAAGAAGATTATCTGAAGATACTGAAATTATTGTGCTGGACAAGGGTCCCTATGTCTCATTTGCAAATTGCGGGCTTCCCTATTACCTTTCAGGCGAAATCAGTCAGCGAAATGATCTGATTGTCCAAAGCCCAGAACAATTAAACAAGCGATTTAGAATCGATGTCAGACCCAATACCGAAGTGACGCAGATCAACCCTGATGATCATCAAATCACGGCTACGCATAACGGAACTTCTGCAATTATAGATTACGACAAGTTGATTCTTTCACCCGGTTCAAAGGCAGTTATCCCAGATATTGCCGGTCTGTCTGACGCAGACAATGTCTTTACGTTAAGAAATATTCCGGATGTCGACAAAATTATGAACAATCTCAAACACGACCCCAAAAAGGCGGTCGTTATCGGTGCGGGATCAATTGGTGTAGAGGCAGCTGAAAATCTGACAAATCGTGGTCTTCACACGACCTTGATTGAAGCCGGAGACCATGTGTTACCATTTTTGGATTTTGAAATGGCCGGCATCGTGAATCATGAATTAGCCAAGAACGGTGTCGATATCAAGCTAAACACCCGAGTTGAAAAGTTTTCAGGACATCAGCTAAAGCTCAGTAACGGGACTATTATTGACGCCGACATTGTCATCCTGGCAACTGGCGTTCATCCTGATACCACATTGATTCAAGAAGCCGGGATTGAGACAGGTGATCACGGTGGAATCATCGTTGATAGTCACTATCAAACATCCAAGCAGGATATATACGCCGTGGGTGACGCTATCCTGGTTAAACAATTGATTACAAATCATTTGACTTCAATCCCTCTGGCATCTCCTGCTAATCGGCAGGGACGCCAAGTTGCCGATGTCATTATGGGGATGCACCGACTTAACAAGGGCGGGATTGGGACCTCAATTGTGCGGGTGTTTGGCCTCGCTGCTGCATCAACCGGCTTGAACACCAAACAGCTTCAAGCTGCCGGAATTGACTTTATGACCGTTCATACAACCAATTCAAGTCATGCCGGATATTTCCCGGGGGGGAAGCCACTTTCACTAAAAGTGATGTTTGACGCCAAAACTGGTCGATTATACGGTGCTCAAGCCGTTGGAGCTGAGAGCGTAGATAAACGGATAGATGTCTTATCAGTCGCAATCAAATTTAAGATGGGCATTACAGATCTGCCGGAATTTGAACTCAGTTATGCCCCACCTTTTGGTTCCGCAAAAGATCCCGTCAATATGATTGGATATGCCGGTGAAAATTTGCTGGATGGCTTATCTGAGAACATTCAATTCGATCAAGTGGACGAAGCAGTCAAAAGCGGTGACTACCTTGTTGACGTTAGAACTCCTGAAGAATTAATCCGTGACGGTCAGCTGCCAAATGCGGTGAACATTCCCCTAGATTCTCTGCGAGATCGTTTAAATGAATTACCAAAGGATCGACAAATTATTGTCAGTTGTCGAAGTGGCCAACGCAGTTATCTTGCTGAACGGATTTTAAAAAATGATGGTTATCATGTTAAAAACTTAGATGGCGCGTTTTTAACATATCGTGCAGCTTACCCGGAAAGAATCGTTCATTAAGGAGGATAGATCCATGGCGTGTGATCCTAAAATTACCAACCGCTTGAAACGAGCAGAAGGACAAATTCGTGGCATTTTAAAAATGATGGATGATGACAAGTCATGTCAAGAGACTATGGTTCAACTCATGGCCGTTCGATCCAGCCTTGATAAAGTGATGGGTCTGGTTGTAGCGGAGAATATTCGGCATTGTTTGGATGAGAATGGCAATGTCTCAAACGACAAAATTGAAGAAGCCCTCAAGATGATTGCCAAATTATGATAAACGTTGAAATTTAAATCTGCAGTAAAACGAACCAGTGGCAATGACCGCTGGTTTTTTTTAAACCCAAAAAAGTCCTAATCACCTAGTGATCAGGACTGAATATTTTGTTCATCTTAAATATTAATCGTTCTAATGTTTATAGTGTCTTGAGCCAATCAAGAAGGACTTGACCAACATGATTGAATTGATTCAGTGTATCCATTCGACTCAAGGATCCTGAAGTCAGCATTGCAACGTCAACTTGTTTGTTGTTATATACAAGTCTCGCAACATCATGATCAATAAGATAACCTTCACCAGTCTTATTGTATATAGCAACAGGTTCGTTTGACTCATCAAAATTTCCGGGCAGCTTATATCTAAATTGTTGATCGGCAAACCATGATGTGACAGCTTTACCATGAGTGAGAATTGATTGTAAGAGTTGTAAACTCTCAGCTGCACTGGTGAAATTATCAATGCCAAGGGCAAGGGAACGGCCATCCATCAAATACCGGTTGAGTTTAGTTTGTTGAAAACCATTATCGGTAAGATAGGTCTGAACATGCTTCATACCAATCAAAGAAATCACAACGTTTGTAGCTGAATTATCAGAATCACTGATCATCAACGCAAGCAGATCCCTTAACAACCATTTACGTGGTTCTAACAGCTGCAAAACCCCCGCTCCTCCGACAAGCTGATCGGCACTGACAGGAACCATTTGATTCAAATCAATTCCGCTGTCTAAAATATCGGCAAGAATTGCCAATTTAATCAATGACGCCGAAGGAAATGACATTTGACTCTCGTGTTCAACCAATGTTTGTCCATCCATCCGAATCAATAGACCATAGTCATATTGCGATCCTGACAAAATCTGATCGATTTTGTCAGACAATTCATTGCTCATCGCCAATATCTCCTGAAACCGGCAAACTCTGAAGCAAATTTAGGCTCAGTCAATTCAGCAATATCAACTTTGGCGCCTGGAGTTCGGGCCTCAATCATTTTACCATGACCAATATACATGCCCACGTGGTGAACATAACCTGTACCGTGATCATACGCAAAGAACACGAGGTCTCCTGGTTGAATTTCTTCAGGAGCTAATGGCAGACCACTCTCCTGTTGGTCATCGGCATCTCGTGGAATATCGAATCCGAGAACCCTGTGAAGGGTATACGCAAAACCGGAGCAGTCAAAACCATATGAACTGGTACCGGCCCAAAGATATCTTTCTCCAAGAAACTGGCGGGCCATCTCGACCATCGTTTCGCCAGCATTGTCGCCAACAAATGGCAATGTAGCCGCTGACTTATCAATATAACCTTTTCCAAGAGGTGTCACAACTTCGATGAAATCGCCATCGACACCTGTCTGCGGCAAAACCGTGCCAAGGCTGATTTCAAGTACCGGTTTTTTATTTTCATCATACAAGTTGGCTGTGCGAACAGCTATTCTCACGATTGAGGTTACCGGTGGATAACTGATTTGACTCTCACTCAGCAATTTTGTAGGTACCCAGCCGGGATAACCCCTCGAATCAGAATCATCCTTTTGACTTGGCACATATACTTTTGCCCAGTCACCATCAAAGTGATCAACAATCACTTCGTCGTTAAACAAAGCCTGGGTTTGAAGTAAGTCGTCATCTGACAATGCAACTGATTCTTCATCACTCATTTGTTGAACCCATTTTTTTACATCACCATTCAAAGCTGGTTCATCAACTTTTCTTGGCGATTCTTTAGATTTCCAGATAGTTGCAGCTGGAACCTTTACACGTCTTGTTTCCATCTGAGCACCTCCATTCGTATTGATCAATATCACTAATTTTTAGTATACATATATTATAGTCCTTTCGCCAGTAAGACGGCGTTTAAGTATACAAAATGGATCGCATGGGTGCTGTCATTGAAACTACCCAATACGATCCATTTCTTATTCAAATCCTAATCCCGGTAATTTGGGAAAAGTAATTTCATTTCGGTTGTTAATAATTCCACCGGCTACGGGATTGCTGGTAAACATCATTGAGGCATCAAGATCAACATACTTGATATTTCGCTTAGCCGCGGCCAAATGAGCGGCAGCAGTCACTGATACCGACGATTCAATCATACTACCAACCATACATGGAATCCCGGCAGTTTCAGCAAGTGTATTAATCTTCAATGCATTGTCAATTCCACCAGCCTTCATTAATTTAAGGTTGATGATGTCACAACCATTCATCTCAATCATTCTGGCAGCATCAGCAACTGAAAAGATGCTTTCATCCGCCATAATCATGGTCGTCGTATTGGCAGTCACGTATGCCATCCCATCAAAATCCACTGCTTTAACTGGTTGCTCAACCAGCTGAATACCCAAATTCAGGTCACGCATGCGGTTAATCGCCGCAACAGCCTGTTTGGGATGCCAGCCTTGATTGGCATCCAGGCGGATATTGACTTCAGGACCAACTGCTTTTCGGATCGCAACAACCTTATCAAGGTCATCCTGTTCCGAATCGCTGCCCACTTTAACTTTTAAGGTCGTGAAACCCTGTGCCATTAAATCTTCCGCCTGGTGAATCATCTCATCTGTTGAGCCAACACTAACAGTGTAATCTGTTGTAATCTTATCGGAATGCCCACCTAATAGCTGATATAAAGGAACCCCATACATTTGGGCAAGCAAATCGTTCACTGCGATGTTCAAAACAGCCTTGGGACTTGAGTTATGCACCATGGATTGGTCAATGACTGCTTTAATATCCTCCGCATTGGTTAATGACATACCGATAATTTTCGGACCGATAACGTTATTAACCGCTTCTTCGATACTGGGTAATGTATCTCCAGTAATGACAGGAGTTGGGGCAGCCTCACCATATCCGACTTTACCGTCACTGGCGGTAATCTTGACAATCAAAGTCTGGGCGGTCGTTACTGTCCTCAAAGCGGTCTTAAACGGTCGCTTTAAAGGAACCGCAGCCTCTTTTACCTCAATACTTTTAATAACGGGTTCCAATAAATGTCACTCCTAATTGTTTACTTAACGTAAGCTTCCTTGAAATTGTAGTTGGCACCGGCAGTGTTATAGACAATACCCTTGACCTTTGAGTTAACCATCCATTTTTCACCTGATTGATAAAGTGGAATAATAGCCTGGTCTTTTAATGCCAAGTTCTGTGCCTTGACCATATCATCCCAACGGGCATTTGCATTGCTTCCGTCGTCAGCATTACTTGATTTAATTAATGAATCGTATTGTGAATTCTTCCATCCGGAGATGTTGCTTGGATTGTTTGAAGTCAAAATATTCAGGAATGTGATTGGGTCGGAGAAGTCAGCAAACCAGTTGGCAACCGTTACCGTAAATTGACCTTCAGCTTGACGGGAAAGAATTGCCCGACCAGGAATGTTATTCAATGTAACCTTTAATCCAGGTAATTTTTGTAAGGCGCTTTGGAGGTACTCACTTAACTGCTTCTGATCACTTCCATCAGAGTTCAACAATGTGAAGTGAAGGGATGTGCGGCCAACTTCTTGCAAGCCTTCTTTGAACAGCTGCTTTGCTTTGGTTGGATTGTAACTCATGGATGCAGGTGCAGTAGTATCCTTGGTAAAGTCGGTTCCGTTCTTAGGCGAAACAGCGAGTCCATCGGAAACAAAGCTCTTATTATCAATGGCGCCGCCACCCATCACTTTGTTAGCCAAAACTTTTCGATTGATGATCATTGACATTGCTTGTCTGATCTTTAAGTTCTTGAAAACTTTGTTCTTTTGGTTAACTGCAATGTAGTAGTTGGAAGACTGTTTACGTGAAATCATATCCTTCTTGTTACCCATTTGTTTAGCCTGGGTAGCAGACAGTTGATGTATCAGGTTGAACTTCAAACTTAATGTTGTCCAGCTTGACTGACTTCTTGTCCCAATAATCTTTGTTCTTCTTTAAAGTCCAAGTATTATTGGTACCCGTCCATTTGGTTAATGTAAATGGACCATTATAGACCTGGGTCTTTGACGAAGTTCCGTAATCATTACCATATTTGTTAACGGCTTTAGAATCTTGTGGGAAAAATACAGGGAAGCCCATCAGTAAGTTAAAGTATGGAATTCTTTGTTCAAGTTTCACTGTCAGTTTATATTTACCATCTGCTTTAATCCCCAATTTGGAAACTTTTGCTTTTTTATTTTGAATTTTGTCAGCGTTTTTGATACCGGAGAAAAGATAACCATATTGTGATGCGGTCTTTGGATTCAAAGTCCGCTGCCAAGAATAAACAAAGTCTTGGGCAGTCACTGGATCACCATTACTCCACTTGGCACCTTTTCTGAGATTATAGGTATAGGTCTTACCATCCTTGGAAACGGTCCAATTCTTGGCAATTCCTGGTTCAACTTTACTATCCTTACCTAACCGAACTAGCCCTTCATCGACGTTATTCAGGACGTTGAACGTTCCAACGGCGGTTGTCTTTGACGGATCAACCGTTGTAAGTTCGGAATCAGTTGATGTGGTAATTGTCTTTTTTTCTTGACCAGAATTTTGGCCACAACCAGCCAGAATCAATGCAATGCTTGCTACACCGGCAAGTGCAGCTACTCCACGAGATAAATGCATGATGTATCCTCCTCCAAATATGTAAAATTCCTAACAAATGAATCTTAATTCTAATTTAGCATAAAAACATAAAAAAAACAGGCTTTTTCTAATATTAAGTTCAGAAAGCCTGTGTAAATATGCGATTTTGATGTGAATTTTACTTATTAATTGTAATTGCCATTCGGCGGGCATTATAAATTTGTTCAAACTTGGCTTTTGTGAGCCAGTATTGCCCATCAATTGGGTCGCTCACATGAACACGATCAACATCAACTCCGTCTAAAAGCACTGCATGATTGTTCGATGGTACCATTCCAAAAGGATATTGATCCCATTCTGGGGCCTCAAAATGAACAGTCACAAAGGTTAGAACGGGATTGTGATCATATACAGAAGTATACAGCCATTTAGGATCGGCGCCTGAAAGTTCTTGTAATCGGCCATATTGGCTACCCCACCACATCAACGGTCTGGTAAAAATGGCTTCAAATTTGCCTGGCTGATTTTTAAATGGTGAACCACCAAACCCATGATAAGGATTGGCATCTTCACTGATAGGCATCTGGAGTAAAAATTGGCCATAACTCAACTTAAGAGCCCGTTGCTGGTAATGGAGCCCTTCAAGCAAACTGGCTGCCTCACATCCGTTAATAGCTCCCCAGGCAAGTTGATTAATGTTCCCAGCATTTAATAAAACTTTAGAGCTCATAAAACCACCCCAAGCTGTGCCAATGCCCGTGTTACCATTGGAATATGCTCCGGATGTTGCTCGGTCAACTTTCGACATGCATCAACCAAATTCAATCGCAAGCGGCCTTTTCTATCCACCACAGATTCGGCATGAACCATTGAGCTTAATACCGCTTCATCGACAACAGCTGCAGTCGCACGGAAGAATAAATCAATTTGATTATCGTTAAATCTGGTAACTGTATCAAATTCAGTTGTTTCGAAGTGATCAACTTGATTGGCTGTTGAAAAAGCCAATACGATTTCACCACTTCCGTTACCAATATACCCACCAGTTCGATTAATTCCGACCGTTGCCCGCTTTGCCATTCGTTTCAGCTGACGGGAATTCAGCGGTGCGTCGGTTGCCAAAATTGTAATAATCGACCCTTTTTCTTCTTTCTTTTTGTCTTCTGCGAGCATTTTGGCCAATGGCGCACCAACCGGGGCACCATTGACAATGAAATCAGTCAGATACCCATAATTGGTCATTACCAGTGAACCAACTGTATATTGATGCTTCGAATCGACGGTCACCACTCTGGACGATGAACCGATTCCACCCTTTAAGTCGTAGCACATCATCCCCCGGCCGGCACCGACAGCACCTTCTTCAAAAGTAAGGCCTCTATCAGCCAGAGCATCGGTAATATTTCGCTCAGTAATTGCCATCTTACGAATATTTGAAACATCACCGTCATTACATTCCATCACAATCGGATTAACTGTACTGGTTGAATCACCAATTTCAGGGTTTTGAGCCAGCATCTGCTTAGTAAGTGCATTGAGAGCTGTGCCCACGCCAAATGTATTCGTCAATAAAATCGGCGTTTCAATCGTTCCCAACTCATCAATTTGAACTAATCCAACACTTTTACCAAAACCATTAATCACACAAGAGGCAGCGGGAACTTTATGCCTAAAAAGATTCCCTGGGTGCGGCAAAATTGCTGTAACCCCACTGTGAACGTCTCCTTGATCAACCGTCACCTGGCCAACCTGCACGCCGGCAACATCGGTAATGAGGTTTCGCTTTCCTTTTACTCCGTCCGAAACATCGTTTAAAAGCTTAACTGATAGTCCCATCACAGACACCTCCAAATTTACTTTACATATATAGAATCGACACAATCATCGCACCGACAGCGATTAAATTATTCAAGAAATGTAAACCAATTGAGACCTTTAAATTTTTAGTTGTTATATACAAATACGCTAAAACCCCACCCAAAATTGCGTACGTCAGGAAACTAATGACATTAAAATGAGCAAAATTAGGATCCATATGGGGAAATGCAAATGCCACGGCGCTGACAACTATTGGCAGCCATTTGCTGCTTGATTTGAAGAAAGCGGTAATTAAATAGCCACGAAAAATTGTTTCTTCTAAAATCGGTGAACAAAAAATTGCAGTGAACCCCATGAGAATCAAAGTTAAGTGATTACTCGTCAAGAGTGTTTGAATCTCCTGGTTGTTGTCAGTTTGGGTCACATGGTACACGACTCTATTCAGATTGCCTAATACAATTTCAAGTAAGATAAAGCCTGCCCACGCAAGAACAATCATTTTGACATTTTGCCAGGTCACCCGCTTAACTTCATACCGGCCATATTTTCGATAAGCAAATCGTGCCAGCCAGATGAAAATGAAAAATCCCAATAAATAAACAGCTGCCACAACATAATTACCGATTGAAGATAGTCTCCCTTGAGCAATAAACATCAGTGGGAGCTGAACACTTCCTACTAAAACGATTAGGCCAATAAAAATCATGATTCTTTCGAAGTAATCGCCAAATGTTAACTTTCTGGTATCTTCCATACGCTAACTCCTTAACTATTAAAAGCCTTATTTAAAGCTGTAAAATCAATTGTCCCTAATCCGGTCGCTTGGTTGTAAAGCTTGCCAGGCTGCCCGGTATAATACAAGTTCGTATTATTGGTCCGACTGTCCAGCGGATTAAACGGTGAATTTGACCGTTTGGCGAATCGATAGATCTGCGGGTTCCAAAAACCTAATCGCCCATTGGTATTGAAGTCAGACATCAATACACTGGCTGCAGCCATTTGAGGAGCAACCACACTGGTCCCACCGGTAATCAGCCACTGCCCTTTTGAGTTGCGATTATTTTTCGGTGTTATAAACATACTGTAACCGGTATTTGGATCGGCATTCGCTGAAACATCCGGTAAATTTCTGCCGCTTGACTTGCCGCTCTTATTGACGGCTTTTTTAAGCAATACCGGGCGACCATATTTGAACTTCCATAAATCGGTGGCGTTATAAGTCCCGACACCACTGACACCTTTTTGGTAGCTTGGAGTGGCATTATACTTACTGAATCCACCGCCACCACCGGCAAAAAAGCTTTGGAGCATATCCAGATTACCGAAGAATCGTTGATGCTTATAGTTTGGGTATAGGAAATCAGCACCCCATGCCCGTTCTTTTGTGATCGTAACCTTCTTTTTGTTGACAGTGTACGTCTTTGGTAGAGTTGTTCCACCAACCGCGGTCACATACGGAGAATTCGAAGGTGTATCAACGGACAAGCCGGAAGTCAGTCCGGTGGTGATGCCGTCATACGCACCGTTGTCACCAGTTGCGGTAAAGACACTCATCCCTTGTGCAGCCGCCTGTTCAAAAAGCAGATTCATAATTTGATTATACTTTTTCGGAGTAATTCCCTGCTTCATTTCATAGGCAACTTGGGCTTCGCTTTGCCCCCAACTCAGCGATAAAGTATCCGCAACGTTTTGACCAACTGCCGCAGCAATTGAGTTAACCATACCCGTAATGTTTGGTCTGGCAATATATGTTCGAATATTGCTTCCGGGTGCAATGGCGCCCGCCTGCTCAACATCAATGGTGGTTTCATCATAACCGTCCCAGGTTCCCTTGTAATGATTGGTACGGTAAACACTTAAACGGTTGGATTTAACATCAATTCCCTCATCATCCCAATATCGATACACATCGTTGGGATGGAAATTGGCAAAGGAAATGATCCCAATTGTCTTGCTCCTGCCAGTTGCACCATTGTCATACAGCGACTGAAGATTATAACGGCGGACAAATCTGGTTGGGGAGTACTTTTGAGAGGTATTTGACACCGACGAGTTAGTCAGCCGGCTGTGTAGTGACGTTGGCTGATATTGAGTTTTAGAAGATGAAAATAGCGAATAATTTGATAATCCAAATATTGTATACACTGATTTGGAAAGCCGTTTTGGTAATTTTGGCGTTCGGCTTGCCTTTTGATACTTCACTTCACCGTTATTAACATTGACCAGATTAACTTTGAAAGCTTTTTCAATATTTTTAGTTTTCCCTTGGACAACCATAATTAGGTTGCCTTTGTAGGTTGAAGCTTTTAAATGGTGCTTTTTGAGATAAGTCTGGAGAGCTTTGACATTCTTTGAATTCTGCCCGAATCGTTTGGAAAACGTTGTTGGCGTTACAAAACTTCGGTAACTTGAAGAACTGGGATTCACAGAATCATAAACGAACTTATGTAATGATTTTTGGCTTTTTGGACGCAGCACAATATCAACCAACTGTTGTTTGGAGTCTGAAACGTTGGTCGTCTTTGCCTGGGCCTGCGGGGCTCCCGAAACACAGGAACCCAACAATATGAACATTGCCAATCCGGTTGATATGAAAAACTTTTGAAACCAATCCTTCTTCATACAATTCCCCTTCAGTAAAAGTTGTTATTGATCATCCTTTTTTTGGCTCTCTTCTTGTTCTCGTCGAGCTTTTTTCTCATCTCGGGCGCGGACAATCATCACAACCAGCGGCGTCAGGATCAATCGGATGATGATAATCGCGATTAACCAGATTAAGGCAAATGACAGAACTGACATATGCCATGATTTCGTTATATAGAATGCAACCGCCAACACGATGATTACGGCAGCGATGATCAAGAATAATCGATTCTTTTTCAAATTAATTCTCCTGTAAAATTTCTTATTTCATACTATCATACTTTCCCGGTGGAATTCACGTTTCAATTGGTAAAGTTACAGTTTGTAATCTCATATTCGAAATCGATATAATGATAGTGGCTATATAAATTAACTTTTTGAAAGGAGAATCATTATTATGCTAAAAGAATTTAAAGCGTTCATTGCCAGAGGAAACGTTATCGACCTGGCTGTTGGTGTCATTATTGGCGGTGCATTTACCGGCATCGTCACCTCCCTTACAAATAATTTGATCAATCCATTAATTGGCATCTTTTTAGGAAAAATGGATCTTTCCAACTTGGCCTTTAAAGTTGGCAGTGCCACTTTCAAGTATGGTGCATTTATCAACTCTCTAATCAACTTCATTATCGTTGCGTTCGTCGTCTTTCTCTTAATCAAAATGATTAATAAAGTCATCAAGCGCCAACCGACGAAACCTGCAATTGATAACAAAGAAGTACTACTTTCAGAAATTCGTGATTTGTTAAAAGAAAGAGAATAAGTCAGCCAAAGAGATCCCGATAACGATTCAAAAACGCCAATTCATTGCGATTGTATACCGTGTGGGCTAGAATTAAAGACGTGAATGATTCGTTTATTTCCCAAAATTTGAGAAGAGGTTTTGTTATGAGAACGTTTGCTATTAGGGCCCGCGACGGGGTCATGGAACTCAATTATTCAGAAGATTCCAACAAGCCGCCGTTTCGAAAGTTTATGATCACATATAACCCCAAATTTTCAATTGGTGATAATCTTGAAAACATCAAAGCTGCCTTAACCGGTCTGCCAATTGATGCAGCCATCATCGAAAACTCACTCAACTATGAGTTTTCAGATACTATCATCGGTATTAATCATCAAAAAATCGACATTGGTTTGGCAATTGCCAATATGATGAATATTCCAGTTGTTAATTTACAAAAGATCAAGGAAGTCGGTTTGGAAAAAGCCGTCGCCCAAAAAGAAGAATACCTTAAGTGGCATTTGGATTATTATGGCGAATATGCTGGAAAACGAAACTACGGCCAAGAAGCAATGCTGACCATCGGTAACGGCTACTTTGGCCTTCGTGGTGCCTATGTCGAGTCGCACGCCGACAAGGATAATTACCCCGGCTTGTACGTTGCTGGTGTCTATAACCAGCTCACTACCAAAATTAATGATCGTGATGTTGTCAACGAAGACTTGGTTAACTTACCAAACGCCCAATATATCAGCTTTGGTGTTGACCATCAATTACCGTTTACGATTAAAAAAGCCGATATTCAAGATATTTATCGAAGTCTTGATTTAAAAACCGGTGCTTTGACAACGACCCTTCATATTCAACTATCCACTGGACATATCATCCAAGTTCGGGCAACAAAAGCTGCCAATATGAATGAATGGCATCGTTACGCAATCAAGTACGAATTAAAACCAATCAATTTCTCCGGTAGTTTACAGATTTATTCCGGGATTGACGGCAACGTCATCAATGGTAATGTTGAACGTTACCAGGATTTTGATCAGCATCATATTGATGTCATTGGCATGTCAGCTCATGATAATCAAGTTTCCATGACCGGTCAAACAAAAAATTCCCACGTTCAATTTGTGATTAACTCAAAGCTTGACAGTCAAAGTGTTGAAACAAAGAAACTAATCGATACCACGACTGAAGAAGGAAAAGTTGAACAGACTTTAAGCATCAACGTTGAACCTGGAAAATCATACGAATTCGAAAAAAATGTCACCATCTTTACCTCAAAGGATGAAGATACCCATTTGGAAGTCCAGGCACAAAAAGAATTGGACGCATCATCATTTGATGACACCCTATCAGATAGTCAAAAGTTTTGGACCAACGTTTGGCAGCATTCAGACATCATCATTGACAATGATTTAACCAGTCAAAAGTTAACGCGGGTGAATATTTTCCACATGCTGGTTACCAGTGCCGCACTTGCATCCGGAAAGCTCGATGCCTCGGTTGGTGCTCGTGGGCTGCATGGTGAAGCTTATCGTGGCCATATTTTCTGGGATGTCACGTTTGATTTACCATTCTATGCAATCCACTACCCTGCAATCGCCAAACAATGTCTGTTATATCGTTACAATCGTCTTGGAGAAGCAAGAAAGTATGCCGAATCTGAAGACAAACAAGGGTCAATGTATCCTTGGCAGTCAGGAATGTATGGTGATGAACAGTCTCAATTTGTCCACTTGAACCCAGTAAGCGGCGAGTGGGATCCTGATAACAGCCGCCTTCAACGCCATGTATCCATCTCTGTCGCTTACGATATTATCAACTATGTGCATATTACCGGTGACCAGGAATTCATGGATCAGTACGGACTGGAAATGCTTCTATCAATTTCCAAGTTCTGGGTAAGTATGACCGACTACGACAAATCAGCTGATCGATACGATATCCATCACGTCATGGGACCAGATGAATTTCATGAAGAATATCCAAACTCCAATGACCACGGCCTGACCAACAATGCTTATACGAACATAATGGTTTCCTGGTTGTTCGATAAAGTAAATACATTGGTTTCTAAAGAAAACCAAGATGTGTTGAAGAAAGCAAGCGATAAAGCCGGATTTAGCAGTGACTTGCTGGATAAAATGAACGACATCGACCATAAGCTTCGTTTGGATATCAACGATGAAGGAATCATTGGTCAATTCTCAGGATACTTCAATCTTTCCAAACTGAACTTTGACTCATATCGGAAGAAGTATGGCGATATTTCCAGAATTGATCGGCTTCTTAAAGGTGAAGGCAAATCGCCTGATGCCTATCAGGTTGCAAAACAGGCTGATACGTTGATGGCATATTATGAATTGCCATTTGATGAAGTCCAAGAAGTTATCAACCGTTTGGGATACAAGCTTCCAGCAAACTTCTTTACCACCAACTTAAGATTCTACCTCGATCGAACAACCCATGGTTCAACACTTTCAAGAATCGTTTATTCAGTTCTTGATCAGATCGACGGCAACATGGACCAGTCATGGCAGCTGTTCTCGACGGCCCTGTTCTCCGACTATTATGATATTCAAGGTGGAACAACGGCTGAAGGGATTCACTTGGGCGTTATGGGTGCAACCCTTCAGATCGAGACCAAATGCTATGGTGGTGTTCGATTTGACAGCAATGAAGTCACGATCAACCCTCACCTGCCAAGCATCTGGAATAAAATTTCATTTAAAGAAACCTACCAAGGCATTAATTACAACTTCGTGATTGGTCACCACAGAATCGACGTCACCGCTGATGCAGATAACCATATCAGCGTCGCTAAAAAAGGTTATTCCCTTAACAAGAATAAGATGACGACGATCACGTATAAATAATGAGGAGTGAACAATAATGGCAAAATATTCAGATATTAAAGGTTTTGTGTTCGATTTAGATGGTGTGATTACCGATACGTCAGTCTTCCACAGTCAAGCATGGCATCAAGTTGCTGATAAGGTTGGTGCCCCTTGGTCCAAAGAACTCGAAGATGGATTGAAAGGGATCAGCCGAATGGATTCACTGGAAATGATCTTGAAAGCTGGCAATTTGCAGGACAATTACACTGATGAACAAAAGGTGGACTTGGCAACCGAAAAAAATACCAACTATTTAAAGTTGGTTGATCAAATGACACCAGCAAACATTTTGCCTGGGATCAAGGATTTTCTTGACGAAATTAAAAATGGTGGTTACCTTCTCTCACTCGCTTCAGCATCAAAGAATGCACCCAAGGTCCTCCAAAAGCTAAACTTAACCGACTACTTTCCAAAAATCGTCGATCCTAAAACTTTGAGCAAAGGCAAACCCGATCCAGAGATTTATGTCAAAGGAGCAGAATTAATTGATTTAAAGCCTGAGCAATGCATTGGTGTTGAGGATGCTGCAGCAGGGGTTGAATCGATCAATGCTGCCGGTGAAACTTCAATTGGTATTGGTGATAAACAAATTTTGAAAGATGCTGATATTAATTTTGAAGATACATCAGAAATGACACTTGCTAACATTGAAGCGCAAATGAACTAATAACGATTTCATATCGATAACCAAAAGAATGAAGTGTGCCAAAAGGCGATTTTGCTTCTGCCAAGTAGGCTAGGCATTTCATGGCCGTCGTGGCATAACCTACGAAGCGGCCTTTTGGCACACGTTATGGCTATATAACAGGAGAAATTCAAAGGGGCTGTGAGCAAAACGTTAGTTTTGTCACAGCCCCTTCTTTGCTGTCGGAAATTATTTGATCAGTCCATAGTGTCTCAGACCATTCACAATTCCGCCATTAATATTTGATTTGGTAATATATGATGCTTTCTCCTTAACTTCGGGAACGCCATTGCCCATTGCAACTGGAAACTTAACTTCTGAGAACATCTGTAAATCATTCATCTGATCACCAAATGCGTAAGAAGGAATATCGCCTAAATCAAGTTTTTTCATCAAGGCTTGAATACCTGTTTGTTTCGAAACACCCCATTTCATCGTATCCAAGCAACGGGGATTGTTTCGAACCAATGCCAGCTCGCCTTTGAACTTATCTTGATAAAGCTTATCCTTATCGTAATTAAAGACGTTTAAGAAATTAACTTCATTGTGCTTATAGAATTCAGGATCAACATGAGGCGTTAATCTCAATAACCGATAATTAACTTTGGTCATGTCATTTTCTGCAGTGAGCGCAAATTCTTTATTGTTATAAAAAGAAATCACATCCCCCTGCTCTTTTGCAAATGCTAATATTTGTTCAATCACATCATCACTGATTTTTTCAGCCTTGAGCTTCTTGCCATTATATTGCACATAACTTCCATTGGCACTTACCAGTGAATCAATTCCGGTCGCATCAATCACATATTGAATTTCAAAAATATTTCGACCGGTAGAAATAACCGGAAGAATGTTATTCTCACGTAATTCATTGATAGCTGCGACATTTTCGTCAGACACATTTTTCTCATTGTCAAAAAGTGTCCCATCCAAGTCAAAAAACACAACCGCTTTATACATCGAATTTCCTCCATTTTTCTTATTGGTTATATTGTACTACTTAACATGTGTGGAGTTCCCTTATTTAACCCGAGAATCTAAATATTATATATATTGTGTTACCACATTTTGTGGTACACTAGATATTGTAATTTTTATGAATAAGAGGGGCAAACATGGTGATAATAACAGCAGGAATGATTGGTGTCGGTAAGACCACCTTAACCGGAAAAATTGCAGAGCATTTAGGATCAAAAGCTTTTTTTGAGCCCGTTGGTGATAATCCGGTTCTACCACTTTATTACTCTAATCCAAAACAATACGGATTTTTACTTCAAATATACTTCTTAAACAAGCGCTTTTCTATGATCAAACAGGCACTGAATGACGACAATAATGTCTTGGATCGTTCGATTTACGAAGACGCCCTATTTACCCGGGAAAACAATGCCCAGGGAAACATCACGGATACAGAACTTTCCGTTTACCTCAAGTTATTAAATAACATGATGGCTGAATTGGATGAACTGCCGAAGAAAGCCCCTGATTTGCTCGTGTATGCAGATAGTGACTTCGATACTATCAAGCACCGAATCAAGAAGCGCGGCCGTGATTACGAGCAATTTGACGACAATCCAAGCCTTCAGGAGTATTACTTCAAAATGTGGGCAGCGTACAAAAAGTGGTTTCAAGAATATGATGTCAGCCCTAAAATGAAAATCGATCTACAAAAGTATGACCTTTCAGATCCGAAGAACGTTGATATCGTCCTTCGCCAGATTGACGATGCCTTGGATAAAATTCGCCAACCGCAAAGTGAAACACTATAACAAAAAATGAAGGCAAATTTGTCTTCATTTTTTTACATTCAGTTTAATTTTACCAACTGAAAGACCCACAATCTCTTGTTCATCTGGCTTAAACGCGATACTGCCCTTAGACACCAGGTAATCAATTCGATGCCGGTACCACCAGGATGGTACAAATGGGTAATTCCCAAGTGTTTCACCAATCACTCTCATAATATTCCGGTATCGATGCTGACTGAGATTAGCTATGATGAACCGGTCGTAAAAATCAATTGATTGACTGACTGCCAGTCCGTTAATAATCGTTCGAATCGGGTTATTTTCCCCACGTAACTGCTGCCAGTAATAACGATAGGCATCTCGTTGTGATTCCGGCAACTTGGATTCATAGTTGAATAATTTAAGTTCATCAATTCCAGGGGCACTTATTTCACCCAGTCCAGAAATTGTCAGGAGTTCGTTGTCCAAGGTCGCAAATGCCATCGGAACATGGATGGCCGCCGCTTCAACATCATAATCGAAGAGATAGTCGCATATCCACAAAAAGCCACAGTAATCGTCAGCGTTGCCACTCCACCAAATTCGGATTGACTCCCTCTGATCAAGCCCATCATTTAGTGCTCTAAGCATTTTTTTGAGATGAGTAACTGCCTCGGCCGTATTCTGCTCAGACTCCCTGGTATGCGCGTACTGAATTTTGTACACAGTTTTCCGACTCTCCACAAAGGAGCCCTGACTGATGTCCCCCAAGCTTAAATACATCGGCATGGATAAAATCTTGTGATCCATCCCTTTTTGCTGATAGTAGTGCTTCAATGTCACCGCAAAACTATCGTTGAATACTACGTCGATCATGAACAAACCTCACCCTTCAAATTGTCATCTTTCAATGACCCGCTCAGAAAAGTATAACCGTTTTCCAAACTCATATGCAAATTAAATTGAACCATAATGTTATAATTTGGACAGAATGTAAATGAATTTATTTACGTTAAAAGGAGGAAATAATGGCATCTTCAAAGAAATTGAAACTTTCTGCAGCCCAGATTTGTGGCTGGATTGTATGGTGGCTCGTAACGATTGTCTTGATCGGAGTTGCATTTATCTCATACTTTTTTGGTGATTCCCAGACAGATTCATCCCTATTTTGGGTTGTCTTGGCGACTTTCGCTGCCCTATACACGATTCAACAAATTCTCGCAGCAATTGCCATTAGGCATCTTCATACAAATAATAATTATGTATGGCCCATCGTATTGATTGTGATGGCATTTCTGGGGAGCTTTGTCTATGTAATCCCCGGTATATGGGCACTGATTGTTAACAATCCACAAAGAAATTCTCCTGAAAATTCAAATTGAATCATGATTTCCACACAAAAGCAGAGGAGTGATTCAGCCATCAATGGCCAAATCACTTCTCTGCTTTTTTAGATAATTATTTGGAATCGAATTCAGTTTGGAAATCAACTCATGCCCTACAGCGTTTAGTCCCGATGGACCACAAACACATCACAAGGGGCCTGGGCAATCACAAAAGCTGCAGTGGAACCCATTGTCATTCGATCAACAAAGTTTGCCCCAGTGGCTCCCACAACGATAGCATCGATGCCCTCATCGTCAACAATTTCATGAGCCAGCTTGTTTTTGGGATCGCCGGCCGTCACAAAAGCATTCACTTCAAGGCCCCGGTCTTTTGCCAACAGCTCATATTTATGAACCAAACGTTGGAATCGTGACGTTACTTCATCAATTGTTGACTGATTTGCGTTTCCAAACCCAATTAAAGCGGCCTTGGAAACTCCGAGAATTTCCCGATCATTGATAACCGCTACGATTGTCAGTTTGGCGTGGTTATGCTCAGCAATTGTGACAGCCTTTCTAACCGCTTTGGCAGCCGTCTTTGAACCATCAATTCCAACTAAAATATTCGAATAATTAAAGCTCATCATGGGTACCACCTCAAATGTCTTTACTTAGCGGTCAACTCATAAATTGACTGACCATAGATTGCCATTGCTTTGATCAAATCATCAATTGGCTGAAATTCATTCGCTTGGTGCATGGTATCTTGCGCGTTCGGGAATAAAGCACCAAAAGCAACTCCTCGTTTCATTAATCGAGCATATGTCCCGCCGCCAACCACTTCTGGTTTGGATTTGGTATCATCGGTTTGTTCCTGGTAAACGTTCATTAAAGTGCTGACAATCGGATCGTTGGGATCAACATAGTGGGTTCCCATGTTGTTAATTTCCTTGACTTCACCATCATGCTTGCCGGCAGCTTCTTTCAGATGGGACAAAATTTCCTTATCATCGGTTCCTTTTGGATAACGGAAGTTGGTATTAACACTGCCGCCATGCTGCATATCAAATTTCATAATTCCAATGTTCATTGTGACATCACCCATGACATCATCCACATGATCGGCGCCGATTTTGACAGCACGTGAATCATCGTGTAAGTCCTCAGCAAGATAAGCGATAAAGGATTTCGCTGCACCTTCAAAAGCAAATTCATTTAAGAACTTAGCCATGTAGGTTCCCGCGTTGACCCCATTTTTAGGCTCCATTGCATGAGCTGCCTTTCCCTTAATGTGAAGAGCTACGCCATCTCCAGTGGCTTTTACATCACCTGCAAGTGGGTTCTTATCCAAAAAAGCGGTGAATGCATCAACAAACTTTTCGTTATCACTAACTTCAACTAAAGCGGTAGCATTTCCAGGAACCATATTTGGACGTAAGCCGGAATCGAATTCTCTCAGGGTGTAGTCGGAACCATTAGTATGACCAAAAGTTGTCACGTATGTTGCATTCCCTTTTTCACCGTTAATCAAAGGAAATTCTGCATCAGGTGAAAAGCCAAATGTTGGTTCCGGTTCAACTTCAAAGTAATGTTTCATTCCAGTCCATTCGCTTTCCTCATCAGTACCGATAATGAGGCGAATTTTCATATTTGGAACAATATTGTTGTCTTTCAACATTTTCAAGCCATAATAGGCTGCCAATGCGGGTCCCTTATCGTCAGAAGCTCCGCGACCAAATACTTTGCCGTCTTTTTCGATCATTGTAAATGGGTCGGTGTCCCAACCATCTCCTGCTGGCATCACATCGGCGTGAGCTTGCATGGCCATGGTCCGATCACCGGATCCATACTCAATATAACCGACGATATTATCAATATTCTTGGTAGTAAAGCCATCACGATCACCAAATGATAAAAATTTCAGCATCGCTTTAGTCGGACCTTCACCCAAAGGATATTCATCTGTCTTGTGTTCGTCGTCACGGACACTGTTGATACTGATCAAATCTTTTAAATCTTTCAAGTAGTCAGCTTTATAATTCTGGGCACTCTTTTTCCAATCAACTGTCATTTTGTCTCGCTCCTGTTCATTTCTTATAATTCAATTTTATCACACTATGCCGGACACGTTTCTAATCTGTCAATTGCTGGAATGCTATAATTGAGTTGAGTACAGATTTTGATGGGAGATCTGATAATGGTAAAAGTTAAAAAAATCACAAAAAGCATCCTCAATGAAGTCATAAGAAAGCGCCCCGCAAACAGCTTTAAGGGCACATACGGAAAGATTGTCTTAATCGGCGGCAGCCAGAATTTTGGTGGTGCAATCGTAATGGCCTCACTGGCAGCAGTTTATTCTGGTGCCGGGTTAGTCACGACTGTAACCGACCCCAGCAACCAAACAAGCCTCCACGACTGGCTGCCTGAAGCGATGTTCGTCGATTGGAACCAATTCGACCACGCCAAACCGATTATTGAAGCAGCCGACGTGATCGTGATCGGTCCAGGTTTGGGAACTGATAATCATGCATTCGATTTGTTAAAAGCAGTCTTTCAGATTGTAAAAAAAGGGCAAAAGTTGATCATTGACGGCTCCGCACTGACATTACTTGCATCTAACAACTTGCCGTTGCCAAAGGACTCTTTAAATATCCTAACGCCGCATCAAATGGAATGGCAGAGAGTGTCAGGTATCAAGATTGCCGATCAAACTCCTGACGCCAATCAAAAAGCTGCAGAACAATTACATGCAATTGTTGTGGTCAAATCACACCGAACTCAAGTATATGAGGGAACCGACATCTTTGAAAATACCGGTGGAACCCCTGCTCAGGCCACCGGTGGGATGGGTGACACGCTAGCCGGAATGGTTGGTGGCTTTACTGCTCAATTTAAAGATACGCCAAAAGCTGTTCTCGCGGCTGTATACTCACATAGTGCAATCGCCGATAAACTGGCTGAAAAACAATATGTCGTTCTGCCTCACCAAATCAGTGAGTCCCTGCCTAAGTTTATGCATAAGAACCAAGCTGAATAACTGGCGCATGATAGACAAACATCCTCCAGAAATAAATCCTGGAGGATGTTTTTGATTATTCAATTTTTAACAAACGTCTTAATTTATCGCTTCTTGGGCCCAAAATCATATCAGCAATCCGACTTTTAAGGGATAGATAAATATAAATCATTCCACCAACTCCAACAGCGATCAAAGTCACAATTAAGCTGATGACTCTTCCAAATGGATTTCCGATCAACTGGACGATAAAGTTCAAACCGTAAACAGTCATTAACGTGGCTGCATACATAAACAAAGAATACTTGGCAATCTTTCGAAAGCCGATATCGAGCATATTTTTTTCAAAACCAAAATGACGATTCATGTATCTCAAAATCAACCAGTTAGCAACTGTCAATCCGATTCCTGTTGATAACAGCGGACCAAATGAACCCAGAAAATACGTACATGGCCACTGAAGAATAAACTTAACCACGGTCCCCATTGCAAAGAATTTAACTGCCCGCCGATTTTGAGACAAGCCTTGCATCACAGCCGATATCACAACAAACATCCCCATCGGAATGGAAATAATCGATGAGAATGTCAGAATGTTGGCACCCAAAGCCTGATGAGTGGTTCCATAAAAGACCCGGTTAAGCGGTCCGGCAATCGCAGCCATTCCCAAGGCAGCTGGGATCATCACAAACATGAATAGTGCTAAAACATTAGAATTCTGTTTACGGATCTCTGTCTTGTCCCCATTAGTCAGTGCCTCTGAAAGCATTGGCACAGCGGTAATGGCCAAGGCCGACGATAACGATATGGTAATCATAATCAATTTGTTGGAATTAACGGCGAACATTGCATATAGATCGGACAGGGTCGCATAGTTATAGTTTGTCGCCGCCCGCATAATTTTGAAAAAGGTGAATTGATCAATCAGCATAAAAATTGTAATACCGGCACCCAAAATGATAAATGGGACAGCCTGGGCAATGATTTCCTGATATAATTGTCTTGCTTCAACGTGGATATCATTATTGCTGTGCTTAACCAAATGGTGAAAGTCTTCTCGCCGCCTAAGATAGTAACCCCCCAATGTTGCAAGACCGGCTACTGCTCCGACAAATGCAGCAAAAGTTGATTGCGCAACGGCATGCACCCAGCTGCCATGGAGCACCTGCATCATAATGAATGCTGTTATCAGCATGTAGGCAACCCGGGCAAGTTGTTCCACAAATTGTGAGATCGCTGAAGGAGCCATTTGCTGATAACCCTGAAAATATCCCCGAGTTAAGCTCATCGTGGGAATAATCAAAATCGCCCAGGCAAGTGAATGCAGAACCGGAATAACGTTTGGATTGCCACCATCAATCAGTGGTGCTCCAAAGTAAAGTATCAGCGCACAAATGAGGCCGGTTGCCACTGCAAGAACCAGTCCCCGCTTATATAACCTTACCCCCACTCCGTACTCATTGAGCGCGTTATAATGAGCGACCTGCTTGGCAATTGCGGAAGGGATTCCGGCAATCGCGGCAATCAGGAAAAAGCTATAAATGTTATAACCCAATCCATAAAGGGCGTTGGCACGGAAAAAATAATTTCCAAACCAAATCCCCCATGGAATAATGTAAACTGCACCTAAAAATCTGCTGAGAATGCTCCCGGCTGTCATCCAAGCTGATCCGGACAACATTTGGTCGCGAGATTTTTCAGACCGGTTTTGATTATTGTCAATCATGGTTGTTCCTACTTTCATATACTTTGACACTCGTTTCATTTTAATAAAGTTGGCGTGTAATAGCAATCATCGCCTTATATATTAAAAATTACTTAAGCATCAGATGTTTTCTTACGATGTAATGAAAAAGTATTGTCACGGGTGCCCTAAATGCACTAGAATATTTTTATATGTGGTCTTAATAATTTTCGAGGTGAAATTCTTGTGAGTAAAAAAAGAATCGAGTGGATTGACGTTGCCAAAGCAGTCGGAATTGTTGCGGTTGTATTTGGACACGCCATGACACGACATGGAACCATGTTTCATTTTCTTTATTGGTGGCATATGCCAATCTTCTTCATCATGGGAGGCTTCTTCTTAAAACCAATCGTTAACAACAATTGGTTTGGCTTTTTCAAAAAACGGATTTTACCACTTTTAATTTCGTATTTAATTTGTGGTAGTTTCTTAATCCTTCTATCACACTTTATTCGGGGTGAAAGTTGGTCGTATACAATTTTCTACTTTGCCCGCCTATTATATGGTGGTCGAACCCTGAACCATTATCTAAGTGTCTTTTGGTATATCAACGTTTATCTGCTGGCTTTGGTTTTCACATCAATCGTCATTACATATGTTAAAAACCGGGAAGCTCAAATCATTGTTGCCTTTATCGCACTGATTGTATCCACCAGTTATAAACACATTTATTTCCTATCCTACAAGTATGTTCCATGGGATTTCGATGTTGCATTCATCGCAATGTTCTTTATGTTGTTTGGATATCTTTATTTCCATAAGATTCAGCAGTTCGTTAAAGACTTGTGGGTCATTATCCCCGCTGCAATGCTGACCGTCTGGTTATTTTGGATGCAGCATATGGATCGTTTCAATTTTGCATTTTACCTCAAGTCAAAGATTATTCACGCATCATATCACCACATTGCAATTTCTCGGGTTTCCTACATTACATTCATCCCGATCATCGTTTGTTTAGTCGTCTTTAGTGCCAGCTATTATTTCTGCAAATTCATGCCTCAATTTATGATCAAACCTGTTCAACTCTTAGGTCAACAGACTTTGGGAATCATGTATCTGCATAAGGCAGTCATTGATATCATTGATGAAGCCGGGTATAACGGTGCCATCATGGAAACAGTATTGGCAGTCATTATTTCATTCACCTTGTCACTCATGTATGGCTATGCTAAACGAAAAATAAAAAATTCTCGTATAAGGCGGTCACTTAGTTGATAAATTATCGGCGCTCAAGACTTTTGCGAATACTTTACTTTTTAATAGGTGGACTCATAATCTTGGGTTTCGGTTTCAATATCTGGCAGACACAGCATGCTCAAGACCAATTAAAGGCTAAATATATTGATTCAAGTACCCCCACGATTTTTGTTCATGGCTGGGGAGCAACCCTGCGTTCAGAAAAAGATATGATTTCTGCAGCTGAAATAAGCGGTGCTGCCTCTCGGCGAATGATTGTCAGGGTGCGGTCAAACGGTAAATTGGCAGTCACCGGGACAGTCAAGCCATGGATGATCAACCCGATCATTATGGTCAGAATGGATAATAACCGTGCCGGTGAGGTTCAATACGCCCGCTGGCTGACCAAAGTTTGTAAACTCCTCAAGGACAAGTATCACGTCAACAAACTAAACTTTGTCGGCCATTCAATGGGGGCTTACGCAGTTATCTATTACAACTTATTGAACGGCAATCGAAAGGACCTGCCAAGAACTAATAAGTTGGTTGTGATTGCGGGCCCATACGATGGCATTATGGATAACCATAAATCCAATCAGCCGACTTCCGGACCATTGATGCAGCTTTGGGATGATGCACCAAACAAAAATAAAATTCTTCCAACAGGTAAGCCGAAAATTATTCATCCTGAATTTCAAATGCTCTATCGGCTCCGGCACAATTTCCCACGTCAAGCCAGAGTGTTGAACATTTACGGCAACCTTGGTGACGGATCAAACTCGGATGGCGTCGTTACAAACGCCTCTGCCCTGTCTCTGGGATATGTATTACGTGATCATGTCAGCTTTTACCAAACCTTCGTAGCGTTTGGACCGAAAGCCCAACATAGTGCGCTTCATAATAACAACATGGCGGTCAACAAGATATTAACCGAGTTCATCTGGGACAAGAATTATCGTGATAGTTCAGCAAGTGAATTGATGCAGTAAAACATCAAACGGACGGAATCCAAAATCTGGATTCCGTCCGTTTTTCTGACTCTTTATGGCCATCAAAAAAGTGGCTAAGGTTTAACAACCTCAACCGCTCACTTTGAAAAATTCAATTATCCAACTACGATATTCACAATCTTGTTAGGAATAACAATGACTTTACGAATCGTCTTTCCTTCAAGATACTTCTGAACATTTTCGTCAGTCTTAGCTGCTTCTTCAACCTTGTCTTTAGCCAAATCACGTGCCACTTTGAGATGTGAACGAACTTTACCATTAACCTGAACAACAAGTTGAACAGTGTTCTCGACCAACTTGGAAGCATCGTATGATGGCCATTGCTCGTAGGTAATGGTGCCATCGTGACCCAGGATGCTCCAAAGTTCTTCTGCAATATGAGGCGCAACGGGTGACAATAACTTGACGAACCCTTCCATATAGCTGATTGGAAGAGAGTCAGCCTTGTAGGCCTCATTGACAAAAATCATCATTTGAGAAATACCGACATTAAATCGCATATGTTCGAAGTCGTCGGAAACGATTTTGACTGTCTGGTTATAGACTTTATCCAGTGTTCCGTCATTAATTGTCGTTACCCGGTCACGTAAATGATTATTATCGTCAATGATCAAGCGCCAAACACGATCCAGCCAATGGTAGGCACCGTGAATACCTTCAGTGCTCCATGGCTTGGCAGCATCAATTGGTCCCATGAACATTTCGTAAACCCGCAGCGTATCTGCACCATATTCTTCAACAATGTCATCGGGATTAATGACGTTACCCTTTGATTTAGACATCTTTTCATGATTGGTTCCCAAAATCATGCCTTGATTAACCAACTTCTGAAATGGTTCTTTGGTTGGCACAACGCCTAAATCGTAAAGGAACTTGTGCCAGAATCTGGCATACAGCAAATGCAAAACCGCATGCTCGGCACCACCAACATACAAATCAACAGGTGACCAATATTTCAGCTTTTCAGGTGAGGCAATTGCTTTGTCATTATGTGGATCCATGTAACGAAGCCAATACCATGAACTACCTGCCCATTGTGGCATTGTGTTGGTTTCTCGTTTACCCTTGCGACCATTCTTATCAACAACGTTGACCCAGTCGTCCAAGTTGGCAAGTGGACTTTCTTTTCCACCAGAAACTGAAATGTCTTTGGCCTTAGGTAATCTTAATGGCAATTCATCTTCCGGAACCAACGTCGTCTCGCCATCTTCCCAGTGAATAACGGGGATTGGTTCACCCCAATAACGTTGGCGGCTGAAAATCCAGTCACGAAGTCGGAAGTTCACTTTTTCATGGCCGGCTTTATGGTCCGTCAACCAATTGATAGCTGCCTTGATAGCGTCGTCTTTTCCCATTCCGTCCATGAAACCGGAGTTAAAGTGAGGGCCATCACCGGTGTAAGCTTCTTCATCGGTATTACCGCCTTCAATCACCGGAATAATCGGCAGATCAAATTTCTTGGCAAAGTCATAATCACGTTCATCATGGGCTGGAACGGCCATGATGGCACCAGTTCCGTATGATTCAAGAACGTAATCACCAATCCAGATCGGAACTTCTTTTCCGTTCATCGGGTTGATACCATAAGCACCGGTGAAAACACCGCTCTTATCTTTGTTCAAGTCAGTTCGTTCGAGGTCTGATTTTCTGGATACTTCATCTTGATAAGCTTTGACTTCAGCCTCATGTTCAGGGGTCGTAATCTTTGAAACCAGGTCATGTTCCGGTGCGAGAACCATGTAGGTTGCACCAAATAAAGTATCCGGACGAGTTGTGAATACTTCAACCTTATCATCGGGATGATCCTTTACTTGGAAGAAGACACTGGCTCCACGTGAACGGCCAATCCAGTTGCGTTGCTGTTCCTTAATACTTTCAGGCCAGTCCAAATCATCCAGGTCGTCAATCAATCGATCAGCGTAGGCTGTGATTCGAAGCACCCATTGACGCATTGGTACCCGGTATACCGGGTAGCCGCCACGTTCTGTCTTGCCGTCAATAACCTCTTCATTGGCAACAACGGTTCCACCCATGAAGTCTGGCGCCCAGTTAACTTCAATGTTATCTTCATATGCGAGTCCGCGTTTGTATAATTGTTCAAAAATCCATTGCGTCCACTTGTAATAATTGGGGTCAGTTGTATTAATTTCACGATCCCAGTCATATGAGAATCCCAACGAACGAATTTGTCGTTTGAATGTCTTAATATTCTTGGCCGTAAAATCTCGAGGATTATGACCGGTCTTCAATGCATACTGCTCTGCAGGTAATCCAAAAGCATCCCATCCCATTGGGTGAAGAACATTCTTGCCCTGCATCCGTTTCATTCTGGCCATAATATCAGTAGCTGTGTAGCCTTCCGGATGGCCAACATGAAGTCCCTGTCCTGATGGATATGGGAACATGTCCAGAACATAGTATTTCTGCTTGTCGGCAATTTCTTCAGTCTTAAATGTTTTATGCTCTTTCCAATAATGCTGCCACTTGCGCTCAATTACCTCATGATTGTATGCCATTTTGCAACTTCCACCTTTCATATTTCCCAATAAATGAAAAAAGCCCCATAAGAAACCACACTGGGCTTCTTATAGGACGATTTAACGCGGTACCACCTATATTCTCAATTGCTTGAGCACTCGAATCAATAACGGCGATAAACCGGCTTAGCTTACTTCGTTCGACCAAGCATTCGACGATGAGTTCACCACAACCTGTTCTGAGTTCACAGCAGCCACTCAGTTTCTGGAAAACAGGCAGTTGGTTACTAATTCGTCTCTGCATTTTCACAAATTGAAATTATTGGTTATTATCATACCAAAACGGGTCTTAAAAAACAACTGCCCAGCGTGCTATAATTTTATTATTGGAGTTGAAGTCATGAAAAAACAATTACAAAAATTATCAACCTTGGTTGGATTGGTTTCTTTGCTCACTTTTCTCGTTCTGACTTACGGGGTTCTTTTCCATAAAGAATGGATCAGCACCTTTGACAGTTACTTTGGCCATGCCGTCAGAAGCCTTACCACCCCAACCTTGACATCATTCATGGTCCATTTAACAAAGCTTGGCAATTATGAATCTTTGTTGGGCTTTACAGTTGGAGCCGGGCTGATTCTATTTCTGGTTCGGAAAGTTCGGGCTGCTTTGTTTTTACTCATTAATGGGGTTGTCCTGGCTGGTCCGGTTAATACACTGATCAAACATTTGATTAATCGGCCCCGGCCAACACTTCCCCACATGGTTGCCGTCCATAGCAGCAGCTTTCCCAGTGGCCATTCAATGAGCATTATGATTGTTGCCGGCAGCCTGATTCTACTTGCTAATCGCATTTTAAGGACCAACACTCAAAAACTGATTGTAGACGCCTTGTTAATGATTGTTATCATCGGCATCGGTATCAGCCGAATTTATGTCGGTGTCCACTTCGCCAGTGATGTTCTTGGCGGTTGGACACTGGGTGCTGTTACACTATTAATTTCACAGTGGATCTTTAACAAATTTGCGGGAGGCATCTCATGAAAATCAAGTCTGCATTGGAATTCAGCCATCAACTGCTATCAGAATCGATCGTCGCTGGGGATACCGTCATTGACTGCACAACGGGAAACGGCCACGATACTTTATTTTTAGCGAATTTGGTTGGTAAGAATGGAACGGTTTATGGCTTTGATATCCAAGCTGAAGCCGTAAATAATACGAAGGCTCTGTTAAAAAAGAATCATGTCGAAACTGATCATATCTATTTATATAACATCAGCCATGCCAAAGTTGACGAGGTCTTGCCCGATGAAACGATGATCTCTGGAGCCATTTTTAACCTGGGTTATCTACCTGGCGGCAATAAAACGATTGTCACCTACCCGGAAACTACCATTGCCGCCATCAAAGGCTGCCTCTCACATCTATGTCACAACGGTGTCGTCATAGTCGTTGCCTACTATGGACACCCGGGTGGTGAACGAGAAAAAAACACCGTCCTCGAATTTGGCAGTCAACTAGACCAAAAACGATACAGTGTTTTAAAATACAGCTTTTTAAATCAAAAACATTTTCCACCAATCTTAATGGCAATCCAGCGAATCGACTAATTGATTCGCTGTTTTTTATTCTTTCGATCGGCAAGATTGGCAACATAAGCAATCACAATTAAAATCAGACCGACGACAAACACATTATGCAATGAATCATACAAGACTTGGCGCAGTGCCGGCAAAATTTTATCACTGAGTTCATTGGCAGTTAATGGGTTTATTAACTTATCCATCATCTTCAGGGAAGTGCCCTTTGTCTGACGGACACCTCTGAGCATGGTCATATTCATCACAATTCCAAAAATTGAAATCATTAAAGTCTGTCCCAGCGTTCGGCAAAGCGTATTAAATGATGTTGCAACACCAATCTGGGTCGGTTTAACTTCATTTTGGACGCTAATAATCGATGTAGTGACGGTTAATCCAAATCCGGTACCGCAGATCATTGAAATCCCAAGGAAGGCCACAAACGGCGTATATGCTGGAATTAAGACCATGATGATTGCCCCGGTCAGGATGAAAAAGAGGCTTAAATTAATAATCCGGTATGGTGATGTTCGAGCCAAGAGCTTCCCGGCCAAGAACGAGCCAACGATCCACATCAGAGAACTTGGGGTAACCGCAAAGCCAGCCATTGATGCTCGCAACCCTAAAATTCCCTGAGTCCAGTCTGGTAAATAGACTTCGTAACCAATGAGAAAACCGCTGACAAGAAAGACAACGATGTTTTGAACAACAAATGTCCGATTATCAAACAGTTCCATTGGAATTAATGGATCTGCAGCCAGCCGTTCGGTGCGGATAAACATGACCGTGGCAATAATGGTCACAAGAAAACAAGCCGCAACAATCTGCCAGTTAATGGGATCCTGACCAACCAACTGGAAGGCGTACATAACCGCCAACAGCATAATTGTCAGCCAGGTCGTTCCCATGATATCCATTTTACTTTCAGCATGGTGTTTGTCCTCATGTAAGAAGAGTTGAACCATCATCATAACGATTAAGCCGATGGGCAGATTAATAAAGAATATCCAGTGCCAGCTTAAGTGGTCAACAATAAAGCCACCCAGCAAAGGCGCAATCACTGATGCAATTCCCCAAGCGGACGAATTGAGTCCAAGCACCTGAGCGCGCTTTTCCAAAGGATAAATGTCAGCAATGATTGTGTTTGAGATCGGCATGATTGAACCAGCACCAATTCCCTGAACAGCCCGCCAAAAAATTAACACAACCATCGAGTGGGACAGTCCTGACATAACCGAGCCAAATATGAATATTAAGATACCGCCAATAAACATCGGCTTACGTCCGACACTATCGGCCAATTTCCCATAAATGGGTGTCGCAATTGCGTTGGTGAGCAGAAAAATGGAAAAAACCCAGTTCATCAGTGAAACTCCACGCAGATCACCAACAATCGTTGGCATCGCCGTGGAGACAATTGTGCCCTCAATGGCAGCCATGAAGGTGGCAACAAACAGAGCGATTGTCACCAGAGTTACGTTACTTTTGGTAGCTGTTTTCGTCATGAAATGACCTCTTTTCTTTTAAAATTAAACAAAAAAATGCCCTTGAATTTTCAAGGGCGTTTTGCTTGTCAGCTGTTTATAACTTGAAATAGTCTTTTAACGCATCAACCTTATCTGTATGCTCCCAAGGAAGATCAATATCAGTTCTTCCAAAATGACCATATGCAGCGGTCTGTTCATAAATTGGTCTCTTTAAATCAAGCATCTTAATGATTCCGGCAGGCCGTAAATCAAACAATGCTCGGGTTGCAGAAATTAATTTTTCTTCAGAAACTTTACCGGTTCCGAATGTATTAATATCGATTGAAACGGGTTTGGCAACCCCGATGGCATATGCCAGCTGAATTTCAGCTTCACTAGCTAACCCGGCAGCAACAATATTCTTTGCGATATAACGGGCTGCGTAACTAGCCGAACGATCCACCTTGGTTGCATCCTTGCCTGAAAAGGCACCACCACCATGATGAGCGTAGCCGCCATAAGTATCAACAATAATCTTACGACCAGTCAGGCCGGCATCCCCTTGAGGACCACCGATAACGAAACGGCCGGTTGGATTAACCAGATAACGGGTCTTGGCATCCAGATATTTGGCCGGAATCACCTGTTTGATAATTTGATTGATAACATCATTTCGGACTTGGTCCAAACGGATGCCATCATCGTGTTGGGTACTCAAGACAACTGTATCAACCCGAACGGGCTTGGCATTGTCATCATATTCAACGGTGACTTCGGCTTTGGCATCGGGGCCGAGATAACCAATTTCCCCACTCTTACGAAGTGAGGCTTGCTTTCTCATCAGCTTGTGAGCCAACGAAATTGGCAATGGCATTAATTCGGGTGTCTCGTTAATGGCATAACCAAACATGAGACCCTGGTCACCAGCACCAATCTGGTCCAACGGATCGCCGTGGCCTTCCCGCTGCTCCAAGGCATCATCAACACCCAACGCAATGTCAGGCGACTGTCCATCCAGGGCAACGATCACGCCGCAGGAATCGCCATCAAACCCATAACGACCATCGGAATAACCGATTCGTTTAATGGTATTTCTAACAACTTGTTGAATGTCAACATATGCAGTTGTAGAGATTTCACCAAACACAAACACCAATCCGGTTGTGACCGATGTTTCGCAGGCTACCCGGGCATCCGGATCTTTGGCCAGCAAGGCATCCAAGATTGCATCGCTGATTTGGTCAGCAATCTTATCTGGATGGCCCTCGGAAACTGATTCTGAAGTAAATAAATGTTTTTCGCGCATTTTCTTTTCCCCCTATTGTTTTTTAAGGTTACAAGGCTTCTTCACGCATCACGTGAATCCTATCGGGAACTCATAACTCTACAATCTTATCATAAATGGTTTTCATTTGGAACCTAATTTTTCCTGCCCGTTGACCATCGGCCACAAAACCAGTAGGATTATTTTTGTAATATTTATTCTGCCTGATAAGGAGAAAGTATCTTGTTAAATATTAATCGGTCTGCCTTCATCCAGTCTGGATTGCGGATTGTCACCATGCTGTTTATCTGGATGTTGTTTGCAAATATTTCACTGAAGATGTTTTTCGTCAATCCCAAATTGCTCCACCTGACGCTGATTGGATTGGCCTTTGCTGCACTTTTGAGTGAAATTTCCAAACCACAAAAAAATATGTTGTTCGTGATTGGAGTGGATGTAGTCTTAGGTATCCTACTTGCATCCCTCTATTTGGACACACCTAGTGTCAACGTCTGGCTCATTTTGATTGATTTCGCTTTGGCAAACCTGCTGTTGATAGCCAACTTTATTGACGAACCCCACTGCCGCTGGATTATTTATGGCTTTATCAGCGGCACGGGATTGGTGCTGCTATACACCACTTCCTACCATCACTATTTCTCTTTGGTTTCGCTGATGTACATTACCTTAATGATCTTCGCCAACATTTTCTTTTCCTATTATGCCTTCATGAAGAAAAATAACCAGCTCTCAATGATTATCATTTCCGTCTTGCTGTTAATGCTTTGCCTAACGTTATCAATTTCATTTTTGAAAATTATTCTGATCACCGTTATTTTAGCCTTTTATGTATATTTCGAATCACGAGTCAACTTTCGAAACCATGAAAAACGGGCAAACGTTTCAAGTGTTTCATTCTTGTTATTTGCCCTTCTGATCTGTTTTTAAGGTTCATTTATTATATTTTTGTTAATATGGTTAATTTTCAGAAAAGAATCATCAAAAACGCCACCATCATCCGTTCAATCGTGTAGTATGACGTTGATTGATAAACTCAATAGGGACGGTGACAAGCGTGAACATTAAAGTAGTTGGTGATATCCGAGTTGGAAAAATACAGCCTTCATTAACTGGGAATCCCATTGTTGACGATGTCCTCATTCAACATTTTTGTGATCGACTAAAAGAAAAATTAAATTCACTGCAATTATTCATTGATATTATTCCAGATCATTTCTTTGACGTGACAAAACCATGTGCCGACATCATTTTAATGGATCGACGAATTATTTCCGACCTTCCTGATGAACTGATAATGAACTTTAAGATAATCGACATTGACCATAATGATATTTTACGAGGAAACATTACGGGTGCGTTAAAGGGTCTTAAACGATATGACAGCGGGAAAAACGTTTCCACAATCTAATCATAAAATAAGGGTGCTGATATCAAACAAAAGTTTGGTATCAGCACCCTTTTCTGTTATCCAATTCAATTATTTTTTAAACCGACGATCTTTTTCGATATATACAATCATGAACAAAACCATGACAATCGTTAAAACGATTGTGTAGAACCACGCTTCATCCCGACCGGCAAGCGGAAGTTTGACATTCATCCCATAAAAACCGGAAACAATTGGCGGAATGGCTAAAATGAGTGACCAAATTGTCAAAAACTGCATCGTTTGATTTAATTTATTGTTCAAAATATTGCCGAAAGCCGATTCGGTTTCTCGAACAACATCGCCAACAACATCAAACATGGTCTGACATTGTTTATATTCAATCAGCAGATCATCAATCTCTTCATTCACCTGGCTGGTTAATTCCGGTGACATTTTCAAATTCTCTTTAATCGTCCCTTGAAGTTCTTGGAGCGCAATCAAATTGCCGGCAGTCGCCGAACGAAGATAGACCAAACTGGTTTTAAGACCGGCTAATTCATCCAAACTTCGATTACTGATTGCCCGGTTGTGCATTCCTTCAAGCTTTTCGGCTTTTTGACTGATTTCGTCTAATTGATCAAAGAACGGTGAGATCAGCGCAAACAAAATTGCCAAAATATGTTCGGCAACTGTATCATAAACCGGCTTTGACCGTTCCTGAACCAACTTGGCCTGCTGGGATGCGTGGCAGACCGTAATCAACAATGAATCGCTGAATCCAAGGAAAATTGGCGAAGTCAACATCCGACTTACCTTAGGGTCGGCAATTGCCCGCACAACCAAGGCACTAAAACCCGACAAATCGTCAAAGGTTGCCCGGGGCTGCTCATGGCGGTCAAGCATGTAATTTTTAAATTTAACCGGTGCCCGATACTCACTCGTAATGTTGTCAAGTTCGTCTTCAGTGGGTGAAATTGCTTCAACCCAGGTATACATCTTAAATTTATGAATTTTGATCATGATTGTTCCTCGTAAATCGTTATTTTAGTAATAACTAAAGTCTAATTTTTTGAGGCAATGATTTCAACACTAAACTATTTTGCTTTACCTCGATGAGCTGAAAATTGGTAAATAACAAGCATTGATCCAATCGAAATAAGTGAAATAATCATGGCAACCCGAGTGGAACTGTTGACGAGGAGAAATCCCAAAATGAAAACAAAGAATGCCAAAGTCAAATAATCGGTGATTGGATACCCGGGCATTTTAAAGATCTTTGTGCCCTTTGGATGGGCTCGGCGATACTTAATGTGGACAATCACAAGAACGACCCAAACTACCACGAAATTAATCGTTGAAACACTAGATACCAAACTGAATACCCCGGCAGGAATAAAGTAGTTCAAAACAACAATAATTAGAAGAAATGCCGTCGAAAAGTTCAATGCGATATTGGGAACACCATTTCGACCTAATTTAGTGAGGAAGGATGAAGCATTTCCACCCATACTCAGTGCATACATTGTCCGGCTGGTACTGAACAGGCAACTATTGGTAGCAGACACCGCAGCAGTTAAAACGACAAAGTTTAAGATCCCGGCTGCACCCACGATTCCAATTCCAGAGAATACCTGAACGAACGGGCTGGCAGTGGTTGTAATCTTATTCCAAGGATAAACGCTCATCACAGCAATCATTGAACCGATGTAGAACAAGCCAATCCGAATTGGCAGGCTGTTGATTGCTTTAGGCAGGTTGGCTTCAGGATCATCAGTTTCACCAGCTGTCAGCCCCACCATCTCAATCCCAACAAATGCAAATACAACCATCTGAAATGACATTAAGAAACCGTGAGCACCAGTTGGGAAGAAACCGCCGTGACTGACCAACTGGGTAAATGACGCCGTGGAACCGGCAACGTTGGTATGAAAGATTGCCAACCCAAAGCCGACAACGACCAAAACAATAATCGCCACAACCTTGATCATCGAGAACCACGATTCCATTTCCCCAAATAACCCGACGTTGACCAGATTGGCACCAAACAAGCAAAGCAGGATGATCAGCGGTGGGATCCATTGAGGAATGGTTGGGAACCAATATTTAATATAAATTCCGGTTGCCGTTAAATCTGCCATGGCCAAGCTAATCCAGCAAAACCAGTACGTCCAGCCGGTCACAAATTCCCAACGATCACCCAAATACATTTTGACAAAGTCTAAAAATGAATGTTTGGATGTATCCGATAAAAGCAACTCACCGATTCCCCGCATCAGGAGAAAACAGAAGATCCCAACAATTAAATACGAAAGAATAATTGAAGGCCCAGAAGTATGAATCGCAGATCCGGATCCTAAAAACAATCCGGTTCCAATCGCCCCACCAATAGCGATCATCTGAATATGACGACTCTTTAACGAACGAGATAGTGAATTTGCTTGATTCTTGGTTTCCATAATATCCTCCTTAAAAATGTAAACAAAAAACGTCCCCAGTACCTAATAAGATACCAGGGGCGTTCATTCAACGCGGTTCCACCCAAGTTCCACAATACAGTATGTATTGCCTCTAATTGCAGATAAGGCTGCCGCCATTAAGTATTGCCATATTGACTGCCAACTTTCAGCAAACGTCAGCTCTCTGTGAATATTTACTAGTATACGGTTGATTTTTCAATTGTCAACCCCAAATCGTCAACACTTGTTCATTAATTAGAGACAGTTTTAATTCAAATGTCCATGTTATTTGCTTTTTAAGTCAATAACGAGTATCTTTGAGCCAATAAAAGTTGAATCGACTTTTAATCAATTCCATTTTGGAGGGATATTCATGGATTCTCATACTGCACTTTTAATTATTGATTATACAAATGACTTTGTGGCCGACAAAGGCGCTTTGAGTTGTGGTGAACCAGGTCAAAAACTGGAACCCAGCATCATTAAGCTCGCTGATCAGTTTGTCGCAAATGGCGATTGGGTCATCCTACCGACAGATGTCCACAAACCAAACGATCCCTACCACCCAGAAACAAAACTGTTCCCACCTCACAATGTTCGTGGAACTTGGGGACGGGAGTTTTATGGTGGTTTATCGGATTGGTACAAAAATCACCAAAAGGATGACAAAGTCTACATGTACGATAAAACCCGTTATAGCGCATTTGCCGGAACCGATCTGGATATCCGCCTACGTGAGCGGCATATCGATACCGTTCATCTAGTCGGTGTCTGTACCGATATTTGTGTCTTGCATACTGCAGTTGACGCCTATAACCTATGCTACAACATCGTCGTTCATAAATCCGGAGTTGCCGGTCTTACTCAAGCCGGAAATGATTGGGCACTTGATCACTTCGAGCATGTCCTCGGTGCCACTGTCGAAGACTAAAATCGTTTCATTTTGCAAAATAGTCAGTTTTAGTGTTTAATGTTCTTCAGTAGACAAAATATATTTTCGTATGAAGATGGCATAAAGCTTTTGTTTTATGACCATCTTCTTAAAGTTTAAAAATATTTTGAACTCAGGAGGAACGACAATGGCTAATAAAGTGTCCAGATACAATAACGACCAGTGGGAAACCGCAAAAGAATCCGTTTTACAGGAGTACGAAGATTATAAGCAAACCCTGCGTGACCAAGGGGTTGACTATACAATCAAAAATGCGCGGAAATTATTGATCTATCAAGACCTGGTTGCCGAATGGGAACACAAAATTGGAACTGTTATTACTGACCTTGAAGATAACGTCTTTGCGTTAAGTGTCTTTGACGATATAAAGAAACGAAAACAAAGCACCCTTTTGGCTCGCGGCTATGAGCATATTTCAAGTTGGCCGGATTTTAATCCAACTGCCTTGGCATTATGGCTTGAACTGGAAGAAGACGAAACGATGGCTTAGTTTGTGAGGTGTGAAATATGTCTCATTTTGACATGTCCATGTTGGTCACGATCGCAATTGGGTTGGTTTTGATGATTCTTACCAATAATCGGCCATTCGCGATTACACTGGCTGTTTTGGCAATTCTGATAACAATCATGATGACAATCAAGAAAATAATCGAGCGAAACAAATCAAATCATAAAGATCATTCAAAAAGCTGACTGTGGTCAGCTTTTTTTGTTGGAATCATAAGTTGGATATCATGCCTAAACAAAAACTGCAGCAATGAATGAAAGATCATCCATCACTGCAGTTAATTGAGTTCAGCTCTAAACTATTTTCCCTTTTTCTCCGATTTCCGATTCTTCTTCATGTATTCATCACGAGTTTGGAGATCTTTCACATGAATCTTAATCTCAATTGGCTTTAAGTCAGTCATTTCAGAAATTGTTTGGGTTAGCTTCGAAGTAACCTTCTTGAATACCGTTGGAATCGACTTGCCATACTCCAATACTGCGTCCATTGCCAACTTGACTTCTTTATCATCGTTATCTAAATCTACTTTCACCCCCATGGATGGATCGGTGTCGTCATTGAATTTATCGGTCACAGTATCAATGAGATTCCCCTCAAGGGATAATACCCCATCCACGTCACGGACAGTGTTGCCCGCAATCTTTGCCAGTACGTCATCATCATAGGTCAACACAGTTGCTACAGGACCGTTATTTTCTTGTGTCATTGTTTTTCCCTCCATAGGCTATTCAACTCTGTCATCGTTGACAGTGTTTGCGATATCGTCTTTTTTGCGGGTGCTTTGCTGTTCCCATTCTTTTTTGGTCAGAACATCATTGATGTTCAAGTTAATTTCAACAACGTCCAACCCCGTGTAATTTTTAATTGCTTTTTGGGTACGGCTGCATATTTCATCAAAGATATGCCGGGCATCGGCACCATACTCAATAGTGGCTTCCATGTCCAAAGCAACTTGCTTGTCCCCCACCTCTGCATCGATTCCTTTGGTCGGATCCGTCGTTTTTGAAAACCGATCGGCCAGCTCACTCATCATCCCACCGTCCAAAGACAGAACGCCTTCAACATTTCTTGACACCAGGCCGGCAATTTTTTCGATTACCGAATTTTCGAAAGTTAATTTCTTAGTCAAATCTGGATTAGTCACAGTTGCATCCATTGCAGTCATCTCCTTATATTGTCAATATTCTTAGTCATCATTTACCAATTGACTGATTAAGCTTTTAATACCGCCAAATTTCCAAATGACAGTTCCAATCAAAGCCCCAATCAGGGTCAATGTCAGGACAATCATCATGCCGCTGAGTCCACCAAAGACCCAAACCACACCACAAATCATCCCGAAAATGGCGCCATACATTATTGCATTCATCGTCATCCGCCTCCTAAACTACTCGTGGGTGACTTGCTTTTTGTCTGTTTTGTGATGAATCAAACGGGGTGACTTTGACACGAACCTTTTTGACTTTTGCATCCATCACCTGTTCAAGCTTGTCTGTCACAATGGTCTGAATTTCTTCGCCTAATTTGAGTAAATCCTGGTTCAGCCTGTCAACAGCAGCCACGTTAACTCGGGCGACCCGATTCTTGGTTCGAAGATGCAGCTTAACTTTGACGTCATTCACATTACCTTCTTCAAGAATGCTGTTCTGTAGAATTTTTTCCACGGCAGCTTTTGAGATGCTGAGCCGGCCATTTGAAGATTTAAACCGCAGCTGATCCGATTTTTGGGGTGCACAAATGGCAGTTAGAATCAAAACAAGACTGATCAACCCAACAATCACACCAAGGATAACGGCCGTGATCAAAATCCAAAATGTCTTGGTTTGGACAGTTTTGATCATAATTGGAGAAATGTACTCAATCGGGACAACAAGACTGACAAACCAGACCGTTTGGGCGATTCCAATCAACCCCATCATCCATATAAAAAACTTCGTAAATTTATTCAATGTGCAACCTCCTTTCTGAAAAGAGGTAAATTATTTGGCAATTCCACGGGTTACCATCGAAATCACAAGGACAAAGATTATCGCCCCTACAATTGCCGGTAGGATCGCCATGCCGGCCAACTGTGGCCCCCATGCCCCAAAAACAGCTTCTCCAAGCCAGGCGCCAATCAAACCACCAACAATGTTGCCAATCCATCCCATGGGCATGTCTCGGCTGACAATTGCTCCTGCAAGGGCCCCGATCAATCCGCCGACTATAAGTGTCCAGAGTAAACTAAACATGATTATCATCCTTTCTTTGATTTCGTTTATAGAATTCATAGCTCCTTTGCTATATCTATATTCTATAATAATTTATATCTTATTGTGTGAATAAGCTATGAAGAAAGATAGAAAAGAATGTGAACATTATCACCGCTACCCTCAAACTCCCAATCTCGCCATGGAAGCCGATAATCATTTCACTAAAAAAAGAGTCGACCGTTAAGCCGACTCCAAAAGTCCAAGTTACAACACCCCCATCCACACACCAATGCCTGATATGACTGCGCTCAGAAACATCAGTCCAATCATCAGGGCGTGAAACTTCTTATGCATGACAACCAATGCCAGATACTCTCTGATAACGGCATTCGGCAAATAATAAAACGGGGTTTTTGAACCGATTCCAAATATGTTCATTCCTACCTTGCGGGCAAGAATACCAGCTCGCAACGTGTGATAATTACTGGTCACAAAAACGATTTTTGCTTTATCGGATTCAAAATCGGCTTTGATCACTGCTTTGGAAAATTTCATGTTTTGCAGGGTGTTGACTGATTGGTCTTCAATCAATGTGTCCGCACGTCTGACACCATGTTCCAAAGCATAATCTCTCATTGCCACACTCTCCGGTACCAGCTCATCGCCACCCTGTCCGCCGGAAAAGACCATTTTGGAATGTTGATTGGATTTATGGATTTGTTTATTATAGAATTCAATTCCTTTATTGATCCGCCCACCAAGTAAACGCCCAACTTTATGGCCGTCCACCAAGCCGGCACCCAAAACAATGATGTAATTTTTATTTGTTCGAGGAAAGTAAAACTGATATAAAAGCATTGATGATAATGTATTCCAAACCGTCAATAAAACATAAAAGATAAACAAGGTCAAAAAGGTCATGATAAATGCCTGGATCGGAGCTGGTGTATTGATTGGATTGAAAAAAATCAAAACATCAACCACCACAACCCCAATTCCGGCAAGCAGAGTCAAAGAACCGCTAAAACTATAGCCCTCTTTTCGCCAAACGATTAAAGCATTGATAAACAAAAAGACGAAACTTAAAATCAAGCCTAAAAGAACCGCCAGTCCAACAATCACCAGAGCAACCGCAAGAATCAGCGCATAATATTTTTGACCGAACATTTCAAATAATTGTACCAGTAAAACCAGCAACGCAAGCAAATTCAAATTCGCCAACCAGCCAATCACTGAGGAATTACGATTCTTTATCAAATATGTACTCAAAAGAACTGCCAAGACAACAAACACAGTCCCCGTTAATGATATCATAAACATCCCTGATCCCTCTTCCAATAATTAACTCAAATTCCGCAAAATAAAGGCCGGCAGCAAAACCAAAGTTTTGTCCCGGTCAGATGAATATCTGAAAAGCAGCATCATTTGTTTTTATAATCCTTACTGTTCATCTCCTCGGCAGCAAATTCCTTGATAAACTTCAAAATTTCTTTGACTTTATCGTCGCCATACCGGCTTATCCAGCTGTCAAACCGCTTTGTGATCAGATCATCAACGTGCTTTTCGGTTTTTTCACCAGCAGGTGTTAAATGCAAATACAGTCGCCGACGGTCACTTTCAGCCGGTTTTTGAAAAATATAATCATGCTGTAATAGAACCTTGATTTGGCGTGAAATTGCACTTCTGGTTACCCGCCTCTCACTGGCTATATCCATCAACGAAACATTCTTTTTTTCAGCTACTGTATGCAAAATTAAGTATTGCTCAAAAGAAAGTCCATACTTCGTTGCCGGCTCTGAAACAAAGTTATCTAAGTATTTAAGCGAAGACAAATAAACATCAATTGCTTCCTTTAGTAGATCTTGATTTGTTTTGCTCATATCTGTCACCATTCCCCTTTAATTATTAAACCTTATATCACCTTAATTATATATTTTAGTCACCAGTGTCGCAACTAAATGGATTATCTTTATCGTTTTACTGATTTATGCCTTATAATTATGACATAACAACAAAGGATTGATAAAATGGCTGATGATGTAGTTTCTCTCATTCACCACGTTGAACTCAACATTTTTAAACAATTTGCGACAATTACCAAAAAATATCACATCAACTATATTGCAATGGGCGGTACCATGCTGGGGGCAATTCGACACCAGGGCTTTATTCCCTGGGACGACGATATGGACGTTGGCATGCTGCGGTCGGACTACGAGCATTTTTTGAAAGTTGCCAGCGAAGAACTGCGAGGAACCCACTATTTCTTACAGACACCATGGACCGACCAAAACTACGCGCTGAGTTACGCTAAGATTCTCGATCGGAACACGTTTATTGAGGAAAAGAACAACGTTAACAACGCCCGGAAAGGAATATTCCTGGACATCTTCCCCTTGGACAAAATCCCCGATTCACCGGCAAGACAGCGCCGACAGATAGTTGATATCAGACGGTTGGATAGTCGAATCTATTTAAAATTACGGTATAACGTCATTGATAATCCAATCAGAAAATTCCAAAATCCCCTTTCGGAAGAACAGGTTGAATCAGCCGATGATTTCAAAGAACAACGTGAGGCAATCATGAAGATGTACAACAGTAAGCCTGCACTCATGAATGTTAAGAACCTCGCCTCACAATATTCGTATGAAAAAGAAATTTTGAACGTTGACCAAGTCAATGACATTGTTGATCTGCCTTTTGAAGATACCAGCATTCGAGTACCTGCTGACTATCAGTCAATCTTGACCAGAATCTATGGGGATTACATGGAATTGCCACCGGAAAATGCGAGGACAGAAAAGCACATTGTCCGTCTCATCACCAATAACCAAGAGTTTGAACTATAACTAATTACTTGCATTGACTTAATTTTTTTGGTAGGTTACATACGTTAAGCAATGTAGAAATGAAGGTGTTATGAATGTTTAATCCAAATGAATCCCGATTCGCCAGTTACTCAATCGTCTCATCATTGCCCGATGAAGCCATTGATAATGTCTGGTACATTATCGACAATGATTTGCAGGGCGTTTTCCAGCTCTCAAATCTAATCACATTCAATCTGGTCAATAATGACGGCAAGCTTTCCTATGATTTTATTCAGGGAAATGAATTGGTCGCCACTTTTGACTCCCCATACCCTTATGACAACGGTTATCCCAAATCTTTAGTTGTCTATGACAGCGGGGACCGTCAAATAATTGCAACACCATCGGAAATTAATCTTTAAACCGCATCAAAAAGGACTGAAAATGATTTATTTTCAGCCCTTTTTTGGAACATTATTTAAGTGCCTGTTCGCACACCCAAATATTTTGATTATTTAATTTAAATCGATACCAAACCGTGCTGCCGTTAGAATACGACTTCACGGCTTTTTTATTAGCTCGAACGGTCTTATTAAGTACATCTTTGGAATAGCCGGTAATTTGGGAAAGAGTCGCTGTATTGTAAACGTGGTTTCTCAACGCATACTGACCCTTTTGAATCGTAATTGCATTTTTTGTGTCTGCAAAGGTGACTGGGTTAAAGTTAAGTGCTTTGGAATAGACCCAATACTTTTGTGCGTTGGATGCTTTGCTGAAACGAATTCGATACCAAGTACTCTTAGATGGCTTCTTAACGGCCCGAGAGTCGACGTAAACCTTCTTTCCAGTATATGCCGGGGTATAAGCCCAACTATAGCTGAACGTGCTGTATCCTGATCCCTTGACGTGGTTATAAAGCCGATACTTGGCGAAACTCTGGTTCAAAACAGCTGTCTCGTTACCCTGACCCCGATTATATTTCACGGTAGCCGGTTGAGTAATTGAGTTGGCATTCAAGCCAGAACTGCTTTGGGAATCAGATGAACCGGATGTGGTGTTGTTATCCCCACCATAGTAATGTTTTACCAGGGCATAAAAATCGTTCATCGTATATGCTTGGCCAAAATAGGTCTGACCTGATTTGGCGTAATAGCCGTCCGGATCGACATGGTCGGAACCACCCAGATAATGGGCAACGGCCTTGTGGGACCAGACCGTTCCTTTACCATCATTAACAGCGTTATTTAACGGTAAATTATATTGGTGAAGCAACTCAGCAGTGTAGTTGGCTGCATTATTAACTTCTTTGGCAAACGCAGATTTACTGTGGACCTCAACTTGTTCAAACTGCAGGAACCGTCCATTACCGGGAAAACCACAACCCCACGCAAGGTAATCAGTGTTGGCAATGTTGATCACTCGGGATGCGTCAACATATGAATGAACGAAGGCATTTTGATAGTTCTTCTTCATATAAGCGATTTCGCCATAAATAGTGGAGTTGGGATTACCCGTCTCATGAACGACGACGCCATCAGGCTTGCCGGTTGTGTATTTATTGGTTGGAAACCCGCTCCAAATCGATTTGGTTACATTGGCCGGCTGAAGATTATTCTGGTAAATATAATTGTTAACGGCTGAATCACCATGGGCATTGACTAAAAAAAGCGTTGAAACTCCGATGAACGCAACAATCCCCATTGTGGTTCTTAAAAAAATTCTCATTAAGTTTAAAATTAAAAGACGTTTTTTCAATATCATGATCCCCCCATGATGAACAAAATTTTTAACTGATCGATTGCCCCTAGAAATCTGTATATTAATCGTAACATATTCGAGTAAATTGTGAAAAGATGTACTATGGCTTGGAATCAATAGTCAAAAAAGGCCAAATAAAAAGCGGGTTCATCACCCGCTCTTTAAGTTACTGCTCCGGCTGGGTTCGAACCAGCGACCTCTTGATTAACAGTCAATTATTCTACCACTGAACTACGGAGCAAAAATATTTAATTAATTACCACTTAGATAATATATCATATTCCTTCGTGGCTGACAACTGGAAAAATGTATAAAAAAAGATTTTGGGGAATCCAAAGATTCCGAAAGATCTCTACTGCTCCGGCTGGGTTCGAACCAGCGACCTCTTGATTAACAGTCAATTATTCTACCACTGAACTACGGAGCAAAAATATTTTCTTTAAAAACGACATATATATTTATATCATATCTCTGGAAAATATGCAAACCAAATTATCATTTAAATTTCATTAATCAACTAACTAATGTGATTTTCTTTAAGAATGATGTCAACTTCCTTCTGCATCTCGGGCGTTTTCTTCCATTCTTCAAAATGATCCATATTCTCGTCGGGCATCGTATAATGCTCGTTGATATATTGCTCATATTTGGCCACGTGAGGTGAATGTGGGATATTTAGCTGTAATATCCTTACCTGCTTAATAAAACCTCTCTCAGCGGCTAATTCAGCCCGTCCGTTTTGAACCATATTGCTGATCTCAATATACTTCGTTCCATCGTTTCTGGTGATCTCTTCGATCAGTGTCAGCACTTCATGACTTTTCACTTTAAAACCTCCCAAATGATTCACGAGAACAATTATACATAAAAAAACTGACGTTATAAAGGCGTCAGTTTTTTAAGAGAGAAAGAGAATTGATTAGAAGGTATTTATTTAGTACCCGAACATAATATACTCAATATTGTAAGCGCTGTCAACTATTTCCACAAAAAAGATTGCCAATTAACAGCAATCTTCGAATTCAACAGCATAACTATTCTTTTCCAGGCAAATGAAGTGTATGAACAGGCCGCATGATTGACGAAGGATTATCGATTATATGATCAAGTGAATGGCCGGAAACATTAACCAAACAGAAGAAAATAACAACCAACAGAACGCCCCATGTCAGTAGTTGGTTCCAGACAGACATTTTTTCACTGATGACAGATCCATAGAAACGTTTATGAATTTCAGCCGGAACATCCTTATTTTCTGGATGATCTGCTTGTTCCTGTTCAGTGATCTGCTTTTGATAGTTCTTGATGCTGAAATTCTTTTGAACACTTTTTCGTTCGGTTTCAAAACGATGCTTTTCTTTTTTGCTTAACTTTTTGAACCACTGGGTAAACTCGCGGTATTTCTTGGTAACTTCCTTAGTTTCCCCAACCATCTTAAGTTCGCCATAGTTAATCCAGGCAACCTTGTCACACAGCATTTCAATCTGCTTGAGTGAATGACTGACAAAGATAATCGTCTTACCTTCTTCTTTAAATTCACCAATTTTGTCGACACATTTTTGGTAGAAGGTATCATCACCAACTGACAATGCTTCATCAATGATTAAAATATCCGGGTTGATGTGAACGGCGATGGCAAAGCCAAGCCGAGAACGCATACCGCTTGAATAGCTTTTAACTGGTTGGTCGACGAAATCGCCAATATCAGCAAAAGAGATGATATCGGGCATCAATTCGTCAATCTCTTCATTGGTTAATCCCTGCATCAATGATTTGAGTCGAATGTTTTCACGTCCGGTCAAGCTGCTTCTGAGTCCGGCATGGATTGCGACGATCGATGTCTCGCCCCGGACATCAACGTATCCGGTCGTCTGTGGGATAATGCCGGAGATAATATTGGAAATTGTTGATTTTCCAGAACCATTCACACCAATCAAGCCCAGGGTTTCCCCCGGTTTAATTGTGAGTGACACCCCCATCAATGACCAAAAGTGGGGAACTTGTTTTTTGGTGATCGAAAAGAATGAACGCAATTTTTCTGATTGAGTCTTAAACAGCTCATACTCTTTTGTGACATTTTCTACTTTTACTTTATAATCATTTTCCATTGTTTTGCTCCTAATTTAAGAGACTCTGAATTCACGAGTCATATTATAACAAACTTTGCGACAGAAAAAAGGATTCTCAAATAAACTTTGCGAACCCTTAAACATCTATTTACGAACGACTCTTTCCAATGGCAAGCTGTTGAATTGGATGACCGAAGCACCCTGGTTAATCTTTGTTGCCCCATTATCATTAAAAACGAAATTAGGAATAATGCGTTTTGGAATGCTGTTAATTTTTGATTGAGCATTTTCTGCACGAATAGCAGCGTCATTCTTCTTATTGCCTGCAAGCTGTTTGTTAAGCGATGCATCAATTTTTGAACCGATGTCACCTGTGCTGGTTGATCCATCCAATTTGTTTAAATCATACTTGGTAATAATTGCATTTAATTTATTACCATAATTCATATCTGTTGCATAGGTTAATGACAACGCCATTGCAGCATCACTCGAGGTCAATGCATTGGTTGTCCAGGTTCCGGCATAATAATCAGGATCGGTTAACGTACCGTGTCTCAGCAAATATGCATTGTCTTTAATTGAAGCTTCGATTGTCGGGTACTTCTTAAAAGCGGCGGCAGTCATATAATGCTTCCCTTTTGATGTGTATTCTCCGGTACTCATGGTAACGGATTGGCCATTATAAGCCCCTTTAACGCCAAAGTAATTGTTTGCGTCCAATGATAGCTCTGAACGGCCAAAGTCACTCTCAACGATTGCCTGGGCCATCATCACGGATGGATACAGGTGGTTCTCGCGGCTGACTTTGACAACCGGCACTTTGAGTTGGTTGATAAAGTCAGTTTCAACACTGGCACTCGATCCGTTTGCGTTTACAAAACAAAAGCCGGTAATCGCAAGAGCTGCGACTATGGCTTTCATCATGACTTTTGATATTTGCCTAAAAATTCCAAAAACCTCCCGATACTGAAACTGCTGATATTTCAAAGCAGCTTCAGATGCTTCTATGATCTGATAGATTCATACATTTATGATAAGAATGATCCAGAAACCCAGTACTTTGTCGAAGAATTTGGAATGGAGATCCGGTACCATAATGAACGATCATTGACTTTAAGGCCAATTTTATCAACAGATACTTTAGTGCCGGCTTTTAAATCAAGTTCATTTAACTTGTAGTGCTTTTGAAGATTGCCGGTTGCGTTGGCATGATCATACAAGTAGGTTGAACTGGCATTCTTCGAGATAGACTTTGTTTCTTTGTGATTAACAATTGCAACCGATCCAGGATATGATACAACATCTGAACCTTTAATCCAACCTTTTGTCTTTCCATCAGCGATTCGATACCAAAGGACAATCCCTTTGGAAGTCTTCTGCAAGGCGGTTTTGTTGACATTAAAGCCTTTATTTGCGGCCGCAATTGTTTTCACTTTCTTAACAGGTTTGGATAACAACTTTGAGCCGACAATATGGTTGTAAATATAACCGGAAGACGACTTGCTTGGTGTCAATGCTCCACTGGCTGTTCCGGAATACGTGGTTGCAAATTGAAGTGCAGGTGCACTAACCCAGAACTTCTTCGCTTTGGAATTGCTGTAGAAACGCAAGCGATACCAATTAGTTGAACTATTGTCTTTAACGCCACGCATATCCAAATAAACCTGAACTCTGCTGTTAACGCCTAATTGAGACCATGTATAACGTTTCTGAGCGGTTGTCGAACCCTTCACATGATTATATACGTAGTATTTCTTGTATTTACTTGAAAGTGGAACCAAATCTTTTCCACCTGATTTGTAGTACTTAACTTTTGCCAATTTTGGCGCAGTCGGAACTGCACTCACAGTGGAACTGGAACTAGCCGAACTGGCACTTGAACTGGTTGCAGCAGAACTTTGAGTAGCTGATGAACTGGACGAGCTTGCTGAAGAAGTCGTAGAACTACCAGTTTCGCCAAAGACCTGATCCAAATTGTAGGTCTGAATGACGGTAATCAACGATTGGCCATAATTAGGCGCAGTGGCATATTTGCCAGTCAATGCATTAGCTGCATCCTGATAAGTTGCGGCGTTTTCCTTCCAAGAACCGGAATAATATTTGGAATTCCAACTTGTCCCGTTTCGAAGAGTTGAACCGTTATCCGCGAATGAAGCATATGCGGACGGATATTTCTTAAAATTAGCGGTTGTATTAATCATTTGGCCATTACTGTTATATTCAGTTGTCGGCATAGAAACAGAAGCGCCATTGTAGGCACCTTTAATACCGAAGAAGTTGTTGGCTTCGATGGTCAGCTGACTTTGGCCCCAACCGCTTTCAAGACCAGCCTGAGCCATCATGACCGATCCATACAGATTGTATTTCGTCGATGCTTTTGAAACATCACTCTTATATTTTGTGATAAAACTGCTTGCTGTAGAAGCATGCGCTTGCTGGTATGTACTTTGGGCAGAAAATGCTGTGAATAAAACCCCCATCCCCGTAACAAGCAAAGCAGTCAAACCATGCTTAATTATTTTATTCAATGAACCACACCTCCGTTTAAGCCACATCACTATCATATTAGATAATTGATGAAAAATGAAGCCCTAACATAGAATTAATTATCCAAAAAGCTTTAAACTTTCTTAATATCTTTATCAACTCTTATACTATATCATTTTATGACCGAAAACAAAAAAAGAAACTACCAATTCAAAATAAATATTCGGCTATCTTTGATCTAATTGTGATTAGGATAAGAAAAAAGAGATAGGCAATTTTGCCTATCTCTAAAAAGTTAAAATTAAAATTTAAATTCTATTCAACAGTGACACTCTTCGCCAAGTTTCGAGGACGGTCAACATCAAGTCCTTTGTTTAAACTTGTAAAGTAAGCAATCAATTGAGCAGGTACCACACTCAGCAATGGCGTAATTAATTCACTGACATCAGGGATAACCAAGGTATCATCGTCCTCTGCCAAACCTTTACGAACAATTGTAAAGGTTGCAGCACCACGAGACTCTGTTTCCTGAAGATTACTACGGGTTAAGTTGGCAGTCCGCTTTTGGGTAATAATTCCAACAACCGGCGTTCCTTCTTCGATCAGTGCAATCGTTCCGTGTTTCAATTCACCGGATGCAAAACCTTCGGCTTGAACGTAGGAAATTTCCTTCAGCTTCAAAGCTGATTCAAGTGAAACGGTCTGATCAATCCCACGACCGATATAGAAAGCACGGTTTGCCGGAACAAAGTATTTCTTAGCCAAATCTTCAATGACATCTCGTTCATCGATGATTGCCTGCATACCTGTCGCAACCAGACCCAACTGCTGACGAATATCAAATTCTTCGGCGATAGTCTGTTCCTTAGCTTCACCCAAAGCCTTGGCCAAGATCGCTTCAACGCCTATTTGGGCGGTATAAGCCTTGGTAGATGCAACGGAAATTTCCGGACCTGCGTGAAGCAGCATGGTATAAGTTGCTTCACGGAAGAGTGTTGAATTTTCAACATTGGTAATGGTTAAGCTCTCATAATTATTGGCGTTTACGTTAACCAACACCTCACGGCTGTCAGCAGTTTCGCCACTTTGTGAGAGGAAAATAAAGAATGGTTTCTTGGATAATAGTGGATTGTCATATGCAAATTCTGATGCAATATGAACCTCGGTTGGGACATGTGCCAACTTTTCAAATAATTTTTTACCTACCAAACCGGCATGATAGCTGGTTCCGGCACCCACGATGTAAAGACGATCAGCCTGCTTCATTGCATTGATCAATTCGGTGTCAACGTTTGGCTTACCTGATTCTTCAGTATAAAGTGAAGCCAATTTACGCATGACGTTAGGCTGCTCATCAATTTCTTTGAGCATATAGTAAGGATATGGACCTTTTTCAGTTTCCTGGGCATCCATATCAACATGGAAAGTGTCCCGCTCAACTTTGTTGCCTTCACGGTCTTGAATGTCAACATCGTCGGGCGTAATTGTAACTACTTCGCCATCATGAAGTTCAAGAAAATCGTGGGTAACATTCAACATTGCCGGTGCATCAGAGCAGACAACATTGCAGCCATCACCGACACCAATCAGTAATGGACTCTTGTTTTTGGCAACATACAATGTCTCAGGATCAGTGCTGTCAATCAGCAAAAATGCATATGAAGATCCTTCAAGGAGGTTCAAAGTCTTCAAGAAGGCTTCCTTAGTTGTCAAACCTTCATTTTGAACGAAGCGGTCAACCAACTGAACGACAACTTCAGTATCGGTCTGACTGGTAAAAGTGGTTGTGCTTAAATACTTAGCTTTTAATTCTTTGTAATTTTCAATCACACCATTGTGAACCAAATAGAAACGGTGATCCTCAGAATATTGAGGATGAGCATTCGCAACGCTGACAACACCGTGAGTTGCCCAACGGGTATGACCAATTCCAACGGAGCCGTGTACTTCTGGCCCAACAGCTGCTTCAAGTTCAGAGATCCGGCCCTTACGCTTTACCAGGTAGTCATTACCATTTAAATCATTTACATAAATACCGGCTGAATCATAGCCACGGTATTCAAGCTTTTCAAGCCCTTCCAATAAAATTGAAACAGCATTATCATTTCCAGTTACTCCAACTATTCCACACATTTTAGTATTCTCCTAAGTTTTTAAAATTGGTATATACAGAATATCAGCGCCATATATTTTTATAACACGTATAATCTACCTAATTTCGAGATAAATGTCAACAAAAGATATCAAATGGTATAGCAAACTTTAAAAATTGATATATCAACTAATAACGATCAGGCGTAACCAAATAAAATGGAGTTGCAGAAAAACTTTCGTTTTACTTACAACTCCACTCAAAGACAATATTTAAATTACTTATTTCATGAAAAAATGTGGTTTCTATTCAATTCCCAATTCGTCACGAACCACGTCAGCGATGCGCTTGGTATAATCATCAACCAAGTCCTGGGTTGGGGCTTCGGTCATAACCCGAAGTAATGGCTCGGTTCCGCTTGGGCGAACCAGGACACGACCATCACCATGCATTTCCTCTTCAACCTGTTTAATCGCTTCTTTTACTTTATCATTATCCAAAACGTGCTTCTTGTCAGCAACCTTGACGTTAATCAATCGTTGAGGGTACTTGGTGATTTCGCCAGCAAGTTCTGATAACTTCTTACCAGTTGACTTCATCACCGATAACAATTGCAAGCTGGTCAGCATGCCGTCACCGGTTGTGTTAAAGTCCAAAAAGATAATGTGGCCGGATTGTTCACCGCCAAGATTGTAACCATCCTGGTTCATCTTTTCAACAACATAACGGTCGCCAACCTGAGTCTTAACACTGGTCATCCCAGCACGTTCCATTGCTTTGTACATGCCCATGTTACTCATAACGGTTGTCACAATCGTATTTTTCTTCAACCGTCCGCGTTCAGCCATGTATTTTCCACAAATGTACATAATGGCATCCCCGTCAACCAACTTACCGTTTTCATCAACGGCAATACAACGGTCACCATCACCATCAAAAGCAATACCAGCCTGAACGCCCTTATCCAAAACGAACTTTTGCAGCTGTTCAGGGTGGGTTGATCCGACATGGTCATTTATGTTGAGACCGTTAGGATTGGTTGCCAACGTTTCAAATTCAATTCCTAAATCAGCGTACAAAGTGGTAACCAGTTTGCTGGTTGAGCCATTAGCAGCATCGACACAAACCTTCATTCCCGACAAGTCTTCCGAAATGGTCTGTTCTAGAAAATGAATGTATTTTTGACTGCCTTCAAGATAGTCACCCACAACACCCAAACCGTCAGCAGCCGGACGAGGAAGAATATCTTCAGATCGTTCAAGGATCCCTTCAATTTCTTCTTCCAGTTCGTCTGAAAGCTTGTATCCGTCGGCGCCAAAAAACTTAATCCCGTTGTACTCCACTGGATTGTGAGATGCTGTGATCATAACACCCGCATCTGCATCCTGGTTTCTAACCAAATAGGCCACACCGGGGGTTGTGACGATTCCAAGATTTAAAACCTCAATTCCCACCGATAATAAGCCGGCAATCAGGGCTTCTTCCAACATTTGACCGGAAATCCTGGTATCCCTGGCCACCAAAACCTGTGGCTGCTTTCTTTCAGAATGGTGGGTCAGAACATAGCCGCCTGCCCGCCCGCATTTAAAGGCCAATTCCGGGGTGAGTTCTTTGTTCGCAATACCGCGAACGCCGTCAGTACCAAAATACTTCATTTTAAAAATTCCTCATTTCAGTTTCCATATTTTTACTAGTTATTTCTGGTAATTTTAACCGCAATTCGTTCAGGATCAAATCCCTTAACGTTGTTCAATTTCGGATCAAGAGTGACTTTCTTGGTCTTAGTCTTTGTCACATCGCTTGTATCGACCTCAACCTTAACCGAACTGAGCTTGGCCAGTTCTGCCTTGGTTGCAAATACTCTTACCCGCTTGGTTGCCGAAGTCAGGGTAAAGCTTTCATTGTCATCAGTGATTCCCTTTGGCTCAAGCTTGATCGGCAGTTCCTTGCTGTTTCCCGGCGTAATTGGCAGTGTAACATCCGCTGTAGCTGGGGTAATTACAACGTTAACGGTGTTTTGCTTAGAATCAAGCGCCTCAATAATTGCCTGGCTCGAAATTGATGACTTGGCATTCTGAGGAACGTTTAGTTGGGCGACAACCGACTTAATCCGGTTAATCTGATCGGAAGCACCGGTAATCTTAACGTTCTTAACATCGGCATTTGCATCCCCGGCTTGATAACCGGAGGCAATGTTTCTTTGTGAGTATTTAACGGTCAAAGGATATGAAACAGTCTCCCGCGGCTGAATATCAACCTTAATTGTAGCCGGTTCGAAGCGATATCTCAAATCATTATTTAAACCGTCCTGCTGAATTCGCACCGTATGACGCCCAACTCCTAATTTGGAGAGATCGGCATATGCCTTGAAGTTTTGGGTATTGGCAGTGGTTGTAACCAGTGCGGAAGGACCAGTCAGATGAACCTTCACCTTCTGAGGGTAGCCGGTAACGAAATATTTGTTACTATTAACTGTCAAAGACAGCGGAACAGAAAATGTTTGGGTCCGATTGGAAGTGAGTGAAGTTGAATTGGTGTTATTGCTCGACTGGTTGCCGGTTGTATTCGTCTGCGTGCTTCCCACATACATAAAAAGGAGAATTGCAAAAAATAGTGACAACAACCGATATGCCCAGTTTTTAAAGAGCCATTGTCTCATAATTACCGGCCCCCTTTAAAATGCTTGTCAATGAAACCCGAAACTGTATTGATGAACGTTTTGTGAGTCTGATCATCCTCATCGGTAAATAATTGGTTCTTGAAATATTTGAGATAATCATCCCGGGTCATGCCACGCAGCAGCTCATTATTTTGGGTGATCGAAACTTCACCAGTCTCTTCAGAAATAACAACCGTCATCGCGTCAGTCAGTTCAGAAATTCCAACCGCCGCCCTGTGCCGGGTTCCCAATTCTTTGGGAATCAAATTACTCTGTGAGAGTGGCAGATAGGCTGCTGCAGCCGCAATTCGATTGTCCTTGATAATGACCGCACCATCATGCAGAGGGGTATTTGGAATAAAAATGTTAATCAGCAATTCCCCGCTGACATCGGCATCCAAATCAATCCCAGTTTCGATATATTCCTCCAAACCGGTATTCATCTGCATGGTAATTAATGCCCCGATTCGTCGTTTCGACATATATTGGATTGCTCTGTCCAAAGCGGTGATCATCTTCTGGGCATTTTCGTTTTCTTTTCTGCCTTTAACAAAAATGGATCCGCGGCCAAGATGTTCCAATCCACGACGAATTTCAGGCTGGAAGATCACAATCAGCCCAATAACCCCCCAATTGATAACCTGGTCCATAATCCAAGATAAGGTAGAGAGCCCCGTGTACGCACTGATAATTTTGACGATCAAAATAAGAACAATCCCACGTAAAAGCTGGACTGCCTTGGTATCTCGAACAATCAAAAGTAAATTATATATCAAGAACCAGACTGCAAATATATCAATCAGGCTCGTAAAATTATGTAACGTAAAAATATTTGACCAGTTCATTGCGCTCTCCCTTAAATAGTTTTCAAAAATATTATATCATTCTACCCGCCTAAACTGATAACTGAATGAAATTTCAGCTGATGTTTAAATAAATCATTAAAAATGTCTTGAAGTGTCAATTATTAATGGCATTTATCGGCAAAAAATAGTTTAATTATATTGATAGGGGGTTTTGTCGTGAACGCAAAAAATAAATGGCTGGTTCGGGCACTTTTTCTAGTCTGGATCGCAGGATTATATTTATATCTAAAAACACCCCCATTTAACTTTCTGGTGTTAAATACGTTTTTGGCTTTTATTCCAATCGAACTCAGCTTCCACATTGATGTGGGTAAACCTAAAAATCCGATTTTATTCTGGATCTTGATCGTTGTGTGGCTGTTATTTTATCCTAATACTCCATATCTGTTGACGGATTTATTCCACTTATCCTTGTTGAATCCTTATGGTGTCAATGGCCTGCTGCGATTAGATGATATTATGTGGTTTAAGTTTTCATTGCTTTTGATATCAACTATTTTCTCAACGCTTCTTGGGCTTTGGGGATTGGATACCATTGCAGATGCCATTACCTCAAGAATCCATGCCCAGCACTTAATCATCAAACACAGTGTCGTGATTGGATTAACGATTCTGACGTCCGTTGGAATTTTTATCGGCAGATTCCTCCGTATTCACACAATCTACCTATTTTTAACTCCGGAATTATTTATCCGACCGTTGTTGAATATGTGGAGCCGACCCGCAATCGTCTTCATTGTTTTATTAACCGCGGTTCAACTGGTCTTTTATTACACTCTAAAATTAATTCAAAAACCACGAAAATAGTAAAAGGGATGTCTGCCGTCAAAGTACGGTGGAACATCCCTTTTGAATTGCTCAAAATTCATCATTCGACCACAAATTTATTTCTGAACTGCGCCACATAGTCCCTTGGTAACTGGAGCCCATTCTTTAAATAATGATCAAACGTTCCGAAGCGTTCCAATAAAATATCGTTGGCATGCTTCAAGTAATCACTATCCACCATCAAGGCGACATGGAGATTATCCAGCTGCTGTTGATTCATTTCATCTTTGAAACGATTTAAAATGTCCTGATTGGCTTGAACCCGCAATTTGTTGGTCAGTAGATAATCATCCATAATCTGTTGATCATTGGCACCGGCAATCCTCAAAATGACGGCTGCAGCAAATCCAGTTCGATCTTTACCTGCAAAGCAATGGAACAGAATTGGCGCGTTATCTTCCAGCAGGCCCATCATGAAGTCATGATAACCCTTTTGGGCTGACTTGCTTAACACAATTGACTCATAGGTTTTGAGCATGTTTTCATGAACTTTGTTGCCACTGGTAATCATCGATCCCAAGCTGGCACCATTAGAAGTTTTATCAGATAAAATATCAATATGATAATAAGTGGTTCCTGAAACTTGGGTATCGGGCGCCTGCCTGACTTCATCAGTACTTCGAAAATCGTAGACGTCACCAATCCGACATTCATCCCGGAGAAAGGCCGATTGCTCTTGGGTAATGCCGGCAATCGCCCCGCTCCTAAAAAAATATCCGGTCTGTAAAACGCCTGCAGGTACTTTAAGCCCGCCAATATCCCTGAAGTTGATAAGTCCTTTGTCATTCATTTGAAATCCCCCTACTGGTTTTGATAATCCATGATCAAAACGGTTTCAGAATAGTTAATGTATTGTCGAAGATGAGCTGCCATCGACCAATCAATGTTGCCTTGCTCCAGTAAAACCTGAACGCCTTCACGTTCAGCCGCCAACGCTTTAATTCTCAAGCTCTGATAATTCATTGCCTGATCCTTAATTTGTTTTTTGGAATGATCCTTGGCCAATTCAATCTGATTACGGTAACGAACAATCAAATGATAAACAGATTGACTGTCAAATCGCTGGTTATCAATGTCATCACGGGCAAAGTAATCAGACAAAGACGAAATAGCCGCTTTTGCCTGTTCCCGTTGAATCAATGCCAGTTCATCAGAAATATCTTCATCGGTTTTGTGACGAATGATCCATAAGGAAATGCGATTGCGCAATTTTGCAAAATTTCGGGCAGTGCCGTGTCCAAGTCGAACTTTATGACCAATTGAGCGAATCATCTGATTTTCCAACCGCTGTAGTTTGGCTGTGGCGATCAGAAATGCCTGTTTTGAAATTTTCTGGTCGTCATACAACTTCTGAACAGCTGCTCTTTCTCCTCGTAGTGCGACTCGCCGAAGAGCAAGTTCATCAGAAATAATCGAATCCATGTCTTTCTTATCCTGTAATTTAAGTTCAAGCCGTCTGATAAGGAATTGATAATCCAAAATCAGGTCAAATGCTTCCTTTTGGTTATTCGGCCGCCGTTCCTCTTCAATCCGTTGAACAGCCAACTTCATAATATAAACTCTGGCCTCATCTTCGGAAATATAGGTGGTTCCTTCATCATTAGCAGGTGTCCCGTCAATCTCATCCGGATCATCACCGGAATTGGCTCGAGTCAATAACGGTGCCTTATCCTCAGAAATTAACGGTAAGGTAATCGTCGCAACGACTAAAGAAATGATGATCACTCCGGCAGCAACAAATAACGCCAGTGAACGTGATGGAAATGGACTGCCATCCTCAACGACCATTGGAATCGATAATACTCCGGCCATGGTGACGGCGCCACGAACACCTGAAAGTCCAGCCAGCAGTGCGGCTTTAAAGGTCGGCATCTGTTTGGTTTTCAAATACTTGAGTTTTCTTGAACGGATACTGGAGACCGCCTGGTAGGCATAGATCCAAATGACTCGAATGGCCAAAAGGATGAACCAGGCCAATAACGAAATTCCCAGTGCGCCAAACGTGTTTATCTGATTATTTTGAATCACGTTGGTTGTCGCTAACGGCAACTCAATGCCAAGAATTAAGAAAACAATTCCATTCAACGTGTAGATAATAATATCCCACGTTTTCTCACTAACCAGCTTTAACTCCGGCTGGCTGCGATCCGGTGCGGTGCCATAGAAATGAAAGATAATCCCTGCTGCAACCACGGCAATTACTCCGGAGGCGTGGAAGAATTCTTCTGTCACAAGATAGACAACGAATGGTGTTGTGACTTGCAAAACAGTACTAAAGATAACATCATTGATACCTTGCCGATATAGCCAGTTTTCGATTAACAGGATTAACGCCATGATGACCAAACCGCTGATAAAGCCCATGATACTGATATAAATAAAATCCAGTGTCGCCGCCTTGATTGAAAACACCCCAGTAACAGTAGCGGCAATTGCATATTTAAATGCGATCAAGCCACTGGCATCGTTAATCAGACTTTCACCACTGACAATGTGCAGGATGCCTTCAGGAAGCTTGGCCCTTTTGGAAATTGATTGGACAGCCACCGGATCGGTTGGCGATAAAATGGCTGCTAACGCAAAGCTGACAGAAAATGGCATCGTCGGAATGATCAAATGAAACATCAGGCCACCCAATATGGTCGTCAAAAAGACCAACACAATGGCATTTGCTAAAATTGGCCCCCGAAGTTTCCATAACTCCTGCTTTGGGAACCTGCGCCCATCATTAAAAAGCAATGGGGCGATAAACAATAATAAGAACCAATCAGTCTCAAGCGGGATACTCACGTGCATGATTAAAGCCGCACCAAGTCCCAAAACGACTTGAATTAAACTGACTGGAACCGATGGAACAAAATGATCGACAACGTTGGAAAACACGACCAATGTCATCAATAAAATAACGGCTTCAAGGATGTGCACTCATTACCAACTCCTAGTCTGACTTGGGGTTTTCTCCAATAATTCGAACTTCAGTTTCCAAATGAACGCCAAATTTGTTAAACACCGTCTTTTGAACATGAGCGATCACGTTCAAATAATCAGTCGCAGTTGCACCATCAACGTTTACAATAAAACCAGCATGCTTCATAGAAACCTGGGCACCACCAATTTGAAAACCTTGCAGACCGGAATCATGGATCAATTTGCCGGCAAAGTAACCCTTTGGCCGTTTGAACACACTGCCACATGATGGCAGATCAAGGGGTTGTTTGGATGCCCGCAATGCATTGAGGTGATCCATCTGTTTTTGAATTTTGTCAGCGACACCGGTTTCAAGCGAGAACGTTGCAGAAATCACAATTTGATGATTCTCCTGGACACTGCAGTGACGGTAGCCAAAATCCAACTGCTTGTGATCCAAATGAATAATTTGGTTGTCGGGAGTTAATACTTCTGCTCCGGTGACAACATTTTCAATTTCACCACCATAAGCACCAGCGTTCATGAAGACAGCGCCACCGACGCTTCCGGGAATGCCCGCAGCAAATTCTACCCCGGTTAATGAATTAGCCTGAGCGGCTTTTGTGACATCAATCAGGGCTGCTCCAGCATCGGCAACCACCAAATTTTCGTGGGAAGTAATCTTGTTCATCTTAGTTAAAATCATCGTCATGCCACGAATTCCACCATCTTTGACGATCAAGTTGCTGGCATTTCCGACAACAGTGACCGGCAACAGATGGTCATTGGCATAGTCAAGTAATGTCTGGCATTCCTTGATCGACTTGGGAAAAGCCAAAATATCAGCTGGTCCGCCAGTTAGTGTATGTGTGTATTTAGACAAAGGTTCATCTAATAAAATATCAATTTCAGGATATAAGTTGACAATTGTTTTTGATTGCATCATTTTTAAATTCCTCGGTTTCAAAGCATATAAATTAATTTTACCACGAAAACAGCGCGGGTTGTATGATGATAACCGGGATGCACTCCGGTTGCGTTTTTTGGAGGTTCTTTGTACAATGTGAATAACTTGAGGTGAAAAATATGAACTTTGTTGCGATGGATTTCGAAACCGCAAATGCAAAAAGAGCCAGTGCCTGTTCAATTGCGTTGGCTATCGTTAGAAATAATCAGATAACTCACGAATTTTACTCGTTAATTAATCCGGAAATGCCGTTTAGCTGGCGTAACATCAACGTTCATGGCATTCATGAGCGGGATGTTGCGGACGCACCAACGTTTCCAGAGGTTTGGCAACATATTGAACCATTATTTACTGCCAATAAATTGGTGATTGCCCACAACGCATCATTTGATAACAGCGTTTTGAAACGAACTTTGGAACGTTATGAAGTCAATCCGCCCCACTACCTTACATTGGATACGCTGCGAACTTCAAAACAATTTTATCCCAACTTGGAAAATCATAAGCTAAATACCCTTTGTGACAAATTAAATATCGTTTTGGAGCACCATCATAATGCATTGGACGACAGTGTTGCCTGCGCAAATATTTTACTCACTGAACAGCAGCAGTTTGGCAGTGAGATGCTGCGGCCGTTTGTCAAAGCCATTTAAAAAAGATTGAAGTCTGAGAATATCTCAAGCTTCAATCTTTTTTTGACCTATCTGAAATGGTTAGGACCATCTTCACGGCTTCTCGCCCGTCCTCAACCAGCGTATTGGTCACATGAAACCCGACCTTGTCATATACATGAATGGCCGGCTTGTTGTTAGAAAATACGGTCAACATTAACTGGTCCAGTGAACTAAAATCTTTCGCCCAATCAATTGCAAGTTCCATCAAATTAGTCCCGATCGAATATCCCTGATAACCGGCAAGAACGGCAACACCAACCTCGCCGACGCTTTCTTGAATGTTGTCAACGGTCACAATACCAATTAACTCGGAACCATATTCAGCAACTGCCATCAGATTGGTCCGGGAATGGTTAATAAAATTGATTTGTTGGGCTTCTTCTTCGCCGGTAATATCGTCAAGATCGGAATCAACTAAAAAGGTGTCAGATTCTCCTTGAAGAACTTTAAGCAGATCCAAAACAGCTTGCCCATCACTTGACTCGGCTAATCGAAAATTCACTTCTTCTGCCAATTCGTCACTCACTTTCTATGGTTGTTAATCAAGAACTTCAGAAATCATTTTTTCAAACCGGTCGCCCTTAGCCTCGAAGGTTAAAGTCCGGACATTATCACCTTGGGAATCATCCCGTTTAAAGATAATTCTCAAATATTGATTTGGCAGTTCATCTGCCACAAACTTGGACCATTCAACAACATTGACACCATCGCCATTGAAATACTCTTCCAAGCCGAGATCATCACCACCGCCTTCTTCAAGACGATAAACATCCATGTGGTACAAAGGAATCCGACCATCCTGATACTCACGAATGATCGTAAACGTTGGACTTTTGATTGGCCGGGTAATTCCCAATCCTTTGGCCAATCCCTTAGTAAAAGTCGTTTTACCAGCCCCAAGATCGCCATCTAAAAGAATCAAATCGCGCGGTTGTAAAAAATCCGCCAGCTTTTGACCAATCGACATCGTTTGTTCTGCAGAATCAACTGTGATTGTTTTTGACAATTCATCACCCCATTCAAAAAGGAAGGATTGTGGCAAAGTCAACGATCAGCCACAATCCTGTCCTGTTTATTTACCTTTATTATAATGCTTGAGCAGCTGTGATGATAGCTACTTTATAAACGTCTTCTTCATTGCTTCCTCGTGAAAGATCGGAAACCGGCTTGTTTAAGCCTTGAAGGATTGGGCCAATGGCTTCAAATCCACCAAAACGTTGAGCAATCTTGTAGCCGATATTTCCTGATTGTAACTCAGGGAAGACAAATACCGTTGCTTTGCCGGCAACCTTGGAACCCGGTGCTTTCTTCTCAGCAACTGTCGGAACAAATGCGGCATCAAATTGCATTTCTCCGTCAATATCCATATCAGGTGCCTGTTCTTGGGCCAGCTTGGTTGCTTCCTGAACTTTAGTGACCATGTCACCCTTTGCTGAACCCTTGGTTGAAAAGCTGAGTAAAGCCACTTTAGGATCAATATCAAAGGTCTTGGCAACTTTGCCGCTTTCAACAGCAATTTCAGCAAGTGCATTGGCATCGGGATCAAGATTAATGGCACAATCAGCAAACAGATAACGTTCGTCACCTTTTTGCATGATAAAAGCACCACTGATTAATTTAACGCCGGGTTTTGTCTTAATGATTTGTAATGCTGGACGGACAGTGTCCCCGGTTGGATGATTGGCACCTGAAACCATTCCGTTAATTTTATTCATATATACCAAAGTGGTACCGAAATAGTTGGGGTCCTTGAGCCAATCACGTGCCTTGGCTTCATCAGTCTTGCCTTTACGGCGTTCAACGATTGCAGAGACCATTTCATCAATTTGATCAGCTGGTTGATTCAGGTAGTCAATGATTTCAACATTGCCCAGATCAATACCAGCGTCTTTAGCAACTTTTTCAACAGTTTCGTGATCTCCCAAGATAACCGGGTTAACCAGGCCATCCTTTGCCAGACGGCTGGCTGCCCCAAGAATTCGGGCATCATCACCCTCTGGAAACACGATGCTAATATTCTTACCCTTGATCTTTTGCTTCAGACTTTCAAATAATTCCATGATAAATCCTCCAATTCTACAAAATCATCCTAAGATGTTTGCGATACCTTTTCCGGTAACTGCCAATCTATCGGTTTCTCACCCATCGCTTCCAAAGCTTCATTGGTCTTGGAAAATGGCTTCGACCCAAAGAATCCTCGGTGAGCGGACAAAGGACTTGGGTGCGCCGATTGAATGACCACATTGGTCTTGGTATCGATCAATGCAATCTTGTCTCTGGCAGCTCTCCCCCACAGAATAAAGACAACTGGCTTTTCGCGGGCAGAAAGCTTTTGGATTGCAGCATCGGTCAGCTGTTCCCAGCCTTTTCCCTTATGAGAAAAAGCCTGACCATTTCTAACAGTTAATACTGAATTCAAAAGCAGAACCCCCTGCTTGGCCCAGCTTTCCAAATCACCGTGCGAAACCGGCTTGATCCCGAGGTCGGACTGAAGCTCCTTATAAATGTTCTGCAATGATGGTGGAATTTTAACGCCAGGCATCACTGAGAAACTTAACCCTTGAGCCTGATGCGGTTCGTGATAAGGGTCCTGCCCGAGTATCACGACTTTCACCTTATTAAAAGGCGTGAGCTGAAACGCCTCAAAAATATGATTCATATCAGGATGGATGTATTGATTTTTATATTCTGATATCAAAAATTGGCGCAACTGCTGATAGTATGTTTTTTCAAATTCCGGCTCCAAAACATCCCACCAGTCATTTTTTATAAACGGTTTCATTCCTAACACCTCACGTTTTATTCTACCATACCATTTTTAAAATAACACCAGAGTAAATAATTTCGGAACGTGTTAGAATGAAAATAATACAAGTAAAGGAAATGCGCTTATGAGTCGAAAATTACAGTTAAATTTAACCGAACTGGATCACACTCGGTCGAGCAAAGTAACCGATCAATATCGGGATACAAAATATTTGATTGTTGGAAAATGGGGCCTTGTTTCCGACACTTTTTCGATTTATTCAATTTCCGGAGAAGTGGTTGCTACTGTCCGTCAACAGTCTCTTGGTATGACCCCCAAGTTTGACCTTTATTACCTTGACCAATTTGTTGGCAGTTCGGTCATTCATTTTACCATGCGCTATACGACCATTTTCATTAATGGGATCAACTGGCTGATAACCGGCAACCAGGAAAAGCAAATCTATCACATCATCCATGGCAGAGACCGGATCGCTACGATCAAGTCCTATAGTCAGTCCGACCAGGTCATTCGGATAATGGATATTGATGACACCAATCATGAGCCGTTAGTCCTTGCCATTGCGGCAATTCTGAATCATCCTTCTCTCGCCCACGCTTCAAGATTGAAACTTGGCGTACTGAATAAAGCACCGGTTAAACCAAAACTCCAAGGTGAAAACATGCAGGCAACCCACAATCAATGAAAATAAGCGATGAATCAGATGGCATATGCCATTCTGGTTCATCGCTTTTAATTTACTGGATATTAGTAATGCTTCATAACCCGCTCAATTTGACGTTTCTGATCACGTCGCTTGATGGTCTCACGCTTATCATACTCATGCTTACCGGTTGCCACCCCAATCAATACCTTTGCAAACCCATTCTTGAGGTAAACTTTTAAGGGAACAATTGTAACACCCTTGTCCTGGGTAATTTGAGCCAATTTGCGAATCTGTTTTTTATGAAGCAGCAACTTTCGATTCCGAAGTGGATCATGGTTAAATTGATTACCCTGCGCATATTCACTGATATGCACGTTCATCATGTATGCCTCGTCATTTCGAATCTGAACAAAACCATCCTTCAAATTGATTCGTCGATCACGAATCGATTTAATCTCAGTTCCAGTCAGAACGATTCCAGCTTCGTAGGTCTCTGAAATCGAATAATCATGACGGGCTTTTTTATTTTGGGCCATCAAATTATCGTTGTTATGTTGCTTTTTCCCTTTGGCCATCAAATCACCTCACTTACAGCTTAATGTTTATTATGGCTCCGATGCCCGTTGTTACCATGGGAATTATTATTCCGGCCGCGGTTATTATTGTTGTGGTTGTTGTTATTACTGTGGTTGGAATGAGAATTGGAACTTGAGTTGCCATGGCGTTCGTTATTACCATGATAATTATTGTTATGGTAAGTCCGCTTTGGCAGCATATTGCTTTGTGGTGTCTTCTCAGGATCAACAATATCGAAGTCAACGGCACTCTGCTTAACATCAACGTTAACAACCTTAACTCGGATTGCCTGACCCATCTTATACGTTCTGCGGGTATTACGGCCAACCAGCGCCATGAATTGTTCAACGTATTGATAATAATCGTCATTCATTCGACTGATATGAACCAAACCTTCAACCGTGTTCGGCAGCTCAATGAATAAACCAAACTTCATAACAGAACTAACAACGCCATCAAATTCTTCACCAAGATGGTCGTTCATATATTCTGCTTTCTTCATGGAATCTGTATCCCGTTCGGCGTCAACTGCTCGACGTTCATATTGTGATGTGGTTGTGGCAATTTCATCAAGGACGTTTGCATAACGTTTCTTGGTCTCATCGTTAATTCCATTATCTTGATAGTAGTGGATCAAACGGTGAACCATCGTATCTGGGTAACGGCGGATTGGTGATGTGAAATGTGTGTAGAATGGTGCAGCCAATCCAAAGTGACCTAATGACTGATCAGCATAACGAGCCTGCTTCAAGCTCCGCAGCAACATAACCGAAACCATCATTTCTTCTGGCTTGCCGGCAACCTTTTTCAAAACATTTTGTAATGTCTTTGGGGTTACATGCTCTGGATCACCTTTAACATTGATTCCAAATGCAGTTAAGGTTTCAAAGAATGTCCGAATTCGATCAGCATCAGGTGTCTCATGAACACGATAAATAAATGGAACATGCTTCTCGTAGTAATGTTTGGCAACCGTCTCATTGGCAGCCAGCATGAATGACTCAATCATCCGTTCAGCTGTTCCCCGAACTCGGAGCTTAATGTCGATTGGATGACCTTTTTCATCAACAATGATTTCTGCTTCGTTGTCATCAAAGTCAATTGCACCACGAGCTTTACGGTGTTTGTACAAGATTTTATGAAGTTCGCCCATGGTTTCAAACATTGGAACCAGCTTTTCGTATCGGTCCATCGTCTTTTGATCATGGGACTCTAAAATGTTGTTAACAGCCGTATAAGTCATCCGAGCAGTCGATTTCATCAAGCTTGGATGAATCCGATGCTTGATAATATTACCAGATGGATCAATTTCCATCTCACAACTCATACAAAGACGTAACTGACCTTCGTTTAATGAACAGATACCATTTGAAAGCCGTCTTGGCAGCATTGGAATAACCCGGTCGGTCAGGTATACAGAAGTACCCCGACGAAAGGCTTCTTTGTCAATTGCGCTGCCTGGTTGGACATAATGGCTCACATCGGCAATGTGAACCCCTAAATGATAATTGCCATTCGGGAGTTTCCATGCAGTAACGGCATCATCCAAATCTTTGGATGACTCACCGTCAATCGTGACCAAATCTTGATCCGTAATGTCTTCACGACCGATTTTTTCGGCCTCGGTTACGTGATCAGGAATTGCGTCGGCAGCTTGGATAACATCTTCTGGGAACTCTGCTGGTATGTCATGGGCATAAACAATCTGTAAAATATCGATTCCTGGATCATCAACAGAACCAATCACTTCGTCGGCAATACCGACCATGTAATCTGGATGTTTGGCATCGGGATATTCTGTAATTTGAGCGGTAATAACTTCCCCAGGAGTTGGTTTCAAACCAACATCATTGATATAAAACTTGTACTTGGCGATTTTTTTGTCATTTAAAGTCAACTGGCCAATATAACCCTTATCGTCATCGGTCTTTTCGAACGGACCGACTACTCGGGTATATTTGTGTTCAGCGATTGCTGTTACTTTACCTTCTGGACCACGATCCGAACCTGGCTGAGCAGGTCGAACAATCTCCATATCAACCGTGTCACCATTTAAGGCGTTCATCGTGTTGTCCGGGGCAATGTAAGCATCGGGTGCGGTCTCATCATAGGCAACAAATCCGAACCCCTTATCGTTGGCGTGGAAAATACCACTTAACTTTTGTTTGTCGGGATTCAATTGGAACTTGCCGTCTTCTGTGACAACAGCGACTTTATCGCGTTCCAAAGAAGCCAATTCCTGAACGATCAGCTTAAAGGCGGCTGACCCGTGTGAACGCAATACGTCAGCTATTTTTTCGACAGTAAATACGTTATCCGGATATGTCCGCAGAACGTTTTCTATTTGATTTTTCAAATCATTATCTTGCAATCTATATTCCTCTTATTATTCATAAAGTTGTGTTAAAAATTGAGTTAAATCGGCCTCTAACTGCTTGTGGGCAGTATTAACGGTAATCATATGACTGGCATTTGGATATTCGTGGTAACTGACTTGGCTGTTAACCAGTTCGTCACGCAAAGATTTGGCACTTTCAGGATTAACAATTTCATCACTCAATCCCTGACCAATAAAATATGGTTGATGAATCTGTGGTAAGTCTTCGGCAACCCCAACAGTAAAATCAGCTATTTTGGCCAAGAGTGTATCAATATTATCATCAAGCCACTTCAGCTTGGAATCCATAATTGCCTCATTGGTTTGATATTGAATGAAATTGGCTTTGGCCATCTGCATAAATGTATTATGAACACTGAATTGCCGCTTTCTGACAATTGGCGAACCAAATGAACCGCCACCGACTAGTGAAGGATCATTTTCCAATGTCTTTGCGGCGAAAATCCCGCCAAGCGAAATCCCAAAAATACTGATTTGAGTATAGCCCTTATCCTTGAGAAATTTGACGGCATTTTGTGCATCGTGCCACCAACGCTCAGGAGTTCCCTGCAACAAAATATCACTAAAATCAGCCGTTCCATGCCCCATGAACATTGGCGCATAAACCGTGTAGTTCTCCCGTTCCAAGTATCTTGCCAACATCCGAACATCTACTGGACCGCTCGCGAAAGCGTGAAGCAAAATGATTGCTTTAGGTCCATGTTCAAAATAAAAAGGTTTGATTGGTGTTTGCATAGCACCCATCCTTTCATGTCTACATATTCAATTATAATAAAAATCCTCCTGCATTTAAACAGGAGGATTGAATACTAATGAGATGATATCCAAACTAATGCAAGTGCTAAGAGAAAGAAAAGAATCCCTAAAACAAGTGTAGTTTTTTGCATGAATGCTTCAAAGCCACGTGGCTTCTGCTTTGCAAACAAGTCATCGGCCCCACCAGTTAAGGCGGACATGGCGTCATTAGTCTTTGATGGTTGCATTAATACTGCGATTGTTATCAATACACAGTCGATCAGTAATAATGTTAACAAAAAGTTGTACACGTTGATAGCCTCCTACCGTTAAATCGGCTTAATACTACTCTTACTAAACTAACACATTATAACAAAATACGCTACCTTTTGGGATTAAGTTTCTCGAGTTTGAGAAATAATCTGTTGGGTAATTGAATGCTGATTTTTTGTTGAAACATTGATGAAAAGTGTGTCACCCCATCGGACCAGCGTATCTCCAGCGGGAACAATTTCCACGCCGTTTCGCTGAATCTTGGTCAGCAAAGCGCCCATTGGCCATTGAATTTGACGAACCAATTTGCCATCCATTTTAGATCCGGCATAAACCGTCTCCATAATTTCGACAGTCCTCCCCAAATTCATCCTAGTTTGAACCTTTAACAACTGCTGAAGCATCGAATAATACACTGGCTTGCCGTTGAGCATGTCTAAGACGCCGTATGCAATCAGTGAAACCACTGCGAGGCCAAGTAGATGTGTAAGGGTTCCAACCATCTCAGTGATGAGGAGAATCGCTGTGAAGGGAGCCTTACTAATTGCAGCAAAGTACCCCGCCATCCCCATGATAATAAAGCTTGAAAAGTATGCCGGATTCATTAGACCAAGACTAACCGCAATACTTCCGACAATTGCGCCAATCAGTCCACCCAAACAAAGGATCGGCAGGAAAATACCGCCCGGCAGACCGCTTCCATACGAAATCATTGAGAAAATAAACCGGATCACAAAGTATAAACACAATATCAGCGTGGGATAGTTGGCAGAACTTAAACGTAAGATGATGTCACTTCCTCCGCCCAACAAGTGCGGGAAAAAAGCGCCAAGTGGAATAACCAGCAGTAATGGAATAATCCCATTGAAATACCACGGAATATGTGTATGACTGTACCACTTACCCATTCTAAGGATAACCACCTGATACAGCCTGCCCAGGATGCCTAAAACAATGCCCAAAACAACCACCCACAGAAAATACTTGAGCGGCAAAGGCGTGCTTTTCATGTAAAGAACCGGTTTTAATCCAAAGACATATGTTGCAACCATGTCTGAGGTAACCGCTGACGTTAATGAAATGATCCAAATATTGGTAGAAAAGTTGTGATAAATTTCTTCCAGTACAAACAAAGTGCTGGCAATTGGGGCATTAAAGGCTGCGCTTAATCCAGCAGCTGCTCCACTTGAAATCAGTACCTGCCGGTCAAAACCAACCTGCTTGGTAAAGTAAGCAACACCCTGACCGAGGGTTGATCCAAGTTGAATTGATGGACCTTCCCGACCTAGATAAAGGCCACTACCGATTGCCAGAATACCACCGATGAATTTCCGCCATAAGATGGCCCACCAGCCATAATCAACCTCGCCAATTAGTTGTCCTTCAACTTGCGGAATTCCCGAGCCTTTGATGTCTGGCTGCTGTTTTAAAAGCCAGCCAACAATCAAGCCGATGGCAACATTGATAACAATCGCGGCCACCAGGAAAGGCAAATGGTGAATGGAATTGACGTACAAATAACGCATGAAGTTGGTCATATGACCAATTGACCATCGAAACATCGACACAGCAGAGCCTGCGAGTGCCCCAATGACAATTCCATTGATAATTGTTTTGATTTGAGATACTCGATAACTTCCTCTTACCTGCAATTCGCTCATCCTTTAATTATTTCTGACATCAATCATATCATAATCAAATGTATCGTTTTAGGATTTTTTTGCCAATCAAAACGATCAAAAGGCTTAATCCCGTTAAAATACTCAGATAGGAATTGTGATCGCCAGTCTGTGGGAGCTTTTCATCAGATTCCTCATTATTGTTGGCTGATTTGTGGCTATTGGCTTCTTTATCAGTTAGTGAATGGTGTTCTTCTTTATTGAGTCTGTCTCCCTTCTGTCGAGAGTCTTTGGTCAACTCAGCTTTCTTGTCAGGCAACTTTGTATAATTAAATTCAATATCTTCAGGTAATAAATTATCAGCCTTTAGTGTCTGAGATGCTTGTTTTGCTTGATAACCGGGCACGAGCTTTGGTGTGTACGTTTGTTCTTCGCCAAAGTCGAGTTGGACAGAATCACTGGACAAAATTTTGCCGTCCTCATCAACATTTACAATCTTAAATGTTACGCGTTTTGGTTTGTAGCTGAGAGTGAATGTTTTTGAATTGTTATCTAGTTTGGTAGAAACTAAATCATAGCCGTAGAATTCAACGTTTTCTGATTGAAATTTGATTGCCTCAGATGGCGTCAACTGCAGTGTCTTGTTAAATAATGATTTACCATGAGCATCGATCCCCTGAAGATGGTAACTTTCAAAACGTTCAGTGGATTTCTTGGAAAGCGTCGTAGATTCATCCTTTGTCTCACCACTGTCATGTCCTTTAGCAGGCATCCCTTTTAATACTTCATTAGTTTGATTTTTGGATGTCACCGCCTTTTTATCGACTTGAGGAACTTTAACCACCTTGGAGGTTTCTTTTTCGATCGGTTTACTTGGAGTGTCATCAACATCCTTGTTTGCACTTTCTGTTTTAGGTGTCGATGGGGCGGAATTCTCTTTTATCACCGGTTCTTTATTGATGATCTCTGTTACGACTGGCTTTTCTTTTGGCTGCTCCGGTGATTTAACAACTGAGACAGTTTTCTTAATATCGGAAGGTTCCTCGGGCTTAACCTGTTGGTTTCTCGATTCTGATTGAATCGCGTCTTCTGTGGGATACGCAGGTATAGCTTTCACTTTTTCTTTATCAGAAGATTGGTTAGGAATCGATCCTTCAGCTGTTTTCGATGAAATTGTATTTGTATTTTGACTTTTCTTAGCAACTATCGTTGACGCAGAAGCCTCTTTCACTGGTCCCACTTCATTGATAGTTTCAATCTTGACTGGCATCTTCTTGCGAGTCTGATCTTTAATATTGAGATGAGGAGCCGCTGGTTCAGATTCAACCACCTTTTCAGTCGCTTTGCTAGCGGTAATTATTGGCTTTTCTTGAACGGAAGTCTGGTCTTGAATCGCTCCTGTGTTTTTGTTTGAGGAACTGCCATTTTCAAGCATAGTCAATTTAACAAATTCCTGTACGTTGGCTGTCGATCTAGTATCTTGTGATTGGGTTGTTTCCTTACTACTTGTGGTCGGATCTAATTTTGTCTCTGATTTCATTCCGTTTGGTCCTTCAGTCGTGGAACTCTTATCAGTCTTGGCCCTTGATGTAGATTGTGTAACATCACCCTTATCATTGTTCGTTATTAAACCTTCATTCAACTTTTGTGGCAAAGGAGTAATATTATCAGACTTTTCTGGCTCGGTTAACCCTGTTTGAATGATATTGGTTGATGATTGAGAATCATCTTTTTTTGTTGCTTGCTTTTCAGAATCCGGTTTTTTCTTTTCGCTTTGTTTCGCATTTGAATCGTTTTTGACATTTACTTGCTTATCTTTAGTGGAATGCTCTATTTCACTTTTTATCGGGGTGTTTTTGATATCTATCGATGCTGTTTCCTGCTTTTTTGGTCGAAAGACTAAATCAATATTCATTTTTTCGGATGTAACTTTCCCCTTTAATAAATCCCTATTAATAAGATCATAACCGCCAACATCAGAATTTGAACCACGAATATCATATTTTGCATTCAGAGTCCCATTGGTTAGTGTTACGCTTTTGTTCAAAATCTTACCACTTTCGTCTTTATAGTTGATTGTCACCTGGGCGGGTAATGCGTCATATCGAACCGTAATTGAGCTGTATTTGGGGGATAGAGTCATAACTGATTTTGCAGTGGTGTAGCCAGGGTGATTAGGAACAGCTACGTTACCATTGGCATCCAGATCCAACATGGTTTCCACTTCATCAATTTGCTTCTGTGTTCCACCAAGTGACTTGACATAATACTTTTCAATCACCTTCACCTGTTTATTAGCGTTCTTGTCGGCCTTGCTGACAGAACCTTTCGAAACGTTCGCCGTTGACGTATCCGCCTTCGCCACTTGTTCATTAATCAACGGACTACTGGCACCTAATATACCCAATGAAACTGATAATAAAATTGCTTTTTTCAAAATAAAATCCTCCATTTTTGTGTTCTATTAATTAGATACGAAAAAATGGAGGACTTTTATGTAGAAAAAAAGCCGCCAAAGCGACTTTTTTAAAATTACTTGTTCAAGATGTCTTGACGTGCTTGTTCTGACAAGTTGTAGAATGAGTGAATTCCTTTGTAATCGGCAACGTCACCGAGTTGGTCTTCAATTCTCATCAATTGGTTGTACTTAGCGATACGTTCGCCACGGCTCATTGAACCAGTCTTGATTTGACCAGCGTTAAGAGCAACAACCAAGTCAGCAATAGTTGTATCTTCAGTTTCACCAGAACGGTGTGAAATGATAGCAGTGTAGCCTGCTTCTTTAGCCATTTCAACGGCTTCAACAGTTTCAGTCAAAGTACCGATTTGGTTAAGCTTGATCAAGATAGCATTGGCAACGCCCATGTTGATACCTTTCTTAAGGTAATCAGTGTTAGTAACGAATAAGTCATCACCAACGATTTGAACTTTCTTGCCAAGACGTTTAGTAGCCATTTGCCAATCAGCCCATTCGTTTTCATCAAGAGGATCCTCGATTGAAATAACTGGGTATTTGTCAACGATGCTTTCAAGCAAAGTAACAAATTCATCAGCAGTGTATGACTTTCCGTCACCCTTCAAGTCGTATTTCTTAGTTTCAGTGTTGTAGAATTCTGATGCTGCACAGTCAAAGGCAATGGCAATGTCTTTACCTGGCTTGTAACCTGCACGTTGGATAGCTTCAACAAGGATTTCAAATGGTTCCTCATTGTTCTTCAAGTCAGGTGCAAATCCACCTTCGTCACCAACAGCAGTTGAGTATCCACGTTCGTTCAACAAGTTCTTCAAGTTATGGAATGTTTCAGAACTCCAACGAATAGCTTCCTTGATTGATGGTGCACCAACAGGCATGATCATGAATTCCTGGAAATCAACCTTGTTGTTGGCATGCTTCCCACCATTGATAACGTTAAGCATTGGTGTTGGAAGTAAGTGTGCGTTGAAACCACCAAGGTAGTTGTACAATGGAACTTCCAATTCGTCAGCAGCAGCACGGGCGGCAGCTAATGAAACACCTAAAATGGCGTTAGCACCCAACTTACCCTTGTTTGGAGTACCATCCAATTCGATCATGGCCTTATCAATTGCCAATTGGTCAGTAACATCGTAGCCAACAATTTCTTTAGCGATGATGTTATTAACGTTGTCAACGGCTTTTGTAACGCCCTTGCCCATGTAACGATCCTTGTCACCATCACGCAGTTCAACAGCTTCGTGTTCACCAGTTGAAGCACCTGAAGGTACGATTCCACGGCCCATTGCACCTGCTTCAGTATATAATTCAACTTCAACAGTTGGGTTACCACGAGAGTCTAGAACCTCACGAGCATAAATATCAGAAATAATTGACATGTTTTTTTCTCTCCTTAGCGAAAGTTGTGACCTTTTGTACAAGGTTCAACTTCAATTCTATTAGTTTCTGCCCAAACTTTCAACATAAATCAACGAATTTAACTATTTTTGTAAAAAGTTTGCAAGGTTTAAAAATGAATCGGCCTTTAAGCTTGCACCACCGGCCAAAACGCCATCGATGTCAGTCTGTGAAAGAATGTCATCGGCATTTTCGTCGTTCACACTACCACCATACAAAACCCGAACCTGATTAGCGATATCATCACCATACAAATCGGCAATTGTCTGCCGGATCAAATAACAGCCTTCTTCGGCCTCGTCGGTACTGGCCGTTTTACCACTGCCAATCGCCCAACTTGGTTCATAGGCAACAATAATTTTTTCAGCTTGTTCAGGCGTAACTGACTTTAAAGCGTTGGTGACTTGACTAACCACCCAGGAAATCCGATCTGCAGATTCTCGTCGGCTCATTGTCTCATCACAGCAGATAATTGGTGTCAAATGATTGCGAAATGCCGCATGCACTTTCTTGTTGATAATGTCATCAGTCTCATTGAAATATTTTCTTCGCTCTGAATGACCGATGATGACATGGGTCACACCCATTTCAAAAAGCGCTTTGGGGCTCGTTTCGCCGGTATAAGCACCTTCATCTTCATAAAAACAATTTTCTGCAGAAATAATCAGCGGTGAACCATCGTTTTCTTGAACCATACTCTCCAAAAATAATGGCGAGGCAGCGATACAGGTCTCGGTTACTTTTGGATCAGGAAGCTTGCCTTTGATAGCCTGAAGAAATTTAACGGCTTCCGAAACTGATAGGTTCATTTTCCAGTTACCCGCGACGAACGGAATTCTCATAAGAATCATCCTTTACATTTTTTACTTAATGCCATTGTAACTAAAACCGGTTTCAAAAGCCACAAATTTCTCCTATACCAATTTTTAGTAAATTAAAAAGAGCCCGCTAAAAAGCGGACTCTTTCAATATTACTTGTTATCAATTGCTGCAATACCAGGAAGTGTTTTACCTTCAAGATATTGAAGTGAAGCACCACCACCGGTAGAAATATGAGTCAATTTGTCAGCAACACCTAATTGCTTAACAGCAGCAGTTGAATCACCACCACCAACAATGGTTGTTGCATCGTTTAATGTTCCAAGGAACTTACCAATTCTAAGGGTTCCTTGAGCGTAATTTGACATTTCAAAGACACCCATTGGGCCATTCCAAACAACAGTCTTGGCATCTTTAAGAATATTTTCAAATTCTTCAATTGACTTAGGGCCGATATCCAAAGCCATCCAGCCGTCATCAATGTCGCCTTCAACGACTTTGTGTTCAGCATCATTCTTGAATTCTTTTGCTACAACGTTATCAGTAGGGAGAACGATCTTGTCGCCACCCTTTTCAAGAATCTTCTTAGCAACGTCAATCTTATCTTTTTCAATAAGTGAGTCACCAATCTTGATCCCTTTGGCTGCGTAGAAGGTGTAAGTCATACCACCGCCGATGATAATCTTGTCGGCTTTATCAAGCAAGTTGTCAATAACACCAATTTTGTCGGAAACTTTGGCACCACCAAGGATGGCAACAAATGGACGCTTTGGATTATTAACAGCTTCGCCCAAGAACTGGATTTCCTTTTCCATAAGGAAACCGGCAGCAACAGGCTTGCCGTCTTTGTGCATTGCTTCAGCAATTCCGGCGTTTGAAGCATGAGAACGGTGAGCGGTACCAAATGCATCATTGATGAATTCGTCAGCAAGTGAAGCCCAGTATTCACCTAATTTAGGATCGTTACCGGATTCACGCTTGACATATTCACCATTGACAACATCTTCGTAACGTGTGTTTTCAAATAAGAGAACACTGCCGTCTTCCATCTTATCGATAGCGTCTTCAAGTTGTTTGCCTTCAGTAGCTGGTACAAAGATAACCGGCTTGTTGAGCAGGTTTGAAAGACGTTCTGCAACTGGACGTAATGAAAGGCCCTTTTTGTCGTCTTCCTTCTTAATACGGCCAAGATGTGAGCAGAGGATTGCCTTACCCTTGTGATCCAATACATACTTAATAGTTGGCAAAGCTGCTTGGATACGGTTGTCGTCACCAATAACGCCATCCTTGATAGGAACGTTGAAGTCGACACGCATCAAAACTTTTTTGCCTTCGAGATTTAAATCAGAAACTGTTAATTTTGCCAATTTTGTAACCTCCTAAAATCATTTGATTGTGATTTGTAGAACATAGATAGATAGCAAAAGACGGAGAAGACGCTCTCCTCCGCCGATTGCAATAAATTAATTATTAAAGTGAAGCAAACTTCAACAAGGTACGAACCATGTTGCAAGTGAAGCCCCATTCGTTATCGTACCATGCAACAGTCTTAACTAATTGGTTGTCACCGGCAGTAGTAACTTCAGTTTGAGTTGGGTCAAATACTGAACCGTGAGGATCATCAATGATATCTGATGAAACGATTTCGTCAGCGTTGTAACCAAATGCTTCGTTGTTAGCAGTGTGCTTCTTCATAGCATCGTTAACTTCGTCAGCTGTAACTTTCTTATCAAGTACAGTAACTAATTCAGTTAATGAACCATCAACAACGGCAACACGTTGTGCATGACCCATGACTTTTCCGTCAAGATCAGGGATAACCAAGCCAATAGCTTTAGCGGCACCTGATGAATGAGGAATAGTATTGGCACTAGCAGTACGGTTGTTACGACGCTTCTTGGTCTTAGGTCCATCAAGAATTTGTTGTGATGCAGTAAATGCATGAACAGTAGTCATGGTACCAACTTTAACACCGAAGTCTTTGTTTAAGTAATAAAGCATTGGTGCCAAGCAGTTAGTAGTACATGAACCAGCTGAAACAATCACATCGTTGGAATCAAGAATGTCCAAGTTAACACCAGGAACAACAGTCTTAACAGCACCGGCAGGAGCTGAAACTAAGACACGTTTTGCACCGGCCTTGATGTGTGCTTGAGCCTTTTCTTCTGAAGTGTAAAAACCAGTACATTCAAGTACGTAGTCAACACCATCATTCTTTACCCAAGGAAGGTTAGCAGCATCTTTTTCTGAGTATACAGGGATTTCCTTACCGTCAACGACGATACCCTTATCAGTTGATGAAACATCACCAGGGAAACGTCCATGGGTTGAATCATACTTCAATAAATAAGCCAACATTGATGGAGTGGTCAAGTCATTAATTGCAACCACTTCAATTTCGTCGGAATGTAATTCGTGAATCCGTTTGAAAGCCAAACGACCAATTCGGCCAAAACCGTTAATACCAATCTTTACAGTCATACTAAGTTTTCCTCCTTTAGGAAATAAGAAAATATTATTCATAGTACGAAGTTAATCGTACCACGAAATGAAAACAAAGTCAGCACCCTTGTGAACAATAATTCAAAGTGTGCATCGAGTAACCATAAATATTACCCAAAATCAAGTATAGCAGACCACCGGAGAATTACAATGCAATTGAATTTAGTAAACGTTTTCACGATCAAATTTTCTTTGTGCTTGAAAATGTTCTCACTTTCTAGTATATTGGTATAGTAAGTTGCGCCCGTAGTGTAATGGATCGCACGTAAGATTCCGGTTCTTGAAATGAGGGTTCGATTCCCCCCGGGCGCATTTATTTATCATGACTTAGGAATTTAAAGTGAGTTATTTACTGAAAATAACTGTTGTTCCCACAACAATGGAAATACAATCTGCTGAAAATATTGCTTCACAATCTTTCCATAACAAAAGCCTGAGAACTTTTTCTCAGGCTTTTTTGTTAGTCCGGAACTGATGTCGGTTCCCTGACACCTTCAGTGAAATCAACCCCTTCTTTTGCATAGAAGTCCATGATTTCCTGCCGTTGTGATTCAAATTTTGGCGGAAGTGACAATCCTTGTCCCATGGTTAGGATAGGTTCTTCCAAACTGAATCCGGGTGTCGTTGTTGCAATTTCAATTCGATTGTCGCCGGGATCTCGAACATACAAGCTCTTGAACCAGCCACGATCAGCATACTCTTCAATATTCAGGTGCTGTTCCTTTGCAATATCCCAATACCTGAACAAGTCCGCTTTAGTCGGTGCCTGGATTGCGAAGTGATCAATACTTCCCCTACCAAAACGGGTTCGAACATCTTGTTGATCACTCTCAAATAATTCAATTGATTGGCCATCCTCTAATTCAACCACATTATCTTTTACTGGGATGCCCAACCAGTTGTGGAAGAAAGCCCCTGTTGCTTCAGGATCAGGAACATGCAGCTCAGTTCCCATAAGATGGGTGATCTGTTTGTCCGCTGGAATACCATTATCAGGCACAACGCGCATATCAGTAAGAACTTCGCTGGTTTCCAAAAGCTTAACTTCAATTTCGTCGGGATCCAAGAACATAATTCCGCCTTGAATATCTTCGGCTTTCACGGCGTGTTCAGCCAACCGTGCTTTCCAAAAATCAGCACTGCCATTAGGGATCGAAAGCTTGATGTTGTTAAAAAAGTGTTTGCCGTCTGTTCGATGACCTAGTAATGGAACAACAAAAAAGGTCACGACTGATCCAGGCGTTCCAAGATAGTCGCCATAAAACAAGTGACGAATTCGAATGTTTTCCTGATTAACGGTGTTTTTGACCAAGCGCATCCCCAATATACGGGTATAAAAATCGATATTTTGTTGCGAATCTTTGGTTAATAATGAAATATGATGGGTTCTCATAGCAATCCTCCTGGTTCAATATTTGCTTATTAATGTAATTGTAGCACGAATGAATCCGCTTTCTTATAATAAGCATCTATAAATGAATATTGTTCAAAATGATGCCTATACAAATATTACTTGAATGTGAGCAAAACATTTGACCTTTTTTGACCAATAAACTATTATATTAACATGAACTTGGCGTAAACCACCGTTCATAAAACCTATAAGGAGGCATCTTGAATGAATTTAGTGCCAACCGTCATTGAACAATCCGCAGGCGGTGAACGTGCGTATGATATTTACTCACGTTTACTAAAAGACCGAATTATCATGTTATCAGGTCCTATTGAAGACGACATGGCTAATGCGATTATTGCCCAATTGCTTTTCTTGGATGCTCAAGACTCAGAAAAAGATATTTACCTTTACATCAACTCACCCGGTGGTGTTATCACTTCCGGGATGGCCATTTACGATACCATGAACTTTGTTAAATCAGATGTTCAGACCATCGTTATGGGAATGGCAGCATCAATGGCTTCCGTCCTGGCTTCTTCTGGAGCAAAGGGCAAGCGATTTGCATTGCCACATGCTCAAGTTTTGATTCACCAACCATCTGGTGGAGCTCAAGGTCAACAAACTGAAATTGAAATTGCCGCTGAAGAAATTCTCAAAGCTCGTAAGATGATCAACAATCTCTTAGCTGAGAACTCAGGCCAGCCAATTGAAAAGATCAACAAGGATACTGAACGTGATAACTATCTTACCGCTCAGGAAGCTGTTGATTATGGACTCTTGGATGGTATTATGACAAGCAGTTCAGAGAAACAGTAATTGACTTACAAACTGAATTGACTTTCTTAGTCAAAATGATCCAACCTCTTTTACGAGGTTGGGTCATTTTTTTGTCCCAACATGCACCTGATTGCTAAAACCATAACGACCGACTAGAATAAACTTGTAGATAGTTAATTAGTTAACATGAAATAGATTTATCGAATCGAGGCCATAATTATGGATGCTAATCAAACAAAGGAAACAGTTTCTGAAGAATCAATTCCCACTGAAATGAAGGCTTGGGAAATCGTTAAACCCGGTCCCATCAATGGCGACGTCTCGCCTTTGCGTTACACAACTAAACCAGTTCCAAAGCCTAAACGTGGTGAAGTATTGGTTAAAGTGATTGCATGTGGTGTCTGTCATACTGATCTGCACGTAACTGAAGGCGATTTGCCCGTCCACAAAGAACACTTGACCCCAGGCCATGAGGTTGTCGGTCGCGTCGTTCAAATGGGTGATGAAACCCGTCGCTTTAAATTAGGCGATCGAATTGGGATCCCTTGGTTACGCTGGACTTGCGGTGTCTGTGAGTATTGCCGATCAGGACGTGAAAATCTCTGCCCCAACTCTTTATATACCGGTTGGGATCATGACGGCGGATACGCTGAATATGTCACGGTACCTGAAGGCTTTGCTTATCGGATTCCTGCCCGTTTTGATTCTTTGACGGCTGCTCCACTGCTATGTGCCGGAATCATTGGTTACCGGGCTTATGAACGCGCCAACGTCCCTGCAGGAGGCACACTTGGTCTCTATGGCTTTGGCGGCTCAGCCCACCTGACAGCTCAAATTGCAATGAAGCAAGGCATCCAAGTCCATGTTTTGACTCGTGGCGAAGATGCAAAGAAGTTTGCGTTGCAGCTGGGAGTCGCTTCGGCACGTGGAACCTACGATATGCCACCTGTTAAACTGGATTCAGCGATCAATTACACACCTGTTGGTGACGTTGTTCCAAAAGCAATGGAAGCTTTGAAGCCCGGTGGCACTCTGGCAATGGCTGGGATTCACTCAACCGATATCCCACAGATGAGCTATCCTTCCCATATCTTCCACGAAAAGAACTTAACCAGTGTGGAAAGCAACACTCGTCGTGATGGTGAAGAATTTCTGACATTGGCCGATAGATTGAACATCCATCCTGAAGTGACTGAATATCCTCTGGCAAAAGCGGACGAAGCACTCAAGTATATCTCAAAGGGTGATATTCGAGGCGCTTGTGTCTTGAGAGTCAGCGAAGGCTAGAGTTTACATCAGACTTCACTTTGAATACAATGTAAATTAAATTGTCATAACTAAAAACGGCAACAACCGAAAGTTAAATTTCGGTTGTTGCCGTTTAATTGTTGTATAACAGGATTTTATTCCAAGCATCGCGTTGTCGTTTACCTAGCCAAAACGTGTGCCGACGACCCAGATGCTCATTTCTAAGGGAGACTAGCTTCAAACCCAAAATCTGGGTTGTCTATCTAGCCGAAACGTGCTCAACGCAATTGATGCTAACTTCTAAGGGGGCTTTGACTAAAACCTAAACCCATCTTGTCGTTTACCTAGCCAAAACGTGTGCCGACGACCCAGATGCTCATTTCTAAGGGGGACTAGCTTTAAACCCAAAATCTGGGTTTAAAACTAGTCCCCCTTAGAAGCCGCATCTCCCGGGTCTCGTTACACTCTCTCACATTTCCGGTTCCAATCCCTGCTCCAATTTACCCGCGTACTCATTAATTTTTCTTAGACGATGATTCACGCCGGACTTTGAAATTGGACCACCTTCTACCAGATCACCCAATTCTTTAAGGCTCACTTCTGGATGTTTTAATCGTGCTCTGGCGACCTGGGCTAATTTTGGATTCAACTTATTCAGGCCGATCATTTCATCGATCAATTTAATGTTTTCAATCTGCTTGCTGGCCGCGTTCGCGACTTTATTCAAATTGGCATTCTCGCAATTAACCAATCGATTAACTGAATTGCGCATATCCCGCACAATCCGAATATCTTCGAATTTGAGCATTGAACTCGTTGCACCGATTAATTGTAGAAAATCAGCAATTTTTTCGGCTTCTTTAAGATAAGTAATGTACCCGCTTCGTCGTTGAGTCGTCCTCGCTTTGAGATTATATTTGTTCATCATTTCTGCGATCATTTCATTATGATTTTCATACAAAGAATAGATCTCCAAATGATATCTTGAGGTTTCAGGATTATTAACAGATCCGCTGGCAAGAAAAGCACCCCGCAAATATGATCGAATTTGAGAATCTTCTTTTAACATGTTGCTGGGTACTCGTTCAACAATTGATGCCCCGTCAAAGATACCCAAGTCATCCAATAACTGAGTAGCTTTATTTTCAACTCGCAAAATATATAAATTGTTTTTCTTTAACTTCATTTTCCGGCGAACACTCAATTCACCGGTAATTCCATAAAACTTTGATAGTAGTTTGTACATCCGTCTGGCAATTGCCGGGTTTTCAGATGAAACGTTCAATACAAAATGATGATTAGAAATCGAAAGGGAACCATTAATCCTAATCAGGGCCATTAATTCAGCCTTGGCATTATCCCGGTGAACAGTCAACGAGGTTAACTCCTTTTTGACTTCACTTGCATATGACATTTGATCCCCTCCTTTTCTAACAAAAAAGCTACTTATTGTCGTCGAGTGACCGACCAAGTAAATTGATCAGTTCGTCGGCAACTTCTTGACCATTATGGAACGCACCACGGTCTTTTAATTCAAGAAAGTCGGCGGAAATAACCCGACATCCCATTGCCCGCAAACCTGCAAAATCGTGCTTGACCGGCTGTGAAACTTCATTCCATTTTTTATGGTCAATATATTCTGATGGAACCTCTTTGATGTTTACTAAAACAGTATTAATAAAGTTCATGCCCAAATGACGATTTAATACCCGGACGTGGTCTGCTTCGGTAAAGTTCTCGGTTTCACCTTTTTGGGTCATAATATTACAGATGTAAACAATATCAGCACTGGTTCGCCGCAATGCTTCCCCAACATTTTCAATCATTAAATTGGGTAAGATGCTGGTGAACAAGCTACCGGGGCCAAGAACAATCTGATCCGCATTCATAATAGCATCGATCACCTGTGACACTGCTTCCGGTTTATGGGAATCATCTGTGGTTTCCACCCAAACCCGTTTAATCAGCTTGCCTGCGGCGGTAATCTCCGACTCACCACTTAACGTTGAACCATCACTGAATTCGGCATTCAGTTCCAATGGTTCATTAGCAGCGGGGTAGATATGACCATCAACTTGAAGCATCTTGCTCAGGATTTGAACGGAATCAAAAATTCCACCCTTCATTTCTGATAGAGCGGCAATAATCAAATTGCCCAATGCATGCCCGGCAAAGAATTGATCGGAACTCTTAAATCGATATTGAAACAATTGTAGGTACAGTTCCGGCATATCCGATAGTGCAACCATAACATTTCGAATATCTCCAGGCGGCACAACGTTAATATAATTTCGTAGGATTCCTGAAGAACCCCCATCATCAGCAACGGTCACAACCGCTGTGATATCCACGTGCCGGTTTCGCAAATTTTTGAGGATAACCGGAAGTCCGGTACCCCCGCCAATCACAACGATCCGCGGCCGGTGAGTATGCAGTGCATCAAGCATCAGTTACCCTCCTTGGTCTTATGACGGTCAATGTCACGGTGGGTGATATTGACCGGATACTTATCTTTCAAATCTTTCGCAAGCTGTTGGGCAATCGCAACCGATCGGTGTTGACCCCCGGTACAGCCGATTGCAACAGTCAAGCTCGCCTTACCTTCATTTTGATATCCGGGTAAAGTGAATTTCATCATATCCAAGAGCTTCTCATAAAATTCTTTGGCACCCTCGGAATTCATTACATAATCTCTTACTGGCTTATCAAGGCCGGTCTTATAACGCATTTTGGCATCATAGTACGGGTTCGGCAAGAAACGAACATCCATGACGATGTCGGCATCCAATGGCAACCCATATTTAAAACCGAACGACATCACTTCCACGTGGAAGGTATGTGTCTCGTCAGTTGATTCAAAGTTGTGGAACACTTCTTCACGAAGTCGTCGCGGAGCCATGTTGGTCGTATCGACCACCATATCGGCCGCTTTTTTGACGTTTTCCAACAACTCCCGCTCTTTTTTAATGCCATCGATGACCCGCCCATTTCGGGCAAGAGGATGGGCACGGCGGGTTTCTTTGTAACGGGAAACCAGCTTCTGGTCAGATGAATCAAGGAAAATAATGTCAACATTGTTGTCATCATTTTTCCGAAGGTCACTGAACATATCAATAACCTCATCATAAAAAACCTGTGAACGTAAATCCATTACCAACGCAATTTTATTAATATCGCGCTCCATGTGGATTAATTCTTTGAATTTCGGCAGTAATGTTGGTGGCATGTTATCAACACAAAAGTATCCCAAATCCTCGAAGCTTTGCATCGCCACGGTCTTACCTGCACCACTCATACCGGTAATAATCACAAATTGGTTATTTACAGCCATAATGATTTCCTTTCGTTAACGAACTTTAAACAGTATAACATACCGGGCGTGTCATGTGAACTGTCCTCCACCACACCCTCCCCACAAAAAAGATCACTCGGAGTCAACTGACCCAAAAGTGATCCTGTCATCATTATTTACTTGCTTTTACAGCACGTTTTTCAGCTTGCTTGGTTAATTTTTTGTCGCGTTCCAAAACCGGCTTCAAATACTGCCCGGTATAACTTTCCGGTACCTTGGCAAGCTGTTCCGGTGTCCCGGTTGCAACGATGGTTCCACCACCATCGCCGCCTTCCGGACCCAAATCGATCAAGTAATCAGCACTCTTCACAACATCCAAATTATGCTCAATAATCAATACGGTATTACCCTGATCAACTAACTTCTCCAGAACACCCAATAGTCTTCGAATATCTTCACTATGCAGACCAGTGGTTGGTTCATCCAAGATATAGAAATTTTGACCGTTAGCTTTTTTGTGAAGCTCTGAGGCCAATTTCATCCGTTGGGCTTCACCACCGGATAAGGTGGTTGCCGGCTGACCCAAATGAACATAGCCTAAACCAACGTCTTTGATTGTCTGAAGTTTGCGTGAAATCTTTGGAATTGCACTGAAGAAATCAACCGCTTCATCCACAGTCATATCAAGAACGTCGGCGATATTCTTTCCTTTGTACTCAACTTCCAGTGTTTCAGCGTTATACCGTTTGCCATGACAAACTTCGCAAGGGACGTATACATCGGGTAAAAAGTTCATTTCAATCTTCAAAATACCATCACCGTGGCAGGTTTCACAACGGCCACCCTTAACGTTGAAACTGAACCGGCCTTTTTTAAAGCCACGCAATTTTGCGTCATTGGTGTTTGCGAACAAACCACGGATATCATCGAATACGCCAGTATAAGTGGCTGGATTTGACCGTGGCGTTCTGCCAATTGGTGTCTGATCAATATCAATAATCTTTTCAATGTTTTTATAACCAGAAATAGATTTGTACTTACCTGGCTTTTCGGAATTATGATTGAGCTTCTGTGCCAAAGCCTTCTTCAAAATATCGTTAACGAGCGTTGATTTGCCGGAACCTGAGACCCCAGTAACAACCACCATTTTTCCAAGTGGGAAGTCAACAGTCAGGTCCTTCAGATTATTTTGAGCAGCACCGGTAACTCGGATCTTTTTACCATTGCCTTTTCGACGCTTATCGGGAACCGGAATGAATCGTTTTCCGGATAAATATTGTCCTGTAATTGATTCTGGAACCTTCTCGATATCTTCAGGTGTTCCGACAGCCATGACCCGACCACCCTGCTGACCGGCACCAGGACCGATATCAACAATGTAATCAGCAGCTCTCATGGTGTCTTCATCGTGTTCGACAACGATCAGCGTGTTTCCCAAATCACGCATCTTTTTCAATGAAGCAATCAACCGATCATTATCACGTTGATGCAGACCAATTGAGGGTTCATCCAAGATATAGAGAACTCCGGTTAAATTAGAACCAATTTGAGTGGCCAGCCGAATTCGCTGCGCCTCTCCACCTGATAAAGTCCGAGCAGAACGCGACAAAGTCAGATAGTCAAGCCCAACATTTCGCAAGAAAGTTAATCGGTCAGTGATTTCTTTGATAATCGGTTTGGCGATCATTGTGTCCTGCTCGCCAAATGAGAGGGACCGGAAAAAGTTCAACTCAGCGGTTACATCCAAAACAGAAATCTGGGCAATATTTTCCTTCCCAACTTTAACTGCCAATGCCTTTCGATTCAAACGATAGCCATGACATGTCTGACAAGTCAATTCGGTCATGTACTGACTTAAATTGTCTCGGGTAAAGTCACTGCTGGTGTTGTGGTATCGTCGGTTAACATTATTGACAACCCCTTCAAACGGGCCGTCAACATCCCTGATCCCGCCAAAATCGCTCTGAAGGACAAAGTGGAACGTTTTGGTCTTTGAACCATATAAAACAAAATTCTGCTGCTTCTTGGGCAATTGATTAAACGGAACATCCATGTCAATGCCTTCAGCATCACAAACCTGCTTAAGCATATTTGGATACCACTTGGAGCTGGCTGAATTCCACGGAGCTAAAGCACCTTCAGTCAGGGTCTTGGTGCGATCAGGAACAACCAAATCTTCATCAACTTCGAGTTTCATCCCTAACCCGTCACAATCGGGACAAGCCCCTAATGGTGAATTAAATGAAAATAAACGGGGTTCCAATTCACCTACTGTGAAACCACAAATTGGGCAAGCATAGTGTTCTGAAAACATCAACGGATCACGTTCACCAAGAAAATCGGCAACCGCATACCCGCCACTTAATCTAAGAGCGGCTTCCAGTGAATCTGATAAACGATTATTAATACCATCCTTCACGATAATTCGATCAATGATGATGTTAATATCATGACTTTTATTCTTATCCAACTCCGGAACATCGTCAATGTCCAGCGTTTCACCATCGACCTGCACTCGAACAAAGCCTTCACGCTTGATTTTCTCAAAGATCTTTTTGTGCTGACCCTTCTTACCGCGAACAATTGGTGACAAAATCTGCATTTTGGTTCTGTCGGGAAGTTTCATCACCTGGTCAATCATTTGATCAACCGATTGGCTGGAAATTACCGAGCCGTCATTGGGACAGATTGGTACCCCAACTCTTGCCCACAACAAACGGAAATAATCGTTAATTTCCGTGACGGTTCCAACGGTTGATCTTGGGTTCTTGGAAGTCGTTTTTTGATCGATCGAGATTGCCGGACTTAACCCGTCAATCGAATCAACATCCGGTTTGTCCATCTGCCCCAAAAACTGACGAGCATACGATGAAAGACTTTCAACGTATCGCCGCTGGCCTTCCGCATAAAGCGTATCAAATGCCAACGAACTTTTCCCTGAGCCTGACAGTCCGGTCATGACAACCAGTTTATCCTTTGGAATTGTCACGTTAATATTTTTTAAATTGTGGGCACGTGCCCCACGGATGACGATCTTATCCATTGCCAATATGCATAATCTCCTTTAGATCATTTACTCATTTGACCCTTTAATTCAATAATTGTATCACGCAAAGTTGCAGCCTGCTCAAAATCAAGCTTCTTGGCAGCATCTCGCATTTCTTCTGTTAAGCGGGCTAGCATATCCTTTTGATCCTTCTTATTCATCTGTTCAAAGTCACTCTCAACAAAGTCGTCTTTTTCACCGCTATCATCCGAACTCTTCGTAACTGAAATTAATGATCGGATTGGCTTAACAATTGTTTTTGGCGTGATGCCGTGTTTTTTATTATATGCCATTTGAATTGCCCGTCGATGGGCAGTTTCATCAATTGCTGCCTGCATCGAGTCGGTAACAGTGTCTGCGTACATAATCACTGCCCCGTGTTCGTTCCGCGAAGCTCGACCAATCGTTTGAATTAATGATCGTTCATTACGCAGAAAGCCTTCCTTGTCGGCATCAAGAATGGCCACAAGCGAGACTTCGGGAACATCGATTCCTTCACGTAAGAGATTAATTCCGACTAATACGTCAAATTTACCGAGTCGTAAATCACGGATAATTTGTGTTCGTTCAAGCGTCTTGATATCTGAATGAAGGTACTTAACTTTAATTCCTAAATCCTTTAAGTAATCGGTTAAATCTTCAGCCATCTTTTTGGTCAAAGTGGTTACAAAGACTCGTTCATGCTTATCAACCCGCTTATTAATTTCACCGACCAAATCATCCATCTGACCCATAATCGGCCGAACGTCAATGGTTGGATCCAGCAATCCGGTTGGCCGAATCACCTGAGTCACAACGTCTTTTGTCTGATCCATTTCGTATGGTCCGGGAGTTGCAGACATATAAACAACTTGGTGGACATGCTGCTCAAATTCGCTGAGGGTCAATGGCCGGTTGTCCAAAGCACTTGGCAGCCTAAATCCATAATTGACCAGCTGTTGCTTTCGAGCTTGGTCACCATTATACATCCCACGGATTTGTGGCATGGTCTGGTGAGACTCGTCAACAACCATTAAGAAATCATCGGGAAAGAAATCCAGTAGGGTAAATGGTGGCTGACCAGGCTTCCTGCGGTCCATGAATCTGGAATAATTTTCAATCCCGCTGGTGTAACCCATTTCCCGCATCATTTCAATATCATAGGTGGTCCGTTGCTTGAGCCTTTGAGCTTCCAACAGCTTGCCCTCTTTTTCAAACTTGGCAACCTGCTTTTCCATTTCATCCTTAATTTCGGGCAACGCAACATTCATCACATCATCACTGGTCAAGAAATGAGTCGCAGGGAAAATGGCAATATGATCACGGTCACCAATCACTTCACCGGTTAATGTATCGACCTCACGAATTCGATCGATTTCATCCCCAAAGAATTCAATTCGGAAGGCATGCTCATCCCAAGATGCCGGAAATACTTCGACAACATCGCCATGGACTCTGAAACGCCCCCGTTGAAAATCAATATCATTACGGTCATATTGGATATCGACCAGCTGACGAAGAAAATGATCTCGTTCAATCGTTTGACCAACTCGCAATGAGACCACGTGATTTCGATATTCCGTTGGGTCACCCAAACCGAAGATGGACGATACTGATGCAACAACAATCACATCGTTTCTTTCCAAAAGCGAGCTGGTTGCTGAGTGCCGTAACTGATCAATTTCGTCGTTAATGGAAGAATCTTTTTCAATATAAGTGTCACTTGATGGAACATAGGCTTCGGGTTGGTAATAATCATAGTAACTGACAAAGTATTCAACCGCATTGTGAGGGAAAAACTCCTTGAATTCGCCATAAAGTTGACCAGCCAGCGTTTTGTTGTGTGACAAAACAAGGGTCGGTTTATTTACCTGGGCAATCACATTTGAAATTGTAAATGTCTTACCAGTTCCAGTGGCACCCTTCAAAATCTGAGCCTTTTTACCATCATTGATTCCTGCAACCAATTTCTTGATCGCATCGGGTTGATCACCGGTTGGCTTATACTTTGATACCAAATCAAATTTTCGATCTTCTTCGCGTTCAATCAACTTCAAATTCCCCCTGACCTATAATCAGAATGACACAACATAAAAAGGCTGCAAGCAAAATCATGTTTTGTTTCAGCCCACTATCAACGTTATTTTACCATACGAACATACTTTCGCCAAAGATTATTCCTTCGAATTATCTTCCTTTTTTAAAACTTTCCTGGTCAATCTTCGTAACTTGTCCTGAGTCGTAAAGTTTTCAGCCAGCATTTCAGGAATAACCTTGGTTAAAACATATTGGACACAGTGCATATCACGATATTCCAGCATTGTTGATAAGCTTTCTTTATACATTTCCGGATAGACTTCTTCAGGATTTCCTTTTTGAATTTCACCGAAGGATTCATATAGCAGGTCAACTTTATCAGCAACGGCCAAAATTCGGCCTTCCAACGTATCATCCTTACCTTCAGACAAACGTCTTCGATAAGCATCCTGAAATTCTTTTGGAATTTCGTTTTGAACAAAATTTTCCGTCAATTTGTCATCAACATCCGCTAACATTGTCCTCAATACAGGTGTTGCATACTTAACAGGTGTTTTAATATCGCCGATAAATCGTTCTGTATAATCATGATTCAGCGCTTTTTCGTACAACGCCCGCCAATCAACATTCTCACCGGCATTTTCTTCAACATCGCCTAAAAATTGAGCAATTTCAGTAACCTTAAACGAATGGGCAGCAACTGAATGCTGCTCAAATTTAAAGTACCCAGGTGCCCTGTTAATCAATTCCAGTTCGTCCAGACTTTCCAAATATTGATGCATTCCCATCGATAAATCCCCCGTTTCTTCACAGCAAAAGGGGCCGCTGACAAAACAAATGTTTAGTCACGGCCTCCTTGTCTGTAAAATATTTAATTAATGTTCCGAAACACTTGATTTTTCTTTGTCGCTAAGTGATTCAACATACTTAAATGCTTGTTGACCGGCAATTCCGCCTTCACCAACGGCAGTTGCAATTTGGCGAAGATCTTTTTGTCGAACGTCTCCAATCGCATAAATACCTGGGATAGCAGTTTCCATTTGGTCAGTGGTCTTAATCCAACCGTCTTTATCGGTGATCTTAAGATCTTTGAAAGCGTCGGTCATTGGCAGCAAACCAACATAGATGAACACACCAGATGTTTCAACCGTTGAAGTCTCATTAGTTTGATTGTTAACGACTTTAACACCAGTGACCTTGTTATCGTCACCAAGTACTTCAGTGACGTTGGAATTCCAGACAAAGTCGATCTTGTCATTGGCAAATGCACGGTCTTGGATAATTTTTTGTGCACGAAGTTGGTCACGACGATGAATAACTGTTACATGGTTAACGATTCCTGACAGATATGATGCTTCCTCAATCGCAGAATCGCCACCGCCGACAACGACAACATCTTTGTTCTTGAAGAACGCACCATCACAGACAGCACAGTAAGAAACACCCTTGCCGCCATATTCGTGTTCACCGGGAATACCTAATTTTTTATATTCTGAACCAGTTGCAATAATGACTACTTTAGCCTGCAACTCATCTTCATCAGTTTTGACAATTTTGTAATCGCCATGGTCTTCAACAGAGCTGACAGTTCCATAGACATATTCAGCACCAAAATTAACTGAACTGTCGTACATGTTTTGTGCCAAATCAGGGCCCATGATTGATTTGAAGCCTGGGTAATTTTCGATAGCGGCCGTATTATTCATCTGACCACCATAAATTCCCCGATCAATCATTGCAACTGACAGATTTGCGCGTGATGCATATAATGCGGCTGTCATTCCGCCGGGGCCGGCACCAATAATCACGACATCATATTGTTTTGCCATATGGATCCTCCCTTTGATAATCAAAATTCATTATAAATTAATTTACTATGAAAAAGTAAGCTTGTCCAGCAGATACACTTACTTCTTTTTATCTTCAGCGCTCAATTGAGCACCTAAATCTTTCAAATAAGATCTCAAACCATCGGCAATTTCTGGATGACGGAGGCCGAAAATAATATTTGTCTTCAGCCAACTCAATTTGTTTCCAGTATCAAATCGTTCACCTTTAAACTCATGGGCAAAAACCCGTTGCGTTTGGTTAAGCGTATCAATCGCTGAAGTCAATTGAATTTCGCCGGTCTTATCAGGTTTGGCATTTTCGAGAATCCCAAAAATTTCTGGAGTCAGCAAATAACGGCCGATAATGGCCAAATCGCTGGGAGCTTTCTCTGGAGAAGGCTTTTCCACAAACTTCTTGACGTTGAACAACCCAGGCCGAACCTCTTCAGAAGGATCAATCACACCATATTTGGAAATATCCTTATGGGCGACTTTTTTGACAGCCAACGTTGAAGCGCCGGTCTGTTGATAGCTTTCCATCAGTTGCTTGGTCAAAGGCACCTTATCCTGCATCACATCGTCACCCAGCATGACAATAAATGGTTCATTGCTGATGAAGCTGCGGGCAGTATAGATTGCATCCCCGAGTCCACGTGGATGCGACTGACGAATGAAATAAATGTTCATATCGTTAGTCTTGCGGATGGTCTCTAGAATATCATTCTTGTGGCGTTCTTCCAAATTCATTTCCAACTCCGGATTGGAGTCAAAATGATCTTCAATTGAACGCTTACCTTTGCCAATCACAATGACGATATCCTTAATACCGGCTTGTTTAGCTTCCTCAACGATAAATTGAATAGTTGGGGTATCAACAATTGGCAGCATTTCTTTAGGTAACGCTTTGGTTTCCGGTAAAAATCTGGTACCTAGTCCTGCGGCAGGAATAACTGCTTTGGTGACTTTTCTTGTCATAGTTTACTGCACCTTCTCTTATTTATTCAATTTCTGAACGACCTTCACGGGTCATTAATTGATTGATGGTTTCTTTGATATCTGCCCCATCATAAAGAACATGGTAAATCGCTGAAGTGATTGGCATTTCAACCCCACGCTTCTTGGACAGCTCATAAGCGGCACGAGTTGTCGCAATTCCTTCAATCACCATGCCCATATTCTTAACAACTTCATCTAAAGAATGTCCTTTTCCAAGCTCATTACCAGCCCGCCAGTTTCGAGAGTTTGTGCTTGTTGCAGTCACAATAATATCACCAACGCCTGAAAGACCGATAAAGGTCAATGGGTTGGCACCAAACGACGTTCCAAGACGAGAGATTTCGGCAAGGCCACGAGTCATTAAAGCGGCTTTGGCATTGTCTTTGTATCCTAAGCCGTACAAAGCGCCGGCTCCAAGAGCAATAATATTTTTCAATGCAGCACCAATTTCAACGCCGATGACATCGTCACTGGTATAAACACGGAAATAATTGTTCATAAACAATCCCTGAATCTCTTCGGCAGCATGAGCATTGTCGCTGGCAACGGTCACCAAAGTGATGTCATGGGTAACGACGTCTTCAGCTTGACTGGGGCCGGAAAGCACGGAAATTGAATTGCGGTTTTTGGCATCAATTTCCTGAGCCAGTACTTGTGACAATCTGAGGTAGGTTTTTTCTTCAATTCCTTTTGAAGCATGGATAATGTTAACTTTTTGATTTCTTTCGGTCAAAATAGCCGCAACTTGTTTGGCAACTGAACGGGTAACTTGGGTTGGAACCACAAACAAAATGTAATCAACACCATCAATTGCTTCCTTCAGATCATTTGTAGCAACGAGTGAGTCGGAGAAAGTGAAATTCTTGATGTACTTTGTGTTGGTATGCTGTTCGTTAAGTTCCTTAACCTGCTGTGGATTGTATGACCACAGTTTAACATCTGAACCATTTTCATCTAATAGGCTTGCGAGAACGCTTCCCCAAGAACCTGCACCAAGCACTGCAACTTTTTTAGCCATGATAAATCTCCTCTATATTAATAAACGATTATTTTACTTTAATTTGGAACCTTCCAAATACCACGGATTATATGGATTTCGGCGACGGTAAACAACTAAGCAGATTGCACCGACAAACAAAACAATTGAAAGAATCTGTGACACTCTGAGCGCCCCCAGCATCAAACTATCTGTCCGCATCCCCTCGACAAAAAATCTGCCGAACGAATACCACATAACATACGTCAAAAACACCTCGCCACGCTTGAACCAATGGGGATTGTGCCTTAATGAAATGATTACCAGAAAGCCCAACAGACTCCAAAGCGATTCATACAAAAACGTCGGTTGGCGATATGCACCGCTGATAAACATCTGATGAATAATAAACGGTGGCAGATGCAAACCCTGCAAGAAGCTCAGCGATGTCGCCTGCCCAAAGGCTTCCTGATTCATAAAGTTCCCCCAACGACCAATGGACTGGGCCAATAACACCGTGGGTGCGGCGACATCCAACATCAGCCAAACCGGGATGAACCTGTGGCGACAGAACAGGATGACGACAATCATCGCCCCAATTAAGGAACCGTAAATTGCGATCCCGCCATCCCAAATTTTGATGATTTCGCCGGGGTTGTCCTTATAATAGCTCCACTGGAAAACCACGTAGTACAAACGGGCGCAAATCAATGCTGCCGGCAATGCCCACAATATCATGTCGTAAATATCATCTGATTTAATACCGCGTTTATTACCTTCACGGGTCGCCAGATAGACCGCTAAAAGAACACCACTGGCAATAATGATACCATACCAGTGCACTTCAATTGGTCCCAGATTAAAGGCAATCGGGTTTAGGGCCAAACTTAATAGATTTACCAAAATAACGATCTCCTATTTCTTATCTGAATCTTTATTGTTATCGTCGATGAGATCTTTATTCTTTTCCTCAACGTGTTGCTGTTCTTCTTTATGTTTCTCATCATTTTTACTATTAACCTTAATGAGGTTATTCAAGTTTCGATCGAAAGTCTCAGTGGCATCATATCCCATGCTTTGAGCACGGAAGTTCATGGCTGCGGCTTCGATAATAATCGCCAAATTTCGACCGGTTCTGACTGGAATCGTAATCTTTGGAACGTCCACATCAAAAATGTGAACGTTTTGAGTACCGTTACCCAATCGATCAAATTTTGCTTCTTTGGTATAGTTGGCAAGATGAATAATCAAGGCAACCTTTGTCTGACTTCTAACAGCACCGGCTCCGAACAGGGTCATCACGTCAATAATGCCAATTCCTCTAATTTCAAGCAAGTGGCGTAAGATAGCGGGTGCTGTCCCCATCAATGTCTGCTCATCTTGTTGATAGACTTCAACCCGGTCATCGGCAATCAAACGATGACCTCGTTTAACAAGCTCCAAAGCGGTTTCACTTTTACCAATCCCACTGTCTCCGGTTATAAGAATCCCAAGGCCATAAACATCTACCAACACACCGTGAAGGGACTTCCGTTCTGCCAACTTATCATCAAGATAGTTCGTCATGTTACTGAGAACCCGTGATGTTGTCAGCTTGGAACCCAATACTGGAATGTGTTGTTGTTTAGCCGCTTCCAAGAGTTCCTCAGGGGGATCCAGTTGTGTTGACACCACAAAAGCTGGTGTCTGAGGCTGACACATTTGCTGCATGACACTCAGCAGTTCCTCGTGAGACATCCCTTTGGAATATGAAATTTCGGTAATTCCAAGCAGCTGAATCCGTTTAACCGGATAATAATTAAAGAATCCAGTCAACTCCAGTCCTGGCCGGGAAATATCTGCAGTAGAAATCGACCTTTCTTCAAGGTATTCCTTACCATAATAGACGTCCAACCTGGCATTTTTAACTAAATCAGCTACCGTTACACTTTCAGTCAAGAACATCCCTCCTCAGTTAATCACTATAATTTTATCACTTTGGGGCCTGCAAGTCGCTAGGGCCGTTGGAAATATTCAGCAATAATCCAACTGACAATGGACATTAAGACAGCAACCAATATCGCCATCCAAAATGATGAAAATCGAAATCCAGCACCAACAATCACGGCCGTCAACTCCAACATTAGACCATTAATCACAAGGGTAAATAGTCCCAATGTCATCAAGTTGATAGGTAAAGATAAAATTGTAATGATCGGCCGAACCAGCCAGTTCAGGACTGCCAAAACCAACGCAGCCAGAAAAGCGATACCAACGCTGGCAACATAAAAGTCAGCCGGAAAGAATCCGCTGATGGCCATAAATAAAATCGTGTCAACCAGAACAGTCGTTAAAAATCTCACTTATTGGCCCCTTTTCTGGTCATCATGAACATCTTTTTCCTCTACGTCATGGATGACTTTTCTAGATTTATCAGTAGAAGTTCCACCGGTAAAAGTGGATTTAAGTTGGTCAAAAGGCGAACCAACACCTGGATTGTCCAGTGGTATTGTGAACATCATAATGATATAAGCAATAATTGCCACAACATCAATTGCAGGTGTAAATGCCAAAATCACGTATAAAATACGTACTAACGTTGAGTTCCAACCAAAATAATTGGAAATTCCTCCAAGAACTCCTGAAATCACCCGATTGGTGGCTGAGCGTCGCAATTTCTTATTCTTATTCATCCTCATGCCTCCAGAATATAACTTCTAGCTTAAGATTATCTAAAAAAGGCACTGCAATCAAGTATGCAGTGCAAAATATCAACCATTCTTAATTTAATTCAATAATTTTTCCAGTTGCCAGATAAACCGTCCATTCACAAATGTTGGTACTGTAATCACTGACCCGACCCAAGTCCTTTGCGACATTCAGGTAGATGATTGCTGAGCTGACAATTTCAGGGTTCTTTGCCATGGCCTGATAACTTGGTGACGCAATATCATTGTATAATTGGTCAATCTTTTTATCATACAATTGAGCGGTTTTTTTAGCTTTATCCTTGTCTGCATCGCCATAAGATTCAATTGAATCATCGTACTGCTCACTAACTTCTTGAGCCATGGTCGCAATAATTTCTTCAACTGAGGCAATTCGCTGCTTACCTTTAATCTCAACCACTGATCTAGCGACATTTCGTGCGTGGTCCCCAGCCCGTTCCAAATCAGTAACGGCTTTCAAAATCCCGACAACTTCTCGAAGATCACCCGTAACTGGTTGGTACAAGGCAATCATTTCAAATGACCTCTTTTCAATATGAATCTGGAGATGGTTAATGTCGTGATCGTTGGTAATGACAGCATTGGCTTTTTCAGTATCGTGATCAACAAAAGCCTGGCCGGCACTATTGACTGCTTCACCGACCAACGCACCCAATTTCATAAAATCTGCTTTTAAAGTAATAATTTCTTCGTCAAAAACTTTCCCCATACGCTTCTCTCCTATCCGAATCGTCCGCTGACATAATCCTCCGTTTGCTTCTCATCGGGATTAACGAACATTTTAGTTGTATCGTCATATTCAACAACTCTGCCTTCCATAAAGAATGCTGTTTTGTCAGAAATGCGGGAAGCCTGCTGCAGGTTGTGGGTAACGATTATTATTGTATAATCTTTTTTCAGTTCAAGCAAAGTATTTTCAATCTTTGCACTGGAAATTGGATCCAAAGCACTGGTTGGTTCATCCATTAAAATGACAGACGGTGATACCGCCAAAACTCTGGCAATACAGATCCGCTGTTGCTGCCCACCTGAGAAAGATAAAGCATTATCATACAAATTGTCTTTAACCTCATCCCAAACTGCCGCTTGTTTTAAGCTGGTCTCGACAATCTCGTCCAACTTTTGCTTGTCACGAATACCGGCAATCCGTAATCCGTAGGTGATGTTGTCATATACGGAAAATGGAAATGGATTGGGCTGCTGAAAAACCATCCCAATGGATTTTCTTAATTCAACCAGGTTGGTCTGAGGTGAGTAAATATTGTTACCGTGAAATTGAACGTTACCGGTAATTGTCACCCCATCGATCATGTCGTTCATTCGATTAAGACAACGCAGAAAGGTTGACTTTCCACAACCTGAAGGTCCGATCAAAGCTGATATCTGGTTCGGCTGAAAATCTAAGTGAATCCCATACAGTGCCTGAAAATCACCATAAAACAAATCGAGATTATCTGCTGAAATAATTGATTCTGACATGTTTGCCCTCCTAACCAAAGTTTCCTGATACATAATCGTCGGTCATCTGAACTTTGGGCCTCGTAAAGACCTTCCTGGTTTTATTGTACTCAATCGCCTCACCCATATTGAAGAAGACTGTATAGTCACTTAATCTGGCTGCCTGCTGCATGTTGTGGGTTACGATGATGATCGTATAATCTTTTTTAAGTTCCCGTAAAGTCGCTTCCAGCTGCTGAGTTGAAACTGGATCCAGCGCGCTGGCAGGCTCATCGAGGAGTAAAACATCAGGTTGTACAGCTAATGCCCTGGCAATACATACCCGCTGAGCTTGGCCACCGGATAAGGAAAGTGCGCTTTTATTCAAACTGTCCTTAACCTGATCCCAGACGGCTGCCTGTTTTAAGGTTGTTTCAACAACCCGGTCCAAAGTTTTCTTATCGTGAACACCACGTCGTTGCAAAGCAAAAGTCACATTATCATAGATTGATTTGGCAAATGGGTTGGGACGCTGAAACACCATTCCAATCCGCCGGCGAACTTCATAAACGTCAATTTTAGGTTGATTGATGTTAACGCCTTGATAAAGGATTTCGCCTTTAACGGTCGCGATGCCATCATTCATTCGATTAAGTGAACGCAGAAAAGTTGATTTTCCTGATCCAGAAGGACCAATCAAAGCTGTAATTGTATTCTTTTCAAATTTCAAGTCGGCGTTTTGCATTGCCAAACTTTTTCCGTAGTAAATTTCGAGATTTTTGGTTTCCATTGTGATTTCAGTTTCTTCAGGATTGAAATCATAAATAAACCGTTTTGGCTTGTTATTTAATTCAGTTGTATTTTGCATTTCATCCCACCTACTTTACTGAAGTCATTCGTTCAAAGACTTTTCGACCAATAAATCTTGCTGATAGATTAAATATCAAGATCGCCAAAACCAGAACCGCAGCGGCTCCGGATGAGACCTGAGTTAAATCTGGCATGATTCCTTCAGAATTAATCTTCCAGATGTGGACTGCCAATGTTTCAGCCGGACGTAAGGGGCTCAATGGACTGTCAATGTTGAACGGGTTCCAGTCGGCAAAGTTCAATGCCGGTGCACTTTGACCAGCCGTATAAATCAAGGCAGCGGCTTCACCAAACACCCGACCTGAACAAAGGATAATCCCGCTGATAATTCCCGGTAAGGATGCCGGAACGACAATGTGAATAATTGTTTCATATTTGGAAAGTCCAAGGCCAAGGCCACCCTGTCTTTGATCATCAGAAACATTTGCCAATGAGTCCTCAATATTTCTGGTCAGTAACGGTAAGTTGAAAATCGTTAAAGTTAACGCGCCGGAAATAATCGAGAATCCATAGTTAAACTGGACAACAAACAGCAGGAATCCAAACAGACCAACAACCACTGAAGGTAATGAGCTCAGGATTTCAATGGCAGTTTTGATCGTGGATGTAAACCAATTATCCTTCGCATATTCATTGAGGTAAATGGCTGCTCCCAATGCAATCGGAAGTGAAATCAGCATCGCCAAAACCAGTAGATAAAATGAGTTGAATAATTGAATTCCAATTCCGCCACCAGCGTTAAATGCTTTAGCCGGTGAGGTCAAAAAATGCCAACTGACATTTGGTAACCCGGTGATAAAGATATAGCCAATCAAAAACGCCAAGATAAGAACGACGAATCCGGCAACCATTTTCAGACAGGCAATGGCGAAACGACTTTGCTTTTGAGTTCGATTCATTTCTTAAACGCTCCCTTTCGACCAATCATGTGGACAACCAAGTTGAAGAATAGTGACATAACCAACAGAACCAGTGCAAGTGACCAGAGAGCGTCATTTTGCATCGATCCCATAACCGTGTTCCCCATTCCAGCCGTCAACACCGAGGTCAATGTTGATGCGGGAGACGTTAGGTTTTGCGGCATCAAAGCTGCATTACCAATAACCATCTGAACGGCCAGTGCCTCACCAAAAGCCCGAGCCATTCCGAAAACAACGGCCGTCAAAATACCTGGTGTAGCCGCTCTTAGAACCACTTTCCAGATAGTCTGCCATTTGGTAGCACCCAGCGCCAATGAAGCCTGCCGATAGAACTGAGGCACTCCTTTTAACGCGTCAACGGTCATCGAAACAATTGTTGGCAAAATCATAACAAAGAGAACAAATGTCCCGGAAAGGATTCCAAAACCACTACCGCCGAAAGTATTTCGGACAAATGGCACAACAACTGAGAGGCCAATGAAACCATACACAACTGACGGAATTCCAACCAACAACTCTGTAACCGGCTGAAGAATTTTAGCACCACGTTTGGGGGAGATTTCAGTCATGTAAACTGCTGTTCCAATAGCAAACGGGGTTGAAAGCAAAGCTGCCAATATCGTGACTAAAAATGATCCAACAATCATTGGTAATGCACCGACCGCCTGATGACCGCTCGGTGTTTTGGTCCCCGGATTCCATAAGGTTCCTGTGAAGAAATCTTTAACCGAGACCCCATCTTTAAAAAACGTTGCCAACCCTTTGCTGGCAACAAATACAATAATTCCAAGGACAATTGCCATAATGAGGAGTAGCGCTGAAAGACTGAGCAGACGGCCAAAGCGCTCATATCGGGCAGTCTTAGACTTTTTCATCAATTGTTTTGCTAATTTTTGGTTTTGCACAGCTATTCCCCCGATCCTTTTGTGATTTTACCCTGCCAAGTTCTTTGATATTGCATATCTTTGACTGAAATGTAACCGAGCTTGTTAAAAAGGGTCGTTTGAATGTGATCGTTTTTAAGATAACTGAGGAATTTTTTGGTTAACCCAGTCGGTTGACCACGGGTATAAATGTGTTCATAAGACCAAATCTTCCACTTATTATCCATGACATTCTTTTCTGTCGGGTGAATGCCGTCAATACTGATCGGATGAACACTCTTATTCAAGTATCCAAACGATACATAACTAATGGCACCAGGAGTTGTTGAAACAATCTGCCGAACAGTTCCGGATGAATCCTGCTCTTGAGCTGTCGCACTCTCATGCCCCTTGAGGCCATATTCTTCAAAGGTAACCCGAGTTCCACTGCCTTGGGATCGATTAATCAAAGTGATTGGCAGATTTGGCCCACCTAACTGTTTCCAATTCGTGTACTTTCCAGTAAAAATGGCAATCAGTTGGGCAGTGGTTAAATTGTTAATGCCAACTTTATCGTTAGTGATTGGTGCAACCCCAACCACGGCAATTTTGTGATCAACAAGTCCTTTGGGATTGATTCCCGCTTTTTCTTCGGCGAACAGATCAGAATTTCCCATTTGAACTGCACCAGATTCAATTTGACTCAAACCGGTACCTGATCCGCCTCCTTGGACGTTGATAAAGATGCCGGCATGATCCGCAGAATACTGTTCGCTGGCAGCTTCAACCAGTGGCTGTAACGCGGTTGATCCAACGGCGGTAATCGATTGTTGATTAGTCGACGTTTTACTTCGGGCGTTGTAGGCCCCAATTCCGGCAACGATAATAACCACACAAAGCAGTAACTTTAAGATTGTCTTTTTTCGCATCAAAATTCCTCCTTGAATCTTCATATATCATTGTATGAAATCAATGTAAATATTTGACCGAATGAATGTAAATGTTTTGTAAATAAACAATGGGGTGTTCCTAATTCTCACAGACAAAATAAAAAGTCGTGGGCAATCCCGCGGCTTTTGCGATTTTAGAATGTAAATTTAATATTCAAAATTGTAAAAATTGGGCATCATTTTTCAGCCTGCTTTTCATCGTCTTTAACAATCGGGAAGTTGACCGTAAAGGTTGAACCAACACCCCGCTGGCTTTTAACATCAATTGTTCCACCAACTGCATCAACCATTTCTTTAACAATCGAGAGGCCCAATCCTGTGCCGCTAACTTTCTGCTTTGTCCGCGAATCGTCTGCCCGGTAAAATCGTTCAAACAATCTGGAAATATCTTTTTGGGCAATTCCAATTCCAGTATCAGAAACATGTAGCTGCCAAAAGCTGTCATTATCAGAGTATTCAATATTAACTTCCCCGTTGGGACGATTATACTTAACGGCGTTACTGACCAAATTGCGCAAAATTCTTGTAAGCGTCGTTGTGTCAGCGATGACTTCAACATGTTCAGGAATTTTGTTATGAATTGTCACATTATTATTGGCGGTCATTGACTTATAAGATGCAAGTTCGGAATTGACGAAATCATGCAGTGGCAATGGCTTGTAATCATAATTGGTGCCATTTTGAATGTGGGAAATCGTCAAAACATCCTGAACCAGAAAAGCCAGTTGATCACTTTGTTGGTCAATAATTTTCAAAAACTCCACCAAGCTCTTCTTGTCATTCATGGCCCCGTCAAGAAGCGTTTTTGTGAAGCCGGAAATTGCAGTGATCGGCGTTTTTAACTCGTGACTTGCATTTCTCAAAAAGTCGATCTGCATTTGTTTGACGTTGATAATGTCTGAAATATCATACATAATCACCAAAATGTGAAAATCGTTATCCAACCGGTTAAAAAGAACACTGGTGTCCCATGTAACTGGTGATGCACCAACGCTCTGGACCTCTTCATGCTGAGATTTATGATTATTAAACACATTTTCAATTAAGGAAAGCAATTGGTAATTCCGAACATCCTGAGTGTATGGATGAACCTGTGCAAGAATATCTCTACCAAGCATGACGGACATTTTATGGTTCGCAAAAATAACGTCATGCGTCGAATCAATTACCATGACACCGACTGGCAGACTGGAAAGAATTGTAATTAGTTCGACATTACTGTTACGGATGCTTTTCCCTTCATCTTGTTGGCGGCTTTGAAGTTCGTTTAACTGATCGGCAATTCCCTTTAAGGGGTTGCTGGGTTCAACGAATAGTGGGACTGCGGGATGATGAGCAACGATATTGGCAGTCATTACCTGCAGCTGTTTTAACAATTTATCATGATGGCGGTATTCAATGATCAGCCTGATTCCAGCAATCACGGCTGCAAACATAAGTAATAGGGCAAAGTCGTCCCAGCCAGATTCGCCGGTTGAAAAACCATAAAAAAGCACGGCCAATACGGCAATGCTTAAACTAACAACGATTAAAATTTGCTTATAGATATTACTCAGCGTCATCATCCCCAGTGGAGAATTCATAGCCAAAGCCTCGAACAGTTTTAAGATACTTCGGCTGTTTTGGATCTGGTTCTATTTTTTCACGTAGATGGGCAATTTGAATGTCGACCATTCGACTTTGACCGGAATAGTCAAAGCCCCAAACTCCTTGCAGCAGCTGATCTCTGCTCAGAACCTGATTCTCATGGCTGACCAGGTACTGCATTAATTCAAATTCCTTTGGGGTGAGCTTCAGATTTTTGTTGTTCACAGTTACCCGATACTTTTTATGATCAATCGTAAAGGGACCGGTTGTTTCAACATTCCCAGATGGTTTAGGCTTTGTGTCGCCTTCTTTGGTGGCACTCTTTTCATATCTTCGGAGAACTGCGTTGATTCGAGCAATCACTTCTCGTGGACTAAATGGCTTTGGGATATAATCATCTGCCCCCATTTCGAGACCAAACACCTTATCAAACTCTGTGTCCTTAGCCGTTAACAGAATAACCGGGGTATCGTTTCTGTCCATTCGCAATTGCTTAAGAACTTGTTCACCACTCATTTGCGGCAGCATTAAATCCAACAGGACAATGTCAAATTGGCCATTTTCAGCCATTGAGAGGGCGTCAACACCATTGGTGGCACTTTGCACCTCAAAATTTGCCTGTTTTAAATTATATTCCAATAGCGTCACAATTGCTGGTTCATCATCAACTACAAGCACTTTTTTCACGGTGATCCTCCTAATTACTAAACTCAGTATATGTCTTAACACCAATCTCGTGAGGCGAATTCTTGAAGATTGCCGATTCAGTTATTTTCAACTGATCATTTCGATCACGAACTTTGAAGCGGCAGTATGTCGAATTGGTACTGAGTGCCCGATAAAACTCATCTTCGTTGGTAATTTTAATTCCGTTAACTTCAAAAATAACATCCCCAACTTTAAGATCCATCTTAGCTGCTGGCGTTTCTGGCTGAATGCCAATCACTCTGACCCCATCCATCACTTCACTATACTCAAAGTTCTGCTTGCTATCATTGTGCTTGGCCATTGCGAGAGCAAGATAATACCCAAGCAGTAAAATGATAATCGCCGGCAAAATGATTTTTGGAACAAAGTAGCCGATAACCGAAAAACCAACACCAACCGCGACAATGACATACAAGGACTTGCTTAACGCCTTGAACAGTTCTCGGGGAATGCTTCTCTTAACGGTAAATTTCATCCCGATCAGAATTGGAACCAACAACAACGCATATGAATGGTTATTAATCTGGAATAATGGCATAAACGGAAAGCTGGTGTGGATCCAATTTCCGGGAATAAAGAGTAAAAACGGGAAGATCGAAATTTCGTTAAACTTGTAAACTGCCGTCTTGTTATTCCTTTGGTTACGAACTAAAGTTGGTGAATCAAACCGACCACCATTAACATTCACGTAAACAGCGGTTGCAAGTGTAATGGCCACGAACACGATCAGTATGTTAATCGGTGCGACTGATGTTTGATTGATCCCAATTTGTTTAAACCAATTAACAATAGGATGAAGTTGAGAAATATTGGGTAGCACCAGCGTGATGATACTGGCTGCCCCAGCAATCGTAATAGGCAGTAACCACCAGGGAAGCAGCAACAAGCCAACTGCCATCAATCCCTCATATATGATGAGCCATTCGAGGGAAATGCTTAAGAAGCCACCTAGAATAATGGACGCCAAAACACCAAAAATCAATCCCATCCGAACAAAATGACGGCCCTCATAAAAATCGTCATAAATAGCAGAATTGAATATTGCCCGTTCCTTTTTTAGTCGGTTTGTGTGGATCATGTAAACCCGGATAACCCCAATCCACAAAGCGGGTTGTAATACAAAGAAACCAAACGCTATTAAAAATTTCATTATGTCTCGTCCTCACCAATAATTATAAAGCTAGTATATCATTTATTGCCTGTCGATTTAAATTAGTTTCTAATCAACAAAGTGTTAAACAATCAGATTATGTAAAAAGGCTGGGGTCAAATTATCATTTTGATCGCCAGCCTACATATTTTTTCGATTGAAATGAGAAATTTGTCAAAAACCGGTTTATTCCGGATTTTTTTGACTCAACTGCCACTGAAGATAAGCGTTGATGAACGGATCCAGGTCCCCATCCATCACACCACTGACGTTAGCCGTCTCATAGTTGGTACGATGATCTTTGACCATGGAATATGGGTGAAAGACATATGAGCGGATTTGCGATCCCCAGCCGATGTCTTTTTGTTCGCCTTCAATTTTCGCTTTTTCCTCGGCCTTTTTTTCTTCTTCACGTTCATACAATTTGGATTTCAACATGTTCATGGCCGTCTGACGGTTTTGCAGCTGGGAACGCTGTGCCTGACTTGCCACCACAATTCCAGTTGGAATATGCGTAATTCGAACTGCTGATGATGTTTTGTTAACATGCTGACCACCGGCTCCGCTTGAACGGTATACATCGACCTTCAAATCATCCGGGTTGATATCGATCGATACATCATCATTCAATTCTGGCATCACATCAACTGATGCAAACGATGTGTGACGACGACCGGCCGAGTCAAATGGTGATAGTCTGACCAGACGATGAATCCCCTTTTCTGAACGTAGATAGCCATATGCGTTTTCACCGCTGATCAATATCGAAACACTGTTAAGACCGGCAACGTCACCGACTTGGTAGTCCAGTGTCTGAACGGTAAATCCATGTGCCTCTGCCCACCGTGTATACATCCTTAATAACATGGAGCCCCAATCCTGAGCTTCGGTTCCACCGGCACCCGGATGGATTTCAAGAATGGCATTGTTCCGGTCGTACTTACCGTTCAACAGCAAAGTCAGCTGATAGCGATCCAGTTGTGCTTTCAACTTCTTTTCGTCAGCTTCAAACTCTTCTTCCATTCCAGAGTGGGAATCTTCACTGATCAATTCAAGCGTGACTTTCAAATTATCCAATTGATTTTTTAAAGAGACAAAACTGTCACGCTTTGTTTTCAATTGATTCGTTTGATCAATCAACTTTTGAGCTGATTCCTGATCATCCCAAAAGCCTGGTTCAGCCATCTTTGACTCGTTAATTGCGATGCTTTCACTCAACGCATCGAAGTCAAAGTGACCTCCTAAAGCCATCGATGGCTTTTTGCATTTCAGCGATTTGTTTTTTTGACTCACTTATTTCAAATGTCATATTATTCTCCCTAATTTTTGTTCGGATTCAAAGAAAGAATCCAAACAATGAGATTGCCGGATTCTTTCAAATGATCTATTAACGTTGCATATTTTGACGAATTTCAGCCTTCATGAACAGACGGGTAGCATCATATTCAATATCAGCAATCATTTCTTCAAACATCTTGTAACCCTCTCGTTGGTATTCAACAAGTGGGTTTTGTTGACCATAGCCACGAAGACCGATTGATTGACGCAATTGATCCATGATATCAATGTGGTCTGTCCAATGAGAATCAACAACTCGTAAAATAACAACCTTCTCAAATTCAAGCATTTGAGATTGATCATAAAGTTGTTCTTGCTTTTCTTTATATTCTTTATTAGCCAGGTCCATCAACATCTTCTTGATTTCATCAGCTGATTTGCCTTGGAAGTCTTCCAAAGAAATTTGATCTGGACTAACCATTGCACTAATCGCAAAGTCCAAAATGGTCTGGAGATCCCAGTCTTCTTTTTCTCCCTGAGTATGCAAATCGACAATTCGGTTAATGGTCCGTTCTATCATCGGTAGGATAACCCACTTCAAGTCTTTTTGCTCATCGATGACTTCACGACGTTCACCGTAAATAACTTCACGCTGTTGTCTCATAACATCATCATATTGCAAAACGTTCTTCCGTGAATCGTAGTTGTTACCTTCAACCCGCTTTTGAGCAGATTCAACTTGCTTGGTGATCATTCTTGAACGAATAACGGCATCTTCACCTTCAACATTCAAATGCTCCAAGAAGTTTTTGATCTTTTCTGAACCGAAACGACGCATTAAATCATCTTCAAGTGACAAGTAGAATTGTGACAAACCAGGATCACCCTGACGACCTGAACGGCCACGAAGCTGATTATCAATACGGCGTGATTCATGTCGTTCAGTACCAATAACGGCCAAACCGCCAAGTTCAACCACACCGGGTCCTAATTTAATATCAGTACCACGACCGGCCATGTTGGTAGCGATGGTAACGGCACCACGTTGACCGGCGTTGGCAACAATTTCAGCTTCCTTCGCATGGTTCTTGGCGTTCAAAACAACGTGAGGAATCTTTTCTTCATCAAGTCGTTGAGACAGATATTCTGATGTTTCAACCGCCACAGTACCAACCAGCATTGGCTGACCTTTTGTATGAAGTTCCTTGATTTTATTGATAACCGCTTCAAATTTTGATTCAAGAGTTGGGTACAAAATATCAGGATGGTCAACACGAACAACCGGCTTGTTGGTTGGAACAGAAATAACTTCCATGTTATAGATCTCACGGAATTCTTCTGCTTCAGTCTTGGCAGTACCAGTCATACCGGCTAACTTTTTATACATCCGGAAGAGGTTTTGGTAAGTGATGGTTGCCATTGTCTTACTTTCCTCATTAATGGTAACCCCTTCTTTTGCTTCAAGGGCTTGGTGCAGACCATCAGAGAATCGGCGACCTTCCATGATCCGACCGGTAAATGAATCAACAATTTTGACTTCGTCGTCTTGGACCACGTAATCCTTATCGCGAAGCATGATAAAGTTGGCACGCAAAGCCTGGTCCAAATGGTGGGTCAAGGCAGTGTTGTCAGTGTCATACAGGTTCTTCAAGTTGAAATACTTTTCAGCTTTTTCGATCCCTTGATCGGTTAATGAAACGGTCTTGGTTTCCAAATCAAGCTTGAAATCATCAGTCTCATGCAAAGTCTTCGCGAATCTATCAGTTCTTTGATAAAGATCAGAGGTTCCGCTTGATTGACCTGAAATGATCAATGGGGTACGGGCCTCATCAATCAAAATGGAGTCAACTTCATCGACAATCGCAAAGTTCAGCGGACGCTGAACCATTTGTTCCTTATAAGCAACCATGTTGTCACGCAGGTAATCGAAACCGATTTCTCCGTTGGTTGAATAGGTAATGTCAGCAGCGTATGCTTCACGCTTCTCATCGGCATCCTTTTCAGTTGTGTTGACACCAACAGATAAGCCAAGCCAGTTGTACAACTCGCCCATTTCAGTGGCATCACGTTGAGAAAGGTATTCGTTAACTGTAACAACGTGAACCCCTTCTCCTGCAAGTGCATTTAAATAAACTGGCATAGTGGCAGTCAAAGTCTTACCTTCACCAGTCTTCATTTCTGCAATATTTCCTTCATGAAGAACAATTCCACCCATGATTTGGACGTGGAATGGATACAATCCCAAGACTCGCTTGGCCCCTTCTCGGGCAACGGCAAATGCTTCCGGAAGCAGATCATCGAGTGTTTCGCCTTTTTGGTAACGTTCCTTTAATGCCGGTGTCTTGGCTTGTAATTCTTCATCACTGAGTTGACGATACTCTTCAGCATACGAACCAACTTTGTCAGCAATTTTACTGAGTCGTTTTTGTTCGCGTGTATCACTTTCAACCCATGTTCTTAAAATATTAGCCATTAGTAAATTCCCTTCTAAATTAAAATACTGTTCAAATTTTTCATAGTATTTGTGGACTGCATACTTATTTAGTGTAACATTTTAGGCCGCTTATGAAAACACAAAAAACAATGCATCAGCGGCATTTAACCATGATAATACATTTTGAACAGATATGAAAGGTTAACGGACCAAAAATACGCAAATTTATTCGTTTTGGGAATAAAAAAGTTGGGAACGAATTAATGACTCATTCATCCCCAACTTCAACGCGTGACATGATGAAATGCCCGCTAATTATTGTAAATATTATTCTTCGCCGGTTTCGATCAGACCATAACGGCCGTCATTACGACGGTAAACAATGTTGATCCCTGAAGTTTCTGCATCTTCATAGATGAAGAAATCATGGCCCAGCATGTCCATTTGAAGAATGGCTTCCTCATTGTCCATTGGTTTCAAAGCTAATTGCTTTGTCCGAACAACTTGGAACTTGGATTCATCATCGGAATCCGAACTGCTGGTATCGGCAGCTGGTGCAAACTCAAGGTTCTTGAACCCTTTTTCACGAGATTTACGGTTAACCTTGGTCTTGTACTTACGAATTTGACGCTCGAGTTTATCTGTTACCAAATCAACGCTGGCATACAAATCGTTAGACATTTCTTCGGCTCTCAAAGTTAAGTATGGTAAAGGAATGGTTACCTCAACTTTTGCTTGCTTATCTGGATAAACCTTCAAATTGACATGAGCTGTATTTTTCATGTCCTTTTCAAAGTACTTCTCCAGTTTACTGATCCGCTTTTCAACATAATCACGAATCGCCTGGGTTACCTCAATGTTTTCACCACGAATGTTAAAAATTAGCATAGCGTTCTCTCCCTTCACCATTAAAGGCTTAATGGTCCATTAATGAAATCACTTTCATTACTGGCTACAACTTTAGTATAATTGAAAGTTTGCATTTTAACAATCATTGGGTCTGGATTTCTTTAACGAGCTAAGGTTAACCCCCTGACGGAAGTAGCACCGTACTGGTATAACAGGTTAGCCGCATGCCTTATGGTTGTACCGGTTGTGTAAACATCGTCAACTAATAAAATTGCCTTATTCTTGATTAAAAATTTTTTTGATTGAATCATTTCAAACGGTTGAATAAGCTCCAACCTGTCCCGTCGATTCTTTGCAGATTGAGGGACAGTTTTTCTTTTTAGCTTGACTTTGAGAACCTCTGAAAATCTCACATATTCTAACAGCCCCGTCACCTGGTTGAATCCGCGATTAGCCATCGTGTCCATGCTGACAGGGATTGGCACAATGACGGCATTGGTTTTGTGGAGCCGATCACGGACTCCTTGTGAAAAAACTTTACGCAAACGATAATCGCCGTTAAATTTATACTGTTTCATGTAATCCTTCATGAACGAATTATATTCAAACAGCGCGGTGTTCATAAACCGCATTGAATCAGGGCCCTCCCACCTGAGACAGTCATTGCAGTGGCTAGGCATCCCTGCCGTTTGCCTTCTCCCACATCCATCACAGGTTGGCAAGGTGGATAAATCTGAAAATTGGGAGTTGCAGTCACTGCAGACGCTTGGGTTTGGGAGCGGAGTCAAGCGCACAATATCGGTTAACGACATTTCGTCCCTGATCGGTGAACTGCACAAAAGACATGTTTTCATAGACTGGCCGCCTTTCGATTCATCATTTTTATCTGGCGATCGCATGATTTGATATTACTGGTTTTTGCCTCACAATAAAAAATAACCTGACCAGTTGGACGGTCAGCGTTTCGTCCAACCCGTCCGGCAATTTGAACCAATGCTGCCGCTGAAAATATTTCGTCATCAGCCTTCAAAACCAATACATCAATTCCAGGAAAGGTGACCCCCCTTTCCAAAATTGTTGTGGTAATCAAAAAATCAAGCCTTCGATTTCGCATAAGGGCAACTTTTTCAATTCGCTTTGGGTCAGCTGAATAAACAGTTTCAAAACTCGCAGCAACCTCTGCATGAGTGATTGCATCGGCAACCCGTTGCAAGTCTTTGATGTGGGGAACAAATAATAAGAATCGCTGCTGCCCGTTAACCAACTGATTGATCATCTTGAGAACCTGTTTAGGCAGACTGCCATCTTTGGTAATCTGTTCTAAGTGGCGAATCCGACAAACGCTGATTTCGGGTAAAAAATGGCCGTGATATCTAATAGGCAAATAGCTCACCGACAGATGTTTTCGTGAAATTGCGCGAAATAGACTTTTATCAGGCGTTGCCGTGAGATACAGCATGGCACTGTCTGGCTTGACGGCATTCTTAACAGCAAAGTGAAGCATCGGATTGCCGGAATAAGGGAAAACATCCACCTCGTCGATAATCAAAACATCGAATGCATGGTAGAATCGGAGAAGCTGGTGAGTGGTACAAATGGTAATTTGGCTGTATTTATAGGGTTGTTCACTTTTACCATGGAGCAGCACAATCGAGACCTTGTCAAAGGCCGCTTGAACCCTTGGAAACAGCTCAATACAAACATCGACTCTGGGCGATGCTATGCCCACCCTTAGACCCCTGGCAACTGCCCAGGCAATGCCTTTAAAGAGCATTTCTGTTTTACCTGCCCCGGTCACAGCCCATAACAAGTGGCGCTGCTGCTTCTGAAAAACTTGAATAACGTCATTCGCACATTGTTCTTGGAGCTTGGTTAATTGTCCATTCCAAGACAACGGCTGTTCGATTGGTCTAAAGTGATTCGGCTCCTCAATAAACGCCAATTGCGTCAAGGTATCAATCCGTCCCATTTGAATGCAAACGTAACAGTAATATTGATTGCGCGGTAAATAAGCCAGTGACCGGTTTAATCTTGACCCGCAGCGGGCACAAGACAGCCCTTGCTCCGTGTTGATGGCATCACGCATCTTCACTTCCGAAACGGCTGCCAATTCTGGTGTAAGATCCCGGGCGGGCATTTGGCGGCCGTACAACTCTGATATATCATTAATCATAGAAAGTCACCTCACACATTAAATACGTAAAAACTGGAGGAATCCTTTTGAAAAACGAATCTCTAACAATTAAATCAAATGGTACCCATGAAATTGAAATCAAAAAATCCCGTTTCATCTGCACAATGGAAAGGATCGAAACCGAGGATCAGGCTAAAAATATCATCGCCAAAGTTTCAAAAGAAAATGCAAAAGCCAATCATAATTGTTTTGCCTACATGTTGGGAGACGATGACCATATTCAACGGGAAAGTGATAACGGTGAGCCATCCGGCACTGCCGGGGTCCCAATTCTTGAAGTTCTCAAAATGAATGAACTCCACAACGTTCTGGCTGTCGTCACCCGTTACTTTGGTGGCATCAAGTTGGGAGCGGGCGGTTTGATTCGTGCATACAGCAATGCCACCTCAACAACTATCGATTCGCTTGGGATCGTCAAGCTGGTCAACAAACAGGAATTAACATTAACGATTGACTACAATCAATTTGATAAATTAAAATATTTTCTTGAACAAGAATCGATTCCAATCGAAGCAACTAACTATACAGATAAAATTGATGTCGTCATTGCCGTAAGTGATGCCGGCTTTGATGCCCTGATCACCCAAATCACCAATTTGTTAAGTGATCAATTCAGTTATAAAAAAGGCAAATATAAAATCTTTGAAGTTCCCTATTCACGTGAAGATCGACAAAATGATGAAAACAAATAAAAGGAGACTGCCCAGCAACGGACAGTCTCCCTTTATGTAAAATGCTCTAAATCCATTTAAAATTAATGATTATTTTTGCTTGTCGTATCTTTTACCAGTTTCTTAATCCCATTCAACAACGGCTGACGATCCGGGCCAACCAACCCAATTGTTTCAACAAATAATTCCAATCCGATTAATACAGCGACTGTGAGTAAAACAGAGCCCCACAACGTTGAAATCGGATAAAGTAATGAAATAAACGAGAAAATAAGCGCAATCCCATAAATGACCAAGACTGTCTGTCGATGAGTCAAGCCAATCTGCATCAATCGATGGTGGAGATGTCGCTTATCCGCATGGGTAATCGGTTCCTTGTTCAACAATCGTCTGAAAATTGCAAAAACCGTATCTGTAATTGGGACTCCCAAAATCATAACAGGAATCAACAATGTGATAAACGTTGCATTTTTCAGACCGAATAAAGAGAACACGGACATCATAAAACCAATGAACAACGCGCCGGTATCCCCCAAATAAATCCGGGCTGGAAAAAAGTTGTACGGCAAAAAACCGATACAAGCAGCAACCAATGTAAAGATCATGATTGCAACAAAGATATTTCCTACATTAAGGAAGAACATCGCCGTAATCCCCATTGTTGTTAAAGCAATGATGGCAACTCCTGTAGCCAATCCATCCAAACCATCAATCAAATTAACCGCATTGGTAATCGCCAAAATCCAAATCCACGTTACCGGCAAACTCATCCAACCCAAATGAATGGTAATAAATGGCAAGGTAATCGTGGTCATTTTGACGCCGGCAGTGAAATAAACCCACAGTGCCGCAATTGAAATGCCCAAAACCTTTTGTCGTGGCTTCAACACAAAGATATCGTCAATAATCCCAGTTAGAATAATGATAACTTCCCCGCCATAGACACCCCAAAGAATTTTAGTCGGAAATTGATCCCGCAGCAAAATCATGGTTGTAAAGGTGTAGGCAATAAAAATTGCCAACCCACCAATCGTTGGCATTGGAATTTTATTAACTCGCCGTTTATTCGGGCGATCTTCTGCCCCTACGGCAAATGCGAGTTTCCGGATAAATGGGGTTAAGACTGCAGAAATAATCATGGTAGCAAATAATGACACAATGATTTCAAATTTCAAAATTGTAACCTCACTTAATTCCTTCATTTTATTAATAAATCAATTATACAAACGCCCTTTGATAAAAACAAGGTATCTCTTTTTCACAAGTATAAAGAGACTACTTTCAAAATTAGTACGGACCAATTGTGTTGATTTTCACATTTCAGAAAATTGGTAACGTTTTCAATTGTCATATTTCACAAAAACATTTATACTAGAGTTTGTAAGATAACAGTTTTAATTATTCTATATTTCACAAACGGAAGGAGTTTTTATTATGGCTGACAAGTCTAATGATACACAAGCTGAGAAAAAAGACGCCCCTATTTTAATTCAAATGGGTATTTTCGCAGCAATCTTGTTTGTTTCAAGCTTAATTTCACCATGGTTGGCTGCGGTACTGCCAAAGTTCCCTGTTCCAACCCCGGTTATTGGTCTTATTATTTTGTACCTTTTGCTCACACTTCATATAGTTAAACTCGAGTGGGTTGATAAATTCGCAACATTTATGATTGGTTTCATTGCCTTTCTATTTGTTCCGTCAGGTGTTCAATTAACCGCCTCACTTGATATTATGAAGGCACAAGGTCTTCAATTAGTTACTGTTATTATTATTTCGACTGTCATCTTACTTGTTGTTATTGCTTACACTACTTCATTGTTCATCTGGATCAAGAAGAACGTATTCCACGGCGATGTTACAGTGCACGAATAATTATTTGAGAAAGGGTGAATTTTATAATGAGTGCTACACAAACTACCATAATTACGTACTTAGGTACGCCAATCTTCGGTATCTGTTTATCAATAGCCGTGTTCTTACTCGGCCAATGGCTGTTTAAGATTAGTCACGGTTTCTTCTTATTCCAACCTTTATTCGTTGGTATGGTTTTAGGTATTTTTATTCTTTGGTTAATGGCTAAAGCATTTGGTGTTGACGTTACTTGGTTCTACACCAACGCATACAAGCCAGGTGGAGATTTGCTATTCTGGTTCTTGAACCCAGCAACTATCGCCTTCGCTGTTCCTCTGTACAAGCGTAACGATATTGTTAAACGATTCTGGTTGGAAATTATCCTATCATTAGTCGTTGGATTGTTTATTTCACTTTACCTCATCTACCTTATCGCCAAATTATTCGGAATTGACAACACAGGAATTGCTTCCTTGCTTCCACAAGCAGCAACTACTGCTATCGCAATGCCTATTTCCGGAGCTATTGGCGGTAACCCTGCTGTCACTGCTATGGCATGTATCCTTAACGCCGTTATCATTTACGCATTGGCAACATTCCTTATCAAGATCTTCCGTCTCAAGGAACCTATTGGTCAAGGACTTGGATTAGGTACTGCCGGACATGCCGTTGGTTCAGCAAAAGCTATTCAGTTAGGTTCTGTTCCAGGTGCCATGGCATCAATCGCATTTGTTCTGATTTCAATCGTTGTTGATTTAGTTGTTCCAACATTTGCAAACTTACTTGGAATTATGCACTAATTCATAGCAACATCACAAAGAGCCGTCCAATCTGGACGGCTCTTTTGTTTACATATGATTTCATAAATGAAATGAATGGCCTTGCAAACCCCACAAAACAGTCTGCTGACGTTCCCGAAAGAATTTGCAGGTATTTACCTTCCACTTCTTCCGATCGTCTCACAAGACATAAAAACCGGCTATCCGTCGTTAATTGGCGGATAGCCGGTTTAGTATCATGAACTACTCACGAAGATGGTAGTTATAGTTAGAAATAATAATATTTTGACGTGAATTTAAGATCGTTCTTAATCTTAAGCTGGTCTGGTTATGCAGGACATTTTCCCATCTGTGACGGGGAACAAATTGCGGAACCAGGACAGTTGTCGAATAATTCCGATCAGCTGCCCGCTTGGCAATGACATCACAGAACCGTAATGTTGGTTGAGCAATCGATCGATACGACGAATGAATGTCAACGAATCGAACATCAGGAAAGTCCTTCTTAAACTGCTCGGAAGTCTTGTGTTCCTTCTCCGGGTTGGAGTCAAATGAGACATGCATCGCAATCACATAGTCACCAATCGATTGGGCATAGCTGATTGCGTTGGCAGTCACTCTGGTCACCCCACTCACAAGAACAATGACCGTTGATCCGTCAAAATGATGCGTCGTCGCAATTTCAGTATTATCTTCAATAACTCGAAGCTGCTCAGCCACCCGCTTATAATGATGGTTAATCTTATAGAAGATTCTCAGCAGGATCGGCATCACAATTAAATAAGGCCAAACGTTCGGGAACCTCAATAAGAACAAGCAGGTAACAAGTGAAAGTGAAATAAAAGCACCAATAAAGTTAATGATCGACTTTAACTGCCAGTTTTTTCCTCGGTGACGACGCCAATGAATAATCATCCCAGATTGAGACAATGTAAACGGAATGAAAACACCAACTGCATAAAGAGGAATCAGTGAGTTGGTTCGGCCGCCAAAGATTTGAATAAGAACAATGGCACCGATCGCCAGAGAAATAATCCCGTTTGAATAACCCAAACGATCCCCTTTATCAAGGTAGGCATGGGGTAAGAATTTATCTTTTGCAAGATTGTAAGCTAAAATTGGGAACGCAGAAAAACCGGTATTAGCGGCAACTGCCAGAATCATTGCAGTCGATAATTGAAGGGCATAATAAACAATTCCGTGACCAAAAACAGATTCCCCAATTTGTGAAAGAACCGTTTCATGACTATTTGGCATAATTCCCATATAGTAACTCAGAAATGTAATCCCACCGAAGAAGCAGGCAAGAATTGTCGCCATAATAGCCAGTGTTGCTGAAGCATTCTTGCTTTTTGGCTTATTAAAGTTTGGAACGGCGTTACTAATGGCTTCAACACCAGTCAGTGATGAAGAACCAGATGAGAAGGCCCTGAAGAATAGGATCAGTGTCATCCCTTCAACTGGTGCGCCAATATGAGCAGCCGCATGGTACTGAATGTTTCCACTCACAATGTTGTAGCCGCCATATATAATCATGACAATAATCATGACAATGAACAAATAAACCGGCAATGTCAAAAATGATGCCGATTCCCTGATCCCACGTAGATTCAACAACATAATGGCTATGACGATCAAACAGGAAATCAGAACGCCGTGGGAATATAATGATGGAATGGCAGACGTAATCGCTTCAGTTGCTGATGTTGTTGATACGGCAACGGTCAACATGTAATCAACCAGCAATGAACCACCGGCAATTAGTCCGGCCTGCTCCCCCCAATTGGTGCTGGCAACAACGTACGCACCACCACCGGATGGATAAGCATGAATGATCTGTTGATACGATAAAGTAATAGCAGCCAACAGAATCAAAACAAGTGCAGCAACCCAAATTTGATACATTAATGCTGCAGCGGACAACGTAATCAAGATGGTGGTAATCTGTTCAGTACCATATGCAACTGACGAGAGCGCATCGGATGACAGTAACGCCAGTGCTTTGAATTTGGTTAACGATTGGCCACCCTCATCAGTGGTTTTTAATGGCTTTCCAATAAGGAGCCGTTTGAGATATCGCCACATAAATAGTTACTCCTTTTTTAGTAATGAACCGTTCTTGTGAACCATAAAATGATAGTCCTTCTGAATGGTAAAAACAAGTCTTAATATGTACCTCAAAAAGGATTATAAAAGATTCCCATTTGAGTTGTCGAATAATGACACTTTAACTACTTTAATATTGAACAGAAGAATAAGCAAGTACGAAAATGAGCATTAATTCCAAAACTGGAATCAATGCTCATTTTAAAATACATTAGGCAAAATTGTTTTAAAACACTAAATTACATGCCCATTCCTGGTTGTGGCATTGGTGCTGCAGGAGTATCATCCTTAGGCTCTTCAGCAACAACTGCTTCAGTCGTTAACAACAATGCTGATACAGAAGCGGCATTTTGAAGAGCTGAACGGGTAACTTTGGTAGGATCAACGATACCATCTTTGATCATATCTTCGAACTTACCATTAGCGGCATTATATCCAATTCCAGGCTTTTCATCTTTAAGCTTTTCAACGATGACAGAACCTTCAACACCGGCATTTTCAGCGATTTGACGAACTGGCTCTTCAAGTGCACGAAGGACAATGCGGATACCGGTTTCTTCGTCGCCATCAGCTTTGTCGTCCAATTTAGCAATGGCTGGAATGACGTTAATCAAAGCAGTTCCACCACCGGGAACAAAGCCTTCTTCAACAGCGGCACGGGTTGCATTCAAAGCATCTTCAATTCGATACTTCTTTTCCTTTAATTCAGTTTCGGTTGCGGCACCGACACGAACAACGGCAACCCCACCTGACAACTTGGCAAGACGTTCCTTTAACTTGTCACGGTCAAAGTCTGAAGTGGTCTTTTCAATTTGGGCCTTAATTTCAGCAACCCGCTTTGAAATTTCATCGCTCTTGCCTGATCCATCAACAATAGTGGTTGAATCTTTTGTAACGTTAATCTTGTTAGCTTGACCTAATTGTTCAAGGGTTGCATCTTTCAAGTTCAATCCAAGATCATCGGTAATAACAGTTGCACCGGTCAAAATGGCGATATCTTGAAGTTGATCCTTACGACGGTCACCGAAGCCTGGAGCCTTAACGGCAACAACGTTGAATGTTCCTCTCATCTTGTTCAATACAAGAGTTGGAAGAGCTTCACCACCGATATCATCAGCAATGATCAAAAGTGAACGACCTTGTTCAACAATCTTTTGAAGTAATGGCAAGATATCTTGGATGTTGGTAATCTTCTTATCAGTTACCAAGATGTATGGGTTATCCAAGTTAGCTTCCATCTTGTCGTTATCAGTAACCATGTACTGTGACATATAGCCACGATCAAATTGCATTCCTTCAACGACGTCCAAACTGGTATCAACACCACGTGATTCTTCAATAGTGATAACACCATCGTGGCCGACCTTTTCCATTGCATCGGCAATTAATTTACCAACTTCAGTGTTAGCTGAAGAAATCGAAGCAATCTGAGCAATATCATCTTTGGTCTTCACATCATGCGACATCTTGTGAAGTTCATCAACGGCAGCTTTGGTAGCTGTTTCGATACCACGACGAATACCAACTGGGTTGGCACCGGCAGTGACGTTCTTCATACCTTCATTAACAATTGCCTGAGTTAAAACAGTGGCTGTTGTCGTACCATCACCGGCAACATCGTTGGTTTTTGAAGCAACTTCGGAAACCAACTTGGCACCCATATTTTCAAAATGATCAGGTAATTCAATTGACTTTGCGATGGTGACACCATCATTAGTAATTGTTGGCGTCCCTGCACTTTGTTCCAAAACAACGTTTCGGCCTTTTGGTCCAATGGTTGCTTTAACTGTATCTGCTAATTTATCCACACCCTTAAGCATTGCGCTGCGGGCATCTTCAGAAAACTTTACTTGTTTAGCCATTTCAAATTTCACCTCAAAAAAATATTTTTGATTAATTTATAATGATTGAATGATTCAAATGATTCCCTAAAACACAATTATCTTGTTAAACTAATATTATTCGACAATTGCGACAATGTCTTTTTCATGAAGAACAAGATAGGATTTATCGTCATCCTCGATCTCAGTTCCGGCGTACTTATCAAACATAACTCTGTCGCCCTTTTTAACAACTGGTGATACCTTAGTGCCGTTATCCAACACACGGCCGTCACCAACGGCAACAACAGTACCAGCTTGCGGCTTCTTCTTTGCGTTGTCAGCAAGAACAATACCGCCCACCGATTTTTCTTCTTCTTTTTCAGTTTCGATAATTACGCGATCTCCTAATGGTTTTAACACGTTAGTCCCTCCAATTACAACAATTTTTAGCATCATTAGCACTCCTATGTTAAAAGTGCTAATCACTGTTTATAATATATTATTTTTTTGGTTGAATTGCAAGGATTTCTATACATTTCCTTGAGTTATTGTGATTTAAGGCCGACCTGTCAGTAAATGAATTCAAAAGAAAAGACCGGGATTTTCAAAATCACCGGCCTTGATAACGCATGTTTGTTAGATAATTTACTTGCCAAAATTTTCAATAAAGTAAATCAATGTTTGAAGTTCGTTGGTTAAGTCAACATTTTGAACCAGAACGTCTTCTGGTACCTGCAGGCGGATTGGTGTGAAGTTCAAAATCCCTTTCACTCCACCGGCAACAGCCTCGTCGGCAATTGACTGGGCCACTTTTGATGGTACCGTTAAAATAATCACTTTAATCTGTTGATCATGGAGTTGATGAGATAATTCTTCAATTGGGTATACAGGAACCCCATCTTCAATCTTATTCACAATCTTGTCGTCAGTATCAAAGGCTGCAGAAATTCTAACGTTCCCGTCCTTGTGAAAGTTAAAGTTCAACAAGGCGTGGCCTAAATTACCGACTCCGATCAATGCGACGTTGGTGAGATGCTCCTGATTGAGAATTTGCTTGAAAAACGAAAGCAGGTTATCAACGTCGTAACCATATCCTCGCTTACCAAGAGCCCCAAAATAGGAAAAGTCACGACGAATGGTTGCTGAATCTACCTGAACCGCCTCGGCCAATTCCGTTGATGAAATTCGTTGCTTTCCTGTGTCATGTAATATATTTAAGTATCGATAATATATGGGCAATCGTTTAGCGGTTGCGCGTGGAATATTTTCAGCTGTCAAGAAAATTTCCTCCTAATTTGTTATTTTGGTTAAAAGAAACTTTGTGAATTCCTATTTACACTTTATTCTACCATAACATGACTTCTTGTGAAATATATTTCAAATAATACTTACAATAAATTACTGAATACTTGAAAATTATGCTAAAATTAATTGTTGATAGTTACAAAATGAAAGGTGGCCAAACACTTGATAATCTTACAAGCACAAGATCTAACGAAACGGTTCAACGGCGAAAATATCTTTTCAAAAGTAAATTTGGCCATTCAAGAAAAAAGTCGTGTTGCCCTAGTCGGCCGGAATGGTGCCGGCAAATCGACCCTGGTCAAAATGATAATCGGTGAGCAGTCTATCGATGGCGGCCAAATCAGCACCAAGAAAAATTTGACAATCGGTTATCTCGCCCAGGACACCGGCCTTGATTCCGAAAAATCAATTTATGCAGAAATGGCATCGGTTTTTGCAGGGCTCAAGCAGCAGGAAGCCAAGCTTCATGAACTTGAAGAACAAATGGGCTCACAAGATCTGGATCCAAATTCTGAGCAATATGAAACAATTTCATCACAATACGATAATATTCGCGCCGACTTCGAGCAGCACAACGGTTATGGGTATGACGCTGAAATTCGTGGTGTCCTCCATGGGTTTGGCTTTGAAGAAACCGACTATAATCGGCCCATCAATGAGTTGTCAGGTGGACAAAAGACTCAATTGGCTCTCGCAAAACTTCTGCTTGAAAAACCTGAGTTGTTGATTTTGGACGAACCGACCAATCACTTGGATGTTGAGACCATTACCTGGCTTGAAGGCTATATTCAAAACTATAGCGGTGCCCTGTTAATCATTTCTCATGATCGATATTTCCTTGACCGGATTGTCAATGAAGTTTACGAAATGTCTCAGGGAACACTTCACCATTTCACCGGAAATTATACTGATTACACCAAGAAAAAAGATCAGATGGTTGAACAGGAATGGAAAGAATACGAAAAACAACAGGCAAAAATCGAAAAGCTGCAGACCTTTGTTGATAAAAACATTGTCCGGGCGTCGACAACTAAGCAGGCCCAAGCCAGACGAAAGCAACTGGAGAAAATGGACAAGCTTGGAAAGCCAACCGGAGATGCGAAATCGGCCAGATTCTCCTTTTCACCCAAATCCAAAAGCGGCAATAACGTTTTGAACGTCACAGACGCTGCCGTAGGCTACACATCAGTTCTTTCAGAACCCGTCAATTTGGATGTCAAACGACATCAGGCAATTGCAATCGTTGGCCCAAACGGTGTGGGGAAATCAACTCTTCTTAAAAGCATTCTGGGAATTATTCCCTTCTTAAAAGGAAAAGCCCAGTTCGGCACAGGTGTAGATACCGGATACTATGACCAGGAACAAGCGTCACTTCATGAATCAAAAACCGTCTTAGGTGAACTGTGGGATGACCACCCTACAACACCCGAGGGCGACATTAGAAGCATCCTGGGCAGTTTCTTATTTTCCGGAGACGACGTCGCAAAGATGGTTCATGATTTATCCGGTGGCGAAAAAGCCCGACTGCTGTTAACAAAACTAGCGATGCAACACAATAATTTCTTAATTTTGGATGAGCCGACCAATCATTTGGATATCGACAGCAGAGAAGTGCTGGAAAAAGCATTAAACCAGTTCGACGGTACAATCCTCTTCGTTTCTCATGACCGGTATTTCATCAATAAAATTGCGACTGCGGTAGTTGAATTGTCTCGCCAAGGGACAACCCTTTATCTCGGCAATTATGATTACTATGTCGATAAAAAAGACGAACAGATCGCTATCAAGGAACATGAGGCTGAAAAAAAGGCTGCCGGCCAGCCTAAACCTGAAGCGACTGTGACAACAGACAAAAAGAACTACGAACTAAATAAACAAACCCAAAAAGAGCATCGGAAGTTAGCCCGCGAAGTCTCAGCGTTGGAGACTCAGTTAGATAAGTTGACCAAGTCAAAAGATAGCATTGAAACTGAAATGACGAATCCGGATGTGTTTAATGATCTGGGCAAGCTCCAAGACTTACAGAAACAGCTTGATGAAACAAACACACAAATCAAAGCGACGGAATCCGACTGGGAAGAAAAAAGTCTGAAGCTCGAGGATATGGACTAAAAAACAAAGGATGAAAGCAAATGCTTTCATCCTTTGTTTTTGTTATATACAAGCTATTTTATTTCGTCAGCCAACCAATCGAATTCCAGGCCGGGATCTGCATTTAATGTGGCATCTGCACGAGCTCCATGTCGATAAAGCATTTCACCGGCAGCACCGATCATTGCGGCATTATCGCCACATAGTGAAAGTGGCACCAATTCCAACTTGGTATCCTTAAACGCTGCCAAGTTCTTTGTCAGTCGCTCACGGAGCCCTTTGTTGGCGGCCACTCCACCAGCTAAAATTAATTGCTTCACTGGAAATTCTTTGAGCGCTCGGTCCGTCTTATCCGCTAGAACATCGACAACTGCCTGCTGAAAACTCGCAGCCAGATCTTCACGGCTTAGCGTTTCATTGATCTGATCAGCGTGATGAACGGTATTGATAAAAGCGCTCTTCAAGCCACTAAAGCTAAAGTCAAAATTGTCATCGGAATCCATGGCACGCGGAAATTTGAATGTATCCTGTCCTTTATGCGCCAACTCATCGACGGGTTTGCCGGCAGGATAGTTGATTCCCAGTACCCTGCCAATTTTGTCGTAAGCTTCCCCGGCTGCATCATCCCGCGTTTCACCAATAATCTCAAATTTATTTTCTTCCGGCATGTACACCAATTCAGTATGGCCACCAGAAACGACCAATGCCATCGCTGGAAATTCGATCGGCTCCACCAACCTGGCAGCATAAATATGCCCCGCCAGATGATTGACTGGTACCAATGGCAGATGATGGGCCCAGGCAACCGCCTTTGCAGCAGTAACGCCAATTAACAGTGCCCCAACCAATCCCGGACCATACGTTACCGCAACAGAAGTCAGGTCATCATATGTAACGTCAGCCTCTTTGAGAGCATCATTAATACATCCTGTGATCTGCTCGATATGGTGACGACTTGCAACCTCGGGTACAACGCCACCAAATCGTTGATGGCTCTTGATTTGGGTTGCGACAATATTTGAAAGAATCTGATTTCCATTTTCAATCACAGCGACAGAAGTTTCATCACAACTGGTTTCAAATGAAAGAACTAAATCTCTGGCCACTAACTTCACCCTATCTTTCTTATTAAATCTAACCGATTTTTGTAATGTCCAAAACCATGTTCAACGCATCTTCGCGATCATTAAAATAATAATCTTTTTTTATGCCGTTATCGACAAAGCCAATGTCACGATAGAGTTTTTGGGCCCGCGTGTTGCTCAAGCGAACCTCCAACGTTACTTTATCATATTCCAACTGGCGGGCTTTCTTGATGATTGTTGTAACCAGAAAGTAGCCCAACCCGTGGTTTTGAAAGTTGGGAGCAACGGCAACGTTTGTAATATGACAGTCTTTTGTATGATTATTGAGAGAACAGCCAATAAAAGCGACCAGCCAATCATTTCGGCGCAATACTAAATAAAGCCGGTCGGATTTGCGCATCAGCTCGGTTCGAAACGCCCGGTCGTCCCATGGTGTCTGACCACCATAAACCGCTCTTTCAATCCCTAATATTTCCGGAATATCAGGAATCATCGCTTTAGCTAAAAAATACTCGGTATCATTAATTTGAACGTCGTGGTTTTTGATATCCAGATATCTTTCCCGAAGCTGAACTTCTTTGTTATAAAATTGCTGGTTAAACCATTTTTTAAACTTTTTCAACATAATCATGCGTATCCTCATTAGGATGTAATTTTTTCCAATCCGCCTCTGCTTTTGTTAAGCGCAGATAGCGTGGCACGACAGCATCAACGTCTTTGATTGGTGCCTGAGTTAAGCCATACTGGCCCAACTTGGCAGCACTTGGAATGCCATCGAGTGAATCCCCAACAACCAATTGACTGTGCAAAGCTGTTCTCATATCTTTTTCAAAAGAATCCGTATCCCCAATTATCACAATCTGCTCGCCATAATTGTGAATCAGTTCCAACCAATTTGAAAGATTGATATGCTGATCTGCAATCACCGTTTCGATTGAGCCGTGGTTCCAACGATATAAACCTGTGAACATATTTTGATTTCGACCGTCAAAAATTGGGTTGATTAAAGCATCCTCTTTTTGAATATTCAATGCCAGATTTAATAAGCTGGAAACGGTCACAAGTTCAATTCCAAGAGTGCTCGCAATAGTTTTGGCTGCCGTGACCGCCATTCGGATTCCGGTATAGGAACCGGGGCCATCCGCAACCACAACTCTGTCCAGATCAGTTGGCAGCAAATCGGATTTCTGCACCAAATCTTCAATGACCGGCATCAAAAATTCGGCATGCTTACGATGCGTTGTGAGTGTTGTTTGAGCTAGTAAGTTGTCATTATCCATCACCGCAACAGAAAGTGGCTTGTTCGACGTATCAATTGCTAGTATTTTCATTATTAATCTTGACCCTCTGCTTTATTTTCTTTCCAAACAATGGTTGCGCTCGCTGAAAGAACGTCACTTGACTTAATTTCATGCACAGTTTTAATTTTATCATTATCTGAAGAATCGACAACTACTGAACTTGTAACTCTGTTACCATACTTAACTTCGTTTTCAAAACGAATATCGATATTCGTTGGTTCATGGGTGTCAAGAAAGTCCATTGGCAGCGAATCCAGCATCCATTCAGGATATCTGGAATTGTTGACATGACCGTTGAAATCAATATCACTCCATCGTACCTGATACTCTTTAGAAGTCATTTGATCTTCGGGTTCAATCCGACCAGGCCTTGGGAGTCTTGGTACCCGACGAACTTTTTCCGATTGATAAGGCGTAATCACATCATCATCAATGGCGGTGATTTTACGAGTCTTTTCATTCATCAAAACCCAGATACTCTCAACTTTTACCAGTTCATTTCCATCCTGATCATGAAGCCAAAATTCGCGGAATGCGAAGTAACGATTATAGGAAGTCCCCCTCGTCGTCATTTTTACCACAGAGTCTTTTCGTGGCAACTCCGTAATATGAATTGAATAAGACGTCACAACCCAGCCAATCCCATATTTATCAATTAAATACAGTTGATCAACTCCGAGTTTCTCGTTTTGATGCTCAGAGGCAAGAATCAATATATTGATCAACATGGGAATTGAAATCCGATTATTAACATTACATTCATAAAACGGGATTGTATGAAGTTCACTATAACGATGAGCTGGCATGGACATTACTTCCTTCTATTTGATGTCGTGGTACTGATTATAAATGACCTGTTTCTTTAACTTGTGGTCTTTGGCCACCTTCTTAATAGCTTCGTTAACACTGAGTCCATTTTCAATATAAAAGTCAACCTGCTGGTCAATTGTTAAACCCTCCAGCGGATCCTCTGCATCAACATCTGGCTTATCATTGCCTGACACTATAATAACAAACTCTCCCCGGATTTCAGTCGAATTGGCCCATTCATCCAATTGAGCAAGTGATCCGCGGATGAACTCCTCATGCTTTTTAGTCAGTTCACGGCACAATGCCCCCTGGCGTTCATCACCAAGTTGGGTCTTCAAATTCTTTAAAGTCTTTTTGAGCCGATGCGGTGCTTCATAAAAAATCATTGTTTCAGGCTTATTTCTCAATTCATCAATTTCTTCCCGTTGTTCTTTTGGCTTGCGGGACAAAAATCCATAAAAGTAAAACGGCTGTGGGGAAAGCCCAGATGCAATTAAAGCAGTTATCCCAGCATTGGCTCCCGGCAATGGAATGACGTTTATGTGTTGTTTGATGCAGGCCACAACCAGTTCATGCCCCGGATCACTAATAGACGGCATCCCCGCATCACTGACCTGCGCAATGGTGAGTCCCTGCTTTAATTTACTGATTAGTTCTGGAATCCTCTCTGCAGTATTGTGCTCGTGAAAACTAATCTGCTTGGTTTCAATCTCAAAATGATTTAGCAGCTTTTGTGTGTTACGGGTATCTTCAGCCGCAATCAAATCCGACGACTGAAGAATCTTGACTGCCCGATATGTCATGTCATCCAAATTACCAATTGGTGTCGGCACTAGATACAGACTGCCATATTGAGTTAATGTATCAAAACTTTTTTGAGTTTCCAATGTTTACCCCTTAGTCCCGTTTACCATAGATGATGTCTGTACAGAAAATACAATCTTCTCCATTTTCCCGTCGTTTGCCATAATATGAACTGCAAACATGGAAGCCTTCGTTATACAGCTTTTCCAAATTCTTTCTTGATTTGGAAAGCCGTGGGGAATTATTATCCATCTTTTCAGTAATCTCGTTAATGCGATCACGTAAATGTTGATTTTCAATTTCCAACTCAGCATTCTTTTCCATCAAACCAATTAAGGATTCGTGAAGGTGAGAAAAGTTGGCGGCATTGGCACTTAGCTGAGTATCCATTTCTTTAAGTTCATCGTACAAGTTTTGACTGTCCACGATTTTATCACCCTTTAATAAACTACGATTTTCCGATTTCAAGTATCTTTAATGTTAGGGATTCAATGATGTTTTGAAAGTTAACATTAACTGCCATTCGGCTGTTCATATTCAGCAGTTCATCCAGCATTTTAAGTATCTGAGCATTGCTCCATTCTGAAGCAGCCTGGTTGGTCTGTTCAAGAACTGCAGGATATTTAACCTGATCCTCAGCCAGGGTGCCATACTTGGTTTGCAAAACATCATCAAATAAACTGAGCATCATCGAAATCACAATCCGCTGACGCTCTTTGGTGTTAATAAGTGGCATTAGCGACATCTGAATAAATGGCATCGCCATGGGATTCCCCTTCACTAAGTAAGAAAACCACTTTTCGAGCATTTGTTGAGTTGAAGCAAACCAATCGTCTTTCAGCCAATCTCTGATTTGATCCAAACTATTGGTAATCGAAATCATCAAATTGACTTCACTGGGCTTCACACCACTGGACTGCAATTCTTTAACCATTAACTTTTTGCTGATGCTTGGAAATTCCACAACTTGAGTCCTTGAAATAATCGTTGGTAATACCAAATTGCGATTCTTACTGATTAAAAAACTGACCACATTGCCAGTTGGTTCCTCAATAAACTTTAATAAGCCGTTGGCAGCCCCAGTCGTCATCTTTTCAGCTTCGGAAATGATGAAGACCTTTTTTGATCCTTCAACCGCACTCTTTGTGAATTCACTCTTAACGTGTCGGATCTGGTCAACTTTGATACTTTGCCCATCCGGTTTGGTAATCACAACATCTGGATGGTCGTAATTCATGATTCTAACGCATTCGTGACATTTGCCGCACGGCACGCCATTTTGCACATTAGTACAAAAAAGCCGCATGGCAACTCCCATTGCGACTGAAAATTGACCAGCCCCATCTTCCCCAGTAAACAAGTATGCATGTGATAACTCGTTATTTTTAACCAAATTCATAAACTGGGCAAAAATCGTTGGTTGTTTAGTTTGAGCAACGTTAACAATATCGTGTTCCATAACGTTCCCTTCTAGAACTGCTTAAAATCTTCAATTGGCAAAATCATGACCGTTGCACCGCCGACCTGAACTTCAATTGGAAAGGTATGCTCAGCAGTGTCCCCATTTAGGCTGACTGGGGGCGTCATAAATTGCTGACGGGCTGAACAGGTTTCCTTGATCAGCTTTAGTGTCAAATCAACTTTGGAATCATCGACCGCGACCAAATAGGTTGTATTCCCTGCCCGCAAGAAACTACCGGTCGTTGAAAACCGAGTGGCAATAATATCATGGGCAACGAAAACCGATCGCAGCTTATTAGCATCTTTATCTTGGACAATTGCAATGACTAATTTCATAATGAACGCTCCTTAAAATACTCAGGTGCAATCTCGTGGATAATCTTAATTGTATCATTAACAACGCCATCAATTGGCTGAGTCGCATCAATACTTATAAATCGGTCAGGATTATCGTCCCGAATTTTCATATATCCTTGATGCACGCGTTTGTGAAACGCCGTGGTTTCAACATCTAAACGATCAATCTTACTTTTATCACGATGCTCGGCAATCCGGTCCAAGCCAACTTCGACCGGAATATCAAAGTAGATTGTTTTAAATGGTAACAGCTTTTCAGTCGCAAACTCATTCATTCTTGCAACCTGATCCATCCCGATTTCTCGGCCGGATCCTTGATATGCCACGGAACTGTCAACATATCGATCACAAAGAACCAACTTATTTTGTTGAAGGGCGGGCAAAATTGTTTCAACCAAGTGCTGTCGTCGAGCTGCGGCATACAGTAATGCCTCCGTCCGATAATCCATTTCGGTATTCTTACGATCAAGAATGACTTTCCGAATCTCTTCAGAAATCTTATTACCGCCGGGTTCTCTGGTTATCAATAGTCTGTCACCAATTTCTTCATTAAACACGGTGATTACCCGATTCATAACAGATGTTTTACCAGCGCCGTCAGGACCTTCAAAGCTTATAAACTTACCGTTCAAAACAATTCCCTCGCTTTTGAATTTAAATTAATTGTACTTTATGTTCATTGGACTGTCTAACCATTAGAGCCAGTCTCGTTACTTGGAGATCATTCAAAATTATCGTGATCATAGCTGATAACTGAAGGCTGAATTTGATAATTCTTAATTTTCCGAATTCTGGCTTCTTTATATATGAAGAAATATTTTCGACGGGCTAACGCAGTCTCCTGCTCCATTTCCATATCACTGTCAGCAACAGCTTCCTGAGTTTGAGCGGCATGATCCCATTCTTCTTTTAAATGATTGATTAATTCCAACAAACGATCATCATATTCCTGTTTAACATCTGGGTGTCTCAATCGGTTAAAAAACATGTGAGCTCTCCCCCTTTTAAAAATTAAATTTCGGTTCTTCCTTGAACAGCCTTGAATAAAGTAACTTCATCGGCATATTCGATATCGGAACCAACCGATAAGCCATGTGCCAGCCGAGTCACTTTGATGCCGGCAGGTTTGATCAATTTGCTTAAATACATAGCTGTTGCCTCGCCTTCAGGAGTGGCGTTTGTGGCAACAATGACTTCTTTAACTGTTTTATTTTTCTGAAGTCGTTTGATTAAGGAACTAATATTAAGATCTTCAGGGCCTTTTCCTTCAATTGGCGAAAGTACACCATGAAGAACATGGTATAAGCCATGATATTCCTGGACTTTTTCCATCACCATAACATCTTTAGGTTCTTCAACAACCAAAATTGTGGATTGGTCACGACTCTTATCACGACAGATCTCACATGGGTCTTCATCCGTTAAATTCCCGCAGATTGAACAATAATGAAGATCATTTTTCGTCGCAATCAGTGCCTTCGAGAATTCCTTCACATCATCTTCGTTCATATCAACGGTATAAAAAGCCAGCCGGGTTGCGGTTTTACTACCAACGCCCGGTAATTTCATGTAACTGTCAATTAATTTTGCGATTGCTTCAGGATATTGCATATTTTCCCCTTTTTAACGCTGATTACATGTCCGGGATGCCTTTAGTGTATTTACCCATAGTGCTTTCAGTTGCCTTATCAACTTTGGAAATACCGTCGTTTACGGCCGTCAAAATCAAGTCACCCAACATTTCAGGATCGTCAGGATCGATTGCTTCCGGTTTGATTTGAATATCAGTCATTTTTTTGTCGCCGCTAAAAGTCACTTCAACCATATCGTCAGGCGCAGTTCCTTTGAATTCCTGCTGTTTCAAATTTTCTTGTTCTTCACCAAGCTGTTTTTGCATCTTTTTCATTTGCTTCATCATTTTGTTCATATTCATACCATTCATCATTGTAAAATTCCTCCAATTAATCGTCTTTTATATCTAAAATATCGGTACCAAAAAGTTCAGCTGCTTTTTTGACGACCGGTTGACTCTCCGAATCCTGTTCGACAGGATCATTGGATGAGTCATCAGCCGGATCAGCTTTTGGGTCATCGGCCTTGGCTTCCTTGGGAGTGGCATTTTTCAACTTGTCCCGATGGTTCGTCAAATATTCATGACGAATATCAGGCCACTGATTTTCCGGAACAAATACAATCTGCGGCGCTTTACCGACGATCCGGTCAAGGTTATTTTCAAGGGCATCCTTCAAGTCGGTATCCCCTTGTGCTTTTTGATACAGGAACGGGTATTCAAAGGCAACAATCACCCCTCCGCTGCTTGCGGCCACCGGTGAAGAAACGTGCATGACAGCGCGCTGGGTCACTGATAGGGCCTTCATCAGGTCCGGCCAGACCTCTTTAAACTGGTTCAGTTGTTTTCTAGTTGCTTTGCCGAGAATTGGGTAAATCTTTGCCAATTCAATATGGTTATCCATTGTATGTGCCTGACTCGGTTTTGCGGGTTCAGGAGTACTAACAGCACTGGATTGGGCATCCGGTGCCTGCTTAATGGCATCCAATTCAGATTTTAACTTGGCAACTTCTTGGGTCAGCTGTTGAATTTCCGCGTTAACTTCCGGATTTACAGCAGTCGTTGCGGCCGGCTGGGAGTTGGTTGAAGTATTTGATTGGGAATTTGAATCCAAATGAGTAATCTTGACTGTCAGAACTTCCAGATAAACATCGGGATGAGCAGTAAATCTAAGTGAATTAGAAATATCATTCAACTCATTAATAATCTGGTAAATTTCCTGATCAGTGATTTGGCCGCTGAGCTTTTTGAACTGATCATCGATAATTCCCAGTTCCATTTCTTCGACAATTCCCGGATCCTGCTGATACAACAAAATATCCTGACAATAACTGGTCAAGTCTTCAATGAATCGACTGGCATCTTTTCCCTCATCAAGAATCTTTTGAATCGTAATCAAGGCACTCTTGGTATCGTTTGCAACAACCTGCTTCATATAGGTGGTCAGCAGCTCATTTGTAACACTGCCGGTGACCAGCAGTGCATTATCATAGGTAATCTTATTATCGCCATATGACATTGCCTGATCAAGGATACTCAAGGCATCACGCATTCCACCCTCGGCTGCCTTGGCAATTAGTTTGAGTGCCTTATCGTCATATTCCACCTTTTTTTGATCAAGAATATATTCCATTCTTTCCAAAATATCTTTTGGCTTGATCCGCTTAAAATCAAATTTCTGGGTTCTGGATATAATCGTGGCTGGAATCTTATGCGGTTCAGTCGTTGCCAAAATAAAGATGACATTGGCTGGTGGTTCCTCCAAAGTTTTCAACAGTGCGTTGAACGCCCCGGTTGAGAGCATATGAACTTCATCAATAATGTAAACTTTGTAATCAGCCTGAGTTGGTGCGTACTTCGCTTTGTCTCGAATATCCCGGATTTCTTCAACCCCGTTGTTGGAAGCAGCATCGATTTCGATGACATCATTTAAGCTGCCCTCATTGATTGCCTTACAGGTTTCGCACTTGTTGCAGGGTTCACCATCTTTTAAATAATGACAGTTGACCGCCTTGGCAAAGATCTTCGCCGCAGACGTTTTACCCGTCCCCCGTGGACCGGTAAACAAATAGGCATGGCTTGTTTGTTTAGTAATTAAAGCATTCTTTAATGTCCGTGTGATAACTGATTGGCCGACGATTTCATCAAATCTCTGTGGTCGCCAGACCCGATATAATGCTTGATAACTCATGACCAAACCCTCCAAAAATAATTGCCAAACCGCTAATTTCTCGAATGGAACATCTAAATAATTATATGATGAATCAAGCCAGAGTGCAATCAACGACAGTCGCTTATCCAGTAATTTTCTCCAAAAAAATGCTCCCAGCAAAATTGCTGAGAGCTAAATTTCTATGTACAAGAGGCACAAGGTTGATGATACTTAGTGCTGCTTCCTTCCGGACCTGACACAGTTCGTAACCCGACCCTTGCCTCAGGGCCTTGCGGCAATATCTATCATAACTTAAATGGTTAAGAATTGCCAGTCCTATTCTTTCTTTTCTTGCGGGCAGCTTTGAAAAAGTCCTTCATGATTTGTGAAGCTTCATCAGCCAAAACACCCTCGACGACATTCACTTGGTGATTCAATCGCGAATCTTCCAGAACCGAATACAAGCTTCGGGTTGCCCCCGCCTTTGGATCACGGGAACCAAAACAGACATTCTCAATTCGGGTATTGATAATTGCCCCCGAGCACATCAAACATGGTTCAATCGTCACGTAAAGATCACAATCAATCAGCCGCCAGCTGTTCAAATACCGACAGGCCTCTTCAATCGCTAAAATTTCTGCATGGGCAACACCATCATTTAAATGCTCTCTCAGGTTGTGTCCCCGACCGATAATGATACCATCATGAACAACGACGGCACCAATTGGGACTTCACCTATCATGAATGCTTTTTGTGCTTCGACCATCGCTGCCCGCATAAAACGGCTATCAGCTTGAAACATGATTTACCTCACTATTTCTTTACGCTTTGAAGAATATAATATCCTTTATCACGTTTTAAAATCTTACAGTTACCAAATAATTCGGTCATCAATTTTTTTGCGGACGGAGCACCCTGCTTCTTTTGTAGTACAACCGTCAACGTTCCATCGTCAATCAGATGATCAACTGCTCCGGAAATCATCTCGTCCACGACTTTCTTTCCTGCCCGTACCGGTGGATTTGTAAATATGGCCGCATACTTTTCACTAATCGCTTCATATATGTTGCTCTCAAAAATATGAACATTTTTAACCTGGTTGTCGGCCGCATTCTTTTTAGCCAACTCTAAAGCGAGTTCATTGACATCAACCATATCAATCTGTCGTTCTGGAAAGGCTTTTGCAATTGAAATTCCAATCGGACCATAGCCAGTGCCCATATCCAACAATTTGCCATCTGGAATGATGCCGTAATTAATATTTTTAACCAGAACCCGGCTGCCGTAATCGACAGTATGTTTGGAAAACACTCCGTTATCGGAAGTGAACGTTAAGTTGTTTCCCAGCAGCGAAAAGTCCCACGTTATTGGTTTGGATTCAACATCCGGATTCTTTGAATAGTAAAATGAATTGTCTGTCATAAAAATCTCCTAGTTTGTCTTTCACATTTATTGCCTATATTTGGTGCTTACAATTAGTTTTATCACAATATATTGTGTTTTAATCGTTGCATTTCACACTATTTAGTGTAGAATTGAACCATAAATTAAATTTTAACGAAACAGGGGAAGTGTTTACAATGGCTAAAATTACATTATATTCAAAGAACAACTGTATGCAGTGCAAAATGACAAAACGTTACCTTTCAGAACACAATGTGCAGTTCGAAGAACACAATATCAACGAACAACCACAATATATTGATTACTTGAAGCAACGAGGCTTTATGGCGGTACCCGTTGTCGATGTAGATGGTAAGCAAGCATTCAGCGGTTTCCGACCTGATCAACTTCAGTCGATTGCCGGCTAATTGCCTTCATCCATTCTACCATATTGATTTTAGATTAGCGGGCGAAACCACAAACGGTCTCGCCCCCTTTTATTCGCAATTATAAGAAAGCGTGGTACAAGATATGTCACTTCACAACTTAAAGGATGTTACTTATTTTGATCTGAATAATGAAATCAACATCCCGGTCAATGGTCAAATCCCGTTGCAAAAAGACCAGGAAGCCCTCCAAGCCTTCCTGAAGGAAAATGTTCAGCCGAACTTGATGAAGTTTGAGAGCTTGAAAGATCGTTTTGACTACCTCATCAAAAATAACTATTACGAAGAAGATTTTGTCCGCAAATATGATGAATCCTTCATCGAGAAGTTATACCAATACTTAAATGAGCAAAACTTCCATTTTAAGTCATTCATGGCTGCATACAAATTCTATGCACAGTATGCCTTGAAGACTAATGATAACGACCTGTATTTGGAAAGCTTTCTGGATAGAGTTGCTGCCAATGCCCTGTTTTTTGCTGATGGTGACGAACAATTAGCAATGGATCTGGCTGATGAAATTATCCACCAGCGTTACCAACCAGCTACGCCAAGTTTCTTGAATGCCGGCCGTGAAAACCGTGGCGAATTTGTGTCCTGTTTTCTGATCCAAACGACTGATAATATGAATACGATCGGTCGGACAATCAATTCAGCACTGCAATTATCAAGAATCGGCGGCGGTGTAGGAATTAACCTTTCCAACCTCCGGGAAGCCGGTGCCCCAATTAAACATATTGAAGGCGCTGCTTCAGGTGTTGTGCCGGTTATGAAATTATTGGAGGACAGCTTCTCATACTCAAACCAGTTGGGCCAACGTCAAGGCGCCGGGGTTGTGTATCTGTCAGTCTTCCACCCGGATATTATTGAATTTTTGGGTGCAAAAAAGGAAAACGCCGACGAAAAGATTCGTCTAAAGACACTTTCGTTGGGTGTGACCGTGCCCGACAAGTTCTATCAATTGATTAAAGCCGACGCTGATATGTATCTTTTCAGCCCTTATGATGTAGAACGTGAGTACGGTGTTCCATTTTCATACGTGGACATTACCAAGGAATACGACAATTTGGTTGCCAATGACAAGATCTCAAAAACCAAGATCAAGGCTCGTGATTTGGAAACTGAAATCAGTAAACTCCAGCAGGAATCCGGTTATCCATACATTATCAACATTGACACCGCCAATCGTGACAACCCGATTGCCGGCCGAATCGTTATGAGTAACTTGTGTTCCGAAATTCTCCAGGTTCAAACGCCATCAACGGTTGATAACCAACAGCATTACATCAAAATGGGAAAAGACATTTCATGTAACTTGGGTTCGACCAACATCAACAATATGATGGACGGGAAAGATTTTGGCCATTCTGTTGAAAGTATGGTCCGTGCCTTAACCTTTGTCACTGACCATTCCAACATCGACGTGGTACCTTCTATTCAAAAAGGTAACAAGGAATCCCACTCAATCGGCCTTGGTGCTATGGGATTACACAGTTTTCTCGCCAAGCATCATATGTATTATGGTTCCCCAGAGTCAGTTGAATTTACCAGCGTTTATTTCATGCTGCTTAACTACTGGAGCTTAGTTGCATCTAACAAGATCGCTAAAGAACGCAACGAAACCTTCGTCAACTTTGAAAACAGCAAATATGCCGACGGTAGTTATTTTGATAAGTATCTCGACGAATCCTTCGCACCAAAATCTGACGAAGTAAAATCCCTCTTCAAAGACGACTGGATTCCATCAAAGGAAGACTGGGAGAATCTTAAAGAAGCAGTTATGAAAGATGGCCTTTACCATCAAAATCGAATGGCCGTTGCTCCTAATGGTTCGATTTCATACATTAACGATACAACTGCCAGCCTTCATCCAATTATCAACCGGATTGAAGAACGTCAGGAATCAAAGATTGGAAAGATTTATTATCCCGCTCCATACCTTTCAAACGACACAATGCCATATTATACGTCTGCGTATGATATGGATATGCGTAAGGTAATTGACATCTACGCGGCTGCCCAGCAGCATATTGATCAGGGAATGGCGCTTACCCTCTTCATGCGTTCAACCATCCCAGAAGGCTTATATGAGTGGAAAAATGGTCGGACTGATAAGATGACGACACGTGATCTCAATATCTTAAGAAATTACGCATACAAAAAAGGTGTAAAATCAATTTATTACATTCGAACTTTCACAGATGATCAACAAGAAGTTGGCTCAAATGAATGTGAAAGCTGCGTCATTTAAAGGAGAAATTCATGACTGAGAATTATAAAGCAATCAATTGGAATGCAATTGATGATCAAATTGATAAAGCAACATGGGAAAAGCTGACTGAACAGTTTTGGCTGGATACGCGAATTCCGCTATCAAACGACTTATCCGATTGGCGAACACTGGACCAGGATCACCAGTGGGTAGTCGGCCACGTATTTGGTGGTTTAACCTTACTGGATACTCTCCAATCACAAGAAGGAATGGCATCTTTGCGTAAAGATGTTCAAACCCAACACGAAACTGCCGTGTTAAATAACATTCAATTTATGGAGTCCGTTCATGCAAAAAGTTATTCCTCAATCTTCTCAACTTTGAACACACCAGATCAAATCGATGAAATCTTTGACTGGAGTGACAGTGAAGAATTCCTCCAGAACAAAGCAATTAAAATCCGTGATATCTATGCCAACGAACCTGATCCATTGAAAAAGAAGGTCGCCAGTGTATTTCTCGAAACCTTCCTGTTCTATTCTGGATTTTATACACCACTTTGGTATCTTGGTCACAACAAGATTCCAAACGTTGCTGAAATCATTAAGCTCATCCTTCGTGATGAATCCGTCCATGGTACTTATATCGGGTATAAATTCCAAATTGGCTACAACCAGTTGCCTAAGGAAAAGCAAGATGATATGAAAAATTGGATCTACGATTTCTTGTACAAGTTGTATGGAAATGAAGAAAAATACACGCATATTTTATACGACCAAACAGGTTGGACAGAAGATGTGCTGACATTTATCCGCTACAACGCCAATAAAGCGCTCATGAATCTTGGTCAAGATCCGCTCTTCCCAGATACAGCGGAAGATGTTAACCCCGTTGTTATGAACGGAATTTCCACTTCTACCGCAAACCATGATTTCTTCTCACAGGTGGGAAATGGTTATTTGTTAGGGAACGTTGAGTCAATGAAAGACTCAGATTACGATATTTAACTACTAACATTTAAATAATTAAAAAATGACTGATGCACCCTTCCGGGAAACTGCATCAGTCATTTTTGTATATAACAAAATCTTAATCCACCAGGTCCTCGGGTGTTTGACCCTCAACCATTTGTTTCAGATTTCCAAGGGAAATATCAATCATATTTTTCACTGCTTCACTGGTATGGAATGCAGAATGAGGTGTAATTAAAACGTTTGGCATCATTGAGAATTTCAAGATATCAGGGTCAGTCACTTGCTTTGTCGACCTTGAATCCTGTAAATCTGCCGATTCGTTTTCAATGGTATCGATCCCGGCTCCCGCAATTTCGCCGCTTTGAAGGGCATACATTAAATCGTTTGTGTCCACAATCGATCCTCTTGCCGTATTAATCAATAACGCCGTATCCTTCATTTGTTCAAAAACTTCATGATTAAACTGATGATAATTATCGTCAGTCGCCGGCATGTGAATGCTGATAATATCACTCTGAGCATATATTTCGTCAAGACTCTTGACATATACATATTGTCCATTGGTTGATTTCTGTGGATACTTGTCATAGGCAATAACGTTGGCTCCCAAACCTTTAAATAACTTAATGGCTGCCCTGCCGATTCGGCCGGTTCCAATAACGCCGACCGTTTGCTCACTGATCAACCGCCCCATAAAGCTCGGTGAAAAGTGGTACTGATGGTTTTGATTCAATTGCTGACGCATATAACCAACTTTTCTGGATAGATACAATGCCATCATCACAGCAAATTCAGCAATACTGTCTGGACTGTATGCCGGAACGTTGGTAATTTTAACATCATTTGATTTAGCCGCTGGTAGGTCAATGTTATCAGTTCCAACATTTCGCAGTGAAAGATATTTAATGCCAAGGTTATTGAGTGAGTCAAACAACTCCTTGGAATATGGAATCGTCTGGAGGCAGGAAATCCCATCAAATCCGGCAGCCTCTTCAACTGTCTCTTGGTTTAAGGTCGTCGTGGTATATTTAACTTCAACTCCATGATCTTTACCCCACTTCTCAACAAATGGGATTTCATCATCCCTGACGTTATACACGATAAATTTCATAATTGCCTCCTAAAAGTATGATCCAAATTTGTTTCCGCTTCCATTTTACCAAAAATAAAGGATTCCACACAAACATTCTTGTTTGCTGGAACCCTTTATTTTTATTTGAGTTGATTAATGAAGCGATCAAAGGCTGCTTGGCCCTCGTCATTCCACTTATAAACACCGGCATCTTCCAAAACTCTGCCGAAGACCTTGCCGACTTCCTCGTCAACTAACTCTTCCACATTATCTTTCGTAAAATTGTCGCGTTTCATCAATTCGTCTGCCCATGGTTTATGATAGTCAGCAATCTGATTATCTTCGCCAAGAACATACTTTTGAACTTCTTTCATTTCAGTCTTTAAACGGGCTGGCAAAATTGCCCTTCCCATTACTTCAATCAGTCCAATATTTTCCTTCTTAATATGCTGAACGTCCTTGTGAGGATGGAAAATTCCGTCAGGATACTTGTCTGAAGTCTGGTTATCACGTAAAACGATATCCATTTCAAACTTGTCTCCGTTCATTCGAGCGATTGGTGTAACCGTGTGATGACGGGTGCCATCTGTGTATGCACGAATATCAACGGATTCATCAGAATAGTTTTTCCAGCTTTCGGCAATCTTAGTAGCTGCATTTACCACCTTATTAGCATCTTTACTGAGAAGACGAATCGTTGCCATTGGCCATTTAACAATCCCTGCTTCCAAGCCATCGACACCAAGATCAACTGATCGGTCGATCACAGCCTTCATCATTGGGAATGTATGACGACCGCCTTGATAATGGTCTTGTGCAAGCAGCGAACCACCAACAATCGGTAAATCAGCATTACTGCCGACAAAGTAGTGTGGGAACTGCTTAATAATATCAGTCAGGTTTACAAATGTTCGCTGATCGATGGACATTGGCACATGGGCCTGATTCAGGAAAATTGCGTGTTCACCAAAATATGCATATGGTGAGTACTGGAATCCCCATGGCTCGCCATTGATCATCATTCTGATAACCCGATGATTGCTTCTGGCAGGGTAACCCAAACGACCAAGGTAGCCTTCATTTTCAATGGCCAAAGGTCCAACAGGATAACTGGTCGATTTAGCGCGACCGGCAGCTGCAATTGCCTTAGGGTCCTTCTCAGGCTTCGAGAGGTTGATAGTGATTTCCAAATTGCCGTAATCAGTCTTCGTTTCATACGAAATATTTTTGGCAATTGCACGAGTCTTAATGTAATCATTATCCTGACTCATGTGATAGAAATAGTTGGTTGCTTCATCAGGTGACTGCTGATACTTATTCCAGAAAATGTGATTCAGAGTTGATGGAATTGGTGTCAGAAGATCCATGAGTTGATCCTCAAGAATCTCGCGGTTGGTAATTGAATCCTCAATTTTACCATGTTCGATTGCTAACTCAACGAGGTCATTGGCCAGATCGACTGCAGAGGCATCTTGGGTTGGATCGCCAAAACCATCCCCAATCAGCCTGAAAATAAGGTTTGTCACATAAATTCGGTCAACATCTGAATATGGCGAATCGGATTTAATCGCTAAGTCAACGAATTTTTCAACTGCTGATTGATTCATGATTACTTATTTCCTTTCTGATCGTCATAACCCTTTGGATGGGTTTGTTTCCAGTTCCAGGCTGTCTTGATGATTTCGTGAACATCATCGAATTGTGGCTTCCAGCCGAGGACTTTACGAGCTTTATCACTTGCAGCGATCAACGTACTTGGGTCACCGGCACGACGTGGACCCATTTTTGCTGGAATCGGTTTGCCGGTAACATCTCTGGCAGCATCCAACATCTGTTTGTTGGAGAATCCAGTTGATGAGCCCAAGTTAAACGCATCACTGTCATGGCCTGCCTGCAGGTACTTTAATGCAAGAATATGAGCATCTGCCAAATCAAGGACATGAACATAGTCACGGACGTTGGTACCATCTGGTGTATCATAATCGTCACCGAAAATAGTCAATTCGTCACGCTCACCTGAGGCAACTTGTAAAATAATCGGAACTAAATGGGTTTCAGGATGATGATCTTCACCAATTGAGCCATCAGGCTTAGCGCCGGCAACGTTGAAGTAACGTAATGCCACAAATTTGATGCCATATGCGACATCGCTCCAATGCATAATTTTCTCCATAGCCAGCTTACTCTCACCATAAGGGTTGGTTGGTACTTGAGGATCTGTTTCTTTAATTGGAATTTGTTTTGGTTCGCCGTAAGTTGCGGCTGTTGATGAGAAGACAATCTTCTTAACGTTATGAGCATTCATAACTTCAAGCAGGCTGATCATGCCGCCAGTATTATTGTCAAAATACTTTAATGGTTTTGCCATGGATTCTGGCACAACTGAGAATGCTGCAAAATGGATAACACCTTCAATGTCTTCTTTGTCGAAAACGTCGTTCATGAATTTCTTATCACGGACATCGCCTTCATAGAAACGGGCTTTGGGATTGATTGCTGCTTTGTGTCCGGTAACCAAATTGTCGACAACCGCAACGTCATAACCATTTTCAACTAACCGATCAACTGTATGTGAGCCAATGTAACCTGCTCCACCAAGTACTAAAATTGACATTTAAATATCCTCCTTCTAATCAATAACTACTTAATCTCTTTAGGACCGTCTGAAATTTCGGCGATATAGAATTCTGCTGGATGGCCGATCTCTTTCTCATAAACCTTGCCGACGTTTTCCTTGAAGGCATCCACCTTGTCACGGTCAACAATCGCAATTGCACATCCACCAAATCCGGCACCGGTCATTCGGGCACCAATAACACCAGGCTGTTTCCAAGCAGTTTCTGCCAAAGTATCCAGTTCTTTACCGGTTACTTCAAAATCATAATGTAAGGAAACGTGAGAAGCATTGATTAATTTACCAAAGGTTTCAAGGTCGTTATTAACAAGCGCATCTTTTGCCTGAAGTGTCCGTTGGTTTTCAAATACCGCGTGACGGGCACGACGAATGAGGATGTCATCATTAATCAAGTAACTGTTCTCGTCAAATTCGCTTTCGGTCAAATCGCCTAATGACTTAATTGGTAACCCAACTTGAAGTCGTTTCAACGCTTCTTCACATTGGGCGCGACGTTCATTATATTTAGAATCAGCCAATTCACGATGTTTCTTGGTGTTCATGATAACGATTACCCGATCGCCCATTTCAACTGGAACGTAATCATAATCAAGGGTGTTGGTATCAAGCAATACTGCCTTATCCTTTTTACCCATTCCAATTGCGAACTGATCCATGATTCCAGAGTTAACACCAATGTATTTGTTTTCAACTAACTGGCCGTATTTTACAAGGTCGAGTTCACTAATTCCAAGTGAGAAGACGTCGTTGATAATTTCACCGGTTAATAATTCAATCGCAGCTGATGATGATAAACCAGCAGCGTCAGGAAGATTACCATAAACCGCCAAATCAAAACCATGACCAATCTTATAGCCGTGTTCAATGATTTGAACCATCATACCCTTGGGATAGTTGGTCCAGCTGTCAGCTTTGTTATAAGCTAAATTGTCCAGCGAAATCTCAACAATTCCAGCATCCGGAACATTTCCTGAAAACATTCGGATGGTATTGTCTTTTCGTTCGCCGTAAGCAGCATAAATTCCCATACTGATTGCACATGGGAAAACATGGCCACCGTTAAAGTCGGTATATTCACCGATCAGGTTAATACGACCGGGTGAAAAGAACATCCTACTTGAATCATAACCAAACTTGTCATTAAATTCTTTTTTTACGTCATCAGAAATCATAAGTTTCATCCCTCTACATATATTTTTAGTAAACTTTACTAACCAAAATTTAACTCATTTTGGCAGCGTTGTCAACCTTAAGTTCAGAATTTTCTCACTAATCAAATATAAATTGGAATCGTTGGTATGCTTGAATAGTAAGATTAAAATTACTGTTTTTGTGAATGGAAATGGATTTTTATGAAAACGCTTAATACTTTTCCAAATAAATCCTTTTATCTCGGGGTAAACTTCAGTAAACATTTTGAGTAATGAAAGTTCCAACGGTCGGCTTGAATTTTGATGGCCAAAAAGCCCAGCGATAATCCATATCACTGGGCTTCATCGATAAAACTATTTTGTTTGATTCGCATTCATAACAAACCAGAGAGCTTTTGAAAACCCGGCCGGCTTCTTGTTTCGCGGCTGGTTAACAACCAAGATGATTTGAAGAACCGCATACAACAACCCGCTGCGTCGGTAGTATGCAATATACTTTGATTCCCACTTATCGACATATTTATCTTTATAGGAACGCAAGCCTTCAAAACTGTACAACTTGTAGCCATATTGATAAATCAAATGAACAATCCGTTCCTGAGTAAAACTGAACCGGGAAGTCCCAACATTGGAGAACGGTGACATGCCGAGATCAAAGTATTGATAGCCTTTGTCATGAGCCACCCGATACAAATTAATCAAAATACCATCCATGATCCCTGATGGTGCGTCAGATGAGGAACGCATCAAATCAATCGAAGTCGTTATCTTATTCCCATCAGGCATCAAGTTGGCGAATGCCACAATCTTCCCACTGTCGTCTTTCATAATGGCAATTGGGGCCTGCTGGAGATAATACTCGTCAAAAAATCCTAGCGAGAACCCCTTCTCGGCCTTGTTGTTCAGCCATTCATCCGATATCCTTTTTAACTTAGCTATTAAGTCACCGGAGAATGGCGGCTGAAGGATTTCAAACTGATACCCTTCACGATCAAATTTATGCATCAAGGCTCGTTCACCGCGATGCCGCTTCCCGCTTAGTGTAAACTCGTTCAAATCAACCAAGCCATCCTCACCGGTTTTAATAAAATCAAATCCGGTTTCATGCAGGCTCATCGTTAATGCTTCATTGATTTCATAGAAAACCAATTTCAGATCTGACTTATCGGCTTCCTTTACAAAATCTTCGATAGCATCAGAGAATTTATCTTTGTTGCCAATGGGTTCTCCCATAATCACGAGTTTATCGGCAATCTGTTGATACATAAAAAAGACTTGATCAACATGATCCTCAATGTAAAAGTAAATTTGTTTATCACGAAGAAACGCCAAATGGCTGTCTTCATTACCGCCAAAACGATCGATGACTGACCGCACCCTATCGGCGTCAAATCGCTGTGTAAGCCATTCTGGTCTACCAGCGGTGAGATAGGCATTAATGCCAACAAGGACTATTAAGGCGATAATCAGGCCCACAAATCCGACCAACCAGGCACCAGCCGACGGAAATAGGTACGCTTTATCAAAATGAAGTGGCGTTTTTTTGTTGGCAGCAATCCCAATTAATGTGTAAATTGTAAAAGTCACGATAAAAATCGAACTGTTGAATAACAAAACTCCCCAAGAATTGGCCATTCGTTCTCGATAAAGCACAGTTCTTGAAAGCCATAACGTGATCAGAATGATCACGAAGAGCAACACCATTCGCCAAGTAAATGCTTCATTAAACCAAGTGTTGAAAATTGAAACAATCAGCACAAAAACTGTCGGTCCGTAAGCTCGTTTGTTTCGTGTCCAAATCCCGCTGGCCAAGCCAATCAGTAAGAATGCCACGACAATATTCATAATATGGCTAACAAAGAATATCGAATATGGGATCAATTTGACGTAGAGCTTGTTCACAACCACAACGTTAGGAACCGTTGCAAAGAGTAACATCATGATTCCAGAGAAATACATAAATGCGGTGAGAAAAGTTTGAGCAATTCGTTGAATTAATAATCTCGGTAAATCATCCAGAAAAGCATTCAGTTTGCTCCCGGTGTCATGTACGAATAATCCGGTCCCAACAATAAATGGCAATAAATAATAAAACAGCCGGTATAACAGAATCCAAACTAAAGCGTCACTCCGAGCCACACCGATAAATCCCAAACCGATAATGACGAAAATATCAAAGGATCCTAGCCCGCCGGGAATCATCGAAACGACCCCGGCTACGTTGGCAACAACAAAAATTGGGACAACCATTCTTAAATCAATCGGAAGATTCATCAAATGACCGATTAGGATAAAGAACCCCAGTGCGCTCCCCCACTCAAGAAATGACCCTGCAGTCATCACCAACTCCTGCTTAGTCGTCAAATCACTAAAAAATTGGGAGTTGGTTACCTTGGTAAAAATCATCACGCCAGGAAAATAGAGGGCGCCACCCAAAAGCCAAATCCAGTAATGGGCAAAGGGTGTCCCAATTCCGAACCCGAAAATCATAATCAATGCCACTAAACACAATAAGGAAAGTCCGGAAATTAAAAATAAAGCAACTTTTGAAATTGCATAAAGAATTTGTTTCCTTGTGGCATCTTTGCCATAAAAATGAGCCCTAAGACTGGCACCAAGCAGGCCACCAAAACCCAATAAATTGGTGAAGGTATTGACTACCCAGCCACTACGTACTATGTACATTGGCGAAAATTTAGTCGGCAAAAACTGAACAATGGAATAATCGTAAACAAGCATCGGTAGGATTGAAATGAATCCTACTACCAGCATAATTAACAAAGCACTTTTACTTTGACTGGCTAATACAGATTTGAATTGATCTCCATTCACTTCACGAATGATCTTGGCCAGCTGTCGAACAACAAAGATTAAGACTGAAAAAACAAAGATGAGCTTAATCATGGTCATGCGTTTATCTATAAAATCTCGGATTCTTTTAATCATCGTTCCACCATCGTTTCGTATCAAATATGTCACTCTCGTACTATTATGCCAATTAATTGAGAAGTGTACAACCAACCTGCACAAAAAAAGCCGTGCATCGACATATGCCGATACACAGCTTTTTGGAATGTTATCTGTAATTTTAAAATTACTTCAAAGTAACAGTTCCACCAACTGCTTCAAGTTGTTCCTTGATCTTGTTGGCTTCGTCTTCTGAAGCGCCTTCCTTGATGATTGATGGAACCTTATCAACAAGTCCTTTAGCGTCCTTCAAACCAAGACCGGTGATGTCACGGATAGCCTTGATGGCTTTAACCTTTTGGTCACCAGATTCAGTTAATTCAACATCGTATGAATCCTTGGCAGCACCGTCGCCACCAGCAGCACCTGCAGCAGCAACTGGTGCAGCTGCTGAAACGCCGAATTCGTCTTCAATTGACTTAACCAGGTCGTTAAGGTCAGAAATTGAAGCATCTTTTAATTGGTCAATAATATTATCTTTATCAAAAGCCATTATATTTTCCTCCATTAATTGGAATTTATTTAGTTCTGATTAGGCAGCGTCGCCATCATCAGATTGTTTCTTATCAGCAATAGCTTTAACACCATATGCAAAGTTACGTACAGGTGCTTGAAGAATGTTAGCAAGAGTAGATAACAATTCTTCACGGCTAGGCAATGCAGCATAGGCAGTAATTTCATCAAGACTGGCAACTTCACCATCGATAACGCCACCCTTAAGCTTAAGTTTGTCGTTGGTCTTTGCAAAGTTGTGGACAATCTTAGGTCCTGCAACAGGATCTTCTGAAGAGAAGATAACAGCAGTTGGGCCGCTGAAAGTTGGTTTCAAATCTTCAAAGCCAGCATCAGTAGCAGCACGATCCATTACCTTGTTCTTGATAACTTCCATCTTAACGCCTTCATCACGTAATTGCTTACGTAAGTCAGTAACTTCGGCAACAGTTAAGCCACGATAGTTAATAATCACGATAGATGAAGCATTTTTCAATTCTTCAGTAACAGATGCAACCTTTTTTGCTTTTACAGCAACAGCTTGTTCACTCACGAATTTCACCTCCCAAAAATATTTGTTGGGACTTAATAAAAAATCCCTATGCCCACCCAGACATAGGAAAAAAGTAAGATTACTTTCCTCGGCAGGATATTAAGGCATGGAAGCCACCTGAGTCTTAGGCGAATATATCAGCAACTAACAGTCTATCACACGAAGTGATTAACCGTCAATCAGGGATTTTTTATTTAAATCAAAACGATTTATGCATCAAGGCTTGCAAATGAATCAAGATCAACTTTGACGCCAGGGCCAAATGTAGTTGAAATTGAAACATTGTTAACGTAAACGCCACGAACAGATGCTGGACGAGCCTTTACAATAACATCCTCAATTGTCTTTAAGTTACCGACAAGTTTGTCGGTATCGAATGAAACTTTACCAACGGGAACAGCAACGTTACCATCACGGTCAGTCCGGTAAGTAACCTTACCAGCTTTTGATTCTTGGACTGCTTTGGCAACATCCATCGTAACAGTTCCAGTCTTAGGGTTTGGCATCAAACCTTTAGGTCCAAGAACACGACCTAAACGTCCAACTTGAGCCATCATATCAGGTGTTGCAATGGCAACATCGAAGTCAAGCCAGCCACCCTGAATCTTTTGAACCAAGTCAGCTTCACCGACAAAGTCTGCACCAGCGTCTTGCGCTGCTTTAGCATTGTCACCTTTTGCAAATACGACAACGGTTTGTTCCTTACCAGTTCCATTAGGTAAGACAACGGCACCACGTAATTGCTGATCAGCCTGCTTAGTATCAACATTTAATTTAAACACAATTTCAACAGTTGAGTCGAATTTTGCAAAATCAATATCTTTAATCAATTCAACAGCGTCTTTGATTGGGTATGCTTTTTCAGCGTCTACCTTTTCAACAGCTGCCTTGTAGTTTTTACCTCTTTTACGAGCCATGTGTGTTTTCCTCCTTGCTTTGTGGTTATAACGGATTAACCTCCCACGCGATGTGAAACAGTGCATCATCGTTGAAAGTACTGGTATAGCTGGATTGAACTATCCTTCGACAGTAAAGCCCATGCTGCGTGCAGTACCTTCAACCATGCGCATTGCTGCTTCAACATCAGCTGCGTTTAGGTCTTTCATTTTAGTTTCGGCAATTTCTTTAACTTGGTCTTTGGTAACAGTTGCAACCTTGTTAGTATTTGGTTCGCCGGAACCCTTTTGAACACCAGCAGCTTTCTTGAGTAACACAGCAGCAGGTGGAGTCTTGGTGATGAAGTCGAATGAACGATCTTCATACACAGTGATAACTACAGGAATAATCATCCCTGCCTGATCGGCAGTACGTGCATTAAATTCCTTAGTGAATCCCATGATGTTGATACCTGCTTGACCTAATGCAGGACCAACTGGAGGGGCAGGTGTTGCTTTGCCCGCTGGAATTTGCAATTTAACAATATTCGCTACTTTTTTAGCCACGAGACATAACCTCCTTAAGTCCGTGTGTGGTAAATGGAGATCAAAATTTCTCCTCCCACGTTGGTATGCTTAAACATACCATACTAATATAACATAAACCCTTTCGTTCAACAACCTAAATTATATATTCCAAATAAACTTTGCAATATTTTCATCCACAATCGCGTTTTCATGCAAAAGCCGATGGGTCGCCCGCTTACCGCGAATGAGAATTTCGTGATATTGGGTTGCTGGGTCGTGAAGCAGATATCTAAGGGAAAACGCGCTGTTTACCGATACTTCTCCATCATCCTGTTGACTATTACTGATTCTACCGGCGATATTCAGGACTTTGATGTCTTTTGGAATTTCGAATATCTGTTTGGAAAGCTCTCGATAAATCGGCATTCGTTTCGTGGGACCTTTGGGACTCAATGGGTAAGCATCAACCTTATCAGTACTCTTGGCAATTTCAGAATCATTAAACGGACCCGCAATCGTCACAACACGTTTGACTGCAACTGCGCTCTGCCTGATCTGATGAGTTAGGAACCAAAAGATCGTGATACAGCCCATCGAATGGCCGACCAAATTAACCTGTTCAACTCCATAACGGGTATGAAGCAGGGCACAGATTGCCATTACCCACTCTGCCTGTTCCTGAGGCCTGGATGACTTTTTTGCAAACAACACCTGAATCAGCGGTTTGGATTTACTCAGCGTTCCCAAGACTTGAATTCTACCATGGCGATCGACTTTGACCACCATCGACTTGTGAGCACCGTATCGATGAGCAAGCCGGTTCAACAACCGACCGAATGATAATCGATTACCAAAGTATCCTGGAATGAATAGCGTTGGTATCCCTTCCAGCTGATTAAGTGGATCTTCTCTGGTACCTCTTGTTTTGGGTTTTCCAAATCTGATAATCTTGATGACTGCAAATATCAAAGCAGCCAACACCATTAAAGAACCAGCCATCCGTACCATCGCAGCCACCTACTTTAAATTAAAGGGCAGTATCAATCTGGTTAAAGTCAAGGTCGGTACTGGTTTCACGGCCAAACATCTCAATATTAACTTTCAGTCGTTGCTTCTCGTTATCGACCTCAGTCACTTTGCCATCAAGACCGGTAAAGGCGCCATCAACAATTTTGACAGTGTCGCCGATGCTGACATCCAAGTCTTCATGACGTGAGCTCATGCCGATCCGTTTCAATACCAAGTCAACTTCATCTGGCAAAAGCGGCGTTGGCTTGCTGCCTTGGCCATGGGAACCAACGAATCCGGTTACCCCGGGAGTATTTCGAACGATGTACCAAGCTTGGTCGGTCATAATCATTTCAACTAGAACATAGCCGGGAAATGTCTTGTCCATTTTGACTTTGTCCTTACCGTTCTTAACTTCATGTTCCTCTTGTTCCGGAACAACCGTTCTGAAGATGTAATCCTGCATCCCCATTGATTCCTTCCGGCTGTCAAGGTTCATCTTAACCTTATTCTCATATCCGGAATAAGTATGCAATACGTACCATTGTTTTTCTGCTGACTCGACCATGTTTTCTGCTCCTTCGTAAAATCATCTAAAATGAGTTCAAATAAAAAAACCTGACACTTTTCGCAGGTTTCAACAACTTAACTATATCAAAGTTTTGCCAAAATGGCTATGCAAGAAATTGCAATGCCCATTGAACGATCCAATCTACCAAGCCTAAAAAGATGGCCATGATAATTGAAGTACCAATAACGGTACTGGTATCAGTACGAGTCTGATTAACATCAGGCCACGTAACCATTTTCATTTCTTGAACAACCTTTTTGAAAAAATTAATTAATCGCAAAATTTTATCCCCTTACATTTATGATTAGCGAGTCTCTTTGTGCAAAGTATATTTACCGCAATACTTGCAAAACTTATTAAGCTCCAGGCGTTTTGTTCGGTTGGGGTTGGCAGGAATCGTATAATTCCTTGAACCACAAACGGTACATGCCAGAGCAACTTTTCTTTGTGCCATCGTGGCACCTCCTTACAAGCATAGTAATAATAGCATTCAAAAACAATTCAGTCAATTTATCCCGCCGTTAAACTTTCGACGACAGCGTTCAAACGCATTGATGATTCCCCGTTGTTCGCTGGGATCCAAATGTGTATACCCACTTTTCTTCAACATTAACCGAAATGCTTCTTTTTCAAGTGGCGAACAGCTGCTCATCAGTTCATGAAAAGCCTCAGCGACGATTGCCGAATCAATTGGACTACTCGCAGAATTGTCGGCAATCGTTGTCGAATAAAGATTTTCATTGGCTTCAATTGACGTCAAAGGTTCGCAGGGAACTCTTTTCTTGGCGTTATTTACCCGGATCAAGTCAAATACTTGGTTTCTAAGATTAAAGCGGTAAAACGTCCCAAAATTCACTTTCCTGGCGCGCTCAAATCGACAGGCAGATCGGTATAAAACTATCCTGGCCTCTTGATCCAAGTCCTCTTTGTCATAACCGTTGATATAATACTGTCTTTTGAACTTTCGAACAATTGGATAGTACTTTTTGAACAGTTCGGTAAAAGCATCCTCGTCCCTGTCAGCAGTCCGCTGAACCAAATTGAATGTTTCGTCTGATATCATTGTGTTTCCCCCTCATGTTTTTTAATCAAAATAATTGATAAAAAAACATTAACGAAGAAACCCGGCTCCGACAAGACGAACCATTGTTCACCAGGTCATTATCACACCTATACCAATTTTAAAATATCAAAATAATGATATTTTTATTGATCGTCGTGCATCATTTTGTCCCGCAGCTTTTCCAACTCAAGCAATTGTTTGGCATCAAATGGTGTGTGCCTAAACACTTGCCCTTTATCGGTCATCTTACGAGCTTCTGTATCAACTTCCTGCTTGGCCCGCTGAACATCACGCAAAAGTTCTCTGGCTGGAATTCTGAGCGCGCCAGCCGCAAAGATCGTCCATTGCTCGGCCTGATCACTTGTCGCAACGATCACCTGGGTGAAACGATTCTGTTTCTTGTGGGCCAAGGCTTCAATATAACTGTCAGCCGTCTGATCTTTACTTGTCCAAACAATTTCCATATCAAACTTGCGAAAACTCTTGGAATTGCCAGGTACATACATTGCATCAAAAACAACAATCATATTGATGTCACGATACTTTTTATATTCAGATAATTCTGCCAAAAGCTGATCTCTAGCGTCTTCCAGTCGATTGGCCTGTTTGAGTTTATTCAGATGTGGCCAATTTCCAATCATGTTGTAAGCGTCGACTATTAGCAAGTCTTCTTTCATTCTTTATCACCGACTTTTATTTTTATAGTGGATGTCGGGAATTGAAGCCTTGATAAATGAGGATGCTTGCAGCAACACTGGCATTCAAGCTCTGAATGTCCCCAACCATTGGAATAGTCAGCATTTCATCGACTTGTTTCTTGAGTAATGGCGAAATTCCCTTTCCCTCATTACCAATAATAACTGCAACTGAACCCTTGGCATCCCAGCGACGATAGTCCGTTCCGGAAATATCCGTTCCAAATACCCACATGCCGCGGTCTTTCAATTCCTTAATGGTTGCCGACAAATTGGTTACTCTGGCAACCGGCACTCTTTCAATTGCCCCGGCCGATGTTTTGGAAACTGTTGCTGTCAGTCCCACTGCTCGATGCTTGGGAATAATAATTCCAGTAACGCCGGCAGCATCCGCAGTCCGAATAATCGAGCCCAGATTATGGGGATCTTCAATATTATCGAGAATCACGAAAAATGGTTCAGCTTCCTGCTTCTTGGCATTAGCAAATAACTCATCAATCGTTGCATACTTAAATGCAGCGATAGACAAAACCACCCCTTGATGATTTTGATTATCAGAAAGTTTATCCAACTTTTGCTTGGGAACTTTTGAAATGACCAGCCGCTTTTTATGCGCCAGCTTCATAATTTCGGAGATGATATTATCATCGTCCTTAATTCCTGACTGAATGAACAGCTTGTTAACCGGGTTTTCGCTCTTTAATGCTGCAACCACCGGATGGCGGCCGATCACAAATTCTTCGCTGTGATCATTATCATCATTCTGATGTGTTTGATTATGATTCTCATTCTTCATGTTTAAGCTTCCCACTTTCTACCTGCTCAATGCACCAATTGGCAATTTCTTTCATTCGATCATTTTGGTCGCTCAAGGATAAGTATCCAAAAACGGCTTCAAATCCGGTTGAAATCCGATAAGTAATCACATCGGTATTTTTTGCATGAGTGTGACTGTTGGCATTTCGGCCGCGTTTAAAATAATCCCATTCATCTGAATTGAGCAGTCCTTCTGTTTTCATTAAATCAATCAAAGCTGCCTGGGCCTTGGCGGACACATAGTTGGTTGCGACGTGCTGCAGACGCTTGGGCTTTGTCAATCCTTGGGCAATCAGGTGACGGCGAATAAATACTTCATACGCCGCATCACCCATATACGCTAAAGCGATTCCGTTTAACTGGGAAAAATTATCAATCATTAAACTTATTATTCCTTTCTAAACCGGGTTCCTTGTGGCGTATCTTCCAATACGATTCCACGAGCTTTCAATTCTTCCCGGATCTCATCGCTTCGAATGAAGTCTTTGTCATGACGAGCCTGCTCACGTTCATGAATCAATGCCCAAATCTCGTCATCCTTGAGCTCAGTCTGCTCCAACTTGATTCCAAACACCCCTGAGAGCTCGCGTAAGGTGTTGATAATAAACTGTAGGCTAAGTTTGAAGACCGTTTCTCTCTCGGAGTACGTGTTGGCAAATTTAGCCAATTCATAAACCGCTGCAATCCCGTTTTGGACGTTAAAGTCATCATCCATGGCATCGGTAAAGTCGGCAACAATCTGTCTGACTTCCTGATCTGTCTTGGGATCGTCCCCCTCTTCGGCGTTGTGTAAACGATATGTGAGGTTGTTAAACGCGGTCTGAATCTTTTTAAGGTTGCTGCTGGCTTCTTGGACACTGGCATCACTATATTGGATTGGCCGACGATAATGGGTCGTTGACATCAGCAGACGAATGACTTGACCATCCAATTTCTTCAACAGATCATGAACGGTAATAAAGTTACCAAGTGACTTACTCATCTTTTCGTTATCGTCACCGATTGTAACGAAGCCATTGTGCATCCAGTAGTTAACAAAGGTTTGACCAGTGTTGGCTTCACTTTGGGCCCGCTCATTTTCATGATGTGGGAAGATTAAATCTTCACCGCCACCATGAATATCAATAGTGTTGCCCAAATACTTTGTCGACATCACTGAGCACTCAATGTGCCAACCGGGACGACCTTTACCCCATGGAGAATCCCAAGAGATTTCGTCACCCTTGGATTTCTTCCAGAGCGCAAAATCAATTGGGTCTTCTTTTTTTGCCATCTCTTCAGAACTGACATGCTGACTGGCACCAATTTCAAGCTGATCAACATTAATGTGCGGTAATGCGCCATAACTCGGGAATTTGCGGGCCCGATAATAGACATCCCCGTCAACGTTATAGGCATAACCCTTATCAACCAGGGTTTTAACAAAATCAATAATTTCTGGAATATTCTGGGTTGCGCGGGGGTGAATCACATCACTGGAAATGTTGAGGGCGGCGGTATCCTGCATAAATGCATTGATATACTTATCAGCAATTGCCTCAACAGTTGTGTGATTTTCACGGGCAGCATTAATCATCTTGTCGTCCACATCTGTGAAATTCGAAACGTACTTGACCTTATACCCTCGATACTCTAAATATCTCCGGACAGTATCAAAGGCAATCGCACTTCTTGCATTCCCAATATGAATGTAATTGTACACGGTTGGGCCACAGACATACATTTTTACAACACCTGGGGTAATTGGTTCAAATTTTTCCTTTTTTCGTGTGAGGGTATTAAATATCTGTAACATTTCGAATTCCTCTCTTTATCTTTTATACTCAAATAATATCATAATTCATACTTTTTTATTGTGATTACTATAATCCATAATAAAAGGTCTCGCTGTAAATGCAACGAGACCAATCGAATCAATAATATTTTTTATAAATTAATCTTTATCGATTTGAGCCAAAGTTTCTTTAATATGCTCAACCGCTTTTTCCTTACCAACGAGTTCAACCGACTCCGGCAATTCCGGACCGTGCATTTCGTGGGTAACCGCAATTCTAATTGGCATCCATAATTGACGGCCTTTGATCTTGGTATCCTTTTGAATCGCCTTAATTGTCTTAAAGATTTCAACAGAATCAAAAATATCAAGTTTTTGAATTCGGTCCAGGAATTCTTTTAGAACAACCGGTGCAGTGTCATTGGAAATTTCTGCCAATGCATCCCCATCGATTTGATCAGGTTCTTCAAAGAAGACAGATGCCATATCGTTGATTTGAGCCATATAACTCATTTCGCGTTTGTACAGCATGATCAATTGACGCGCCCATTCAATGGTCTTGTTATCAGGGTTGGCAGGAATGTTGCCACCCGCAATCAACTGACGTAAGGCAAGATCCATGATGGTGCTGTTATCAGCTTCTTTAACGTACTGGTTGTTGATCCATTCCAATTTCTTGGAATCAAATTTGGCAGGTGACTTGCTCAAACGAGTTTCATCATACATCTTAATGAATTCTCGTTTGTTAAAGATCTCATCTTCACCAACTGGTGACCAGCCCAACAAAAGAATAAAGTTGAACATCGCATCAGGAAGATAACCCAATTTACGATACTGTTCAATAAATTGAAGAACTGATTCGTCACGTTTGCTGAGTTTCTTGCCGGTATCGGCACTAATAATTAAGCTCATATGGCCAAACTTAGGTGCCTGCCAACCGAATGCTTCATAAATCATTAACTGTTTTGGCGTATTGGCAACGTGATCATCCCCACGGAAAACGTGGCTGATCTTCATCAAATGATCATCACAGACAACCGCAAAATTGTAAGTCGGCATGCCGTCACGTTTCCGAATGACAAAGTCACCGCCGATGGTATCAGAGTTAAAGGAAACATTGCCCTTAACGATATCATCCCATGCGTATTCATGATTCTTAGGAACGCGGAAACGAATAACCGGCTTTAAGCCTTTCGCTTTTGCATCAGCAATTGCTTGTGCCTTTTCATCGTCATTCATTCCGGCATATTCATATTCGTAATGAGGCATTTCGCCACGAGCTTTTTGGGCGTCACGATCAGCTGTTAACTGCTCTTCAGTCCGATATGATTCATAGGCTTTACCTTCATCGATCAGCTGTTGAATAAGGGGAGTATAAATATCCTTTCGTTCAGACTGACGATAAGGACCATAGTCACCGCCAACATCGGGACCTTCGTCCCAATCAAGACCGAGCCACTTTAAATTGTCGAGTTGACTCTTTTCACCGTCGGCAACATTCCGCTTGGTGTCGGTGTCCTCGATTCGGATAATAAACTTTCCTTTGTTATGACGGGCAAATAAATAGTTGAAAATGGCTGTCCGTGCATTCCCGATATGCAAATGACCTGTTGGACTTGGAGCATAACGAACTCGAATTGCATTGTTTGCCAATGTATAACGCCTCTTTCTTAAAATTAATCAAAATTTTGTCAGTGTTTTAAGTTTACAATGAACGCCGTTAAAAATAAAGGGAGCCCGACTACTTCTTGTTATTCGACGAATTTTTCCCATTATTATTATCGGATTTTCCCGAATCCTGTTTATCAGTAATATTCTTAGTTGAATGTTCAGGACGGGCAAATACCATCTTACCGGCATCTGTTTGAATCGCGCTGGTCACAACTACATCGATATGGTCATTCAAGAAGTAACGGCCATCTTCAACTACGACCATGGTTCCGTCATCCAGATAAGCGACTCCCTGTTGACGTTCAGTTCCGTTTTTAACAACCATGACATTCAGATTCTGACCAGGTAAAATCTTCTGGCGAAGTGAATTTGCCAAAGCGTTGATATTAAATACTTTAACGTTTTGAAATTGAATGACTTTGTTCAAATTAAAATCATTGGTGATGATCACGCCATCAACATCTTTGGCAAGCTGAATCAACTTACTGTCAACTTCAGGAATGTCTTCATAATCCTTTTCGTAAATTTCAATTGGAATTAAGTCTTCATTCTGAAGCTTATTCAAGATGTCCAATCCACGGCGCCCACGAACTCGCTTGACACTATCACTGGAATCCGCAATGTATTGGAGTTCATACAGCACAAACTTTGGTACCAACAGTGTCCCTTCAATAAATCCGGTTTTAACAACGTCATAAATTCGACCATCGATCAAAATATTGGTATCAAGAATTTTGTAATGATGGTAATTCTTGTCAACCGGCTTATCGATAATCTTTTCGTCAGCTTCTTTGGCATTTTCCAGCTTTCGTCGGGATTGAAACATTTTTCGCCAACGATCACTTTGAGTGTTCCCAATTCTGAAGCCAAAATATCCCAACACCAGCATCAAAATGGTTGGAATCATAGTGTTCAGGAAGAATGTATGCGTTCTAAAGAACACAATTGAAATCAAAATAGCAACAACTAATCCAACAATTAATCCCACCGTTCCGAAAAACAAAGATAGCGGACTTTGCTTGGTTAATCGAACTTCCATTCGATCAACGGCTTTCAGAATATAGTTTCCTGCCAACAACGAAATAAAATAAAAAATAATTGCACCCACAACTGCATTAGTAGCAGTGTTGTTGAACAGAGTTCCGTAACGGACCTGGAATAACAGCCAAATCATTGGAAAATAGCTGGCACCGATTGCAGCGCCGGCTAATGTAAATACAATTCTAACAATTCTCTTTCTCTTCAATAATATCGCCTTCTCTCAATTTTTAATCAACCCAGTGCAAGCTTCAAAGCCTGTGACAGTGTGGAGACACCGACTACATCAATTCCCTTGGGGGGATTCCAACCCTGGAGATTGTTAGTCGGTACCAGCACCCGCTTGAATCCCAGCTTCTGAGCCTCGGCAACCCGCTGCTCGATTCGGGTGACCCGCCGGACTTCACCGGTTAGGCCAAGTTCCCCAACATAACATTCGGTTGGGCTGGTTCCCCGATTTTTATATGACGAAGCGATGCTGACCGCCATGGCCAGGTCAATGGCCGGTTCATCAAGCTTGACACCACCGGCTGCCTTCAAATAAGCATCCTGATTTTGAAGCATCAAGCCGGCTCTTTTCTCCAAAACTGCCATGATCAATGACACCCGATTACGATCCAAGCCGGTTGCGGTCCGTTGAGCGTTTCCAAACACGGAAGCGGTAACCAGTGCTTGAATTTCAACCAGAATCGGCCGGGTTCCTTCCATGGAAACCACGATGGCCGACCCGGTCGCATCTTTGAGCCGTTCTTCCAAGAAAATTTCCGAGGGATTTTTGACTTCCCGCAGGCCATCGGTCCGCATTTCAAATACGCCCAATTCGTTAGTCGAACCAAACCGGTTTTTAACTGTTCGCAAGATTCGATATGAGTGATGCAAGTCGCCTTCAAAATACAGAACCGTGTCAACCATGTGTTCCAAAATCTTTGGGCCGGCAATGGCACCGCCTTTAGTCACGTGACCAACAACAAACACTGTGATCCCTTGTCCTTTGGCGATGTTCATCAAATCAGCGGTCACCTCGCGGATCTGAGCAACAGACCCGGTTGCCGACTGGAGTTCAGGAATCTGCATGGTCTGAACCGAATCAATAACCACTGCATCAGGCTTCATATCATTAATAGTATCTTTAATCACATCCATGTCGGTTTCGGGGTAAACGTACAAGTTGTCACCGTTGACCCCCAGCCGATCCGCTCGCATTTTAATCTGGGAGGCACTCTCTTCACCTGAAACATAGAGAATCTTCCCAGATTTACTGAGCTGACCTGAAACCTGGAGCATTAGTGTTGACTTACCGATACCCGGATCGCCACCAATCAAAATAAGTGACCCTGGAACTACCCCGCCGCCCAAAACACGGTTGAGTTCTTCCATATCGGTCTTAAATCGGATATCTTTATGAAATTCCACTTTGTTGATTGGTTCGGGCTTGTTGTCATGAATACCGTTTCGACGCAAGCTTTGAGTCGCCATTGTGCTGTTTTTAGGCGCAATTGTTTCTTCTACCAACGTGTTCCATTCGTTACAATTTGGGCAGCGTCCCAGATACCTCGGGGAAATGTAGCCGCAGTTTTGACATACAAATTGAGTTTTAACTTTTGCCAACTAAATTCTCCTCTACTTACACTATAAATATTCTAGCACTTTATGAATCCACTTTGACCGAATCTCAATGGACTTTAAATCATCTTATAAATTATTTACCGGATGAACCAAATCCGCCGCTTCGGGTTTGCTTTTTTTGCTGATCGTCCTGATCGGCCAACAAGTATGGCATGAAAATGCCCTGGGCAATCCGTTCTCCTTTTTGAATCTTAATATCCGAGATGCCAAAATTCAAAATCTGAACGAAGATCTCGCCCTCATTGCCGTCATTATTGTAATAATCCGAATCGATGACACCAATCCCATTGGGAATAACCAGCCCCCGCTTGAGCGGATTGCTGGAACGATTTGCGATAATCAACACCTCATCAGGCTGCATATATGCTTTAATACCTGTTGGAATCAAAAATGGTTTGAGAACTTGACGCGCTTTTTCAATCGAAGCCGCCTGCACATTCTTTTCGTGCTTAATTGCCCAAAGGACCTTCAAAAAGTTCAGTTTCCAAATTGATGGAATGATAATCTCCTCGGCACTTTCGAAATCATATCCGGCTGCATTATTGGTTGTTCGATAAGGTAAGGTTAGGTTCTTGGATGAATATTTTGAAACAATTTCAAATCCACGTTTCATATGTCTGGCTCCTTTTATCGATATATTCTATTATTGTAGTATAAACTATGTGAGACGGTTTGGACAGATTGACAAAAATGTTAAAGTATCGCAGTATTGTAGTGTAGTAAAACCTTTAAACATCTTTTAAATGAGGAGACAAACAATGACACATCAAGACGAATTGAAACAGTTGGTTGGCAAAGCAGCAGTTCAATTTATTGAAGACGGCATGACCGTTGGGCTTGGGACTGGATCGACAGTTAAGTTCATGATAGATGCGCTGGGTGAACGGGTGAGTAAGGAGCACCTGTCCATCGTGGGCGTTCCCACATCGGATCGTACCAGAGAACACGCAAACAGTCTGGGTATCCCCACGAAAAGTCTGGATCAGGTTGACCACATCGATTTGACAATCGACGGTGCCGACCAAATTGACCGAAACTACCAAGGAATCAAGGGCGGTGGTGGCGCTCATCTTCTGGAGAAAGTCGTTGCCATCAACTCCGAACAAAACATGTGGATTGTTGATGAAAGCAAAATGGTTGATAAGCTGGGGTCATTTCCACTACCGGTTGAGGTGGTTCCTTACGGCAGCCGGCAACTATTTGAACGATTAGCTGCAAAGGGATATAACCCCGTTTTTAGAACCAATGGTGACCAACGTTTTACCACGGATTCCAAAAATTACGTGATTGATCTTCACTTAGAGCAGATTGATCATCCCCGTGATCTGGCCCTTGAACTGGACCAAATGACCGGAATTATCGAACATGGACTGTTTCTTGATTTAGTCAACACCGTCATTGTTGGTCACGAAAATGGACCAGAAGTTATTCATGCACGTTAATCATTCCTAAATAGCTGACTGTTAATTAATCTCCACTAATGGTCAACTATTTTATTTTGCCATTTTGCCTCACTAGCCCTTTTTTATAAATGAGCGTAAAATAAGATTCTATTAAGGAGAGTGATCATTTTTGACAGCAGAAATTAATTTAGATCAGATCAGCAAGTACCAAAAGAATCTTGACAATCGAAAAGATTCAAAAGTGATTGAACGAGCCGTTACCCACCAGGGGATCTTGGAAAGCAGCGAGGATTTTGCCGCAGAAGGTAAAATGAATCCAGTCTTTTCAATCGACCTTTCGACCGGTAAAGTTGCCGATCAGAAACAAAGTGGCCGTTGTTGGATGTTTGCTGCATTGAATACAATGCGGATTCACCTCATGAACACTTACAATGTGCCTGACGACTTCGAACTATCTCAAAATTACACAAACTTTTGGGATAAATTTGAAAAGTCCAACTACTTCTTGGAAAATGTATTGAAGACTGCCGATAAACCTCTTGATTCACGAAAAGTAGCCTGGTTGATGGCAACTCCACAACAAGACGGTGGTCAATGGGACATGCTTTGTGCCTTAATTGAAAAGTACGGAATCGTGCCAAAGTCAGCTATGCCTGAAACTTTCAGCAGCAGTCGTTCCCGTGAATTAAATAAATTTTTGAACTTGAAACTCCGTCACGATGCAGTCGCTTTACGTGAATTGGTTGCTGACCACGCGTCAGACGCCAAGATTGCCGAAACAAAAGATACTATGATGAATGAAGTTTACCGAATGCTGACTTACGCACTCGGCGAGCCGGCTACCAAATTTGACTTTGAATATCGTGACAAAGATAAAAATTATCATTTTGACGCTGGCATTACACCCCAGGAATTCTTTAAAAAGTATGTTAATTTAAATCTTCAAGACTATGTTTCCCTCATCAATTCACCTACTGATGACAAACCTTTTAACAAGACCTACACAATTGAGATGTTGGGCAACGTTGTCAACGGCAGACCGGTTAAGCATTTAAACTTGGAAATGTCAGAACTCAAAAAATTAGCCATTAAGCAACTACAAAATGGTGAGTCAATTTGGTTTGGTAGTGACGTTGGTCAAAGCTCCAATACTAAAAAAGGCATCATGGACACTGACTTATATGCACCGGATGAACTGTTCGACTCAGATTTGTCGATGTCAAAAGCAGAACGCCTCGATTATGGGGAAAGTCTTATGACCCATGCCATGGTCATTACTGGTGTTGATCTGGTAGATGGCAAACCAACCAAATGGAAAGTTGAAAACAGTTGGGGCGAAAAAGTCGGTACCAAAGGCTATTTCGTCATGAGTGACGATTGGATGAATGAATTCGTCTATCAATTCGTTATCAACAAGAAATACCTCACCGATGCACAACTTGAAGCACAAAAACAAGAACCAGTGGTCTTGAAGCCATGGGATCCAATGGGCGCCTTAGCTTAATCATTTAGCTCTTTAAAGTTAAATACGACAAATCAGTTATTCTGATTTGTCGTATTTTTTATTCCATAAATTTTTTATTAATGATGTTGAGATGTTCGTCAAAGTCATATTGAATTGGCTTGCCGTTTGGAACTTCAACGTTGGGGATATCTTCATCGGAAATGTTTTCCAGAAACTTGATGAGTGCCCGCAGCGTGCTGCCATGAGCCACAATCAACTGGTTGTGCCCATCTAACAACCTTGGGGCAATATTATCCACCCAGTAGGGAATCAGACGCTGTTGAGCCATTTGTAAGCTCTCACCCAACGGAATCTGGACACCATACCGATCGTATCGGCTGTCCTCGTCTCGTTTATCTAATAACGGTGGGACGACTGTGAAGCTTCGCCGCCAAATTTTGAGCTGTTGGGCACCTACTTGCTCTTTGACTTTTAATTTGTTTTTACCACGAAGGCCACCGTAATGGCGTTCATTAAGCCGCCAAGACTTATGTTCGGGTATGAAGTTTTGACCAATCTCATCCAAAACGATATGGGTCGTGATAATCGCCCGCTTCAAGAATGACGTATGGACATCGGCAAATTGAATACCCGATTTGGCGATTAACTTTCCTGCACTATGGGCCTGCTCAACCCCCTTATCAGTCAATGGCACATCACTCCAACCGGTAAATATGTTGTCACGATTTGCTTCACTTTCCCCGTGGCGCATGATCACTAATGTCGGCACGTTTACATCCTCTTTACTCAAATGAATTTGTTCACAAATAATATCATAAAAAAGATGACCGAAGTCACCTTCCAATTCCTTCAAGATTCTCTCTTGGATCTTGCAAACAAATTCAGTTTAGCATTTCTTCTACAGCTTCTCAACCAACACCATCAGAATAGGAATCACAACCAAACTTAACAAGGTCGTTTCGGCAACCATAATTGAAGCATATTCGGAATCGGCGTGATACAGCCTGGAAACAACTGGTGCATTGGTCATAATTGGCATGGCCGCCTGCATGATGAAGACCTGCTTCATTAAGACCGGCAGTGGTGTCGGAATAACGAGCAATGACATAATCACTGGTGCAAGTAAAAACCGGCCGAATAAGATCAAAAAGTTGCTGCGGTCAAAATGAATATTGGTTAGGTCAACACTGTTAATTGAGATGCCTATAAAAATCATTGAAAGCGGAATTGTTAAATTCCCTATGTAATTAAAATCCTTCATTAAAAAATCAGGCAACGAAACATGCAGCAAAACCAGCACCACCCCAACCATGAACCCGAGCAATGGTGGAGAAAAAACCTTTTTCAGGGTTTGCTTCCAGTTGAAAGTCCCCTCACCCTTCCCATCCTTTTGAATTAAATAAACACCCAACGTCCAAAAGAAGGTTGTGTTGGCCATGTAATAAACCAGCACAAAAGGTAAACTTGATTTGCCGAACAGGGCCATATTCACTGGCAATCCAACAAAAACGGTATTGGAATTGGAGAACATCGACATGAACAGCCCTGAATGCATCTTTGGAATCTTGGCAAATTTGACGATCAAGATCGACACAATGTATAACAAAAGCATCGAAATGATTGGAAAAAATAAGTCAGGCAGTGTTGTCAGCAGCTTCCTGGCGGTAAATTTTTCCATGATGGTTGAAATCATGTATGCCGGCAAGGCAACCTGGGTAACCAACCGGGCAATCATGCTGGTCATCTTACTATCAAACCAATCATTTCTGGCTAATATGAATCCCAAAGCGATCATGATAAGAATGATCAAAACTCCGGAAACTGCATTATAAAATACTCCCATAAACATTCCTCAATTCTAAAAATCAATAACAATGAATTATTATAGCACAATTAGAATCCACAGCCGGTTATAATTTTTGGTATAATTGAGGATGTTCGCTGCAACAGATGTTACAATTATTAAATAATGTTTAAATAACCTAACATTTCCGCAAACCAGTGCAAATCTGCAATATACTTTTGTAAGAATTTTTTGTAAACGAGGAGTCATTATGCCATCAGATAAAGATAACAATAACGAATTTGAACCAGTATATTCACGTCGGGCTGATAAGAAGCCCCACTACAAGCAAAAAAATCACCGTCGAAGAAGAATCATTGGCTGGAGCATCTTCTTTGTCCTCTTAATCGCACTTGGCGGTGGATTGGTTTGGGGATATGGGGCCTACAACAGTGCCAAAAATACATTCAAGAAGACCTATGATTCCACAAATGTTACCAAGGCAAGAAATGTCTCATCGGTTATTCAAAAAGGCAAGCCGCTTTCAATTCTGCTTCTTGGAACTGATACCGGTGCTCTGGGACGTCACGACACTGGACGAACGGATACCATGATCGTCGCTTCTGTCAATCCAAAGAAAAAGACCATCCATTTGACCAGTATTGCTCGTGATACCAAAGTCGTAGTTCCCGGTGATACCCAGCCATATGAGAAAATCAACGCTGCCTATACAATTGGCGGTGCTGGAACTGCCGTTAAGACCGTTCAGAATCTTTTAGATGTCCCAGTTGATTTCTATGCCATCATTAACATGGGTGGCTTGGAACGAATGGTTAACGCCGTTGGTGGTGTCGATGTTAAGCCACCACTGACCTTCCAATATGGCGCAGCAAACGTTGTAAAGGGTAAGAAGATCCATCTCAACGGTAAACAGGCATTGGATTATTCCAGAATGCGTGACGATGATCCCCTTGGTGATTACGGTCGACAGGCGCGTCAACGCCAAATTATCAAAAAGTTGGTCATGAAGGGACTTAACATTACCTCCCTACCACGTTATAAATCAATTCTTTCATCATTATCTGGGAATATGAAAACTGATATGACTTTTGACGATATGATCGCCATTCGGGCTAAATATGGCGATGCAACTCACCATATCAAATCACAAACCCTGCAAGGTGAGAATGCCATGATTGATGGACTTTCTTATCAAGTCGTTCCTCAAAAAGAACTCTTACGAGTATCAAATGATATTCGAGCATCACTTGGTCTAAGCAAGTCAACTAAGCTTCAAACCAGTCAGACCAGTACCGATAGTGACCAGGGTACAACCCAATCATCCACTTATAACGGTTATTAATTAGTACAACCTATGACAGATCATCATCTGTATCAAGGTCAACAAAAAGCAGTGGGAATCAAAACATCATGTTTTGATTCCCACTGCTTTTTGATTTTGTTTAAGTTATGCAAGAATTCTGACAGAGTATCCCAAGATTCCCAAGACAAACAGCCCAAGAATAATCCAGACCGGTGAAATCTGCTTTCTAATCAGCCAAACGCAGATAAATGTCAATCCTATTGGCGCAATCACGTCGACACTTTCATTGCTTAGCACAGTGAGCCAATGTCCATTTGGCATGCTGGCAAATACATTTGCAAATGATGCAAAATCAACTTTAACCCATCTGGCAACAATCACACCCATCATGAAAACGCCAAACACTGAAGTGACATTCCCGACATTCTTGATAATACCTGTGTTAAAAAGGGTAATGATGTCGGCACCACGATGGTAGCCCGCCATCTGACTCATGTAGCGGAAAATCAACCGTAAGATGTTCCATCCGAGGAAAAAGAGAATTGGTCCAAAAATACCATAACCGCTTAAGACCAAGCTGACCGCAAAGGCTGACAAGACCGGTCTGATCGTTCCCAGCCACAAGGGATCACCGAAGCCTCCCATCGGTCCCATCATCGCAGTCTTCACGGCATTGATATTGGCGTCCGAAATGTCAGCCCCATTTGCGCGCTGTTCTTCCATTGAAAGAACAACACCAGTAATCAAAGACTGCATAATTGGTGATGTATTAAAGAACCCCAAGTGACGTTTCATCGCTGACTTGCGTTGTTCAATATCCGGATACAATCGTTTGATTGCGGGTGCCATTATGTATGCAAAGCCTAAATTCTGCATCCGTTCAAAATTCCAAGACCCCTGTTCAATTCCAGATCGCCAAAAAATTTTGAAAAAGTCCATTTTATGCAAGCGAAGTGGCTGATGGGACGTTAAGTTATTTTGTTGATTATGATCCATTTAATCCCACCAGCTCCTATAAGTCATCAAGTTCTTTGTCAAAATCGTCCAAATCATCGTTACCGTTACTGCTACTATCGGATGAACCATGGTGTTTGTTTTGAATCCAAACAAAACTGAATGCAATAACAATCCCGAAAACCGCCAGGATGAAGATATCAATTTTCGTAAAGATGGCAATGAGGAACCCCACAATAAACCAAATCCACAATGTTTTACTGACCATCATGTTGATCAGATTTGCAAAGCCGACTGCCGCAACCATCCCAATGGAGACTGCAATCCCATTTGTAATAATTGTTGGGACCTGTTGCATCCATTGATGAATGAGCTGTGGCGGAACCATCATGACCAAAATTGTCGGTATCAAAACTCTTAATCCTTGAATACCCAAGCTCAATAAATGAATCCGGCCCATGCGGGAAATTTCCCCTGCTTGAGCTGCCTTATCGGCATCATGTACCAGTCTAACGATTGATTTACGAATCCAAACATTTAGCAATTGGCCAATCACTGCAATGGGAATCGCCAACGCAATTCCATGTTTAATGCTCAAGGCCGCCGGACCACAGACCAGTAGCGCAGAAATGACAGAAGGCAGAGCAATATCGGGAGCGACTGATGCCCCAATATTGATCCACCCGATTGTAATCATCTGCAAAGTTGCCCCAAGGATAATTCCCGCCGATAAGTTACCAACGGCAGCGCCCACCAGGGTACAAGAAATGATTGGTTGATATACCTGCCATTCATCAAGGATTCCATCCATGCCGACGACAAATGCCACCAATATAATTAAGATAATTGAAACCACATTCATCCGTATTTTCCTCTATCTGTTAAAAACCTTTTTTATCTAATAGTGCTGATAAATCTTCTCGTTTTTCAGCGGGAATTTTCTGGGCATAAACATCCAAATTAAAGTCCTTCACCAAAGTTCGAATTTGCTTAGCGATCTGGTCGTTCATCGAAATCGCATCTGTCAGCATGGTCATTCCGTCAGTGTATGCAATACTGCCGATATTGATCCCAATGTTTGAAAAGTCAATGCCACCTTCAGCCAACTTCAGCATATCCTCAACCGTTTCAGTAAGCAGAAGTGTATTGAACGAATCAAATCTCGAATCAAAATATGCCCGGATCATCTTGTTGATTGTAACCACGTTTGCTTTAACACCAGGTGGTGCAACCTGTGTGATCAACGTTTTTCGTAAGGGATCCTTGGCCACTGAATCTGAGACCACCATAATCCGGTTGGGCTTGACTGCCCGAGTCCAAAATGTGGCAACCTGTCCATGCAATAACCGGCTGTCCACTCTTGCAAGGCGAATATCCATCGTCATAACAAATCATCTCCCAAATCGTCATCATCTGTCGGAATCGTAAATTGACGAATTGAATCGTCTGAAATTTCATTTACTTTCTTGACCAGCTCAGTCAAAGTTGAATTTCTGGCCATGTACGCTTCAAGTAAGATTGGCAGATTGACACCGGCAATCAGAGCGGTCTCTTTAGGATTCTCGGCTGCAATCTGGGCAGCCGCATTAAATGGCGACCCACCCCATAAATCGGCAAGAATCAGCATTGGAACGTCTTTGGGGAATTTGGCAATCTGTGTATCCAGCTTTGCTTTAAGTGAATCTACGCCGTCGTTAGGGGCCAATGATACCCAAGAGACATTTTCCTGCTTCCCGGCAATCATTTCTGCTGTCTGAATTAAGCTTTTTGCAAAGTCACCGTGACTCACAACCAGAATTGAAATCATACTTTCACCTATTTTCTTAAATATTGTGTCGTCTGTTTACTCCAAATATATCACAAAAGATGATTTGAGTTAGCCTCAATTACTTACTTGTCAGTCAGTAATTTCAATAAATCTGCCGGTGTTTCAAGAAAATAATCCGTATCTTTAAAATCGGCTGATTTCTCAGTTCGCCACCCAGCCAACGCAAATTTGACTTTTGCGGCATGCGCAGCTTGAAGATCGTATTTGGTATCACCAATGTACACCGTCTTCTTAGGATCGGCGCTTAATTTCTCAATTCCCTTCAAAATCATATCAGGAGCAGGCTTGCCGTGTTTGACTTCCGTTGAAAACACAAATTCGTCAAAATACTTATCCAACCCAAACTTAATGACATCACGTTGAAATTCCGCTTCAACCTTGGATGTCGCGATTGCTGTTTTAACACTTTTATCTTCATGAAGTTTTCTGACAACATCTTCGATGCCATCGTAAACGTGGGCATACTGGGTATAATCCTTAATTTTCGCAAACCATTTGTGTTGAATATCAACCGGATCTTTGACACCCAAGATTCTAACCGTATCCATTGAAGTGATCCCAAACAGTTTTTCAACGTCTGCATATGAGAAATCATAACCATTTTCGAGTAACGTTTGATGTAACGGCAACATATACATTTTTTCCGTATCAATCAGCGTTCCGTCGACATCAAAAATAAAATCATTCATTCCTGCACCCCAATTATTTTTTATTTGCAAAAAACATCACATGTTACACAATAAAAAAGTCCGAATCACTATTTAGATGATAGTGATTCGAACTTTAACCATGCGGCCAAGAAGATTCGAACTTCCACCGGGATAATTCCCGACAAGATCCTTAATCTTGCGCGTCTGCCAATTCCGCCATGGCCGCATCAACAATTAAAAATTATAGCAGAAATTTAGGCAATTGACAAATGATTTTTGAAATTATTCTCCGCGAACTGTGGCGCCTTCAGTATCAATCTGAAGTAACCGCAGACTACCATTCAAATTTTGTTGTTCCAATTCAATCCGAAGCTGTGTTAAGACCGGTTTTTCACCCAAAGTGGCAACTGTTGGACCGGCACCGCTCAAATATGTGCCAAAAATACCGAGCTTATGAGCGGTCGATCTGATTTGATCAATTTCTGGGACCAATTCTTTGCGGTAGGGTTCATGCAATTGATCATTTTCAATAAGTGATACAGCCTGGTCCCATTTGCCTTGAGCAACGAGCCCAACAAATACGTTCTCTTTGCTGCTTGCATGAACGGCCAAATCATAATCGATTTGTTTCGGCAACTTCTTTCGGCTTTCCACTTCGCTGACACCATCTGGTCTAATGTACATCAATGCCGAAATCTCCGGAACCGGAAGAGCAGCTGAAGTAACCTTTTCACCATCAAAAGTGGAAATAACCATATTTCCCAATAATGCCGCTGCAACGCTTTCGGGATGGCCTTCAATTTGCGCACCAATATCTACTTGTTGATCGATGGTAAGCCCAAGGTCACCCAATTTGTTTGCAATCTTAATTCCCGCCACAACCGCTGTTGTACTGGAACCCAATCCATGAGCAATTGGAACGTCGGAAATGACAGTCAGCTGATGAGGGTGAATATCCGGATTGACTTTCAAGATCGTTTGGACAATCAAATTATGCTCATCAGTTGGAATGTCATTGCCCAATGCATGGTTAACCTTCCACTCATCAGTTTTTTCTTCAACGATAACCGTAAAATAAAGTTGCAGTGCCAATCCAACCGAGTCAACACCAGAACCTAAGTTGGTGGTTGTTGCCGGTACTCTGATAATAATTTTTGCCATGTGGAATCTCCTTTCTATGCACCCTGCTGCTGAACTTCTTTTATCAGATGAAGCTTACCATGACATCGGCCACAGACAAACTTCGCCAAATTAATCTTTCGTATTCTATGATACTCCAAGCCACAGTGTTCACAGCGATAAATATATTTAATTTGAGAGGTGCGATTTTGAGTCCTGGGAGCATATCGAGACCCACCCACTGCTCTTAAAAGCTGCTTGAACTGCCTAGTGTTGTGTTTTGCGGAATAACCTGCCAAATGCAGATGGTAATGACACAACTCATGCTTAATAATGCCAATCAAAACTTCATGGGTGTTTCCATCATCCATTCGAGGATTGATATCAATATTGTGATCATTGAGATGATACCGGCCACCCGTTGTTTTCAGACGACCATTAAAGTATGCCCGGTGATTAAACGGCTTGGCAAAATATTTAATTGAAATGTTTTCGACCAGCTGCTGTAATTCTTCGTTAGTCATTGATTAATTGTCCACCTAACCTTCAGGATCGACCATGCTCAACTGAATTCGATGCCGATCGAGGTCAACGGATTCAATCCAAACTGTCACAACATCGCCAACGGAAGCCACCTTGCTTGGATCTTTAACAAAGGTTCGGCTCATCTTAGAAATATGAACCAAACCATCCTGCTTAACGCCGATATCAACAAAGACACCAAAGTCGACGACGTTACGAACCGTTCCTTGAAGTTTCATCCCCGGCTTCAAATCTTCCATTGTCAAAACATCTTTTCGCAACAACGGTGCCGGCATTTCATCACGGAGGTCGCGACCAGGCGTTTCTACGCCTTTAACGATATCTTTCAAGGTTTCAACACCAACCCCAACTGCTTGAGCTTCCTGATCCAAATTTAAATTACTCAATGCATCAGAAACGGCAGGCTGCCCAAGCTGAGCAATATCAAGACCGTGATTCTTCATCAGCTTCTTAGCTGCCAGATAACTTTCGGGATGGATATCGGTATTATCAAGCGGGTTTTTTCCGCCGATGATCCGCAAAAATCCGACTGATTGTTCAAATGCTTTCGGCCCTAATCTGGGAACTTTTTTGAGACCGGAACGATCGCTGAATTCGCCGGATTCATTCCGAAACTTCACAATATTTTTCGCAGTTGTTTTGGTTAATCCCGAAATATGAACCAGCAAGTCCGGACTGGCGGTATTGAGGTTGACACCCACACGATTAACCGCCGTTTCAACAACTGTGTCTAACTGCTCACCCAACTGCTTTTGAGGGACATCGTGCTGATATTGGCCGACTCCGATCGCCTGGGGATCGATTTTAACCAATTCAGCCAACGGGTCCTGAATTCTTCGGGCAATGCTGACAGCTGACCGCTGCTCGACACTAAAGTCCGGGAACTCATCTCTGGCAACTTGACTGGCAGAATAAACTGAAGCGCCGGCCTCATTGACAATGACGTAATAAATCGGCGTTTTGATCTCTTTGATTGCATCGGCCACAAACTGTTCGGATTCACGACTGGCCGTTCCGTTTCCGATGGCAATCATCTCAACGTGATTTTTGTTGATAAAATCGATGAACAGACCTTTAGCCGCTTTTCGTTTAGCTTCACTGGCCGGCTTATGGGGATAAATCACCGTTTTATCCAGGTACTTCCCGTTTTGGTCCACGACGGCCAGTTTACAGCCGGTCCGGTATGCCGGGTCAAAACCCATGACAATCTTTCCTTTTAACGGTGCCTGCATTAACAAATTATATAAATTCTTACCAAAAATATCGATCGCATGATCAGCCGCAACTTCAGTCAGTTGCTTACGAATTTCACGTTCGATAGCGGGTCCAATGAAGCGATGATAAGCGTCTTCGATGGCATCAGTTACCACATTGGCGGCAAATCCCTGGTGATTGGCCACGGTGTTAGCTTTTAAATGCCACATAATTGGCGCTTCATTGACGTCAATTTTAACATTTAGAATCTTTTCTTTCTCGCCACGGTTAATGGCCAGTGTTCTGAATGATGGGATTGATTTGATGGGCTGATTAAAATCATAATATTGCTGGTAAGTTCCCTCTTCATCGAGGTCCTTGCCGCCACGCTTAACTTTGACAACCAGTTGACCATATTGCTGAGTGTTGTTTCGAACCCATTCACGGAAATCAGCTCGGTCACCGGCATCTTCTGCAATAATTTCATGAACTCCGGCCAAGACGGCTTCGGTATTAGGCAAATCTTTTTCAGGATCAACATATTCAGGGACCTGTTGTTCCAAATCACCCGCAAATGCCATTGCAGCCTTTGCTAATGGTTCAAGCCCGTTTTCCTTGGCAATGGTAGCTTTGGTGCGGCGCTTCTGTTTATATGGCAGATAAAGGTCTTCCACCTGCTGAAGAACAGGTGCCTGCTCGATTTTCTTTTTGAGTTCGGGAGTGAGTTCCTGCTGCTCATCAATGATCTTAATAACTTCCTGCTTCCGTTTATCCAAAGTTTGGATCCGGTGGGCAGCATCTTGAATATCTCTTATTTCAACTTCATCAAGATTGGAAGTGCGTTCTTTTCGATACCGGGCAATGAAGGGAACAGTGTCTCCTTCATCAAGCATCTTTAAGGTTTCGACAATTTGTTTCTCTCTTATGTGTGGTAAATCATGTTGTATTTTATGTGCAAGTGTTTCGTTCATTTCTTCCACCTCATCAATAGTGTCAGGTTTAATTATAGCAGAATGAGACGACCAAGGGGTGATGCGATTATGAAGGAATCTTTGAAAGTAAATTGAATAAAACTTTGTGACAGCAAAGAAATAGACTGCCAGAAACGGATGCTTCTTAAGCAGACTATTGGTGTATCTCCTCATTGTTGGTCGGGCCAAATGCTCACATAAATATTTTTCAAGCGGCCATTATCATCCCAGTGGCCAATCATTTTATGGTCACGGCAGGCATTTGCAAACTTTGTCATCCTTGATCTGAACAGCTTTGGCTGATTACTTTTGATTTGAATCGTGTCAATCCGGACGCGTTGATAAAGAGGTGGACAACTACAAAAATATTGCCAGGCACCGGGTCGACGTTTTAAAGCCCGTTTGATCCGTTGATCAATTTTAAAATTGTTTGGATCCATATCCGGTAATTTTGATTTACCAGCTGTCGTCATCCGGCCCAAATGCGCCATGCGAATACATCTTGCCTTATTCAACTCAGACCAGGCACTTCCCGCTTTTCTGGGAACAAACCTTTGGACAGCTGGTTTTCCCGGAACAATCACTTTATAAGTACTGTCGATCCATCCAAAACACATTGCTTCTTCCACTGCATCAACATACCAAAAATGATCATGATCTTTGGGAATCCCACGTTTCACGCTCACCCAGCATTCGCTTGCATGACGGTGATTCTTGGCAAGCCATTTTCGAAAGTCTGCTCGATTGGTCACTGTCAATAAATTTTGTGGATTTTCAATACTCATTTGTTAAATGTCCCCTTCACGGCTTCCCAGACTAGTGAAATGTAAACCTTGTTTTTACATAGATAAGATTACATCAAAAATAAGACTGTTGGCAAAATGGTTGTTTTGTCCGCAGTCTTATTTTTGATGGGTTTGTGCTTCTATTTTACCTAGCCAAAACGTGTTCCCCGGGGCAATAACCTGCACCTAAGCTGACTTTTGGCAAAATCAACCTCGATTTTACCAAAAGTCAGCTTAGGCTCCGGTTATTAACCGCCCCGGCTCACACTTTCTAAATTTCTCCCATTATCCTCGTCGTCGTGCTTGATACCTTGGCGATGCTGTTTTCCTGGTCCTTTTCTGACTGGTTGAACTTGTCTGCGTCAACATTTGCTGCCTCGGCATCAATGCTGTCAGTCATTGCCTGGCAGGCGTTGGCATAGTCTTCATAATGGCGCACCAACAATTTGTGCTTTCCCAATAATTTTACCGGTACAGCTACCTGTTGGAGCTTGTTGACATTATCCTTATATTTATCAGTTCCGGATTGAAAATGGTCCTTAATGCCCTTCAATTCATCGCTGGTTAAATCTGCAACTGAATTATTATCAATCGCCTTTCGTAAAGTTTCATAATCATCGTTCAAATCTTCACCATTTTTTGAAGTGGCGTCAATGACGTCAGAAACGGTTCTTGCATATCGCTGCATATCTTGTGGTTTCAAAATATCAGCCTCCATTCATTTTTATTTATGTGAAACGTGTCTCTGGACATATTTTACTACTTCTGTGATCACAACGATCATAAATCCACCAAAGACAACAACCAGCCACTGTGAAATAGTTAATTCTGTCACATGGAACATTGAGTTGAATCCTGGAATGACAATCGTCATGATCAACAGAATTGCCGAACCCAACAATGCCCAGTTGAAAAATTTGTTTTTAAACATGCCGACTCTAAAGATCGATTCGTGAATGGTCTTTGAGTTAAATGCATGGAACAACTGAATCAGCCCAAGAGTTGCATAGGCCATGGTCAAAGCATCGGCATGTGCCAAAGCATCTGATGCATGAACCGGATTGGTAATCGCAAATGCATAGACACTTAGGGTGATGACACCTTCGAAGAACCCTTGGTAAAGGATGTTACTCATAATTCCACCAGAGAGGAAGTTTGACGACCGCCCCCGTGGCTTACGTTTCATAATTCCGGGTTCAGCCGGTTCAACCCCCAGCGCAATCGCTGGGAAAGTATCAGTTACCAGGTTGATCCATAAAATTTGAACCGGTGCCAAAATCTGCCAACCCATCATCGTCATCACAAAGAGGGTCAAAACTTCACCCAAATTGGCAGAAAGCAGATATTGCAAAGATTTTTGAATATTGGCAAATACTTTTCGCCCGGCTTTAACCGCGGTAACGATCGTGGCAAAGTTATCGTCAGCCAAAACCATGTCTGAAGCTTCCTTGGAAACTTCGGTTCCGGTGATTCCCATTCCGACACCAATATCGGCAGTTTTCAATGCAGGCGCGTCATTAACACCATCACCGGTCATGGCAACAACCTTGCCTTGCTTCTGCCAAGCCTTCACGATTCGAACCTTGTGTTCGGGTGCTACTCGGGCATAAACGGAAATGTCGGCAACTTCTTTATTAAATTGATCATCGGACATCTCATCCAGTTGGGCCCCATTGATAACCTTGCCCCCTGGATTGTCGCCATGGCCAAGGATTCCCAACCGTTTAGCAATTGCCTGAGCGGTATCTTGATGATCACCGGTAATCATAATTGATTTAATTCCGGCAGACTTAGCCTCGGCAACCGCTTGGGCGACTTCAGGCCGCTCAGGATCAATCATCCCGATTAAACCGACAAAAATCATATGATGCTCTTGGGCCTCTGAAGTCAAGTCAGTTGGGACTTCGTCAACTGAACGATAGGCGAAAGCCAGCACTCGCAACGCTTTGGTTGCCAAATCATGGTTGGTAGATGCAATTAGTTGTCTGTCAGTGTCGGTAATGTCTCGAACCTGGTCACCATCTTGAATCTTGGTAACCCGCTGCATTAACTGGTCGGGAGCGCCTTTCATCGTCATCAAAATATTACCATCATCCATTTGATTAAAGGTCGACATCAATTTTCGTTCCGAGTCGAAAGGAATTTCCGCCAAACGTTGATGCTCGTTGACAAACTGTTGAACCGGCTGATCTTTATTTAAGTAAAAGGAAACCAGGGCCGTTTCTGTCGGATCCCCTGCCAGTTCATTTTCCTGGTACTTGGTATCATTATTCAAGACCATGATTTGAGCCAACCGATCTTTCAGTGATAAGTCAGCATCGGCAGAATCCTGAAGCTTTTCGTTTAAGAAGACTTTTTCAACGGTCATTTTATTTTGGGTCAGGGTTCCAGTTTTATCCGAAGCAATCACATCAGTACTTCCAAGGGTTTCAACCGCTGGCAGCTTTCTAATCAAAGCCCGGTGTCTGGCCATTTGTTGGGTTCCAAGCGCCAATGTAACTGTCACAATTGCGGGTAATCCTTCAGGAATCGCAGCCACAGCCAGTGAAATGGCAGTCAACAGCATGTTAATCAGAGACTCCTGGCCACGCCACATCCCAACAGCAAACACAATCACGGCAATCACAAGGATCAGCACCGTCAGCATTTTACCCAGTGACTTCAAGTTTTCTTGAAGCGGGGTTGTGGTTTCTTCAGTAGTGTTAAGCATGTGGGCAATTTTACCGACTTCTGTGTTCATTCCAGTTCCAATCACCACGCCGGTTGCTCGGCCGGAAGTGACATTACTGTTCATGAAACCAAGATTTTTACGATCTCCTAAAGGTAAATCATGCTCAACAATTGGATCGACCTGCTTGTCAACGGGCACAGATTCCCCTGTCAGAGCTGCCTCTTCAATCTTAAGGGAATTGGCCTCAGTCAATCGAATATCGGCTGGAACGACATCTCCTGCCTCCAAAAGGACAATGTCGCCAGGAACAATCTCTTCACTTTTAACTGATTTTGATTGATTGTTTCTGAGGACGGTTGCCATGGGAGCTGACATTTCTTTTAACGAATCAATTGCGTTTTCGGCTTTAGATTCTTGAAAGACCCCAAAAACGGCATTTAAAATAACAACCGCCAAGATGATAATTGCATCGACAGTTTCACCGGTAAACCCGGCGATCAGCGCTGCAACAATCAAAATAATGATCATCAAGTCTTTAAATTGGGCAATAAACTTCTCAATCAACGTTGTCCGCCGTTTTGAGGTTAGTTTGTTGGCACCAAATTGTTGGCGTCGATCGCTTACTTCCTGATCGGACAATCCTGTTGGATGAGACTTCATCTGGCTCATCACGTCATCGACCGTTCGTTGATAGAACATTTTTTTCTCCTGTGTCATTTACTTCCTCCTCTAAAAAAGAAAAGAGACCCACAAATTCCTCGCAAAAAGAATTCATAAGTCTCACCATTTAAGATTTATCCCGGAAATACGAGTATTTCACGTTGACGAGATAATCGCAATCGAAATTGCTGGTTACTCCCTTTATTTATGGTAATTATACCGAACGACTAATGAAAAGTCACTAAAAATCTACTTCCAGAATGTGTCATAGACGTTAATTGGTGTGTGACGTTTGTGCTGGGTCTTGTTATACCAGCCTTCAATCGTCTCGGCTGCTTTTTCAGAAACTTCACGGCCCTCAAGATAAGCGTCGATATCTTGGTAAGTAACTCCCAAGGCAACATCATCAGGCAAAGCAGGCCGATTATCTTCAAGGTCAGCCGTGGGTGTCTTGTCGTAAAGATGTTCTGGAGCGCCAAGCAGCTTTAATAATTGCTTACCCTGTTCCTTGTCTAGGCGCCAAAGGGGCGTAATGTCAGCGGCTCCATCGCCAAATTTGGTATAAAATCCAGTAACGGCTTCAGCAGCGTGATCGGTTCCAACAACCGCTCCGGATTCAGCCCCGGCGATTGCATATTGAGCTATCATTCGTTGGCGGGCTTTGATGTTTCCTTTGTTGAAATCATCAACCTTGATATCATTTTCTTCAACCGAGGCAGTTGCCGCATCAACGGCAGGTTTGATGTTGACCTTGGCAACTTTATCAGCATTCATCCAGCTGATGGCTTCCAAAGCATCTGATTCATCGGCTTGAACACCATATGGCAGACGAACAGCAATGAATTGATAATCAGGATTACCGGTTTCATCCCGTAGTTCGGAAATGGCCATCTGAGCCAGTTTCCCAGCCAAGGTAGAGTCCTGACCACCAGAAATGCCCAAAACCAATGTTTTTAGAAACGAAAACTTTTTTAAATAATCCTTCAGGAAATCAACACTCCGACGGATTTCAGCTTGTGGATCGATTGTTGGTTTGACCTTTAAGGCGTCAATTATTTCCTTTTGTTTAGCTCGCATATGCATCCCTCGATTAAAGTTTAGTATTTAATGCCTTGTACATAATGCCGTACCTTTTCAATAATATCGCGCTTGTTGTCCCAGCACTTTTGTGATAAATCAACCGGGTACTTTTGCGGATTTAGTTCCCGCTTATATTCCGGCCAAAGTGACGCAAGTTCCTTGTCGGCGTAATGAACAATTTGCTTTAAATTTGGCCGATCATAAATTAATTGACCATTTTCGAAAATTGGTTTGAGTAACGGCGTTGCATCAAAGTTCTCAACGGTCTTATTGATATAAGTGTAGTTGGGATGGAACATGAAGATCGATTTTTCTTTGCGCGGATCTTCATCAGCCAGTGTGACGTAATCGCCCTCTGACTTGCCGTCTTTACTATCCGTAATCCGCCAAACCTGCTTCTTACCAGGAGTTGAGACCTTTTCTGCATTACCGGAAATTTTGATTGTATCAGTCATTTTGCCATTATCATCCTCAACCGAGACCATCTTATAAACAGCTCCAAGAGCCGGCTGGTCAAATGCAGTGATGACCTTGGTACCAACACCCCAAACATCAATCTTGGCATGTTGCATCTTCAGGCTGGCAATGGTTGTTTCATCCAGATCATTGGAAGCGTAAATTTTTGTCTCAGGATAACCGGCATTATCCAAGACCTCACGGACTCGTTTGGAAAGATAGGCCATATCACCGGAATCCAAACGAACACCGGCAAATTTGATCTTGTCACCCATCTCGTTGGCAACCTTGATCGCACTTGGCACCCCGCTTTTGAGGGTGTCATAAGTGTCCACAAGGAAGACACAGTCGTGATGCGTTTGAGCGTAAGCCTTAAAGGCATCATAATCATTGCCAAATGATTCAACCAGTGAATGGGCATGGGTTCCGCTGATCGGAATGCCAAATTTCTTGCCGGCCAACACATTCGATGTCGCATTAAACCCACCAATGATTGTAGCACGAGTTCCCCAAAGCGCAGCGGAAACTTCCTGAGCACGACGGGTACCGAATTCCATTAATGGATCATCGCCGACAACCGTTCTGATTCTTGATGCTTTGGTGGCAATTAACGTCTGATAGTTGACCATGTTCAAAATGGCTGTTTCTACCAACTGACATTCACACAAAGTCCCTTCAACTTGTAATATGGGCTCGTTGGCAAAAACAATATCGCCCTCATATGCAGACTTGATGTTGCCCTTAAATTCAAAGTTTCTTAAATATTCTAAAAAACTGTCGGGATAATCTGTTACCTCTTTTAAATAATCGATATCATCATCAGTGAAGTGTAAATTTTCCACATATTGAATCACATGTTCCAGTCCGGCAAAAACTGCATAGCCGTTACCAAAAGGAAGCTTTCGGAAAAAGACTTCAAAAACTGCTTTTCGATTTTCCATGTGCTTCTCAAAGTAGGTTGCCATCATATTAATCTCATAAAAATCAGTATGAAGTGTTAAATTATCGTGTTCTGACATATTGTGTCAATATCCTCCCCGGAGATTTGTTATATAATTAATGTATATTCTATCATTTTTATGATTATTAACAAAAGCATTGATAACATTTGCACATTTATCATGCTTTAAAGGAGCTATTATGAATAACCAAAGTTCTACGCACACCGTTGATATTTTAGGAATTCCCTTTCTGAATACAACCGAAAAAGATTTTCAAAATATTTTACACACTAAAATTGACGAACACGCGAATACATTTGTGGTGACCGCTAATCCGGAGATCGTTATGTATGCAAAAGCAAATCCTGCTTATGAAAAATTAATTCAAACTGCCGATTACATTATTCCAGATGGTATTGGAATCGTGATGGGAGCTAAAATGTTAAAAACACCACTTCAAGAACGGGTTACCGGTTATGATTTGTTCATCCACCTCTTGGAATGGGGCAACGCACACCAAAAGTCTGCTTATTTTCTTGGTGCCCAGCCAGGCGTCATTCGAAAAGTTCGAAAAATCGTTGAAGATAATTATCCATTTCTGACCATTGCCGGGATTCACGATGGTTATTTTGGTGATGACCGCAATATTGTCCATGACATTGAACGGACCAACCCGGATATGGTCTTTGTAGCTACTGGTTATCCCAAGCAAGAAGAATTCATTGATAAGAATCGAAGCGCTGCAGATGCACTTTGGATTGGCATTGGCGGCTCATTTGACGTGTTAACCGGAACCGTCAAGCGGGCACCAAAATCGTGGCAGCAAATGCACCTGGAGTGGCTTTATCGAGTGGTTAAAGAGCCAAGTCGAATCAGTAGATTGACAGTTCTACCAAAATATTTATGGCAGATTGTGAAGCAAAGGTTTTCGAAAAAGAAACAGGTGGATTGAAATGAAACAAATCACCCCTAAAAATATGACGTACTTTTTTCTTATTTATCTTAGCGTCGCAATTATTTGGAACCTTTTCGACCATGAAGCACCTATTCAGGATTCTCAATACACAATGATTGGGCTGTGGGGACTGGGGTATGTTACAAGTTACTTAAAAATGCCCGACATCAGCTTTTATGGTATTTACTTTGTATTATGGATGGTCATTGAACGTCAAACAGGCGGTTACTATGACTGGACTTCTTGGATCATATTTGCTTTGGTTGCGGTCCTAATGACCTGGATCACGAATTTGGTTCGAGTAACGTATGCCAGTCGGTATGATAAACCAAAAAAGAAAGATCAGAAAAACGAATCCCTCAAATAATAAAGAACTCAGACATCATCGAATGTCTGAGTTCTTTTGCTTAATATCAGTTAATAATCTCATTTCCAACAATGGATATGGTCTACCCTGGTCATCCAGAGGAAAACGTTTAACTTCATAAAAACCCATGTGCTGATAAAATTCAAGTGCCTGGGTATTTTGTTCGTTGACGGTCGTTTGGGTAACACCATACCTGGATATACCCAGTTGGATCAGCTGTTTTCCAATCCCCTGTCCACGATGGCCGGGCTCGATAAACAACATTTCAAGTTGATTCTGATCAATCCCCATGAATCCAACCGGAAAATGCTCTGAATCAAACATCACCACTAAAGTTGGAACCAATTTGAGGGCAGCCATTGCGTCAGGTTTAATCTGCTGGATTTCTTCATCTGATAAAAAATGATGCGTTTTTTTGACCGAACTTTCCCACACCCATATTAATTGGGCAAGCATTTTTGTTGTCCGCTTTTCTTTTGTGAGCAATTGAGCCTGCATGTTGTCTCCTTATAAAACCAATCGTTAATGAATCGCTAAGATCTCTGACAACTTTTCACGCCCCTCTTGGCAACGACCGGTCCCCTCGGCTTTTGAGGACAGCTCCGACGGCCGGCTGAAAGCCTGCCTAGCCTACTTGGCGACGACCCAGGTCTCGTCAGCTTTTGAGGACAGCTCCGACGACCCTGCCCCCTGCTACATAAGGTAAAAAATATCGATGAACCAAAATCGTTCATCAATATTTTTTACCTTATGCTCCGGGAGCAACCCGGGTCTCGTCGCTCACTCTTTTTCCAAATAAAACTCAAACCGATCCCCTACATACTGGGTTCGGACATATTCGAATGGTCGGCCATCTTGCAGTGATGTGATTTGGCGCAGCCTTAAAATGGCATCCCCACGCTTGATATTTAAGTATTCTGCGATTCTTTCCGAAGCGAGCATGGCCGAAACCGTCTGTTGCGCTTTTCCAATTCGCAAATCTTTTTTCTGTTCCAAAGTACGGTACAGGGAGCTGGTGACTTCAGCTTTTTCCAATCCCTCGATAATATTTTCTGGAACCGTGGCCACTTCAAAACAAATCGGTACCTCATCGCCATATCGGATTCTTTCCATTCTCAGAACAGACTGGTCCTGAGTAATATTCAGTTTTTCCATTTCACTCAGAGACGGCTCCATTGTGTGATAAGAAATTGTTTTACTGGATGGCTTTTTACCCTGAGCCAGCATTAAATCCGTAAATCCGGTTACCCCGGACATTTTTTCTTGAACTTTTTGGTTGGCAACAAACGTCCCCGATCCAACTCGACGCTCCAAAATTCCTTCATCAACCAAGGTCTGAATCGCTTGTCGGAGTGTCATTCGACTGACACCAAAATCGGTCGACAATTCGCGTTCAGAGGGAATCCGATCACCAATTTTCCACTTATTTGCCTCAATATTTCGTTTAATCTCATTATGAATTTGAATATAAATTGGTAAACCCACTGATACCAACTCCCTTAGTCTTTATTCAATAATTTTCCATAACTATACGTTGCCATAAGGTCTAGGTGCTTGTCAAACAAATTCAAATCGGCATCATACCCATTCTCAAGGAATCCTTTACCGTTTAAGTGAAACTCGGCTGCCTGATTGGTCGAGGTCATTTTGACTGCTTCAGCTATCGAACAGTTGGTGAAGGCCATAATATTTTTAAATGCATCAACAAACTTGAGAACCGAACCAGCCAAGTGGCCATCCGCTGTCATTGCTCGGCCGGCATGAACGTCAACGGGCTGACCGCCGAGATAATACATGCCATCAGGCCGACCCTTTGCTTCCATGGAATCAGTAATCAATTCCAATCGATCCGGGCCAATTGCTTGGTAGGCAATCTGGATGGCTTCAGGTGATACATGAATGCCATCACAAATCAGTTCAACCTTGGCTATTTTAGAGAGCATCGCATATCCGACAACCCCGACCTCGCGATGATGGAATCCTTTTTGTGCGTTAAACAGGTGGGTGACATGCTGGATATCAATATTCTTCAGTAATTGATATGTCGCATCGCTATGGCCGACCGCAGTTTTAATTTGATGAACCTGACAATAATCATCGAAATGTGGACTCCACCCCACTTCCGGGGCATAAGTCAAAATCTTGATCATTCCACCTGAAAGCTTGTACCACGTTGCAAGTTTTTTAATATCCATCTCTTGGATATAATCAATCGGTTGAGCCCCAGGATATTTGGAAGAGATGAACGGGCCTTCCAGATGAATACCAAGAATTCTAGGATTGTTCTCAGCGGCCATTTTGATAGTGTCCATGCTCTTTGAAATAAGGTTGGGGCGTTGAGTCATGGTTGTCAGAAAAACGCTTGTAATGCCCTCCTGTGCCATTTGATCAACCGATTCACTGATTGCATGCTCATCCGGGCTCATGGAATCGACGCCATAATCCCCCATGCGTATGAATATCAATAAATCCGGGAACAATTGTGAGGCCTTCTGCATCGTGGATATCATCCTCATCCTGCAGCTTAAAGGCACTAAACGACCCCACTGAAATAATGTGTCTATCAAATCTTAAATAACCATCTGCAATCGTCCGTTTGCCAGTATAAATGATTGGATGAATTAATACGGTTGCCATTCCGAATCCCGAGCTTTCGTTTATTGATTATGATTTACCGGTTGACTTTGCGATTGTTGCATCAATTCCCTTGATAACTGATGGTAGAAAGCCAGCCTCTTCCATGGCAAGAATTCCGGCAATTGTGTCGCCACCAGGTGAACATACTTTATCAATCATTTCAGCTGGTGTTTGTCCCGAAGCCATCAAAGAATGAGCAGAACCCAAAGTGGTTTGAGCAGCAATCTTTGTTGCCATTTCCTTACTGAATCCGTATTTAACACCGGCACGACTTAAACTGTCAATGAAGAAGTCAACGTAAGCAACGGCGCTGCCAGAGATTGCACTAAATGCTGCAAATTGACTTTCATCTAGTTCGCTCACACTCCCGGTTGCCTCGTACATCGAAATTGCTTGAGCTTTTCGTTCTCCAGACAAGTTTTCATTTGCGGCAACCGCAGTCATCCCTTGCCCGAATTCGGAGTTGATGTTTGGCAGACTGCGAAGAATCGGTAGATTATAATCCGTCAATTCTTCCAGGCGATTAAGTGATACACCGGAAACGATTGAGATCAGCGTTTTCTTCGGTGACAACTCACCACGAATTTCAGCCAGGACATCGGCAGCGATTGCAGGAACAACGGCCAAGACAACCAAGTCACTGTTTTTTGCTACTGCCTGATTGGTTGCTTCGGCAGTTAAACCAAATTTCTTTGCATAGTTCTCGTAATGATTCTTATGAGCACTATGTACCAAAATATCTTTGTTTGGTACAAACTTCGCATTTAACAGCCCCTGGATAATTGCCTGAGCCATTGCGCCGACACCAATAAAACCTATTTTCATAATGTACCTCCTGAATTTTCAATCGGACTATTCCAATTCTTCTAACTTTGACAATAGCGGAAATGAATTCATTTTGCAATATCAAATTGGTCGATAGTTGAAAATACAAAAAAACGCCCGCGACGAGTTCCTGTCGTCACAGACGTTTAGTAATTGGGCTAGCTGGGTTCGAACCAGCGCATCACGGGATCAAAACCCGTTGCCTTACCTCTTGGCTATAGCCCAAAAATAAAAATGGAGGGGAGTGGATTCGAACCACCGAACCCGAAGGAGCGGATTTACAGTCCGCCGCGTTTAGCCAGACTTCGCTACCCCTCCAAAAGAGTGTTTGCTATCAAACCAACGAATATAATAATACAAAATTTTAGTGATTCCGTCAAGCGCAATATTCAAAAAACCTCGAACATTTTTAACTGATTTTCCCATTCAGAAATAAAATCATCGGTCTGCCATTCATTGTGCCGGCGATTATGATAGCCGACTGCAGCATTATAGTAAGTGGTTTCACCAATCTTAATAGGGTCCAGTCGCTGATGAATGTGGCCAAAGATTACCTTCTCGACCTGAAACTCATTAATGACGTTTTGAAATTGAATGCTTCCCATCATTGCGTTGGCCATGTTCCAAAAGCGAAAATCATCTGTGTAATGAATAAAGTGCTGGTTGGGCACAAAGTGGGTCATTAAAATGACCTTTTTATGGGCAGATTCGGCATTCTGAAGCTGCTTTCGCAATTGATTAATAACAATGCGCTCACGATCCAGATCGCTCATAGGCTGTGAAATGAGACCATCTATCCAGTAAGCCATTTTCCAACGGTGAAATTCCTCCTCGGTTTTATCCTCATTCACTGCAAACGTGTAGTCGTACCATCCATTTAGTCCAATAATTCGGTAATCAGTATTCGGAATATCCACAAATTGATTATTTAGGTAGCCCGGCCACCTGCCATTCTCCAGTTCTTCATAGCTAATGCCCCTGATCATATCGTGATTGCCGGCAATGAAGAAAACATGTGTCGAATTCACTTGAGACGAGAGTCGCTGGACATAGTCGGCCGACTTTTGAAAATCATTAAACAAGTCCCCTGCAATCAAGTAATAATCGATCTGCTGGTCCGTAAGATATTCTGCCTGCTGACTAATTGTTTCAGTGAGCGGAACCTTATTCAAATCAAAATGATTGTCACTGGAGACTGCGATCTTTACCATCATCATTTCTCCTCAAAGTAAAAATGTGCTATCCAAGTTAGGATAACACATTCGTTCGATCATTGACTTAATTGACACCTTCCATTAACCGTTTAATCGGTTTAACAAGGAATGCCAGCAAAATTCCGGCAACAATGGCAACCAATCCAACAATCATGAAGTAATTAATTTCATTTTCAGGTGTATAGAATTTAACAATTTGTGAGTTAACCGCTTGGCCAGCTGAATCAGCCAGGAACCACATACTCATCATCTGTGACTCAAAAGCCTTTGGAGCCAGCTTGGTGGTAACAGAAAGTCCAATTGGTGAAATCAGCAGTTCGGCAATTTCCACGATTGCCCAACTTCCAAGCAACCAGAATGGACTGACACGTGCTTGAGAGCCAAAGAGCATGACTGGAAGTACCATAAACAAATAGGACAATCCTGCAATCCCCAAACCAAGAGAGAATTTAGACGGTGAACTTGGCTGCTTTTTGCCAAGCTTGATCCACATCCAAGCAAAGAATGGCGTGTAGAGCATGATAAACAGCGGATTCAACGACTGATACCAACCGGCAGGAATATTAAAGATTCCAAAGAAGTTATTGTTTGTTTGGTTTTCAGCGAACAGCGCCAACACAACCGACCCTTGTTCTTCAATTGCCCAGAAAATTGCGGCAGCTATAAACAGTGGGATATAAGCGATCACTCGTGATCGTTCGGTATCGGATAACTTTTTGCTGGAAATAATAATGATGAAATAAACGATTGGCGTTGCAATCGCAATAATACTCAACAATGAGATGAATGAACTAAGAGATAAGCTGCCCATTGCCTGCATCAATAATAAGATAAGGACGAAAACGACAACACCTAAGCCAATTCTGATAGAAAGTTTTTTTGCATCACTCGGCTCGAGCGGATCACTTGGATAAAGGCTTGAACTAGGCAAGTGTTTTTTACCGCCACGAATATATTGTAGAAGTCCAAAGAACATTCCAATAGCTGCGAGTGAGAAACCAAGATGGAAGTTGACATTGAAGCCAAGCCAACTAACCAATAGTGGTGCGATGAAGGATCCAAGATTAATACCAAAAACAAAAATGGTAAATCCGGAATCTCGACGGTTATCGTACTCAGTATATAAACCACCAACCATTTCAGAAATGTTTGGCTTTAGCAATCCTGTACCAACGGTGATCAACACAATTGACGCAAACAAAGCTGGTGCGCCCATAGGCAATGACAGTGCAATATGCCCGAGCATAATCAGGACACCACCATAAAACACGGTCCGCCGACTACCTAGAATCCGGTCACTCACAAAACCACCAATTACCGATGTTAAGTAAACCAATGAACCGTAGATCGCCATAATTGATGCAGCTAATGACTGATCGAATCCCAGTCCACCTTTTGTAACACTGAAATACATGTAGTAAAGAAGAATAGCACGCATTCCGTAGTAACTGAATCGTTCCCACATTTCGGTGAAGAACAGAGTTGACAGTCCCCGAGGTTGGCCAAAGAAAGATGTGTCAGCACGCCGTTCCTGGTCTGTTTGATCTTGTTGTTGCATGTGATACCCTCCAAAAAATAAATCTAATCAGATTAACGAAACAAGTTAATCAGATTAGATTATCGATTTTTAAATTACTCCTGAATGTACTTAACAAGAATAAATCATACAAACCATTATAAGGCACAATGAATTTTAATTCAACAGGATCAAAGCTGAGAAAACTGATTACAACAAGAATAAGGCGATGTATCAAGGCTGAAAATGATATTAATTATTTAGCAAAAATTAACAACCAAATTAATTATCATTTAGCAAGATTGGTATGAACTTTTTAATAATAAATTCAATTGTCTCAGTATTCATCAATGTATCTTGGGCATGTGTGAACAGAACTGAATAATGAGTCTGTTCACTTTCTGCAATCACAAGGTTCTGTTGCTTATGAGCTTTGACTAACCACTGATGGACCAATGTCAGCTGGTCATTCACACCTGACGATTCTAATGTGTGCGAATTCATATCATCCAAAATATCAGTCAAAATGTGTTTTGCCTTACCGGCATCATTTAACATCTGCATCGATATTTCATTTAACTGATCATCAGTCATCAAACTGCCTCGACAGGGGTTGATTTTTCCATTACAAACTTAACCAACTTTTCACCATTACGCCAACCATAAATATCATCAGGAATCGTTTCCACAGGAACCGTTTCCCCAACCTGTTGCAATTCTTCATCATGATAACTAGCTTGAGGGGCAACCAAAACAAATTCAATGTCGGTATTTAAGTAGTTTGAAACATTGTCAATATTGGTTGGAATTAATTCCAGCTGTGCGTCATATAATTCAATAAATGGTTGAGCTGCTTTGACCAAGAAGTGGCTTGAAATGCCACTTTCACAAACAACTAATACTTTTTTCATTATTCTCCACTCCCTTTTTTAAGTTGATTACCCATACAGCATACATCTAATTTAGGTATACCACAAGTGGACATTTTTTGATATACACTGGTAGGATCTTTGTTGTCAGGATGTATTATCAGAAATTTCTATATACCAATTAATCATTATTCGTATATACCAATTTTAGTTATTGAATTGAATGTCCTAAGGTTTATGGAACAACTCTAAATTCCACCAGCTATATACTCGGTCAAAATCTTACAAAAAAGAGGATATCGACAAAATATTATTTGTCAATATCCTCTATTCTTCTCGGTGATACGTCATGCCGACTGCAGGCACAAGTGCCCCTTACAAACGTTGATATAAAGGCGTCTTAAAATTTGTTTGGCCGTTATTTGCCCGTTATTTGCTATTTTTCCCGAAAAAGTGATAGTTCAATAACCAAACACTAATATATGCATAATGTTATCAAAATCACAAAATAATATTAATTAATATATACCAATATATGTACTCCCCCCAAAAATAATCATCCAAGGGGGAATTCATCTCACATAAATTTCTCAATTAAATAAATAATCAACGGTACAATAATTCCCGTTGCCACTAAAGAAATTAATGCATAGTTAATATGTGTAAGATTATCAATTCGATGTTCATTTTCAATAGACTTAGCCAAAGCTTTATCTGTTTTGGCATTCAAATCAGCCTGATCATTCAGCTGTTGTTTAATGGAAGAAATATCTTCTTTAATGCCAATGAGCATTTTAGTCATATTGATTTCATCAGGAACTTCCACCATTACTTATCACCAGCCTTTACTGCAAAAATAAATTTAACTTTATCTTTGTTTGCTGTATAGTAACCAGTCGGTGTAGAAAGTCGATAAATTTTACCATATTTTATTGGGGTAGCATAGAATCGACTTCCTTTAATCAGACGGGTATGCCGTTTTGACTTGAATTCAGCATCGTTAAATTGGTGAATTACGCTTTGTGTTACTTCGTATAGGCCTGGCATTTGATAATATTCCGGTTTTGCAGGCTTAATAACTATCCCACTTCCGGACAGTGAACCATCAAAATCTAAACTGGCGTCAACACCTAATCCATTATAGTTATCGGTATATTGCCAGGCATTCGCATTATCAATTCCCGGTTGACTAACACCATACGCCGCTACCCAAATATGCTTATCAATAAGTTTCGCTCGATCAATTCGCTTTTCAGCAAACCATGAACCGGATCCATAAGTAATAACGTTGGTAAATCCGTTGGCTTTTAACTCCTTTAAAAAGGCATTTACTTCAGCTGTGGTCTTCCAAGGAAGGTCTTGTGCTTCCACATCTAGGGCCAAGACTGTGGATTTATCCAACCCAAAGCTTTTTACCCAAGCTAAGAAATACTTAGCTTCTGATGAACCATGACCATGAAAGAAATGATAAACACTCACAGTACCAAATACTTTGAATCCGTTAGCCACTTGTTCTCTAGCTTTAGGGTTAATGTATCCAGTGCCTTCAGTTAATTTAGCAACTATGGAGTCAATTCCATGGCTTTTTAAAGATCTCATATAGGCCTCAGAACTGCCTTGATACGCAGACAAATCAGCAACCTTTTTAGTCATTTTCATCATCTCCTACTTTTGTTCAGATGATTGGGGTTCTTTAAATACTTCCGGATCGTCATCGACTGGAACGTCGGGTGTAACGTCATTTGTATGCGCCGGAGTAACAGGTGCTTTGTGATTATCTCCCTTTAGAGTGTGTTTATAATACTGGTAAGCTTGTTCTGCTAATCCTTCAATTGTTTCTGCTTTAAAATTAAAGCCGGACTCTTTTAAGCCAGAATCAATAAATTGGTTAACCGCCTTTTTGCGATCTGAGTTACTTAAAGCAGGCATACTTGCCACCACAGGAACGAAAGCATTCGCTAATTTCAAGCCTAATTCCATCCCTTGCTTGATATGAGTATTCTTTTCAGTTTTAATTTTAGCTTCAATCAACGGTTTAACCAATTTGTAAGTTGCTGGAATTACAGCAATTAAAAAAGCAACCAATCCGGTTGCTTTAAAGGAATTTAAAATATTTAATATTTGTGTATACATAAGACAACCTCCATAAAATTTGTGTAAAAGAAAACGCCCCGCTTTAAAGGGCGTCCTCAATTCTTATCATATTGAAGAACATGAAATTCCTTCTTGGAGGAATGGAATTCCACAAACGCATTGTATCACGATTATATAGTCGTAACAACTAATTATTAAAAACAAACACGCCCATCTTATGACGGGCGTGTATACATCAGATACATTGAGGGGAATGTATGAGTATGGGACATTCATAAATGCTCAGATGAATGTTGGAATGCGTAGGCACTAAAGGGGTTAATGCCTACGAAAATGATTATACCACTGTTCCAAAAAAGTGACGGACTTTAATTTAATTAAACTTGCATTCCAAAAAAACGTCTACATGTGAGTGTACTCAACTGACCGTCAATTAAGAAGCAGTTGATGAATTTTCCACCCCTGTGTCATAATTCTTACCAGTAATATCAGTAAACTGATCTTTTGTTAATTCATTCCAACCAATAACAAGTGACAATTTTATTTTTCCACAGTGTCTTAACAAGCTTAAGCAGTACCATAAAAACAACTGCACCGGTTACTTGTAATGAATTGAATGATTTTAATAATTCGTTTAACATAAGTTTTTATCTTCCTTTATTTTATAAGCGATCCAATGGATAAACAATATTTACAGAAAGTGGTGTCGCGTTATTTTCAACACTTATTAATAGGCTGCCCTCATTTCTCACCATCTGATTCCCCCAATCATTAAAAGCCCAAAAACCAGATGACGTTTGATGCATTAATTCCGGACTGCTACCAAGAGTTTTAAAAGTCTTTTTAAAATCTGGATAAGCGGTGTAAAGATTAAAAATAACAGCTTCTGATACCGTAGCCCCATAAAAATAACCGTAGTAATACAGTATGTCATTATAAATACGCCATCCGGTTGCTTCGTTACAGCCATGTGGGCCCATCGTGTTCGTTGATTGATAATTAGTCACAACCCAAGGTGTTGTTAGTTTGTCACCACCACCTGTGCTAACATCTTTACCATTAACTTGTAAGCCAGCTGTAAAGTTTGCTAACTTTGTAGTATTTGCCATGTTTGCTGTTGCAGTGTTCACTGCACTGCTTACATCTGACGTAGTTGCCACATCAATTCCAGACTTTTGAAGTTTTCCTGTAAAATTGGCATCCTTAGTTGTATCCGCAAGTGTTGATGGGACTGCTGGTACACCATCTTTAGTGATATATGGATTACCCGTTGTTTTATCAATTGGCGCAGTATCAAAAGTATTTTTACCCGTAAACTCCTGATCTGAACCCGTTCGTGCTAGGTCACTTGGCAAACTGCTTGCTAGTAATAACGGATTATTATTAACAGTTGGAACGGTATCAAAGTTGTTAGCACCAGATAGGTGGGCAACTTTGGAATCATCAGCAGGTGTGTAACCAATTTTATCTTGTTTGGCGTTAACTTCTTCAATCCCGGCTACATCACTTGCTGGTTTACGCATATCAGTAACATTAACTTTAGTGTTTAAAGCATTGTTCATATCAGCCACTTTTACATAATCAGCTAAATTAGGCGTAATGCTTCCCATGTTTTGCCATGAACCATCTATCCAGATATATAAGTCTGTTCCAACTAAGTAACCATCACCCTGGTTGTTACCCGTTGTGGGTAAATTTTCCTCTTTATCAGCTTTCCCCCTAACAACCAAACCATTTCCTTGTTTTCCTTGTGGTCCCACTGGTCCAATTGGTCCCTGACTACCAGTATCACCTCGGCTGGAAACAAAATTAATTTCTTTAGTAGTCCCGTCATCGTAGGTAAAAATAATTTTAGTCCACAGATAAGGAAGTTGATCAGTTGTTGCCAAAATAGTATCTGACCAGCCCCCTGTGGGAACTGTAACTGGTGAATCACTTAACTGATACTGATTGTTGGCAGACTTAATACCATTACCAGGGTTACCTTGGTCACCCTTATGCACATTTTGAACTGCATTCTCCATTTGGCTACTTAGATCATCAAATTGTTGCTGAAAATCATTCAAAGTGATTGTCGGAATTACTTCACCAGTATCACTCATTAGGTTCTCTTCAATTGAAAAGCCTAATGTACCATCACTTGGAAAGATGGCCTGCGTACCATCATTCATAGTAACCCAAACTTCAATATCATAATCATCTGGAACCAATGTGTTCATGATATCCTGATTAATTGGAAAGCTTAGTGTTCCACCAAGCGGACTAGTTACAGTGGTTAAATCAATAGCTTCTTGCATGATATATCCATCGTCATTAGCTATTTTAACCAGAATTGACTTAGCATTAGTTAAATCAAAGGCCACCCCGTCGGCCGTGAGTGCCAGATTAAAAGCAGTGGTTGTATCTAAATATTTAACCACATCATTATCATCCGTGAATGCGAGCTCCTTACTCATTAGTTTTCACCTTCTTTCTAAGCTGATTATTTTCAATTTTTAATAACGCAATTTGTTGATTTTTTGCTGCCATATCTTGACTGTACTCATTAACCAATTGGTTAATTAAATCTTGTGCGTTAATATCATTCATCAGATCACCTTACATCTTCAATTTCTTTTCAATCTTATTAATTTCACTAAGTAAATTGGTTCCATGTGAGTAAACCCCGCCGGCATGAATGTCAATACCATCTTCACCACCATCAGAACCTCCTTCAAAATACAAAGCTCCATAATCATTGCTGTGAATTATGTGTTTAGAATCTATTTGAATGTTATCTGAAATTGTAATAGCAGGCCAATTAATATTCGTAGGCCAAATAGTTCCTGTTCCACCACCACCAGACATTTTAATTTGTTCTGGTTGAATATCAGCCTTATAATTTCCATCAGAAATTGAAATTCCTGATTCATTAATCCAAACATCTTTTTTTACATATCCATTAAATATATCGTTTCCATAATAACTGTCATGAAACCCGTTCTGATCTAACCAATAATTAGTATTTCCATTTGTTAACGACAAAGATGAACCAGAAATACTGCCAGCTTTAATGATTGATGAATCAATTTCTACCGAATTTAAATATCCGGCTTCAATGGTTCCTAAATCAGCAGATAACGCTGAAAGCTGGCCAACTGACAAGGCTGTTTGGGACATCTTAGTCTTAACCCAATCAGATCCATCATAGGTGTACATTTCACTAGTTATATGGTTACTGTCTTGGACGTACCAAATATCACCTTCATCATGACTTTTCCCATCATCAAATGGTTCTTGAGATGAAACAGTGATTTTCCCATCCAACGATGTTTTAACCTTACCCGCTTCATCAGCTGCAGAATTAGCGGCACTTTTGGCATCGTCAGAAGCTTGCTGGGCAAGCTTAGCATTTTCATCAATATTTAAAGTTCCCGTTGCAATAATCAATCGTTATCACCATCCTCAATTTTGGTTCCTTCACCAGTTAATTCATCTCCATCTTCATCACTATCAGAACTATCATCTGAATCATCAGCATTATCATTTCCGGTAATTACTGGTTGTTCAGCTTCATCATTCTCGCCTTCATCTTGTTCAGGATATTCAACAACTAAGTCTTTAGAATCATCACGGATTCCAAGTGGAGCTGTATATAGGGCACTATGAGCAATAGAGACAGTATGTGCAGCATCCCTATATTCAGAAACGTTAAAGCCAACAATTAACCTAGAATTATTAACATCTTCATATATGCCCTCCGGCTCCAAATGACCGCCATTTTCCAACGGCACTGTTAACTTAATATCCTGCATTGGTTCCACCACATAATCAAATACCATTGACTGTGTAATTAAGTTAATACACATAACATGTTTGTCATCAGCATTGTTAGCATCACCCGCCGTAAAAAAAGCAAATGGGTAACTAATCCCATTTGCCTGAAGAGTGTTATAAGCGCCATTATTAGTGGTTCCAGCTGGTAATGGCTTCCATTTAAAATCTTGCAATTTAAATTCAATGATTGGTTTGAAGTTTCCTGTCTGTAAATCGCTTATCTGACAAACATACACTTTCCCACTCGTCGTGCTTCCCAGCCATAGATTATTTTTCAAATCAACTGCAACTCGAAAATATTGTTTTACTTGGCACCACTTGGTTATATTACTAGCACTTGTATTGGCTTGGTATGCCATTGTTACCAAATAATATTTCCCATCAATTGGATCTTTTATTTCTGTATAAATCGTATTGGAACTTTCATCATAGCCGAACGATCCACAATGGCCACCACCAGTTACAAACATCATGCTCTGTAATGTTCCATCAGCGTTCCATTTAATAAATTCACAATCTGAATGGTTTTTGTCTTTAGAATAGTGATAACTAGACAATACTGAACCATCGCTCAATAAATATGAAAATTGTAAGGCCCCAATATGCTGATCGCCATTAAAATCTTTGTTGGCGGCATCTTTAGTTTCCCAAAGCTTATTCCAGGAACCATCAGCTGAATTGCTGGTATCAATCCACATCTCTGCCTCATCTTTCACATAAGTATCATCAATGGTGACTAATAGTGTCCCGACAAATGGTGGTTCGATAGTAACCTGATAACCATCTTTTGCATGGTCAGCTTCCCACCCAATATCACGGGTGCCATCCATATTAACTTTTTGCCAATTAAAAGCTTGCGGTGCTAAATGAGAAGTTACATTCTCACCTTCAATAAACAATCTCGCAATCACCCGTTTGGAAGTATCCGTGTTATACCAAGTTGAACCTAACGGCGTAATCAAACTGACTGTGGCTGCATTGGCATTTTCTCGGGCATCTTCAAATAGTTTCTTAACATGGTCATTCCAACGCTGTTCCATATTACGGATAAACGCCGGCGTAATTACTTTAACTGTGCTAAACTCTCCCAAGACAACTTTATTTTGACTTGGATCACTCTCCGAAGTGGTTTGCTGAATGACTCGCGCTTCCGTTGTTAAAATTGGGTTCATGGATAAATCAATCACCTTAATAGTATCGCCCAAGTTAGCTTGAAAATCTTGAGTAACCTCCACGGCATAGTTAATTCGTGGATGATTGTACAATCTTAATTCACGTAATCCCCAATCAAGTAATGCTTTAGGTTCAGTAATGGTATCACTCGTGATGGTCCCTTCTAGCCAGGTATTGCTATCATTGTTATAAAGAGAATTTGCCGATAGATCGGTAATATAGTTCTTACCATTATTAACCTCTGCAATTGAAGCATTATTTGCGCCCACAATGTAAAGCTTGGTTACTAAATTAGTATCAACTGTTTCTCGTTGGACAGATAACATGTTTTGCCCATAGGTAATTGACTTGCCTTCATCTTCTCCCAATTGATCAGCTAATTCTAAAATTAGATCAGTCACAATACCGTTGGAGTCAATATGACAATAGGCATCGGCTTCTGCATCGTAAGTTGATAAGACTGTCTGCAAGGCTGCTTGACTAGAAGCCGTTCCATCAAAGTTAATATCGGCAAATAATCCTGAAGAGCAATTATTTTGTAAATCCCAACCGGTATCAGCCATGATCCACTGCATGGCTTGATCTAATTTACAATCTTTAATTTCTTTTTGTGGTGGAATGGTCTTATTAAGTTTATAGATTGCTAGGTTAATAGCATCCACCGTTACTAAGTGAGCCCCACTAGTGGCATCAATAGTTTCATCAACCTGATAAATTCGATAAATACGCCAATGATTATGCACATCATCATACACAGCAACACTATTACCAACCGTTAAGTATTGAGCCGCAGGGGCACTTTGCAACATGGTTAGTCCTGTTAATGTATCATTCCAACTTTTGGAGTTAGCATTCGGATCCGTACTATTAAAAGTGCTAACGCCAGTAATGCCATCATCCGAGTTACTGTTATCATCGGCAATTTGGCGTTCAACTACTTCACCCCAAAACGGGTTGGCGTCTGAATTAGTCGATAACGTGGCAACTCGCTTTAAATTTTTATCCAGGATAATATACAAATCTCTAACCTCCTTATTTATGTATAAAAAAAGTAGTCGCTTTCGTGACTACTTAATTGCTGGTCGATATTCAATTGTTACATCAGCATTTTTGGGATCCGGGAAAAAGTGTAGAGTTTGTGGAACTCCACCAGTTAATTTAGGAAAAGTCGATAACCATGAAACGTATTTATCTGCCGGCTTTCCATCAATGGTAACTTTATTATTGGCTGTATCAATAATAATTTCTTGACCAGCCTTGGCAATAATATGTGGTGTATCATCCGGATCAGTAGAGCCATCACTGCGCCATTCTTCATAATTGGTTAAAGCTTCATAATCTGACTTATACGCCACCACTGGATTAACTAAGTCCTCTTTAATATCATGCTTACCAAAGAAAACGCCTAAGTTGGCTAAAGCAAAACCAAACTTACCGGATTTATCCAACTTTTCCTTATGCATGTGAGTTTTACTTGTATTGTTAACACTATATGGCTCACCGGTTTTAGGATCCCACTGGTTAATTTCTGCTACCCAGTTGTCGTAAACATTCCCCGAACTATCCGATTTTTTCTGTCGTTCAAGAATAAATTCACCATAAAAATTCGAGTAGGCATCCTTATTCATATACGAGGTTTCAGTTACATATTCTTTTTCCTTTTTCTTCTTTGTTGTAGCTTTGGGAGCTGATGTTTTTTTACCCCCTTTACTACTACTCTTCTTGCCACCCTTTTTAGATTTCACAACTCGTTTCTTTTTAGTCTTAGTCTTTTTACGAGTTTTTCGAGTTTTTCGCGCAAAGAATTGTAGATTCATTTATATCACTTCTTCTTTTTAGTCGTCTTCTTCTTAACGGTGACCGTTTTTGTGTAGGCAACTTTAACATGCTTGGTAGCCTCATTTTGTTTCTGCTGACCATTACCTTCATCAAAAAGCAACGTTAAGTAGCTATCAGAGTTACTACTATCAAAATTATTACCTAATTGAATAAACGCCCGTGGATACCGTCCCATTGAGTAATCTTCAATCCCCATCCGGCCACAAACATTACCATTATTATCCAATAAATAAGCTTCAATCTTTCCCATCGCCCGCTCATTTTTCATTCGTTTAACATGATGTAAGCGTACCGAAACTTTCCAATAGGGAGTAATTTTCGGTAGACCATTATGCATAACCGCTGGTCCGTAAAAATTCTTGTGTTTCCCACGAGATCCCCATTCGTAATGATCATCTTTATCTTTAGCCACCATAATTGAAGTACCAGTGGCTGCCGATTTTCCATCTAACTCACCCTTATAAATTGGAAAAGCTTGTGTATCCTCACCACATTGAATCCACGTGGCTAATGAGTTGCACGGGTCGTCTACCTGTTGAGTTTGGGATTGTCCCATGACTGTGACGTTGCCATCACTATCCGTAGTCGTATCACCGTCATCAACATTATATCCAACCGCTACATAATCATCATTTGTTTCATAACCCACATAATAAAGATCGGTCTTCGGAATAATATGAATAATTGGATCAACTTCCGTATTTCCTTCAGGAATAATTTGCTGATCATTGTCCGTAATTTTTATTTCTTTTTGCGGCAGGAAACCGCGAGGATCCGCCAGCATGAAGACTAACGTGGTTTGAAAGTCCTGAACACCTTCATTAATAAATGTCGGTGTTGGAATACTCGTAAAGTGTCCATAATAAGTTACATCTGGATCGTCATTAAACCTCAACGGATATTCAGTATCAGCATCACTGCTGGTATTAACTAAAACGTTAGTTAATGTTTTAATTCGTTCGTTATATTCATCGCGGGTGGTACAGAAACAGGTAATTGGAATGTCAAATTCTTTTTCACCGTAATCTGTTCCCAAGTACACACCACCATAACGTTTAGGGACGTCTTGAAATGACTCAGTAATATTGGGGGCTAACGGTTTCGATACATGATTTAGAAATATGCCTAAATCGTCTTCCGAATTAAAACCACCATTTCCATCTTCATCAAACGCAAAATCAAATGTGTTTACATCATAATTATCGTTATTAGCCAAAGGTTACACCTCTTCCCCAATTATTCTTAGCCGTTGTTCGTTTGTTATGCTTATTGACTGCCTGAAAAACTTGCTTGTCAGTCACTACTGCCGGAATCGGATTGTTTTGGCCATCGACCAATTGACTCATAAGTTTAATCATTGTATCAAACTTAGCTTCAAGTCTTTTGACAGCCTGACCATCCGAATTGCTTGATTGGTTGGTGTGCTGATCTGTTTGCTTAAAATGAGCCATAGTATCAGCTAGCAATTCATAGGCTCGTCCTCGTTTATTAATATCCCATGGAATGATGGTTTCCGGTTTATTACGTTCGGCTACTTTAATTAACTGTTCTTGATCAACTAAGCCACCATTCGCATATCCCAAATAATTAGCAACTTTCTTCGCACCGTTAACGTGTTGCCCCGTATAGCCACCGCGTTCCCAATCTTCAGAAAACTGACTAGCTAACGAAGTGATCGAACCGTGACCCTCGAGGATTCGTTTAAATACAGAAGAATCAGAACTGTCATCGCTTAACGCAAACTTTAATTGGGTAGCTGCATTGCGCCAGTTTTCACCATGACGATGAGCATATGATTTCAAATGATTCAGTCTACCACCTAACCACTGCCCAAGCCCAGAAGCTCCACCAGATGAATTTCTTGCGTTAGGATTTAATCCTGACTCAAATTCCCAATTACCAAGAATTGCAGCAATTCCTGCTTTAGTTGCGCGTGGATCCAGCTTTTTCAATGCTTTAGCTAAGGTTTTAGCTCTAGCTGCCACATCACCACTTAATCCAAAGCTGCTTAAACTACCAAACAATTTTTGCCATAATGGTTTTAAATTTTTCGATACCCAACTCCAAACCCCGGAATGCTTTAATTGAGATTTTACTAGTGTTTGTAACCCAGAACTTTGTTTATGAGATTTAGTTGACTTTTTAACTTTGTCAATCAACCCAGGCACTCTTCGAATCCCAACAAAATCACCGAAGCCCTTGATGGTAGAATATTTAATCCCGTCCTTTGGATTTTCGGCACTGAACATATGTCCAGAACCACTGTTATCGACCACGATACCAACGTGTTGACTTCCTCCACGACCGAAGAACGCTAAATCACCAGTCTTCGCATTCTTCCAAGATACAGGCTTAGAAAAGTTGTATTCAGGGACAGTAGTCGAGCCACCAGGAACTGTAATTCCCATGTGTTTCAAAGTCTCATAAACTAAGCCAGAACAATCATAATAATTCGGTCCTAAGCGGACATTAGAGCCTTCAGAATATCGGTGATGGGCACTATTTGCCAATTTCTTAGCTTCATTCAAAAATGCTGAATCAGTTTGACCGCCGCCTTCGGAAACCATGCCATGTAGCATATTCCAGGCAGTATCCCACCAAACCGAACCCTGTTGCTTGTCGCGTTTGCCAAACATATTGGCAAAGTTCTTCCCAACTGTTCCCTTTATATCGCCAAAATTAGGTTGAAAAACTTGTTTGAAAGTTGCATCAGAATGATTAGCAATGTGTGATAGTGCCGACAACTTCTGTTTTAAAGAACCCCAAATGCCTTTAAAGAGTTTCCCGATACCACCAAATAAACCAGTACCTGACGCAAAGTGCTGCATGCCATTTAAAGCCATTAACATCTTAGACTCTGTAGCATTTAAAACGCCGGAACCAGCTTCTAGGAACCGGTGAGTATCTTTACCTTCAACTGGTTCTAATTGCCCATCTGCGTGGACAATGATTTCTTTATTATGTGTTTCTGGTGAATCGTGACCATCATTAAGCTTAGCCAAAACCGGTTGGGTTAATAAACCATTTTTCAATAATCCGGTACCTGTTGCCCAGGCTACCGTTGGAATCTGATCCAAAGTTTGTGAACCACCGTATTGTTTAAAGACTTTGTTCTGGGCTGAAATGGCATTCTTATTCATCCCATTTACCAGTTTGCCAATCCAATTACCAACTGACTTCCAGATGCCATGCCAGGAGAGACTGTAATTGTCTTTGGTTTTGGAATTATTTTTCTTAATACTCTCATATTGAGAAACAGCCTGAGCTGTTACCTTCTGATTTTGATTATGCGCATAATCGTAAACCTTATCAGACTGCTGTTTTGCTTTAGTGATTGAATCGTTTTTTTGTTTATTGGCATGATTAATCACACCAATTCTTTGTTTACGAGCCTCCTCAATAATTTTTTGGCGTTGTGCCTTGGCAGCCGAACTATTTCCCTTGTACTCTTCATCTGCTGCTTTAACTGTATTTTTATATTTCTTCCAAGCAGCGTTATAGACACTATGATATTCATCGTTGGCTTTTTTACTGACAGATTTTTGCTCTTCATCGGCATTAGCCACCAATTTAATCATTTTTTCTTTGGAATACTTTTTACTCTTTTCAGTGAGCGTTTTATAATCTTTAGCAATCTTATTAGTAGACAATTTAATCTGGCCAGCTAAGGTAGTATGCAGTTCGGCTTCCTTAGCAGTTACTTTCGTAGCAAATTTAAGATGTTGTTTCTCAAGTGCTTCTTTCTTTTCCTTCTGCAACTTTTCAACTTGAACGGATCCCTTACCATATTTATTCTCAGCTTTTAGAATCTTTTTATTCCATGATTCCGTTAGTCGTTGCCGTGATTGTGCATAATATTTGGCAATTGCTTGCTGATCTTTCTGACTCATCAGAGTTAATCGATTGGCTTTAGAACCTTCACCCTTAATGACTTGCAGACGTTTTTCATACTCTTTTTTAGTAATGTCCCCGTTTTTATAAAGTAATTGTAAGTTCTTCTTGTCCTGAGCTTCACGGTTTTTATAATAGCTTGTCGCTTCATCAGAAAGTTTCTTGAAAGAAGACTTGGTAGATAATTTAGGTGTATGGATTTTTTGTGCTGAAAGTCCTTTTTGAATAGCTTTACCAAACTTACGACCAACACCTTCACCAACCAAGCCACCCAATCCAGCGCCAACAGCTGTGCCAATTCCAGGTAAAATAGCTGTCCCGATTGCTGCACCAGCTGCTGTACCACCTAGTGAACCAGTAGCAGCGCCGATGTGTGAACCGGCACTCTTCTTTTTCATGCCAATTAAATCAGTTGCTGAATTTAAAACGTCTAAGACACCTACAGAGCCTGCAACAACCTTTCCTAATTTGCTAACACCTTTAAACTTTTCAGCTAATTTAGCGAATCGGCCTATCTTTCCGGTATCTTCGGTGACTTTACTTGTATCATCTATGTCGTGAACCGCTATTTTACCGTCTTTTTCAGCATCTTCGGCAACCTTACCTTCACCACCAGCGTTATCAGCAATATCATCAATTGTACTGGTACCATTTCCGGCATCCACATTAGCTTCTTTAGCCTTAGTGTTACGTTCAATAGCTAAAGTTTGATCATCATATGCTGATGTCAATCGGTTCACCTTTAGCTTTTGACCACTAAAAACAGAAGTAAGGTCGCTAAATATTTTAAAGTATTTATAAACTTTGCCAACTGCCCAAATTGCAGTTAATGCTTCACCAAAGCGCTTGACACCTTCATAATGTTTAATAGCAAAAATGCCAATATTGGCGATTCCTCCTGCCACATGTGCAGTTAAAGTAGCCGTTTTACCAATATCTTTCTGAAAGCCTTTTTCACCAAAGAGCTTGGTCATTTGATTAGCTGCTTTTGTCATATATGGCAACAACTTAGACCCAAACATAATTGATAATTGATCCCAGGCTTGCTTAAATCGTTTCTGAGACATTTGGGCAGTTTGAGCATTTTTGTTAGCTAATCTTTGAACGTAAGTCCCAGCTTTGCTTGCTTTAGAAACATTGTTGGTTAAATCAGCCAATTGGCCATTATATTTAGCTAAGATTTGAGCTGCTTGCATGCCAGTTTGACCAAAAACATTTTTAAAGATGCGCGCTGTATCAGCTCCACCAAGTTTTTTAGTATGTTCCTCAATAATTTTAAAAATTGCAGGCAACGTTTTGAAATTACCATTGGCAGTTTGGAATATTTTAGTTGATTTAATTCCAATTTCATTTAAAGCGCCCATAGCTGAATTTGTTGGAGCTGCTAAACTAGTAATAATTTTTCGCAGACCTGTCCCAGCTTTATCAGCTTCCAAGCCATGGTTACTCAATTCACCTAAAGCAGCGGAAGTTTGCTCAATACTAAAGTCCGCATTATGAGCTGAATCGCCTACATATTCCATGCCTTTGCCTAAACTGTGGAAGTCAGTAGCAGTCATGTCAGCAGAATAAGCTAATGCATTAACTACACGTTTAGTGTTGTGCATCATTTTTGCCGTATTATTGGTTTTCATGCCAAATGCTTCAATCGCCTGGCTTGATACTTTAACCACATCTTTAAAGTCATCACTAGAAGCCACACTGGCTTGTAGTTCAGTTTTCATAACCGCTAATGATTCAGCACCTGTATGACCACGCTTGATTAAATCCTGGTATTGATCAGCAATTTCTTTTTGACTAACTCCATATTTAAGAGCGTACTTAGCCCCGTCTTTTTGCATTTCTGTCACGGTTTTAATAGCAGTTTTAGCCTTGTCGCCACCCGTAACCAGTAAGTTTTGGTTTACTTTATAAACATTTTGAAGTTCAGTTGCTTTTTTAGCGCCAGAAAAAGCTGCTGCTCCCAATGTCCCCATCGCTACGCTGGCACCTAGTAAACTACCTTTAATTGATCCAAATGAATTTTTAAATTTATTCTTAGCAATGTTAGCTTTATCGCCCAATCGCACCATTGCATCACTCATGTGACCGACTTGTAAATCGTACTTGACCACATCAGAACGCACATTGGCCAGTGAAGTGGCTGTTTTGTTGACTCGTACTTGTTGGGTGTTAAAAGCTTCGTTAGCAATGTCCAAGCTACCTTTTAATTGATTAAGTTTTTCCTTTTCTTGAACATATTCATCCGCATTCTTGTGGGTATCATTGGCGAGGCGGTTAACAACATTTTGTTGTTTTTCATAGGCCAACTGGGCTTGTTTATAAGCCTGTGAGTTTTTACTGAGTTCACTATTTTGTAATCTGTACTGATCAGATAAGCTATTCAATCCTTCCTTAAGGCCTTTAAGCTTTACTTGACCAGCCTGGTTAATCTTTCCTTGAGCCTTTAGCGCATCCACATAAGAATTAGTTACCTGATTAAGGTTATGATAGTTGCGCTGTAATCCAGATAGTCCTGAATTAAGGTATTCAAATTGCTTTTCCGCCTTAGACTGTTGATCATTTAAACCAGCAATCTTCTCTTGTGCTTTAGCAATCTGATTAGCATATTTGGCATACTTTTCTGAACCTTGGTTGGTTGTTTGATCAAGGCCTGACTGTCGACGTTTTAGCTCATCAATTTTTAAGTTATAACCTTTGATTTCTTCTGATATTCCTTGATACCTAGTTTTTAAAGCATCTAGCTTATCTCCAGAAGATTTTAAGGCCACCTCCTGAGAACGCCATGCATTGGTATTAGCTTTAATGTAATTAGTTAAAGTTTTTAATGACCGTGCGGGTTGCACTGCATCCAAGCGAATTGAAGTACTCATTACATCATTAATTGTGGCCATTAGTCAGTCCCCTTTCGTTTATTTAATAACTCGACAACCGGATCTGTTACTTGTTTCTTCTTATCTTTAGCATTTAAGACTGCCATAAATTCAAAGTAATCTTGTCGGTTTAACTCATCTGGTAAGATTCCTTGCTTCATCATTTGTTGTTTAAAAAAAAGCATATCTTGTTGGGATATGCTTAGGTCATTAATTAATTTGGCTAATCTTAATTGCTTTCTTTTGGGTCTGCTGATTCCTCAGTTTGTTGTTTAGTAACAGTCTCCCAATCTTCATCGCTCATACCTTGAAACCGGAATAATACATAGGCCATGAAATTTTGAAAATCCGTAAAATCCAAAGTGGATTTAATCTTTTCAACTTCTTTGTCGGATAGCTTAAAAATATCAATCATAAATTGCACTAATCCTTGAACCATTTTCTTTTGCGTTTCTAAAACTACTAGTGGATCATCATTAGTAAAGTCAATTGAATCTGATTTCAACAATTGAATTTGTAAATTTTGTGCTTTCTCAACGACTCCTACAGTAGTCTTAACCTCAGCTGACTTTTTACGTAAACCTAATCGAGTAATATTAATTTTCATGATCAAAACTCCTTTATTTTATTTAGTTATGTATACGGGGAACAATCCCCGCCTTAATTTATTTTCCTGGCATTTTAACGCCGGTAGTAGCTGAATAACCACCAAAGACTTCGGCCAACATTTTAGCTTTATCAAATCCAGTATCTTGAGACATCCAAATCTTGTACGGTTCTCCGTTGAAGATTGTATTGTCAGCTGGTGTTAATGCTTGGTAAGTTAACGCCGTATTGGCATCAGTTTCAGCATTATTATCCGTTGCATGAGAACTACCAGTTTCAATTAGTTGACCATTAGCAAAGCCTTCGTACATATCAATATTCGTGTATGAACGAAAATGTAACAACATTGCTACATGGGGCTTTGGCAATCGACGTGTCCAACCACCATTAGCCGCATCATGAATATATCCTTTGAGTTTTTGCAACTCGTCAAAATCAATATCCAAGAATTCCAATGCGACCTCTGGTTGTGCCTGACCATTTGAAACTCGTTTTGCTTCATCATTAGCATAGGCGACAGTACCCGCGGCTTCCAAGCCAGAAACTGTGGCCGTCGTAGCGCCTTTAGCATCGCCATCCACTAAATAGATACCATTAGTTCCTACTCCTGCATCGCTAGTCAGTAATTTACCATTAGCATCAACCAAACCAAAGGTGACATCTTTAATACCATGTGTTGACATTTAAAGTCCTTCTTTCTTTACTATAATTGTTTTAGTAACTGAAAAAGTTGCCGTAACTTGATCGGTGTCTGGATCCACAGTGTTAGGCTCATGTGAGCTAACCAGCCAATCCTGATTATCCAAATTATTCATTAGGGCAACTTCTTCATTAAAAATATTTTCTTGTGTATCTTTTTTCCAAAATATTTGAACTTGAATATTAGCTTGCATATTACTAAATTGATCGTTCCGATATCCGCCCAACGGTTCAGTAATGGAAGTAATCAAGACAATGGTCTGCTTTCCAGAAGTATCAGCTCCGGGAGGAATGTTCATGGAATAAAGCTGGTCAATCCAACCATAGTGTAAAGATTGAATTAACTGATAAACAGTCATAACTGGTAATTCCATTAGTGACCCAGCTCCTTCCACTTAATATATTCAGATTTTAATATATCAGAACGAGTTTCCTCACGGGTCTTTTCCACAAAGTGATCACCGACAATGTAAACAGTGCCATCATTTAGCCAGCGAGCAATCACTGCTTTTTTCTTGACCCAGCCAACTGTCGCTGTCCCATCCACATCACCATCAACGTTTGTCATACTAACTAGCACACTATCAGCTAAATGTGGATCCTTTTCTGAGGCAATTCGATTAGTGTAATGTAGCTGCTTAGTTTTATTAGCCAATTTCTTTTGTAAAACATCGGCACCGGCTTTAGTGATTATAGTTCTTTCCGCCCGGTTGGGTACCAATCGTTTTATTTTCGCTAAATAATCGTCTAATTGTTCGGCCATACTAACCATGTTTTTTACCAACCCTCTCATTAATCTGTAGAGTCAAAATGTCATAAGTCACAATTTTATTGCTATCATCTAAACTCAAATTAACGATTTGATATAGTTGGTCTTGATATTGAACTAGCAGACCTTTGTCAATTAACGGATTGTGTCGAATAACAATTTGAATAGTATCTTCAAAATCTGTTCCCAAAAGCGAAACGTTCTGTGTGTTAGTTCGCGTATAAGGCATGCACCATAACACGAACTGTGGTTTAAATTGCGTTCCTGATGCACCAGTATTAGGATTAATTGTTGGTAAAGCCGTTCCAAACTGGGCTTGCCGATTAAACTGCTCCGGACTAAATTTATTAAGTGCCATCCGGATCACTTCCTGAAACCATTCCTTGGAGTTGATCTAGCATCATCAACAAACCAGCTGACATCCCTTTAGATAATTCCCGATCATAATATAATTGAGTTGCCAGTGTTTTTATTGCTAAGTCGTAAATTGATGAGGCCTGATATTGGGTTTCAGTTGAACTGACTGAATGATTGACAATCTCGGTTGCTTCATTAATCAAATTGGTAACAGTCGTTAATTCAGTCGGACTTTGGTCAATATGCAACTCATCCATTAATTCTTTCGGATTAACCGTCACATGACACCCCTCCTAACAGCCGCCCATCACTGTATTGTTTATTTCATTGGCGACTTATTTCAATTACTTGCCAGTTGAACTAGTCTTTGCAGCAGGAGTTAAATCTGCCAACCCAGTAAATGGTGCATAAATGACCGATTGGGTATCCCACAATTCGACATCGAAGCGGTCAATTGCCCGAATCTTAGTCAAGTCATTTTCGAAAGAACCGGCGCCAATGTTGGTGGCCAACAAAGACATCTGCTGAAGGTCGAATAGACGAACAGCTTCCGTCAAAGCACCAATGTAAAGTGGGAAACTGCTTTCATCATTGGGCAGAAAGGCATCGGCAATAACTGTAATTGTCTTACCAGCCAACATTTTTTGTGATGGATTAAGCGGGTTAGGCTGAATGACGTATTGTCCGTTATTATCCTTGACTTTATCCAGAACAGCAAAGCCTGATTGGTTAGTAACAAATGCAGATTCATTCCAAATCAGTGGATCCAATTCCTTGTTGTAAATATCCTTAATGGCGTCAAAACTATTAACTGTGGTTTTTTGTGCGCTTGGTAACTTAGCCAACGCTTTTAAAATTTCACTGTTTCGAGTAATAACATCTTTCTTAGCAATCCAGTTTTCCAAATATGCTAAGAGGTTGGCATCACTATCATTCATCAAAGTATTTGTAATGCTAGAAATACCAGCATAGCGATGAATTTTATAAGTTAATGGCTTAAAGGCTGCCGGATCATCGTTATTACCAATTTGCGCTGTTTCATCATCCAAATTAGCAAATGGAGTTACCGACTGACGTGGTTCAATAACTCGTGAACCAGATGGTGCGCTAACTCCTTCCACAGTTACTAATGGCTCCAACGACGTAAAAGTTTGCTTTAAAGTATTGATGGTTGTTTGGACATCGTCTGGAATCGTCAAACCAACACCGTTTCCATTGACATCAAGTCCACTAGACATCAAATTCAAAAACTTTGGATCACCCTTTAAGGCTCCCTTGACAATATTAATAAACTTAGGCTTGTCTTTTGGCGTAACATCTTTTTGACCACCTGCAGCTGGTTTATCAGGCTTTACTAATTTAGCAGTTGCCAGGGCATCATCATATGCACCTTTAGCAAAATCTCGGGTCTTCTTTGCTTTATCAATTGAATCAGCAATTTTAGTTAGATTCTCATCTGAATATTTTTCAGGAGAATCGTTCAGTTCAACTGCCATTTGATTACGCTTTTCTTGAAGGTCCGTTACTTTTTGACCAGCTTCAAGCCAAGCATCGTGCAGCTTATTTAAATCCATAATTTAATTTCCTTCTTTCTTAAATAAAATAGCCAACTTATGTGATCGCAATTGGTCACTAGTTTGGCTATTAGTTTCTTTAGGCTTTTCTTTTACTTTGGTTAGCAATGATTTAATTTTACTAATTGCCTGATTACTCAACATAACCGGCGAGAGCATATTAGTAACTTTGGCTGGTTGATCATCAAACATCATTTCGTCTGCAAATCCCTGTTCAACGGCATCTTTGGCGTTGATATATGTTTCTTGTTTCATCATTTGCATAACTGCTTGTGGTTCCAGTCCTGTTCGTTGCACATAAACATTTGCAATTGATTGATCAGTCGAGTTCAAGCCTTGTAAATCGCTGGATAAATCATCTGCATTCCCTTGAGATACAGTGGAAGCCCGATGAATCATTAATTGAGCCGTTGGCGAAATTTTAATCGTATCACCAGCCATTGCAATGACACTGGCCGCACTCGCTGCTAGTCCGACAATATCAACTTCCACATTACCGGTATAATTCTTAAGTGCGGTATATATCTCAGAACCCGCAAACACATCGCCACCAGGTGAATTAATTTCGGCAACAATATTTTGACCATTTGCAGTGCTTAACGCATCTTTAACTGCGGAAGGAGTAACTGTTGAATAGCCAAAGAATTCATATACTTCAGCATCATCATCACTAGATACAACACCTTTAATTGGTACTGTTGTCATTATCATCACCTCCTTCCACTGCTGAAACTTTTAGATTAGGAAAAACGCCCGTTTGTTTCAGAATTGTTTGTGCTTGTTGTGGCGTTAATGCTGGTGACTGACCAGTACTTAATTTAGTAATATTACTAATTAATTGCTGATGATCAACATCAATAGCCGAATTAATATCCATTTTTATATCAATTCCCAATTTCAACGACAACTCCGATTCAATTGGCCGAATATATAGGCTCAAACTATTTTGATACAAAGAACGAATCATCTCAATTGATGATTGTTCGTCACCTTGACCATTTAAATAACTATCTGGAACACAAAAAGCCTTGGCAATCTGGGTCTGACTAAACGTGGCATTATTTAATAATTTAGCTATATCCGGATTAATCTGTAAGGAATCAAGCTGAGCAGATTGATCCAAAACAATTGGTCGACCAGCATTCGAACCAGAATTCTGATTCTCAAACGATTTTCTAATATTTTCTTTAGCTTCCGGTTCCAATTTGGCCGCCGGAACCGTAATCGTATAACTAGGCGCAATTGCATTCTTTAAACTGCTCAGTGACAATTGATTACTATAGTTCTGGATGTTAATTTCTTTAGCTAAACTGTTTAGCGGACTGCTACCCACTAGTTCAGTGGCAACTTGCCCAGAAACAAACAAGCGAAAATGTAAAATATCGGCAGCTAAATATGTCACCTGCCCTCGGTCATCACCGTAATTAACTGTGTAATAAAGAACATTTTGTTGATTATCTAAAGTAATGCTGACCTGGTAAAACGGGATTAAGGTCAACCCTGCTGGACTTCCATTGCCATTTCGCTGAATTAGAACAAAGGCGTTGCCAGTTAACATCATTTGAGCACTAACTGCTTGCCAAAAATTATAAGCACTCAATAATGTGCTGGGCTGATTTAGCATGTTGCTATATTGGTCTGTTTTAAATTCACAGCTGGCCACATCACCTGCAATTCGATTAATCACCGCATAAATATCACTATTTTGCAGTGCTCCGTCTGCATCCACAGTGTTAGTGGATAACAATGTACCATTTAACATAAATGGTGAATACCCGGTGGTACTAATTGTTTGTGTTTGTTTTGACATAAAATTTTTAAAGGGGTTCAGCATTCAACGCCTCCTTTCACGAAATGACATAGGCTAAAACGATTAAAGCAATCCCGGCCACTACCCAACCTACAATAAAATTAATAAGGCTTGCGGCAACCACAAATGCAATTAACCCAAATAAAAATAATATAAAAGACAGGTTAGTGATTAAACCTGTCCATAGTTGTTTCAGATTCAACTAATCTGCCTCCCTAATAATTTATTCACTACATATATCACCCAACAAGTGTTGAAAATATTAAAAGCTAAAATGATCACTGGTAAAGAATTCGTTGACCTCCTCATTACTCATTCCATTAAATGGATTCTTTTTATCTTCTTTAAGGCCATGATTAGGATTTTCAAAATAAAAAAGGGCTTGAGACATGGCATCGATAGTGGCATCGGCACAATCAATTTTCGAAGTCAACGCCGTTCGATCAATTTTAATACCATATGGATTAGCCACTGTTACAGCGTTAGCCAAGCAGGTCTGCAAAATCGGATCAGCCAGCATCTCAATATTTCCCGCAATAAACTGATTTCTCAAAAATACTGTGGGCGAGCTCAAACTAACCGTCCCTTGCTTTAAAGTAATAAAAGGCACTTCTGGCATATTATTATCCAACCAATCAGTAATCGCACTAGCCTGATAAGGATCATAAATGAAGGCCTTGACTTTCAAATGATGATCGTTAACAAAATCCAGGAACCAGCGCCCAACAAAATCTTCATCAATTAAGCCATAAGAATTTTGCGAAATATCACAAAAGCCTAACTTTTCTGCGTTTGAGTAATTAATTCCATCTTGTTTTTCTTTCACAATAATGGAATTATCTGCTCGGGCTAACGGAACAAATGAATGCTGCAAGATGAAATATTTCTTTTGTTCGCCATTCAAATGTGGGAAAACAAAACTATAAGCCGTATCATCTGAAGCATGTGATAAATCAAAACCCACATAGCAATCTTGATTATCAATTTCGAAATCAGAAACAACTGACTTTTGTATATCCTCTAATTTCAAATATTTATCTTTAGCAGTCTGCAACCACATATTGAGGTTACGGTTAATGAAATCATTTAATGTGCCGTCTTCTAGCTTAGAATCACGTTCACTAATTAACCCTTTCAGTAGGGTATCATGCTTAGCCGGTAAATCTAGTAATGGATTACTTTTCACCCATGTTTCGGGGTTCTCAACTTCATCTTGATCATCCTGCTGCCAAATTAATGCCAACGTTGAATCTTCCGTTCGGTTAGAATCTTTTTCCATCACCTTAGTGAGTCGTCTAACATCACTATACATCGGGACTTTAGGGTTACTGTATGCCGTACTGATAAAAAATGTTTGCCGGTTACTAGTTTGAACTTGTCCAGAAGTTACTTTAGAAATCACATCTGAATTAAAGTTTTCATCCCCGTATTCATCCACAGTGGCAAAAAGGAAATGAAAGGCATCTAATTGTGCACTACCAGCTGTCATTCGTAATATCTGGTTTTGAGTTTTCGTGGATTTCAAAACATCATCATTAATCGCAATATTCTGATCCTTGATTAATTTACGAAATCCAGGCATTTCTTGTAAGCTGTTAAAAGTCTGTTTAATGTAACGCCAAGACTTCTTAGACTGCTTATCAACTGGTGCCAAGTAACACAAATCAGCGTTAAACTGGTCACTAGCCTCGACCAAGTAAGCGTAAAGTATCAAGATATTCAATAAATATGACTTACCATTAGTCCGAGCCACTGAAACCATACATCGCTCAAATCGCTTTTGCTTGTCTTCCTTTGTTCGCCATCCCTGAGAAAGGCACAAGATTGCTTGTTGCCAAATCATCAGTGGTATTGGCTTGTTTTGAGAAACATCAGGGCACATGCGTGCGAAGTTACAGATATTTCGGCATTTATCCAAATCATAGTAATACGGAAAATTACCTTCCGTGGATCGCTTTAAATCATTCAAATGTCTAAACGCTGCTAGTTTAATTGTTTTGCAGGCTAACTGTTGACCAGTTAATACCCGGTAGCAATAAACAGTGGCCGGATCACGGTATTTGCTTTTGATTTCATCAAAGTAGCCTTTCCCATCAAGCTGCTGAAATATTTTATCCAAGTTAGTATTTCTTTGAGTAAAATCAAATTCCTGTACCACTAAAACTCACTTCCCCCATTTAACATCTCTTTAATATTGGGTTCCTCATCGTTGTCATCTGAGAGTTGCAGTAATGAGGCTCGTGCAGATGGTGTTAAGCCTAATTCGTGTGCTAAGCTGTTTAATTTTGCCGTAGCAGAATCAATAATTTGTGATGCCGGATTACGTTTCCAGCCTGCGTTGTCTTCATATGTTTCTCCAGTTCGTTGATTGACCACAGTCTTAGAAACCTTGGTGACAACACCATCTGTTTTAATTGAGTCATAGCCTTTCCGCAATAATTGATAGTTAATACAAAACGCTTCAATTGTTCCCTTGTCGGCCTGTTTAACATATCCTGATGCTTGCAAAATTGGTACAAGTTTCGTCCACATTGCTCGCGCATAACTTGACAGATATTTTGGACAACTCTTTTGAATCAAATCCATTCCAGAAGTTTCCGTTATTAGTTTTTGAGTTCTAACTCGCTGATCCTTGCGAGCATGCTTGTCTGTAGTTAGTTTCATTTGTTTTGGCATTTTTTAGTTCACCTCCAAGCAATAAAAAAGAGCCCCCAATAGGGACTCTTTCAATCTGATTCATTTAGACTAATGAATCACAAAAAAATCATTAAACACACTGTTCGAACGTATACACCCTACAATCGTGAAAAAACGTCTAATTATATTAACTTTTAGGAGGAAAATATATATAGTCATTATAGTAGGGTTATTCATATAAGCAATTTGTGAAATTGCGTGCACCCAGTTATAGTAAGCCCATAAAAAAGTTTTGAATTTACAACTTTTAACGTGCGCTACTCCTGGGCGTGCGCTCCCCTAGGCTTTCACCACCCCGGGGGTGTTTAAACATTCACCTAAATTGAATATTTTTTGTAAGGTTCAAACAGTAAGCTTTAAACAATTTTTTCTTTATATCTATATCACCTAAAGGAGGTTGAAAAAATTGTTTTTAATAAGTAAAACTCATCAGAAATATTTATTCCGATTACCTACATGATACCACCTGAAAAACACTTTGTCGTTTCACAAAGACATCTTTTTTTAATTTTGTTGATGAAGATCCCCACCATCCAAGAAACGGTACCCACCCCTGAAATTATTACCATCCAAGCTGGCAGGAGTTTCCTACATCAGGGATGTTTATTTCGTGCGTTCAGATAATACTTTAATCCACCAACGTTTGCTGCAGTGTTTGAGTTGGTTTTGATTGAGTGATTGTTCAATCTTGGTTTTCGTATTATGCGTAGTCGGTGACAAGCACCATAAGTTATCCACGTCTAACCATTTATCAACTGGTAAGACACGTCTAGGCACAATGTGGTCAACAATAATCTTATCGTTTGAGACTGGCAAGCCAGTGACTGCATCTAAATAATAATCTCGTGCAGCAACAAATTGCCGAATCTTTTTCCATTCCTTTGAGTGATAAAACTGATTCGCTGTTTGATCACGATAGTACATATTGTACTCTCGGTTTCGTGCAGAACTGACTGCATGGTTGGGCTTCTGGTGCTGTGTAACGTGCTCACTGCAATACCTTTGCCCCATTGGTATCAATGCTTGACAGCCAACCTCATGACAGATATGTAGCTTCATATAAGCTCACCTGTCCTTCTTTCGGTACGAACTGTTTACTTAATTCCTGCTGTAAATCAATGATTGAATCAATTAATTTGTATTCATCCAGTTTCAATTGATGATCATTAATTAAACCAAACGATTTCCAAACAATGCCTTGGTATTTCATTCCATATACTTTAGTTGCGTAATCGAATATATCATTGAACAAGTCGCTATTGCTGATAAATAAGGTGTGAACTTCGCTGTTTAATGTCATTGGATCAGCGTATTTATTAAGGCAATATTCAAAATCACCTAATACCTTTAGCTTATCTAACGTATCCTGATGATCGAAACCACTTAACTGCTCCGTAAACATTTGTGCATTTGATTTAACGTAAGCTATACGATCATACAATGCATGTTCAAACTTTTTATCAGTCATTGAAAAAATATCCATTGTAGCTATTTTTCCATATTTAAGCAGGCTTTTTACAAACAGTTTGGTTTTATCCGTCGGGAATAATGAAATAACCTTATTCACCAATGAATTCTCAACCGACACTGAACTTTTACAATTTATAGGCGCCAATTGTCCAAGTTCATCAGATTTATCAAAATTCTCTACCAATAACGTCTTGTGACCATAATAATCTTCAACCACATCTTTAGCAGCGTAGGTAATTGCCCATTGCTTATTCTTAAAATCTGGATTGCTATGATCGCTGAATGCCTTAATCAAGGTATTAGCATTGTTAGAATTCCAAAAATGAATTCGTCTTAATACTTGCTCAATTAATAGACTAAAAGCATCGTCTTTTGAACAATGAATTGAATAATGAATCCGGTTAATGCCATTTTCAAAGTTTCGGCTCTTAGCAATCGCTTTTACTAAGTTTTCATTTCCCATTTTTTCACCGCCTTTAAACTTGGTTTACTTACAGCTAGACATTGACGATAAGGAGAAACTAATTATTAACGGATTTCTTTGCGTTTATTTCAGAAATTGTCCATCCACAGATGGTTTGATGATGCTGAACAGATTTTTCAACCATCCAGGTTTTGATTGGCAAACCGGTTTCTGCTTTCAAAACTGCTTGAATACTGCGAAATTCTTTCAGTTTATGAACTTTCCCTTGCTTTGTTATCACATACGTCATATAAAATTCCTCTAATCAAATAATATTACATATACTTATTGTGCACATTTAACAGCTAATTGGCAAGCTTTCATAAAATTTCATTCCTCCAACAAAAACTAATCGACAATTGGACGGTCACTCATTTGTATGCTTCCAATTTAATTGTGACCAACTCATCTCTGTAAAGTGTTAAATTGGCCGTCACTGGCACCGCGTAAATAATCTTTCCATGCCTTGCAGCACGTAATTGTGATGCTCAATCTGTTCGTGTGTCATGCTGTGCCTCCGCTCAATAGTTCTGGAATTTTTTCAAATGGGACAATAGTTTGGATAACCGTATTCGCAAATTCAAATATCGAACCATCACTAGTACGGTAGATTCTTTCCACTTTTTCTAAATTGATCAAAACTAAGCCACCATCAATATCCGTAACTCTAATCCACTTAATTTCGCTGCTATAATTAAACATTGTCTGCCTCCATTTTGACTTTAACTGCGTCCTTCCAATTTTTAACGGTCTCGTCGAGGCCTTTTTTGGTTAGGTTAAACTCGCCATTTTCAGCAACCAACGTAAAATAATCTTCTTGGATGTAAACTGGGTATTCCTCGCCTACCTTAAAAACACGACGCTCAGCTACAAAAGTATACTTCGGAACGAAATAACAATAGATCTTCATTTGTCTACCTCCACCAATTCCGGATTTTCGTGTATATTTCCGATGACTTCGATGGTCTCAAATTCACCATTAAAGATTGACGATAGTGCATTTGCATCATACTCCCTGGCATGATTTTTAAGGTCAAATGCTGGATAGTCATCCTTATCACCCCAAATGACAGCGTCTACGTAATCTACGTCTTCATAAGCATCAGACACACAAACGATGTCGCCCTCGTAAATATCTACATCATTTTCATCTTTCAGTCCAGTGGACTGCTCAACAATATACTCATCTGGTGACATCTCAGCAAGTGCTAAAATATGGCTTGCTCTTCCATGTACCATTTCTTGCATTGGCCCTTTAGGCCCAAACGGCATATGCCAAGCTCTGAACTTAATTTCTCTGCTCATTACCGTCACTCCTCCACACTTTGAATGCTTGAATTATTTAATAAATCCTTCAGAAATTCAGCTTCATCCCGTGTAAATTGTTGTGTGATTTTGCCTCGACAAACGCGCGGGTTACGAACTCCACAGATGAAATACCCACCACGATCATCTACTCGTCGAGATACGTATTGTTGCCCATCACTACCAACCATGCCATTCATTTTCAAGCGATACATAGGTACAGACAATTTCACCGTTTCATGATTTAAAATCGCATCTATAACACTGGCTAAATCATCACGGTTAGAAATAGTTTCATCATCGGCATATTTATCAATGAATTTGGCGAATTTAGCTATTCGCTTCCAATCAGAAATACTTTCTGCCATTGCATTTTGGTACATTTTAAACAGTTCCTTATCAAGTATCTTTACTGTCATTTTATTTACCTCCAATAATCTTTAATGCGTCATCTACAGAACGGCAAACACCATATAACACTGGATATTGCTTAATAAATTTTGCAAACCGCTTCTGATCGTCACGTAACTTGCCTCGTTCGTTTTTAACTTCAATCAAAATCATTTTTCCACTATGATGTTCAAAACCGGTAATGTCCGGCCAACCTCTCGGAAATAACATAATTCGTCTGCCATCATCAGTTTTAATCTTTCCAGCATTACTGCGACAAACAGTACAATCATGTCGCGATAATGCTAAAAGAATTTCTGTTTGAATTTCATGTTCTGATTTAATCTTTATACGCCTCCAAATAATTATGACGGATGGGAGGATAAATGGGAGGATGATTCAGTCGCTGTATCCATTGCGGCTGTATGAACAAAGCCTGTTTTTGGGTGTATGGGAGGATCTTTTCACCAAACCTTTATATATATCTTTTTTTACTCTTTTATCTTATATACTTTTATTAATTTATCCTCCCATAGTATAAAAAGAGTATATAAATGTAGTTGTATCAAGGGTTTGAGCTTGAAAATGATCCTCCCATTATCCTCCCAAAAGAGCTTTTATCCTCCCATTTTTATTTAATCCAGCCCAGTCTTGGATCGCCTTTAATTTTCAATCCAATATAAAATATGGATCCACTTTTCTTGGTTTCAAATTTCTGTTTCATTTCACGACTAAACTTCTGTTTACTCATAGAATATTCAGAATTGTCTTTTGCCCAGGATTGATATTTTTTAAAAAGTTCTCCTGCAGGTGATCGGTAATTATCACCCACTTCACAGCAATCATCCACGAATAGACTAATAACATCCATTTCATCACGATATTGCCGACTGGCACGAGTAACGCTTATTGGTGGATTCAAGCCTTCACGTTGCCATAATAAAGAACCTTCAACGATCCAATTAAGGATTCCCACGGATTCACGTTTCAATTTATCTTTTAAGTTTTTATCAACCTGTTCATCAGGAATTTTTACTGAAAATGGAATTAACATCAATCGTCGCCAAATTCCGTCATCAGTACCACGAATGATTGGTTTATGGTTAGTGGCTAACCACAGCTTAAACTGTGGTTTAAACTCAAATTCCTTACCATATAAGTACCGTGCGGTTACTTTATCGCCACCGGTTAATTGTTTAACTAATCCCTCGTCCAATCTCACACCCTCATTAGGTTCGCTTGAGGTAACTAATCGGGCACTTTCCAACCGGGCAATATCTGAGTTGGCTCCCGATTTGTTTTGTCGTACCATAATTGAATCGGCCTGCATTGATTTGGCATAAGTTCCCAGAATATCAGAAATCGTATCGATGAAAATTGATTTACCATTACGACCATTGCCATACAGAATGAACATCACTTGTTCCTTAATACTTCCTGTGGCAGAGTATCCAACCGCTTTTTGAATGTAATGGATTAATTCCTGATCACCCGCAAAAATTTGATTTAGAAACTCATCCCATTCTGGACAATCAATTTTGTCGGTGTATTCCACACTTGTCTGATGACTGAACATTTTCTTAATATCGTGGTCTTTTAAGATACCCGAAGTTAAATCAATATAACCATTAACCGTGTTCAATAAAGTTTTGTCTTGATCAAACTGCCCATGCAATACTGGAACCCGATGTTGCACTTCACTTATCATGGCTTGCTTGGCAGCATGACTACGCGACTTCTTCAAAAACTTTTCCCAAGCTACTTTGGCCTTTTCAGGATCTACGCCGGCAGCAACATGCAACTTCTCATTCTTCATATTATCCACAGTCATATCAACAAGTTGAGCTGCTTTTCCCTGATCGTCCATTTCCCAATAACTGTCATTATAGAAATACCAGGACTTATCAACATAGGAATATTTAACTAAATTTCCAAAAACATCAATAAATCGATCAGCATTCCCAGTGTCATCCCAACTTCTAGGTGGTAATTTCTTTTTAGGCTTAGATTGTAGGAATTTAAGATTATATTTGTGCAAGGGATGTTGCTGTGGATTAAAGGTTTCCCGAGTTTCATTAATGGATTTGTTAAGAAGTGAAACTCCATAAGTGGTTTTACCATGTTTTTCATCATATTTCGGTCGCATAAGGCTAGACTTTCGAAATATTTCATCCATTTTATTGAAATCACGGCCCGTCCAAAAAGCTAAATCATTCGAAAAGGCTAGATCAGCTTCTGAATGGGAAGTATAGAAGCCCTCCCAACCACCGTGCATAAACATCTTGAAACGTTTACCAGTCCGCGAAAGTTCCGCGCGTTTAATAATTTCATCAACACTTAAATCATTAGGTCGAATCGGTGCTTGATTGGGAAGCTTTATCACATTGCTTTCACCAAAGTAGTGTTTATAAATAAGTTTCATCACTTCGGAATTAGGTGTATTTATCCGATCACTGTATGGACCGACTGTTCGACCTGTCAAGGCAAAGAAACGACCAGATTCATACATCTCAACGTTGCCTTTGCGCCGACGATCACCAGGAATTTTGCCTTTAAAAATAGCATGAATCCCGGTACCGGATAAACTAATCTCCACATAGGATTTAGTCATCGTCAACACATCTTGAACTTCATTTTGTTGATAATCCTGTGCGGCGTATCTTTCCAGCTCGTCTCCAATATGATCAATATCCAACCCAACATAACCATTAGCAAAGTAAAACGCGAGACCGTCCATTTTATACGTTTGGAGTGCTTCTAATGCTGTTTGATAATCAGTCCAGGTACTTGGGTCATTCGTGCGTCCAGCTCCACCATCGAGCGCATTGTGGGGTATTTTGGTGTACTTATTTCGCTCAGGTTGCCAGATTTTTTGAAACAGGCCCCATTGTTTTAAGGCCCGTAATTCATTTGGAATGTTTTCATATGCCACTGTTTACCCTCCTAGAATGGTAAATCATCGACTGAGATATCAATTGAATCTCCAGAATTGGCAAATGGATCATCGGCCGGTGCTGATGCTGGTTGATTACCAGCAAATGGGTTTTTACCGTCCTTTTGGTCTTTCCATACATGCTGCACTTGTGGATAATCACTCTTGCTAAAATTCCAAGGGGCAATTTGATTGATTTCTTTCTTTTCACCGTTGTAATTATCAACAGTTTTTTTGACGTACACTTTTGCTGGTTTATTAGCGAGTTCTTGAGTTAAGTCCTGAATAGACTTAATATCGTGGCCTTCAGGAATTTGAACAGCCTCAAAAATGTTCTGAAAATTATCCCAATCGTACTGATGAGTATCTCTTCTTTTCCAATTGTCCATAAAAACATGGCGATTATGATACTTGGCATTGGTATTTTTTAGTTCATCAACCCCGTCAAGATCATTTCGAACGACTAAATCCAATTGTAGTGATTCTGCCCCGTTTTCAGTTGCTCTTTCCTGAGCTGACTTAATGATCATTTCGTAATTACCCTTTGGTAATGCTGAGAAGTCTAGATGTTTGTTGTTTGAATAGTCTGTTTTAATAAATGCCATTTTTAAAATTCCTCCATTAGTTAACCATTTTTAGTCGTTTAGCTTGTACATAGGCCCAACCAGCTTTATATCCACGGGCTTTAGCGATTTCTAGTAACTCTTTGTAACTTTGTGCATCTTCCGGCTTTTTTCTTGCCGTCTGGATTTTTGAATAATCAGTAGTCAGTTTAAATTCCCCAACTTTTTCAATACTGGCCGTTTCGTCAATTTCCATTCCGTCAGCGTCATATTTAATCTCATTACCACACTGTGGGCAAACACGGCATTGTGTCGGTACCACGGCAAAACAATTTGGACAAGTTTTGACCGGAATTGATTTTGTGCTATTTTGCCGTTTTTTCTTAGGTCGTCCTTCAAGACTCCATTGTCGTGGAGTGTCAGGCAAACCAAAGCGGGTGTAATTAGCCACATGATCAATAATTGTTGCCACTTTATTGGGCTTATATCGCATACAACGCATGGATTGCTGAATGTCCAATACTAATGATTCGGTTGGCCGTAGCATAATGACTACGGAGCAATCCGGAACATCAAAGCCCTCAGAGATTAAATCTACATTACATAGAACCTTAATGCTGCCACTTTTAAAGTCACGCATAATCTGATCACGTTTGGTTTTCGGTGTCTTAGCATCCGCATGAACGGCTTTAATTCCAGCGGCACAAAACGCAGCTGCAGTTGCTTGACTGTGTTCAATGTCATGGGCGTATACAATTGCCTGTTGACCAGGAACCTTTTCACGATATGTTTTGACCACATCCCCAAAAATTGTTTTCCCAATGGCATCATCGATCGAGTTATTGGTGTAATCACCAGTGCTTGATTTCTTTAGTTTACTGTCATCCACTAACTTAATAGAATAGTATTTGTATGGGGCAAGGTGATGATGTTGTATTAGCCAAGTAACATTTTGTCCTTCAACCATGGCCGAATAAATATCATCAAACCCCTTACCATTCATTCGCCATGGACTACCAGTGAATCCCAGTCTTGGTATATCCTTGTAATAGTCAAATATTTTCAAATAAGACTTTGCCCGACTATGCTGTGATTCATCACAAATGATTAAGTTCGGCTTAGGTAGTTTCCCCAGTCGGTTAACAATCTTGCCCACAGTCATAATTGTGCAGTGCATCAAATCAACGTCTTGTTTCTGAAAAGATTGGGTTATTTGGTTCACGAGTTCCTGTCTGTGGACGAAAAACATTACCTGCCCACCCTTAGCAACCGTTAACCTGGCAATTTCAGCAATAATAACCGACTTACCACTTCCTGGTGGTGAAACGATCAAAACACCTTGATTACCTTCAGCAAGTTTTTGACGAGCTTCATCTACCAATCGTTGTTGATAATCAAATAATTTAAATGGCAATACTATTCACCGCCAAACCTAAATAAGTCCTTAGCAGCACACATGGTTCGATTGTCCAAACGATTTTTGGCATAAATCGAGTCATTTCCTTGCAGCATAACGCCACGACCGTTAGTCTTCGGATTAATAATCAACCGACCAACCACATCACATAATCCCAGCATTCCATCCATCACACTTTGACGAATTTCGGGTGCATATTGATTAAATTGCTGACCATTTTCAGTGGTAATCTGGCGTTGCGTCTCCCAAGCTGTAGTTAATACATTAACTGGCAACGCGTAGATAGCAGTCATTACTCTCGAAAAATAATTAGTCCATTGTGAATAATCCTGCAATTCATTTGAGATGCCGTTATGACTACCCTTCCCCTTTTCCACAAACCAATCTTTTTCAAAGCTTGACACATTATCAATAACTAAATTGTCGTAACCAACAATCAATTCTGATGCCTGTTCAAGATACTGCTTCATGTCTTCTTCGGGGTGAGTTCGATCCATTTCATCGACTGTAACGTTGCTAATGCCAGCTAATACTTTAGCGGAGTTATCCAAATCAAAAATTCTAGTTTTACCAGGTAAATATTTAACACAAGTTGTTTTCCCAGTTCCGGGTTTAGCATATAGAATGACTCGCCAGTTCCGGGTTCGCTGTAAATCTTTAGCTTCAATCGTCTTCATGATTAAGCACCCACTCTTTGATAACGAATTTGGTTACTATCCATGAAAGCCCTCAACAGTTTCATTTGTGGAATTGTTGCCGTTATTTTTAAAGACACTGAATGGGAAACAACTTCGCCAGTATTGGTATCAATCGTTTTACCTTTCTGCTGAACTTGATGTGTTTGTGCTTCTGCTGCTTGTGCTTCCAGAGTCTGCTGTTTTTGTTTATTTAGTTTGACCTGATTATCAATTGCTTGAAGCAAATAATTAACATCTTGGCCTTGCTTCAACTGGTCGATCCAACCAGCTGGATCAATGTGATAAGCTTGAGCATATTTGGTAATAGTACTGATACCGGTTTTTAAATCATCGTGTTGCTTTTTAATGTAACCCATCACATCAGCAATTCCTTCGGTTACTTTCTTCTTGGTGGTGGTTTTATTTAACCAAGTAGGATCAATTTCAACCTCGCCTGGTTCCACATGGTAATTAGGTGCCATTTCAGCAATCAAAGCATTAACATGCTTCAAACGAAGCTGACGCTGCTGCTCTTCCAATTCTTTTAGCCCAGCGTCAATTGGGTTAATCGAACTATCCAGGGTCATTTCCAAGTCTTTAATTTGAGCTGCAAACCGTTGATATGGTTCAGCATATTTTTTTCTAATTTCCTTACGTTTATCATCAAGAGCTTGCTTCAATTTCCGAAGCTCTGCCCGGCTAGACTTTGATTCTTTTTCTGTGGAAGCTGTTACTGCCATTCCTTGATATTTATTGGCATATGCTTCTACAGCTGTTTTTAATTGATCAAAATTATTAATTGTAATCACAGGTAGCTGATAGTCAATCGTGTATTCTGGTAGGGATAATTCATTTGCCATTTATATTTACCTCCATCTTTTAATGTAAATAGTGTCGTTGATCAATTGAATTCTTCATTGACGCTATTTCTTTTCTTTTAGATTTTGTGATTCTACCGCAGATCAATCTAATTGGTTCGGGATAAATTGGGATTCGTTCTTTCCGCTTCTTCATAAAATCCTTGTCGGTCCCAGTTACGACGTAAGTCGGATACTTTATGCTGAGCTTTCGCATAACGTCGGCACGAGAGACACCAGTTTCTAATATTTGGGAATCCATTACACCAACTGCTTTCCAAAATTTAGTCATTATTCCACCTCGTGATGTAAAATATATTCAGATAGTCGTTGCTTTTCTTTATCTAGGACAAAGAAATATGCCAACAAGCTATGATCGTTTTCCACGGGTGTGCGTCCAATAATCATATTCAAACGTTTGATACGGTTCTGTATTGTTAATGTTTTCATTCTGATGATCCTCCAGGTGTTATAATATTAGTAGTTATAGTTGTTAGATGGTCCACCCATTTGCGGTAGTGGGCTATTTAGTGCATATAATTAAGGTGGTGAATTCTTATGGATTTTTACAATTGGTTAATGCGCTTTAAAGACGTTAGCTTACCAGTTGGTGATGTAGCAAGAGAAATAAGATCTGATAGATCGTTTCCTAAGGGAAATTTAGATTGGAAACATTTAAAAGAATATCTTAAGTCAATTGGTTTTTCAGATTCCAAATTAGAAATTGTTAAAAACGTCTTCAACTATTATTTAGCGGAGAAAAGTCGCTAATTAATAAAATCCAGTAATCATTTGGAAGCTTCATATTTTCTTGACCATATTTGCCTCGTATTTCAGTATTGGCATAAAGGCCACCATGGAACAGTTGGGCTTCCTTTCTTTTTCTTAATTCACCTATTAATTCAGATGTCGAATACTTTTGCAATTTATTCATCGATATGATTCCTTTCTATTTTTCAGTGACGCCCAGTTGGTATAAAGTATTCAATGACCAGGGCTGCTAAGAACACTAAAACTAGTACTTCCAATGATTCCATTAATCAAATCACTCCTTTTTAATATTTGTAGAATTTTGAATTCAACCCATTAAGGAGGCTAAGTCGTATGATTCATCAAATTGTTGCTATTCGATTACGAACTTATTCCAAGGGAAAGCAAGCATCACCAGAAAATATTGATTTAATAAAACAGGCCAGTGGGAAAATTGAACTTATTCAAGCCACAGCAGCCAATATTATTCGTGGTGATCACTACTTTTACATTCTCGGTAATGGTACCTATGAAATCACTTATGATTACGATCATGACAATGCTTTATATATTAAAACTAAGAATTCCTTAAGCCGTCACGATCGATTATTAGATTTGCCAAGAATTTAATGTTTTTACCAATTGAATTCACTCCAATGATCCTCCAGGAACTGCTGCATTTTGGTAGCTTTAAACAACCAGGGACTACCTTTACTGCCACGATGGACTAAATATCTATCATCCATTAAGGCTTGCATTTCCCGTGAATATTTTGGATTTTCCAAGAAATTTTCTTTTAACCATTGTGGTGATTTGTTCCCACACCATTTACGAAGATCGTTTAAATTCCAAGTCCGTCCAAATGTTGATTCCCGTTTTAACTTTTGGTAATCTTCCTTATTTATCAATTCAAAATTATCAGGAATTTGAATTGATACTTTAGCACTAATGACTTGAGACATTTTGTCACTTCCTTTAGTTGTATACTTGAGTTATTCCAATTAATCGAGGTGATAACTATTACTCCTGAATTAACAAAAGCCGAACGTAAACTATTAAAGGATCTTTTGAAAGAGTCAAAGAAGTTCCCTGATGGCTGTATTCCTATCAATCGTCAAGAAGAATCGGAACAAAAATATTACTTACACCATTTCTGGAAGGAGAAGCTAATCTGGGATGCTACCATGCCAGACACCCCTGAAAAGCAAAACGGAATGCCTACCTACAATGCCATTAAGCTCTCACCTGATGGCTTGCACTACTTTGAAAAATATCATGAATATAAACGTGAGCAGTTCTTAAGTGGAATCGTTTGGCCTATCATTGTTGCTACAATAACTTCTTTAATAGCAAACATGCCAAACTGGTTACCATGGCTGATAAAACTGCTGAAATGATTCTTGTGAACCGTGGATGCTTTTCAATGAAAAAAGCTAATCCATAGATTCGTATGATTTTTAAATCGCTGAATATTTTTTTCATAATCAACACCTCATTCAAGTAACAATTCGCCGTTTCCTCTTATTTGATTAGTCTCAATTTACTGCGTTACTATCATGAATGGCTGAACGCATAGTACTTATAATATCTTTAGAATTAATTTCAGCTTTACTGTTGACCCCTGTGTTACTTGCGATAACACGGAGGTCTTTTTCGATTGCCCACAAAACGTGGATTAATTGCTTTAATGTTTTAATCATTTTTCTCACTTCCTTTTGATAAGATCTGACGTGGATTAATTAATCGTCGTTTTTGTTGTCTTCAATTTCTACATTCTTCACTCCATAAGCGATAAACTTATTAACTACCGCTGTGATAGTTAATCCAGTTTCGTGCCTAATGTCCATTAGCTGGTTATACAAATCAGTGTTAATGCTAATCAATCGTGATACTCGTGGTTCTGGTGCTTTCTTTTCTAAAACTAAACGTGGCTTTGCCATTTTTTATTACTTCCTTCTATTATTTACTGACGTATAATTTAATTAATTCGAAAATTGTGACAAGCGATGAATTTGATGAAAAATACGCTGAATTTTTAAACAAGTTTGACGACATGTTTGATGATGAAGAGAACATTGAGCGGATACGTGAAGATGCCAAAAATGGCAATCCCAACGATGACTGGACGAACAAAATGTTTAAATTTATTCAGCAGTATGAGAATGAACGAACTAACAATTTGGTTCGTATAGCTCTGAAAGAATTTTTGATAAAAGATTAAATGCTCTTTTACGCGATTATTTTGTCATTGGCACGATTTTTTCCTTATTGCACTCCTTGCTACCACAAATGGCTCGGGGTGTTTTTTCTGCGTCTTGGTTCACTTTATTCACCTCCTTTCATCATTCCCGCATTAGTTTCAATAGCTGTTAATATTCTAATAAAAAGACGATTGCTGTGATCGTCACAATACCGACCACGATCAATTGCCAAAAATTAATACAACACCATATAGTGAACAAGATTGCCGTTTCTATGGAATCTTCAATTTTTTCAAGACAATCTTTAAAATTTGACATTTTTATTAACTCCTTCTTCGGTGTTCGTGACGATTCCAAAAATCCGAGCTGAACCAGTATTAATTAATTTTTTGAGCTATGAAAAGATATTATAGTTTGTAAGCTAAATACGTTAATATCAGTGATCCGATTAGTGAAATAATTGAAATAACTAAAGCAATTATTTGTAACATTGGTTTCCTCCTTTCAACTATTCATTGACGATCACTTGGCTTCTTTCTAGGACATATGACCAAGTAAGTAACCAATTGTCATAAATAGAACTCCTATCGCCATATTTAAAATAGGCTGAATATTACTATCAAAGTACTGATGCAGTTTGCCTTTTTCCATTTAACTCATCTCTTCTCTACATGAGATTTACCTATTTTCAAATAATTGATATATAATTCAAGTAACATTGTTTTTGCCCATTTTTGCAGTAATGTAAATTTTGTATTGGGTGAATTCAAGGAAAGCCTAAACTGTCCTATCAGCAAGGTAACCCTGAGCCTAGCACAGCGCGCCTTAAAGAACTGTGAAGGTGCAACGCATAGATGGTGACTGACATCAATAATCCATCCACGAGCGCCCAACATCCTACTTAGGATGAAAAGATATGCTGAGCTAGTTAAAAATAACTAGAAATCAAAGATAAAAAACTTTGATGATAACATCTCTGGATTCATTCGGAATTCCTGAATCACTTAAGAAGGCAATGGATGGTACACAAGGACTTCGTAATTTAGCACCTAAGTCTAAGTTGGCTGATCTCTACAAGAACCAAGGTGATGCTATGAAAGATATTCAAAGTTATGAAAAGAATCTTCGTGGCGCATGGAAGAACCGAAAGGGTAAATAAACAATGCTAGTCATTCTTCGGAATGGCTTTTTCATTCCAATCCACATCTGTTATTTCGTCCATTTAACTCACCTCCTTTCTATGCTGGCTGTGTGGACGTATCTGGACTAAATAAAAGGTTGATCGTTACTTGGAAAGTCTCTTTCTAAACTCGTTCTCTTTTGGGAACGGTTATTGTAAAAAAAATTCCTAATTCATCATTAGAGAATCCGAGCACGCTCGCAATCTTTGCAAGTTCATCAGCTCCCAGACTAACTTTACCGGTTTCCCGCTTGGAATATGTTGCTCTGCTTTTCCAACCTAGCATTTTGGCCATGTCCTCTTGCGAATATCCTTTCGCAATTCTTTCAGCTTTGACTCTTCTTAAATCTACTGACATAATTTTTCATCTCCTTACGTTCTCATTTGGGAACACTTAAAGAATATCGTATTCGTTCCCAATTGTCAACATGATAATTAAAAAAATAGTCAAAAAGTTTTTTTAATATCTTGATTGTTTCCGATTGGGAACGGTGCTATAATGTGATGGTAAGCAAGGAGGGGCTCTATTGAAAACAAATGACGAAATAGTCGACACACTTATTGAATTAAAAAATGAGCAGAATTTAACACTTAGTGAACTGGCCAGACGTGTAAACATGGCCAAGTCAGCATTATCAAGGTATTTTAATAAAACTAGAGAATTTCCACTAAATAATGTGGATGCTTTTGCTAAAGCGTTACACACTACCCCAGAATATATTCTTGGATTCAAAGAGAATGAGATTGGTTCATTAACTGATAGTGACAGAAGAATTCTAAGGATTAATAAAAGGTTAAACTCTGATCGCCAAGAGAAAGTTTACAATTATGCCAGTGATCAATTAGACGAACAGAATAATGAAAAAATATCTTCAATGTTTGATCACAAGCCGATGATTGAAATTCCTGCTGGGCGTTCAACTGCTGCCGGGTCTCCTATTAACGGTGAGGATCAAGATACCCAATTAATCCACAAGCTTATTGCTGGTGAGAAGGTCCCCGCTGGTGCTGATGAATTAGTTACTGTGGATGGTGATTCAATGGAACCGCTCTTAAAAAAAGGTAGTCAAGTTTTTATCCACTACCAGCCAGAAGTTGAGGATGGTGAAATTGCGATCGTCCACATTCGTGATGTTGGTGTTACTTGTAAAAAGTTTTATGTAAATGAGGATAATACCGTTACCTTAAAATCAATTAACAAGGCATACGATGACATGGTGTTTGATTGTGATGAAGTTAATGTAATCGGTAAAGTGATTTTATGAGCTCCCAAACGTGGGGGCTTCATTTAAAGTTTTAAAAGAACATATGTTTCGACTAACCAGGTGGTTTGCTTAGGTTCGAGTCCTAAATAGTCAATTAACTAATTTTAAGGAGGATTTTAACATGGATACTGAAGAATTAAGAGATTACTTAAAAGAGAATAGCAATATCGAGAATTTGTTTACTAGCAAATGCCTGCAATATTTGACCGAAAAAAATAACCAACGTTCTCTGGATAAACGTTGGCCACAGGAAAGAATCGATCGTGAAGCAGCTAATATGTATTACAAATTTTTGGTAAATATCCACGATAAGATCAGCAGTAATTTTAAGGGACTTGCCAAACATGATCCGAATAAATGGCGACACTTTATTTCAGTTAATGAGACACTAGATCAGTTGGAAGAATCTGTTGTTGAGCTAGATTTTGAATAGAAAGGCTAATACACAAGCTTTGCAGCAAACAATAATTATACACAGTAAACTTTTTCAGATTCCGGCTAAGAGTGCTGTTCGCTTTTCGGGTTCATACAAAAAGAGCCCTAATCACAAAGTGATTAGAACTCGAATTTAGTTTCACCAACAACAGTTGACGAAGAGCCTAATAAAAAGGACCGTTTGTAAACGGCCCTTTTTATTATATCCTCACAAATCAACAACATCTAACGCATTAAGCAAATGGAGTCGTAGTATTTGATGGATTTGAAGTTGGGAACGTAACATTCGTGTTAGGCTTTGTTGAGTTAAATGTATAGACAGCTCGAGCAGGTGTTTGACCAAATGTTCCGGCAGCACCATTGCTAAAGTTGAATACAAACTGATCAAATGTTACAGCACTACCATCAGCTGAAACTACTGGGAAGACGCCTGACTTCAAAGTTTGTAATGAAGCATGCTTGTTAACGTAGTTTGCAACATCAGTAGATGTAAATCCTGCATCTTGATTACCAGAGAACAAGTCACTAATATTCAAGTTAGCTGGTGTAATAAAGGTAGAATCCGCAGCTTTAGTAACGGCCGCATTATAAGCTTTAGCAAAATCGGCAGCACTTAATTTTGAAGCGGTTTGTTTTGCCTTGTAGTCAGTTAAGAATTGAGTGGTGTTAAATGATGAGTCAGAATTTACATAATCACTCAACTTGAATGGTTGACCACCAACCGTTATGTCACCAGCAAATGCCTGACGGTTATTTGCAGTTGAACTAGGTGTTGAACTAAGTGGGCTTAAAGGTGTAAGTGTTAAAATACCTGAAGCACTAGCATCTTGTGAATATGCTTTGAGTTGTTGATAAACCGTTGCACCTTTTGTCAAGGTTACGTTAGTAGTATCACCAAGTTTAGCCTGTGCTAATACAGAAGCATTAGCAGCAACTGAAGCATCAAATGAATATCCAGTTCCACTTAATGCATTATCAATAGCATTCTTAAGTGGTGTCTTATCAGCAGCGTTTAATTGCCATTGATATGATGTAATATTACCCTTGGTGTCTTTAACAGCTGACAATGATCCAAGAGTGTCACCTTTCTTGGTAGTACCTAGTTTAGTGTAGTCAACTGATTTGATAGTCTTACCAGAAGCATCAACGAAGTTGACACGAACAGCATTGTCAGCAACAGGTGTAGTAGTAGGTGTAGTAGCTTGAGCAGTTAAGGCGCTGTACTTAATCCAGCCATTGATCTTTTGACCGTTGGTAGCATTAGTGTCAGCAATCTTTACCCAAAGGTCGCCTTCACGGGTACGGGTCGTTTGGTCCGTAACTTTGAAGGTATCGTTAGCGTAAGGAGTAGCATCAGTAACGGTACGGCCCTTCTTGTATTCAGTCCATGCAGGATATGAATAAGTAGTCGCAGTACCATCGTTAGCAGTACCAGCCTTAGTAATCTTGTAAGTAGCATTCTTTTGAGCGTCAGTCAATGCAGTGGTTTGGCCCTGAGTATTGATTGAAGCTGAAGATGCTGAAGATGAAGTGTTTGCAGCTGCTGCAGGGGCAGTAGTAGTGCTGAATGAAGCAATACCACCAGCAAATGCAGTAACTGACTTGCCGCCGTAGATCCAGCCACGGTAAGTCTTATCAAATGAAACAACCTTGTAGTAAACTGAGCCACGGTTAGTAGTAGCTACACGATAAGCACGGAAGTTCTTTTGACCTTGCTTAGAGTTCTTAAGACTAGCTAATGTAGTCTTAGTTGCAACGGTCTTAGCACCCTTCAAAGTACCAGCCTTTGTATAAAGAGCGTTAGTACCGTTAACAGCAACGTTACGAGTAGTAGCATCAGTTGTCAAAGCTTTGTTTGATGTAACTTTGGCATATGATTTTGCACTAGCATTTGTGCTAGATACACCGGCAACAGCTACAAATGATAATGCAGCTACACCAGCAAAAAGAGTCTTTTTCAATGACTTTTTCATGTGTAATTTCCTCCCAAAAAAAATTGTTTTTTCAAGCTACCTAGGCATGCAAAAACATGCCTCAACTAACTTGCTGTAAATAGTATAACATAATCACGGTTGAATGCAAAAGAAAACAGGAGTTGTAAAGGCTTTAACATTTTTTTGTAATCTATATGCCATGATAATTAATAAATGATCGCTCTATTAAGTAGATTCCCCACTATGTGTTAGTATATTACCCAAAGGAGAATAATAATGCCATCAATACGTAAGCATGGTCATGGATACCAAGTAAGATACTACTATTATGATGCCAATGGTCAGGAACACGAGAAAACAAAGAGCGGCTTTAGAACTAAATCAGCTGCAAAACTATTTGCGAGTCAATTAGAAATCGATATCCACAATGGTTTGGATCTCGTTCCTAAAGATCCTAAGTTTGCTGACTATTTTGACTATTTTTATCACACGTACAAAGAACCCAAAATTGAGAATCAGACTAAGAATCGCTATAAAATAACTAGTCGAGTATTACATAATTATTTCGGTGATGTTACTTTAAAAAGCATTGACCGTCCACAATATCAAGCATTTATTAATTTCTATGGTCATTCTCATGCAAAAGATACTGTTTATAAAGTTAATTCACTAATTAGAGCAACCGTTCAAAATGCCATTCTTGACGATCTGATTCATAAAGATTTCACCCAGCGAGTCAGTCTTATTTATGATAAGTCACGTGATAAGCATGTGGAATACCTCAACGTGGCTGAGATTAAGCGTCTCATCGCTTATTTGGAGAATCACTTAAACTATCACTTTACCTCCACTTTTATGATCCTGACGGCCGTTTTAACTGGTGCTCGCTTGGGAGAAATTCAAGCATTAACTTGGAATGACGTTAATTTTAATTTTAAAACGATTAGCATTACTAAAGCTTGGAATTCATCCGAAGGCGGTGGATTCAAAGATACCAAGACGGCTGGTTCAAATCGAATCATTGCAGTTAATGACGAATTGCTGAAATCATTAAAGATCTTGAAGGAGCACAATAATGGAGAACTAATTTTTGTTAATCAATATAAATCCATTCCATCATCCTCTGCCGTTAATAAAAAGTTGCGTTCTATACTAAAAGACTTAGGGATTCAAAAACAGGGCTTCCACTTTCATTCTTTACGACACTCACATGTAGCTTACCTACTATCTCGAGGAATTGACATTTACATCATTTCTAAGCGTTTAGGCCATGCTGACGTATCCACAACAACAAAGATTTATTCCTATTTAATGGATGAATATAAAGCAAAAAACGATCAACAGATTCGTGAAGAGTTAGATAACCTTTCCTCTCATGATGAAACTATACCAATCAAGCGGAACCTTTAATAAGGTTCCGCTTTTATTTTGTTATTTTACTCTGTATCAGGTTAAACTTCTTCTGCCCGTTTGACCGTTATTTGACCGTTATTATTTATATTTTAATACTTTCTAGTACGTTTTTATAAATTAAAAAAATTAGGAATGCCTATTTAACAGCATTCCTAATTTTAATATTTCTTCTAATTTGTATAATTATGCCGACTGCAGGAGTTGAACCTGTGACCCTCGGTTTACGATACCGATGCTCTACCAGCTGAGCTAAGTCGGCAAATCAAATGGACAAAAAATGCTAACAATTAAGTTAGCATTTCGACAAAGCTCCGGCAGGCGGGCTCGAACCGTCGACAAC
>NZ_AZEA01000010.1 GCF_001435575.1 Lentilactobacillus sunkii DSM 19904
ATCGGCGGGACTTATGTCCCGGCCCCTTTTTTTGTACCCAGATTTGACTGAGGAGGTCGCAAAATGATTAATATTTCAAATATCCATAAGAATTTTAATGATCGAGTTGTCCTTGATGGCATTAGTCTGCATGCCGATGCCGGTAATGTGGTGACTTTGATCGGACCATCAGGAACCGGTAAAACGACGTTGCTCAGATGCATCAACCTGCTTGAACAGCCTGATCATGGTGAGATTGAGATTGATGGTGTATCCATCAATACCCAAGAAATCAGCAAGCCCAAAGTTCTCCAGCTCAGACGGAAAACTGCGATGGTCTTTCAGCAATACAATCTGTTCAGAAACGAAACCGTCATTCAAAATGTCGTGCAGCCTCAAGTTTTAGTGAACAAAACGAATAAGCAACAAGCTAAAAAGCGGGCACAACAATTTTTGGAACAAGTGGGCATGCAAGATTTTCAGAATCAATATCCTGCACAGCTTTCAGGTGGCCAGCAGCAACGTGTCAGCATCGCTCGGGCAATGGCACTGGATCCAAAAGTAATTTTGTTCGATGAGCCTACCAGTGCGCTTGATCCAGAACTTTCAAGAGACGTCCTCAATGCGATCCGCAAAGTTGCCGACTTGGGAATCACGATTGTGTTGGCAACTCACGAGATGCAATTTGCAGAGGAAATTTCCAACCAGGTTATTTTCATGGAAAGCGGCCAAATCATTGAGAGTGGATCCCCGGATCAAGTCTTTCATCATCCTGAAAACATCCGTACCAAGGAATTTCTGAAAAATTACCATGTGAATCCAACAACTCCAGCCAGAGCACAACTAAAAAAATTTAAGGTGGTTTAATCAATGAAAAAATCAAAATTATTAGCACTTATCCCATTACTACTTGTCACCGTATTCCTTACCGCTTGCGGAAAGTCGTCGAGCCAGAGCGGTAAAACTTATAACGTCGCAGTATCCACTGCCAGCAAGCCTTTAAGCTACCAGGAAGGTGGAAAGTTAAAAGGTTATGAGGTGGATGTCATCCGGGCCGTTGACAAGAAAGTTCCTGACGCAAACTTCAAGTTGACAGCAGTTTCCCAGACTGCCGAACTTCTTGGACTAGACTCCAAGAAATATGACTTTGCAGCCAACGGATTTTATAGCAATCCCGAAAGACAAAAGAAATACTTGATCACGAAAGAAAATGACGGATTAAGTCTGGTAAAGGTCTACTACAACAAGAATAAAGTCAAAAAAACAATCTCAAATTTAGATGACTTATCAGGCCTTTCAGTCGCTCCTGTCAATCCAAACGGTGGTATGTATAATCTTTTAACCACTTGGAACAAAACCAACAAAGACAAAAAGGTCAAAGTATTAACTTCAGACCAATTCCCTCTTCAACAACTGCTAAAGGACGTCAATACAGGCAAATATGATGCTCTGATTGATCCATCAAACTTGGGTGAAGATCAAATCATTTCCGGCCTCAAGCTTAAAAACATCGGTGTTTCAGAACCTGTTCGAGCATTCCCAACATACTTCCTTTACACCAAAGACAACAAAGCATTGGCCAAGAAAGTGGATAAGGCATTGAAAGAACTGAAATCAGACGGAACATTAGCCAAACTATCCAAAAAATATTTTGGTGAAAATGTCTTTCAATATAAAGTCAAAGAAAACTAACTTGACGACAAAGGAGTGATTACATGCATGATTTTGGTTATGTAGTGGGTTTGTTTAAACAGTTACTTACCGGAGTGCCTATAACTCTCCAATTCATATTAGCTTCATGGATAATCGGCTTCAGTTTGTCTGCCTTTGTGACCGCAGGCAGGTTAAGCAGTCATAAGCTGATTCAGTATCCGTTGAATCTACTGGTATCTTTTACACGCAGTGTTCCCATCGTTCTCCAACTATTCTTGGTTTACTATGGCCTTCCAGTTCTGGTCCAACAATTGTTTGGTCTTAATATAAACGACATTAACAAGATGGTCTTTTGTGTCATTACCTTCTCCATCTACTATGGAGCCTACCTATCCGAAGTCCTGCGCCCAGCATATCTATCAGTTCGAAAAGAACAGCATGATGCAGCTTACGGACTTGGCTATACAAAGCTCCAGACGAATATCCACGTTGTCATCCCGCAAATGTTGTCAGTGGCACTTCCGTCATTAGGAAACGAAGTTATCAACCTTGTCCATCAGTCATCTATCCTATTTGTCTTAGGAACTGTTGATCTGATGGGGAAAGCCGACATGATTGTATCCACAGATTTCACTTCATCTCCACTACTGACGTACTTCTGTGCCGGGATCATTTATTGGATTTTCACCATTGTCATTATGATTATTGTTCATCAGGTGGAAAAACGAGTTGATGTTTATAAAGGTGACACATTACAGGATGGAGGGATTTCATGAACTCACAAATTGTATTAAATGACGTTACTGGGATCCTGAAAGTCGTCCCTCAAACACTTGGATTATCGTTTCTCATCTTGCTATTTGGCGTTATTCTCGGCAGTATATTTTGGCGAATCCAAGAGACCAATAATCATGTCGTTAAAGGCGTTTATCGTGGGTTGTTATCCTATTTTCGGGGTGTTCCGTTATTAATCCATCTGCTGGTATTTTATTATGGATTGCCCAGCGTCGTTAAAGTTTTCAGTGATCAATTCAACTGGGGGATTGACACAACCCATCTCAATCCGATCTATGCGGTCGTTGTCAGCTACACACTTTACTCGGCCTGCTTTTTATCAGAGATTATTCGCGGTTCATTCAAATCAGTTGGCAGTGATCAGCTCGAGGCGGCTTCAGCCCTTGGATATACCCATCTCCAACGATTTTGGGCGATTTGGCTCCCACAGGCACTAAGTGATGCCGTCCCGAAAATTCTGAATTACTATACCCTTTTGATTCGGCAGCTTTCCCTTGCTTTCTTGGTGTCCGTCGTCGATATCTTTGCTAAGGCAAAGCTTGAATCTGCAGGAAACGACCGATATATTGAAGCGTTCTGTGCAGCAGCATTGGTTTACTGGATCCTATGTGTCATTTTGACAGCAATCTTTTCCAGAATTGAAAAGTATCTCAGGCGTTATGAAGGGAGACAGCTAGCATGAATCATTACGAAAGAATTAGAGCAGCACTAAAATCAGAACCCGTTGATCGGGTACCCGTCAACCTCTGGGCTCACCTGCCAGAGTATGATCAAAATCCCAAATCATTGGCTCGTAAGCAAGTCGAGTTTGCCAGGAAATATGACTTTGACTTTATAAAGTTAATGCCATTTGGCCTTTACGGTGTTGAAGACTATGGCGCAGAAATTACCTACTATGCCAAGCGAGATCATCCTGCTGTTCTCAGCAGACCTGGAATCTCAAACTACCAAGAGTGGACCCACATCGACCCACTTCCAGGAAATTATGGCACATACGGCAAGCAGGTTGAATTGGCCAAATATGTCCGAGAATTTTCTGGTGGTGAATTTCCATTTATTCAAACAATTTTTAACCCTTTAACAACTGCGCTAAAGCTGGCCGGGAACAGACTTATCCTAGATATTAAGGAACATCCCGATGAAGTCAAAGCAGCTTTGGATGCACTGACCCAAACCACAATTAATTTTGTTAAGGAAAACATCAATGCCGGCGTTGACGGGTTCTTCTACGCCACTCAAACTGCCACAGCAAACCTACTAACGCGGGAGGAATATGAAGAATTTGGTAAGCCATATGATCTAAAGGTACTGGATGCATTCAAAGATAAAACCTGGTTTAATGTCGCCCACATTCACGGTGATAATACTTACTTTGATATTATCGCCGACTACCCGGTGCAAGCATTAAACTGGCATGACCGATCAGTATCACCAAGTCTTGCAGAAGCCCGCAAGATTACCGACAAAACACTTATTGGCGGTCTCCATGAATTGCCATACATCACAAATGGCCAAATCACCGCACCAAGTATTTTAGTGACCGGAACAGTCAATCAAGTTGAAGAACACGTGCAGGAAGCCATTGATGAAGTCGATGGGAAAGGCTTGATCATTGGCCCCGGATGCGTTGCGAGTCAAGAAGTTCCGGAAGCAAACATTTATGCTCTGAGAACAGCGGCATCATTCTCGCAGGCTGCGGAGCAATCCTAAATTTTGTGTTTGGACATGAATTGGTTTGTTGAAACGTTCTAGAAACCCTGAAGTGAGGTGCTAAAATAATTAATGAATCAGAATTTCAAGCGACATGTGTATTTTAAGACGTCTTTGCGGACGTCTTTTATTATTTACTTTTTGAAGAAATATATTGATTAAATCGCTATCAATTGGGAACGGCGTAAGCATTTCAGAAGAACTGCTGTGATGTTTCAAACATCCCTTGTACCACGACAAAAATAATCCTAGAATATAACTGAATCGGAATCAGAAAACCAATATTCTACATATAAAGGAAGCCTCAATATGAAATCAAGAAAACTTCTCTGGCTGATCCTCGCAGCCCTGTCGTTTACCCTGTTCCTAAGCATCAACTCACAACCAGCAATGGCTAAAAATGGCACTGCCCCAGTCGCACTGCGTGGTACCTGGCACTCAACCACGACTAAATCGCGTTACGTCATGATCATCCACAAGCATTCCATGTCCAGTTATCGATACAGCAAGAAGCTTGGGCGAATCGTTGATCGTGGCCATGTTTCTCGTAATCGTCTTTACAGCAAGTATGTCGGCAAAGGTTATTATGAAATTGGTCTAACCCAAACCGACGCAGTATCTGACCTCAAGCCGATGCGTTATCATGGCAAAAAAGTTCTATATGAACACTTAGGATTCTTCAACTATGGTCATCGCCACCAAATTTGGTATTCAGGCAAATAATTATGAAGTCATCGGAACTTCCGGCGACTTTTTTCTTTTGGCTTCCAGGCACCCACAAACGCCGTCCCAAAGCCATTTGTCAACTACATCACAAATTAAACATTAAAGTCATAAATACCGAGTCATATTCCACACCAATTTCCCAATTTCATGATATATTGAATGTGTAAAAAGGGGGAATTAAAAATGAAACTGAAAAAGCTATTTTACCTTGCCATTGCAGCCTTCTCGTTCACTTTATTTGTTGGATTAGCTAGTCAACAGCCGGCTATGGCAAAGAGTGCAACTACTCCCACAAGTTTGCGTGGAGCTTGGCACCGAACAACGACTAAGTCACGTTATGTCATGATCATCAAGAAACACTCAATGACCGGCTGGCGTTACAGCAAGACACTTCATAAAGTTGTCAATAAGGGCTACGTAAAGCCAAGTCAACTATACGTCCAGAAGACTAAGCAAGGATTCTATAACATTGGTTTGAAACAATCAGATGCAATCCAGACATTGAAAGCCGGTCGCTACAAGGGCCAAAAGGTTCTCATCGAACACTTGGGATTCTTTGACAAGACTGGTACTCAGCAGCTTTGGTTCAGAGGCAAATAAACTTCATTTAGAGTCACTCATAGAAATGTGGGTGGCTTTTTCTTGTCGAAATGTTGGCTCAAAATGATCGCCGATATCCAATTAATTGTCAATTCCAGATTTTTTCCTAAACGTCTCCCCAATAATTTGCTATAATGAAAATGTAGCTTAAGAAAATCTTAATAATTTCATATCCGTATTGGGGGGATATAGATGAAATCATCAAATAAATTACTAACAATTATCAGCTTGGCATTTGGCCTGATCGGTGCTGCAGCCTTTGGGGTTAATGCGCAAGCCAAATCAATCACAGTTAATTATGTATCAACTACTGGAAAAGTATTAAGAGCACCTGTCACTTATTCGACTAATTCAGCCAAATCAAGCTATTCATACAATCCAAGTGCAACTTATCCAACGACCGGTGCAGGATTCATCAAAGCAATTCCGGGTTATCTGCCTCACAAAGTTCCTCAGACTTACAATGCAAGCAACGTGCCAACCTCACTGAATGTGACGTACATAAAGGAATCAACGCTTGCCAAAAAGGTCGACACCCAGTACATCAAGCAGATCAATGCTTACCGAAAGACCAAGGGGTTAAAAACATTCAAGCATAATGCATCCCTGAAAGCCAAAACCGTCGTCCGTTCAAAGGAACTGTGGCAAAAGTTGAGTCACGTACGGCCAAATGGTCAATCATACAACTCGACTAACAGCGGTTATGCCGAATGTATGGCCGTCTTACCGGCCTACTTCGTGGGTGGCGGCATCACAACCTATAATTCGGGCCAGGGCGCAATCCTGACTTACAATTCAAACGGTTATGTATCTTACAAGAAGACCGCAAAAACGGCCAGCCACGAACTATTAACCTGCGATGCGCTTCACCGAGACACTGAGCTAAACAGCTGGGCAACGTACAGCGAAGTGGCCTTCAGCTTCCACGATGATGGATCAGCCAAGATGGCGCAGTTGTTTGAGATGGCAAATAATCCGAATGTGAAAATGTAGAGTGTGAAGAGCCTCGGGAGATGCGGTTTCTAAGGTAAGTTTGGTTTAAACCCCGACTTTGGGTTTGAATCAAACTTGCCTTAGAAATTAGCATCTGAGGATCTGAACACGTTTCAACTATATAAAATCAAAACCACAAACCAAAAAAGGAGTCCAGACAAAACACCAGTTTTGTCCGAACTCCTTTAATTTACAATCATCTAACCAACTTCACTAGCCTTCAAAGCCCGGTTAATCCGCCCCTCATCATATAACTTCAAGACAAAGTACATCCCAGCATATATAACCAGCGGAATCCAAACATAATTCCAATTAATCATCGACAAGGTCGCCGCATTCTGTGAATGGTTGGCAACATATCCTGACAAGTGGAATAATCCAGCGGTAATTAAGCCGCCAATGCCAAGGCCAAAGTTGACTCCGAAATCATCGGTGGAGGCTAAAATTCCTTCCGCCTGAATCCCCATGCTGGCACCGTAACGAATGGTGTCGGCAATCATGATTGAGACCAGCCCGATGATAATCCCGTTACCAATTGAGTTGATGAACACACCGGCAAACAGGACCAGTAACCATTTGCCATAAACCCCGACCGCAATAATTGCCTGCCCGGCAAATGCCACCAAAATACCATGGAGCATGGTCTGCTTCTTACTTTGGCGGTCGGTCATGCGAATAATCAAGAGAACTCCGATCAGCGCGGCTAGTGTAAACCCATTAACCCAAGGGACCAAGCCCTCATTGCCAACGGTATATTTGAAATAATAAATGGTTGTCTGATTCTTAATTGCCGTGACCAGCCAATACATAAAAATAACAATCGAAATCACGATCCACGGCTGATTGTGGCCTAACATTGAAAGCACCACTTTGATCGGTTGATGGGAAATGTGGGAATTTGAAAAGCGTTCCCGTACATGAACGAATGTATTTAAGATCAAAAATAATGAAATGATTCCAAAAACGATGATCGTTCCCAGAAACCCCTTCTGTTGGTCACCGTGGCCAAATAACCATACCAACGGCAGCGTGAACACCGCCACAACAATTTGCACAGAGCTGCCAAAGAACTGGCGAATGACCCCTAATAGGGTTAACTCGCGGGTATTTTGTGACATGGTCGGCAAAATTGAAGTAATCGGCAGATTAACCGCCGTATATAGAAAGCCCAGGCCAAGATATGTAACGTACGCCCAAATTAATTTTCCTCCATAAGAAAAGTTGGGTGTCACAAAAGTTAAGATCGCAAAGGCCACATATGGGACTGAGTACCAAAGGAAGAACGGCCGGCTCTTGCCAAACCTTGAATGAGTATGGTCAATCATGACAACGATGATAAAGCTTTCCACCACATCGGCCACCCTGGCAACCACAAATAAGATGGCAACCGCACTTGGGGTTAATCCATACACATCGGTATAGAAAAACAACAGGTACGTCGTCATCATTTGAAAAATCAGGTTGTCGGCAGCATCACTTAGTCCGTAACTGATCCGTTCCGGCCAGCGGGTTGACCACTTTGTCGTCGTCTCCACAATTACCATCACCTTTGGATTCACACGTCATTTATTAGTTGATTCAATTGTACACAGCTTTTTGATGGACAACAAAGATTTGGCTGCCGAGAGCAACAAAAAAGCCCTGCTCGCATACAGGACTTTTTCAAGGGAAATTCATATTGAGGGGTATTTCATGAAGCTAAGAAATTGTTGGGGTTTCTTAGTAATTCTTGTTGGGGTAATCTCCTAATCCGGCAGGAATGCAAATGCATCATGCCTTCATATTTGATTGTTATAAGAATACCGCACTTAACTTAAATGGACCTTAAAATTCAAAAAGAACTGAATTCATCTCATTTTTTGATCAAAAAAGAAAGTCCTGCTCGCATACAGGACTTCCTAAGGGAATTTTATATTTCATATTGAGGGGTAATTCTTGTTCATTTCATATTGAGGGGTATTTCATGAAGTTAAGAATTTTATTTTGTTGGGTAATTCTTTGTAATTATTTGAGGGGTGAATATTTTATTGTGAGACGCTAGTGATTCTGAACTTTCTCCATGGCATCAGTCCTTTCAATGTTGGCGTGAGTTTCAGCGCACGGTCTTAAGTTAACTCATGTGGTACTTTGGTTTTAGTAGCAGCTCCACACAACAAACCTCGTATGCCGGTTGGAACTGTGAATCTCATATTTAAACTTGGATTTTCTTTGAGTTTTCATTATTAGGTAATTGATCCTTCCTTTCGCATATCAATTTAGTCTGGAGCTGATTGGAAATTATTTAGGGGTTGGTACAGTTGTTCGAGTTGTTTGATGTTTACCTCCTCTCTTATTTGATTGTCTATAGATTATCTCATTGAACTTAAATGAAGCTTAAATGAGAAAATAAAATCAAATTGTTTATTCGACTGCCAATCCTCCTTGGTAGCTGCCGACCTGGGTGCCAACAACTTCAATAGTGTAATTGCCTTTTTCAACCGGCAATGAACCGTTGGCATTTCCAGAATCAACATCGATAGTTTTGTAGACACTGCCGTTTTTATAGATCCTAATTTTAAATGGTTGATTGCTCTCGTCACCGCGTGCTTCAATTTCTGTCACATGGTACTTGAGGACGGTGTTTTCTTGGAGAACTTCAACTGTTTCTTTAAATTTATCGGCCTGACTTGTGGATTTAGTCTGCCGATGTTTGAATGGGTTATCCTGAGCTGAAAGAGCCGCATTTCTAACGGCTTCGGTTCGAACCGTGGAAGCGTCAGCCACAATCGTTGGTAAAAAAGTTGTCCCAAAGATTGTCATGGCTGCGCCAAGTGTGTACCCGAATTTTTTAATATCCAATCTATCAATCCCTTCTTGGTTAAGAATGTGTTGGTCTGATATTTAATGGTTGATATCAGTCATGCAGGTTGTGATTCGTTGGCATCGCTCCTTTCGTTATTGAATGATCTTAGAATAATGGCGGGAGCTTAAACGCAACTTAAAATCGGAAACCAATTCAAGAAAGTGCACTTTCCTTAATTAAAACGCAAACCTTTTTAGGAAATCGCAATGATTGAATATAAAAAGCCATGATCATAGAGATCATGGCTGAAAGTATTTAATGCTATATTGTTGAACCTTTTGAGCGTTAATACCAACTTGGCTTATCGCCGTCAGTATTTGGTTGATTAACACCCACCGAATGGTCGATTTCCTGACTTGGGTCATTGATCAGGCTGACCACAAAGTCGGCAATACTCTTTCTCGAGACTTCGGTCCCCTTGAAAGCTTCACCTTTCTGAGTTGTTTCGTAGCTGACAATATCTTTATTTGAGAGCCAGGCCGGTCGAATAATGGTGTAATCCAAGTCCGAATTTTCAATAACTTTAGCTGCAGCCGCATATGTTTCCAAATAACCACCGTCAAGTTGTTGATGATTCCATTTGCCAAAGTTTCCAGGAACCTCATCATAAATGCCTAAGGTTGAAATCCAAATCAAGCGCTGAAGTGTCGTTCGATCAATCGCCCCGACTACCGCCTTGGCTTCATCTTCAATATTCTTACCACTGAGATTGGCATAGACAATGTCGATCCCATCCAACGCCTTGATGATTGCCTGCTTATCAGTGGCATCCCCTTCCACAACGGTTTCTCGTTTGGGGTCAGTCACTTTCAAACGACTGGCGTTTCTCAAGAAAAGTGTCAGGTGATGGTCAGTCTGGTCGAGGAGCTGCTTTTCAACCAACTTTGCAATCTGACCATTTGCCCCTAAAATCAATACATTTGCCATAAATAATAGCCTCTTTTCAATTAATGCCTACTTCCACTGTAACAAATTTCACCAAAAAACGGGTCGCAAATAGTTGCGATCCGTCGAAATTTTGTTAAATATCAGTTGCGTTTAATTCATTCAAAAGCTTCATATCTTCTGGACTAATCTCAAAATCCAATTGGGTGTTGTTTTCAATGTGGGCCTTATGGGTTGCCTTTGGTAATGGCAGCACCTCATTTTGAAGAACAAATTTAATGGCCAACTGGGCAACACTCACACCATATTTATCGGCAACTTTCTTGATGTCCAAGTTCTCAAGAATCGCACCAGTTGCAAGCGGTGAGTAGGCTTCTACCAGGATATCATTATCTTTGGCAAATTTAGTTGTCTCCGGTTCCGTAAACCCAACAAAGTAACGAATCTGGTCAACCATTGGCTTCACGTCGGCATGATCCAAGATATTCTGAAGGTCGTGGGCATTAAAGTTGGAGACCCCAATCGCCTTAACTTGGCCACTGGCATAAATATCCTGCATGGCTTTCCAGACTTCAACGTTGGCGGCATCATAATTGGTTGACCCGCGTTCGCCCCATGGCCATGGTGCATGAATCAAATATAAATCCAAATATGAAAGGTTCAAAGCTTTCATGGTTGAACGAAAATCAGCAATTGCGCCATCATAAGATTTAGTTGCTGCAGGTAATTTTGAAGTGACAAAGACGTTTTCACGATCAACATCGGAATCCAGAATCGCATCACCAACACTTTTTTCATTTCGATATGCTTTGGCAGTATCAATGTGACGGTACCCAGCTTGAAGGGCCATGCTGACTGCATCATAGGTGTCTTTGCCGCCAGGAATCTGCCAGGTTCCAAAGCCCACCTTGGGAATTTCAATTCCATTATTTAATTTATAGGTATCAGTTAAAATCGACATGTAAAATGCCTCCTTTGCTTTTGCGAGTATTTACATTATGGGCTTATTAGGCCAAAAAAGTAAGCAAAGGGCCTCAATCGTTATCATTTTTATACAAATCGGTCAAAACCAACTATTTGGGACAGCCGGTTATGAAACAACAAGCGATTCGTTGTATCCTAAAGGTGGAGGTGAAGTCTATGCGGAAATACAATTATTCAACAATTTTGATTAATTGGCTGGTATTCTTGCTTAGCCCAGTCATCCTCATTTTGATAAACAGCTTCACTTTCTTCACCCTGTTCGATTTAAATAAGCCCTCTGGATCATTTGCAGGAACCAAACCGTTGATTCTGAATTTCATTTGGAATTTTGGACTCTTATGCTTGCTGAACTACCTAACGACTTGGATTTTCTCCAAGAAACGACTGGCAAGTTTACCCATTAGTAATTACTTTCTAACATCCATTTCAGCAATTATTGCCATATTAATCATCACCGGCAGCGCAGTTGCCGACATCACCCATTATTCCGTCATTGGAGTCGTCTCCATCTCCTTACCGGAAATCATTTCAATTCCATGGCTATTTTACTTAACTTATAACACTTGGAGATATCAAAACCGACGTATTTTGGGCTTGACCGTCATCATTCAGATGTTGTATATCTGTCTGGCATTGAACAACTTCTATAGCTTTGTAAATTAAAATGATGACCAAATTCAAATTGAATTTGGTCATCATTATTTATTTTCTATCTTTGTGGCATCGTATAGTACAGCTTCAAGGTATCGCCATACTTCGCATTGGCATTGGCAGAAACCGTTGCCTGCTTATTGAAATAATAAATCGGCGTGGTCGTTGTACCATCGGCGTTCTTAACTGAAGTACCCGTCAATGATGATAATTTATTAGGATCAGAGAATAAGACGTTGTCAAAGACTTTTGCCGGAACCGTTCCCTGAGTTTGACTTGAAAAGATGGTCATCTGAGCGTCCGTCAAAATTGGGTACGTGTTGTCCTTCAGCTGAGATGGATTAATCTGTTGGCCTGTGTTGGTCAAATAATAAGCAACAGGCGACAAGAAATTAGGCGTGATCGCATCGACATAAATCAGATAGTCGTTTGTTCCGATCGTGACATTGGCCGGTAGATTGGTCGGGTTTTGACTGCTGCTGATCTTATAGCCGGTTGGGACGTTCTTGGTGGCAATGTCAGTGAGCTGAGTGGCGTTCTCAAGAATATCTCCTAACTTGGCACCATTGGTCAAAGTAGCCTCTGCTTTTAAATCAGTCTTTTGGATGATCCAAGTGTAAGCACCAACCGACTGGCCAGCAGCGTTCACATAATTAATCTTCACGCTGTTGTCATTTGTAGCTTGTTGGGAGTTCGGTGCAGTGACACCGCCGGCATAAACCCAGCCAACGATGGCGGAGTTGTTATCATCGGTCACTTTGTAGTAGAGATATTGTTCCCGGGTTTTAACCGCAGCATCGGTAATGGTAAATGTATCACTAGCATTGTAAGTACTCATATCCACTTGTTTGGCTTTATATTGGGACCATTTAGGATCTACCCACAATGTGTATTTCTCAGGGTTGGTAAGTGTGTAGCCTTTCTTTTGGAGGGGCAAATTGGCATTTGCCATAGTGTTGGCGGGATTTAAGCCACCACCAAAATTACCGGAAACCCGACCGCCATAAATCCAACCACGATAGACGCCGTTAAATGAAACGATCTTGTAGTAAACGGCGCCTAGACTAGTCGTTGCCACTCTGTAGGCACGAAAATATTGGCTTGAATTTTTGGATGAGCCATATTGCTGTAAGGTGTTCTTAGAGGCAAGCATCCGAGCACCGCGTAGCGTACCAGCCTTTGTGTACAGAGCATTGGTACCATTGGTAGTCACATTGCGGTTCTGTGGAGCCGTCTGCAATGCCTGATTGGATGTGATCCTAGCATAAGATCTGGCACTGGCATTAGTAGTTGTGAAGCCCACTGTGCCAATCATCGCCGCAATCGCTAAAGCAAAATACATTGATTTTTTGAAACTCAAAGCCATGAAATCCACTCCCCATATTCTTTCTTCATTCAATCGTATTAAGTAAATGTTACCATTTTCCCAAATGTTATTGTACATTTCTTGATTGAATTAACCAAATCGACTTGCGGCTGTAACCCTGAAGACACAAAAGGTTGGCACTCAGCGCCAACCTTTTATCTAATCAATATTTTCCTTGAATGACTAATTTTTTATTTGCTGTGACATAGTAACCATTTGATAGTTGATACCGAGTGGTCAAATTGTGGCCAATCAATTTCTTAACTTTCAAATGAGTACCCTTCTTGTATGACTTCGTCTTGCCAGTCAAATTCTTATTCTTGTAAACATGAACACCTTTTTTCGAAATCACGGTAATTGTCTTGTTCTTTGGCATTGATTTGTAATAAACATTAACCACATATTTCCGGTTGGCGGTGATGTAACCAACTTTGCCAGCCGTCTTCTTATTATGATTGACGTCACGCACTTTATATCTTAATGCGCCACCATTGGAACGATCGTAGCCAACGATAACAAACATCGGCCGGTTGGTTCTTGCTGCTTTTGGATAAGTGGCAATCCGTTGTGATTTCTTGAATGTTGCGTGTTTGTACATGTAAATCTTCTTGGTTGCATAGACTGCTGCCCCTTTTTCAGCGGCGTAGTTTGGTAACCCGGTTGTCCCATCGCCCTTGGTTGGACTGCTTGGATTCCAGTTAGGGTTGCTTGGTGTTGGTGTCGGAGTTGGATTTGGGGTTGGATTTACCGGTGATGGTGTCCTTCCCGGAACGGTTACTTGGATGGTTTTGGTGATTGTCCGCTTGACGGAATCTGAATAAACAGCTTCGTAAGTGTAAGTGACATTGTAAACGCCTGGCGTGCTGGTATCCAGCGTGCCGTCAGCGTTGATATGACCATTATCGGACGTTACCTTAACATTGTCCTTGGTAACTGGGATCTTGGCCGAATCGGAATTGTTTTGTTTTGTCGGATCATACAAAGTAACATGATCTAAAGGATTCCATTTAGTACCGCGGTTGACGGTCGCATTATCGGCAACTAATACTTTTACGACCTGCCAGTTGATGCCACCAATTCCATTATGGCTTAAAACATCATGCATATATTTAAAGTAATCAGGATTGCCCGGGGTCAATGAACCTGGAACATTGGCTGTAAAGCTCTCATATGTTAATAAACGGCCATAATTCCAAACTGGCGCATATCCTCGTGATTGAAGCATATCCCAAAACTTTTGCCCATTAGCGGCCTTCATTTGGTCGCCCAAAACCCGATATGTGGCATTGCTATAAAAGTTGGATCCGTCATTGGTGCCCAAGCCTTTATAAACATTGTCGATCTCAATATCATTGTTCAAATTAAATTGAGGCATCAGCGACTGCACATCAGTTGCCTGACGATAGTAGCCATCCTGATCTTTATAAGTGACCAAGTACTGGCCATTCATAAAATCAGGATATGTTTTTACATCCATCGGAATAGCAAACCTGAAGTAAATTGAAGTGCCGTCAAAATTACCTTGATCAGCATTCCAACTCCAGTTGTTTTCCCGAAGTTGGAACGTATCAGATGTGCGAATTGGAGATGATTGATCATACTTTAACGGAACTGCCACATCAACTGCTTTTCCAGGTGCCAAACTGCCATTAACTTGAACATTGGTTGGATATGGCTGATACAAAGTAATCCCTTGGGTATCGCCAGTAATTCTGCCCTCAGTTACAGGGTTCCCAGTTCCGGCAACCACAAATGGTGCATTTGCGTTAAAGTCTTTTGGAAAACGCAACAACTGGTTCAATTGGATGGATGCACCACCAGCCGGATTGTTATTCTTCAAATAAATATGCGCATCAATATTTGGCTTTCCAGCAGCTACCCATTTGTTTGCATCAATCAGAGACTGGCGACTGGTACCACCATAGTTTGACGTTTCCCCATTGATTGTAAAGTAAACCGCACGCTGAAGCGCTGGTTGATTACTATAGGATGAAAGTGCCGTATTACTTGAACCGGCACCGTTATAAATGATTGAATCAGCGTTTGCCTTCAGGCCGCTCCCAAACAAGCCCAAAACACCAAACACTGCAATCATCATAATAAGTTTGAAAAGCTTACTAAATTTTCTAACCATTAGATATCCCCCCCGATATAACAATGAAAATCTGTTTTAGTTTACCCTTTTATTATATCAGTATGCATGGTTTGAAGCTTAATTATTGGCTTCCTAATAGTTACAAGCACTTCGTCCAAAACTAAGAAAGGACACCTGATTGGCATCCCCTTATAAATACACATCAATTTTATTGTTCAGCGCCACGAATAAACGTTTCCGCAATCAGAGTAGGGTTGATCACACCACTTCCAGTTAATGACCATGGAGAACCAGTCTGATGGGTAATTTTACTCAAACCAGCAGCAGTTTTGTCACCGTAATCATTTAAAATATCAGTCAACAAATCAGAAATTTCAGAATCCTTCTGGATTAGATTGTAATCATCAAAAGCCCTTTTCGTAAGCCCCACAGATATAATATCCCGATGCCCGTTAAACGCTTGATGGACTTCTTCGACGACTGGGCCATAAGGCATTGCAACAATCGGTGAGTTAAATAATTTCCCATGAGTTTTAGCTGCATATCTTCCAAATGCAAAATAAAGTAATTTAACAACCTTCATTTGAGTTAAATTCTCAATATTTTCGTCGCTTTTAGCATCAAAATAATTGGTAACCCGATACCAATTGGTCAGCTGCAACGCAGTGTACCTGGGCTGGGGAGCTTTTGAAACAACAACATCATCATTTTTGGTGTCCAAATAATCCTTAACTTTTTTGACAACAACACTTGGTAACTTATTTTGCTGTTTATCTTCATTCTGTTGAATGAAATTGTTCAGTAAATGGTTATCAGACATTAATGCCTTCAGCAATTGATTGTTTGATTCAGACGGAAAAGCACCTGTTTCATATAACGCAACTGTGTTCGGACTCCAACCAAGTAGTTTAGCAAATTCTCTCTGTGACAGCCCCACCTTTGCACGGTATCTCTTGATATCATCGGGAGATACCAGATCCAGATCTTTACGATACATGGCGTTGGCAATTTCCACAGCTTGGTCATCTAGTTTAGTGTCATCGACGAGTTTATCGGTTGCACTGTCAAATCGGGCAGGAGCAGTAACAGTATATTCATGACCATGAATCAAAAATGTATTCGTGTGATTTTTAATATAAGTTTGAGTCATACCAATCTACCTCCTCGAATTAATGTGACAGATGAAAGCTAATGAATCGAACTTTTTGATTGTTTTCAATGAATTTGAATTTAATATGTATCACCATAATCTGTTTCGAAAATCCAGACGTACTCGTGAGGCCGATCCCGGTCCTCCTCATATTTTTGGAAGTCCTCAATGCTTAATTGACGAACGATCAGCTTGGCAAGGGACGTGGTGACCGCTCGTGCGTGCTGAGCTCGGCGGTTCACCAATGAGAAGTTGTTTTTCGAGACCAAATACTTAAGTTGCGCCAGAACTTCAGCTAACTCCAAGGAAGACACCACACTTTCTATAAATGAAGTATAACTGATTTTTAAGTGTTTTGCTACTAATTAGTAGCAAGCCCACACAAACTTTACCTGGATACAGAAAAGAGCATTCTATATCAAGAATGCCCCAGCTCACAATTATTTAGAAACAATTCCCACATCAACGTGGTCTTTTTTATAGGCGATAATCACCACAACAATATTCACAGCCACAATCAAAGTCGTCATCAAGAATACATAGCGGTAATCCAAAATCCCGGCAACTCCTGAAGCCAGCATCGGTCCGACAACAGCCCCCATTGCCTGGAATGATTGATTATAACTAAAGATCCGACTGACTGACCTTGCCGGTGCCTCCAGCGTCATAACCGTCTGTGTAATTGGCAGCAAGGCCGCGTTGGCAATCCCAATCAAGAAGCGAAGAATTCCCAGCATGACAACGGTTGTAACAAAGAACATTGGGAAGAAAACGACTGCTGAAAAGATAAGTCCAGCCAGCAGAATCTTCTCCGGTCCGATGTGATCACCAAGCCGACCCAGATAAGGGGCCGCAAAGATTGTAGCAATTCCAGGAAGTGCCGCGACCACCCCACTGGTGAAGGCGACATTGCCATGATTATGCATCAATTCTTTAACGAATAAGCTAATAATTGGGTTGATTGAAGTAGTAGCGGCCATGATGAGCATTGAAGAAATGATCATTGCCCAGACAACCCACTTGTGTTGGATACCTTTGAATGCGTCTTTGATTCCCGTCTTGGCACCCTTTTTAATTGGGGTGAAGTCTTCTTTGACGAAGAACAGCGTTGAAAGAGAAGCCAGAAACATCATGAAGCCAAACATATAAAATGGCAGCCGGTAACCAAAGACCCCTGATAGATAACCACCTATAATTGGTCCAATTAACTGACCGCCAACATTCCCAGTCGTTAACGTTCCCATGGTCTTACCACTGTCTTTAGTCGGCACTTCACTGGCAATCAGGGCATAAGCATTATTGATGTATCCTGAGAATGTTCCCTGGATGAAACGAATGATAATCAGAAACCACACGTTGGGCGATAAGCCGGTCAACGTGGCACTGATGGTCATTCCAATTGCCGCTCTCAAAAGCATTGGCTTCCGGCCTGTCTTGTCAGCCAAATTCCCCCATAATGGCGAAACGATGGCCTGACTTAAAAAGACTCCGGAAAATGCCAATCCGGCGTACAGCGTCAATTCCCATTTGGGAAAGTTGCCCATTGTATTAATAAATAATGGAAGAAACGGCATCGACATGCTCGCCCCCGCACCCGTGGCAAAGTTGCCAAACCAAAGCGCCCACATATTCTTCTTCCATTGTGGTGTTGCAGATTTTGTCATGATTTTATAAGATCCTTACTAAATTCGAATTTTAGATACAAAATTCATTATAGCGATTATTGTTGTATGTGGCAATTATAATCGGATGCTCATTTTCATTCTCGGTAAAAAGCAATGGTATAATGTACGCAAAATATTTTTAAGGAGAACTCGAATGGACAAATTAGATCGTAAAATTTTAAACATCATCCAAGAAGACGGCCGGGCATCCGTAAAGAGCATTGCTGAAAAATGTTTCATTTCTGCACCGTCAGCGTCCGTTCGGCTGCAGAACCTTGAAAGTCACGGCTTCATTGATGGGTATACAGCCAACGTGAACTATGAAAAGCTGGGTTACCTGATTAAAGCGTTTGTCCGAATTGATGTCAGTTACACAGAAATGCCAAAGTTTGTCGACTTCATTTCAAAGATTCCCAATGTGGTGGAATGCAACTATATTACTGGTGATGCATCGGTTCAGTTGAAAGTCTTTTATAAGACGATGACCGAACTAAACGAATTCAACGCCTCACTCAAAGACTTCGGCTATAGCCACACAAACGTTGCCTTTACAACGAATATCGGCCCTCGACCACTCAAATTGCCTGAGGATGATAAGTGACATCGACCTGAAAAAAGTTTTTTGTTTTCATAGGCAAATTGACATCTCTGCCTTATTTTCATGAAAAAATAATCAAATTCACAAAATCATATGAAAACTTCCTCTCAAAACCATCGAAAATGAACACGGTGGTGTTAGTATAATGGCAAATTAATTAGAGGCCTCTAATTCAATCTACCATTTCTACAGAGAGGAAGATTTTTTTATGCAAAAAAATGAAGTAACAGAAAACGCCGACGGCACGATGCGTTCATTGAGCAACCGAAATGTTCAAATGATCGCTATCGGGGGCACGATTGGAACCGGATTATTCTTAGGATCCGGAACCACAATTAGTAAAACCGGTCCATCCATATTATTGGTTTATTTAGTATTAGGTATCTTTTTCTTCCTAATGATGCGGGCAATTGGTGAAATGCTTTATTCAGATCCATCCCAGCACACCTTCGTATCGTTCATCACTCGTTATCTCGGACCAACGGTGGGTCATTTCACCGGTTGGACGTATTGGTTGGGATTATCGTTTTGTGCCATGGCCGAGATTACTGCCATTTCTACATACGTTCAATTCTGGTTCCCTAATATCCCATCGTGGATTATCCAGCTGGTATTCCTGGGAACTTTGGCATGTGTCAACTTGATTGCCGCCAAAGTATTCGGTGAAGCTGAGTTCTGGTTTGCCCTAATCAAGATTGTTGCCATTATTGCATTAATCGTAACCGGTGTGTTCATGATGTTCAGTCATTCAGTGACCCCACTTGGTCATGCTTCCGTTCAAAATATTTTCCAGAACTTCACCATGTTCCCACACGGTGGTTTGAGCTTCATTTCCGCCTTTCCAATGGTCTTCTTTGTCTTTCAAGGGATCGAATTTGTATCAATCACAATTGGTGAAGCTGAGACGCCGCATAAAATTATCAAAAAAGCGGTTAATGAAACTTTGTTAAAGATTTTGATCTTCTACTTTGGTGCGCTGATTGTGATCATGGGAATTATTCCTTGGACTCACTTGACACCCGCAAGCAGTCCATTTGTTCAAGTATTCAAGCTAGCCGGATTTCCAGCCGCAGCTGCCGTTATCAACTTTGTTGTCTTAACATCCGCATCATCATCATTAAACAGTTTCATCTTCTCAGCTGGTCGTCACTTCTATCAACTGGCCACCGAAACTCCACAAGACAGCTTCATGAACCGTCATTTTGCCAAGATTTCTAAAAATGGTGTTCCAGCCGCTGCCATTACCTTTTCGGCTCTGTGCTTATTGATTACCCCACTGATGAGTTTAACTAACGCCACCGCGTCAGTATTCACCATCGTGGCCGGTTCATCGAATGACATGTACATCATCGTGTATGCTTTAGCAATGATTGCTCATCGGAAATACCGTGAATCTAGTGACTTCCTGCCAAATGGCTTCAAGATGCCTTGGTACAACTTCACAAGCCCATTGACAATTGCCTTTTTCGCAATTATCTTTGTCACCCTGTTCTTCATTCCACAGGATATTATTGGGGCCGTTGGTGCCATCATCTGGACCGTTGTCTTTGGTGGGGTAACCTATCTCCATCAACGCAGTATGGCACTTGCCGATGCTGAAAATAATTAAAAATTTAGATTTTAAAAGTCGCTCAAGATGGGCGGCTTTTTTTGTATCGGCTTAACTGGTCATCCCCATAACCAACCCTGCAACATATGGGATCAACCAAAACAGCCATACAACCAGACTAAACTTGTGGAAGTTAACTTTAGATTTTTTACTTCCCAGCCATAGCACATAAGCTGCCCAGATGAAATGAAATGCCATTAAGATAATCGCCGCCATTCCGGTGACCAAATGAAGCATCGGTGTCACTGTGGCCGATGAGTTTGCGATAGAAGACATGATCGTTGTCCCGGTCATATCAAAAAGTAAGCCAACACCGAAGAATAGAATTTGCTTGAGTTTGAGTGATCCAGACTTTCGTTCTGAGAACACGCCGATCGTGTAAAAGACGAGTGCCAGTGAAATGGTGATGATTGCTGTGATTAATTTAATATTCATGTTGAAGCCTCCATGTTGATTAAGTTGTTTTTGTCGGTGACACACTGTCACTTTACTTTATGAATTAATAATAGCACGTTAGTGACACCGTGTCACTATTTTTGTTCAAAAAAACGAGCCATCAGTTATTTGATGCCTCATTGAAGTTTGTTAATCATTGTTTTCTCTGCGAAAGTCGACTAAATCATGGGTAATTTCTTTTGTACTTGGATAAATTTTGCGATAAATCTCGTGTAACTTTTGATATTTCTTAACGCTCTCGGGTTCGGGCAGGAAGACATCTTTGAATTGAACAAAGACCTTTGAACATTCCGAAATGTCCTTGTACCAGCCAATACCGACTGCCGCCAGCATCGCCGCGCCCAGCCCAGGTCCTTGTTCATTTTGAAGCGAGATCACTTTAACGTTGAAGATGTTGGCCTGAATCTGTTGCCACAATGGGCTTTTAGCACCACCGCCAATTGAGATAACCGTATCAAATTGACTGCCCTTTCCCTCATACAGATCAAGAATATCTCTGAAGGAAAAAATAATTCCTTCAAGAACTGCTCGGACAAAGTCATAACGTTGATGAATGCCGTCAATCCCGATAAAGCTGCCACGGATATCAGCATCAGCATAAGGTGCCCTTTCGCCGACAATGTATGGTGCAAATAACAGGCCATTGGCCCCAACAGTGGAGTTTCCGGCACTTTCAACAACGTCTGTAAAGCCTTCGCTATTGGCAAAGGTTTTCTTAAACCAGCTGAGCGAGTATCCGGCAGCCAGAGTCACCCCCATCGAATAATAAGCATCCGGAATAGCATGGTCTTCATACTGAATCACACCACCATAATTGGTTTCCTTCTTTGGCTCATACTTAAGAATGACGCCAGAGGTTCCAATACTTGAAAGTACCTTGGTTGGACCGTCAATTCCGGCGCCAACGGCACCACAAGCGTTGTCGGCACCGCCACCAAATGTCTTGGTGTCAGTGGACAGGCCGGAATACTCGGCATACCACTCATCCACATTCCCGGTTTCATCAATTGAACGAACCAATGGCGGACAAAGGCTCTCTGGAATATCGAATGCATCAAGAATTTCCTTACTCCACTGCTGTTGATTAACATCCAACATGACCGTTCCAGTAGCATCGGAGTAATCAATCGCCAGCTTACCAGTCATCCTGAAACGCAAGTAATCCTTTGGGAGCAGCATTGTTGTTGCCCGCTTAAATATTTCTGGTTGATTTTCCTTTACCCAAAGTAGCTTGGGCAACGTAAATCCTTCAAGCGGCTTATTATGAGTGATCTCAACAAACCGTTCGCCCATCTTGGCCATGATCTCTTCGCGTTGTTTAGTCGAACGCGTATCGTTCCAAAGCATGGCTGGACACAACACTTTATGATTCTTATCGAGCAGTACGAGCCCATGCATCTGGCCTGAATAGCTGATGCCTTTGATGTCTTCTGGTTTGATTCTGTCCTTTAAAATCAGGCGGACAATTGACACCGTTGTGGCACTTACCCAGTCTTCCGGATCTTGTTCAGCATAACCAGGTTTTGGCTGGTTTAACGGAAAATTCATTCCTTCCTGAGCAATAATATCACCCACTTTAGTAACTGCAGTGACCTTTACAGAACTCGTTCCAAGGTCAACGCCCAATACGCAATCAGTCATGTTGTTTCCTCCTTAAGCAATCATTTGGGAGTTATTTTTGATCAAATTTTTTAAAATGTTCTGCCAAATACTTTGTCGTCAAACTCTTTGGATCCTTAATCAAATCCTGTGGTCGGCCTTTAGCAACAATCCGACCACCTTGATCGCCCCCGCGAGGTCCCATATCGATCAGATAATCGGCGTTGGCCATCAAGTCGAGATCATGGGTAATCATGAGAACGGTGGCTCCCTGATCGATCAGCTGCGAGAAGACTTTCAGCAAGACATGAACGTCCAGCGGATGCAGCCCCACTGTGGGTTCATCGAATATAAACAAAGTATCATTTTGACGGCTCTTCATGTGAGACGTCAGCTTCAAGCGTTGCGCTTCACCACCGGAAAGGCTTGGAGTAGATTCACCTAAGTGGAGATAGCCAAGTCCCATCTGTTGAAGGACTTCCAAGGTTTTTAGAATTGATTCATCATCTTTAAACAGCTCAATTGCGTGATCAACATCGTAATCGAGGACATCGGCAATCGACTTACCGTTCCACTTAATCTTCAAAATATCTTGATTAAATCGACGGCCTTTGCAGGTTGGACAAGTCTCTACCATATCAGGCAGATACTGAATATCCAGAGAAATTTCACCAGTTCCACCGCAAGCCGGGCACGCACCCTGCTTATTATTGTAAGAAAAATAGCTGGGCGTGTAATGATGCTTCTTGGCATCCGGTAGTTGAGCAAACTTTTTGCGGAGATTATCCATGATATTTGTATAAGTTGCCAACGTCGAACGGGCATTCTTACCAACGGGTGTCGCGTCAACACTGACAACGTGTTTCATTTTGCCGGGTTCGAATTTGCTGATATAGCTTGGCAGCGAATGTTTGTGGAACTTGGCACTAAAGGCGTCAAGCAGGCCATCCAGAACTAGAGTTGTCTTGCCGGCACCCGAAAATCCGGTAACTGCAATCAGCCGATTAACTGGAAATTCAGCGGTTACATTGTTCAAGTTAAAGCGCTGATTAATCGTTAACGTCACTGACCCTTTGGCAAAAGCATCGTTGTCAGCAATCTTTCTGGTCAGTAGCTTTGCATCCCCAGTCAAAAATGGGCCAATCAAAGAATGCTTGCTCTGGCGAATTTGAGTTGGAGTTCCCTGGTCAATGACTTGACCGCCATTGACACCTGATCCAGGGCCAATTTCAATAATGTAGTCGGCCGCATCAATGATCGACGTTTCATGGTCAACCACCACAAGGGAATTCCCCTGTTCCACCAGCTGATGGAAAATCTTGATTAATCCGGAAACATTATCAGGGTGCAGGCCGACAGATGGTTCATCCAATACATACAGGACCCCAGTTGTCTGAGTTCTCAGAGTCCGGCCAAGCTGAATTCGTTGAAGTTCACCGGTTGAAAGTGACGCACCAGCCCGATCCATGGTCAAATAATCCAAACCAAGGTCCAACAAAGGCTGAGTTTGATTCAACAGTTCGGTTGTCAAATTCTTCGCCAATTTCTGCATATTTGCCGGCAGCCACTTCTTGATTCGGTCAACAAATGCCGGCAGCTTTCCAATCGGCATATGACTGGCTTCGGCAATATTCATCCCATCAATCAACTGCCCCAGACGATTGGGATTCATTCGGGTTCCGTGGCACATGGGGCAGGTAAAGAATCGATAGAAACGGTTCAAACGTTTCAAAGCAATCTCACTTTTGGTGGTTGCCATACTGTCTTCGATGGCATTATAAGCATTTTCATACAGCGCGTTGTCCATATGAAAGACTCGCCCATTTTTGCTGGGAATATCGATGGCATAGTGTTTCTGCTGGCCATGTAAGACCATGTCTTTTTCTTTGTCGGTCAACTGGTTATAAGGCACATCAATCCTGACACCGGCAGCTTGAGCGACAATCGGCATGAAGTTACGGCCCGGCGTCCGCCATGCGGCAACGGCTCCATCACGGATCGTCTTGGTTTCGTCGCCAATTAATCTATCCGGATCCAGCTGTTTGGTGATTCCCAGTCCTTCACATTTCGGGCAGGCGCCATCTGAATTAAAGGCAAAATCTTCAGCACCGAAAGCATGAAATTGAACACCACAGGTTGGGCAGGTAATCACACCCATTTGATCCCCCATGACGTCCATAGCTTCAGCAATCTTAATTGTTGGCGGTACTTGATGACCATTGGGGCATTTGGGTGAACCTAAGCGTGAGTACATCAATCGCAGAACGTTGAAGATTTCAGTCATCGTGCCAACCGTTGAACGAGTTCCAGGAACAGTCGGCCGTTGACGCAAGGCCAAGGCAGACGGAATATGTTTAACCGAGTCCACATCGGCCCGCCCAACCTGACTGATCCGGCGACGGGTATATGTCGCCAGTGAATCAAGATAACGGCGAGCCCCTTCGGAATACAAAATGCCCATTGCCAGTGATGATTTACCGGAACCGGAAAGCCCGGAAATTGCGACAAATTTATGTAAAGGAATATTGACATTAATGTTTTTTAAGTTGTTCACTTTTCCACCGATGACCTCGATGTAATCTGGTAGTTTGGTTGTTGGCATGTGATGACTCCTTTCGAAAATGTGATTATGTTAATTGTAACGCAGAATGATTTCTCTTCATCGCTAGAAACATAATCATGTGGTTGAAAGCGTTGGCGTGGTATTCTTGGGGTGTAATCAAAAATTTCTCAAGGGGGTTATATTATGGCAGATTTGACAAATAAAGTTGCAATTATCACTGGAGCCGCAAGTGGCATGGGAAAAGCATTTGCCAAGAATTTTATTGACCATGGTGCAAAAGTCATTATTACTGATGTTAATGAAGAAAATGGCAAGAAGGTTCAACAAGAGCTTGGAGAGAATACTGTCTTCTTCAAGCAAGATGTATCCTCGATTGATGATTGGAAACGGGTCGTCGCTGATGGGGAATCAAAATTTGGTGACATTAATGTACTGGTGAACAATGCAGGAATTGGCATCATGAAACCCATTGATGAAATTACCCCAGAAGAATACGATAAGGTCATCAAGATTAATCAATACTCTGTCTTCTATGGTATGAAATATGTACTCCCATCCATGAGAAAAACTGGTTCTGAGTCAATTGTCAATATTTCTTCTATCGGAGGACTAGTCGCCATGCCAATCTCAATTGCGTATGGTGCCAGCAAGTATGCTGTTCGTGGCATGACGAAAGATGCTGCCCTTGATTTGGTTGGCGATCACATCCGAGTCAATTCGGTTCACCCAGGGGTCATCCAAACACCAATCTTAAACGACATTCCAGATGAGCAGAACAAAGCAAGTCTGAGGGAAATTCCAATGGGCAGATTTGGTAAACCAGAAGAACTGGCTAACGTCGTCAACTTCCTGGCATCTGATGAAGCGAGTTACGTAACCGGGCAAGAATTTACTGCAGACGGTGGATATACGATGAAATAATAAAAAAGTTCCAGCCGAATTGGCTGGAACTTTGTGTTATTTAGATTGTTTTGAGTTTCCCTCTGAAATCATCCAGAGTCTTATAACCTTTTTTATCCATAATTTCTTTTAATTCTTTAGAAATCCGTTCGAAAATTGGTGTGCCTTCATAACCGAATGCAGTTCCAATTTGAACCAAGTTGGCACCGCAAAGGACATGTTCGAAAACATCCATTCCTGACTTGATGCCACCAGTTCCAATGATGGAAATTTCTGGGTTCAACCGTTGACGAAGGGCACGAACGTTAGCCAATGCAGTTGGCTTAACGTAGTCGCCGCCAAGTCCGCCAAAACCACCCTTTGGCTTAATCACTACTGATTCAGTCTCTGGATCAACAACCAAACCATTACCAATTGAGTTGATAACGTTGATGTAAGTAATTGGGAAGTCGTTGAGAACTTCGGCAATCCCATTAAATTGATTAAAATCAAAGTATGGTGGCAGCTTCAAACCAAGTGGTTTTTTGAAGAACTTGAATGTTGAAGTCAAAACGTCCCGAACTGCGTCAAAGTCATAACCAACTTGGGACTTCCCTTTAACGTTTGGGCATGACAGGTTCAATTCAGTTAAACCGCTAAATGAACTGTCCTGAACTTTTTTGAGCATTTCAATATTTTGATCAATTGACAAGCCGGCGATTGACAGGATAACCTGCTTACCGTTCTTGCCTTGGTTTTCTTCAGCAAATTTCAAATAATAATCGATCCCATGATTAGGCAATCCCATTGAATTAATGCTTCCAAGGGGTAATGCCTTCATCCGTGGGCTTTCGTTTCCGGCCCGTTCTTCTGGTGTGGCACTCTTGGTAACACAACCACCAGCCATTGAATCCAATGTTTTGTTAAGCTCATCAGTGGTTGAGCAGCGAACGCCGGCAGCATTTAATAGTAAGTTATCGAATTGGTAGTCGCCAATGTGTGAGGCGAGTGAGATATTATTTTGCATTTGCTTCCTCCCGTTTTGTCCAGTCCCAAGGGGCTTTGTGCCAAGTTGATAAACGTGAATATTGTTCGTCTGAGAATTTATTTTCTTTGTGACCTTGGGCAATCAAATCAGCGTAACTGAGTAGTGGAACGAGCTTCGTGTCTGCGTCGGCAAAGTTCTTGTCGGCATCCGGCAATCCGTATGTGAATACCGATGCCACACCAATCACATTAACACCTTCATTGCGAACGGCTTTAACGGCTCCCAGGACACTTCCACCAGTTGAAATCAAATCATCAATCAAAACAACTTTGTCATCCTTGGTGATTCGACCTTCAATCTGTTTGCCGGCACCATGATCCTTTGGCTTGGCTCGGACATAAATCAGTGGCAGGTCTAGTCGTTCGGCTACCCATGCAGCGTGGGGAATTCCGGCTGTGGCAACCCCACCAATAACTGTGGCATCAGGATAATTCTTTTTGATGTTTTCGGCTAAACCGTCAGCAATCATGTCTCTAAGTGACGGAATTGAAATAGTCAATCGAAAGTCGGTGTAAATAGGAGATAAAATCCCGCTCGCATATCTAAATGGCTTTTCAAGGTTGATACTGACAATTTGGTTATCAATCAATGATTGAATAATTTGATTAGTTTGCATAGTTCCATTCCTCCAACATTTTATGATATGCGGCAACCGGATCTTCAGCTCGAATGATTGGCCGGCCGACAACTAATGCTAAACTACCATACTCGGCAGCCTGCTTTGGTGTGGCAGTCCGTGACTGATCATCCTTGGGGAAGTTGGCTGGTCGAATTCCTGGGGTAACATATAGGAAGTCATCGCCAACCTGTTCTTTTAACGAGCTCACTTCAAGTGGTGAAGTAATAACCCCATCGGCACCGGATCGCTTAGCTAATTTAGCCAATGAAACAACCTGATTGACCATATCTAATTTGCAGTTCTGCTCGTTTTCCAAAGCATCCTCGGTAATTGAGGTTAACTCGGTTACGGCAAGCAACTTGGGTGTTGGAACTCCAGCTTCTTCACTACCGAGTTCCAAACCTTCCTTAGCCGCTGAAATCATTTCCGAACCGCCAAGCGCATGAACAGTGGTATAGGTAACGCCCATCCGACCAATTTGCATCATTCCCATTTTGACTGTGTTGGGAATATCTTGAAGCTTGAGATCCAAGAAGATTTTAAAGCCCTTATTAAGCAGCTCCTTAACGATTTCTGGCCCTTCACCGTAAAACAGCTCCATGCCGATTTTTACAGTCATGCCTTCGTCCGTTGGAAACTGGTCGATAATTTTGAACAAGCCTTCTCGATTCCAAACATCAAGTGATACAATTAACGGTCCTCGCATAATTACCCTCCTGGTTGATTACAGAAAAAGAGCCCGAGACTGCAGAACTCAGTACATCCCTGTACCAAATTCCTGCAAAATCACGGACTCTTTGATTATTTTGTCGTCCGCTTTTGGCCTCTCTGAACCAAATTAAAGCTCTTTTATTTGTTTATAACTTTATCACGTTGGACCAGGTTGTTCAAGTGAAACTTATTGATCACATTTGTTGAATATCGGGCGCATTCTGTGTATACTTCATGTATACAAAAGAAAGGAGTGATATCCATGTCAGTTAAAATTCGCAAGGTTGGCAATTCGAACACCTTAACTGTCCCAAATGATATCAAACCAATTGCACACGAGTTTGATGTCTTTCAGGGTAGAGATGGTGTAATTGTTTATGTCCCAAAGCACGACAATCCATTCCACAATGAAGCGTTCATAGAATCACACGATTTAAAACAACAAGAAGAATTTGGGGGTAAATTAGTTGGCAATGAAATCCCCAAAGATTAGACCATACATCCCAAATCAACAAGACATCATCTACATTGACTTCGATCCATCCGTCGGTCATGAAATCAGGAAACGACGACCTGCTCTGGTTTTAAGCAATCAAGGTTACAGTCGAATGACTCACTTGGTAGTGGTTGCCCCAATAACCCATGCAGTGAACAACTCGTTACGAGAAAGTGGCTTTCTAATCAGAGTTAATAACGAAAAGATTGATGGGTTTGTGAATCCACTTCAATTTTTTACTTATGATTTTCAAAGTCGTCATGCAGAATTTGTGAGCCTACTTGATACACCCTCCTTTGTCCAAGCTAAGCAAACAATCACCGATATCCTTAATTAATCACCTTGCATTCCCAGAACATCCGTGTAATAATATGAACAGCAAAAATAAAGAATGTCAGCGAGCATTCATTTGGAGGAACGAACATGGAAAATACAAATACACTTACGCACAGCCGTACTTTTACAAAGAATCAGAAATGGGTAATTGCTTCTACCAGTTCTGGATTCGCATTGGAAAATATGGATGTGCTATTTTTATCCTTTGCAATGAGTTCAATGATTGGCCAATTACATCTTAGCGGTGGCGCTGCCGGGCTGATTGGCTCAATCACGAACTTGGGAATGTTATTTGGCGGCATTATGTTTGGCTTGATCGGTGACCGTTTCGGCCGGGTTAAGACTTTCACCTACACCATCTTCATCTTTGCATTCGCAACCGCAATGATGGCCTTTGCCAATAACATTACATTGATTTACATACTACGGTTCTTAGCCGGAATTGGTGCCGGTGGTGAGTATGGTGTCGGCATCTCAATGATTGCCGAATCATTCCACAAGAACCAAATCGGTAAAATGACGTCCGTTGCTGCAATTGGCGGCCAGATTGGTGCCATTCTTGCAGCGGTCACAGCCGCAATCGTCATCCCTCACCTGGGCTGGCATGCACTGTTCCTTGTTGGAATCGTACCAGTTGTCTTAACTTACTTTGTTCGTCGTCACTTGAGCGAAACTCAGGAATTCGTTGAAGCAAAGAAAGTTGAAGCAGAAAAGAAAGAATCAACAACCAGCGCCGTCTTCAAATACATGTTCAGTTCACCCAAATTAGCCTATCAAAGTTTTGCATTGATGATTATGACCACTGTTCAAATTGCCGGATACTTCGGCTTAATGAACTGGCTGCCAATCATTGTTCAAAAACAATTGGGCTTAAACGTTTCAGGATCATCACTCTGGATGATTTCAACAATCATTGGAATGAGCCTTGGAATGATTACTTTCGGTTCAATCCTTGATTACTTCGGACCACGCCGGGCATTTGGAATCTTCCTGATTGCCTCAGCAGCAATGGTCTTCACCATCACATTGGCACACAACACAATTTCTCTGCTTATCATTGGTGCCATCGTTGGCTTCTTCTCCAACGGCATGTTTGGTGGTTACGGTGCCGTTATCAGTCGCCTATACCCAACCGAAATCCGGTCAACTGCCAACAACGTCATCGTTAACATTGGCCGTGCGGTTGGTGGCTTCTCATCAGTCATTATCGGAATCCTGATGGACAACTATTCATTAACAGTTGTTATGGGCTTCTTATCAATCCTCTACGTCATCAGCTTCATCACCATGATCACTTTACCCGGACTGAAGAAGTTGAGCTTGAAGCAAGCATAATTAAATGAAATTTTTGATGAATCGTCGACATTTTGCCGGCGATTTTTTTATTATTTGAATAATTTCCTATAGTAGCCGATAATGGTTGTATAGGCACATTTAGGAATCCTGTTGTGAACGCAACGTCCAGGTTGGGAATCCTTGCCATGTACTTCGAAAGGTAGGTCAAAATTAGTAATGGAAAAAATTATTGCGTTTGATATGGATGGAACGGTCGCTGAGACTTTCCCTGTTATCTTTGACTCGTTTAGAAGAACTGTTCATGATTACACTGGTAAGTGGATCAGTAACCAGGTCATCCTCGCCACTTTTGGAGCTAATGAAATTGGAATGCTTAAAGAGTTGGTTCCCGATTATTCTGATGAAGTGTTAAAAACCTTCCACGAAAATTATCGTCGGGCACATCTTCAGTTGCGCCACCCGTTTGAAGGCATCGAGAAATTAATCAAGGAACTTCACGAACGTAAGGTTATCACACCAATGATCACCGGCAAAGGTGAACAAAGCCTGCAGGTCAGCCTTGATTCCCTCGGCTTGAGCGACTCTTTCTCTCCTGTACTGTCGGGTTCACCGGACGGCTCCATTAAAGCAAAGCAGTTTGGTGATGTCATCAAGCAATATGGTGCCACCAAGGAAGACATGGCATACATAGGTGATGCCCCAAGCGACGTCACTGCTTGTAACGAAGCCGGGATCAAGTGCTACTCGGCTGCCTGGTCAATTAATGCCAAAACCAAAGAACTTGAAAAGCTCAACCCTGATGATACGTATACCTCGGTTGATCAGCTAAGAGAAAAACTAATCAATGAATAATCTGTATGACTGAACAAAGGCTGGATGGGTAATCACATCCAGCCTTTGTTTTGTCTATTTATGATAAATCCTCTAATAATTGTCTGCCAACTGGAGTATAATTTATGCCAATCAAACAATTTTGCATGAAAGGACTTGATTATTTAATGAAGATTGAAGAAGGATACATGCCATTCAAAGGCTACAAAACATACTATCGAATTGTTGGGGAAAAGACGCCTGGCAAGGCACCACTGCTACTAATTCATGGTGGTCCGGGATCCTCTCACAACTATTTCGAATTGCTCGACGATTACGCTGATACCGGCCGCCAATTGATTATGTATGACCAGGTTGGCTGTGGAAAATCTTCTCTTCCAGAAGACGAATCCATTTACGTTAAAGAAACCTGGGCGGAAGAATTAATCGCCCTCAGAAAATATTTGCACTTGGATGAAGTACATATGCTCGGCCAATCATGGGGTGGAATGCTGGAAATGCTTTACCTGACCCATTACAGCCAGGAAGGTGTTAAAAGTGTCATGATCGATGGCTCACCTTCTTCCATTCAGTTATGGATTAAAGAACAACACCGCCTGTTGAAATACCTCAGCTATGAAGACCGCCAGGCAATTGCCGAAGCAGAGCGTACCGGGGACTTTTCCGGTCCCAAATATTTGGCTGCCAACGACCGTTATATGGAAATGTACTGTTGGGATGATCCCGATGAAAATTCGCCAGAGCCATTACGTCGACCAACCAATGGTAAAAAAGCCAGCTTAATTGCCGAGGGACCCAACGAGTTCACCGAGAACGGCACAATCAGCGACTTTGACGTCACTGACGACCTAAAGAACATTCATGTACCAGTGTTGGTTACCAACGGCACAGACGACCTCTGTACGCCGTTAATCGCCAAGACAGTTTACGATCATATTCCAGGTGCCAAGTGGCATCTATTTGCCAACAGCCGTCATTTAGCCCTGCTGGATCAGCACGATGAATTTATCAACGTCCTTGATAGCTGGCTTAAAGAGAACGATTAGCGATGAAAGTCATTATTTCACCCGCTAAGAAAATGGTCGTTAATCAAGATGACTTTGATGTGCGGGGAATGCCGATGTATCTCGATCAAGCAGCTGAAATACTGAGTAAGTTGCGTAAATTGAACTATGATCAGCTCAAAAAGCTGTGGCATACCAGTGACAAGCTGACTCAATCCAGTTACGAGCAATTACAGCAAATCGATCTGCACCGTCAACTGACACCGGCAATCCTCAGCTTTTCGGGGATTCAATATCAATATATGGCACCGGATCTGTTGAGTGAAGACGGTTTAGACTATCTACAGAATAGTCTTCGAATTCTGTCGGGATTTTACGGAATCCTGAAACCCTTCGATGGCGTGGCCCCCTATCGGTTTGATATGGATACGCGACTGGCAGTCGGTTCAGCAAAAAATATGTATGATTATTGGGGTGACTGCATCTACCGATCCCTGGTCAATGATGGCCCGATCATCAATTTGGCCTCACAAGAGTATTCAAAAGCTGTCACCAAATTTCTGAAGCCCAACGATCAATTTATTAATATCACCTTTGGCCACCTGGTGGATGGTAGCATCAAAACCCGCGCAACCTTTGCCAAGATGGCCCGTGGTGAAATGGTCCGGTTTATGGCAGAGCACCAGGTTGCCGATGTTGAAGAACTGAAACAATTTGATTCACCTAATTATAAGTTCGCTGAGGCTTATTCATCAGAGACGAATTTTGTATTCCTTCGTAAAAAATAATTTTACAGTTGAGACACCTTCTCCTCCAAAGGATTTGGTGTCTTTTTTTGATGGCAAATATTTTAAAATGCAAGCATGTACTTGCATGCATTTAAAAATGGTGGTAATCTAAAAATCGTTAAAAACAAATATTTCAGGAGGCACCATCATGAACTTAAAAAAATTTATTACCAGTAGAGGACCAATTCTAGCATTAGTTGTTGCCCTGCTTTATGGCATTTTTATCTTCGCTGTTTATTACACTGGATATCACGCAATGCCAACAAATATGGACAAATTACCGGTTACAGTTGTCAGCAGCAACAAGCAAAATAGCAAGCTAACCAGTCAAATCACAAAGTCGTTACCTTTTGATACTGTTAAGACCACCTCTGATTTGAGCAAAGCGAAAAAGAATTTGAATAACCGCAAAACATATCTTGTTATTCATGTCCCAAGCAATTTTTCAAAAAATGTAAAGGCGAACCAACCCGCTAAACTAAATTTTTATATTAACGAATCCAATCAAACATCGGTCGTTTCAGGAATGAAATCTGTGGCCAATACAATCGGATCTTCTGTAAGCCAGCAAGTCATCTTAAAGAAAGGCGAAGCAATGCTGACAAAAGAGCCATTGATGAAGTTACAGACTCAGCTCAAAAAACAGGAAACCCTCCTCAAACAAAAAGCTGCTCAAGAAAAGCAAACTATCCAAGCATCACCGGCATCCAGCAGAGCACAACTTGCCGCAAAACTGCAACAAGAAACGGTATCGGAAAAAGCTAAAATTACCAACGCAGCGACTGAAGGCCAACAAAAGATTCAACAGAAAGCCTCCGCTGCATATGCCCCGGTGAAGAATTCAGTCATGGTCAACATTCATACCACTAACAAGGTTTCAACCGGTCTCAACAACTCAATGGCGCCGTTTATTTCCAACCTCGCAATTTATCTCGGATCATTGATCGGCGCATTGTTACTTTACGGGTCTTTCGTTAAGTTCTCAAAATTAGTCGGCAAGTATCGATCATTTGCCCTCATGGAAATGTCGATGGTTATCCTTGCTGCCCTGGGTTCACTCTTTGTCAGTGCAACAATTGTTGGGATGATGGGATTAGCTTGGTCAAAACTATGGTCTCTTTGGCTGATCCACGGACTGCTTTTGTTTGGCTCATATAATTTCAACGAAATGCTGGTCCTCGCGATGGGCCAGATCGGAACAGCCCTCAACATCCTCTTAACCATGATTCAAGTAGTTGCTGGTGCAGGAATGGTTCCAGTTGCGACGATGAACAGCTTCTTCAAAGCAAGTCACTATGTCTCACCAATGTTTTATGGCATTCAGGCGGATTTCAATACCATGTTTGGTGGATCCGCAATTACTGGTACCCTGGTGGGATTGGGACTACTAACAATTGCCGTTTTCTTAATCGATTTAATCATTGTGGCATTGCGAAAACACCAACCAATGTTACAATTTGAACAGTTAAGTTAATAGAAATGGAGCGATAACATGGCTGCAACCCAATCCACAGACGACAAAATATTGACCGCATTTTCTGAATTACTATTCAGCAACGGCTACGAAGGCACCACCACTAAAAAAATTGCTGAGCAGGCCGGGGTTAACGAAAGTACAATCTTCCGTCATTTTCAAGATAAGCACGGAATTCTGACAAAGTTGATCGAAGGATATATGGCTGACATCAACAATATCAGTGATTCATTTGAAATCAAAGGTGACATTGTCCAAGATCTGATGCGGGTTGCGAAAACCTACGACCAGTTTATCGAGAACCACAAGTCCCTGTTCCTGCTGGGCCTACGGAATGGTTATCAATTCCCGGAAATCATCAGTGCCATTAAACAGCTGCCGACCCATTTAAAGGCTGTCCTGATCGAAAAGTTTACTGGAATGGTCAAAACTGGCGAGCTTGATAAAGACGTAGACCTGGATACTGCTGCGACAAACTTCATCCTGTTGAATTTTGGCAATGCAGTATTCAAATATGCATATCCAAATGCCGGGTTGTATGTCCCAATGTCAAAATTCACCAAAGAAAATATTAAGGAATTTGCTGAAAAATTAAAATCATGAATTAAAAAGCGGATGCCCAAATTGGGTATCCGCTTTAGTGTTTAATTTCATTATAAGTCTCTAAAACCAATGTCTTTTCGATAATAGAATCCGGACAGATCAAGCCGACTCAACTCTGCATATACTTTTGCCTGAGCGCATTCAAGCGTTGATGCATGGTTGTACAAAGTAAAGATCCGGCCACCTGAACTGTACAATTTGCCGTCTTCCTCAGTTACACCCGCGTAGAAAACATTGCCGGGTAAATCTTCGGGTAAAGCAATGTGTTGCTTGGGAGAAGTTGGATATCCCGGTGCAGCAATCACAACACCGAGATAAAATTCACCCTTCTGCCATTCAACCTTGGGCAATTTATGGTCAATTAAATCCAAAGTCATTTGATAAAAATCACTCTTCAGCTGTGGTAATAACACTTGAGTTTCGGGATCACCAAGTCGCAAATTGTATTCAATCACTTTGGGGCCTTGTTTTGTCAGCATGCAGCCAATGTAAATGACACCGGCAAATTCCAGATCTTCTTTGGCAAGTCCAGCCATCGTCGGGTCGACAATTTGTTGAACAGTGGTATCCAGAACATCTCGGGTAATATGGGGAACCGGTGAATATGCCCCCATTCCGCCAGTGTTTGGACCTGTCTCGCCTTCGCTGATCTTCTTGTGATCTTGAGAAATTGGGAAGATCACTTTTTTATCGCCACCGACAAATAACATCAATGAGAATTCTTCACCTTCGAGGAATTCTTCAATCAAAATTTCACCTGACTTATCAAGGGCTGTTTTGATCGTTGAATCCAAAACCGATGAATCTTTAACGATTGTGACACCTTTTCCGGCGGCCAACCCATTTTCTTTGACGACCAAAGGAAGTGAAAGTTCATCGGCATAACTCTTGGCTACATCAAAATCAGCAAAGGTCTTGAATTTAGCAGTTGGAATATCATTTCGCTGCATGAACCCCTTGGCAAAGTTCTTGTCGCTTTCGAGTCTGGCAGCCGATTCATCAGGCCCAAATACTTGCAGACGAGCGGCAATAAAAGCATCAACGATTCCTTTGGAAAGTGGCACTTCAGGACCAACAAAAGTTAAATCAACGAGATGCTCCTTGGCAAATTCAACCAGTTTTGGAAAATCCATTTCATCAATATCCACAACCTGAATGCTGTCTTTTTTCATTCCTGGGTTGCCCGGTGCACAATAAACATTTGAAACTTGAGGACTTCTCAACATTGTTGCTGCAATTGCGTGTTCACGTGCACCAGAACCGATAACCAGAACGTTTGCCATGATGTGATCTCCTTTTTGTTGGGTAATTTATTCTATGTATGAAGGCTGCGGGGCAGCCTTGTTGTGTGATACGTTTTGTGGAGCTTGTTTGTGGTTTTGCTTTGTGGGCTTGATTGTTTCGGGTGTTTAGGCATCCTAGCCGAAATGTGTTCCGATGCCCCTGACCCCTACTGCATAAGGCAAAGCTAACAACAATGAACACAAACCGTTCATTATTGTTACCTTTACCTTATGCTCCGACGGTCATGAAATACCTAGCCTACTCGGCGGGGCCACCCGGGGCTCGTCACACTCTGCTTCTAATGCCTGAAATGTCTAACTCCCGTTGTGACCATTGCGATACCAAACTTATCGGCCATTGCAATTGAATCCTTATCTCTGATGCTGCCACCAGGTTGGATAATTGCTTTAATGTCATGCTTTGCAGCGTATTCAACACAGTCTGGCATTGGGAAGAATGCATCTGATGCCATGATGGCATTTTCGTATCCATCTTTTGGCATTGCCTTTTGAATGGCAATCTTGGCTGAGTCAATTCGGTTAGGCTGACCCATTCCAACGCCCAAAGTCTTGCTGTCAGTTGTCACAACAACCGCATTACTCTTAACATGCTTAACAACGTGTTGGCCAAATTGCAATGCCTTCAATTGCTGTTCAGTTGGTTGGGTCTTGGTAACGACTTTGAAATCAGGAATCTGATCGATTTCATGATCACTTTCTTGAATGAGCATCCCACCACTAACAGTAATTTCTTCGAAGCGGTCTGGTTCATCGCGATGACTCAAATCAGCTTTAAGCAAACGAATATTCTTCTTCTTTGCAAGGATTTCAAATGCTTCATCAGTATATGAAGGCGCAATGATGATCTCCAAGAAGATCTTGTGCATCTTTTCAGCAGTTGCTGCATCAACTTCGCGGTTAACTGCAATAATCCCGCCAAAAATTGACATTGGGTCGGATTCATATGCTTCGTCCCAAGCCTTTTCAAGGGTGTCAGCAACTCCAACACCACATGGGTTCATGTGCTTCATTGCGATAACGGTTGGTTGATCAAATTCAGCCACCATGTTCAATGCGGCGTTGGCATCTTTAATATTGTTATATGATAATTCCTTACCGTGAAGCTGGTTAGGAATAATTGATAATTTTGAAGGTAATGCTTTACGGTAGAAGGCAGCTTTTTGGTGGCTGTTTTCACCGTAACGCAATGACTGCTGCTTTTCGTAAGTCAAAGTCAGCTTTTCAGGGAATTCTTCTTCAGTCAGATAGTTGGAAATCAAAGCATCATAAGCGGCTGTGTGACGGAATACCTTGGCTGCCAAATGTTTTCTGAAATCGGCATCGTCTTTATGTTCTTTGAGAGCATCGATTACGGGTTGGTAATCAGCTGGATCAACAACGGTCAACACACCGGCAAAGTTTTTTGCAGCGGCACGAAGCATTGATGGACCACCAATATCAATTTGTTCAATTGCTTCAGCCTGAGTTGTTTCAGGCTTTTCAATTGTCTGTTTAAATGGATACAGATTAACTGCAACCAAATCAATTGGTGTAATCCCAGCATCTTTTAATTGTTTCATATGATCTGGATCGTCACGTTTAGCAAGAATTCCGGCATGAATCTTTGGGTGAAGGGTCTTAACCCGGCCATCCAACATTTCTGGAAAACCAGTTACGGCTTCAACACCGGTAACATCAACGCCGGCATCTTCAAGTGCTTTCTTGGTTCCTCCTGTTGAAACGATTTCAAAATCCAAATCCTTTAATTGCTTAGCAAAATCAACCAAATTACTTTTATCAGAAACACTTAAAAGGGCTCTTCTAGACATTAAATTTCTCCTCTTTCTAATAATTGTTTGACAACGCTTGGATACAAAACATGTTCGGTAGCGTGAATCCGCTGCTCGAGGTCGCTCAACTTGTCATCCTTGTGAACAGGGACTTCCCGTTGGGCGATGATCTTCCCGGAATCAATTCCCGAATCCACCCAATGAACGGTGACGCCAGTCGTATCAACACCGGCCTCAAAGGCATCTTCAATTCCATGACGACCAGGGAATTTGGGCAACAGAGCAGGATGGATATTAATAATTTTGCCTTCATACTTTGCCAATAAAGTGGGACCGATGATTCGCATGTAACCGGCTAAAATGATGAAGTCGATCTGCTCATCTTCAAGTTTCTTGGCAATCACCGTTTCAGCGGCTGCTTTATTGGGATAATCCTTAAAATTGATGATAAAAGTTGGAACGGATTCTTTATGTGCCCGATCAAGGACGTGAACTTTACTATGATCACAAACCAACAGTTTGACATTAACCGGCAGCTTTTCTTTTTTGAATGTTTCAGTCAATGCCGTGAAATTGGTTCCTTCACCGGATGCAAATATCGCTATGTTTTTTACGTCAGATTTCATTGCTGATCCTTTCGAATGATTACTTGTTTGTCTCCAGAAATGAGCTTTCCAACTTGGTAAACTGTTTCGCCAGCCGCAGAAAGTTGGTTCTTAACATCATCAACTACGTCGGGATGAACGGCAATCACCATTCCCAAACCAAGATTAAAGGTATGCAGAATATCATCAAACGATAAATCACCAATCTCCTTCAAATCTTTCATGATCGTTGGGACTTCCCAGCTGCCATAATTGAATTCAGCGGATAAATGATCAGGCAAGATCCGGGCAACGTTTTCTGGCAGCCCGCCACCAGTGATATGGGCAATCGAAGCGATCTTGCCCTGTTCAACCAGTGGAAGAACTGATTTAACATAAATCTTGGTCGGCCGTAAAAGCTCATGCTTTAAATCGAGGTCGGAACCGGAAAGCGTGTCATTCAAGGAATATGAGTTCTGCTTGAATAAAATATCTCTTACCAGGCTGAACCCATTGGAGTGAAGCCCATTAGAGGCCAACCCCAACAACACGTCACCTTCATGCAGATTATCCGAACTCAACAGCTTGTCTTTATCGGCAATCCCAACAGCAAATCCTGCAAGATCGTAGTGACCATGGGTATACATATCGGGCATTTCAGCAGTTTCGCCACCGACCAGCTTGGCTTGGGCTTGAGAAACACCATCGACCACACCGGATAAAATATCCTTTGCTTTTTCGTTGTTTAAGTGACCAACACCAAGATAGTCCAGGAAGAATAATGGTTTGGCACCTTGAGCCAATACATCGTTGACACACATCGCAACCAAATCAATGCCGATTGTTTTATGCATATCAGCCTTGATGGCAATCAGCAGTTTGGTCCCAACACCGTCGGTTCCAGACACCAGTACTGGATTCTTATAAGCACCCAATGTCAATGGAAACAGACCGCCAAATGAGCCAAGGTCACTATTTTTGGATAAATTCTTAATATCATCGACTAACTTGTAGCCGGCGTTAATATCAACACCAGCCTTTTTGTAGGCGTCCATTCGAATTACCTCATCTCATTGATTGTAGTTGAGCTTGATCACGATCGTATTCTTCTTGATAATCGTAAAGTGGTGTTGGATATTTGCCATCAAAGTAGGCAACACAGAGACCTTTATTTGGCGCATCGGTCTTTAAATTAACCGAATCCACAACGCCTTCAACACTCAAGAAGCCTAATGAATCGGCACCAAAGGTTTCACGCATTTCTTCAATCGTCTTATTAGCAGCGATAAGTTCACGAACGTGTTGGATATCAATTCCATAGAAGCATGGGTAGCGTAATGGTGGGGAAGCAATCCGCAAATGAACGGAAGCTGCACCGGCATCTTTAAGCAGCTTAACAATCCGACGACTCGTCGTCCCACGGACAATTGAATCATCAACAAGTACCAGATTCTTACCACGGACAACGCCTTTAACGGCAGAAAGCTTCATGTTAACCCCCTGCTCACGAAGCGCCTGAGTTGGTTCGATGAAAGTTCGGGCAGAATATTGATTCTTCACAAGTCCCATCTCGTATGGCAAACCAGATTCTTGGGCATAACCCATTGCGGCTGAAAGAGATGAGTTGGGAACGCCAATCACCATATCGGCATTTTCAACCGGCTGTTCCTGAGCTAACCGAGCACCCATCCGTTTTCTGGCAGAGTGAACGTTAACCCCATAGATATCTGAATCCGGGCGAGCGAAGTAGATAAACTCCATTGAGCAGATTGCCAGTTGGGTATCATCTGTGTATTGAGAAACGGTAATCCCAGAATTATCAATTTTAACCAATTGACCTGGTTGAACGTCAAATTTAAATTCAGCACCAACCGCGTCAAGGGCACAGGTTTCGCTGCAGACAACGTAGGCCCCGTTTGGAAGTTGGCCAACGACTAGAGGTCGAAAACCGTTGGGATCAAGGGCGGCATATAAGCGGTCCTTGGTCATCACAAGGTAAGCAAAGCCGCCTTTGATGATGTTAAGAGCTTCTTTCATCTGGTCGTCCAAATTATCTTTGCGACTCAGTCGAATCAGGTGCATCAGATTTTCTGTATCTGAACTTGAATGATAAATGGCACCGCGGTCTTCCAACTTTTTACGAATTGAAATGGCGTTGGTTAAGTTACCGTTGTGAGCCAAAGCAAATTGCGTATCACTAAAATTAAATGGTAATGGCTGAATATTTTCCAGGAGATTGCTGCCGGCAGTTGAATAACGAACGTGACCAATTGCCGCATCCCCAGTCATATCATCAACCGCATTGGGTGAGTCAAAGACATCTGTTAACAACCCAAATCCCCGCTTGGTAGTCAAGTGGCCATCATCGTTCACTGTGATTCCGGCACCTTCCTGGCCACGATGTTGAAGGGCAAAGAGGCCAATGTAGGTAAGCTTGGCAGCATCGGGAGAACCCCAAACGCCAAAGATCCCACATTCTTCATTTAAACTTTTTACTTCAGACGGCATGGCAATGCCCCTTTCCAAATACCAAATGCTTTATCAACGTCAAGATCGAAGTAACCGTCGTTGGCTTGGACAAACAGGTGATTGTCATCGACTACCTTTCCAAGCTTTTGGGCGTCATTTCCAACTAATTGTTCAAATTCAGCTTGCTTTTCTTGTGGTACAGAAACAATAAATCTTGATTGGCTTTCTGAGAAGAAATCAGCAACTGTTAAGTCGGCGGCTAAATCAACTCCCAATTGATTACCAAAGGTACTTTCGGCAATCGCAGTAATCAAACCGCCTTCTGAGATATCATGGGCTGAGTTGAGTAATTTCTGCTGGATTGCTGCTGTGACTAATTTTTGAATTTTAACTTCATAATCTAAATCAAAGTTGAAGAGCTGACCGGAAATCTCACCGGTTTGCATCTTTTGAATTTGAGAACCGTTGAATCCTGGTTCGGTCTTACCAACAACGTAGACCGCGTCGCCAGCTTGCTTGAAATCTTGGGTTGTAATGTGATCCAATCCTTTAATCAAACCAACCATTCCAACCATTGGAGTTGGATAAATCGGTACGTTGTCATATTCATTGTTGAGGGAAACGTTACCTGAGATGACTGGTGCTTCAAACTTTTCACAGGCTTCGCTCATTCCCATAACTGCTTGATCCAATTCATAGAACTGATCAGGCTTTTCAGGATTACCAAAGTTCAGGCAATCGGTAATTCCCAGTGGAACAGCACCAGAAGCAACAATGTTTCGCGCTGCTTCGGCAACTGCCATGGCACCGCCAACCCGAGGATTCAAGTAAAGGTAACGACCATTGACATCGGTGGTAATTGCCAGAGCTTTGTCATGATGACGAACCCGGACAACTGCTGCATCTGATCCAGGAGCAACAACGGTATTGGTCTGAACCTGGGTATCATATGTTTCGTAAATACTTTCTTTTGAAGCAATTGTTAATTGACCCAGCATTTCTTTTAATGTTTCAGTTGGGTTGGTAATTTTTGGTTGATATTGCTTGGAATCGGCATTCTTTAAATGTTCAGGCATTTCTGATTCACGATGATAAACAGGAGCTTGTGAAGCCAGTGAATCAACAGGAACATCAGCAACCAATTTACCGTGATGAAGCAGTTTGTAATTGTGGCCCTCAGTAACGTGACCAATTACCACTGCGTTAACGCCATGATCGCTGAAAACTTTTAATACTTCATCTTCATGACCCGCTTTGACACACAAGAGCATCCGTTCTTGGGATTCGGAAAGCATTAATTCAAAAGCTGACATCCCTGCTTCACGTTGAGGAACCAAGTCAAGATCAAGTTCCATTCCGTTTCCACCGGCTTTTGAGCCCATTTCTGCAGATGATGAAACCAATCCGGCAGCACCCATATCCTGAATACCAATTAAGGCGTCAGAATGGTTATTGATAACATCCAAGCAGCCTTCCATAACTAATTTTTCTTCAAATGGATCACCAACTTGAACAGCTGACCGTTGGCTTTCGTGTTCGGAATCGAATTGGAATGAGGCAAATGAGGCACCGTTAATTCCATCACGACCAGTCTTGTGACCGACGTAGATGATACTGTTGCCAACACCGGCTGCTGCGCCAACTTCGATTTTATCAAGATCCATCAAACCAACGGACATTACATTGATCAAAGGATTGTGGGCATAAGCGTCATCAAAGGCTGTGTCGCCACCAACCGTTGGAATTCCGATACAGTTACCATAGGCACTGATTCCGGCAACGATTTGTTGGATGAAGTATTTGTCGGCATCTGTCTTAGGTTCTGCAAATCTTAAACTATCCATGCTGGCAATTGGACGGGCACCCATTGAAAAGATGTCCCGCAAGATTCCACCAACACCCGTGGTTGCGCCTTGGAAAGGTTCAACGGCTGACGGATGGTTATGACTTTCAGCTTTGAACACAACTCCCTGGTTGTCGCCGATATCAATAATCCCGGCACCCTCACCAGGACCTTTAACAACGTGCTTGCCTTTAGTAAAGAACTTCTTCAAAACAGGCTTGGAGTTTTTATAAGAACAATGTTCGCTCCACATTCCTGAGAACAAACCTACTTCGGTGTAGTTGGGAAGACGGTGTAAAACTTCATCCTTAATCAAACCATATTCGTGGTCGGTTAATCCCATTGATTGGTATAACTTGTTATCGCGGATTTGTTCCGGCGTTGCTTCGGTTGTTTGATCCATTACACTATTCATAGATAACCCCTCGACTCTTAATGTGATTGACGATTGACTGGAAAACGCCGATGCCGTCATCTGAACCAAGGACTGCTTCAACGGCTCGTTCAGGATGGGGCATCATTCCAAGGACATTACCCTGTTTATTGATGATTCCGGCAATGTTATCAACACTACCGTTTGGATTGTTGGCATATTTGAAAACGATTTGGTCATTGGCAACCAGTTCCCTTAATGTGTCTTGGTCACAGTAGTAATTACCATCACCATGGGCAATAGGCAGGCTGATCAATTGGCCTTCTTTGTATTCTGAACTAAACATTGAATGATCGTTGTTAACAACCAGTGGTTCGGTCTTGCAGATAAATTTAGCTGAAACATTTTTCTGCAGGCTGCCGGGAAGTAATCCGGCTTCAGTCAAAATTTGAAATCCGTTGCAAATTCCAAGAACTGGTTTGCCGCTTTTGGCAAATTCCTGTAAAGCAGGAATGATTGGTGAGAAACGGGCAATTGCGCCACTTCTCAGATAATCGCCATAAGAGAAACCGCCGGGAATAAGTACGGCGTCAAAACCTTCGAGTGTGTTCTTTTTATATGAAACCAGTTCGACATCTTCTTTGATGATGTCTTTAATTGCGTTGTAGAGGTCCATTTCGCAATTCGAACCTGGAAATGCAAGGACGGCAAATTTCATTGGGCAGCCTCCGCTTCAACAATTTCGTAGTGATAGTTTTCCATATTGTAGTTAGCTAAAAGTTTGTCACAAATTTCATTGATTTCGCTGTCAAGCTCAGCTTTTGATTTGCCGTCTGCAACGGTTAATTCAAAGTATTTGCCAAGTTTAACGTCATCAATATTGTCATAGCCTAAACGCTTAAGGGCCTTGTGAACAGCTTCTGCTTCAGGATTTAAAATTGATTTTTTGTAATTAACATAAACTTTTACAAGAGCCATTATTTAACATCCTCCACTTTTTCCAAGCGACCAAGAAGTTCTTTATAGACAGGAACCAAAGCGCCAAGACCTTTTCTGAAGACATCCTTGTCAAGTGACTTCTTAGTGTCACGATCAATTAAACGGCAGCTGTCTGGAGAAATTTCGTCAGCCAAGATTAATTCGTTGTCGGAGTCGATTCCAAATTCAACTTTGAAGTCAACCAAATCAATGTTCATTTCTGAGAAGATTTCTTTAAGACGGTCATTGACTTTAAGAGCGATGGCACGCATCTTGTTCATCTGACCTTCAGTGGCAACATTTAAAGCTTCGGCTTGGAAATCATTGATGAAGGGGTCATCGAGTTCATCACTCTTGTAGAAGAATTCTTGAACCGGCTTGTCGAACTTCATCAAGTGCTTAACAGCGAATTTCTTTTCAAAGCTTCCTGAAGCAAAGTTACGGACAACTGTTTCAAGTGGAATGATCTTAACGCGCTTAACTAATTGGTTATTTGAATCAATTTGCTTAATGAAATGGTTTTTAATGCCGTGGTTGGCTAGGTCTTTGAAGATCAAAGCTGAAATTTCACAGTTGGTTTGGCCTTTACCTTCCATCTGAACTTTTTTCTTTCCATTAAAGGCAGTTACCTGATCCATGTAGTGAACCCACATGGTATCAGGATCGTTGGTTGTGAACATTTCCTTAGCTTTACCTTTATACAACAAATCTTTTTTAACAATTTCAGTCATTTTAGTTTTCTCCCTTTAGCATGTCTGTTGATTTAAGCAACTGGTCAATGTCGTCACCAACAACGGTAACGTGGCCCATCTTACGTTGTGGTCTTATTTCAGCCTTGCCGTAATCATGGAAATGCCACTCTGGATGTTCAGTGAGCAGCTTGCGGGCAAGGGTTAAATCCGTTCCTAATAGGTTACGCATCACTGCGGGCTTTTCCTGAACGATTTCAGGGATTGGCAAGCCGCAGATACTTCTTATGTGAGCTTCAAATTGAGAGATGTTGCAGGCTTCGATCGTGTAGTGACCGGAGTTATGTGGACGGGGTGCCAGTTCGTTAACCATGACATCCTGACCGTCGATAACGAAAAGTTCGATTCCAAGAACCCCATATAAGTCGAGCCGATCAGCAATGGTTTCGGCATATTGCTTGGCTTTGGCATGAACCGTTTTGGAAAATCTTCCAGGTGCAATGGTTGTGTGGAGGATATGGTTCTTATGGCGATTCTCAACAAGTGGGAAGGTAATGACCTTACCGTTCAAATCACGGGTCACCATCACTGAAGCTTCGGCAATGAAATCTTGTCGGGCTTCGAGAATACATTCAGCTTTGGAGTAAAGTTCCGAAGCTTTGGCGATGTCATCAGCTGAGTTAATGTCCATCTGGCCGTGGCCGTCGTAACCGCCGGAGACCGTTTTGAGAATTGCCGGATATCCAACTTTATCAATCGCTGTCTTCAGTGAATCCTCATCAGTAACTGCGGCGAACTTGGTTACCGGAATGCCACAATCTTGGATGAAGTTCTTTTCGTTCAACCGTTGGCCGGTAATATGAAGTAAATTGACACCTTGAGGAAGTTCGGCAACCTTTTTGGCTTTGAGAAGTGAATCCTCATCAACGTTTTCAAATTCATAAGTTAGAACATCACTTTTTTCGGCCAACTTCATCAATGAATCAACATCATCATATTCGGCAACAATTTGGAAGTCGGCAACCTGTCCAGCCGGTGCCTGAGGGGTTGGGTCAAGGATTCCAACATGATAGCCCATTGATTTGGCAATCAGGGCCATCATTTGGCCAAGCTGGCCACCGCCAACAATTCCAATCGTAGCTGGTGGCAAAATGGTTTTAATCGAACTGCTGCTCACTGTTTTTGGCCTCCACTCTTTGCTTTTCTTTTAAGTCGGCAAGCTTTTTGGCAATTGTCGGATCGGTTGTTCCTAAAATCTGAGCAGCAAGTAAAGCGGCATTCTTCGCGCCGGCTTCACCGATGCTGACAGTGGCTACCGGAGCGCCAAATGGCATTTGAACAATCGATAACAATGAATCAACACCATTTAATGTTCGTGTTTTCATGGGGCAGCCGATAACTGGAAGTGTCGTGTTGGCGGCAATCATTCCGGGCAAATGAGCAGCCCCACCAGCTCCGGCGATGATCACTTTCAACCCTTTGTCACGAGCTGTCTTGCCAAATTCTTGAAGTTCATCGGGCATCCGATGAGCTGAGATAACGTGCTTCTCATAAGGGATTCCAAGACTTTCAAGTTGTTCACAAGCCAGCTTCATCGTTGGCCAATCAGATATTGATCCCATTGCCACACCGACAACGTTTGCCATTCCAACCACTCACCTTTTCAATTTATTTAGTGTCTACAATATACTTGACATCATAATGGAAGTCAACGTTAATGTTCGTGTTTAAAACGGTATATGACTATTTTTACTTAATTTTTTTGATTAATTTACGTATTTTAATCATTCTTTTTCTAAAATATCAGCATTTTCTCACGGTCCAGCTTTAGTCAGTCGTTTTAGCCCCCCTCAACCACACTTTGGAAAATGTTATGATAAACATATCAATATGATAAATTGGAGGAACAATCATGCAATTCAGAACACTTGGAAAAACCGGATTTAAGATTAGTGAGGTCTCTCTTGGAACATGGCAGCTTGGTGGTAAATGGGGAACCCCATTTGATCCAAAAGATGCTCGGGACACACTCGAGGAAGCCTATGATCAAGGGGTCAACTTCTTCGATACTGCTGATGGTTATCAGGATGGGCAAAGCGAAAAAGCGGTGGGTGAATTCATCAAGAACCATCCTGACGTCCACTACACCACCAAGATTGGTCGAAAAGAAATGCCACTGGACATCAAGCACTTCGATCCAGCCCACCTTGCCCGCTACGTTGAAGAGTCGCTTCAAAATATGGGAACTGATTCACTGGATATGGTTCTGCTCCACTGCCCACCAATGATGAACTATTACATGCCGGAAACCTTCTTTGAAATGGACAAACTCAAAAAGGAAGGTAAAATCAAGAATTACGGTGTCAGTGTTGAACGAGTTGAAGAAGGCATCAAAGCCTTAAGCTACAATATTTCAGCAGTAGAAATCATCTTCAACATGTTCCGCTTACGTCCAGCCGATCTCTTCTTCGACTTGGCCAAGAAGAACAACGTCGGTATTTTGGCTCGTGTTCCCCTTGCGAGTGGTCTTTTGACCGGTAAGTACACAGCCGACACGAAATTTGCACCCGAAGATCATCGAACTACCAATCGTCATGGTGAACAATTCGATAAAGGTGAAACCTTCTCTGGTGTTGATTATTTGACTGGCGTCAAAGCTGCAAATGAATTAAAGCAACGCCTTGGAACAGACAATCTTGCTGCAATGGCTTTACGTTTTATCCTAATGTATGATGCCGTCTCAGCAGTCATCCCCGGCGCAAGCAATCCCACTCAAATTGAACGTAATACAACAGCTGCCGATTTGCCGGCCTTTACCGATGAGCAAATGCAGATTGTCCGTGACGTTTACGATAAATACATTAAAAACCCAGTTGAATATCTCTGGTAATTTAAACGCAGCGACTCGATTTGAAATAAAGAAAGCGTGGTTAACGATGAAAGCTCGCAGATTTTTTTAACTAGTGCTCTAATAATTTGTGCCCTATTGCTTTTTGTCTCAATCAACATCGCGATGATTGGATTTATTTTGGTGTTGTCGTGGACAACCTACCGGCTTCTCATTAGGAAAGACTTTACCCTGCTGCAAGCCAGTATGTTTCAAAACGCCTCGCTGAAAATGCCCAATTTCGAACATTTGAGTGAAGATCAGATTTCAAAGTATCAAGGAACTGCTTATCGAGTTGGCTGGTGGATTTTAGCTGTTACAGTTGTTTTTATCATTTTGCTCGTTTATTTAAACATTTAAGCTCAAAAAATTGCATCAAAAAAGTTCCGAAGCAAAATCTGCTCCGGAACTTTTTGTATTTCATGAAGGATCATTTAAATCTAGTCTTCATCGTCTTCCTCATCCAGACCTTCACGTGGTGTCTTGCCAAGTAAAGCTTGAAGTTTGGCAATGTTGTGATTGTTATCCCGTAACAAACCAACCAAATGCTGTGCCAAAACTGGGCGATCTTCTTTGTCTGCCAGCTTGATAGCACGGGTCACAAACATGTTCTCAGTGTCATAATCATGAACCAAATCATTGACAATCCACTCTGCAGATTCGTATTTGTTTTGGCCGTTTTCTTCAAGCATGGCGTACTCGCCAAACTCTTTTTGAGTACTTGGTGTCACCAACGCTTCGTCAATCAAGACTGTTCCCAAGGCATCCTTTTGAGCATATGTCTGGTTCAGCAGTCTGCCGAATAAAGCTTTGAGTTGTTCAGCCTGCATCCCTTTCACATACCACTTTGCCATCTGGAGCTTGTCTGATAAAACAACCAGGTTTGAAACAATATGTCCGGTCATAGCGCCGGCAGTTGGGGTGTGATGATCAATATCTGCTTGTTTTACTTCTGCTTCAAATAGTTTTTCTGGAGTTGCTGTTGTCATATTCTTCACCTATTTCACTTTCATTGATTGAACTTCATAACCTAAATCGGTTACAGTGTCGGACAATTTGTCAGCGGAAATTTTGTCACCGTCGAACTCGGTTTTGACTTTGGCTGCATTGAACAACACTTTGACGTTTTCAACGCCATCCTGTTTTTCCAGTGCACCTTGGATCTTTTGCATACATGACGGGCATGATAATGCGTCTAACTGTAAAATTGCTTTACTCATATTAATGACCTCCATCTCTTTTACTGCTTTAATGATAAACCGTATTGGCTGACAGATAATTGATCTGGATCAAGTTTTGCTTTTTTGGGCTGATATTTGATCAATCTCATGGCATTGAAGATAACAACCAGGATACTTGCTTCATGGACAAACATCCCACTGGCCATGTAAATAAAGCCAAGAATCAAACCAATCAGTAATGCGGCAACTGTGGCAATTGCGATAAAAATGTTTTCTTTGGTGTTCATGACAGTCTTCTTTGATAAGCCGTATGCATGAATTAATTCGTTAAATCCGGATGACATTAGGACCACGTCAGATGTTTCAACGGCAACATCGGTTCCACTACCCATGGCAATCCCAATATCGGCGGTTACCAATGATGGACTATCGTTAATCCCATCACCAACGAAGGCAACTTTATGACCTTCTTGTTGATACTGTTTAACATAGTCAACCTTTTGTTCAGGCAACAGTTCTGCATGCACTTCATCAATCCCGATTTGTTGGGCAACGGCATTGGCAGTCTGTAAATTATCACCTGTCAGCATGACGGTCTTCTTAATGCCCAATGACTTAAGCTGAGCCAGGCTTTCTTTGACACCCTGACGGATAACGTCGGAAATTCCAAAGATTACCTGAACTTGACCATCAAAGGCAACAATCACCGTTGAACTGCCCTGATTTTGACTATTTTCCAAATCTTCTCGTTGTTGTGCTGTCAGTTGAATCTTTTCATCGTTCATCATTCTCAGATTACCGATCAATACCTGGTGGTCATCCGCAGTTGCTTTGACCCCACGGCCCTTAATCGTATCGGCATCGGCTACCTTGATATTGTCAAAGTCAATTTTGTGATCGGCTGTGAAACTCACGACCGCTTGAGCCAGTGGATGATCGGATTGCTTTTCAACGGCGGCAGCAATTTGGATTCCTAATTTATCCTTTGAATAATCTTTGAACTGAGTAACAGCTGTTTTACCTTCAGTTAAGGTACCGGTCTTATCAAATACCAGCGTATCAACGTTGGCAAAGGTATTCATCACTTCGCCGCCCTTGATCAGGACACCGTTTTTAGCACCATTGCCAATTCCGGCAACGTTTGAAACCGGGGCGCCAATAACCAAGGCCCCTGGGCACCCTAATACCAACACGGTAATCGCTAATCGAAAGTCTTTAGTAACCAGGCCAACAATCAAGGCGATAATTAAAACGGCCGGGGTGTAGTATGTGGCGAATTTGTCAATAAACTTTTCTGCTGGTGATTTGGTATCCTGGGCATCTTCAACCAATTCGACAATCTTGCCAAACGTGGTGTCATCACCAACTTTGGTTGCGCGAACTTTAACCGTTCCGTTATCAAGCATCGTCCCTGAGAATACCTGATCACCGGCCTTTTTGGTGACTAACTTGGATTCACCAGTAATACTGGCTTCATTAATGTGGCCTGATCCGTCAACGATTTCACCGTCGACGGGAATTTGACCACCGGCTTTGACGAGAACGATGTCGTCGACATCCACAAAGTCGACGTCGGTTTCTTCGGTTTCACCATCTTCATCAACTACCAAAGCGGTTGTTGGTGCCATTTCCGTCAAATCTTTGATCGAGTGACGGGTCTTGGCCAAAGTCTTGTCTTCCAAAAATGTTCCAAATAAGAACAGGAAGGTCACAATGGCCGATTCATTGTATTCACCAATGATAAAAGCCCCAATCACGGCGATACTGACAAGCAGTTCAATACTGATGGTCTTGAACCGCAGTGCGGAAATTGCTCGAAGAACAATCGGCGTTCCGGATATGATAGAGGCAACAATGAAGGAAACCGTGTAAATCATATCGCTGTTAATAACTTTTCCAAGCAGGCCGACCCCAATTAAAATTGCGGTTGCCAGCGTAATTTGATTTGTATGCTGATTAATATATCGTTGAAATTTCATAATTTCCCGCTCCATTCCTTAATTTATGTCTTAAGTATATGGGGAAAACAGCTATAAAGAATTGACCTGGATCAAGTTTGAATATTTTATGAATTTCCACATATCGACTCTACTGTTTGTTACACTTAGCATGAATACATATTTTCTGGAGATGATTGTAATGAACGACGATGATTCATATAAGGAACATCGTAAAGCTCGACTAAAGCATGAAATTGTCTGGTGGATTGTCTACTTGGCCTTTGTGGGGATATTTTTAACACTCTCGTTATATTTTGTAAGATGGTTAACTCTGCTGCTTCCGGAGAGCATGTCAATTCTTGCCCTATCAGGCGTTGAACTAATTCTACTGCTGATTTTCTGGATCATTTCACTAGTGGTTGCATTAAAAATTACTCACATGCTGCTAGGAACCTTCGAGTTAAAAAAGCTCAATTGACCCAATTTGAATTTTTCTTTTGCAATCTAGCCTTATATCAACCATAATTGAGGTAACGAGAGAAGAGGAGGATTCCACAATGAAAATTATCGTAATTGGTGCCACTGGCCGGGTTGGTTCAAACGTTGTTGAAAAGCTTGCAAAGCATGCAAATGACAAGATATATGCAGGTGCGCGCCACCCTGAAAGGGTTCCTGTTCATGATAACGTTACCCCATTTAAAGTAGATTTAACTGAAGATATGGACGATATCAAGGAAACTCTGCCGGAAGCAGACGCGATCATCTTCACTGCCGGTTCAGGCGGCCGGGATTTACTGAAAGTTGATCTCCATGGCGCTGTTAAGGCCATGCAGGCAGCGGAAGAAATGGAAATCAACCGGTTTGTCATGCTGAGTTCTAAAGGTTCACTGTCTCCTGATAATTTTAATGAATCACCTCTTGAAAATTACCTGATCGCAAAATACTATGCGGACGAGTGGCTGATTCACAACACCGACTTGGAATACACCGTCCTCCAACCAACCGCCTTGGTTGAAAAAAGCGGTTCTGGTAAAGTGACCCTTGGATCATATAGTACAAACGAAAACAGTATTGATAATGTCGCCGACGTTCTGATCGGTCTTGTCGAAAATCACGCGGGCATTAAAGAAGTCATTGAAATGAGCACCGGGAATGAGCCGATTCCCGAAGCAATCAACGAACTTGATTAACTAAATAATGATAGATCACAATTAAAGCAGCCCATCATCTTATGATGGGCTGCTTTTGTGTTAGCTTTACTTACATATACCAATTGCTCAATTAAACTTTTTTAATTAGAGACTGTGCCGCGAAAGCTGGCGTGGCGCCGGGGTTGGCATCGTTTTCAAGTTAATGAGGTGAATTCTAATTTTCTAACCAATTTCAAAAAAGACTGGACGTTTTAAAAAGATGATGTTAGAATTTATGACATTAAAAGAGAAGGAAGCGATGTTATGAATGCTGCAAATACTTCGTTCATGATTTTATCCAGTATTTTAGTATTATTCATGACTCCCGGACTAGCGTTTTTCTATGGGGGCCTGGTTTCAAAGCGAAATGTTGTTAACACGATGCTGTCAGTCTTTATTATGACAGGTGTCGCAATTGTTCTTTGGATTGTTATCGGCTATTCATTGTCGTTCTCAGGCGATATTGCCGGGATTATCGGAAATGTGAAGAACTTCTTCATGAATGGCGTTGATTTGACCTCATTGACGGCAACCAAGATCCCAACAGGTATTTTCTCAGTATTTGAAATGATGTTTGCTATTATTACACCTGCGTTGTTTGTTGGGGCAGTTGTTGGCCGAATTAAGTTTAACTTCTTACTAGTGTTCTTAATTCTTTGGTCAATCCTGATTTACTATCCAATGGTCCATCTGGTTTGGAGTCCTCATGGCATTCTTTACGGCCTTGGTGTTCTTGATTTCGCCGGTGGAACCGTTGTTCATATCAATGCCGGGATTACTGCATTTGTGCTTTCAGCATTCTTGGGTAAACGAGTTAAGTTTGGCGACATTCCTCATACTCATTACAATTTGCCTTGGGTCCTTCTTGGAACGACCATCTTGTGGATCGGTTGGTATGGATTTAACGCCGGGTCAGCATTAGGTGTTGATAATATTGCCGCTCAGGCAACAATTACAACCACTATGTCAACAGGAACCGCAATGGTCACCTGGATGATTCTGGACATGATCATCAGCGGCAAGCCTACTTTGGTCGGAGTTTGTACCGGTACCCTTTGTGGGCTGGTTGGGATCACCCCTGCCTGTGGCTTTGTAACGATCGCCGGATCATTTTGGATCGGCATGTTCTCAACATTTGCGAGTTACTTCTTCGTTAACTATCTTAAAGACCGAATCGGTGTCGATGATGCTTTGGATGCCTTTGGATGTCATGGTGTCAGCGGAATTGTCGGATCAATTGCCACTGGATTATTTGCCTCAAAATCCGTTAATCCGATTGTGACCCATAATGGTGCCTTCTATGGTGGCGGTCTCCATCAATTAGGCGTTCAAATTTTGGCCACCCTCGTAACCATCGTCTTCGTTGCAATTGCTGCTTCAGTGATCATCAAATTATTGAGTCTTGTAATGCCAATGCGGGTTAACCGTAAAGAAGAAAAAATGGGTCTTGATAAAGGTGAACACGGTGAGGAAGTTGATTACACCGTCGACATGAGTGATAACCTTGACGCATACAGATCTGATTTGAATCTCTACTCAAAAGAATTCAGAGGACAGTTGGGCGGACTGGATCCCAACAAAGATTCTCATGTACATTGATTAAAACATTCATAACAACTAATAATTGAGCCCCGAATTCACACCAATGAATTCGGGGCTCTTTTGAGATGCTACGTTTACTTAAACTCAATCACCAGCTGCTTGTCAACAGCCGCGGCGATCCTTTCCATATTTTTCATAGTAATATTGCCATCACCAGTTTCCCACCTGGCAATTGTCGACTGCGGAACACCGACTTTATCAGCAAGTTGTTGTTGCGTCAAACCAACCAATTTACGGAGATTGACGATGGCAACTGCATAGTCAAATTGTTGATTATAGTGTTCAAACTTTTCTTTGAATCCCGGACGGTCCTTACTCATTTGTTTAATCAAATCATCGGTTTGAGTCATTAAATTTCCTCCTTCTGTGCTTGGCTTTTTCAATTTCAGATTTAGGTGTCCTCTGGGACTTTTTGATGAATGTTTGCGTTATGACGTAATGTCCATTCATGGATTTAAAATACAACGAACGGCTTATGCTGTGGCTTAAATGTACTCTAATTTCATATAAGTTATGATCAAGTGGTTTGACCTGCGGTGGATAGTGATCTCAAAAATTTTCGAAACTCATCATAATTGTAATACTCAAATCTCATTTGATGGGCCTTAATTATACCGTATATGCTATAAAAAGTCTTTCTAAAAAATATATACGGAATTTAAAGAGAAATTCTTTTAAAAACTGAAGTATCTTCTTTTCCGGGAGCTTAGCGCTTTATACTACCTGCAATGATATCCACAATTATTGGACTTCATCCCTCCTTGTCCGCACATCACGTCTACCCTATACTGTAATTAAACAATCAAACGAAATCATAAAATGGAGGCTGCCAAATGACATATTCAAGGTCTGAATCAATCGAAATGGTCAATATGTGCATGATTTATAATGAAGAAACCAAGGAAGTCTTAGTTGAAGATAAAACCGATGTTGCCTGGAAATTCGGCCACACCTTCCCCGGCGGTCATGTTGAAAAAGGTGAGAGTCTTTATGATGCCATGGTTCGGGAAGTCTTTGAGGAAACCGGCCTCACTGTCAAAAATTTAGAGTCTTGCGGAACTGTTGAATGGTTCAACGACGAACCAGCTTACCGACGGGTGGGCTTCCTGTACCGCACCAGTGATTTCCAGGGAACTTTAAAACAATCTGATGAGGGAAAAAACTACTGGCTGCCACTGAAAGACTTGAACGAAGATAATACAGCCGAAAGTTTCATGAAATTTCTCCAAATTTTCACAAACCCCCATACTGTTGACGCAACTTCACCAGTTATGAACGGTCCGCTGACCATAATCCCCAAAGAAGACGATGAGGATTAATCAACATATAATATAGATGTAATCCAAATCGATCCTCTTGAGGAGGTGCAGCATGAACAATTATTTAATCATCTATAACGCCAATGCAGGAACAAGTGATAACGAAAAAATTGCAAAACAGGCTCAATCTTTCTTGGAAGAAAACGGCAAACATGTCACCCTGTCCAAAACAGCGTCACGTGATGATGCCGTTGAACAAGCCAAACTGGCCACAGACAAATATGACTGCCTTGTCACGATTGGTGGCGATGGTTCGATCAATACCGCATGTGAAGGATTTTTAACTGCAGGCAAATCCATCCCACTGGGAATCATCCCAGGCGGGACAATCAATAACTTTGCCAGAGCGCTCAAAATTCCTTTGGATACTGATAAGGCAATCCACAACTTGGTAGCCGGTAATCCAACTGAAGTTGATCTCGGAGCAATTAATCAGACGCCAATTATCAGCAGTCTGACACTGGGTCGATTAGCCGATATCGCCAGAAATGTGAAGGATGAGGATAAAAAACGCTTCGGGAAAATCATTTATCTCATCAAAGGTTTCAAAGAACTGTTCGCTAACCGATCTTATAAACTAAAAATCACAGCGAACCATCAAACCGAAACCTTGCGGGCGCAGATATTGCTCATCACCACAACCAATTCAGTTGGCGGCTTCGTTGCCTTCAACCCTGATGCTTCCTATGATGATGACTACCTCCACGTATTCCTACTAAAAAGCTTCACGCCAATGTCCCTGCTCGCTTACCTGAGCTACTTCATTACGGGTAACTTAAAGAATGCCAAAGGAGTTCGATACTTTAAAACTCAAACACTTACAATTGAAGGATTATCAAAACGTGACATTCAGGCCCGAATTGATGGTGATCCGGCAATGTCACTGCCTATTACAGTGAAAACAAAGGCGGACTTTTTGCAGGTTGTTGTGCCGAGAAACTAAAAAATCGTCAATCATAAATGTGATTGACGATTTTTTTGCACCGCTTCAGTTCTGCTTCTCCATAGATACAATGTGCAGCAAAAGGCTGATCCCTGACATTTAACTAAAATAACCAGTCGTAATGTGCACGAACTGCACATCACAACTGGTTATTCCGTCAATGCTCCGACGGCGTGAAACGCCTAGTATCTAAACGGTTTGCTTCAGTTTGCCGAAACGAGTTCCACAAACCATTTCCGTTTAACACAATAACCGGAGGTAATGCGCATGAACCACGCATTACCTCCGGTTATTCCGTTAATACTCAAGATCTAAACGGTTTGTTACACTCTCTATTCTGGGTCTGCTGCTACCAAACCACCTGCTGGGTTAGCCAAGTTAGGTTTGTCAGTCTTAACGATTAATTGCTCGTTAACAAAGGCCATCTGACCAATGTGACTCATTTCACGGCCGTAACCTGAAAGCTTTACACCACCAAATGGTAATTCAGGCAATGTTGCCATGAAGTTATTAACGAATACCATTCCAGTTTCGATTTGTGATGCAACTTCGGCACCGTGGTCAGGATCGCCGGCAAAGACGATTCCACCAAGTCCGTAAGGGTTGTCGTTGGCAAGATCAATTGCTTCTTGCTCACTGTGAACCTTGTATACAGCAGCGATTGGGCCAAACATTTCTTCGCTGTATGCTGGGTTATCTTTGTCAATATCAGTCAAAATTGTTGGCATGAAGAATTGACCTGGTAAGTCAATGTGTTCGTTACCATAAACAACTTTGGCGCCGGCAGCAATTGCGTCGTCCAACTGTCCTTGAAGCTTGTTCTTTGATTTCTCAGTGTTCATTGGAGCTAAAGTTGTCTTAGGGTCCATTGGATCGCCGGGCTTCAAAGCAGCAAACTTCTTCTTCAAGTTTTCAACAAATTCATCATATACGTTGTCCATAACGATGAATCGCTTGGATGAAGTACATACTTGACCATCGTTGTAAATCCGTGCACGCCATGCGATGTCATTAACATCATCCATGTTGGCATCGCCTAATACAACGAATGGATCCATTCCACCAAGCTCCATTGTGTTCTTCTTGAGTGCTTTACCAGCAGCTCCGGCAACGGCTGTACCGCCACGCTCGGAACCAGTTAAAGCAACGCCTTGAACACGAGGATCGTCGATTGCTTCAGTAACTTGATCATATGAAAGGAACATGTTGGTTAAGGCGCCTTTAGGTGCGCCAGCTTCGGCAACAACATCGGCAAACATCTTAGCTGATGTTGGGGTGTTGGCAGCATGTTTCAAAATCATCGGGTTCCCTACCATAAAGTTAGGTGCAAACACACGCATAATTTGGTAGTAAGGGAAGTTCCAAGGTTCAACCATCATAACAACACCGGTTGCGTGATGTTGAATTTCAGCATCACCAGTGGCAATGGTATCAATCTTTTCTGGCTTTAATAAGTCCTCACCATGATCAGCAAACCAATCAGCGATGATGGCAACAAGTTCAACTTCACCTTTTGATTCGCCAATTAATTTACCCATATCAATCGTACAAGCACGAGCTAATTCATCTGAGTGCTCACGCAGCTTTGCAGCAACGTTGTGAAGAATCTTAGCTCTTTCGGAAATATCTTGTTTCTTCATTGATTCATATAAATCGTGACCAGTTGCTAATGCAGATTGCAACTCATCCTCGGTAGCATTGGGATACTCCTTTACAACTTCATTGTTGAAAGGATTAACAGTACGATATGCCATTATATAACCTCCTAAATTTGGATAAACCTGTAACGTGTAAATAAATCGTCCAGACATTTTAACATCCAAATATAGAATATCATGCAATGTAAGCAGATACAACAAAATACATTGTGATTTACAAAACGGTTAACCAATTCAATAGTCAACGTATGTTACTTATAAAAATCGTTTCCATTTCACAAAAAAGAATTATGCATAAACTGGGTTTTTCTTCGTATCTTTAATCTTGAACACTAAAATAATGGCAATAATTTCCAAGATAAGAAAGGTCAAAAAGACACCATTAAAGTTCTTGTCGCCTAAGACAACTGTTGCGATAACAATCGCCGTTGACCCCATAATCTGTCTGATCGTTGCAATAATTGAGGAACCATGGGGAATCAAGTCATTGGTTAATGAGTTGGCTCCCAAAGTGGTTGCGGGCATCATCGCAAAAGCGTTTCCTGATTCAATGATGATTGAACAAATAATTGCGATCCAAATACTGTTAAAGCTGGAAAAAAGCAGCAACCCTGCCCAACCGATAATAAACAGGCCAAAGCCAATCATGATGACCGGCTTAAAGCCAATCCGGTCGGCTAATCGGCCACTTCGCCGATTTAACCATGACAAAACGGCGGCCGCGGGTACCAATGATAGGCCTGACCACAACGGTGTGAGGCCAAGAACCTGCTGATAGTATAGCGGCATGACAATTGTGACAGTAATTAACGACATGTAGGATAAAGATGTTAAGGCCACTCCCAGATCAAAGTTAGTGATTGAAAGAATATCCAACCGTAACAATGGCTGAGGCATCTTTAATTGACGACGGACGAACAGTACCAGCAAAATCAGCGACACAATCAGAATCCCCCAGTTCCAGTAACTGGTTAAGGTCATATGAGAAATTTCGTTGATAAAGTACAAAAGCCCAATAATTCCTAAGGACATGAATACCGAAATAAAATCAAATCGGGTTGATTCGATCTTCAATGGACTCACAACGGTCTTGAGTGCCAACAGGAATACGATTGTTAAAACAATTAAGAAAAACGCAAAAATGGCTTCCCACGGGAAGAATTGCAGCAAAACACCCGAAATAATTGGGCCGACTGCCAAAGCCGAGCCCATCACCAGGCCAACGGTTCCCATAACCGATCCACGGTGTTCAGGTGATGTTATTTCAAGAATGATTGATTGATATGATGGGAACAGGACACCAACGCTGAATCCTTCCATCAGTCGGCCAACCATCATTACAAGAAAGTTGGGTGCCCAAATGATAATCAACGTTCCAATCACGAAGTTCACCAGCAATGCTAAATATAATGGCTTAAACTTAAAATTTTTCATCAACCATGGTGATAGCGGCATAACCACTGACATGATCAGCATAAAGCCAGTCGTCAACCATGCAATTGTACTGGCTGGTAAATTAAAATACCTCATAAATGTTGGATAAGCCGTTGATAGCGAGGACTGGCTGATCGACATGGTGAACGTCCCCAAAAGTAATGTGGCAATGAACCACTTGCGGCTTTTTTCTGTAAGTTCCAAAATGATTCCCCCTATACTGTAATTATGAAAATAGGACCGGAAAGTCATCTTTCCGATCCCTTTGAAAAAAGTTTGAATAATTAACGTACAATCATGACTGAAATTGGTGAATACTTAGCCATGTATGCAGCTTGAGAACCAAAGTACTTACGAACGCCGGTCTTAGAAAGTGAACCGACAATTAACAAATCAGCATTGGTGGCGGGAATAACCCGTTTAACGATTGTTTCGCCAGGGTCACCTTCATCAATAACCGTATCAACTGCCTTTACACCAGCGCGCAAAGCTAATTGACGATAACCTTCAATATGCTTTGCAAGAGCAGAGCGTTCCCCATGGACATAATCCTTACTCAATGCTTGGAAGACATTAACGTTATCTTCTTCCATGATTGAGGTAATGATCAAGCGTGCATCCGATTGACGAGCCTCGCGAATTGCGTATCGAAATGCCAGTTGAGCATCTTCTGAGTCATCAACACCAACTAAAATCCGTTCAAATTTTTGACCGCCTGATTTATTTGCCATTTTGTAACATCCCTTCTTTAATGATGAATCTTTTGGGTACAAATGAAATTCTCTTCCAATTGCTTATTATACTATTTTTTATCGGTATTGGCTGCTTGGCTTTGAGCTGCAGCAGCTTCTGCTTCAAAACGCTTGTTACTCTTGTAAATATCCCAAACCATCCATACAAGTAAGGCAACAACCAGGAAGATAACGAAGTATGAAATGTTATCAGCTGTGGCCAACGCACTCTTAGATGCATTGTCACCGGCAAAAGCTTCAAATTGGCCTGGAAGTCCTTTCATATTCAAGAAAGTCAAAGCAACGACAGAGACCCAGCCAAGAATTCTAACGATCCACGAGTTCTTAAACCGACCGTGCATTTCAAGTGAGTTATTGGTAAACATCAGTAACGGCAACATTGAGAATGGCAAAGCAAACGCCAGAAATACTTGAGAATTGTTCATCAAAGTATTCAAAGCCTCATGCTGTTGAATTGGCGATTCTCTACCAGTCATTGCAACACAGATCAGAACTGGGATAACTGAGATTAATCGGGTTACCAAGCGACGGAGCCATAATGGCATCTTCATATGAATGAAACCTTCCATGATAACCTGTCCGGTTAAGGTACCGGTAATGGTTGAATTTTGACCTGAAGCCAACAATGCAACGGCAAACAGGATTGACAGAATACCAGACTTCGCAACGGCAATTAAGAGCCCATTACTCAATGTAGAAGGATCTGACAAAGCTTGGAACAAGCCGAAGAATGATGGGTCTTTAACGGCCCCACTCTTAAATACAGCAACTCCCATGATTAGCAGAAGTGAGTTAACCAGAAAAGCCATTGATAATTGAATGTTTGAATCCCAAGTAGAGAAACGAACAGTGCGGGCAACATCTTCTTCATCACTGTGATCAACCTTACGAGTCTGAGAAACAGCGGAGTGAAGATAAAGGTTATGGGGCATAACCGTGGCACCAATGATTCCAAGAGCACCGGTCAACGGTGTTTGGCCGCCAACGTGAGGTGATGATGAGAATGTCTCACCGTTTGGAATAAGTCCCTTGAAGACACCGAGCCAGTTTGGATCTGAAAGTGCAACTTCATAAGCGAAGACCACAAAGATAACACAGATCAAACAAACAACAATTGCTTCGATTTTTCGAAAGCCAATCTTGGTCAACAGCAATAATAGCAAGACATCAAATACCGTAATAAAGACTGAAATGACCAATGGAATATGGAACAACAGATACAAGGCAATCGCAGCACCAATAACTTCGGCAATATCAGTTGCCATAATTGCTAACTCGGTTAAAATCCATAACACATATCCAAGTGATTTGCTGGTTCTGGCACGAATAGCCTGAGCTAAATCCATTTGAGTCACAATGCCCAGTTTAGCCGCCATATATTGAAGCAACATGGCAATTAAACTCGACATTAAGATAACGGACATCAGCAGATATTCAAAATTTTGACCACCGGTGATTGAAGTTGACCAATTACCGGGATCCATGTAACCAACAGCAACTAATGCGCCTGGTCCGGAATAACCAAATAATGTTCTCCAAAAACCTTTTCCTTTTGGAACAACAACCGTCCCGTTAATTTCTTCCAGCGAAGGTCCGTTGGCATAATGAATCAAATGTTCTTTTTTGGACTTTTTTTCTTCTGGCATTGCAGTACCTCCCTAATGTTTTGTACAAATCTAATGTTAGCATTATTTTGAGAGATGTAAATCTTTAATTAGGGATACCTAACTTTCTTTTTGAAAGTAGTTTATATAGATTTTTGGTGTGGCAAGGAAGAAAACGGTTACTGAATTCGTTATATTTTTTCGCGGATCTCGTTCAATTCACTCATAAAGTTTGCAAACTTTTCTAATTCATCCTTTGAGTAATGATCAGCCAAATGTTCTAATTGATTTTCTTCCTCAAGATGGTAATTTGTATGAATCTGATTAATGGCTTTGCCTGTCTCGGTCAGCCGGACAAATGACTCCTTTTTATTTGTTGGCTGATGAAACTTCTCAACAAGGCCTTTAGATGCAAGCTTATTAACCACTTTGGAAACGGCTCCCTGGGTTAACGGGACCTGCTCAACAATTTCAGAAATTTTGATTCCCTCAGCAGACTGCACAGCACGCATGACGTGAAGGTCGTTAATCGTCATTTCTGCAGTTGTATTTGAGTCTATTTGCTGATTTTGGTTGATCAGTTCAAGAATATGATCATCGATGTCATGAGTTCTAAAAGCCTCAAGCTGTTCTCGAATTATTTCAATTGAATTTTTTCTTTTCATTTTAAATTCCTCGGAATATATATTGACAATTCTCTACATTTGCTTATACTAATTATATTCCTTGGAATACATTTTGAACAGAGCAAACTTAAGCAACGAAAAAACGAGGTAAACAAATGAAAACAGTGATTATTTTTGACCACCCCTACACCCTCTCTGCGAGCCACAATGAGCCTCACAATCGAAGTTACAGTGCCGCTGTCGCTCAGAGCACTGTTGACTATTTAACAATAAAAGGCGGTGAGGTAGACATTATTGACTTGAATAAAGACGGTTTCGATCCTGTCATGCATCCTGAAGACTTGACTGCTTGGCGCACCCGACAATCAATCAACGCTCAGGTTGATGATTATTTTCAACGGTTAATGACCGCTGATCAAATCATCTTTATTTTCCCAATCTGGTGGGAAGTTATGCCGGCAATGACAAAAGGCTTCATCGACAAAGTATTCAGCAAAAATCGAATGATCTCGAAAAATCCTCGGGTTGTCTTACCCAAGAATCCAGTCATCAGGATATTTACGATTGCCGGGACCCCAACCCTGTTGTATCGATTAAAGTACGGCAATCCAATCATGAAGGCTCTATCCAGAGGAACGTTTAAAAAAATCGGTCTCAAAAAGATCAAGTGGCATAACTTTAATGCAGAAGACGAGTCACCGAAAAAACGCCAAGCTGATCTGAATCAAATCCAAAAATATCTGTAGTCTTCACCCGATCGCCATATAATAGATGTAGAGGGGGTGCAAGATGAAACGTTTCATTCGAATCATGGGTGTTGGACTGGTGTCAGCGTTTATTGCGACAGGCTTTTCTGCAGTTAACGCATCCCGCAAGTCTTCCCCGCTTGGCACCCACATTTCCTTGAAGGCAACGGATAACACCCGCGACTTGGGTGGCATTCAGGCAAAAAATGGCCAGCATATTCGCAAATATCGATTAATTCGTTCGGATGCCCTCAACAAATTATCAGCTCACGATAAATGGAAACTGCAAAAACAGCTTCGGGTTAAAGTTATCTTGGACTTTCGCTCCAAAGGCGAGATCCACAATGCTCCTGATGCAACGTTGCATGGGACTCGCAATAATCGCTTGAGTGTCATGGCGAACCCAAACTTTGGGGTTCACACAACTGCTCAATACATCCATGAACTCGCGGGTAAACAGCCCAACAATATGGAACTGTTTTATCAAAAAATGGTCACTCAGCCCCACAGTATCAAAGCTTACCGAACAATGTTCAGATACCTGCTGAAACAAAGGTCTGGTGGAATTTTATATCATTGTACCTATGGCAAGGATCGGACAGGAATTGCCACCATGCTGATTCTTTCCAGCCTGGGGATTCCCAAAACAACCATTATGAAGAATTATCTGGCTTCCAATCGATATTTAAAATCAGTTACGAATCGCGAATATCGCCAAATGAGACGCCACACCCATAATCGAAAAGTATTGGCAAATCTCAAACGATCCCGTTCAGCCAAGGCGGCGTATCTCAATGCTGCCTATTCCGCAATCTATCAGCAATCCGGGTCCATTAAACATTATCTTCGAAGTCAAATGCACCTATCCGCGAACGATATTCAAAAGCTTCGCCATTTATACCTAAACAAATAAAGCATCGAAAGGCCTTGTCACTAATCCGTGACAGGAAGCTTTCGATGCTTTTTATTGAATACTGTGATTATATGAATCGATTTGTTTGAGCAAATTATTATTTTTATTGAATCTGGCAAATGCTGTGGCATCGTTGATAAGTTCAACAAACCGATCTGTTTTGCCATTAACTGAATACTCATTCTCCGCCAAATGATACTGTGCCCGAGCAACGTAGAAAGTGACGTGTCGATCCGAACTGAGATTAATCAGCGACTGCAGCAACATATTACTGGTATCCATTTCATTTTGAGCCGAGTAAAAATTACCAGTGTAAAACAACATGGTCAATGACTTCCAAACCGAATCCACATCCGTATTTGAAATGGTCTTCAATCGTTTTGGCATCTTTGAAAAATAAAATTCTGCTTTATCAAAATTTCCGGCCTGTTGATACGAGATACCCATCCCGACGTATGCCAGTGGTGAATATACGGTTGTATGTGACTCATCATAGCCGTTAAGAATCTGGTCGAAGCAAAAAATAGCGTCCTCAGAGCTGCGATTGCTCAGGGCAAGCGCATATCCTCTGATAAATAAATATTCCATTTGAATTTGTTTGTCATCAATTGATTTTATGTCCAGTGACGACAAAATATCCAATGCTTCATCATATTCGGTTGTAATGAGATCAAATTCAGCCCGCTGAAGCTCATCGCGAACAGCCGAATCCTTGTCCGATTGACTGGGGAAAATGTCGCTGAGTGACAACCCAAGCCTTTGGCATAGCTGTGTCAGAATCTTTGTTGAAATCATCTTACCGTTATTCTCAAACTTGCTGATTGTTGCCTGGGTACAGATCCCCTTGGCTAGCTCACTTTGGGAATAGCCCAATTCTTTTCGGCGCTTAATAAACTTTTCAATGTCCATTATTAGCTCACCACCTGATTTTCAAATATCTTAATGGCTTAATATTACCATAATATATAAATTCGAACCACCCATTACCATAAATATTATGAATTTATATTGACAAAAGGAATAATTAAATATATAATTTTGGAATATAAGTTATTGTGAAAGTATGCACAGGAGGACTTAATATGTCGATAACAATTGAACAAAATAAAATGCTTATTCAAATGATCAAAGAATTTACTGCCAATGAACTGGCCCCACTCGATATGGATATTGACTCACGTGGTGACTATCCTGACGGACTTTTTCAAAAGGTCGTCAAAACCGGTCTTTTAGGAATGACCCTTCCCCGTGAATATGGCGGAGCTGATTTTGACTATGTTGCCGCATCCGAAGCCCTTGAGAAAATGGCCACAGGTAATGCTTCAATGGCAGTTACCCTTGAAGGCCATTTCAAAACCATTGAGCAGTTTATCAAATATGGGAATAAAGCATTAAACGACAAGTACCTCCCAAGTGCATCCAAACGAATCTTTGCCTTTTCAATGACCGAACCATCAGGCGGTTCCAATCCCAAAGGCATCGCTACCCGAGCAATCAAGCAGGGCAGCAACTGGGTGATCACTGGTGACAAAATTATGATCACTAATGGCGGCCTGGCTGAAGTTTATTGTGTGCTTTCCAAGACTGAAGACGATCAATTGGCAATCTTCGTGGTTGATAAAGATATGCCAGGATTCAAATTTGGGAAACGAGAAGATTTCATTGGTCTTAAGGGTGTTCCGGTTGGTGAGGTCGTTCTTAATCACGTTGTCGTTCCCGACAGCCATTTACTCGGTGTTATTGGTCAAGGGCTTGAAATTGGTGACAATGCTCATGCCGATGCCCGTGTATTGATGGGAGCCGTGTTGGCCGGAATTACGGAACATGAATTACAGACCGCAGTCAGTTATGCCAAAGAACGAAAAGCAATGGACACCCCACTTTATCAACTTCAGGTAACCCAGGAAAAAATTGCCGATATCGCAATTGCCAAACAAAACATCCAAGCGCTTTATCAAAAAGGCGCCAATGACAAAGTTGCCGGCAAACCATATGCCGAAGTAGCAGCAATGGCCAAATCTTATGGCAGCCGTTCTGCTGTTGCAGCCGGTGATAAAGCCCTCCAGATTCTTGGCGGGTACGGCTACAGCCACGAGTATCCAGTTGAACATCTTATCCGCGATGCTCGGGCCATGGAACTGGCTGAAGGAACCATTGAAAAAATGAACTTAGAAATAACAAACGCAGAAATTGCCAAGTAAAGGAGTGCCCTATGAAAATCGTTGTTGGAATTAAACAGGTCCCAGAGACCGATTCAGTCAAAATTGATCCAAAGACAAACAACTTGGAACGTTCAGGAATTCAGGGAATTATCAATCCGTTTGATAAGAACGCAATTGAAGCTGCCCTTCAGCTGCGTGATCAAGCTGGTGGTGAGGTTGTCCTCTTGAGCATGGGTCCTGACAGTTACACATCTTCTCTTCGAGATGGGATGGCAATGGGTGCTGACAAAGCAGTTCTGGTAAGCTCACGTGCATTTGGCGGTGCCGACACATTGGCAACCGGATATACTTTGGCCAAAGCCGTTGAATCCATCGGTGACGTCGACCTTGTCTTGTTTGGCCGCCAATCAGTTGATGCCGATACCGGTCAGGTTGGCCCAATCGTTGCAGAATTTTTGAGTGTCCCCCAGGTTACTTTTGCAGAAACAGTTAGCTTGGAATCAGAAAACACCATTATTGCAAAGCGCCAATTAGATTCAGCTGTTCAAGACATCAAGCTCACTTTGCCAGCCGTCATAACGGTTCGAAAGGAACTCAATAACCCCCGTTATGAAACGCCGGTTAACATGAAAGAAAGCTTCGAAAAACCAATCACCGTTTGGACCGAAGCGGATTTAAACCTTGATCCATCACAGATTGGCCAAGCGGGATCGCCGACTTCAGTAACCAATGTATATGCACCAACCAAAGAAGTTAAGAAGACAACCATTTTACCGGAAGATCCTGTTCAAGCTGTTTCTGAACTGCTTGGCAAATTGGACTGAGAGGAGCGTCATCATGGATAATAATGAAATTTGGGTATATGTAGAAACCACTGGTTCAAAGATTGAGCCAACCAGCTTACAGCTGATTACCAAGGCCAAGGCAATTGCTGACGGTCGAAAAGTCGTTGCGGTTGTTCCGGAAACTTCCTCAATCAACGCAGAAACGACTGTGAAGGAATACGGACCTGATCAGATTAAAACGTTGGTGGACGATCATTTTGCCCACGCAACCGATGAAGAAATCGCTGATGCCTTATTCCAGGTCACCGACAAAAACCGCCCAGATAGTCTCCTGTTCCCAGCAACAATTTTGGGAAGATCAATTGCTCCCCGGCTTCAAGCTAAACTGGGAACCGGCTTAACCGGTGACTGTCTTGATATTTATTATCAAGATGGCCTGCTGGTTCAGGTCAAGCCAACTTATGGTGACAATGTAATGTGTGATATCGTCTGCCCTGACAGACGGCCTCAAATGGTGACTGTTCGGCCGAATACTTTCCGAGCTGAAAAAGGCACTGGCGGCGCAACGGAAATCGTTCAATCAAAATTCACCTTCCACAAAGAAGCCAACAGTGAGGTAGTCGCAACCGACCCAATCATCAACAGTTCATCAAAATTAGACGATGCCAAAGTTGTCATTGCCCTTGGTCGTGGCGCATACAGCGACAAAAACATCAAATTAGCCCAAGATTTGGCTGCCAAGCTTGGTGGCATGGTTGGGGTCTCCCGGCCACTGACTGATGAACCTGAATTCAGCCATGATGACCAAATTGGGATTGGTGGTGCCAGCCTTTCAGCTGACTTGTTGATCAATTTAGGAATTTCAGGTGCTGTTCAATACACAGTTGGTATTAAAAATGCAAAAAAGATTGTGTCAGTCAACATTGACAAGGATGCACCAATTTTTGACGAATCAGACTTTGCCTATGTGGGCGATGTAACTGATTTTTTGAATGCACTATTGAAACAGGTAAGATAATCATTTATTAAAAAGAAGCAGGCCCCAAAACAATGACGTTTTGGAGCCTGCTTCTTTTTGATATTCAATTATTTTTCAATGGCTAAAGCCTTCGCTGGGTTTCACCATCCCTTTTACTTGGATGAAACGTGTTCGAAGGCTCAGATGCTAATTTCTAAGGGGGTTTGGACTAAAACCCATGAACCGGATTTCAGCATCCCTTTATTTGGATGAAACGTGTTCGAAGGCTCAGATGCTAATTTCTAAGGGAACTTGGACTAAAACCCATGAAGCGGGTTTCAGCCCAAGTTCCCTTAGAAACCGCATCTACCGAGCCTTCTCACACTCTTACCCAGCAGGACTCCACCCATTAACAGTGAAGTACCAGTGCACTTTGTCCCCCGGCTTAATCAGCTTATCACCTGCAGATTTATCGACGTACTTGCCATTAACTGAATACATCCAACCGCTGCCGGCTTTAACGTCATTTTCTTTCAGTCCATTAATCGCACTGACGTATATTGCCGGACTGCTGGTGTACTTGATTCGCAAATTTGTTTGTTCCAACAGCGTAAATGCCGTCGTCTTCTTGGTAATATGAAGATTGCCTGAATAAAACAGCTTCTTGTATCCGGATACCTTCAGATAGGCCTTCCCAGTATATTTTGAGGAAGCTTTTTTAGTTGCCCGAGATTTGTTAGCATGGCTCTTAGGCTTTGAAACGGCAACTTTATTCGAAGTGGCAGTCTTGGCCTGATGACTCGACTTGCTTTGGTTGGCGTGCTTTTTTGCTGGTTTTGTTGATGCAGAGCTTCCGTCAGCCTTGCCTGCAGCTTTATTAGCAGCCTTGTGGTGTGTCTTTGATGATTTACCAGTCGACTTTTTTGATTTTGGCTGGCTGCTCGATGCCGCTGAACTTGAAGACGATTTTGACTGACTGCCGGAATCCATCTTGGCTGCTTTCTCAGTTCTTGCCTGTCGCTGATTATGGCTGGCAACGACTTCCCTAACACCGAAAGCTAATCCCAACACCAACAAAAGTCCAATGACAATGCCAATTCCTTTTTTCATAAACTCATCCTTTAAAATTACTTAATTGAATAGACAGAACGATGTGCTAAAGCCTGACGGTATGCCGCATTTGCCAAATTAACCTGACCAACACCCAAAGTCTGGGTAGTGGCACCTTTAATTGATCCGGTAGAACGAACATAGCCTAACATCGCGCGCATTGGCGAAGTTGTTTGACCTGACTTGAAGTAGCCATTTACGAATTTAACAGTATTTTGCTTAGTCGAAAAAGCGATGATTGCTTCAGCGGTTGAGTTGGCATTAGGATACGTTTTTCCTTTAAATGCGTAACCAAATGCGCCATTTGAATAAACTGCATCCTTGAGGTAACTTTGACCCTTCACAATTGCAGACTTAGCTGACGAGGCGACTGATTTCCCACGAGCCAACGCGGTTACGGCCATAGCAGTGGTATCACTGTCTGCACTGGAAGCCTGATTGTTGTATGCCCAGCCGTTATTGCTCAATTGGTTCTTCACGATCAGCTGACTTAAACCGGCTTTCGAGAACTTGGCATTTGCAGGCCGCTTGTATGCGCCCGTTGAGAGAGCAATCAACGCCTGGCTTTGAACATTAACCGTCTGCTTGGTCATTGAGCGGTGATAAAGAGCGCTCACCAAATTCAAAGTGGTTTTTGAGCCTGATTTCCGCAGCTTTTGTGGGTTCAGTCCGACTGTCTTAATGGCAACAATTGCACTTGCCAATTCAGCTGGGGTACTCTTCTTATTCAATATAAGGGTGTTTGCAACGCGATTACGTTGAGTCTTGGTAAACTTGTACCCCAAGCCTTTAAGCCCCAGAAGGAAGTCTGAATAGCCGTATGCAGCACCACTGGTCGGATAGGCTTTCTTACTAAATATGTAACTGGTCTTGCCTGAAAATCCAGTTCGATTCTTAACCAGCATCTTCTTGGCATAACTGTAGACAGCCTTGGCTTTTGAAGACTGGTAAGCACTGGAAGCTGTCTTAACTCCGGCAGCATGCACAGTTGTCAGTGGTGCAGCAGCTCCTGCCAACAATAATCCGGTCATTGATAAAGTGATTAATTTTTTCATTTTCATCATTTAGTCCATCCCTTTACTTTTTTGTCGGTAAAAATTGATACTTCCGATCCAGCCGTGCAAACAACTTTTCCCATGGCTGATACAAAAGCGTAATCAACACAATATTTGAAAGTGCGTGATAAAGATCAAACAAAGCACTGTTTGCAAATGCCAAAATAAAACCCTTTATGCTTAATGGCGAAACGTACTGAAGGGCAAACCAGAGATCCATAATCCAGCCAAAGAAGAACCCCCATGCACCGCCAAAAAGCACCATGAATAACAGATTTTTTCGTAGCTTGGTGGTACCGATGAGTCCGGACGTCAATCCCATTAACCCCCAGGCAAACATCTGCCATGGGGTCCACGGCCCTTGACCCATAAACATATTTGAAACCAGTGCCGTGGTGCTTCCGGTAACAAATCCCAATTCCGGCCCCATAGAAATGCCACCAACAATAATGACAAAGCTGGCTGCCTGAATACTTGGCAGAGCAGCAAATGGAACCCGGCCGGCAACCGCCAGAGCAACCAGAATCGCAACAAACATCATTGTCTGGGTTTTTAACGGCTGTTTTTCAAACTTCCAATACGCTGGTAGGATGCTGCAGAGTAATACCATAAAACTAAATAACAAATAATGTTTGTTATGAAGCAGCATCATCAGGGTCAAAAAGACCCCGATCAGTATGAAAACAAATAACAATTGACTAACAAAAACAGTCTTTGACTTATGAAACATGCTTACTTGTCCCTTCTGAAACTGAATTAACATCTTCCGGCATGATTGCCATCGGGACTTGAACCCGCAACAACCGGTTAATTGACGTTGTAAAGAAAAAGTTGTTGGCAAAAAATTCCCTGGTTGGCAGCACGGTATTTAAATGACCATCAAACATAAATGCACAGTGTTTGGAATAGGCGGCACTAAACTCCATGTCATGACTTGCCATCAAAATCGTCATACCTGATGTGTTGACCTCCTGAAGAATCTGACCCAAAAAATGCTTGGTGTATGGATCAAGTCCCTTTGTCGGCTCATCTAAAATCAGCAATTTTGGTTTCGCTAACAGTGCCAGTGCAACGCCAAGCAACTGCTGCTGACCGCCACTAATATCAAATGGGCTCTGATCTGCCACTGCAGACAAATGTAGGCGGTCAATCATCATTTTAGCTTGTTTGTCAGGAAAATCCAATCTGAGTTCATGTGCCTGCTTCATCAGTTCTTTTTCAACCGTTTCTTCACCAAACTGCAGCGAAGGTGTTTGGGACAAAAAAGAAATTGTCTGAATTCGGCTGGCGGTTGGGATTTTCCACACAACTTGATTGGCCACTTTTGCCTTGCCGTGTTGGGGAATCCGCAAGCCGGCTAAAATACTGAGGAGTGTCGACTTTCCAGAACCATTTTTGCCGACAATCGATAACCAATCCCCGGATGAAATCGTCAAATCAAGGCGGTCAATTACGTTTTGCTGCTTATCAAAGGAGAAAGTTAAGTTTTTGGCAGTCAACATATGATCCTCGGAAACTGCCGGAATTGTCGGTTTTATGGCACTCACAAATTTTATTTTTTCGTCACTAATGCGCTTCTGGCCCTCAGCAACCGAAATCGGTAATTTTGTTAACTTTTTGTTTGTGTCTAAGAAAAGATGTGAAACTTGTGGAACAAAGTACTGCAGCTGAGAGTCGGCGGCCATTTTGGCTATTCCTACACGGGGGAGACCATCAAAGGACACGTGCCGTCCCTGCAATAAGATCAATCGATCCGCAAATGCCAGAACGCTTCCCAGGTGATGTTCAGTCATAACAATCGTAATGCCCAGTTCTTGGTGAACCCGGTTAAGCACTTCAAAAAAATGTTGAGTCGATAACGGATCCAATTGGGCAGCCGGCTCGTCCAATAAAATGACTTCAGGTCGTAAGATCAAAACGGAAGCCAGGTTGACCAATTGCAACTGGCCGCCTGATAGGGCTTCGATGGATTGGTGAAGGAGTTGGTCGAGACCCAGATAATTTGCCAGTTCGGCAATCCGCCGCTCAATTTCATCGCTGGGTTCACCAACGTTTTCCAGGGCAAAAGCCAGCTCATCAATCACGGTCGACATAATCGGCTGGATGGTGGGATCCTGGGCGACATAACCCACTACTTTGGCGCTTTCAAGTTTGGATAGTTTCGAAATCGGTTTTTGATTGATCAAAACCTGCCCTTGACGATCACCGTTTGGAACCAATTCTTTTTTAAAATGGTTGATTAATGTGGTCTTCCCACTGCCTGTGGCGCCTGCAATCACGACAAATTGGCCGCGGTTAATCACCAGATTGACGTCATCGATAACCGGCGTTTTCTGGTCAGGATATGTGAATGTCAGATGATCGACTTTAATTAATTCGTCCATAAATGATACACTCCTTCGGCAACCATTGGGAAAATCAATAACCCAATAAGCAAGCCCACTCCCAGTAGGTCGCCCGCCAGCCAAAATAACGAAAATTGGGCAACCGAATCCGACCAACCAATGTGATTAACACGCGCGGCAACAATCCCTAAGAATATCAAAATGGAAAGCCCGAGGAAAAGCCAGTCGGTCATGTGCCAGCGATATGTACGATAATGACTGCGTTTGCCTGCTCCAAATCCCCTGGCATCCATTAATCTGGCAGTTTCCATCCCGGAAGCAAGCGAATCTTCCAACAGAATTTGGAGAAGGTGCCCGGCATTTTTGATGCGCACAACAAATGACCCTTTGGCCAGATCGATATTTCGGGTCTTTTGCAGCATGGATAATTGATGGAAATTTCTGATAAACGACTTGACCAAATTGGCCGAAATCACCACGAGCAGGCCAAGCTTCGGCGTTACAGCTGAAAATACATAGACCAGTTTATTTGGCGGTAAAATAGCATTTAACAACCCAAATGCCATCAACATCTGGACCAACATCAGGCCCATCACGGCACCATATAACAACGCTGGAGCAGTTAACTTGAAAGTTAAAGAGCCAATCGTCAACCGCCACAAGATTGGTCCGAAACGTTGATTCAACAGACAATTAAAAAGAACAATTGTTAAAAATAAAAACAAACTCATTTTAAGCTGACGCCAAACCGCCGATCCTCCCAGATAAAGAAGGGACGTAACGGTCAATCCGGCAAAGCCAAATACAGCGATTGAAGGATGATTAAAAAGGAGCAGTGCAACGACGACTTCCAAAAAATAAATTGCCGCAACAGCTGGATGGACTCGATAGAAAAAAGTCATCCGAATCGGTAATTTATTCATCATTGCACCACTCCTTTCAAATCAAAATTGCTCCGAGTAATTATTATATCATCAGCAACCGTTTGAAATTCAGGGAATTTTCAAAACATTTTATTAGATTTAATCTTCGACAATCACACCAAGCATTGCCACAATCTGGCCAGCCTGCCATGGATTGATCGTTAATCCTTTGATCAGTTCTGGATTAACAATCAGATCGTCAAAGGTCGCTTTCGACAAATCGATCCCTTTCATGCGGGTATCTAAGAAGTCGATTTGGTTAACTTCACAATTGTTAAACGACAATCCCTTTTTGACAGTCACAGCTTGAAAGCTACTTTCAACCAAATTGGAGTCCATAAAGAAACTATCTTCCAATTTGGTTTCACTGAAGTTGGCGTAATGGAGGTTGGAATCATGAAATTGGCACTTCTTGATGAGCGTTTCCATTGAAAAGTCGGCACCCATCAACTGCACATTGGTGAACTTGCAGTTGGATAAATAGCTTTTATGAAAAGTCGCGTTCAAAAAGTCGCATCCCTTAAATTCCACATAGCCCCAGTCACTACCGTCAAAGTTACTCTGTTCAAATTTACAGTGATCAAACACAACGTCGTTAATCCGGATTAATTCGTTGGAGACCGTGAAGGTACAGTTGTCATATTCATTGTCCGGTTCAATGTCATCCAGACTCATTGTCTGCTTAGTAATTGTTGCCACATTAATCCTCCTGAAGATGACCGTGGGATACCATTTTGCTGACGGCTAAATACACGATAGCTGCAATCAGCATCGAGATAAAAGTGGCACCCACAGAATCGGCTAACACAGCCACGGTTTTAATATATCCATATGCCAGAACGGCGATTAACCACGAAGCAATCGCAATCCAGTTAATGCCGCCGGTATACCAATATTTACCAGTCCGTGAGGCGAAATGGGCAACGTTGTATTTCCGGTTGGCAACAATATAAAAGTCAGTTAAGAAAATGGCAATTTCAGGTCCAAGGAACATCCCAATCCCATCAAGGAACGCGGTAAAGACATTCAGAAAAGTCGAGTAGAAGATTGGAATAAAGGTCACAAAGACCGCCACAATTGTGACTGAAACAATGCTGAAGGTCAGTGACAGACGCTTGGTCATGTTGGTTAAAGCAGATCCGGCCGACATCAAGTTAACCGCGTTGGCAGTTGTACTGGTAATGATGATAACCAGCATTGCCAAGACACCAAGCCCCAACTTGCTGGCAATTGTTGATGGATCGGAATTGTTGGCATCAAAATGATTCAAAGTGATGGCTGTGGCGATTGTGGAAATAATCCCAATCATCGCAAACCAAATCAATCCCAGGTTGGCGCCGAAAAATGGTGCCCAAGTCGAACTTGAACGCTTTTTGGAAAACCGGGTAAAATCACTGGCTGCAGTTACCCAAGCGAGGTTAAACGCTGCCAATACATCGACAGCCTGACCCGGTGTCATCTTAAGAGCTGCAGGAGCGTGCCAGGAAACGATTTCTGACAATGACACATTTTGAAAGACAACAATCGATTCCCAGATTACCAGGATGAAGACCAGGATAATCCCAATTCGTTCAATGATTCGAACAGATTTTTCACCCATTGAGATACTAAGTAGATGCAGAATACTCATGACGACAATTCCGGAAATTAGTCCCTTGAGACCACCCGGCTTGCCATAGACCGGCCAGCCCAACACATCATGAAGAATATAACTAATGGAAGTTGCGGCAATAAATGTGTTCACGGCTGCCCAGCCAATAAATTGAACCACATTAATGACTGATGGCAGATAACTTCCTTTGAGCCCAAACGATGCCCGGGTTAAGGCCATCGCCGGCAGTCCGGTCTTATATCCCATATAACCGGAAAGTGCCAACAGGAAATATGTAATTACCCCAACGATAATCAAAGTGGTTGAAGCTGTCATAAATCCACAGGCAGCAATTACCCCACCAACATACCAGGTCCCATTATTTGCGTTGGCGCCGACCCACGTTGCGAACATGTCCCAATATGATTGATGGCGATGTTCCTTGGGGATTGATTCAACGCGGCCAAAACTCTTGTCTTCCATGATTGATCTCCTCTTGTTGTCCTTTATTTAGTACCCAGCTGTCTCAATTGGTTCCGATCATTCCCGTCTTGAATCGCACTCAAACAAAAAAATGCACTTCGTCTCAGACAGAGTCGAAGTGCATCTTTATCCAGACTATCACTGGTAAAAAACAACATTCATTAATGGCTTCCTTGACAGACTCGCTGGACTATTTAAAGGACTAAATTTTAATGTCATTATACGTGAGACCAGAAAAAAATGCAATTTGTGAGTTGACACTCACCTCTAATGAGTTATACTTGATTTGTAAATGAGTTAGCACTCACTCACTAGAGGAGGAATCAATATGGATGCAGTTGTAACAGTTACTCACGTAGATAAAAGCTTTAATAAAAAGCGTATTTTACACGATGTCAATTTGACAGCTTCGGCACACGAAATTCTCGGCTTAATCGGTCCGTCAGGTGCCGGGAAAACAACCATCATTAAAAATATTATGGGAATGGAGCAGCCCGATGACGGTGAAGTCACCATTTTCGGTAACAAGATGCCTAACCGTCAAGTTCTACAGCGAATTGGCTTTATGGCCCAGGACGATGCCTTATATGACAGCTTAACTGGCCGAGAAAACCTCAAGTTCTTTGCCCAGTTGTTTGGTGTTAAGAAAGATCAACTCAACGAACGAATCGAGTATACGGCTGGCGTTGTTAATCTGAATCAGGATCTAGGTAAACGGGTTAGCAATTATTCTGGCGGAATGAAGCGCCGATTGTCACTGGCGATCAGCCTTATTCAAGACCCAGACCTTTTGGTTTTGGATGAACCAACTGTTGGGATTGATCCGGAGTTGCGTCGTCAAATTTGGGATGAGTTAAGAAAGTACGCCAAGGATGGCAAATCTATCATCATTACCACTCATGTGATGGAAGACGCCGCCGAATGTGATGAACTCTTGATGATTCGGGAAGGCCACATCATCACCCATGGCTCCCCTGACAGCTTGGAAAAGGAATATAACGTTGATAATTTGGAACAAGTCTTTTTGAAAGCGGGGAAATCAAATGAGAATTCTGACAATAACTAAACGAATCTTTGTAGAAATGTTTCGTGACAAGCGAACTTTGGCATTGATGTTTGTCGCACCGCTGTTCATTTTGTCATTGATGTATTTTCTCTTCCAATCAAACACCAACACGGTTGCCGACATCGGAACCTACAACGTCTCAAGTTCACTGGTCAAAACAATTGATAACAAGCACATCAAGATTCATAAAATGTCTTCGGATGTTTCCGCAAAGAAGACTATCCGTGACAAAGACTACGCCGGCTTCATCAAAAAAACCGACGGCAGGTTGATTGTGACCTATCAAAATGCCGATCAAAATAAAACGGGGATTATTAAAAAATCCGTTCAAATGGCATTAATCAAAACACAAATCAAAGAACTCGCTGCAGCTACGAAAAAGTCCAAAGCAGGCTTGATGAAAATGCAGGCACAGCTGCAACAGATTAAAAAACAGCTTCCAGCTTCAATCAGCGGCAGAATTCCAGCAGCTTCCGCACCCAAGAATATGCAGAAACCAAGCAACCTGAAGTTGACCCAACACTATCTCTATGGCAAGAGTAATTCGTCATTCTTTACAACGATGCTGCCGGTCTTTCTGGGGTTCATGGTGTTCTTCTTTGTATTTCTGATTTCCGGAATTTCGCTGTTGAACGAACGAAACTCCCGAACACTGGATCGACTCCTGGCGACGCCGGTTAAACGAAGCGAAATTATCTATGGATATCTATCAGGATATGGTGTCGTGGCAATCATTCAAACGGCCATCATCGTTCTCTTCTGTATCTATGTCTTGGGAATCGAAATTCTAGGAAGTATTTGGGTGGTTTTGCTGATATGTTTTGCTTTGGCAATGGTCGCCCTTTCGATGGGACTATTCGTTTCAACATTCGCCGCATCGGAATTCCAAATGGTTCAATTTATTCCCATTATCGTTATTCCCCAAATCTTCTTCTCCGGGTTAATTCCAGTCGCCAACATGGCCGGCTGGCTACAGGCAATCGCCCACATCATGCCACTGTATTATGGTGCCAGCGCACTGACTGATGTGATTCAAAAACAAGCCAGCTTTTCAGCTGTCATCCCTCAATTCTCTGCTATCCTGGTATTCTTACTCGTATTCATCGTCTTGAATATGATCGGGATGCGCAAGTATCGGAAAGTGTAGGTGACAGGCATGGCTTCAACTTCGATCGAATCATTTTATTCAGAAGATATCGACTCCACAAAGGAGTTGCCACGAAAACAAAAGCAGGTGCTCAAGGCCTGCCTGGAATTATTTGCCTCCAAGGGCTTTGAAGCAACAACTACAGCCGACATTGCGAACAAAGCCGGTGTCAGTCAGGGAACTGTGTATAAGCGATTCAAAACCAAAGAACAGCTCTTGCAAGCTGTTGTTCATCCCCTGTTTTCAAAGACCATTCCCAGGGCAGCCAAAGAGTTTGCTGAAGACATTAATCAATATAAATACGACACCTTGGCTGATTTTCTAAAACCAACTTTGCATAACCGGCTGACATTTGCGACGGAAAACAAGCAGATTATCAAAATCTTGTTCATGCAGGCTGCAAATGATCCCAAGCTTTTGAATGAATTTGTTGTTCCAATCAAAGATGTCCTCACCACATCCATTCCAAAAGTCATCGACAAATTAAAAGCCAGAAACTTACTGGTTGACTGGGACACCCCAAGGATTATGGAGTATGTTTTATCAATTGGTGCCGGCTTTGGTGCCCAAATTATTTTATTCAACAGAAAGCTCGATTTGGATACCGTCATCGACCAAGCCGTCGAGTTTTTGGTCAAGGGCCTTTCACCTGATCAATAATTTAATTTGGTTAATTGGTTGACAATCATTAGAAGGTCGACTATCATTATCATTAAATTTTAATGCTAGTAAATTAAAGCTCTGAAGAGAAGAGTAATTAGCGAATGAACCCTTAGAGAATCCGGCTGGTGAAAAAGGATGGTTCTTAAGTTAATGAACATGAACTCTGAATAGCGGTTTCAAGTTAACGCTTTAAACCCGGGTGCGACCGTTACATCGCCGAGTATCGAAGTCTGGTACTTTCAGAGGTGTTGGTTGTGAAATCAATACAAATTCAGGGTGGTAAAGCGAAACATTCGCCCCTCCGTCAGATTAATTCGGCTCTTCGTCAACTGTTGTTGGTGAAT
>NZ_AZEA01000011.1 GCF_001435575.1 Lentilactobacillus sunkii DSM 19904
TAACTGGGACTTTTGTCCCAGCCCCTTTTTTCGTGGATCTATTTCTTAGCTGTTAATGCAGTATCTTTAAATGTTGAAAGTGAAACGTTCGCTGTCGCAAGGCCATTTCCACCGGCTGCTTCGGCTTTAAAGCTTACCCGGTCACCTTCAGCGATGAACTGGAGTAATGGGTTAAAGTTCTTGGCAGTTGTATCCATCTTGTAGACTTGGTTGTTGTTCTTCAAGATAAACATCAGACTGTCATCGGTCCGAACGATTCGGTTGATGGTTCCGTTGACGGTCTTTCCAGTTGGGATAGTTGCCGCAACGCCGGTCTTAGCTTCAACTCGTTGTTCGAAGAGAGCCAGGGTGCTTTGAGCGTCATCACCAATTGCGTAAGTCCCGCTTTGGTTATTACCATCTGCCAGAAGATAAACGTATTTCATGAATGAATTATTATCTCGGTCAAGCATGGAAACAACCCAGGTTGGATCACCATTGATTCGATACAGCAATGGTAGCGTTCCGCGATAGTTCTGTGGGTTGATATCCTGTTGGGCGTAAGAGATTGCCCGTTCAGGCGTCATGACGTTTCCATGTTCACGGTAGTAATGCAAGGTGTTGGTCCGAGCATCCACGAACGTGTAACCCAGAATGGAACTCTGGTGTTCGTTGACACTGGTCATTCCAGTGAAGTAGTAAACCCGACCTTTATACGCATAAGGGGTTAACTTGTCGCCACCTTCAGTTCCGGCAGTGGTGGGCTTCATAACGCCACTGTGGCCACCGAAGCTGGTAGCGTTCCAGAATCCGTGACGGTAGCGGCCGAATAAGGAAACCTCTTTGCTGACAAATTCCGGCGTAACGGCAATATCGACGAACTTCGGAACCTGTTTTGGTGAGTAGACTTTGACTTTACCGGTAATGGTATTCAATACCGCTACTTTATAGTTTTTGAAATCGTAATTTCGGTTAATATATGAAATTGGTTTTGCTAAAGTCCGGACATAGTAAGGTGTTCCGTTGTCGTCAATTTCCAACTGAGCAGTTGCTCCGACCATTGAGTAACCCAAGCTGTGGGCACTGATTCGACGATCGGCATCGTTATTGAAGTAAGCACTTGGTGTGTACTTCATTGGCTTGGCAACAAATTTAGGATCGGCATTTTTATCTGTGGCATTTGTCCTGAAGTAACCAGGGACTTTCAAGTAGTGAATGTAACGCCAGAAGCCACCTGAGAATTCAACGGGGGCAACGTAAACCATTTTGCCTTTGTACATCTGAACCCGCATGTGATTTAAATCGTAAACGTTGGAATTCTTAAAACTGTTCAGCGAGTTGTTCATATCGGTGGAAATTGTCTGGGGTGCGTTAACCACTGGTGTTTCCGCACTGTTCTTGATAACCGGCATTGGTGCACCCTTGGTATCGTCGTTCATATCGGTTTTGATTGATTGAACGGCAGGTCGTGGATTCATCGTGGTTACCAGAGAAGTGATACTTCCCAGGATAATGAAGACGATGACGGCCATAACGACAACCATGGCAATTTTACCCAGCCAGCCGAATGCGCCGGTAAAGCGTTGAACGACTTGACTGACAATCCCGGCGCCGCCGGCTTGTGATGAACGGGCTACTTCGGCGTTTGGTGAATATAGGAATCGGCGAAGCGCCGTTACCACAATCATTCCGAAGATAAACCACATCAGCCAGCCATCGATTAGGGATGGATAGGCAAGATCCGGTAAATTAAAGTATGTGTTGACATAACTGACGATGAACATCAGCACGATGGCTAACGTCCCGAACAGTCGACCCCGGCGGTCAGCGATTACCAGCAGCCAGATAAATGGAATCAGCAAACCTGACAGCTTAACCAGGGTAATGAGCGCAAAATAACTAAGCATGAAATTTCTCCCTTCAATACGCTTAATAGTTTGGGTATTAAGATTATTATACCTTACTCAAGTCCCAACTCCTAACCGCTTTCAAACCTTTAATTCAGGGACTTGTTTACACCAGAGAATAACAAATGCATTGGCACCTAAATGGGTACCGACAACCGGCCCTATTTGCCCAACCTGGAAGCTGGCATTTGGATACTTTGGCTTGACTGACTCGCACCATTTGGTGATCGCAGGTAAGTTGTTTGTCCCAGTCATCATGACGTGGATTGGATAATCCAACTTCTGATACTGCTTGTTAAATTCATCATCTAAATATTGGAGCGCCTTTTTCATGGTGCGAATCTTGCCAATCGCTTCGATCTGGTATTTATCGTTCAAAGTTAAAATCGGCTTAATCCGGAGCAGGCCACCAGCAAATGCGGCGGCGTTGGTCAGTCGCCCGCCGGTTACCAAGTTCTTCAAATCATCAACGACAAAGTATTCATCAATGGTTGCCCGAACATCATCCAAGCTTTTAAGGATTTCTTCAACGGATTTTCCTTTATTAGCCAACAATGATGCGTATTTAACCAAATAGCCCAGTGGTTCAACAGTGATGTGGGAATCATAGACGGTGACTTTGGCGTTTGAGTAACCGCGGACCACTGTCTTAAGATTATTCACAAATCCGGTAATTCCGGATGTTAAATGAATGCTGATGATGTCATCGTAGCCTTGGTTAGCCAGCTGATCATACACTTTCAGCATCTCCATCGGGGTTGGCGGCGCGGTCGTCGGCAGCTTTTTAACCTTTGCCAGTGCCGAGTAGAATTGATTGTTGGTAATATCAATGCCCTCACGATAGGTATTACCGTTCATGTTGACAACAATGGGAACGACAGTCACATTTCCCAACTTTTTCACTTCGTCTTCAGAAAGGCTGGCCGTACTATCGGTAACAATTGCGATTTTGCTCATGATTTCATCTCCAGATCTTCCTATTATTAAATCGATTATAGCATATGGTGTGATAGGCCATGCCGCAATGGGTTGTGAATTGAGGTGGGAAGATAATAGATGACAAGAATCTGATTGTTCTCTAATGGAAATGACTGTAAAAATGAGCGTTATTTCTTCACGGATAAAATTAATATTCACTTTAATGGTAGATATTTTGAAGCAATCTGTCTAAACCATATAATGTTGGTTTAATCGATATTGCTACCGCTTACCTTAAAAGTGGTATATGGCATTAAATGTTTTTTAAATCAATCTTTTCTAAAATGGGTGTTGACATCGTCGTGGAAGGATGTTTAAATGATAACAATTTCATTTTTATCATTATTTTCTCATGCAATTATAATTATAGAAAAAAGCGAGGTAATGCCAATGGATACAGAAGCAAATAAGCCAGCAGATAAGCTGACAGTTAAAGATTACGTATACTTAGTTTCAGCAGGGGTTTCAAACGCCGTCCTAGTTATGTTAGGGGTCGGACTTTTAACCCAAACCATTGCCAACTTCGTCAATTGGCCACAATTACACCAAGTCGGTGCAATTGCTCAATGGTTACTTGCACCAGCATTTGGTGCTGCTGTAGCATCTCAATTAAAAACAAATACACTGGTCCTGTTTAGTTCCATGATCGCCTCGACCGTTGGCGCCAACGCCGTTTACTTCATTTCATCCGGTGTTCACGCAGCAACTGCCACTGGTAACCAAATGGCACAAGCAGCCGGAACCGGTGTCTTCACAACTGGTCAACCTATCAGTGCCGTTGCCGCTGGATTAATTGCCGCATTAGTCGGTAAGTATTTAACCGGTAAGACACCACTTGATATGATGTTGGTACCACTTGCCGCAACTTTAGTTGGTTCAATCGCCGGATTAGGTCTTGCAAGTATCACAACCCCAGCACTTAACTGGTTAAGTGCATTTATCGCACAATCTATGCAAGTTAACCCTGTCTTGGGTTCAATGGCTGTTGCTTTAGCTTGGTCAATCTTCTTGATGACACCAGCTTCATCAGCCGCCCTGGCGGTTGCCGTTATGCTTGATCCATTGTCATCAGGGGCAGCATTGATCGGAACCACCGCTCAATTTGTTGGTTTTACCATCATCTCATGGAGACAAAACAACATTGGTGCAAACATCGCTCAAGGATTCATCACACCAAAAGTTCAGTTCCCTAACTTATTAGCAAATCCACGGCTTGCACTTCCTTCAATGACCGCCGCTGTGGTGGCTGCTCCAATCGCGACAATGTTCTTCGGCTTCAAGGTCCCTTATACATTAGGCGGACTTGGCTTGAACTCATTTATCGCCCCACTTAACCTCGCCTCAACCAACATGAACATGTTTGTTGCTTATCTGGTAATGGGAATTGTTGTTCCTGCCGTTATCTCAATTGTGCTTTACAGAGTTCTTCTCGCAATGCACTGGGTTAAGGATCAACAGTTGCATCTTGAAATTGTTTAGTCTATTACTACCTACTATTAATAATATAAAATCAATAACAAATAGAAGCCCTGGAGCAAAAAATGCTCTGGGGCTTCTATTTTGTATATTATAATTATTGACGTTTAATGCACAATTGCTGTGACTTTGGAAACTGGGGTAGCAGTGTAATGCTGGTAATGAATAGCTGGATATTTTGGCTCCCCATTGACAGACGTGATTTTATTCCCAAGAAATTAGATTAGTTCTGTTAGTGTAGCTTGTTAATTGTTTTTCGAAATAATTGTGAGAAAATTCTTCAAATATTTTTCTCCTTTTGTTGATTCTTCGCATATGGAAGAAAAAATGAAAACCCATTCCAACATGCCGTTACCAATTGAACAAGGTCTTGTAATCTATTTGTAAAGTGCTATAACCAGAAATGGGTTNTTCTTCGCATATGGAAGAAAAAATGAAAACCCATTCCAACATGCCGTTACCAATTGAACAAGGTCTTGTAATCTATTTGTAAAGTGCTATAACCAGAAATGGGTTCAATAAAAGTAACCCGAGAGAAAATTATAATTTTGGGGGAATGAATGATGAAAATGAATCATTTGGTTCGGGAATTAGTAGAATTTACGAAAGTAATTCTATTTCTGGGCAAGCACAGAGCCTCAATCAGTTATTCTAAATGAAGTTTAACGGAATACTTTCAGTTACGAGAAGATTATAAGATGTTTAAAAGAACGACAAGAATCATTCTATATACGGTTTCTGTTATAGTGTTATTCTTAGTGATGACCTCAGGAGTTGCATATGCTAGCGATACAAAAGTTGGAATGCCAAAAGCACTAGTCGATACATACTGGGAGACTCAGGAGCCGCACAAGATCAGGACAGCTTTGAATTACTACCATGGTACGAAGGACACCTTTTCTCTTTTTAACCATGATGGCAAGAAAATTATGGCAAATCATATGGTCTATATGAAATTTCATACTGGTTATATATTAATCGGTGATTATGAAACGAATGTAAGAAAAAATGTGTGGTGGTTTGTCCGCGCTAATAAAGCTAACTCACAAATCCACATTGGTTACACTATCCTGAATAAAGGGCAAACACCAAAAGGGCTCCCTAAAGACTATGTAAACAGTATTGCTAAAAAAATTTCCAAAGGCCTGTTTTTACAAGACTATAAATGAGCTTTTTCTAACTTCTTTGTTCTGTCCAATCGAATATCATTTGGTTTTGAATCAGTCATCGAGTTAGAGCAGTCCGATTAAATCCTTCGAGTTTCAGTACTAGGTGTAAGATGTCGAGAAAGTTATGTGACAAAGTAGCACTTCTTGGATCACACTGATATCGCGGATAACTTTCTGTGCGGTTCTCGTTTTGTGTATTAATCAATTACAACAAGGTTTTAAGTAAATATATGTACGTATTACAATACCCAGACGGCAAAAAATGACGGATTAGTTATCTGGATGATTGTTATGTCTATTAAAGAGGCTCAAAATCTTTTTATTAATTCGGGTTCCGGGTTGGAACAGCCAGATTAGCCCAAATGTGAATAAAAGACCCAACCAATATTCAAGTAATGACAGGTTAGTGTTTAACGCAATACTAAAAAAAAGTACGAGAAGAATATAAAAAGCCCAAGAACTGATACGATCTGCAGTTACTTTATAGGTGCAGATCTTATTCAAAATGTTATTAAGATATTTCTTGCATTTCATTATTCTCAATTCTCCTCATACTTATTAATTTGTATCTAAAGCCCCATTATTAAGGAAGTTGAATATTTTAAGTCCATCCGTAAATGGTATAGTTCTTTAGGGGGGCAAAGTCAATACAAGAAACAGATTTAAGAGACGTTTAGAACCGCATTTGAATCTCACTGCTGAAACAAATCAGTAATGTCGATTACCAACACAGGCACGGGATATGTCAGCTTGTGAATATCTGTTCAGTCGAAATGTAGGTGTAATCATCTTCTTCAGCACAAGAAAGATGGGGTACATTTTGACAAAACTTGTGATAACATTTGCCATCATCACTGTCTTTGACCTGAGTGGAATGTCATTGTCCACTAAAAATGCTATTAGAACTAGGATGATTATTGATGGCCGTCCAATGTCTGCCATCAAATGTAACCCAAAGCATAGAAAAGATGGCTGTAGGGCACTTAGCGACAATGTGTATACGATCTCAAGCAAGTATGCATATAAAGTTGGGTCGACCGAGATATTTCAGTTCAAAGTGAACTCATCCTGGATTTTCATTATGCGTCGATTGCTAATGATATGATGTGAAGCCATGTCATCGAATTAATTAGTATTATGTGAGAAGAAGAGACAAAATTGAACAAATACTTAAGTAGGATGTTTAGAGTACTGGGGGCCTTTTTAGCCTTCTGCATTCTCGTGGTATTGCTGCTGTAGTCCATTCGGGTACGGATTTTAATCCATGGTCATCCCGTGACTGCAATTAAATGTGATCCGAAGTATACCAAGGTTCAAAGTCGTGCTATTCATCAGCCTGTGTATACGATCCCGTATAAGAAAGGGTACGATTCAAATGATGAGTTTTTAACTGGAAAAGAGGAAATTGTATGAAAAAATTAGCTGGATGGCTATTCTTTGGAGTGTTCAGTGTAATTATGCTCCTTGCTATTCTGGGAGCCAATCAAGTGTCCGCTGCGCGGGTGGAATGGAAACCTGCATATTCAAATATGCTTGGCAAACCTTATAAGCACAAGGTAATCAAATATAGTCCTACGGGATGGGGAGATTTTGAAGGTGGGGATAGAAAAGCTTACTTTAGCTCCGATAAGCATATTCAGTATCGGTACATCAAAAAGTCTCGAACCGTGATTTATCGGTATAACAACCATGATAAGGCGCTTCGGTCAAAATATAATTATCAAAAGATTGTTCTTGGTCATGGCTATAAAACGCCTGAATATTCCTACTACTATAAGTTGGGCCAGCAGAAATGGGCTTACACGGTGACCTATCGATTCTGGTTGGTCAAGCCGATTAAGTACTAATCTTGTTAGTTTAATTTGAGATTTACCGGATTGTGGATGAGCATCATTCACAATCATCCATTAAATGAAAGGTTGATGATGAACTTGTTTGGTATTCGACAACATAAGATCACTTTAAAGTGGTTATTATTCGCTTTCTTTACTCTGTTGGTTTTAGTTCCGATGTCAGCATCTGCCAGCACTAACTGGAAGCATCTTGATATGAATTCCCTTGGATATGCTTCTAAACAAAAGGTACTCAAGTACAATTCTGTGAACTGGGGTGAGTTTGAGGGCGATCGCCAGGACTTATTCAAAGATACCAAGCATGTAGAATACAAGTACGCGAAGCACTCAAGAACCATGGTGATGCGCTACAAAAATCCACAACGTTATTATCTGAAAACAAAGTACAATTACCGGAAGTTGATTTTTCGACATGGACATAAAACACCCATTATCACATACTACATGAAAGTTGGTCATGATAAGTGGAAGTTTGTGAACACTATTCAATTTTGGATGAAGAAGCCAATTAGATATTAGTTACAGTGAAAGCCCCTGAGTATAGTGCTCCGGGGCTTTACTTTAGGTATTGAAATTTAATACGGTGGGGATTAGACTGGTAGTCATGCTAACTACACATATAGGAGGAAAAGATGAGAATTATCAAAAGTATCTTCAGCTGGATCCTGCCAATTGTGATTGGGCTGGGACTGGCACTGCTCCTTAAGACTTACATTATTTCACCAGTTCGAGTTGATGGGGACTCGATGATGCCCAATTTACAGAACAACGAGCATGTGGTGATTTTAAAAACAAAGCCGATTAAGCGTCTGTCGGTGGTTGTGTTCAACGCGTATAAATTAGCGCCGGATACCAACCCGAAGACAGAATTTGTAAAGCGAGTTATTGGGATTCCCGGTGACAGGATCACTTATACCAAGACGGGCCATTTGTATGTGAACGGTAAATATATTAAGCAGCCATTCATTTCCCGTCAGCAGCAGACCACCGGTACATTGAGCAACGTGGATGACAACGGCTTTAATCTGTCGATCCTCTCGAAGAAGTGGAATAAAGGCAAGCAAACCGCCGTGGTTCCAAAAGGCCATTATTTTGTGATGGGGGATAATCGAAACATTTCTTATGATAGCCGCTACTGGGGCTTTGTACCGAAATCGCACATGGAAGGTGTGGTGTACACGTTCCCGTGGGATTCGAATCGTAGTGAGATTAATAACTATGGATAATAAAAACGGGAGTGTGAGAAAAGGCGGTTTTGCTTCCGCCAAGTAGGTTATGCATAGGAAGCAGCCTTTTGGAACACGTTCTGGCTATATAAACAGAAAAATACAACGGAGTCGTGAACAAAATGTTAGTTTTGTTCACGACTCCGTTTTTGTTTTACTTACTTATTTACCGTTTAAGGCACGTACTTGATCAATCAAACCTAGGAATTCATTGGCTGCATCACGGTAATCCTCAATCTTATCGCCATACTTTTCGTTGAAGCCTTCCAAGCCACCGGCTACGAAAGCATATTCATAATCATATACTTTCTCATAGGCTGCGGTGAATTTCTGCAGTAAGTCGTGATGCTCGCCATCCAACTGCAAAGCCATTTGGACAACGCGGACATCGGTGTAGCCAAGTTCGAACTGAATTGCCCATGCCCGGATGAAGTCGTGTTGGGCCTCAATGTGGGCAAAGTGGTGCTGTGTGTTCCAAGTTAATCGATCCAATGATTTGATAACGTCTAACATATCATTACCTCCCCTAAATCAGTAACGGTCATTTTTAATTCAAGTTCATTGAACCGCGTTTGGCAGGGGAGGGCAAGCGATTGGACTTTTGACTTTTCTATCTTGGAATTCACAAGTTAATCCGTCATTTATTATATTGAAATTCAACTTTTTGTATGTCAAACTAAAATGTAAAGTCAAATTTCAAATAAAGAAGGTATCTTATGCAATATATTCGAATATCTGCAATTTTTCTGAGCTTCGGACTATTTACAACATTCCTGTTGCAATTCTTCCAACTCGTGTCCGCTTCGTATTTTAATGATGTGCCTGCTAATTTGTTTGATAGCGACATGATTATAGTGCCGGCAATATTTGGTGGGCTATTTATTATTTCTTTTGGAATTGGAATCTATCAAGTCTATTTTAAAGATCGTAATAGTAAGAAAAGATAAATGAAACAGTAAAGCACCCTTGGAGCATTCAACTCCAAGGGTGCTTTGTCATTTCAAAAAACTTATTTAATTAGTTGCGGTTGAAACACACCCATTACTGTATCCTGTGCGGTAAACACTGGAACTTGGTGACTTAAAGCATTTGCAACAAGTTGTTTTTGATCAGTGGTTTCATCTTCTGAACTCAGGACAAAGGCAAGGTTGTCTGGCCATTCCATCCCTTGATGGTAGGTCTGAATACCGAAACCGCCGCCTTTAAGCTGGTCGACTAAGCTGGCATTTTTAGCGTCAAATTCTGACAGGAGAACATCACCACTTAAGTTATTGGTGTCAATGTGATAACTGTCAAACAGCGCATTATGCAGCGATTCCTGGAGGTTGTCGCCAGAGCCGATATCTTCTCCGGTTGACTTCATTTCTGGACTCAGGGCAGTTGGGGCACCTGGTAATTTGGCGAATGAGAAGACTGGGGCTTTAACATAAACCTTGGCTGGTTCAGGATGCAAGCCTGGCTTTAAGCCGAGTTCATCGAGTGATTTGCCAAGAATCAGTTGAGTTGCCAACTGTGCCAAATGCAGCTTAACGATCTTACTCATGAATGGCACGGTTCTTGATGCCCGTGGATTCACTTCGATGACGTACACTTCGTCAGCAACGATAAATTGAATGTTCATCATTCCCACCGCATGAACCTGTTTACCAATCTTAGTTGCGATGGCAACGATTTTTTGCTTTTGGTCTTCAGTCAACGTCTGTGGTGGATACATCGCAATTGAATCACCGGAATGAATGCCGGCACCTTCGAGATGTTCCATGATACCGGGCACGAAGACTTCATTTCCGTCACTGAGGATGTCAACTTCACATTCAGTACCAGGGATATATTGGTCAATCAGGATTGGTTCACCATGGCTGTTCTTGAGGGCGGGGATAAGGTATTCGTTCAGCTCGTCATCGTTGTGGACAACGGCCATTCCTTTACCACCAAGGACGAAGCTTGGACGTACCAATACCGGGTAACCGAGCTTGTTGGCAATCTTCAGCGCTTCAGGAGCGTTGGTTGCGGTATTACCCTTTGGATGAGCAATATTTTGATCAATCAATAGTTCTTCGAATTGATGACGGTCTTCGGTTTGTTCGATTCCGTGAAGCGAAGTGCCGAGAATTGAAACACCATGTTGAGTTAGGCCTTCAGTCAGGTTGATAGCAGTTTGACCACCGAATTCAACGATCACACCGATTGGCTGTTCCAAGTTGATGATGTTCATGACGCTATCAATCGTCAATGGTTCGAAGTAGAGTTTATCTGAAATTGAGAAGTCGGTTGAAACCGTCTCAGGGTTGTTGTTAATAATGATGGCATTGTAACCAGTGGCTTGAATGGCTTTAACACAGTGGACAGTGGCGTAATCAAATTCAACACCTTGGCCGATTCGAATTGGGCCGGCACCGATAACGATAATGCTGTTACCAAGCGGCTTACTTTCGTTCTCATTGCCCACAGTACTATAGTAGTAAGGCGTTGTGCTTTCGAACTCGGCGGCACAGGTATCAACCATTTTGTAGACGAGGTGTTGGTCTTCCATTGAGTCCAACTTAGCTAACTGATCGTCAGTTGCATGGTGGATTGCTTTAATCATGGTGTTGTTGAAGCCTAACTTACGAGCTTTTAAGACCTCATCGGCACTCAATAAACCGTCGGTCATCTGTTGCTGCATCTTGATAATGTTTTCTAGTTTGGATAAGAAGTACATATCAATTTGAGTCGAGCGGTTGATTTGTTGAATGGTTGCACCTTTACCAATGGCGGCAAAGATTTCAAATAAACGGTAGTCGGTTGGCGTCTTGATCTTTTCCAACAGATCACCCATTGACATTTCACGGGTATAAGTCGGAATCAGGTCGGTTTGCGCTTGTTGATCAAGTTCCAAAGATTGAACGGCTTTAAGCAGTGACTCTTCAATGGTACTGCCGATTGCCATGACTTCTCCGGTTGCTTTCATTTGAGTTCCCAGTTTGCGATCGGCGTTTGTGAATTTATCGAAAGCAAAACGTGGAATCTTAGCAACGACGTAATCCAGAGCAGGTTCAAACATCGCGAACGTGGTTTGCGTTATTGGGTTCATGATTTCATCTAGGTTTAAGCCGACAGCAATTTTTGCGGCAATCTTAGCAATTGGATAACCAGTTGCTTTGGATGCCAAGGCTGATGAACGACTAACACGAGGGTTGACTTCGATGACGTAGTAGTTTTCACTATTAGGATCCTGAGCCAACTGAACGTTACAGCCACCTTCGATTTTAAGGGCATTGACGATGGTCAATGATGCGTCACGGAGACGCTGATATTCTTTATCGGTCAATGTTTGAGTGGGTGCGAAAACAATTGAATCGCCTGTATGAATTCCAACGGGATCGAAGTTTTCCATACCAGTGACAATAATTGAACTGCCATGGTGATCACGCATCACTTCAAATTCGATTTCTTTGAATCCGGCAATACTCTTTTCAACCAGACACTCGGTTGAAGGTGACATGGTTAAGCCGCGGTTCAAAATGGTCTTCATTTCGTCGTCGTTGTGGGCAATTCCACCACCGGTTCCGCCTAAAGTGTATGCAGGACGAATAATAACCGGGTAATTGATTTGGTGGGCAAAGTCCAAGCCGTCTTGAAGGTCGTACACGGTCTTTGAATCAGGGATTGGTTGGTGTAATTCCTCCATCAAATCCTTGAACTTCTCACGGTCTTCGGCTTCGTTGATGGTTTGTAAGCTGGTACCCAAAAGTTCGATTCCGAGTTGGTCCAAGATGCCGTCTTTACTGAGTTCAACGGCCAGGTTCAAACCGGTTTGGCCGCCCAAAGTCGGCAGGATTGCGTCGGGGTGCTCTTTATTGATAATTTTCTTCAGACTTGGAACGGTTAATGGATCCAAGTAGACTTTGTCGGCGATTTCGTCATCTGTCATGATGGTGGCAGGGTTGGAGTTGACCAGGATAACTGAATAACCTTCTTCACGGAGGCTTAAGCACGCCTGGCTTCCGGCATAGTCAAATTCTGCGGCTTGGCCGATTACGATTGGGCCTGAGCCGATGATCAATACTTTTTTAATATCTTCTCTTTTTGGCATTAATGAACCCCTCCGTTTACGTGCATCATTTCGATGAATTTATCAAACAGCTTAGTTGCATCATGTGGTCCCGGTGCAGCTTCAGGATGGTATTGAACTGAGAATACTGGCCGGCCTGGGTAACGGAGACCCTCACATGTCTGGTCGTTAACTTCAAGAGCTGTGACTTCCAGTGGTGTATCATCAACGGAGTCAACATCAACTGCATAACCATGGTTTTGTGAGGTGATGTAGATATCACCTGTGATCAAATTCTTGACTGGGTGATTGATGCCACGATGACCGAATGTCATCTTGTAAGTCTTAGCACCATTTGCCAATGCCAGGAGTTGATGTCCCAAGCAGATACCAAATATTGGGAAATTATCTTGGAGTTTTTGAATAACCGGGAGGAAATCGGAATAGTCGGTTGGATCGCCAGGACCATTGGATAACAGAATTCCGGTTGGATGTAAGTTGGTAATATCTTCAAATGTTGATTCAGGAGTAACAACAGTGACATCTACGCCTGGACGCTGCAGCGACTTGACGATGTTATCTTTTACACCGAAGTCAACGACTACAACGTGTTCAACATCTTTGGCGTCGCCTGCGGACAATGTGGCTGATTTGATGATTGATGCCTGGTGTTCTTCAGGTTTATCAACGATTGGTTGATTAGTCAGGCTGGCCTTCATTGTGCCATAGCGGCGAATTATCTTGGTTAACTGTCGGGTGTCAATCCCGCTGATTGCTGGAACCTTTGACTGCTTTAAGAAAGCATCGAGGCTGATAACGCTTTGATAGTGAAATACTTGATCGGTCATTTCTTTAACGATGACCGCTGCTGCTTGAACGGTGTCCGATTGGCTGGTTCCCAGTGAGATACCGTAGTTGCCGATTAATGGATATGTGAAGCTGATGATCTGATCTTTGTACGATGGATCGGTTAATGTTTCCTGGTAACCGGTCATGCTGGTGGTAAAGACAAGTTCACCGTCAATCTCGGCACCTAGGTCTCCGCAAGCTTCACCAACGAAGACATCCCCATTTTCCAGAGTTAGATATTTTTTCATGTCCGAACCTCCTCAAATTTTCCTACGCAACGATGTGACATTTACAGTTAACGCTTTTGATTATTTAAGATAGAAGTATTTTGAACAAATGTCAAGCAAAAATATGCAATATAAGCCAATATTCGGATAATTATGTACAAATAAAATAAATTGTGTATATTTATGAAATATCTGAAAATGGTCTGAAATACCGGCCTTATAGATAAGTTATACGTTGTTTATAAATATATTCGATTATTTGGATAAATAATCATTTTGAAAAATTATTTTTCAAAATAGACTTGTTTTTTCTCCCAAAATAGAATATGATTCTAAGTAATCAAACAGAACCTTTAACATTAACCCCGTGAGGTTAAGAAGGTATGGCGAATCTTGAGGATAACTCAGGGCAAACTAAAACCTCTTTACCGAACGCGGTGAAGAGGTTTTTTGTTACATATCTAGATTCTTATTGACGATTTAACTGTTCCCGTGAGAGCAAAACGTCCTGGAATGTGGTTCCCTACACATAAGGAGCGCTTTGCGAACATGGCAAGGCGCTTTTAATTTTAGGAGGAAATCACAATGATGCAGATTACTAAACCGGTAAGTTTTGAAAATGTTGTAAGTATGGAAGACCTTTCAACCGACGATGTTTTATCATTTATCCACGAAGCACAGGATTTCAAGGCCGGCAAGCAGATTGAATTGAAACGGCCAGTATACGCCGCCAACCTTTTCTTTGAAGGCAGCACAAGAACTCACACCAGCTTTGAAATGGCAGAACGTAAATTAGGGCTTCAAGTTGTCAACTTTGACCCTGCAAACAGTTCATTAAGCAAGGGTGAATCAATGAGTGACACAGTTAAGACATTCCAAGCTATTGGTGTTGACTTGGTTGCCATCCGTGATAAGAAGAACGAATACTACAAAGACTTAATCGCTGATCCAAACATCCATCTTGGAATTGCCAACGGTGGTGACGGTTCAGGACAACATCCATCACAATCATTGCTCGATATGATGACTATATATGAAGAGTTTGGTCATTTTGAAGGATTAAAGGTTGCCATCGTTGGTGACTTGACCCATTCACGAGTTGCCCGTTCCAACATGGAAGTATTAACCATGCTTGGCGCTCATGTCTACTTTGGCGGACCAAAGAAGTGGTACACCAAAGAATTTGCCAAGTACGGCGAATGGATGCCAATCGATGATTTAGTAGAAGAAATGGACGTTATGATGTTCTTACGGGTTCAGCACGAACGAATCGCTGATGACGAGAATGGTTCCTTCTCAGCTGAAAAGTATCATGAACAATACGGTTTAACTGCCGAACGTGAATCAAGAATGCCACAACAATCAATCATCATGCATCCAGCTCCCGTTAACCGTGGGGTTGAAATCGCCGATGAATTGGTTGAATGCGACAAATCCCGGATCTTCCAACAAATGCACAACGGTGTATTCGTCCGCATGGCAATCATGACCAGCATGCTTCGTAACCGCGGCCTTATTAAGGAAGAATATTAATAGCGAGGAGAATCTCAACTGATGAAACGCATAATTGCTAACGGACAAGTCCTTGATCATGGAGAATTAGTTAAGCGCGATATTTTAATTGAAGACGACAAGGTGGCAGAGATTGCTCCTGAGATTTCCAGGGATGGGGTTAATGATGTCATTGACGCCAAAGGGAACTTTGTCAGTGCAGGGTTGATTGACGTTCATGTTCATTATCGACAACCTGGCCAGGAAGACAAAGAAACCATTAAAACCGGTAGTCATGCAGCTGCTCATGGTGGATTTACCACCGTATGTGCAATGCCCAATGTTACCCCGGCTCCAGACTCAGTTAATAATATAGAAGCTTTAATTAAATTGAACCAATCTGATGGGGCTGTCCACATCAAGCAATATGCGACCATCACGACCAATCGTGGTGGTGATGAACTGGTTGATTTCAAAGCATTAAAAGATGCCGGTGCCTTTGCATTTAGTAACGATGGCAACGGGATTCAAAAGAGCAGCACAATGTACGAAGCGATGCAGCAGGCAGCCAAGCTCGATATGGCAATCGTTGAACACGTTCAAGACGATGATCTGACTTATGGTGGTGTCTTAAATGGTGGGGCTGCCAAGCGCCTTGGAATGAAAGAAATGCCATGGGTCAGCGAAACTGCTCAGGTTGCCAGAGATGTGATTCTCGCAGAAGCAACCGGCGTTCATTACCATGTCTGCCATGCATCATCCAAACATACCGTTAACGTGATCCGGGCTGCCAAGCAAGCTGGTATCAATGTTACTGCGGAGGTATCACCTCATCATCTGTTATTATCAGATGCTAACATCAAAGAAGATAATTCGATGTATAAAATGAATCCGCCTCTGCGTGGGGAAGATGACCGCCAAGCACTTATTAAAGGTTTGCTGGATGGGACTATCGACATGATTGCAACCGATCATGCACCTCATACCAAAGCAGACAAGGATCAGTCAATTGCGACTGCATCGTTTGGTATCACCGGTTCAGAAACAGCGTTCAGTATGCTGTACACCAGATTTGTTAAAACCGGTCGATTTACCTTGGAACAGTTAATCAACTGGATGACCAACAAACCTGCATCAGTGTTTAAAATGAAAAATGCCGGCACCCTCGAAGTGGGCCAGCCGGCAGACATTGCAATCTTTGATTTGAATCATGAACATGAGATCAAAGAAAGCGAGTACTTATCAAAAGGTAAAAATTCACCATTCACAGGTGAAACCGTTTATGGCGACACTGTGATGACCTTGGTGGATGGAAAAATCGTCTATTCAAAATAAATCAAAAAGCTGTGGTTCATCGAGACTCCTAACTCGGTGAACGGCAGCTTTTTTCTTATTTGATAAACATCATATAATAACCAATTGACGACACCGCTTGGGCAGTATTGACTTTGCCTTCTTTGATCCATTCAATCACTTGATCCAACGGTACTAACTCACTGTTCACGAATTCGTCTTTATCAAAATGACGTTGCACCCGTTCTTCCGGGTTGAATTTGATGAGCATTAGATCGGCAAACTGATCCATGAAGCCTTCTGATGAAGTAATCCGGGTCATCTTGATGACCGATGTCGCAACGTAGCCGGTTTCTTCCCTCAGTTCACGGACAGCTGCCTGTTCGCTGGTTTCCCCAGGATTAACAATTCCGGCAGGTAACGAAACCGAATCACCGTTCACACCGGCGCGGTATTCACTGCTCATGACAACCTGTCCATCGGGCGACAAAGCTAAAATGGTGATTGTCGGATCGGTTTTAATCAAGTCGCGCTCAATCTTTAAACCATCCGGAGTTTGAATGTGCAGTTGATCAACCGAGAAGACACGGCCCTTATAAACGTTTTTGTCATCGAGAATTTTTCCTGACTGATGCCATGTTTTGAACATTTTGTGATCTCCTTTATAGTCTGATGAAAAAAGTGTTTGACAGCTGATTAATTGACCATGATACAATTTTAATGCTGCTGGCAACTTTATATAGACCAGGGGCGGTGAACTGACATATACCTATTACTGACAGCTGTGGTGGCTGTCGCTGGTAATTTGTTTACCCATGGCATACTTAGTTATTGGAAATGGTTATTGAATCTAATGATGAATGAGCCTATCGGGAAACACTCTTATCGGCCGTCTGGTAGACATACGAGGCGAAAATAGACGATGGAGCTCTGATATGACGAATCAGAGCTTCATTTTTTGTGTATTAAAAAAGCCGCAACTCCGCGGCTTAAGTGTACCCGATTGACGAGGTCGGGTGTGAAAAGATATACACCTATTACAAGGTTCATTTTACCATATTTTGCCTACTCATCAAGTCCAAACTGTTCTTAGCTAGTCACTTTAATGCCAACAATACTAACCAACAGTAAGATCACAAATCCCCAGGTAATGGGAGAGATCTTGTCGCCGAATAAAATGATGCCAGCGATGACGGTTCCAACGGCACCAATTCCCGTCCAAACCGGGTAGGCGATACTCAGCGGTAGTGTTTTCGTGGCGTGTGCCAACAGGAAGAAACTGATTAGCATGCCTACAATGGTGACGATTGAAGGGGTTAGGTTGGTAAATCCATGACTGTATTTCATCGCGGTTGCCCAGACAACCTCAAAGATCCCTGCAATAACCAAATATACCCAATTCATAAAAAATCCTCCTAAAGAAAAAGGGTACCCCTCACAATTCCTTCTATGACCTAACGGAATTGTAAAAAGTACCAAAAGTTGCTGCCCGGTGGCAGTCGAATATGAAGTTGATATTAGTGTAGCACATTTGGATTTGAAAGTGAATTCTCGGGTCACATTAGATGACCGAATGATGTTCACGACGATACTCGCTAATATTGCCGTCGTTCATGATAATCACTAAAATTCATGTTTTAACTTATAGTCTGTTGGGACAAGAATCAAGTATAGTGAAGATTAATTTTTTAACTTCTGATTCACCGCAGCTACTTCTTTTCGAGCCGCAATCATACTTGTGAAATACATAATTGTGTATAAGATGATCCATATAATTGTGAAACTGACGAATGAACCAAAGTTAAATGAAAACCATCCAGCTAAGAATGCGAGTGGAAGACAAATGAAGTAAGTCAGTGAAAAATGAATGACCGTCATTTTGACAATACTCCAGTCTGTATCAGTGAAGATCAAAGAACTTACTGCAGAAACAACGCCGATCAACCCCCAAAGGACTGCTGAGGTAACAGTTGCTGTCAGCGTTCCATGAAATCTAGAAACAAATTCCATTGAAGATGGATAATATGTTGTTGAGCCGCTTGCATATGAAAGTATCAGTGAAATCATGAAACCGATAAATACACCGCCAACAATCCCAATAACAGCGTTATTTATGACTTTCTTTATCATATTAATCGCTCCTTTACCTGTTTCAAGTATCTTCTCGATGAACTGGTTTGTGTCCCGTTTTTGAAATAAATAAGGATAATCCCTGACTTTGAGAGTTGAAATTCAGATACAAAGTTCAAATTAATAATCTCGTTATTTGAAATACGGACAAAGTTACGAGGCAGATTATCAGCCAGTTCATAGAGCCGATTATTGACTGTAAAAGTTGCTTGGTCGACCGTCGATACATATACCTTTTTCTGATTTGCATAAAATGAAACACAAATATCAAGGGGCACATATTGGTTACGGTCACCTTTCTTACCAACAATCCGTGCAACTTCCTGTCCTTTGATGAATGAAATAATTTTATCGATCTGGGAGTCTTTGTTTCTTACTCCGAGTTCGACTGTATTAGGGCTTAACCCTTGAATAATTTTTACCATAACCTCCATTACCCTCACCTCTTATGTTAATCATATAGTTTGATGCATCAGATTAGTATCTATTTTGGACAGGTGGCAGTTATAAGCGATAGATGGCACAAAAAATGGATGACATCAGCCATCCACCGGTTCAACTATTGAAAACTATTTCTGCAGTACCCGTACTCGATACACCGCGTCAATTTTCCCAAGCCGGTCAACCAACTTGTGTTCTTCCTCGTTCTTGAGATCGTCTAAATCGACAATGGTGTAGGCAACGCCATCTCGGGCTGCGTTGCTCATTCCTTCAATGTTAATGTCCGCATCTGCCAGCAAAGTGGCAATTTGACCAACCATGTTGGGGATGTTCTTATGAATCAGTGTGAGGCGATAAGGGGTGTTAAACGGCACCTGGAGATTTGGTAAATTAACCGAGTTTTGAATATTTCCGGTTTCCAAATAGGTCATGATGGTGTTGGCCCCTTGAGTAGCTCCATTGGCTTCAGCTTCAAGGGTTGAGCCGCCAATATGAGGGGTCACAACAACGTCTTCGCGATTCAATAAAATATTTTCACCGAAATCAGTATAGTAGGTTTTGATTTTTCGAGCATCTAAATAGTCGACAGCGGCTTCGTTATCAACGATCCCGTCACGAGAATAATTGAACAACTTGACGCCGTCTTTCATGATTTCCATCTGTTCGGGTCCGATCAGGCCGGTGGTTTCTTCGTTCTTTGGCACGTGCACAGTCACGTAATCCGCTTGTTGAAGGGCTTCTCCAAGTGTATTGGCACGAGTGATGGTGGTCGAAATATGCCATGCGGCATCGGCTGATAAGTAAGGATCGTAACCAATGACTTTCATACCAAGGGCGCTGGCAGCATTGGCAACCAGTGAACCGACGTGACCGACACCGATCACAGCCAAAGTCCGGCCGGTTAATTCAGTTCCTTTGAACTTGGTTTTGTCCTTTTCAGTCCGAAGCGAAATATCGGCTCCACTGTTATGGGCAGCGTAATCAGCAGCAGCAAACAGATTTCGTGATGATGATACCAGTAAGGCGATGATCAATTCCTTCACAGCATTGGCGTTACTTCCCGGTGTGTTGAAGACAGCCGTTCCGTTTTTGGTTGCCTGGTCCAACGGGATGTTGTTAAAGCCGGCGCCGGCTCTCGCAATGACCTTTAAGCTTTTAGGAAATTTTTGGTCATGAAGATTAACCGAGCGAATCAGATAAGCATCGGCATCATCCGTTTTGTTGATTTGGTAGTTATCAGTGAACCGGTCTAAGCCGGCTTGGGCGATGGCGTTATATGTTTTTACTTGATACATGTGAATTCCCCCTATTGTTGTTTTTCAAAGTTGTGTAAGCAGTCAACCAACGCTTGGACGCCCTCAAGTGGCATGGCGTTGTACAGACTAGCCCGGAGACCACCGACGCTTCGGTGACCTTTTAGGTTCATCAATCCGGCATCGGCAGTGGCTTTGATCGCTTGTTTGTCGAGATCGTCATCCCCGGTGGTAAATGGAATGTTTGTGAGTGAACGGTCTGATCGTTTGATATGGTTGGCAAATAATTTTGAGTCATCCAGGAAATCATAGAGCAGGGATGCCTTTTGTTTGTTCAACTTTTCAATTCCGGCAATTCCACCTTGTTCTTTCAGCCATTTCAATACGAGACCCGTCGCATAGATATTGAAGACTGGTGGCGTATTGAACATGGAATTTTTCTTAACAAACAGACTATAGTTGAGGATGCTTGGGATGTGCTCAACCGGCTTAATCAAATCGTCTCGGACAATCACAAGCGTGACGCCAGCTGGGCCAAGGTTCTTTTGAACACCACCGAAGATCAGGCCAAAGTCTTTGACGTTGTATTCTTCAGCCATGAAGTTGGAAGATAAATCGCCAACCAGGGTGACATCACCATGTTCAGGAATCGTGTGGTAGGCGGTTCCTTCAATGGTATTATTAGTTGTGATGTGGAGATAATCATAATCACTTGCGGAGATTGGTTTATCATAATGGGGTAATTCTTGGTAATGCTGATCCTTGGTGGAAGCCAGAACGTCAACCTGATACTCGAGGTTGGCAGCTTCGTCGCCGGCTCGAGAAGCCCAGTGGCCACTGTCCAACAGCGCAATCTTTTTGTGATTAGTTGCCAGGTTCATTGGAACGGCTGCAAATTGACCGGTACCACCGCCTTGGAAGAACAGGACTTGGTAGTTGTCCGGAACGTGCATCAAATCCCGAACATCCTGTTCAGCGGTATTGATGATGTTGTCGAACAGTTCAGAGCGGTGGGAGATCTCCATGATGGACATTCCACTACCGTTAACCGAAGGGAGTTCGTCTTGAATCTGTTTGATTACTGGATCAGGAAGAGTTGCGGGCCCAGCCGCAAAATTATAGATAGTCATTACCAAATCTCCTTTGTATAAGTTAAAAGCCTGAGCAAAAACGACATAAAAAGCTCCCACAGATAGACTGTGAGAGCTTCAAACTTGCGTTATTAGCGGTCTCACAGTGATGAAGAAGTTCATCTATGCAAGGCCTTTTGTGAATTCATGCGTCTCAAAAGATGGCCCACACAGATGTGACTGTAGACCAGGAGGATGATGTCATTGTTCTATTGGCAGCAAAATTGATGTTCATGTGAACAACCTCCATTTCTTATAATTAAAATCTAACAGAATCCACAGATAAAAGCAACCACAAGATTGAATATTTTTACACGGTGATGTTTGCAAGTGCATAAATAACATGGTAAATTCAATGGATAACAGATAACGACTGGGAGGCAACAAGATGACGGAATTCTACTTTGTGCGGCATGGACAGACCGCTGCAAATGCGGCTGGGTTGAAGCAGGGAACAATCAATTCTGAAATAACCTATTTATCGGAAACCGGAAAGAAACAGGCGGAAAGTTTGCAGAAAGGTTTCGATATCTCGTTTGCGGATCAGATTATTGCAAGCCCACTACAGCGGACAAAAGACACCGCGGCCATCTTAAACCAGAGCGCAAACTTACCGGTAACTTATGACAAACGCCTTCTCGAAATCTCGTATGGAAAATGGGATGGTCAAAAAAATGCCGATTTAATGGACCAATACCCTGATTTATTTGATCACACCCTGAATGATGTCTTCCCAAGTTATGCGGATGTAGCCGATGGGGAGCCCTTTAACCAGGTAATTGGGCGAGTTGACGCATTCATGACAGACGTCTCAGAGAAGTATCCCGATCAAAGTATCATTTTAGTTACCCATGGCTTTACCATCAAAGCGGCCGTCTTGGCAGCAATTGGGCGTCCAGAGGATATGATGGTTGTCGAGGAGCCTGACAACACCAGTGTGACTAGAATTACCAAAAATGTGTCAACTGACTCGTACTACCTGAGGTATTATAATCGGGTTGTTAATTCTCATTTTTAACAAATGTTTGACAAATGATTTCTAATCATTTATATTGATTTCATCAAGTAACGAAAGAGGAGGAAGCCATTCATGCAAATGTCAGCTGCTAAATTTATGTGCTGTTCAATGTGTCAAGCTCAGGTTAGCGCTGATCGTGGCTTCTTTGGTAATACATTCAATTTTGAGGGAAAACTCTAGTCGTAGGGGGCTTTCTCCATCCTGAATGTCCAAAGTGCCATCGCTTCAGTGTTTAACACTGTGCGATGGCACTTTTTTATTTGCAAAATTATCTCTTTCATTCAAAAATTCTTAAAGGTGGCGGTTGTGGTGTGTAGTCTGATGTTGATTGATGTGAAAATACTTAATTAATTCTTTGGAGGAATCATTCATGCGAAAATTCAGATCATTTTTATTGTTAGCCTTAGCGGCCGTTCTTGTGGTTACTTTGGCAGCCTGCGGAAAGTCATCAACCAAGTCCAACAGTCAAAAACAAACTTTAAATCTTAGCACAACGGCACCACTTGATACAATTGATATTTCAAAAAGCACTGGTTACGGCCAGTCAGGTAATGTGTTTGAAAGCTTTTACCGTCTGGGTAAAGATGGCAAACCAACACCAGGTCTTGCCAAGAGCGGCAAAGTTTCCAAGGATGGCAAGACTTGGACATTTAAGTTACGGAATGCTAAATGGAGCAACGGTGACAAGATTACCGCCCAAGATTTTGTTTATTCATGGCGCCGGACTTTAAAGCCAAGCACCAAATCCACTTACGCATACTTGTTTAGTGGGATTAAGAATGCAGATAAAGTTAATGCCGGCAAGCTTTCACCAGATAAGATCGGTATCAAGGCTGTAAATGACAAGACTGTTCAGATCCAACTTGAAAAGCCGATTGCCTACTTCAAAGTCTTAATGGCCTACCCATTGTTTGGACCACAGAATCAAAAAATTGTTGATAAATACGGTAAGAAGTATGGTACCAACTCCAAATACATGGTGTACTCCGGACCGTTTAAGATTCAAAACTGGAACGGAACCGGTAACAAGTGGCAATTTGTGAAGAACAATCAGTATTGGGACAAAGGCGTCGTTAAGCTGAACAAGATCAACTACACGGTGGTTGCCAGCCCATCGACCGGTCTTGAACTCTATCAACAAGGCAAGCTGGATTTGACTCCACTTTCCAATGAACAGGTTAAACATTACAAGGGTGACAAAGAATTCAAACAATATCCATACTCAGTTGTTGGCTATATCAAATTTAACTTCAAAGATGCCAATCAGGCTAAACGAAAAGCCATGAGCAATAAGGACATCCGACTAGCTATTTCATTAGCAATCAACCGTCAGCAATTGACCAAGAAAGTCCTCGGGGATGGTTCGGATACACCGACCGGTTTCGTGGCCTCGGGACTTGCGAACAACCCAAAGACCGGTGAGGATTTTGCCAAGGAACAATCAGTTCCAAATACTGTTGACTACAACGTTAAGCTAGCCAAACAGCATTGGCAAAAGGGACTCAAAGCACTGGGTACCAAGAATGTGACTTTAACGATTACGGCAGGTAACGATGATCCAACCAGTAACCCGATTACCCAGTATATGAAGGCTGAACTCCAGAAAGATTTGCCTGGATTTAAGCTCAATATTCGAAACGTTCCCGGTCAAGTGGCCAACCAGGAAGTCTTGAAGGGTGATTTTGACCTTTCACTTTCCGGCTGGGGTGCCGACTTTAACGACCCGATCTCATTCTTGCAGATTCCGGAAACCGGCACACCTTATAATAGCGGCAAGTACAGTAACGCTGCTTATGATAAGCTGATTAAGCGGGCACAGAATCAGGATGCCAACAACGCTGACAAACGTTGGAACGACCTGGTTCAAGCAGCTAAATTATTTAATGCTGATCAAGGAATGACACCACTTTATCAACAAGTGACTTCATACCTTCAAAAGCCGGCTGTAAAGGGAATTATTCATAATACCGCTGGGACTCAATGGAACTACAAATATGCCTATATGAAATAAGTTTTTAGAATCCAAAAAGATCCCCACAGTCGAGATGATTGTGAGGATCTTTGTGTATTTGGTTAACCTGATTATCACAAAATGAGAGTATTATGACAAATTGTTGGCCAGTCATGATAAAATCATTTCAACAAATACTTTTGAGGTGATAATAGATGACAAGAAAAATTGGTGTAATCGGAATGGGCCACGTGGGCTCAACGGCGGCCCATTATATTGTTGCGAACGGCTTTGCGGACGACTTGGTATTGATTGATATTAACGAAGACAAAGTCAATGCTGACGCAATTGATTTTGAAGACGCAATGTCGAACCTGCCGGTGCACACAAATATTACGGTTAATGATTATTCAGCATTGAAAGATGCCGATGTCATTATTTCCGCATTAGGTAACATCAAGCTTCAGGATAATCCAAATGACGATCGGTTCGCGGAATTGCCGTTTACCAGTAAGGCAGTTAAATCGGTTGCTCAAAAAATTAAGGATTCCGGCTTTAATGGTGTCATTGTGGCAATCACCAATCCTGTTGACGTCATCACGTCCATTTATCAACAAATTACTGGACTTCCCAAAAAACATGTTATCGGGACTGGAACGTTACTTGATTCATCCCGTATGAAACGCGCCGTTGCCAAAAAATTAAACTTGGACCCTCGTTCGGTTACCGGCTTTAACTTAGGTGAACATGGAAACTCTCAATTCACTGCGTGGTCAACTGTCTGCGTATTGAGCCGGCCAATCACTGAGGTGGCTGAAGAACGCGGACTTGATTTAAATGCGTTGGACAAAACTGCCCGAGAAGGTGGCTTCAATGTGTTCCATGGTAAGAAATATACCAACTATGGTGTGGCCACCGCAGCGGTTCGCCTTGCCAATACGGTGATGAGTGATGCCCATACCGAACTGGCAGTCTCTAATTACCGTGAGGAACTTGGGACTTACCTGTCATATCCCGCAGTGGTCGGCCGTGACGGGATCATCGAACAGGTTGAATTACGATTAACTGATGAAGAAAAGAAAAAGCTGCAGATTTCTGCAGACTACATTAAGACAAAGTTCAAGGAATCAATGGAAGGATAAGGACTTCGATCAGATCGGACACAAATTATAAGGGGTTGGCGGCAAGTTTTTGCGCCAACTCTTTTTGTATGGTCATCGCAGCTCCCAAAGTAACTGGTTGTTTGAGTAGTTTTAGAACACAGCTGCACAGACTTTCTTTTCACGATTTAGGGACAAAAAAATAGCCACCAACATCGAAATGCCAGTGGCTAAAATCAAATTATCAAACTCGAATTGTTAATATACTTATATTGTAACGCCAAAAATAATATCTGTCAACGTTGCCACCAAAATAAATTCCAGTTTGACACGGTGGCACGTTCAGCTTAAAATTGAGCCAATAAATGACGATTGGAGCAATAAATTTTGCCAAGTTACGATGAAGTATTTAGTTCAAATGGTTATCAATCTCCAGAATATCGAAGCTTTAATTATTCCTATCAGAAAAAAATGACCGAAGAATTTTCCCGTCGGCGGATTGACTATCCGGCAAAAAAGCTACAGTTTGGCATTGAAACTATCAAGATCACAAGTACCATGAGTCAGCAGCAATATCTCAAACTTCAGAGCTTTGTGGAATCATTTCCAAAGAAGCAGAGAAGCGGCAAAGATCCGGTTACCGGGAAGGATGACTATCAAAGTATTATTTTATATGACAATTACAGGTTATTTGATTCCACACAGTATGTCGTTCGGAGTCCGCTTGGATTTGGCTACACCGTCAGTAAGTTCTTTACCATCACCAGTGAACGACTGGCAGGCAATCCGAATCATGATGTGCTGGTAACACTGTCTATTGAACCTAACCGATTTTTAAATGTTCCTGAAGAACCGTTGATCAATTTAATCATCGAGAAAGTCTTGCCACTAATGGTGTCACCACAAATCTCTCAAATGGCGTTCGTTCTTGACATGCCTTTGATTATGAACAATTTCCATGTTCAGATGGCAGGAGAAGCGGGCACGAAACAGCAGGTCATTCAGACATTGAACTCACACCAGGAATATGAGTTGAATCGAATTGAATATGAAGATCCAAAGGCAACCAGGAAGCTCACGGTATATGATAAATTCCAGTCGTTGCTGGACAACCAGCTGGTCGTGACCGACACCAATTATATATCCGCTCGTGAAGCTGAATATTATCGTGACCAGGCAGGAGAAAAACAGTTTCTTACCCGGATTGGATTGACGGTATCGTCACCAAATGCCGTCATGCGCTACATGAAAAATCACGAGTGGCTGATGCGGGATATTTCAATTGAGTATCGTGATAATAGCGGCATTGACCGGTTTCCCAAAACCGAGTACGCAACGAATGGAAAGGACTTCCGACGGTCATTCAACCGCATGCTGACCTATCGACTGAAAGTCGTGCAGCAGCGGGCCAGACAGCTGCCTTATTTAACTGAGGATATTTGGCGGAATACATTAAACTAAATTTGGACAAATCTCATTAAATTAAAATTCACTGTTGAACTAACATCTCAATGTGTTATGCTTTCATCATTAAAAAATTTTGAGGTGATTTAATGACAAGAAAAATTGGTGTTATTGGAATGGGTAGTGTGGGCTCAACAGTTGCTCACTACATAGTGTCCGGTGGATTTGCGGATGATTTGGTCCTGATTGATGTAAATGAGAAAAAGGTTAAAGCCGATGCATTGGACTTTGAAGATGCCATGGCCAACCTGCCGACACATACTAACATCGCCGTGAATGATTACAGTGAATTAGCAGATGCCGATATCGTGATTTCAGCAATTGGTAAGCTGCAGTTACAACGCGATAATCCAAGCAACGACCGCTTTATTGAGTACCCATTTACCCAAAAAGCAGCCGCATCAGTTGCTGGCAAGATCAAGGATTCAGGCTTCAATGGGATCTTAATCGTGATCACCAACCCGGTTGACGCGATCACGTCAATTTATCAGGCTGTCACCGGTTTACCCAAGAAACACGTCATCGGTACCGGAACCTTGCTTGATTCATCAAGAATGAAGCGGGCTGTGGCAAAGAAATTAAATATCGACCCTCGTTCCGTCTCCGGCTACAATCTGGGTGAACATGGGAATTCCCAATTCACTGCATGGTCAACGGTTCGGGTTCTTGGCAAACCGATCACTGAATTGGCTGACAAAGAAGGACTTGACCTGGATAAAATTGATGAAGATGCCCGGATGGGTGGCTTCGTCGTCTTCCGGGGCAAGGGCTATACCAACTATGCAATCGCCAGTGCTGCTGTACGACTGGCAGACGTCATCTTAAACGATGCCAAAACTGAACTGCCGGTTTCCAACTACCGTGAAGAACTTGGTTCATATCTGTCATATCCGGCAATTGTCGGCCGCGATGGCATTGTTCAACAACTACAGCTTGATTTAACCGATGAAGAACTGGTAAAGCTTCAAAATTGTGCCAAAATAATTACTGAAAAATTTGAAGAATCAAAAGCAAAAGATTTTGCGACTGAATAATCTTTTATCCATTGAAATAGGCTTTCCCCAAACAGTTTGGGAAAAGCCTTTTTTCGGTCCTAAAAATGGGAACATTGTATAATTGCTCTATATGGTTAAGGGGGAATTACAGTATGAACAAAACAAGAGTTGAAGCCTTCACTGATGCCGTGTTGGCGATCATTTTAACCATCATGATACTGGAATTTAAAACACCGGAATCCTTTGAGCTGAGTGCTATTTTGGATCAGATTCCGTACCTGATTTCGTACGCAATTGGGTACTTATTTATCGGGGTGGCATGGTACAACCATCACTATATGTTTTCCCAAACTCGCTGGATTACTCAAAACGTTTACTGGGCGAACAACATTTGGATGTTCACGACATCATTTATTCCTGTCGCGACCGCTTGGGTTGGCCGGGGATTGAACGAGCAGGGTCCGGAAATCTTTTATTTTATCGTCTTTTTACTTTGGTCGGTTGCCTATTTTTATTTATCCAACCGTCTGATCCGGGCAAACGAAAAAGACCACCAACCAAAAGCGGCAGAAGCCATTCGGTCGATGGTGATTTATCGGTATATGAGCAATTGGAAATTGGTTAGCATTCAAGTTATTGTCTCGGTTTTAGTGCTGAAATTCATGCCGGCTCTCCAAATGGTGATCGTGACCTTAATGATTATTTTTATTGGAGCGCGATTTAATGCGGATAGCGACAAACTTTTTCATTAATGATAAATAAGCGTATAAATCCAGTAGCCCAAGAATCCGACGCACATGCTAAGCGAACCGAAGATCATAATCTGAACGGCGCAGACAAAAGTTTTGGTTTTAATCTGTTCATGATTAAAGATCAATGACTGTTTGATGATCAACGGAACCGCCAGCAGGATTGAGAATAGTGCCAGTGGGTAGACGCCGATATACATGGCGTAAAATACCAACAAAACCGCCAAGACATTGGCGGAATTAAACATCAACAGGGAATTCTTGATACCAATGTAGTGGACAATCGTCCAGCGATGGTTCACTTCATCTTCTTGGGCGTCACAGATGTTGTTAGCCAGCATGATGTTGGCAATCCAGAAGAATAGCGGAGCTGACGCCAACAAAATTTGTCCCAAAAGGGATGCTTTCCAGACAAACATCTGGAATGAGTTGACGTATACTGAAATCAGGGTAATCATCACACCCATGGCAAACCCCGAGGCGACTTCACCATATGGGGTGCTTGAGATTGGGTGTGGACCTGATGAGTACATAATGCCAATTGCGAAACAAATCAGTCCCATCCAAAGTAACGGCAAGCCAACTTGGAAGACCAGGTAAATGCCGATGAGAGCTGACGGCACGACCATGACGACGATCATCGTCCGAATGAGATTCAATGAAATGTGTTTGACACCGATAATGTTGGTGCCGGATTTCCACTCTTCCTCATTGGAATGCATGTAATCGTTGTAATTATCCAATGTATCAACGGTCATGTTGAATAAAATCATTGCGATAAAAAATAGCGTGGCATACAGTCCGTTGACTGATCCAAGCAGGTACCAGCTGAAAAATAACCCTGTGAAAAACGGGAAGATACTGGCTGCCTTGGCTCGGAGTTCGACTAGCTGTGAAAAAGTTGATAAACTCATCTTGACCTCCAAAAATTCAATCATTTAAAAAACACTTACTATTATAACAAAGGAGCAGGAAAATGAGCCTGACAAACAACACCCCGGAAACAAAAGTTGAATCATTGTTTGATAAAATTGCCGATAACTATGACAGTATGAACTCACTTATCAGTCTGGGTAATCATAAACATTGGCGCAAACTGGTTATGCGACAGCTAAACGTTCAGCCCGGCACGTTCGCGATTGACGTATGCTGCGGGACCGGTGACTGGACGATTGCCCTTGCCAAAGCAGTTGGTCCATCCGGACAGGTGGTCGGCTTGGATTTCAGTGAAGAAATGCTGAAGATTGCCCAAAAGAAGATTATTGCCGCCGGACTGCAGGATCGGGTCACTCTGGTCAAGGGGGATGCCATGGACTTGCCTTATGACGATGACAAGTTTGACCTGGCAACGATTGGGTTTGGCTTGCGAAATGTGCCAGACGCTGATCAAGTACTTCATGAGATGACCCGGGTGATCCATAATCGCGGTCAGGTTGCTTGTCTGGAAACCTCCAAGCCGACAAATCCGATTGTCAAGCTGGGTTGGAAAGCCTATTTCAATCTGGTGCCAATTATGGCAAAGCTCACCGTGAATAAATATCAGGAATATTCTTATCTGCAGCGAACGACAGCTGAGTTTGTTTCGGCAGCTAAATTAGTTGAGATGTTTCAAGATGCCGGTCTTACTGATGTCAGTTACCGTCAGTTCACATTTGGCGCGGCGGCATTTCATCTTGGTACCAAGCGATCATAAATTTTCCCTTGATTCACAAGATTAATAACGTTATCATGTGTTTAACATATTCTAAGGAGATTTTAATTATGCAAAATAATTCAAACATCCAAATGAATAGTTGTCGATATTACTTTTGGTTTTTCCGAGTGTGATCTGTGGATAAGCCAAGAGCATTTCGTAATGCAGATTAAAGGCCGCACAGATCACTGAGTTGACTGTGCGGGATTATACCAATGGTGGGTCCTCACAGTCATTCCGTTGACTTTGAGGACCCTATTTTTAGGAGGAGAACATAATGAGCAGATTATCGGAAAAGATGAACAAACGGGTGGCCGCATTAACCCCCGCAGCAATTTTAACCTTCAACGCAACGGTTTCGGCGATTCCAGACATCGTGAAGTTAACTTTGGGTGAGCCTGATTTCAATACCCCAGAACACGTTAAGCAGGCCGCTATTAAAGCAATTGAGGATAATGAAAGTCATTATACCAACTCACGGGGAACTGAAGGCTTGCGTCAAGCGGCCGCTCATTTCTTGAACACGAAGTACGGCCTGAACTATGACCCCGACAAGCAGGTCATCATGACTGAAGGGGCAACCGGCGCCATTTACGCTGCCTTAACGGCGATGATCAACCCCGGTGACACGGTTATCGTGCCAACCCCAATCTTCCCCTTATACGTGCCGATTTTGATGCTGGCAGGTGCCAAGCCAGTCTTCGTTGATACCTCAGACAATGGCTTTGTTCTCTCGCCTGAAAAATTATCCGCAGCGATTGAAGCCAACAAGGACACAGTTAAGGCCGTCATCCTGAACTTCCCGAACAACCCAACCGGCGTTACATACCACAAGGAAGATCTGCAGAAGCTGGCTGACGTCATTTCAAAGCATGACATTATTTGTTTGAGCGATGAAATTTACAGCGAATTAACATACGACGGCACCCATGTTTCCATGGGCTCAATTCTACCTGAACAAACCCTCGTTATGAATGGGGTTTCCAAATCACACGCGATGACTGGCTGGAGAGTTGGAATGATTTGTGGCCCTGAAGATATTATCAATGAAGTTGCCAAGGTTAGTGAATTTACCATAACCTCACTGACAACCAATGCCCAAGCTGCTGCTGAAGAAGCCTTCAAGAACGGCATGGACGATGCCTTACCAATGAAGAAGGAATATATGAAACGCCGTGACTTATTGGTTGCTGGTTTGGAAAAAGCCGGCTTCAGCTGTCCTAATCCTAATGGTGCCTTCTATGTATTTGCCAAGATTCCTGACGGCTTGAACCAAAATAGTGAGGCATTTTGTTACGATTTGGCTAAAGAAGCCAAAGTTGCCCTGATTCCAGGATCTTACTTCCTGCCAGGTGGTGAAGGCTACGTCCGGATCAGTTACGCTGCCAGTGAAGGAACCATTCAAGAAGCAGTCACCCGCATTCAAAAATACGTGGATAAGCAATCCGTTAAATAATCAATTAAATGAAGGAGCTTGAATTATTTTGAAAATTTTAATGTACAACGTCCGACCAGATGAACAAAAGCCTTTAGATGCCTGGGTTAAGCAAAACGGTGTCCAAGTTGACACCAATTCGGTGCCATTGAATGCTGAAACCGTCGATCTTGCCAAAGGTTACGACGGCATCGTTATTCAGCAGCATGGTCCGATTTCCGACCCATCGATTTATGAAAAGCTGCATTCATTTGGTATCAAGCAGCTTACCTTGCGGATCACTGGGTTTGAAATTGTTGACTTGGATCAAGCTAAGAAAAATGATTTGATTGTTACCAATGTGCCAGCCTATTCACCACGTTCAGTGAGCGAATTGGTGTTAGCTGATGTCATGGGCTTGCTCAGGCACATTGGTGAAGTTGGCGAACGCGAAAAGCATGGGGATTTCAGCTGGAAGGGTGTTGAAGCCCGTGAAATTCATACGTTGACTGTTGGAATTATCGGTGCCGGCAAAATTGGTAGCGCCGTTGCCCGGATTTTCAGAGCACTGGGTGCCACAGTCATTGCTGCCGACCCAATTCATCGACCAGAGCTCAACGATACATTGACCTACGTTGATCACGACACGGTTTTCAAAACGGCGGATATCGTCACAATGCACACCCCGTTGACGGATGAAACCAACCAGATGATCAACGCGGACATTTTCAAAAAGATGAAGTCGTCCGCAATCTTCATCAATTGTTCACGTGGACAGGTTGTCGACACGGGCGCATTAGTCGCAGCCCTTGAAAATAAGGAAATTTCTGCGGCTGCTATTGATACATTTGAAGGGGAAAATACGATTGTCGGTCAGGACTTGACCGGCAAGCAGATTGATAACGACAACTTGAAAAGGTTACTCGCAATGCCAAATGTCAACGTGACACCACACATTGGTTTCTACACAGAAGTCGCTGTTCAAAACATGGTTGAAATTGCATTGAACGATGTTGTCACCATCTTGAATGGTCAAAAGAGTCCCCACGAAGTAGGAGAATAATATGAATATGATATCGGAACCATCAACGCGACTGAGCGGCCGTGACCTCATAATGAACACACTAAACGGCTTGTCGGTTGGGATCATTGTTGCTTTGGTCCCCGGCGCCCTGCTTAATCAATTATTAAAGGCCTTGCTTCCGGTATTTCCACAGGCTGCTTTCCTCCTGACATTAACTGGAATGGCAGCTGTGCTAATGGCACCCATTAGTGCTGTTTGTGTTGGCATGATGGCCGGCTTTTCGCCGATTCAAACGTCATCTTTGGCACTGGCAGCGATTGCCGGTGCCGGCAACTTTCAGCTGAAGGGTGCCGGCTATGCCGTGGCGGGCAGTGGTGATGTGATTAATATTGCGATCACAATCATGATCGGCTATTTGATTATTGCACTGCTGGGTCAAGCATTAAAAGCGTACACGATTCTATTAATTCCACTGCTGGTGTTGATTATCGCCGGTGGAATTGGCGTTATCACCTTGAAACCCGTTGGAACAGTGACCCAATTAATTGGTTTGGGGGTTGAACAATTGACTCAACTCCAGCCGGTTGTGATGGGGATCCTGATTGGAATGGTCTTCTCGATTCTAATCGTTTCACCAATTTCCTCGGTTGGAATTGCGGCGGCCATCGGGATCAACGGGGTTGCTGCCGGATCGGCCAACTTGGGGATTGTTGCTGCCAGTTTTGCTTTAGCGGTCTACGGCTGGAAAGTCAATTCGGTCGGCACCTCATTAGCTCATTTTCTTGGATCGCCAAAAATGCAGATGGCCAATATTTTGTCCCGCCCCAAACTCATTGTCCCAGTCGCAATAAACGCTGGAATTATGGGCGGTATCGGTGCACTATTCGGTGTTTCCGGAACACCGATGTCTGCCGGCTTTGGATTCGCCGGTCTAATTGGGCCGATTGCGGCAGTTAATGGATACGGGAATGCCAGTCTGTTGAATATCGGATTAGTTGTCCTTCTGTTCTTTGTGATTCCCGTTGCACTTGGATATGTAAGCAATTACTTATTTAACGCCAAGTTGAATTATTTTGATTCGGAAGACTTTGAGTTGAACTATTAATGGGGGCCAGGAAGTTGGGAACGGAATTTGCTGTTCTTATCTTGATCATTTTTATCGGTGCCGCGATTTACTATCGTTTCGGCAGTAAAAAGCCATCGGCAATTGTTGGTTACCGGACACCCCAAAGTCGCAGCACGCCTGAGAAGTGGCGTGCTTCACAAAATTGGTTTTATCTTTGGGGAATTATCTGCCAGGCGGTTGTCGTGACCGTTAATTTGGTCATGCATTTATCAATTTTAGTTAATGCGATTATTTTAGTGGTTTATTTGCTGGTTATTAGTTTCTTTATTGAAAGTAATTTGAGAAAAATGGATCATTAGAAACGTAAAAATCCCACCGTGATTGGTGGGATTTTTTTGTGGTTTTACTTGGTTTTGAATATTTGTTTGAGGTTTTCTTTTATATAGTGGAAACGTGTTTCGACGCAACTGACACTGCGATCTAAGCCACTTTGATTCAAATCCAAATGCGGGATTTAAATCAAAGCGACCTTAGCTCTCCGTGTCAAAACGTTGCTCGTCACACTCTGCTTAGATTTGCCCCCACGCATCGGCCGCAATCGTTGGGAATAATGTTACTATTCGTTCCAATTGGGCCGGGTCGAACTTGAATACGATTGCCGGTAACAATGCGTTGATCGCATCTTCCGCCTGGTCGCTGATTTCGGTTGCTCCTACCAAGTGATTCTGTTTGTCGTAGACTAATGTGTTGTCGCCAATATCTTCTTTGGTAACTTGACGATACCAGTCGTCCGGTAAGTGGTTTTCTTTAGTTGTGAAGCCGTCTTTCTTAGCTTCTTCCACAGATACACCTACTTTGGCAATTCTTGGTGAGGTGAAGACAACTGATGGAATTTCCGGATAGTCAATAGCGTCAGTTGTATCACCTGCAAATGTGTGCATCAGGTAGGTTGACTCGAAGATTGCCGTTGGTGTGAGCTTTGGCTGATCCTTGTCAATCACGTCACCTGAAGCGTAGATGTTATCCACGTTAGTTTGAAGATGATCGTTGACCTTGATGCCCTTTTCACTGTAGTCGACACCAACTTTGTCCAAGCCGATATCATCAACGTTTGGTACTCGGCCGGTGGCATCCAAAATCCAGTTGGTCTTTACTTGGCCGCCATCGTAATTGACGATGAAGTCACTGCCATCTTTTTCAAAACTGGAAACTTTGGCATTATTGATAAATTCAACCCCACGGGATTTCAAGTCAGCAACGATTTGATCGACGTATGGTTGGTAGAACTTCCGCAATACTTTCTCGCCGTGAGTAATCACTGTGACCTTGGCACCAGCGGCGTTGGCAATTGTTGCGAACTCCATGCTGATGTAGCCGGCCCCAATAATTGTGATGTTGGCAGGTAAGTCGGTTAAATTCATGAAGTCAGCACTGTCATGAGCTAATTCAGTGCCCGGAATATCCACGCGATGTGGATGTTGACCAGTTGAAATGACAATGTTTTCTGCAGTTTTAGGTTCATCGCCAACCAACACCGTATGGTCATCTTGGAAAGTTCCGTGGCCTTTGATGATGTCAATGTTAACCGACTTCATCAAACCACCGATCATGTCAGGTAAGCCTTCAATGACTTCCTGTTTGTGCTTTTCATTTTCAGTCCAGTTAATTGAAAGGTCGCCGTTAACGATCCCTTGCAGTTTTTCGGTTAATCGAGTTAATTTAACCGGTGCATCCAAAGCTATCTTGGCATTACAGCCACGGTTGGGACAGGTGCCGCCAATTAAGCCGGATTCAATTACCCCGACTTTTTTGCCGCGGGCAGCTAATGGAATTGCGCCATCAAAGGTGCCGTGGCCACTACCGATATATAAAACGTCATAATCATAATTTGCCATAAAATAAACCTCCCATAAGTTTGCACAGAAACCGATTACATCTTGATCTACTAAAAGCGTACCTTGTAAACAGATTGCACGCAATCAATTGGCTTGAAAATATATCTGGAAAGTCAGATGTCTATGTACGGGATGGGGTAAAATCGCTATACTTAATGAAAAGACAAGAGGAGCTGATCGGATGCGCAGAAAAGATCGGGAAGTAGTCGACATCAATGAAATCAAACAAATTTTAAAGGATTCGCATGTGATCCATAGCGGCTTTCGGACGGATGATTATCCATATGTAGTTCCCACCAACTTTGGTTATGAATTTGACGATGATAACCGGTTGACCTTATATATTCACGGCGCTCCGGTCGGCACCAAGCGGGAATTGATCAAAAAAGACGGTCGGATGGGCTTTGAAATAGATGATGGCGGTCGCCTGATGGTTCCGAAAGATCCAAAGAAAAATACTCCCAGCTTTGCCTATCGCAGTGTGATGGGTTACGGGGATGCCGAGTTGGTGGATGATCCAGAAACGAAGAAGCACGCTCTTCAAGTGGTCCTCGCACATGAAACCGGTCAGAAGTTGAGCGAATTTGAAGTTTCGGAGAAGACAATCGAATATGTGGGCATCATCAAGATTACTGTGAAGTCATTTACTGCTAAGGCTCACGGCGGTGATGATCCCGAGTTTAACTAACAAAAAGCATTGGCCGTTTGAGGTCAATGCTTTATTTTTGTTTGTTATCATGTTTTTGAGCTTCACGTTTCCAAAACCAGCCGGGAATTGAAATCAGGATGCCCATGATAAAAGGAATTAAGCTGTAAATTAAAGCGCCAGTTGAATGATCACCACTCCACCACACGAAGTAGCAGAGGGCAAGAACTGAAACGATGAATGTACCCAGCGGAATTGTGATTGTTAGGTACTGAATCATGCGGTCACGGAGTTGCTGCATTGTCATTGGAAACATCTCCCTTGTGTCTAAAAATTAGCACTTTTTACGTTGGAAAGGTTACAAAACGCGGATTAAATATTTTTTACGAGTCACAATATAGTGAACGAGTACCGAAAACAGAAGAACTATCACACAACAGCCTACAAATCCCATAAATGTAAAATCACCATTAATTTTGATTGGTGAAAATGATACATTTTCATGGAATAACTGTGCGTAAATCAGAAGCGCATTGTGTTTGAAATCGAATGTTCCTAATATCGGCATGCCGGCAAAATACCCACTTATAGCAACGCCAACCACCCAAGGATTTCGTACCAATAATGTGAGATAATAACTGACTACCAGTGGTAACATGGTTAGGACAAACATTGCCAAAAATTGAATTGGCGCCAACGGTAGGTAGGATTTCCCGTCAGCAAGATATTGAATGAATGATAATTTATCGGGGATGTGGATAAAATTATTGAATCCCAACTGAAAGACAAAAGAAGATAAACAGACAAAGATTAAACTAATTAACGTAATGATGCTCAAACTTATTAGTTTTGAGAGAATCACGCTTTGGACGTTGTTCATTGACAGCTTGATTTTTAACTGATGATTTTTCAAATCTCGATAAGCAAAGCAGACTGTATAAACCACCATAGTCGCGGGAAAGATAATAAACATTGCTGAACTCAAAATGTGATCAACACTATTTCGAGGAGCCATCTCCATCAAATCTTGCTTCACTTTGATCCGTGCCGTCTTGAAATCAGTTTCAATACTTGAGTTATTTTCACCGTCAGGCGTGGATGAGCCACTACTCAAAGTTGGATCACCCCTGGCAATTGATTCTTTATAGGCTTGTTGGGTTTGAATTAAATCATTTGAATCGTTTTTGTACGCAGAATATTGGGCCCATGATGTGAAAAAGCAAAGGGCCATGAGTACGAATAGTACAAAATAGAAAATTTCGGATTGAATTTGTTGTGAGATTTCCCTTTTAGTTAAATGTGTCAGATTTCTCAAACGTTGAGTTACCACCTTTATTGCCACATAATTATGATTTTGTAATCGACAAAACAACCACGTATGAAATGGCGAGGATCACTAGAAGCTTCCATTTTGGCTTGATTGTTGAAATTAAAGAGTGCCACCAGCGACTGATAAAATGGTCAAACTGCTGGTATTTCAAATTATCAACTGTTTGGACATTGATAACAGATAATTCATAGATAATGCCGATAAATGCGATTGTCAGTACCGCAGACACTGCGGTTATCAGAAGCGTCCCATGGAAAATGTTGAAGATTAGTTGAAGAAAATACAAATCAAAGGTCGAGATAAAAAAAGGCGTTGGGATAACATATAGCCACCGAATTGGGATGATAGATGTTGCCAAATACACCAACAGGATTTTTAGAGTTGTGAATATACTAGTGCTGATGGTTTCCAAGGACATTGTGTTGAGAACCGTTGCATGAACGTTCAGCAAGCCTTTTTCGTAGGAAAGAACGATCAGAAGCATGATAAATAGAAACCAACCAGTCCAAAATTTTATTGGCCAGTGTGAAGATGAAATTTTTTTACCATAAGAACGATCACCTCATTGTCAGTTTGTGTCATCATCAGATTTTGAATATGAATAAAATGTTATTTCAACCTTAAGCGTATAGGATTATTTCCACAACCACTTAACCCATAAGTTCAGACATCCTTCACAGAACGGTCACAAAATCTTCACAATCTTCATAAAAAATTCACTAATTGACGGATGGCGTATACATTCGCCAGCTTTCGTTCTATCATAATGGTAACGGTTCCAGAACTAGTCGTATGAAAGAAGGTTCATCTATGTTCTTTATTGATACATCAAGAAATGGCAAGCCTGTCTATGATCCGATTGTGAATCAGTCGTTGGATAATTATCTTGTAAATGATTTGAAGCTCCCCGGCCACGGGTTGATTATGTATGTCAACCAACCGGCAGTCATTGTCGGCGTTAACCAGAATGCCTATGCCGAAGTCAACATGCCTTATTTGAAGGAAAAAGGCATTAAGCTGGTTCGACGGACTTCCGGTGGTGGGGCGGTCTACCACGATTATGGCAATATTATTTTTGAAAATATTGTGATTAATGATGATGAGCACTTTGGTGATTTTAAATACTTTGCCCAACCAATCATTGATGCCCTGCATGACATGGGGGCAACCGATGCCGAGATGCGCGGTCGAAACGATATGGTGATTGGCAATCAGAAGTTTTCAGGGATGACGATGTTTAAGGTCGGCAAGTCATATGCGGCCGGCGGAACGTTGATGTTTGATTTGGCAATGGATGTCGCCACCAAGGTTCTGACTCCCGAAAAGGACAAGTTGGAATCCAAAGGGGTTAAATCTGTTGAAAGCCGAGTTACCAACGTTAAGCCATTCTTGAAACCAGAATTCCAGAACTTGGATATTGAGGGCTTTAAGAAGGCTTTGTTGCTGCGGTTGTTCAACGCCAAATCATTGGATGACATCGAAACCTATCATTTGAATGATCACGACTGGTCAATCATTGATGAGCGTTTGAAGGGCAAGTATGATACCGACGAGTGGAACTACGGAAAGAATCCTGGTTTTGACTACTATGTATCCAAGCATTATGACATCGGAACGGTCAGTTTTAACTATTCATTGAGTGGCAATACAATCTCTGATATTAAGATTTACGGTGACTTTATCACTGGTGGTGATATTTCAGTGATTGAAAAAGCTTTGAATGGGGTTGAACTTACCAAGGATGCTTTGGTCGCTGCATTAAATAAAGTTGATATTAAAGGCAATCTTGGGGACATTTCGGCTGATGAGTTGGCGGACTTGTTGTTGGAGAAGACCAAGATTAGTTAGAATTATTTGGCAAAGAATCTATCACTTTTTACAAAAAATTCAATCAATCATCTAAGAACTACCATTAACAACAAATAACGGGCTTTCCACTAAGTATTTTACAAACTTAGCAGAGAGCCCGTTATTATTATTTATTACTGATATTACGAAAAAACCATTTCAACAATGTGTTGATTAAAAGAAAAAGTGGATAGCCAATTAATAGAAATATGACCAAGTTGACCAGCTGGGTTGGAATGGGCGTGGAATTCTGAATTTTAATAAAAGTTTGCATCAAGTACTGCGCCGATACATACCCAATAACGATTGAGAAGGCCATAATCAGCCTTTCCTTTTTATTCATGAATGTCACCTTCTCCGCAAATCCTATTAACAATTAACTAGAGGCCAATTTCTCTTTCAAATTCTCTTTTTGTCGTTTTCTGGGCGGTTTGCTTAGCTTCTTCAGCCAATTTTGGAATGGCAGATGAAATGCTTTTCTTGGATTGCTTGAATTGTTTTACTAATTCAACACCTTTGTACCCTTGATTAATCAAATCGGTGAGAATATCTGCATCAAAATCCCAAAAGTCGTCCTTATCTGCAAACTTATAGAAAATTCCAGTTGGCGTCAGAATTGGTTCAAAAGACACACCAGAACTGATATTGAACGATTTTGGAACAGTTACGGTAATGTCGTCACCTGATCTTTTAGTTTTAATATTTTTCATGTTACCACCTCATTAAGAGCTCACTTAACTACGCATCCTCATCATATCATGAATTTGTTTGAATACAGTTCAACCCCATATAAAAGGGCAAGCTAATCCGTTGACCTTACCTGCTCATTCGTGGAATAATATACCGTCATAAGTAATTCGACAAGTTACCGGGGGTGAGCATATGAAGCAGGCACCAAGCCAAGACAACGATGAGATTCAGGCCGGCGTGACGATGATGGGGATGTTCAAATTTGTGTTCGGAACGGTTCTTAAGCGGCCGTGGATCCTGATCGTGAACGTTGTTGTCCTGACCATTCTATCGTTGATGGACTTTTTACTGCCACAATTTAATCAATATATCATTGACCACGTTATTCCAAATAAGAGTACTGCTCAGTTGGCAATTGTCGTGGGATTGCTGCTGCTGACCGTCACAATTTCTGGGATCTTCACATACGTTTCCACCTATTACATGGGGGTGATGAGCCAAGGGGCCATTACTAATCTGAGAAATCAGCTCTATCAATATCTGATCAGACTGGATACGCATTTCTTTGAATCCAGTAAAACCGGAGATTTGATGGTCCGGCTGACTTCTGACATTAATAATCTGCAGAACCTGATCTCACCAAACATGCTGTCGTTGATCGGCAGTATCTTCACGTTTGTCGGGGTTCTGGGGTTTGTATTCTTTGTTAACTGGGAAATGGCTTTGGCAGTTAGCTTGACGTTCCCACTGATTTTCTTAGCTGTCCGGATTTTTAGAACCCGGATTCGGGAATCGTATCGAAAGGCTCGGCAGTCACAGGCACTGATGACCAATCAGCTGCAAAATACACTGACTCAAATCCAGTTGATCAAGAGTTACACGACCGAAGACTTGGAGTCACATCGTTTTGACAAACTAGCTAACATGAACAAAGACAACATTATTGAAGCAACCCGCAACCAGGCAATCTTCTCGCCATTGGTTACTTTCATTGAGTATTTGGGAACAGCAATCGTGCTTTTTTTGGGAACATTATTTGTGTTCAAAAATCAGCTGACAGTCGGGCAGCTAGTTGCCTACTTGAGTTATGTCGGCATCCTGCAAAGTCCAATCAGTGCCTTCTCGAGACTGTTAAATCAGTTCCAGCAATCGTTGGTTTCTTATGGCCGAATTGTCAGCATTATGGGCTTGAAGCCGGAAATTGTTGACGAGAAGGACGCCGTTTCGTTCCCACAGATCAAGTCCGGGGTAAAGTTCGATCATGTGACTTTCTCATATGCGTCGGACGAACCGCAGTCACCACACAAAGCAGCCATTCAAGATGTTAGTTTTGACATTCCATTCGGTAAGCAGACAGCATTGGTGGGCCATTCCGGTGCCGGCAAATCGACCATTACTGATTTATTGGATCGATTGTACGACGTTAACAGCGGTCAGATTTACTTTGATGGCATTCCAATTAAGCACATCAGATTGAAGTCGCTGCGGCAAAATATCGCCATCGTTTCTCAAGATATCTTCATTATTGACGGAACCATTGCCGATAATATCCGCTATGGAACGCCGGGTGCCACCGAAGACCAGTTATGGAAAGTTGCCAAGTTGGCGGACATTGATGATTTCATCAAGGGCCTGCCTAATCAACTGAAAACCCAGGTTGGTGAACGAGGAATTCGGTTATCCGGTGGCCAAAAGCAGCGGATTGCGATTGCCAGAGCTTTGCTGAAGGACGCCCAGATTGTCGTTCTCGATGAAGCGACTGCCTCGTTGGATAATGAATCCGAAAAGACGATCCAGCATGCTTTGGAAAACTTGATGGAACAAAGGACGTCACTGGTGATCGCTCACAGGTTGTCGACTATTCATAATGCCGATCAGATTCTGGTCGTCGATGATGGCAAGATTGTCGAGCGGGGGACTCATGATGAATTGATGAATGAAGATGGGTATTATAAGCAGCTTTATGAAGCTCAATTTGAATAGATGATGTAAAAATTGCAGCAATGAATGTCAAACTCATTGCTGTTTTTTAGATCCCATAAAAAGTATTGGTTTAAGGGGGGAACTCACAAGATTCCCATATTATTAGTTTTCGACATTGACACCCGTGAAATATACCTTTATGCTTTAATCAACAAATGAGATGAATTTTTATACAATGAGAGAACTCGCATGGAGGTTCAAGATGAAAAAAGTTGGGTACTTTATCGGTGGCTGTGCGGCTATCGTTTTATTATTGTCGGGGTGTGGCAAGAAAGAATCTGCAGAGAATTCTGGTAATCTGACGGCCAACATGGCTGCCAAACAGGTCGTCAATTGGTCGGAGACGGAAGACTTAACAACTTTGGATCCATCGAAGCTAACACAGCCTATTGATATCACAATGGTTGGTAACACAAACGAGGGATTGTTCAGATTAGGCAAGAACCACAAACTGCTGCCAGGAATTGCAACAAAGATGAGCGAATCACCAAATGGCAAGGTTTATACATTTAATCTCCGGAAGAACGCCAAGTGGAGTAATGGTGATCCAGTCACGGCACATGATTTTGAATATAGTTGGAAACGAACCATTAATCCAAAAACGGCTTCACAGTATGGTTATATTTTTGATGGAATTAAGAACGCCAATAAAATTCAGGCCAACAAGGCAAAACCAAGCGCGTTGGGAGTGAAGGCTCTTAGCGATAATAAACTCCAAGTAACCCTTGAGCGGCCAATCCCGTACTTTAAACTCTTGATGGCTTTCCCATTATTCTTCCCTCAAAATCAAAAAGCCGTTGAGAAATATGGTAAGGCTTACGGAACATCTTCTTCAAAGATGGTCTTCGATGGACCATTCAAGATGAATGGCTGGACTGGTACCAATGAGAAGTGGACGCTGACTGCAAACAAAAATTATTGGGACAAGAAGCATGTATATTTGGCCAAGATAAAAGATCAAGTCGTTAAAGACCCTTCAACGATGTACAACATGTATCAAGGAAATCAATTGGATGTAGCCACATTATCTGGGTCACAAGTGAAAAATGAATTGAAGAATAAAGACATGCATCTTTTGAAAGATTCACGAATTTTCTATCTTGAATTCAACCAAAGAACTCGCCCGGCATTTAAAAACAGGGCTTTGCGTCAGGCGTTTTCGTATGCGATGGACCGAAAGTCATTTACCAAAAATGTCTTGGCAGATGGATCGGCTCCAGCCCAGGGATTTGTAACCCAAGGATTGGCAAACAACCCTAAAACCGGTGAAGATTTTACCAAAGAAGCCAAGCAGGGAGATACTGGGCTTGAATATAACCCAACCAAAGCCAAGACAAAATACAAGCAGGCTTTAAAAGAACTCAATAAAAAGTCGCTTCATTTGGAAGTGCTCTGTGGTGACAGTACCGCGGCTAAACATTCAGCTGCTTACGTTCAAGGACAGCTGGAAAAAATTCTTCCAAACTTGAAAATTGATGTTTCTTCAGTTCCACTGAAAGCTCTGATTCAACGTCAAACTCATCATCAATTTGATTTCTTTGTTTCAAATTGGGGTGCCGACTATTCTGATCCATACACCTTCCTGCAGGTATTGCAGTCAAATAATACGTTTAATGAAGGTGGTTGGACCAACAAGAGTTACGACAAGTTGGTTAAGCAATCTGCTTCAACGGATGCAACCAATCCAAACAAGCGTTGGCAGGATATGATTGATGCGTCGAGAGTGATTATGTCTGATCAAGGTGTAGCACCGCTGTATCAAGCAACCATTCCGCAGATGAGAAATCCAAAGGTTAAAGGTATTGTTTACAACAGTGCTGGACTATCATTTAACTTAAAAGGGATGTACGTATCTAAATAAGTACCCTAAAAGGCTCAAAAACAAAACCAGTTTTGTTTTTGAGCCTTTTAGTTTACACTTAACGTAAATACAGAAAAACGGGTGACTAACAATGAAGACAATTTATGACTACCAAGAGACTGAAATGAGCGGTAAGACAATTGATTTGAGCGATTTTAAGGATAAGGTTGTTATTGTTGTGAATACTGCCAGCAAGTGTGGTCTGGCCCCTCAGCTTGAAGGCTTGGAAGAGCTGTACAAAAAGTATAAGGACGAGGGACTGGTAATTCTCGGATTGCCTTCGAACCAATTCCATCAAGAGCTTGGCAATGACCAGGAAACAGACGAATACTGCCGCCTACATTATGGGGTTACATTTCCGATGACTAAACGAGTAGCTGTCAATGGCGATGATCAGGATCCGCTGTTTGCTCACCTCAAGGAAGAATCCGGCCATGGCAAGATTAAGTGGAATTATACAAAGTTTTTGATTGGTAAAGATGGTAAATTGATTCATCGATTTGCCCCGATCACTAAGCCGGAAGCAATGGAAGAAGCCATTTATACAGCACTTCATTCCAAAGCCATTTTGTAGGAAGGTGGGAAGTTGAATTCGACCTATTTTAAAGCAACAATTCGTGAAATAACTTACTCTTGGGGTAAGTTTATTTCGATTGTCCTGATCATCCTGTTGGGATCATTACTATACGTTGGAATTCGGGCAACCGGCCCTGATTTGGACAACTCAGCCGACCGGTATTTTGCCCAGCAGAATTTGGGTAATCTGAATGTAACGTCGACTTTGGGACTGACCAAGAAAGATTTGAATTTGGTCAAAAGTGATGACAATGTCCAAACCGCTGAAGCAAGTCACATGGTGACAATCAAGAAGTCACAGAATCAAGTTGTTCAAGTCTATTCCTACTCAAAAGCAGCCAAACTTAACAAACTCAAAGTTGTCTCCGGCCATTTACCAACCATGAATAATCAAATTGTCTTGGATTCTAAAGCCAAATCAGACGGTTATCGATTGGGGCAAACATATACGCTGCCCAAAACGGATGGGTTAAAGTCCAAATCGTTTAAAATTGTCGGCTTTGTCAACTCACCGTTATTCGTCAGTTCAACCGATCGTGGGACGACCAACGTTGGCAGTGGCGAGGTGGACTATTTTGCCTACACACCAGAACAGGCATTTGACCAAAAAGCGTTCGCCACGATTGCGGTGCGATTCGATAACACTGCTGACTTAACCGCCGGGACCAGTGCGTATAATCAACGTGTCAATCATGATCAGGAACAGTTGGAAAGTAAATTGAAAGCCCGACCAACCCAGCGGCGAACAGAGCTAACGGGAACGGCGCTCTCTAAGATTAATCGCCAATTGGCTAAGCTGCAGAAACAAGCTAAACAGCTGCAAGCCGTACCAGCTCAATATCAAAGTGCAACGACAAAAGCTGCCGCCAAGAAACTCACGGCAGGTATTACCGAACTGCAGGAAGCCCGAAAAGAACTTCAACAAACTCCTCGGGCAATCTATATGTATAATGATCGAACTGCCAACGTCGGCTATCAGGATTACTTTGATGAATCTAAGAGTATTGCGGCAATTGCCGTTATCTTCCCTGGTTTCTTCTTGTTTATTGCGGTCCTAATTACCTTCACGACAATTTCCAGAATGATTGAAAAAAACCGGCGCGAAATCGGTTTGATGCGGGCTCTCGGTTATACTAAAGGGTTTATCTCCATGAAATACGTTATCTACTCAGTTCTGGCAGGGGTGTTAGGATCGATTGCAGGTGGTATTTTGGGAACGATGACGCTGCCTAAATTCATCTTCAGCATGCTCAGTAATAATAACCTAACTCAGTATCATGGGGTCATTCCCTGGGCGTTCATTGTTGAAGCGGTAATCGCCGGGTTGGTCGCGACACTGGGAAGTGCTGCAGTTGTGTTGATTATCAATCTCCGGGAAAAGCCTACTGAATTGATGCGTGAACGGGCACCAAAAGCCGGCAAACGAATCCTGATGGAACGCATTAAGCCACTCTGGAACCGAATGAACTTCAACCAAAAGGTCAGCTATCGAAACTTGTTCCGGTACAAGACTCGGATGATTATGACGATTGTCGGGATTGCCGGGTGTACCGGGTTGATGCTGGCCGGATTTGGAATTCGTGATTCGGTTAATGATTTGATTCCCGATCAATTTAATCAGGTTCAGCACTATCAGGGAATTGTGACCTTATCGGATGCCAACAAACAGATTGATGATAAAAACATTAAATCTCAAAAGTCAGCCATGGTTCAGTCAATTACCGTTTCACCGACAAAAGGAACCAAACGTAACGCCACGGTAACGATGGTTGCACCAAAATCATCGGCTGATTTTGAACAATATGTTTCATTAAAAAACAGTAAAACCAATCAAAATGAAAAGTTAACCAACTCAGGCGTGATCATCACGGAGAAACTGGCTACCGATATGAATGCCAAGAAGGGGACGATTCTTTCCACCAAGCTTGGTAACAAGCTGTTCAAGGTCAGGGTGGCAGCCGTTACTAAAAATTATGCCGGCCATTATATGTATCTAACCTCCAAGTATTTTAACAAAGTATCCTCAACGAAGTATTCAGCCAATTCACGGTTGCTCAAGCTTAAGAGTGTCTCGACAGGTGATCGCCAACAAACCAGCCGAAACCTGCTGAAGCAGTCCGGTGTCTTGAACGTCACCTATCCAAGGTATGCTGGGAGTGCATTGGGAACGGTTGGCTTGAGCTCAGTCGTCCTCATTTTCATTGCATTATCCGCAGCGCTTGGTTTGGTGGTTTTGTACAACCTGACCAACGTCAATATCTCTGAGCGAATGCGGGAATTGTCGACGATTAAAGTGCTTGGTTTCTATGATAATGAAGTGACCGCATATGTTGCGCGGGAAAATGTGGTTTTGACTCTGGCCGGGATTGTATTCGGCTGGTTCATCGGGTTGGTTCTCCATCACTTCATCATGATCAAGGCCCAGACTGGTGCCATTTTATTCCCGCTGACCGTTCATTATCCGGGATACATCTGGTCGGCGGTTTTGACTGCCTGCTTCAGCCTGGCAGTTGGTGTGATCACCCATTATAAATTGAAAAATATTAATATGCTTGATTCGTTATCATCTCAAGAATAGCCAAATCCCTTTAAAATTTAACTATTCGGCATACCCGCAACCATCAATTTGGCTGTGGGTATTTTTTGTATCAGCCAATGGCAGTGTTTAATTTGATTTCAAACTTAAAATTAGACGATGAGTGGTTTGACCTATTACAATAAAGATTGTTGGGACAAACATAAGATGTTTTGGTTTGATACCCTGGCACCATTTAATTATTACTGTTTACATATAATTTACATTTACTTTTGTTACTAAAAAGTCTAATATTGATGTATTCGGAACTTTACGAAATCTTAAGAATCATTAATTTCTGAGGGGGAATTGTATGAGGTTCATTAAGACATGTATTTGTGTTGTCTTATTTTTGGCATTATTTATGATTGGCAAAGGGCCGATTGATGCCCACGCCAAATATCACGTTTATCATCAACGTTCATCGGCACTGCATAAAGGAAAGCTGCGTAAGTTAAACAATTATCGAGTTCACTATGTCAAGGTACCTAAAGAGTATTATCACGTTGCCCACACCGGTATTGAACATGAAATTGCATCAACCCGCGGCAAAAAGGTCAAATTCCACACCCGATACATTTTGCCTCTGCCCGGTAAGAACGGTCAACGATGGGGGAACCCTCAGTCGATTGCAATGAACGGCAAAAGTTACATGTATATCGTCTATTGTCCAACCAACTTGAAAAATAAAGGCAGAATTGTCAGATTTAATATTAAAAAGTTGGATGCCATGGGAATTAGACTGCATCCAAAACAGTTGCGGGACGCTTATCATAAGCACCACGGCAAATATTCCAAGACTCAAAAACAAATCCATAAATATATCAAAGCTGGGCCAATCTTTACGACCGGCCATGGCCAATCATTGGCGTACAATTGGAAAAATCACGGTTTATACATGTGGCGTGATAAGGAAAAAGCACCCCGAGTTCCTGTCAGTAATTGGGGGTACATTCAACATATCAAAGCATCCAGTCTCAGACCAGATTACTCCATTCGATTCCGGTTACGCAGTCATGGGCTATCTGTTCCCGGCGGCCATGATTTAACCTTCGATCGTTCGGGCAATGCCTACTTCTGGTCATTTCCAGGATGGGGTGCCTATATCTTTAAAGGAAAGATCCATCACCGCTCAGTTCATTTCCGTCTAACCCATCAAGTGCTGAAACATTTGCCGGGAACCCGGATCCAAAGTATGGGTTATAACCCGATACGCAAGCGTTTATTGATGATGTCCGATGCATCCATCGCCAGCTTTCCAGCTAAAAAGCTGAAGGGTCATGGTCATTTGACCAATCGTAGTTTTGAATGGACACAGTTTGGTCCCAAACGAGAATTTGAAGGGATTGCTTATGATGGTTCTTCAAGAGGTAATTTGTTGGTCAACCACTGTCCCGAAGTTTTGCAGGCAGATCGACCTTATTAAAAACTTGGTATTCCCTTTTGGCTATTAAGATGTACAATAATGTTATGTAATATATCAAATTAATGAGATATCTGGAGGGGTACTATGAAATTTGGTAAGTTGTCTGTGGGAATTGCTACGGCAGTTTTGTTGAGTACATCGTTTGCTGGGACGGCTGATGCTTCAATGATCGTTCAGCACAGTAATGCAATTAGCCAGTATTCAGGTTCGAGTTTACGGATCTTGAACAACAGCAAAGTTCAGTTTGTTAAGGCCGGAAATTACGGCTGGTCCAAGAATCCAAGCGGCAGCGAGACTATTAAGAGTGTGCGCGGTACCAAGTGGACTTTGAAGACTAAGTATCTGTTACCAGCAACACATATGGCATTGGGAAAATCCAGCCGTGATGTGACAAATCCTCAAGCGGCAGCATTGGCGGGCAAATATTTATTTGTCTTGTATGCGCCACATCAATTCCATGGCAAAGGATTCATCGTTCGCTATAATAAGAGCACCTTGGATCACATGAGTTTAAGCAAGGCTCAAAACTCATTGAACAAGAAGACTGCTGGCATGAAAGTCGGTCCGATGTTTGATGTTGGTCATGGCCAATCTTTGGCTTACAACAAGAAGCAGCATTCCATCTGGATGTGGCGTGATCGCGCCGATATGAAGCCGACTGCCTGGTCAACGATTCAACGAATCAGTATGTCTTCATTGAAGCCAAACAAAGCCATCAAGTTCCATATGAACAATCGTGGCGCCATGGTTCCTGCAGGACATGACCTGACGTTTGATAATTCCGGCAATGCATACTGGTGGGGAATTTCCAGCGGCCATGTCAAGATTTATAAGGGCCGCCTGGGCAGTCACTCGATTCGAGTTCGACTGGCTAAGCAAATGCTCAGAAAGCAGACCGGGACTCATCAACAGGCAATGGGATATAACCCACATAATGGCCGGCTGTACCTGGTTTCAGATGACTCAATCCAAACCCTTCCAGCTCGAAAGCTGAATGGTCGCGGGAGTCTGCGTCCAAGTGACATCAAATACACTCGGTTTAATTCACATCGGGAATTTGAAAGTATGATTTTTGATTCCACCGGGCATGCAATGCTATTGTCGAATCGAAACCCTGAACTATTGAGATCAACAACCAGATATTAAACAAATAACTAACCGTAGAACCGCCGTTGTTGGCAGTTTTGCGGTTTTTTAATTAAATTGTTGACACGATGTCACTGATGATTTATACTCAGTTCATAAGTTAATGACACAGTGTCACTCAAGGAGGAGAAAATGGTATCGACAACTTTTAATAATTTAAGCGATGAAAAGCAGACCAAGATTCGACGGGCACTGCTCAAAGAATTTTCATCGGAACCACTGGCAACCGCCCAAGTTGCCCCCATTGTGAAAACTGCCGGGATTGCCCGGGGAGCTTTTTATAAGTACTTTGACGATCTGACCGATGCGTACAAATATTTATATGGCGTTGCAATGCGCGATATTCATAGTGAGATTAATAATGAAACGGGAGGCCAATTTCAACCTCAGTTTTATCTTGATCAGGTCAAGGCATTCGTTCAAGGCGCCCGTGACAGTGAATATTTTGGCTTGATTAAGATGCATTTAATGAAAAACGAATCGTTGATTTCGCAAGGGAGTGTTGATCCCGCAACGGTCACCGCACCTGAGTGGGCAACCATGATTTTGAGCCATGAGGCAATCAAACAAATTATCATCAATCCGGATTCTCAGGCCAGGGTAATGAATCATCTTTCAGACGCATTGAACTTGTTAGCAGGAAAGGAGCACGCATAATGTATTTAGCATTAAAAGAAATTCGCCATGAAAAATTGCGTTATGGTTTGATCGTTTCAATGATCGTCTTAATCGCATACTTAATCTTTATTCTGACCAGTCTGGCATTTGGACTCGCCGGTGAAAATACCCAGGCAATCAATTCCTGGGATGCCAAGAGTATTGTGTTGAACAAGGATTCTAATATCAGCTTGACCCAATCGATCATCACCAAGGATCAGGCAAAGGATGCCAAGCTGACGTCCAAAGAGGCGGTTATCGGCTCAACCCCAGTCGTTGCCAAGCATAAAGGCAAAGAGAAAATTTCTGCATCATTCATTGGTGCCCGGAAGTCACAATTTATTATTAAAGATTTGAAGTTGACGGCCGGCCACAAAGCTAGGAACAATCACCAAATTGTCGTTGATGAAAAGTTTAAGACCGATGGCTACAAGTTGGGCGACAAAGTGACGTTGAATTCATTCAAGGATAAATATCAGATCGTTGGCTTCACCAAGAATGCCAAGTTAAACGTGGCCCCTGTGGCTTATGGAACAGTCTCCACTTGGAAATATCTGCGGGGGATGCCAAACGCGGCAGTTACCGGAAGCGCGATTGTATCTAAAAATGCCAATTATAAGGCTCACAGTTCACATTTGAAGACGTATTCCATGGATAAATTCATTTCGAAATTACCCGGGTATTCAGCTGAAAATACAACCTTTGGCTTTATGATTGGATTCCTGATGATTATTTCACTGGTTCTGATCGCGGTATTCCTGTACATTTTGACGATGCAGGCGCTGCCAACATACGCTGTATTGAGAGCACAGGGAATTCCGGCCAAAGCCCTTGTGTCCACAATTACCAGCCAATCACTGGTCCTGATGGCCTCAGGTGTGCTAATTGGAGCTGCATTAGCGGCATTGACTGGTTGGATGCTGCCGGTGGGAGTCCCGATGGCGTTCAATATTCCAGTGCTCATTTGGATTTCAATCGGCTTGATGATTATGGGTGTCATTGGTGCGGCAATTCCGGCTCGGAAAATTGCCACCGTTGACCCCGTCAGTGTAATTGGAGGTTAATTATGGCAGTTATTGAATTAAAGAATATTAATAAATACTTTGGATCAGGCATCAGCAAGGTCCACGTTTTGAAGGATGTCAATTTTGCAGCGGACCGTGGTCAATTAATCCTGGTTGTCGGTCCATCCGGATCTGGTAAAAGTACTTTCTTAACGATTGCCGGTGGCCTGCAGACACCAACTTCCGGTTCTGTTGAAGTCGAAGGGAATTCTGTCGAAAATCTGTCCAAAGCTCAGCGGGATAAATTAAGATTGAACCAGGTCGGTTTCGTTCTTCAATCGTACAATTTGGTTCCATACCTGAAAGTCAAAGAACAATTCGACTTTGTCGATAAGGTCAAGCATCAAGGAAATCTAAGCAAAGAAGGCTTGAAGGGCCTGCTTGAACAGCTTGGCATTTCTGAACTGATTAACAAATTCCCCGGCGAACTTTCCGGTGGTCAAACTCAACGGGTGGCAATTGCCAGAGCATTGTATGCCGATCCGGACATTGTCTTGGCCGATGAACCAACAGCAGCACTGGATAGTCAAAAAGTTGCAGAAGTGGGTAAGCTGTTTAAAGACTTGGCTGAAACCAGAAATAAAGCGGTGGTCGTGGTAACTCATGATCTGCGGCTCTTGGACTTTGCCGATAAGACATATGAAATTTTAGACGGCAAGATCAGCTTGAAGGATAAGGAACATGTGTTGGACCGTTAATATTAGCTTAAGGGCAAGACATTAAGGCGTGCATTTGCTTTTTAATTCTGAATAATAGTTATTGACGTCTAATCTTATTTCGTGGCATAATAAACATGTGCAATGAAGACAAATAATCAAAAAGGGAACCCATGCCCGGGTTCCCTTTTTCATATATTTTGGTTGTTTTTCTAGCGATGATTTAACCAGCTGCTGAATAATGCCACAACGATTCCCGCTAAAATTGCAACTATCATTTGTGCCAACAATGAAGACAAATAATCACCACCTCTCTTGGTTTCAAAGAAACAGGTCAGCTCTTTAATGATACCGGAGATGCATCGGCTTGTATAATGACTTTTTGGTAGGAGAACAAAAGGCGATCGCATTCCAGGATCGCTATGGTTTGCTTCACAAATCAACATCAAATCCTTGAACGATGGATAAATCATTTAATCCATCGTCCAAGGATTTTTTATTCAAAACGTAAGTAAAACGTTTATACATCAACATCGTGGAACCTGTTAACAAAGGTGGAACAAAGTACATCGTTGTTCTGTCGCGGTCTATCAAGCCTCAACCTATATATTTTAGCGCTTACATCCGTTATATTTAGAGACGTAAAGAAATACTCGAGAATTTCTTGGAACACACGACAAACAAATTATAGGAGATGCTAATTATGAAACGCGACTTTATCGATACCAACACATACACACGAGAAGAAATTCAATATTTGATCAACTTGGGCTTACAAATCAAACGCGACATTAAAAACGGCAACTATCCTGATTTATTATCACACAGAACTTTGGGAATGATTTTTGAAGAATCATCAACCCGGACCCGGGTTTCATTTGAAACAGCCATGACCCAACTTGGTGGTCATGCACAGTATCTGGCACCAGGTCAAATTCACTTGGGTTCAGCTGAAAGCGAATCCCTGGGCGACACCGCAATCGTGCTTTCCCGGCTGGTGGACATCTTAATGGCACGGGTTGCCAAGCATTCAACTGTTGAGAAACTTGCTGAATCCGCAACTGTTCCGGTTCTTAACGGAATGAGCGATTACAATCATCCAACTCAAGAAATCGGCGACATCATTACCATGGCAGAAAATTTACCTGCAGGTAAGAAGTTAAGCGATTGTAAGGTGGTCTTTGTCGGGGATGCAACTCAAGTTTGTGTATCACTCATGTTCATCGCGTCAAAGATGGGAATGAAGTTCGTTCAATTCGGACCAAAGGGTTACCAAATCAAACCAGAAACCCTGGCAATCGGCAAAAAGAATGCTGAATTATCCGGTGGTAGTGTTGAAATTACCGAAGATGCTGATGCCGCAATGAAGGATGCCGACTTTGTCTATACCGATGTATGGTACGGCTTGTACGAAGCACCACTTTCATACGACGAAAGAATGAAGATCTTCTATCCTAAGTACCAGGTTAACGATGACCTGATGAGTAAGGGAACCAGCCACACAATGTTTATGCACTGCTTGCCAGCCAACCGTGGTGAAGAAGTAACCGACAGCGTGATCGATTCACCACACTCAATTGCATGGGATGAAGCCGAAAATCGTTTGACTGCCATGAGATCACTGCTGGTTTACCTGATGGCACCACGAATGAACTACACCGAAAAACAATTGGACGATCTCAACGATCCTAAATTGAAATCAATGATTTTAAACCTAGTTGACGATACGACCCATTAATCGTGTCGTTCAGACTGATTTGTGAAGGTGAAAGAAATGCAAAAAGAGAAAAAATTTAGATTATTTGATGCTGTGCTGATGTCGGTGGTCGTTGTTCTGGTGGTTGAATCAGTTGCACCGGCAGCCGCAATTGGCCCTTCGCAATTCTTCTGGTGGGGGATTCTGTTAGTATTCTTCTTCCTGCCTTATGGATTGATATCCGCAGAGCTGGGAACCACCTATGATGAAGATGGTGGGATCTATGACTGGGTCAGAAAAGCCTTTGGCCGCCGTTGGGGTGGTCGGGCAGCGTGGCTGTACTGGATTAACTTTCCAATTTGGATGGCCAGTTTGGCGGTATTGTTTACAGGCGTAATTGGCCAAGTCTTCCCGACTCACTTTGGCACCTGGACCAACGTCTTGATCCAGCTGGTCTTCATTGGAATTGTGACTTTAATTTCGTCATATCCGGTTGCGGACAGTAAATGGATTTTGAACCTTGCTGCAATTGCCAAGGTTATCATCATGGTCAGTTTGGGCGCACTGGGAATCTATGTCGCAATGACCAAGGGTGTTGCAAGTAACTTTACCGTAAAAACAATGCTTCCACAGATGGACGTCAAGAGCCTTGGCTACATCTCAGTTATTCTGTTTAACTTCTTGGGATTTGAAGTGGTGACTTCAATGGCCAGTGAAATGCCAAACCCTAAGAAACAAATTCCCCAAGCGATTATCTGGGGCGGTGTCTTGATCGCAGTCTTCTATGTCTTTGCCGCATTCGGCATGGGTGTTGCGATTCCAAGCAGCCAATTATCCACTTCAAGTGGTTTAATGGAAAGTATTCTATTATTAATTGGCGGTAACAATTGGTTCGTTATCCTGATTGCAGTCCTGTTCATGTATACTTTAGCTGCCAACTTGATTTCCTGGTCGGCCGGCGTGAACTACGTTGCTTCATATGCAGCTAAGAACCATGATTTGCCAAAAGTCTTTGGGATTGAAAGCAAAAAGACCGGGATGCCAACCGGTGCCAACTTGTTAAATGGCGGAATTGCCGCAATCCTTGTGGTTATTTCACCACTGATTCCTAATCAAAACATTTTCTGGGCATTCTTCTCACTGAACGTCGTTGCATTGTTGGGATCATATCTGTTGATGTTCCCGTCATTCTGGAAGCTGCGGAAAGTCGATCCAGACACTGAACGGCCATTCAAAGTTCCCGGCAACCATTTAATGATCAACCTGATGACCTGGATTCCGGTTGCTTTACTTGCAATCACCACCATTCTTTCAGCATTCCCACTTAATGGCAGTGCCGAAGAATTGAATACCAAGATTCCAATTTTGATTGGCACAATTATCACCATTTTACTGGGCGAAATCTGTATCAGAGCTGCTGAAAAGCATCACCCTTTGAAGAGAAAAGAAAAGGCGAGCAGTCACCACACAGAAGAAATCCTAAGTAAAAGCTAACGACTATTAAGAGGAGCAAAATACGATGAAAACTTTACAATCATCACCTAAAAAAGACGGTTTCAGGATGCCTGGCGAGTTTGAACACCACAAGGGTGTCTACATTCTCTGGCCGGAACGCCCGGACAATTGGCGAAATGGCGCTAAGCCGGCTCAACACACATTTGTCAATGTTGCCAAAGCAATTTCTCAATTCGAACAAGTCACTGTCGGTGTTTCTGACGCCCAATATGCAAATGCCCGTCACATGTTACCGGACGATGTTGAAGTGGTTGAAATTTCCAGCGACGATTCATGGATCCGTGACTGTGGCCCAACGTTTGTTGTCAATGATGACGGCGATGTCCGTGGTGTTGACTGGACATTCAATGCCTGGGGTGGACTGGTAGATGGTCTTTACTTCCCATGGGATAAGGATGACCGGGTTGCTCAAAAAGTGACTGAATTAGAGCATGCGGACCGTTACCGGTTGGATGACTTTATCTTGGAGGGTGGTTCAATTCACGTTGATGGTGAGGGAACCTTGATCACTACTGAAGAATGTCTGCTTTCAGACGGCCGTAACTCACAATTATCAAAAGAACAGATTGAAAATGTCCTCAAGGAATATCTCAATTTGGATAAGGTTATCTGGCTTAAACGCGGAATCTATTTGGATGAAACCAACGGCCACGTTGATAATATTGCGAACTTTGTAAAGCCCGGTGTTGTTGCCCTTGCCTGGACCGACGACAAGAATGATCCCCAATATGAAATTTCAAAAGAAAACTATGATATTTTAAGCAACGCCACTGATGCCCGGGGTCGAAAGATTCAAGTTGAAAAGCTCTATGTACCAAAGCCGGTTACAATCACTAAGGAAGAAAGCGAAGGCGTTGACGCTGTTGACGGCACTTTGCCTCGTCAGGAAGGCGATCGTTTGGCAGCCAGCTACGTGAACTATTACACCGCAAATGGCGGGATTATCTTCCCAACCTTTGGCGATCCAAATGATGCAAAAGCTGAAGAAACCCTGCAGCGCTTATATCCCGATCGTAAAATTGTCGGCGTTCCTGCTCGTGAGATTTTATTAGGCGGCGGAAACGTTCACTGCATCACCCAACAAGTGCCATCCGGCAGATAGGAGGAAACTTAATGGCTAAAATTGTTGTCGCTTTAGGTGGAAATGCCATCCTGTCAAAGGATGCCTCAGCCGAAGCTCAAATGAAGGCAGTTAAGAAGACTGCCAAAGAATTGGTAAAATTTATCAAAAATGGTGATCAATTAATTATCACCCATGGAAATGGGCCTCAAGTCGGCAACCTCTTGCTTCAGCAGAATGCTGCCGACAGCGAAACCAATCCGGCTATGCCGCTTGATACTTGCGGGGCAATGACTCAGGGCAGTATCGGCTACTGGTTCCAGAATGCCATGAAAGAAGAACTTCTTGATCTTGGCATTGATAGAGACGTCATGGCCATCGTCACTCAGACAATTGTCGACGAAAATGATCCGGCATTTGAGAATCCTTCAAAGCCCATTGGCCCCTTCTACAAAGAATCCGAATTATCTGAATTAAAGTCGATGCACCCAGACTGGGTTATTATCGAAGATTCCGGCCGTGGATACCGACGGGTGGTTCCATCCCCTAAGCCTTTGGAAATCAACGAATATACTGCAATCAAGAAGGTTGTTGACGCGGGGATTATCCCAATCGTTTCCGGTGGCGGCGGAATCCCGGTTGTCCGCAAAGGCAATCGACTGGTTGGCAAAGAAGCTGTAATCGACAAAGATTTCAGTGCTTCAAAGATTGCCCAATTGATTGACGCTGACAAGCTGATCATCCTGACTTCTGCCGGTGGGGTTTACTATAACTACGGCAAACCTGATCAGGTTGAACTCAAAGAAGTCGGCATTGACGATATTCAACAACACATCGATGCCAATGAGTTCGCCAAAGGCAGCATGATGCCAAAGGTCCAAGCTGCGGTCGCATTTGTCCGCAATACCGGCAATCCGGTTGTAATTGGTGATTTGGAAGACGTTCAAGAGATTATTGAAGGCAACGAAGGAACCACCATTGTAAAGAATCCAGTTCCGGCAGCAGTAAAATAAATCAAAAAGATGGAGTCGTGACAAAACTAATATTTTGTTCACGGCTCCTTTACATTGATACTGTTATATAGTCAGAATGTGTTCTGACGACGTCCGAATAACGCATATCTTACCTGGCGGAAGCAAACCCGCCTTTCTTCATACTCCCGTTAATTACTTAGAAATGAATTGTGTACACAAATAGTATTTTGTTTGAGTGTTGCCAATATAATAACGGACAACGACAGTCATATCGCCAAAAACGTCTGGGTTGCTCATCGAAGGATTCGTCGTCACAAGGTGCTGATTTGTGTTGATAAATTTAAATCGATATTGATATTTACCGGTTGAACGAATATGGGTACTTGGAATGGCCGGGATGTTGGAAGCAGTGTAAAGGTACGTATTGTTGCCTTTTTTAATTGTCCGTTGTACTTTGACTGAATATTGAGGTTTGATTTGTTTGGTTGCTTGGACAGACGCGTTTTCAGTGTATTCCAAGTAACCGTCATTTGTGACCCGGACTTCATTGGACTTTGCTGTCACATCGCTATCGTCTTGCGGATATTTATCACCTTGATGCAGAGTCCCCCGATAGCTGGCAGGAAATCTTTTGGTTGCTTGGTAATATGCCAAATAGCTTGGGGTCCTCACTCTTTTGAAATTGGCAGTTGTTAGCCAAAGACTAGCGGTAGATTGTTGATCGTGTTTGGAATCAATGACAATTTTTCTAAGATGCCAGCTGAGACCATTCAGATCGATGCTTAAGAATGGGTGACCGGTTTTCACACCAATCGACACACCGGTTGCTTGAAAAATCGTCCCTTTGGGAATAGTGATTTTCACATCATTGAAGTAGTCATTGGTGGTATGGATGGTGCGTTTTGTTTCCAAAAATGAATAGTCTGGCACGTTAGTCAGATAGTGGGTTTTGGCTGACGCCGATTGGGCCGTCACCGTTCCAAACACAAGCAGTGATAGTGAACCGATGAGATATTTGATAAATGGGTTTAATTTCATGTTAACGTCCTCTCCTAATAGTTAATTGTCTGGTAACGCCAGTACCATTCTTGATCTTCAACCTTCGAAATTTTCTGTAGGTTGAGTGATTTCAGATTGTCTTCGTTGGGAGTGGCTGTGGTGGACCATTGACCTTGCTCGCTAATTGTTAGTGTGTACTGGTTTCCAGATTTTTTAAATGGCAGGGCCGAAAATGACGAATTAAATGTCATAATATCCTGGTTGAGCCCGTCCAGATAAGTGGCACCGATCACTTTGGCTGTATCAGAGGGTTTGGCCGATGTTTCGTAAACGTATGGTGAACTGGCAAAGTATTCCAGATAACCATCCGTTGTGACTCTGAGTCGGATGCCGCTTTGTGACTGGTAATCGACTGGCAGGGCGTGTCCCTTCCACAAATCTGCCTTGGTGTGATAAGTCGTACCTTTAGTGAGCGGATTGTGAACATTTGTATTGTAATATGATAAATAGACTGGTTTTTTGATTTGTTGGAAATTTGTGTGGCTGACGCGGAGCCACCTGCTGAAATTACTGGTACTCTTGGTACTGAGCAGCGGTTTTCTGAGATGATAACTCAACTGGTCGGCATTGATATAGACGTATTTATGATGACCGGACCATTTGACCCCGGCAGCTTGAACAACAGTATTCTTGGGAATGGTGAGTTTGACCTGTTTCTTGCTGTTGGTTGTCCGGATTGTCCGGGTTGTTTTCAAAAAGCTGTTTTTAACAACTGTGGCGTGCGCTGGAACCGCAGCGCCAGCTAACAAGAACGCAAATCCTGAAGTAATCGTTAGACCGATGATGTGAGTTGATTTCAATGGTGTTGGCCTCTTTTCATGAGTTAATCTCATTGTATCACTTGAAGTTTAGTAAAAGTGATAAACGTGGCTAGCATGAATGTATGTATGATGCGAATGTTAGTGCTTTCACAAATTAAATGTTATTATTGAGCAAGGAAATATCGAGGTAAATTATGGAAATTAAGAACACAACTCCACAACAGGATAATTACAGCGTCGCACCTGAATGGCACCGCCATCAGCAGGCGTACATGATGTGGCCTGAGCGGACCGATAACTGGCGTGACGGCGCTAAACCGGCCCAGAAAGTCTTTGCCGAAGTGGCTGCCAAGATCAGTCAGTATGAACCGGTGACCATGCTGACCTCACAGAAACAATACGAGCACGCCATCCACACACTGCCGGGATCGGTGCGAGTGGTTGAAATGAGTTACAACGATGCTTGGATGAGGGATGTTGGCCCGACTTATCTGGTCAACGATCAAAATGATATTCGAACCGTCAGCTGGCAGTTCAACGCTTGGGGCGGCTTGGTTGATGGGCTGTATTTTCCATGGGATCAAGATAATTTGGTTTCCGGAAAAGTCAGTGATTTGGATCACTTCGATCATTATGATGTTGACTTCGTGCTGGAGGGGTCGGCCTATCAGACAGACGGTGAAGGAACGCTGATTGCCACAGAGGAATCGGTTCTTTCGGAAGGCCGGAATGGTCAGATTGATAAGGCGAAGGTCGAAGCAATTTTCAAAAAATACCTCAACGTCACCAAAATCATCTGGCTGGAACAAGGCTATTTTATGGATGAAACCAACGGTGATGTTGATAACATGGTTAACTTTGTCCGACCAGCTGAAGTGGCTTTGACTTGGACCGAGGACCAATCTGATCCAATGTATAAAATTAGTCATGAGGCACTGGCAATCCTTTTGAATTCAACCGATGCCCGTAGTCGAAAACTAAAGGTTCATAAAGTTCAAATGCCGAAACCACTCCAAATTACCCAAGAGGAAAGCGAAGGGGTTGACCCGGTTAACGGGCGTTTGCCACGATACGAAGGTGATCGGCTGATGGCAACTTACATTAACTGCTACCTGGCCAACGGCGCGGTTATCCTGCCAGTCTTTGGTGATCCAAACGATGAAGCAGCGATCAAACAATACCAGGCCATCTTCCCAGACAGAACCATTGAACCCGTGTATGCACGAGAATTACTGCTTGGTGGCGGGGACATCCACTCTATTGTCCTTGGCGTGCCGGATTAGAGGATCCCCATGAACTTTTTTGAGATTATTAAACCATACGTGGAAAAACTGAATAAAAATGAGTACGGATTGCTTGATTATGTCATTAAGAATATGGATAAGATTCAAAATAAAAGCATCCGGGAACTGGCCGCAGCCTGCTACGTATCAACGACAACCTTCCTACGCTTTGTTCGGAAGATTGGCTTTTCAGGATATAGTGAGTTCAGTACGGTGATCAAATATACCGTTTTGAACAGTGACACTCAGGATAATCAAGAAGAACCATTCGTTCAGGAACAGGCCCAATACCGCAATGAGTACCTCAAAAACATTGAAGAAACTGTCCGGGTTTTGGATGAACGAAAATTGTTGAATATCTGTCACGTGTTGGATCGCCGGCCGAAGCTGTATTTCTTTGCCAAAGGATTCAGTAAATATTCTGCCGAATACATTGAGTATCTGTATACGCTGAACGGATTTGTTGTCATATTCCCGAAGAACCACGAGCAGCGGCGGCTGGCATACCGGAATGTCCAGCATGATGATATTATCTTTGTTTTTGATTATGAAGGTGAAGACGACGAATTAATTCAAATTATCCAAAATCTCCAAAGCAAAAAGAATTATGCGATGCTGGTGTCGATTACCGGTGCAAATAACAACACCATTCAAAATATGAGCGATGAAAATCTCTATTTATTTACTGATGAACTTCAAGTCAGTGGAGTCGATATGACCTCCCACGTGTCGTTAATTGTGATAATGGAGTTGGTGCTGTATCAATTTATGGAATATGAAAAATCAAAGAAAGCAAAATAAAAGCCCAAACAACTGATTAATGTCAGTTGCTTGGGCTTATTTGAAACTCTTTAGTTCTTCTTTTCTTCAAACAAAACGCGCTTACGCAGTTTTGGTGAATACTTTGTTAACTTTAAGCGGTCAGGGTTGTTCCGACGGTTCTTAGAAGTTAAGTATTCTTCGCCGGTTTCCTTGTTACGCATAACAACGTGAATTCTCATGAATGTTCCCTCCTAGTTCGAAAATGGTACTTATTACTGTTTTAAATATAAAGCAATCTCCAAATTTGTCAAATCAGATTATTGGGCCGGGACCAGATCGGCTTCTTTTTTATCACCGGCACGAGCTCTTAATGCCCAGAGAATTGTCACAGTATCAACGACTTCTTGGAGCATGGCACCGATGATTGCCGGGATCACACCGAAACTGGCGATCAGCATTAAAATCGTACAGATCGCGATTCCGATCAGGACAGATTCTTTGGCAACTCTCATGGTGTCATCCGAGATTCGGACGGCTTTACTAACCAAGCCCAGGTCATCTTTAAGAACAACTGCATCAGCTGACTCGCTGGCTGCTGTTGCCCCGTGAGCCCCCATGGCGATGCCGACATCGGCGGTTGCCAACGATGGTGCATCATTGACACCATCACCGACCATCACGACAGGACGGTGCTTTTTGTCGACCTGCTTAATGACGTCAATTTTTTCTTGTGGTAATCGTTCTGCATACACTTTATCGATGCCGACGCGATCGGCGATTTCTTCGGCAATCGGTAGACGGTCACCGGAAATCATCATGATCTGGGTGGCACCCTGCTCATGAAGGCTGTCCATAACGGCCTTGGCTTCTGGACGAAGTTCATCGGAGAAGGCCACATAACCAACGTATTTTCCATCGACGGAAACATAGACGGTCGTTTGATCAAGCTTTTTAATTGGATCGGATGAGACAAATTCGGCTTTGCCGGCTTTGACTGTCTGGCCGTTAATAGTTGCCTGAACACCTTCGGCAGTCGTTTCCACAACGTTTGTAGCCGTTGGAATTTTGTCAGGGATTGCTGAAACCAATGAACGGGCCAGAATGTGGCTTGACTGTTGTTCGGCTCCGGCAGCCAGTGCCAAAACTTGTTCCTTGGTATAACCAGCCGTAGCACCAACATCACTAACTGTTAAATGACCCTTGGTAATGGTTCCGGTTTTATCAAAGGCAAATGTTTTTGCGGTTGAGAGCTTTTCAATAATTGTTCCACTTTTAACGATAATCCCATTTCGGCTTGCCCGGCTCATTCCTGATACAAGCGCAATTGGCGCCGCCAGAATTAATGGACAAGGGGATGCAACAACCAATACTTCGGCAAACCGGACCGGGTCGCCGGCCATGTACCAGGCCACCCCGGCAATCACATAAGCCAGGATTGTAAACGGCACGGCGTATCGGTCGGCCATTCGAACAAAATGGGCGGGAGTTGCCTCAGCCTGCTTCACCAACCGGATAATGTTTTGGTATTGTGATTCATCGGCAGTTTTATCGGCAATCATGTCAAAGGAGGCGTCACCGTTAATTGCCCCTGACATGACCTTCCCACCGGCGACTTTATCAATTGGCCGGGATTCACCGGTTAGTGACGATTCATCAACGGTTGTCGTTCCTTCGGTAATCGTTCCATCAACTGGAATAACCTCACCGGGCTTAACAACGATCCGGTCACCGACTTTAACTTGATCGATGGTGACGTCAACAATTGAATCATCTTTAAGGAGATGGGCAGACTGAGGGGAATTTTCCAGCAGTGACTGCAATTCTGAGTTCGCCTTGTTGGCTGCGTAATCTTCCAGAGCATCACCACCTGTCAGCATCAACAGAACAATTAACGCTGCCCAATATTCACCAACAGCAATCGTCGCAATCACCGCGGTAATCGCTAATAAATCCACTCCGAATTTTCCTGATCGGAGTGTTTTAACCATGTCAATAAACATCAATAGTGCAATTAGTGATCCAACAGATGAAATGACGATTTGGGCATAAAGAGCTTGGTTGAAGCCGAATTGCAGAACCAGTGCGATTCCGGCAACCACAAACACACCGATTAATCTCATATAGTTGGTCAATTTACTCATCATAAACGCCTCCAATCAGAAATAGTTCCTTAACTAGATTATAACAGTTCTAAAGTAGAAAAGCGAATGACGGCTCTGAAGGCAGGTACAGCAGTATTTTGACAACAAAAAAAGTTCTGAGAATTAATCCCAAAACTTGTTTGTTTATTGCTTAACATTAAGTGTTACCAATGTGTAGTTGGTCTTTACATTAGTTGCGTGATGCTTCGCTGCATGGCCGCGTTTCTTGACTGTGACGACCGTATGGACAGTTGATTGAGCTTTTTGATAACCGGTCACGATTAACTTGGCTCCACTATCTAGCAGATATTCTTTTTCACCGACGTTGGTTGAAATCGGGTCGATATAAGCCCCATGATGCCCAGCTGGCAAGTTGACTTTGAGGACAACGTGCTGAGGGGAAAAGCCAAGGGCAATCATCTGGCTGAGGGTACAGGATGAGTACGCCGGATCGGCATAGGAATGACCGATTTTGATTGATCGATTTCCCAATGACTTCTTCAAACCAATGGTAGAAGTCCCACGGTACACGGTGAGTGGCTTTGCCAACTTGAAAGTTTGAATACCGGCATTGATTTTGCTGATACTGTCGGTTACTTTCTTGGAGGCCGGCTGTTTTGGAAATCGTAATGCAGTATTGATCTTGGTATAGCCTTTATCCGTATAATAACGGATGGCTTTAATTTGGCCATTCTTCAGGGACTTGGCCCATTTTTTGGAGCCATTTTTAAGCTCATGGGCAGTCTGCGGCGTATTTCGAACCCCTGTCGAGTTGTAAACAAAATTGTTGGGATGAGCTAAAAAGTATTGATGCTTTTTACCGACGAGCGAAATAATCTTACCTTTAAGATGCTGTTTGTTTCCTTGAACAGTCAGCACGGAGTTTTTTGGGATTGTCAACGATTTGTGACTTGAGACCTTACCGGACGAGAATGGATGAAGCTTTGCAGTCTTGTTGGTCACCAAATAATGCCGGCCAATGTCTTTAACTTTGACCGAATATGATGTGGCAACCGTTGTAGAAGTGTTCCCATCCACTTCCGTTTTGACCGAATTGGCACTGCTAGGGGCTTGAATTGATAATCCGATTAAGGCAGCGGCTAATAAAAGAGTTGCTTTAAGCTTTAACATTGTCACTCATCCCTTCAAAATGATAAGCATCATTCTACACTAATCATTGTGCATTTCAAGTGAAGTTATAATCAAATGCCAATGCTGGGGGATTTAACAGGTCAGATTTTAGGATTCTACAGCTTATGAATAAAGGACCGTTCAACCTTTCATTGATGAAGGCTAAACGGTCCTTTTGACAATTTTATGCTTATTTAGATAGATGACTTAAAGTATCAAAATCCTCATCACTCAGTTGAACATTGGCAGCTGCAACATTATCTTCCAAATGGGCAACTGAACTGGTTCCTGGAATTGGGAGAATGTTTGGTGAACGTTTCAACAGCCATGCTAAAGCAATTTGAGCTTCGGAAACATTATACTTCTTGGCAATTGAACTCAGTGGACTGTCGGTACCGACTAATTTACCCGTGTCCAGTGGGAACCATGGCACAAAGGCCATATGCTGATTCTCAGCGTAGTCTACGACATCATCGTCACCATGATTGCCAACGTTGTAAAGATTCTCAATGGCGTCAATCTTGGCGTACTTTTGAGCTTCTTTGATTTGATCGACAGTGACTTGGCTCAAACCGATATGCTTAATCTTACCTTCGTCCTGCATCTTCTTGAGTTCACCGACTTGATCGGCAACTGGGAAGTGCGAGTCAATTCGGTGAAGGAAGACCAAATCCTCATGGTCAATCCCCAGAGTCATCATGGAAACTTCGACTTGCTGACGCAAGTAGTTTGGTTCGCCATGCGGTGTCCAGACGTTTGGACCTTGACGGGTCTGGCCGACTTTATCGGAAATAAAGATTTTGTTGCGGTTGGCGGCACCTTTCAAGCCTTCTGCCAAGTAGCGGTCGGCAAACCAAGGGCCGTAAGAATCCGCAGTATCGAAGAAGTTAATTCCAAGCTCTGTGGCCCGGAATACAACGTCAGCTGCCTTTTCAGGGTCGGGGAATGGCCCCCAGGTTCCCTTGCCAGTCAGCTGCATGGTGCCATAACCCAAGCGATTGACAATAAATTGGTCATCAAATTTGTAAGTACCAGAATTTGTTGCATTAAGTTCAGTCATCAATTCCACTTCTTTCATAATAAACAATATAGGTACATTTATATTCTCAGACGTTGGGTAATCGATGTCAATCAAACTGTTTTGTAATAATAAGCAATCGTTAATCCATGAATTACTAAAAATCGCAAAAACTTAACTTGTAAAGATATGTGAAGCGATTAATTGATCGTAAAATATTGTATACTTATTCTGATAAGAGAGATATGTTTTTTCGGATGCAGCGTTGGGAATCCATACAGAAGGTGAATACATTGGCAGTGAAATATTACGGCGTCATGATGGTTAACGTCCAAGGGTTGGAATTGTTGATTGTGAATTTAAAGACTCTAAAGCCACTGGAACATGTCAAAAAGGACATTAACCTGGGGGATGATGTTTATCAGGATCAGCCGGTTAAGTACGAGTCAGTTAACAGAGTATCGGAAGCGTTGACTGGCTTTGTTCAAATTTTAAACGATTACGGTGTCGAAAATTACAAACTATTTGGAAGTAGTGCATTGCACCAAGCAATTAATTCAGACTTTATTGCCGACCAGCTATTTCTACACACGGGTTTGAATATTGAGTGGCTTTCAAGCAGTGAAGAAACCTACTACCGAAATCAGAATATTTCAATCGAACTTCGTAACCAAAAAAATGACGATAATCGGACCGTCTTTTTGGTCGGCATTACGTCAGGAAATACTGCAATTACCGAGTTTAAGAATGGCAAATTCGTCGACTCAACCAGTTTTGCCTTGGGACCGATTAAAATTGCCGAGGATCTTCAGAGTTTACGGCAAACGGCACCAAGTTCGATTGGCTTATTAAATGATTATATTGACTCCAAGTTAAACGACTTTTACATTGGCAACCCGGCTAGTGTGGTTTCCAGCCAAAAGCCAAGCAAAATTATTTTATTAGGTTCATTACCGCTACAACGATTAGTTGAAAATTATGAGCACACTAAAGTCGGTGAAACGATAACCGCTAATGACTTTACTGAATTGGTGGACGATTTGGTGGATACATCCGATCAGTATTTAATCGAACGGCTGCAGGTTGATCCAAACTATATCCCGATGGTTTTACCTGAGCTCTTGTTGACTCGAAGAATTTTACGGGTCACCAACGCCGTGGAGATTGGCTTTTCAAGTTCAGGCGTTGTTGATGGATTGGTTAATCAAGAGGCCCTTGAACGTGGGTACTCCAAGCTTGATTTCACACCGGAAATTATTCGCCTGGCACTTAACTTGTCTGAACATTACGATGTTGAACCGGTTCACAGAGACTTGGTAACCAAGTTTGCCCTTCATTTGTTTGACCAGTTAAGACCACTGCACAAATTGGGTCGACGAGAACGAACCTTACTTCAAGTTGCTTCAATTCTCCACGATTCCGGCAATTACATCGGCATCCATGAACATTATCTGCATTCTGAATATATTATTCTGCATTCGGAAATTATTGGGTTGTCACGTGACGACATCCGCGTGATTGCGGCCATCGCCCGTTATCACAGTTCAACGACGCCGAATGAAGATTTGATTCACTTCCAGCATATCTCAGCTGAAAGCCGTCGATTGATTGCCAAATTAGCAGCGATTCTCCGATTGGCCGATGCCTTGGATGACGATCGTCAGCAAAAAATCAAAAAGATTTCGGTTTCAATCAAAGAATCCAAAGTCGTCATCACCGTCTTCAGTAATGCCAACTTAGCTTATGAACATTGGATTTTCAACACTAAGAGTCATTTCTTTACAGAAGCATATGGATATAAAGCAGTCCTTAAACAAAGGGGGATAAAAGCGAAATGACAGACAAAATTGATTTCAAAAATCCCAAGTATTATAACAACCGCGAACTCAGCTGGCTTGATTTTAATGAGCGGGTGTTGGAAGAAGCTCGTGACAAGAATAATCCGTTACTTGAACGGGTCAAGTTTTTGGGAATCACCCAAAGCAACCTTGACGAGTGGGTCATGGTCCGAGTTGCTTCACTGGCAAAACTGGTTGAGGTTAAATGGGATGGCCGCGACTCATCAGGCCGTTCAGCTGAACAACAGCTGCGGGATGTCAACGTTAAGGCCCATGAGATGCTGATCCGGCAATATAGTACGTTGAACAGGTCACTTCTGCCGGCGTTAAGTCAGGTTGGTATTCATTTGCTGAAGGTTGGCGATCTTAATTCCGCCCAGTATCAGTTCATCAAAGGTTATTTCCATGATGAATTGTATCCTGTCCTGACACCAATGGCTGACGACAGTTCACGGCCGTTCCCATTTATTAACAACGATTCGCTTAATCTTTCACTGCGGCTTAATAAGAATGACGATGAAGATGAAAAGACGTTGTACGCCACGCTTCAAGTACCCAGCATCTTCTCGCGGGTCGTTAAACTGCCTGGCGGCGACAATGACTTCATTTTAATCGAAGACATCATCAAGCAATTTGTTGACCAATTATTCATCAATTATACGATTAAAGAAGTTTCCGTCTTTCGGGTTATCCGTGATATGGACTTGGATGTGGCCGAAGAAGATACTTCCGACCTGCTCAAAAAAGTTCAGCAGCAGTTAAAACTGCGTGAACACGGTCAAGTTATCCGGTTGGAAGTGGATTCAACAATTAGCAACAAGCTTCGTAAGCGCCTGGTTAAAGAACTTCAAACGGCTGAGGATTCGGTCTATGAGGTGAACGGACCATTGGATCTGACTTTCTTAAGCAAATTAGCGGGCAAGGTTATCGGGCATGATGATCTGAAATACCAGCCATATAAGCCATATCAGCCAGAAGCCCTTAACTCCGATCACAATATCTTTGATGCCATTCAAAAGCACGATTGGCTGATGCAGCACCCTTACGATAAATTCGACTCAGTCGTTGAGTTTATCCGGCAGGCCTCAACCGATCCCGAAGTCCTTGCCATCAAAATGACGCTGTACCGGGTTTCCGGTGATTCACCAATCATCAAGTACCTTGGCCGGGCTGCCCAAAATGGTAAGCAGGTAACGGTACTGGTTGAGGTTAAAGCGCGGTTTGATGAAGAAAACAACGTTCATTGGGCTCGCCAGCTAGAAAAGATGGGATGTCACGTTATTTATGGCCTGGTTGGGCTCAAGACCCACTCCAAACTCTCGTTGGTTGTTCGACGGGAAGAAAATGGGATTCGTCGCTATGTTCATATGGGAACCGGTAACTATAACGACGTGACCGCCCACTTCTATACTGATTTGGGATTGTTAACCTGCAACACTGATATTGGAATTGACGTAACCAACATCTTTAACATGTTGTCAGGGTACTCGCGGCCACCATACTTCCACCAGCTCCACATTTCACCAAACGGTATTCGTGAGTTCATTACGAGCCGGTTGAACGAGTCCATCAAGTATGCAAAAGCCGGCCGACCGGTTCATGTTCAGATGAAAATGAATTCACTGTCAGATTCTGAAATGATTGAGAAGTTGTATGAAGCCTCTCATGCCGGAGTAAAAGTTGACCTGATTATCCGGGGAATCTGCTGCTTGAAGACGGGCATCAAGGATGTCAGTGAGAACATTACTGTGCATTCAATTGTTGGCCGCTTCCTCGAGCACAGCCGGATTTATATGTTTAATTTTGACGGTGATCAACAAGTTTACCTTTCAAGTGCCGACCTGATGACTCGAAATCTGAATCGACGGGTTGAGCAGCTGTTCCCAGTTCTCCAGCCTGATTTAAGTAAACGGGTAGTCGACATTTACAATACGATGTGGAATGATAACGTTAAGACTCGGAATCTGGATAAAGACGGGGTATACAAACGCGTTGACAGAAGAGGCCGTGAACCTCTGAATTCTCAAGAGTATTTTGCCGCTCAGGCAACTAAGCTGACAAATGCCCAGCAAAGAGAAGCACGCCCTCAAAGTGGTGCCCAATTTCAACCAATGATGAGTCCACAAAATCAACCTGATCCATTGAATGATGAGGACGGGAGAGATGGAGAGTAATGGAAAATTTAGCAGTTATTGATTTAGGCTCCAACTCAGTTAGGATGACTATCAGTAAAATCAGTAATGACGGTTCTTACGAGACAGTTGCCGAAGAAAAGCAGTATGTCCGTTTGTCAGAGAACATGGGTGTAGAAAAAATTCTGCAGCCAGCAGCAATCGACAGAACGATTTCTGCGCTTAAAGGTTTTAAATCGATTTATTCCAAATTGGACCATTTGACAATTAAGGCAGTTGCTACGGCAGCTGTCCGGCAGGCCACCAATCAAAAGCAGTTTTTAAAGCGGGTCAAAAATGACATTGGCATCAATCTGGAGGTCATTTCCGGAACCAAGGAAGCCTACTTGGATTATGTCGGTGTCAGTGAGACATTGCCTGCCACCAACGCCGTGATCATCGATACGGGTGGGGCGAGTGCTGAAATTGTCCTGGTCCAAAATGGCAAAGTCAGTAACCTGATTAGCATTCCAATTGGATCAGTGACCCTTTCATCCAAATTTGATTTGGCAGATGAAATTTCAGCCGCAGAAGTCTTCAAAGCCATGATCTTTGTTAACAAGATTTTCCAAAGTGTTTGGTGGCTGCGAAACGGACTTAACCTGCCAATTATCGGATTAGGCGGCAGTAATCGAACCCTGGCCAAAATCAATCGGCGTTTCAATAACTTGTTGGATACCAATGATATTCACGGTTACCAACTTCGAGACGATGCGACGAATGGCACGTTTGAAAAAATCATTCGAATGAATCTGGATGAACGAAAAAAGGTTCCCGGAATTAACAAGGAACGGGCTGATATCATTGTCGGCGGTCTGATTCCGGTGATTCTGTTAATGAACTATCTGGATTCGGATCGGATTATGTTCTCCACCAGTGGGTTGCGTGAAGGAATTCTATTCAATCGACTGCATGATATTATCCAAGAAAATATTAAAGAACAAGAAAAAAGTTAAAAAATGTGAGTGTGAGAAAAGGCGAGTTTGCTCTGAATGCATACCATAGGCTACGTAAGAGAAGCAGTCTTTCAGTAGACTGGTAGTTTTACGTCGTCGTTGGAACACGTCATGGATATGTAATGAAAATTTCATAGGGGCAATGGACGAAATACATGTTTCGTTCATTGCTCCTTTTTGGTTGGCTAATAATGGCAAAAAAGAACCGGGCGTTCATGAACCCACTCGGCTGCTAAATAAGTATCGTTATGCCGTTATGTTTTCGTTTGCCCGGTCAAGCAAGTCGTTGAGCATGGCTTTTCTGGTTTCCTTTGGCAGAAAGCTCCGGATTCGTTCTTCGCTGAAGCCAACCTGAAGCTGTTGGTTATTGAAGATCAACGGCCGTCGGATGAGATCTGGATATTCAACCATCAGATCGATTAATTGAGAGATTCGCAAATTATCAAAGTCGAGTTTGCGTTTTAATCTCTTGTAGCTGTGGCACCGAGTTGAGATGAGATCTTCCGTCCCGTTTTCTGACAATCGGAGGATTTGTTTTAAATCGTCAACGTTTAACGGATGCTTTGAAATATCTCGTTTATCAAACCGGATACCATGATCGTTTAACCACTTTTCTGCTCGCCGACATGAGGAACTGCTAGGTGAAATATATAAGTTGAGCATTGCTGCCATCTCCTTTACTGACTGTGACGACAATTAGATTCATGCACCGGCTCATGAACCTATCCCCACTTTTATCTTATCATATCTATAATAAAAGTCAAATGTTCAACATAAGATATAGCTTAATGAAAGCCTGCTGTAACGGCGTTTTAAAGCCATGTGAAATATTAAACAATCCTTAATATTTCGTTCGTTTTACATCGTAATTCTAGCGATTTTCTTAAGAGTCGAAGCCAAATTTGAACCATATGCTGGATTTAAGCTTCAGTTAAGTTGCTTACAGTAATCTATAAACAATCCAAAAAGAAAGAAGGCACACAACAATCAACCTTAACGGTTAACGCAGAACAGTGAGCTGCAGCTAAATTGAATTCAAACATTCAGAAGAGAGTCTCCTCCAAGATATCTTTCTTCAAGCAAATAGTTGATTTCAAGATTCTCCAAGAAAGGAAGAATTTAAATGAATCGAAAAAAGATTTATTACACGTCGGGAATTGCCGCCACCGCGGTTATGATGATGATCGCCAACCACTTGATTCGTCACCCACGTTTAAATGCTCATGTTAATTAAGCGGAATCATCTCCTCCAAGTTGAATCCCCGCAAATAAAGCGCCATGTCACCTAATCGTTCAAGCCGGTTAGATAACATGACGCTTTTTAATTATGCATGATCCTTTTGAATTGATGTGTCAGCTGCTTCAAATACCGAGCGGGTTTCATTCCAGATTCGTTTGGCAATTTTAGACTTGTTCATCGTATAAAGGTGAATGCCATCAACGCCTTGGGATACCAAATCAATAATTTGATCCACCGCAAAGGCGATTCCAGCGTCGAGCATTGCTTCTTCGCTGTTCTGATAACGGTCCATGATTGCAGCAAATTTCTTTGGAATTGGAACACCGGAGATTTGGGTAATCCGTTCAATTTGATTCTTGTTGGTACAGGGCATAATTCCTGCTTCGATCGGGACATGAATCCCGGCAAGTTCAGTTTTCTCCTTGAAGTCATAGAAGGCCTGGTTGTCGAAAAACAGTTGGCTGATTAAGTGGTCGGCGCCGGCATCCACCTTTTGCTTTAAGTGAGTGATGTCATTGACAAAATCCGGTGCTTCGGTATGACAGTTGGGATAACACGCACTGGCAATGCTGAAATCAGGCCGTTGTTCATGGACAAAGGCAACTAATTCGTTGGCGTGATTGAAATCGCCAACCGGTTCTTTACCCGGAATCCTGTCACCACGCAACGCCAAAATGTTTTTGACGTTGATGCTGTCCAGCCGATCCAGCAATGCCAAGACATCCTCCTTGGATTGATAAAGGCCGGGAACGTGGGAAACAGCAGGGATGTCCAACTGATTTTGAATCAGGTTGGCAATTTCGACCGTCCCATTACAGTGGTCGGTGCCACCGGCTCCCAAAGTTACCGAAATGAAGTCGGGATGAATAGACTGCAGTCGTTTGAGGGTTGGCAAAATTGCTTCTGTCGGCGAGCTTTTCTTAGGTGGAAAGACCTCCAGAGAAAAAACAGTTTTGGTTTTAAATAACTCCGTTAGGCTCATTGATTTCACTCCTAACCTTCTTGGTGGCGTTAACGATGTTTTTCAGACTTTCAAATGATTCTTCTTCTGAACGGGTCTTCAAGCCACAATCGGGATTAATCCATACTTTATCAACAGGTAATTTGGCAACCAGCTGTTTGATAAGGCCTTCAATTTCTTGTTCGGAAGGAATCCGTGGTGAATGAATATCGTAAACGCCAGGTCCGACTTCAGTCTGGAAATTGGCAGCAACTAACTGATCAATTAACGTAAAGTCCGCACGTGAAGCCTCAAATGAGATAACATCGGCATCTAGGGCATCAATTGCCTTAATGATGTCACCAAATTCGCTGTAGCACATATGCGTATGAATTTGCGTGCTTGGTTGAACTTTGCTGTGAACCAGACGGAATGCGGGGACTGCCCAGTCAAGGTATTCAGAATACCAGTTGGACTTTCTAAGCGGCAGATTTTCACGTAAGGCAGGTTCGTCAATTTGAATAATCTTAATATCGTGTTTTTCCAAATCAAGGACTTCATCTTGAAGAGCCAGGGCAATTTGCGTCACAGATTCTTTAGGAGTCACGTCTTCTCGAGGGAATGACCAGTTGAAGATGGTAACCGGTCCGGTGAGCATGCCTTTCATTGGTTTATCGGTGAGATTCTTGGCAAATACTGATGCAGCAACGGTGATTGGAGCAGTTCTACTGATATCACCCCAGATAATTGGTGGTTTCACACCACGGGTTCCATATGATTGAACCCAACCGTTTTGGGTAAAGACAAAGCCGTCCAGCTTTTCACCGAAGTATTCAACCATGTCGTTACGTTCGTATTCACCATGAACCAGGACATCCAAACCGATTTCTTCTTGGATTTTGACGATCCTGCGAATTTTGTCTTCATTAAACTTATCGTATTCTTCTTTACTGATTTCACCCTTACGAAGTTTTGCCCGGTTTTGACGGACATCCTTGGTTTGTGGGAACGAACCGATTGTGGTTGTTGGCAGGATTGGTAAATCAAACTCTTTTTTCTGAATCTTTTCACGTTCGGCACGTTCTGGTAAACGCGTATAGTCAGCGTCAGTTAAGCCGGCAATGCGATCGCGGACAGCTTCATTAATTGGATGCTTGACGCTGCGGAACAACGTATCGTTCTTTTCCAAAGCTGATTTGCCATCGGCCTCGTCATGATAAATCGTGTCGAGTTCTTTGATTTCTGCCAGCTTTTCAATTGCGAAGGCCAAGTGCTGCTTAACGTCGGAAGGTACTTTGGTTTCATCCTCGGCGCTGTAAGGTACGTGAAGTAGGGAAGCCGAACTACTTAAAACGACTTTTGCTTCAGTGTTCAGGCCATTGAGCAATTTAATTGTTTTTTCATAATGGTTGCGCCAGATGTTCTTACCGTTAACAACCCCGGCAAAGAGCACTTTGTCAGCGGGGAAACCGTTTTGTTTAACGAGTTCCAAGTTGTACTTTCCTTCAACAAAGTCCAAACCAATCCCATCAAAATCAAGGCTGATGACATCATTGTAAATATCTCGGATATCACCGAAGTAGTTTTGGAGGAGAATCTTGGCAGATCCTTTTGCTGCCAGAATGCCCTTGTACAATTTATCAAAGAGGGCTTTTTCGGCTGAATCGACATCAAAACTAAGGGCCGGTTCGTCAATTTGAATCCAGGCAACATCTTGTTGATCCAGATGCTTGATAACTGCCGAATAAGCGGTAATCAGGTCGTCAACGAAGTCGGTTGCTTTTGCGCCGTCAATAAACCGACTCAGCTTTAAAAGGGTGTAAGGACCAGTAATAACGGCTTTGGCGTTGATACCCAGCTTGAGGGCTTCGTCAACTTCGTCGAACAACTTGCTACCGACTAATTTAATATCAGTAGTTTTGGAAAATTCAGGTACGATATAGTGGTAGTTGGTATTGAACCACTTCTTCATTGGCAGAGCTTTAACGGTTTCGGAGCCGTTTTGGTAACCACGGGCTTGGGCAAAATATTCATCAAGCGGTGATAAGTTCAGTTCTTTATAGCGTTCAGGAACGATGTTCAATAAATTGGCAGTGTCTAAAACACCGTCAAAGAAGGAAAAGTCACCAACGGGAATCAGATCGATGCCGGCAGCTTGTTGAGCCTGCCAGTGGTTTTTGCGAATATCATAAGCAGTGTTAAGCAACTCAGTTTGATCAATCTTGTTTTTCCAATAATGTTCGGTAGCAAATTTTAATTCACGATGGTGCCCAATGCGTGGAAAGCCGATGATGGTAGTTGTCATAATAGATTCCTCCAGTTATTTTGTGGTTATTCTTTGAAATATCAGTTAATTGGTGGGTGACATTTTACCTAGCCGAAACGTGTTCCGACAGGCCCGATGCTAACTTCTAAGGCAACTTTGGTCAAAACCCAATTGCTGGGTTTTAACCAAAGTTACCTTAGAAACCGCATCACCCGGCCTTAGTCACACTGTATGTCTTTCATAAGGATCATTCGAAATCCCCTCATCCAGAACCTTCTTGCTCCATTCCTTCGCAGAGAACAATGAGTGGTCACGGTAATTCCCACAACTATACTTGTCGACGCCGGGGACGTCTTTCCATTCCACCTTATTGGCAATTTCATCAAGGGATCCCTTTAACGCTTCAGCGACTTCAGTCGTGCTGTGTTCTCCCCAGGTGATTAAATGAAAGCCGGTTCGACAGCCAAATGGTGAACAGTCGATCACGCCATCGAGACGGTCTCTGAGCAGGCTGGCTAATAAATGCTCAATGGTATGAAGGCCGGCGGTTGGAACGGCGGTTTCATTTGGTTGGGTTAACCGTAAATCAAAGTTGGAAACGATGTCGCCCTTAGGACCGGTTTCAGTTGTAATCAAGCGAACATATGGTGCTTTAACCTTTGTGTGATCCAGTGTAAAACTTTCTACTTTTGCCATAAATAATCAATCTCCCTATCAAATATATTTAATTGACTTTTAATGCCAGTATCATCAATTTTGATTTATAGAAACAAAAAAACATTCGTCCCTCACATCAGAATTAATGGTTCTACAATATCTGTTGTTGGT
>NZ_AZEA01000012.1 GCF_001435575.1 Lentilactobacillus sunkii DSM 19904
AGGGTAGGACGTTGCCACGCAATTTAGAAAGCACTGATAGTATTTACTATCAGTGCTTTTTTTGATAATATCAATCTATGCGACAATAAAATTACGCCGTTGTAGCTCAGAAGGTAGAGCATTTCCATGGTAAGGAAAAGGTCCCAGGTTCAAATCCTGGCAATGGCTTTGAGACAAACACAAGACACTCAGTCACCGGATATGACATCATGAACAAGCCATTTGACAGTCTTTAGACTTCAAATGGCTTGTTTTTGGTTAAAAACGAAGGTTATAAACAAAAAGATAAGGAAGCGTTTTAAAAAAAGTAATGACAAATACGTGATGATTCACACAATAGTGGTTATCTGTCACTTCATAAATGGTAAACTTACTTTGTACAATTATTTTTATATCAAGAGGGGGATTTTCGCATGAAAAGAAATTTTGTTCATTTTATTCAATTTTTGTTTGTAGCAATTATTTTTGCGTTTATCGGGGGAGCAACAGGTACAGCAAAAGCCGATTCGGCAAATCTGGGGGACGGTTCCTACACGGTTCCAGTCACATTATTAAAAAGTGGTAGTTCATCGCAGTCAATGGCCAATCATTTTTTTGAACAAACTGCTCAAGTAACCGTCGATCAAGGAAATTATACGACCGTTATCACCACTAATGGGGCAAACTACATTGCTTCAATGACAATGGCCGGGCAAAGTGCCTCACCAATTATAACTTCGGGAAATAATGGAACGATGACCTTTAATCTTACCAATCCTAACAATACAATTCCGGTTAGCTTTGTTCTTTACAACATTCCACTCATTGGTCAGATGCAGGAGTCAGCAACCTTTTCATTTAATTGGACGGCAGCTGTTAAGCAGCCTGGATCCGACACGACATCAAGTACGACTGCTGTTGAACCGACAAATTCCAATACGGATCCCAGTACAACCACTCCGACCAGTTCAAGCAGCAGTGCAACCACACCAACTGAAAACAGCAGCTCAACGGCTCCTGTGAAGACACCAACCATTAAGAAGGTGGCTTCGAAGACGAATGTGCCAACGACAACCCGTAAATATGTTGTTTTAAAGGGTGATTCCAATTCCAAATCAATGGCGAATAAATATTTTACTCGAACTGCTATTATTAAGAAAATCGCCAAGCATTATAATGTACAGCTGGAAGTTTCTTACAAGAAGAGTTTAAAGTTGGGTTCCAAAGCCGTTCGACCTGTCACAATTAACGGCCGTAAGGTTAAATCTTCGGTTGTTCATTACGGTCAAACCTCTAAAAATTACACAATGACCTATTCGTTCAATGTTTCGTCATTCAAGACTTTGAAGAAAATTATTAAAGGGTCAATCCACGTAGTCGTTCCACAAGCTCAAATCAATACAACATGGCCGATTCGTTTCAAATTTGCTCAAAAAGCACCGGCTAAAGCCAATAAGCATGCCGCAATCGCAGCTAGCGATGTCGCCAGCAGCTCAGCTTCAAGCCAGACAAAATTACCACAAACCGGTGATGCTGATCAAAATAATTTATCAGTTTTTGGAGTTGCTTTAGTATCCGGATTATCCTTTATTTGGGGGAATAATCATGAGACTATCAAATAAATCCAAGTGGCTGATTGGCATTTTGGCTGCATTTGGTTTGTTTTTTGTGAGCACTTTTCCCGCGGATGCTCAAACCATTGCATATCATCCATTGCGATATGGAACCAATCAAACATCAATGGCTGACGGCTATTTTGTTAAACCAGCAAACGTGATCGTTAAAAATCACTTGTATTATGTCACAATGCAAATCAAGACAGCCAAAAGCTTATCGTCATATCCGGTTAAAGTGCTGTGGGTCAATGGCCGGGCGCCAGTTAATGTTCGTCGGGTTAAAGATCGGGCAGGCAATTCACACGTCTATTATTCGTTTTATTCAAACAATTTAAAAAAACGAATCAATGCAAAACTGGCGATTGATGTCCCTAAAGTCTACAAGGCGCGGCATCTGATTTCGTTCAAATTCAATACGACGGGGTTGCCAAGCCTTGGCCAAAAGCACACTGTAGCGACTCACAACGCTGCTGTTTCCGCCACTACCAAGCCAACTAAAACAAGCAGCAGTCAATCCACCAAGACCAATCCAAATCAACCGAAAACAACTTCCAAGAAACCAAGTCAAAAAGCAAAAGTAAAGAAGTCTTCCAAGACTAAAAAGACGCCTCAGAAGACTTCAAAAAAAGAAAGTTCATCTCAGCCCTCTGCCAGTAGCAGCAGCCAGAAAGCAACCAAACCGGCTAAGCATAGTTCCAGCAAGCCACAAACCAAGAAAAGTGGCGTCCCGTGGATTGTTGGAGGCGTGACGCTGATTGCCGGCATTTCCGCTGGGTTATGGATTTACTTTAGACACTAAAAGGGGGAGACAGTAAAGATGAAAGGATCTCGTAAGATTGCTTTAATTGTACTGTCAATCATCCTGGTTGTTGGTGGACTAGCCGGTTTATTCATGAGTCATATTGGGGCATCAAACCATCAGAAAAAGGCGCGGATAGTTGCGACTACTTTTGCCGTGGTTCAAATCGCCGACAAACTCAAATTACCTTTGGTTGGTGTACCAACAACTCAAAATAAAATCCCCACTCGGTATGCCCACGCTGCCAAAGTTGGTAATCCGATGAATCCAAGCGTTGAGAAAATTGCCAGTTTAAAACCGACTGCTGTATATTCAGTCACAACTCTGCAGGATCAATTTGGGAAAGCTTTTAAGCAGCGCCATATCGAACCACATTTTCTCGATTTAACCAGCGTTGCCAAGCTCAAACAAACGATTGGCTCAATGGGGCAAAAGTATGACCGAGTCACCGAAGCTAAAGCCGCAGTTGGCGAGATCAATCAAGCTGAATCACAGGTAAAAAAGGTTGCAAAAAAGCACGCTCAAAAGCCACGGGTTCTCATATTGATGGGACTCCCAGGGGCGTCCTATATGATTGCGACTAATCAGTCCTATGTTGGCGATTTGGTTGCAATTGCCGGTGGCCGGAATGTTTTTGCTTCGAAGTCGCAGGAATTCATCTCGCCTAATGATGAGGCGATTAAGAAAGCCCGTCCACAGGTGATTTTGAGATTGGCTCATGCGCTTCCGAATATCGTAATTCCGCAGTTTAAGTCTGAATTTAAATCGGACCCAATCTGGAAGACGACTCCAGCGGTTAAAAGCCACCGGGTCTATGATTTAACCGAACCTAATTTTGATGCCACCGCAAACATGAAAGCCTCAACGGCACTAAAGATTGTTTCAAATTGGCTGTATCCCAAGGAAGGGAGCAGTGCACATTGAGTAAGGCTGAAAAAGTATGGTATTCAATTATTTTGGTGATGCTTGTCATCACCATTTTGGTTTCAATGATGGTAGGCGCAAGCTTTATCCCGCTTAACCAAGTCATGGATGCGTTCAAAGGCGACAATCCCAATCAATTAGATATTTTAATTAACATTCGCTTTCCACGGATCCTTGCCGTAATGATATGCGGTGGGATGTTGGCTGTTGCCGGTGCTGCAAGTCAAGCAGCTTTTCGAAACGTATTGGCTGATCCCAGCATTTTAGGGGTTACCAGTGCCGCTGACTTTTTCATTATGGTTGGGGCGATGCTATTACCCGCATTTCCTGCCGGAAAGTTTATTTTTTCAATTCTAGGCGGTTTATTTGCGTTGTTTCTTTTAACTCGAGGCCCGGCACTGAAAAGTCCATATCGGCTGATTATTATTGGTGTCGCAATGATGCTGACGTTTACTGGCTTTGAACAGTTATTTTCCAGTGGGTTTGGTGGTCAGAGTGCGGGATCATTCAATGGGATCACCTGGTCACAGACGGAAGTCCTTTTATTTCTTGGTGTTAGCGGGATGGCGGTGGCAGTTATAATCTCACCATGGGCAAACTATTTGAAATTATCTACCGAACAACTGCAAACCAGGGGCGTTTCTGCTTCGTTCATGCGCGTGTCGTTACTGCTGGTCGTTGTTTATTTGTCATCTAGCGTTTCCTCAGTGGTGGGCACTATTCCATTCATGGGGATTGTTGTCCCAAACGTTGTTAGGTATTTAGTGGGACGGGACTACCAAACAGTCATTCCATTGTCGATGCTGCTTGGTGCATGGCTTTTGCTGGTGGTTGACACCATTGGCAGAATTGTCGTTTTGCCAAGTGAACTGTCGGCAGCCGTAATCATGACGGTTATTGGCGGCCCATTCCTGATTATGATGCTGCAAAGGAAGAATTTTAATGGAATTAAATCAAGTTAGTTATCATTATCCCCAACAGCCAGCTCTTCTCCAGAAAGTTAGTGCAACTGTCCCAAAAGGCCGAATATTATCGATAATTGGGCCAAATGGTGCTGGTAAGTCAACACTTCTGAAACTCATGGCTGGCATTATTTCACCGACAAACGGGGAAGTCTTATTAAATAATCAATCAGTTACGACAATTCCCCGAAAAAGTCTTGCGACTCAGATTGCCGTTGTCAGTCAGCAGAATGATGTGTTCGATGATATGCCGGTTATCGATGTTGTCAAAACGGGCAGGCTTGCCCACCATAATCTATTGGCAACCATCTCTGATGCCGAGGTGGCTAAATATATTGAAGCCACCATGTTAAGCAACCTCGCTCACAGACCATTGTCATCGCTATCTGGTGGACAGCGACAACGGGTTTGGCTTGCATCCGCATTGGCCCAAGACCCTCAATATTTGTTATTGGATGAGCCGACAACGTATTTGGATATTCACTATCAAGCTGAACTGATGGCCATTCTGCAAAGGCTGAACGATCAAAAACACATCACCATTATCATGGTGCTCCACGATATTAACCAGGCATTTAAAATTAGCGACGAACTTTGGCTGGTTAAAAATGGCCGGTTGGTTCAAGTTGGCAAGCCAGAAGACTGCTATAACCGTGAGTTGTTGGCATCAATCTTTGATACAAACATTCAAATTGTTGACGTTCCAAATTATGGGAAATATATCGTTGAAATACCCAGTTAATGCAAAATGTAGATAATTATAGGCAAAAAAATAGAAGCAGGACAATGTTCAAATTGTCCTGCTTCTATTTGTAATGAATCAATTATTTCTTATAAATTGACTTTGGGACACCGTAACGTGAACGGCCCCAAGTCTTCTGTAACCATGGAACGAACCAGTAATCCAAGCCAAATGAACGACCTGAACCATTCATCAATGCAATAGCTGCAAAGACGATCCATGCATGCGGCCAACTGGCAATTCCCAAGAAGAAGATGATGATTAACGCCAAGTTGGCAATCCAGGTAAACAGTCCAAAGAATATCAAGCAGCCAAGCACTGCTTCAATCGCTGTTAAACCAAATCCAACTGGAATAATTACATTGTATGAAAGGGCGTCGACCATTAAGACGATTCCGAGGAACAGTCTGAGTGGAACGCTCCATAACGCATTGCTTTGACGTGCGGTAATTCCCGGTAAAACAGTTCGGTTATTATTAACTCTGAAGAATTCTTCCAAGATATACTGCATCATGAAGTAACCGGAGTGAATTCGCATGAAGTATAGTAAGTTGGTTCCATGCTTCATAATTGTTGCAATCCAACCACGGATTCGTTTGCCGCCAAATACTTGAGCAATTCCGTAGTAGGCACCAAATGAAACAGTGAAGCCCATATTCTTATCGTGGAACTCAGTGTAATTCTGGTTGCCTTCGATATCAGCAGCAATGTTGGCGGAAGAAACAACGGCTTCATTTTCAGCTTCCTGAGCAGTTTGCGGAACGGCACGTTCAGCGCCTTGTTCAGTTGCATTGGCATCATCACCGGCAACATAAATGCTCTTATCTTCGAACCCTTTGGCCTGAAGATATTGATTGGTTACCAAACGACCGCCACGGCCGGCATCAATTCCAAAGCTGTCGGCAACATGGTTAGTCTTAACACCGGCAGTCCAAATCAAGGTATTGGTTGGAATTGAATCTTGATCCTTGATGTCGACACTGTCTGGATTAACGGAAGTAATCATTGAGGAAGTTCGGATTTCAATGCCGTTCTTCTTAATATAAGCTTCCGCATGGGCAGCATTGGTTCGGTCAAGCATATTGATGATAGTTGGAGCCGCTTCAACCAAAAGAATGTGAATCTCGTTTGGATCAAGCTTGTAATCCTTTGCTAAAACCTTCTTGTAGTCAATGAGTTCACCGATTGTTTCGGCACCGGTAAATCCGGACCCACAGACAACAATGGTCAACATTGCTCGACGTTTGTCGGGATCACGTTCAATGGAACCTTTAGCAACGATGTCACGGATGTGGGCTCGAAGACGTAATGCATCTTCCATGGACCACAAGGTAAATCCATTTTCCTTAACACCTGGTGTTCCGAAGTCGTTTGGTTCTCCACCCATACTGATTAACAGACTGTCAAATGGGTAGGTTCCATTCTCCCCCGTAACGATCTTTTTATCCTTATCAACTTCAGTCACCGTGTCAGTCACAAGCTGAACATTTTTCTGCTTGTGAAAAATGCGTTGCAAGTCATACTGAATGCTGCTGGGATCGACACGTTCAGTCGCAACTTCATGTAATCGGGTGAGATAGGTGAAGTACGAATGACGATCAATCAATGTAATTTTGACGTCAGAATTGCTCTTGAATCGTTTAGCCAACTTCTTTGTGGCATAAACACCTGCAAATCCGGCACCAATGACGACGATATTCTTTGTCATGAAAAGATTCCCCCTTTGAAATAATTGCAATAAGATTGCGTTAGAAAATTACAATAATAGCATAAACTAATCTTATCACCCTTATTATAAATGTGGGGTAGGCAATTGTCTAATGAAAGCCATTGCAACAATTTCACAAATGAATCCGGAAATTTAAATATTCATGCATTTTCAACAATTGATGACGGTTTCATATTCAGAAGTCGATTGTACCCATATCCGGCCTCATTTATGAGTGTTCACTGATAATTAATTAGTGTTTTCATTGAATATTGAACCATTTCTATATACAATATAGATATATGAGGATAACTCATTAATATTTAGTAAGGGGGGATACAACAATGTTAAATGTCGGATTGTCGATGTTGGGGTTGTCACGTTTTCAATTCGCGATGACCACGGTGTTTCACTTCTTCTTCGTACCATTTTCCATTGGTTTAGCTTTTATTGTTGCGATTATGGAAACTTGTTACGTTGTAACGAAGGATGACACATACAAAAATATGACAAAGTTTTGGGGGAAGATTTTCCTTTATAGTTTTGCCGTAGGTGTTGTTACTGGTATTATTCAAGAGTTCCAGTTTGGTATGAACTGGTCTGATTATTCAAGGTTCATGGGGGATATTTTTGGTGCGCCACTTGCAATTGAAGCTTTGGCAGCCTTCTTTATGGAATCAACATTTATTGGCCTGTGGATGTTCACATGGGATCGCTTCAATAAGGTGGTTCACTGCTTGTTCATTTGGTTAACTGCGTTTGGTTCTACTTTATCTGCTCTCTGGATTTTGGCTGCTAACAGTTTTATGCAAAACCCAGTCGGCTATGCAATGAACGCTGCTCAACACAAAGTTGAGATGACCAGTTTTGGCGCTGTTATTATGAACCGTCAACTGTGGAATGAATTTCCACACGTTATCTTCGGTGCATTCTTGACAGCTGCATTTGTTGTTGCCGGATGTTCAGCATGGCGTTTATTGAAGAAAGATCACGAAAACTTTTATCGTAAATCAATGAAAGTTACGTTGATTGTTGGTTTGATCGCCTGCTTAGGTTCCATTTGGTCAGGTGATACTCAAACTCGTTACCTGATTAATAATCAACCTATGAAGTATGCCGCAATGGAAGGTCTTTGGAAGAATTCCACTCAAAAGGGTAATTGGTCGGTTATTCAAGGCACAAAGAACCATAAGACTACTTGGTCAATTGAAGTTCCTTATGTATTGAATATTCTTGGTCATCACAGCCTGAACGGTACCTTCAAGGGTCAACAACAGGTTAACAAAGAATTAAAAGCTAAGTACAACAAGAATGGTGAGACTCGTAATTATTACGTTCCAACCCGTACCTTGTTCTACAGCTTCAGAATTATGGCTGTATCTGCCGGATTATTTGCACTTGTTGCAATTATCGGATTATGGTTCAACCGTAAGAAGTCTCAAAGCATTATGAGGCAGCGCTGGTTCCTATACGTTATGGGTCTCATGGTTTGGCTGCCATTCATCGTTAATACCTGTGGCTGGTTCGTCACTGAATTTGGTCGTTATCCATGGGTTGTATACGGACTGCTGACCATTGCCGATGCGGTATCACCAACGTCTACCGTGGCAAGTTTGCTGTTTACCAACATTGTCTACTTCTTGATCTTTGCTTCATTGGGAGCTGTCATGATTATCTTGAGTCACCGGGTTCTCAAACAAGGACCGGATTCAGTATTGACTGATGGTTACTCAACCAAACCTCAAGATTCAGACAAAAAGGTAGATCCGTATGAAATGGGGGCGGCTCATAATGACTAGTTATCAATTTATTTGGTTCTTGTTGATTGGCGTGTTGTTTAGTGGCTTCTTCTTTCTCGAAGGTTTTGATTTTGGTATTGGAATGGCCGTTCGTTTCTTTGCCAAGAACCGTGCAGAACGAGACACCGTCATTCAAACAATTGGGCCTCACTGGGATGGAAATGAAGTTTGGCTGATCACTGCCGGTGGTGCAATGTTTGCATCATTTCCAATGTGGTACGCTTCATTATTCTCAGGTTATTACATTGTCTTGTTCTTAATTTTAGTTGCGTTAATCTTCAGAGGTGTGTCATTTGAATTCCGTGCCAACATGCAGACGGATACTTGGCGTAACTTCTGGGAGTGGGCATCATCCATTGGCAGTTTCTGTGCTGCCTTCTTATTTGGGATGATGTTTACCAGTATGATTCAAGGTGTTCCAATTGATAAAAATGGTGATATCTTTGGTACCTTTACCACTTATGTCAACTGGTTCTCAATCGTAGGTGGCGTTGCAGTTTCACTGCTTTGCTTCATCCACGGTTTGAACTTCCTGCGGTTGAAGACGACTGGTGAATTAAGAGATCGTGCTCAAAAATGGAGCAAGATACTTTACCCTGTATTGCTTGCAGGTGAAGTTGTCTTTGTCATTTTGCTTTACTTGACTACCGACTTCTTTACTCGTAAGCCGATGTCAACTTGGGGCATCTTAATCGCCTTGGTTATCTTTACATTAGCTGCATGGTGGGGCGCTCAAGCTAAGCATGATTGGGCATCATTTATTGCCAGTGGACTTTCACTGATCAGTGTGGTTGTCTTAATCTTCAATGGCTTGTTCCCACGAGTTATGATTGCAACGACTAATGCAAATTCAATCTTGATTAAAAATGCATCAAGCTCACCATATACTTTGCGTCTGATGACAATTTTGACCTTCACGATCTTGCCAATTGTCCTGGTATACTTCATCTGGAGTTACTGGGTATTCTACAAGAGAATCAAGTCACCAAAGCAGGTAACGGAATAAAGTGAGCGACAAGACCCGGTTAGGGTCCGGAGCATAAGCAAAAGAGCTTCGTGGTGAACGATTTTTGTTCATCGCGAGGCTCTTTTGCTTATGCAGTAGGGCCCTGGGTCGTCGGAGCTGTCCTTAAAGCAATAGACGAGACTGAAAAGCAATAATGAACGGTTTTCGTTCATTGTTGCTTTTTTTGTCTTACACAGTAGGGGTCAGGGTTGTCGCCGAGTAGGCTAGCTGCTGCACTACGTTTGCGAGCGTCGGAGCTGTCATCAGAAAACCAATATGATAGCGAGGCTCTGTTGTTTATGCAGTAGGACCCTGGGCCATCGCCGAGTAGGCTAGCTGCTGCACTACGTTTGCGAGCGTCGGAGTTGTCCTCAGATGTACGATCGAGCATTAAATCGTCCCGTCTGACACAATAGCAACTAGTCCGCCACCATATGATCCACTTTGACTCCAAACCAAATAAAACCACAAATAAAAGCGGTCACATATTTCATTGTGCGCAATAATTCTTTATACTAGATACTGTAATTACTTTTGTAGTGGGGGAGTGAAAAGTTTGATTGATAAAAGATTGTTTGATCTGCCGGGGATGAAGAAGTATGCCGCAATTCTGGGTGTTCTTATCTTCATTCAGGCAGTCGCAATAATTGCCCAGGCTCGGGCGTTGTCAATCGCGATCGTCAACTTATGGAATCTACAGTCGATTAATACGATTGTTGTACCAGCTATTGTATTTACAGTTGCTTTCATGGGTCGTCATTTGTTGACCGTGGTTGAAAATCGAGTCCTGTTTCCTTTTGTTGAGAAAACAAGTGGGGATATGCGAGAAGATTTGATGGCAAAAATATTTCGGCTTGGACCCGCTGAGATTGATAAACGGGGAACTGGAAACATTGTCACCATGGCACTTGAAGGAATTGATCAAGTGCAGACTTATTTGATGTTGGTGATTATCAAGATATTGGATATGTCGATCACGCCATGGCTGATTTTGCTTTATGTGTTGTTTCTTCGCTGGGAACAAGCGATTTTCTTATTTGCAATTTTTCCAATTATCATTTTATTCATGATTATTCTCGGACTTGCTGCCCAGAGTAAGGCTGATCGGCAATATGAAGGGTACCAGAGGCTTTCCAACCACTTTGTCGATACATTACGGGGACTGCCGACATTGAAGCAGCTGGGGCTTTCTAAGCGTTATGCCGACAATGTCTATGAAGTCAGTGAATCGTACCGTAAAGAGACCATGTCAACATTGCGAATAGCTTTGACGTCCACCTTCGCACTTGATTTCTTCACAACGTTATCGATTGCGGTCGTCGCTGTTTTTCTTGGTTTTGATTTGATGGACGGTAAGGTCTTGCTGTTACCCGCACTGACGATTTTGGTGCTGGCACCGGAATATTTCCTACCTATTCGAAACTTTGCCAATGATTATCACGCAACTCTGAACGGGAAAAACGCCATGAGTGCCGTTATGGACGTTTTGCATGAGCCCGAAATGACTGAGCGGGAAATTCTGCCTGATTTGAAATGGGAAAAAGGTTCCACTTTGAAATTGGATCAGGTTTCTTTGACTTATCCGGATACCAAAGTGCCAACTTTAAAAGACATTTCAATTAACATTAAAGGGATGCAGAAAATTGGCATTATTGGTGCATCTGGATCTGGAAAATCGACTTTGATCAACTTAATTGGTGGATTTCTGTCACCTGACGGTAAAAATCAGATTTCGATTAACGGTCATCAGCTGCCTCACCTGAACCAGGCTAATTGGCAGAAGAACTTTCTTTATATTCCGCAAAATCCATATTTATTCCATGCCACTTTGGCGGATAACATTTCATTCTATGTTTCTGCGGCAACCTCAGAAGAAATTAACAACGCCGCAGCTAAGGCCGGACTTTCTGATTGGATTAAAACATTGCCGGATGGACTTAACACCATGATTGGTGAAGGGGCCCGGACGGTTAGTGGCGGTCAGGCACAACGGATTGCATTAGCCAGAGCCTTTTTGGATCCGAGTCGGAAAGTGTTGTTATTTGATGAGCCCACAGCCCATCTGGATATTGAAACTGAAGCCAGCTTGAAGAATGACATTTTACCCGTCTTCAACGATCATCTGGTATTCTTCGCAACTCATCGACTTCACTGGATTGGTGAAATGGACTATGTCCTGGTGATGGATCACGGACGTTTGGTTGAACAGGGAACACCCGATGAATTGGCTCAACGAAATGGTGATTATGTCAAGCTCCGTTCTGAAATGGAGGCGGCTGATCTATGAAAAATTTGAGAAAAACATTTGCAAATGATACATGGGTAATGCCTTACCTTCGTAAATATAAAGGGTTATTGATTCTTGTGCTGTTCTTAGGATTTATGACTTTCTTCTCTGGTGGTGCCTTGATGTTTAACTCTGGGTATCTGATCAGTGAAGCTGCTCGACAACCATCAAGCATTATTTATATCTATGTACCGGTTGTTTTGGCCAGGGCATTTGGGATTGCCCGACCAGTATTCAGGTATATCGAACGACTCACAAGTCATAACTGGGTTTTGCGAATTGTCTCCGACTTTCGTAAGAAGCTGTATCAAACTGTCGAAAGTAAAGCGTCAGCTATTCAACGATCCCATCAGACTGGAGATATTTTGAGTATTTTGGCGGACGATATTGAGCACATTGAAAACCTCTATCTCCGGACGGTTTTCCCAATGGTGATCGGCTGGCTGCTTTACATTTTCGTGGTAATCGGTGTCGGTTCGCTCAATTTGGTAGTTGGTTTATTGATGCTGTTGCTGCTTGGCGTTATCACAATTGTGATGCCGCTTGCTTCAGTAGCAACTAATGGTGTCCGCGAATTCAAGCAACATCAGATTCAACATGAATTCTATACGAACTTAACCGATGAAGTTTTAGGCTTGGGTGACTGGCTGATTTCAGGTCGGTATGATGATTTTATTAATTTACAAAAGAAACCAATTAAAGAGATTGCTGCTCTTAGAAAACAAGATCACTATTTCCAATGGTGGCGTTCATTCTTCGTTCAGTTTATTGTGTTGCTGACAACACTGGTTCTGCTGGTATGGTCGGCCTATCAATTCACTGAGACCAAATCTTTGGCTAATTGGGTTGCCGCGTTTGCACTGGCAATTTTCCCGGCCGTTTCACCTTTTGTGAATATGAGTCAGGGTGCCAGTGAATGGCCGGTTTACCGCCGTTCTATCGAGCGGGTTAATGCGTTGGATTCCGGTGACAAACAACCGGTTAAACAAACAACTTTGAATGAACCATTCAACGAGCTTTCAATCGATAATCTGACATTCAAGTATGCAGATGGTGATCGGGATGTTGTTAAAAATATTTCTATGGATATTCATCCTGGTGAAAAAATTGCTTTGCTGGGTCCGAGTGGGACTGGTAAGAGTACTTTCTTGAAATTAGTTGTTGGTGATTTGACGCCATCGGACGGTCAGGTATTGGTGAATAACCAAAACATTTTGAATCTTCAAGATGTTCGTTCGTCATTATTTGGGATTTTGGATCAACAACCGTATTTGTTCGATACAACCGTTATGAACAACGTTCGCTTAGGTAATGTCGATGCGACTGATCAACAGGTGAAGGACGCCATTGCCGCCGTGGATTTGAAGGATTTGATTGAATCGCTGCCTGATAAGTATGATACTCAGGTGCAAGAGGCCGGTAAACGGTTCTCAGGTGGAGAACGACAGCGATTATCATTAGCAAGAATTCTTCTGCAGGATGCGCCGATTATCATTCTGGATGAACCAACTGTCAGCTTGGATCCAATTACTGAAAAGAAATTGTTGGATAAAGTCTTTGAATTGCTTCACGATAAAACGATTATCTGGGTAACCCACCATTTGGCAGGAATCACCCATGTCGATCAGGTCCGCTTCATGGAACATGGCCAGTTTGATATGCAGGGGACACCTCAGGAATTGTACAAGACGCAAGCAAGATTTAGGCAGCTGTATGATTTGGATAGGGGAAAAGCGTAGAGTGTGAGCCAAGCCGTCTAGTTTCCGAGCATTTATGTAATAACAAGTTTTGATGCTGGGCTTGCATCGGGACTTGTTATTGGATAAAGCGGAGGAAGCTGGCTTGGGGAACACGTTTAGAGTGTAACGAGCAACGGGTGATGCGGTGTGTAAGGGCAACTGGGTTGAAATCCCGGGCTTGGATTTGAATCCAGTTGCCCTTACACGTTAGCATCAGTTGCGTCGGCACACGTTTCAACCAGGTAAACTTACCCCACCACCAAACAAACACAAAAGCAAAAAAAGATTGCCGCCCCAACTGGGAAATTCCAGCCGGAAAGCGACAATCTTTTATTTTATCCAACTATTACTGCTTTCGAGTCAGCAGCATCTTAGTCAGTTTTTCAAGATCATGCTTTGATTTTTGTTCAGGCAACCGGGCAATTAAGCTAAGTGCCTTATCTGTTAATTTGTCTGCAGTATCAATGGCTTTTTGAAGACCACCGGACTCTATTACAATTTGTTGAATTTGGTGAATATCTTCATCAGTAATCGATTCTTTTTTATCTAATAATGGCTTTAAGCGTATGTGATCAAGTTGGTTGGCGAATATCAGCGGCAATGTATAAACCCCTGACTTGAGATCTTCGAGCACCGGCTTTTTTGTTTGACGGGTTTCACCACTGCAATCCAAAATGTCATCCAGAATTTGGTAGGCTTGACCAATTGCAAGACCAAGGTCACCGCCAATCTGGACAATTTCATCAGATGCGTGGGTGACAATTGCACTCTGCTGGAAACATAGTCTGAACAGCTCGGCTGTCTTACCGGTGATCTCGTGGAAGTAATCAGCTTCGGTCATCTGTTGATTGAAGTTGTACTTCATCTGATCCAGTTCGCCTGCCAAAATGATCTGCATGGCATCGACGTGTCGCTTCATATCGGTGGGGTCCTGGGTTGATTTGAGCACTTGGGTGAAGTAACACGTAAAGAGGTAGTCTCCGGCGTAGATGGCGTTTTTTTGGCCATATTTGGGATGAATTGTTTCAACTCCTCGTCGAAGTGGGGAATCGTCGATGACATCGTCATGAATTAACGTGGCCAAGTGCAGTAGTTCGACTGCAGCGGCACCAGCTTTAATTTTTGCGGGATCAACTTTTTCACCGAATTCTGAATAGATGTAAAAGAAGCCTGGACGCAGAAATTTTCCGCCGGACTTTAATAACTCGTCGATTTTGCGATGAATCGGCTGGTTTGGAAGGTTGACTGCCTTGAGCAGATACGGTTCCAAAGCGACTAATTTTAAATTAATGCGTGGAAATTGACGCCAAAGTGCATGAACCATGGTATACCTCAATTTAATAAATTTTTAACTACAACATCTAAGATACAAATTCCATGGGGAGTTGTCAATCAAGGACGCGTGGAATTATTGACGAAGTGGTCTACAATGGATTTAAGATTTATATTTGGAGTATTTTAATGATGATATTTAATTCGCAATTTTTCATATTTTGGAGGAATTCTAAATGACTAAACAATATGATGTGGTAATTCTTGGTGGGGGTGTTGCCGGCGTTTCACTGGCACATTCTTTGCGGAGACAGCGGAAAACCGTTGCTGTGGTTGAAAATAATCTATATGGCGGCACCTGTCCCAATCGAGGGTGTGACCCGAAGAAAATTTTATTATCAGGACTTGAAGTTACCCAGCTTGTTGACGACATGCAGGGAAACGGGATTTCAGGCAAAGTTAAAGTCAACTGGTCCGATCTGATGCGGCATAAGCGTCAATATACCAATCCGATTTCCAATGCAACTCAAAATGGATTGGCTTCTGATGGAATCGATACCTATCATGAAAATGCCCATTTTAATAAAGATGGCTTGCTGGAAGCGGGAGATGACCTGCTTTCGGGCGATAAATACGTCATTGCAACTGGACAGCGGCCATCGATTTTGGATATTCCCGGCAAGCAATTTTTCAAGACGAGTACCGATTTCTTGAACCTTGATGAGATGCCTGAAGATGTGACCTTCGTTGGCGGCGGATACATTGGCTTTGAATTGGCGGGAATTGCCCACGCTGCCGGTGCCACAGTTCATTTGATCCATCACAATGATCGACCGTTGAAGCAGTTTGATCAGCAGCTGGTCAATCAAGCAGTGGATCATTTGACTCAATTAGGAATAGATTTTCATATGAATACAGATGTTAAGGCTATTACCCAGGTGGGTGACCAATTTGTCCTCTCCGGAGATGACTTCCGATTACCAACCGACATGGTCTTCTGCACTGCGGGACGAGTTCCCAATGTTGATACGATTGGGTTGGAAAATGTTGGCGTGAAAGCTGACCGGCATGGTGTTTTGGTAAATGAGTATCTCCAGACCACCAACCCCAACATCTTTGCCATGGGGGATGTTGTCAGCACCAAACGGCCCAAACTCACACCGGTTGCCGGGTATGAAGCCGGCTATCTGGCAAAATATTTCAACGGATCGACCGAAAAAATCCAGTTCAAAGCAATCCCAACGATCGTCTTCGGTCAGCCGTCACTTGGACAGGTTGGACTACCATCAAGTATTGCGACCGACGACAGCAGGTATATGCTGATCACCAATGATATGACATCCTGGTACAGTTACCATCGTCTGAATGAACCATTGGCGAAGGCCAAAGTTGTGATTAACAGAGATTCGGAAACGGTTGTGGGCGCAACAGTTTTAAGTAACCATGCCGATTACCTGATCAATATTTTCACGATGATGATTGATCAGCAGATGAAGATTAGTGATTTTAACAAAGAAATACTCGCATATCCAACCTTTGCGAGTGATGTGCAGTACCTGATATAGTGTGGGAAAGCGCCGAGGAACTCTGACACATATGGCAAACGAGGCTGGTCCAAAAGACTAAACTTTTGGATCAACCTCGTTGTTGGTTTATTTAGTTAAAACGGGCAACAGTCGGCTGATCCCAGCCATTTAAGAGCATCAATCAATCATTCCAAGCCCAGGAATAATCGATTGATGCTCTTAAATTCTGGTCTCAAAACCCTTTTGTTTCACTTTGCTTTATTTTTTAATCTGTTTTTCAATCTTAATTTTTCGATCAGTCAAGCTTTGATCCGCAATCAGTGGGGTCACATCACCCAAGCTGATTAACGTTAGTTGATGCATTGCCCGGGTAATAATGGTGTAGAGGGTTCCCAACAGACTTTCGTCGGGATAGTTCTTCTCTGAAGTATCCCACGCGATAACCGAATCAAACTCCAATCCTTTTGCTAAATAAATTGGCAGTACGAGAATGCCCTTTGGCAATGTTCGATCAGCGTCTTGAAGGAGTGTCACGTCACCGAGGGAATGCAGCTTTTGATAAACTTGTTCGGCTTCTGCCATGTTTTTGGTTAAAATGGCAACCGTTGCATATTGTTTTCGCTGGTCGCCGACAATCTTGCGAAGCTGTTTGATGCCATCAGCAAAGCCGGCAGCCAAGACTAATTCAGGAATATCACCTGGACGGTTGAAAGCCTCGATATCATCGCCATTTGGCAGGATTGATTTGGCAAAGGTAGTAATTGGCAGCGTTGATCTGTATGACCGCATCAAGCTGATCAGCCGCGAGCGCCGAACGTGGAAGGCCGCATTCAATTTGTTCAGAATCTCTTCAGGCTGTTCAACGTCTTTGAATAAAGCTTGCTCACTGTCTCCCAGCAGGGTCCATTTGGTTTGTGGAAAGGCGTAACGCAGATATTTTAGTTGGGCGACCGAGTAATCCTGCATTTCGTCAACGAATAAGTATTTCATTGTGTTGTTTTGACCGCTGTTACACATGTAATCACGCATATAAAGCAGTGGGGCACAATCGTCCAACTTGATGGCATGAAATTCAATTGAGTGGTTGAATTCATCGACGGACTGCTGCCATTGAGGCGTTTCGATACTTTGTGGGAGATCTACTGTTTTCAGGAAGTCTGCATACTGCATGTAGGCGTCGAAAAAGTTGTCGTTGAAGATGGCATCGTAGACAACCCGCAGCCGGTGACTGACAATCTTTCTGGCGATATAAAAACGTTCGGCATCTTCATTTTGGAATTCGCCGAGTTCCTTACCCGCCAACAAATCATGATACTTCTCGTTACTCAGTTGATCAATTTCATCGTTGACCCAGTCTTCTTTGGTTTCACCGTCGATTCGCCGCTTTAGACGTTTGATCAGTTCGTTTTTTGTGTGGAGAAAGCGGTCATAAATTTTAGCTGCTTTTGGAAAACTGTCAAAGATACTTTGAATTTCCTGCTTACTAAAGAAAGTTGATTCGTTAAAAATGATGTCACTGAAAAAGATTTGTGATGGCTGTAAATTATCACAGTATTCCTGGACTTCATCCATAAACTTGGCTGACTCTTTAAATCCTCTGATGTATCGCTGTTGATCAGACAGGTTGCCATCGGTTTCATATCGCTCAAATAAGCTTTGAACGTTCAATCCTTTCAGACGATTATCAATGAACTCATCAAAAGTGACCTGACGCATGTTCCGCTCGCCCAAACTTGGCAAAACTTCTGAAATATAGTGGGAGAACAGCTTGTTGGGTGAAAACAGAATAATCTGATCGGCCTCCAAAGTATCTCGGCTATGGTAAAGCAGAAAAGCAATCCGCTGTAAGATGGCGGATGTTTTTCCGGACCCGGCTACGCCTTGGACGACCAAGAGGTTGCTCTTGGTATCGCGGATGATATCATTTTGTTCATGCTGAATGGTCGCTACGATGTTTTGCATGTACTCATCGGTCTGTTCACCCAGCGCACTTTGGAGCATTTCATCGCCAACAGTTTCGTTGGTATCAAACATATTGCGGATTTTACCATCAACGATTTGGAACTGGCGCTTCTTCTTGAGATTGGTCTGCTGTGTTCCCATTGGCGTCTCATAGCTAACGTCGCCCAAAGTACCGTTATAGTAGACGCTTGAAATTGGTGCCCGCCAATCGTAAACCAGAAATTCACCGTCATCATTTTCTAATGAGGCAATTCCGATGTAGAGCTTTTCGGTTTCATCCTCATCGTCATCTTGAATATCAATGCGACCAAAATATGGTGACTTTTTTAAATCTTTAAGGGTTGAAAGTTGATTTTTTAAAATGCTTTCATTTTCGGTCAGTCTTGATACCAACCCACGTTGCTGCTGGAGTTCGGCACTGGTTTCAATTCGGTCGTCAACTTCAAAATAGTTGACAGAGGTATTGTCGGAATAGGTTTGTTGAACCTTTTTGGTTTCAGCGTGAGCCCGATTCAATTCATCATCGGTACTGATGATCTTCTTCTCGATTTTTGAAACGACATGATCTACGCGCACTTGTTCGATTTTTTGTTCGTTTGTTTCCAAAAGGGTTCCTCCATTCGGATTCGGTTCGACTATCAATTAAGAATGCTTCGACAATTTTAGTTGGTATTACAAGCGATGTCAATTGAGTTGAACCTTAGAGTTCATAAGAAAGACTTTTCTTTTTTTGAAGGGAGTTCGAGTGTATACTTTTTGGTGTGAACAAAACGAAAGGGATGGGAAAATGAAATTATTAAATTTATTCAATTTGACTGATCAGCAAAGGACTGAGCTTGCCAAACTGGGAGATGTGCAAGTCATTGAACCCGCTGATTTGAATTCTGAAAATTCCAGCGAAATTGATGTGATCTATGGTTGGGGAAAGCAGGCTCCCGACGTGCTCAACAAATCAGCCAACCTTAAGCTTGTTCAATCGTTCTCTGCCGGAGTCGATTATATGCCCTTGAGTGAATTTGCTAAAAAGGGCGTGACACTAACAAATGTCAGCGGCATTCACGCAGAACCCATTAGTGAATCAGTACTGGGTTATGTTTTGGCGTTTGCCCGGGGCATGGTTGCCAGTCAGGCTGCCCGTTCTGAGAAAAAATGGGTTGGCGATCAAATCAGGATGCAGAATTATATATTGAAAGATCGTACCGCCGTCATTTTTGGAACCGGGAGAATTGGTCAGGCAATTGCTGAGAAGCTCCAAATGTTCGGTACAAAAACAATTGGGGTCAGTCGACACGGCAGACCCGCAGATCATTTTGACGAGGTTGTGACCGATACTGAAGGAACCGACAAAGCTGCCAAAGCCGATTTTGTGATCAACATCATGCCGCTGACTGCCGAAACCAAACATTTCTTCAACAAACAATTTTTTGACAAAATGAGCAGCCATCCCGTTTTCATTAACGTTGGCCGAGGTCCTTCGGTAGATACCAATGCCTTGATTGATGCACTGGACCAATATAAGCTGGCGGGCGCAGCACTGGATGTCTTTGAGGCCGAACCGTTGGAATCTGATTCACCACTTTGGGATATGGACAACGTGATTTTAACGCCTCACATTTCTGGCGGATTTAAAGATTATGGCAATGAAGCATTTACCATTTTATATAAGAATTTGGCAAGCTTCATCAAAACCGGCGAAGTCGCCGTTAACAAGGTTGATTTGTCGGCAGGTTACTAAGTCGAAAATCTTTCGTTGTTTAGCATGAATCAGGGTTTACTTTTTATCATTTTGTAAGTAAAATTAGAGTGTTATTAAAAAGTGAGTAGAATCGTCAACAACAGAGAGGCCGACTTGCTGAAAACGGCTGCGACGAAACGAATTGGAATAATAAAGGGTGACGCCCATATCGTCTCGAGCGGTAACTTGATATTAGTTACAATTTAGGTGGTACCACGTATAAGCGTCCTATTGTTAAAACAATAGGGCGTTTTTTGAAAGGATGGTTTACGATGACAAAGAAAATTATTTTGACAGGTGACAGACCTACTGGAAAATTACATATTGGCCATTATGTGGGTTCATTAAAGAATCGCGTAGAGTTGCAAAATTCCGGCGATTACGAAACATTTATTATGATTGCGGACATGCAGGCATTGACTGATAACGCCCGAGATCCCGAGAAGATTCGCCACAGTTTGATTCAGGTAGCGTTGGACTATTTGGCTGTCGGAATTGATCCAGAAAAATCAACTATTTTAGTCCAATCACAAATTCCAGCACTACCGGAATTGACCCAGCATTATTCGAATTTGGTAACAGTTTCTCGACTAAACCGAAACCCAACTGTTAAGAATGAAATTAAACAAAAGAAGTTTGGTCAAAGTGTGCCGGTTGGTTTTGCAATGTATCCAATCAGCCAGGCCGCAGATATTACGGCATTTAAAGCCACAACTGTCCCTGTGGGTGACGATCAGGAACCAATGTTGGAACAAACCCGTGAAATCGTGCGAACATTTAATTCGGTTTATAACGATGACATTTTGGTTGAACCTGAAGGATATTTCCCACCAAAAGGCATGGGTCGAATCCCCGGCTTGGACGGCAACGCCAAAATGAGCAAGTCCTTGGGCAATGCGATTTATCTATCAGATGACGAAGACACTATTCAGAAGAAGATAATGTCAATGTATACCGATCCCAACCATATTCACGTTGAAGATCCCGGCCAGGTTGAAGGCAACACTGTCTTTACATATCTTGATATTTTTGATTCGGACAAGAAAAAGGTCCAGGAACTCAAGGATCAATACAGTCATGGCGGCCTGGGCGATGTCAAAATCAAACGTTACCTGAACGACGTTCTGCAAGCTGAGCTCAAGCCAATCCGTGAACGACGGGAACAGTACGCCAAAGACGAGCAAGGGGTTTACGATATTCTTAAAAAAGGCAGCGAGCATGCAAACGTTGTTGCCAATCAAACTCTCAAAGAAGTTCGTGACGCAATCGGGATCAACTATTTTGACTAATATGTCCAGAAAGGGTGGCAGGGATGGAAAACCTTGTAATTTTGGATATTGGATCAAACTCTGTCAGAATGGCGATTAATCAGATTTCCAATGACGGCAGTTATCGTGAAATCAAACGGATTAAAAGTGATAGTCGACTGTCTGAAGGAATGGGCAGAGGCAAAATTTTACAACCTACCGCGATGGAACGGACCATTAAGTCGCTGGCGGATTTCAAAAAAATCTATTCACAGTATGAAGCCAAAAAAGTCATTGGGATCGCTACAGCAGCGGTTCGTCAGGCAAAAAATCAAGCTAAATTTCTCAGAGCTGTTAAAGAGCGAATCGGCATCTCGATTGATGTCTTATCCGGCAATCAGGAAGCTTATTATGATTATCTCGGTGTCATCAATCGCTTGGGAATCAATAACTGTTTGATTTTGGACATTGGTGGTGCCAGCTGTGAATTGATCCGGGTTAATGATGGCCAAAGTTCCAACCTGACCAGTATTCCGGTGGGGGCGGTCAACATTACCGAACGGTACCATTTAAGCGACAACATTACGGGTGCCAATTTATTTAATGCCCAATTTAACATCAGAAAAATATATTCTAAAATTGATTGGCTCAACCGAGCCGCTCATCAGCCCTTAGTTCTCCTTGGTGGGGCAAACCGGACGCTGGCACGAATTAATCGTCGCCGTCAAAATATGGTCCGGATTGACGCAATTCATGGGTATCATCTGACTTCTGAACAGGTTAATCGAACTTACCTGAACTTATTGAAGGGCAATGTTAACCGCCGTCGGAAAATTCAAGGGTTGGAGCATGACCGTGCCGATATCATTGTTGGCGGCCTGCTGCCGTTAATTGTGCTGATGGAAAAGATTGATGCCAAGAAGGTTCTCTTTTCTGAAAGTGGCGTCCGTGAAGGCATTATTACCGAATATATCCAAAAAGAATACGATTCAGAGTAGAGCTGGTAATTGAACCAGCTTTTTGTGCTTCATGCAGATTGATGGTGATATGATGGAAAATAAATGGAATCAATTCTATAAAAAGTCCTATTCGGACAGGCTTCGGCTCATCGCCCAATCAGCGGGACTATCTGAAGATCAGTTAAAGTTGATTAAGCAAAATGCCGATGACAAATCCGGTGAGCTGATTGAAAATAGTTTGACAGACTATCGACTGCCCGAGGGTATTGTAACTGGACTGGTTGTCAACGGACACCAACATTTGGTGCCCATGGTGACTGAAGAGCCGTCAGTGATTGCCGCCGCCAGCAATGGTGCCAAGCTCTTATCAGCGGGGACAGGAATCACGAGCGTTGTTTCTCAAAAATTGATCAGCGGTCAAGTTATTATAAAAAATGCCAAATTTGAAGTTGTTTCTGATTTCGTCAGTTCCAATAGACATAAAATTCTTGAATTAGCGGACCACAGCCACCCAACCATCTTAAAATATGGTGGTGGCGCCAAAAAAGTGTTGGTTCGAAAACTCTCGGCACAATTCACCTCCGTCGATCTTTTTGTGGATACGGGGGAGGCAATGGGCGCAAACATTATCAACACGATGTTGGAAGCCATTGCCAATTGGATTTCAGAACAACTAGCGGTTGAGACGACAATGGCAATTCTATCCAACTTTGCGGATGAAGCTGTGGTCCAGGTGTCCGGGAAAGTTCCAGTTGACAAGCTGGCTTCAAAATCGGTTGCCGGCTCAGTGGCAGCTCAACGGATTGCCGATGCCAGTGAGGTGGCCCAATTGGATATAAAACGGGCAGCCACTCATAACAAAGGAATCATGAACGGCGTTGATGCTGCGGTCATGGCATTTGGAAATGATTGGCGGGCCGTGGAAAGTGCTGTCCATTCATATGCGGCTCAGACAGGCACGTATAAGGGCGTCAGTACGTGGCACGTGCATGGCAATCAATTGGAAGGTAAAATGATATTGCCCCTTCCAATTGGCTTTGTGGGCGGTGCCAGCAAGGTTCTCGACATGGTGGCAGTTAATAAACAGATTGCCCAGATTCACAATGTTAAAGAAGAAATGCAGGTCATCGGGGCGGTTGGGCTGGCCCAAAATTTAGCTGCTTTGAAGGCCTTGGTTACCGATGGGATTCAAAAGGGTCATATGAACTTGCAACTGAAGTCTTTGGCGCTGTCAAACGGTGCGACTACGCAGGAATTGCCAACCGTGGTTGATCAATTAAGAAAAAGCAGTAATCCCGATTCAACAGCAGTTAAAGACATTTTAAAAACAATTCGTAGATAGGAGATCAACATGGACAACAATATTGATATTGAACTTAATAAGGACGTTCACGGACTGATTAATGCCGTGAACAATTTCTTCCCAGGAACGGTAACAGTTACTTTTATTGGTAAACTTCAGTCCGGCTATGTCCGCCACGATCAAGCGCAGGCCGTTCAGGATGGGAAAAACATTATTGTTCAAATTGCCGACTTGAGTGCGCCAAACTATACTGCATCCCATGAATTGCTTCATCTTCTGATGGTGCTCCGTGGTTTTCCACAAGTCTTTTATTCACTGACAACCGGCGATGACACGTTGGACGAACAGTTAAAGATGATGGGAACCGAATTGTATGATATCGTCTCACACTTTGTGGTTGTGTCAGAACAACGGAAGCACAACTTGATCGATGACGACATCGAAGAGATGTATTTAAAGGGAATATATGCCACAATCAAGCCGGAACCTAACCCATTGGATGATCAAATGATGCTCCGCCTAACGACATTATTGGATGCAATGGTCTTCTATGGTGACGGCATTGACAAGGTAGCCGATAAGCTAAAGAAGGATTTCCCAGTTTCATTCAGTGCAGCTGAAAAGTTGTACCTGCTGATTGCTGAGAAGCCCACTGATTCACCATTTGGTCTGCGCCGAAACGTGGTTAAGCTGTTCAAGGCGTTCGATGAACAATTGAAAGACTGGGAATTACCTGCTTTGCATAATACCGAATTTACAACTGTTACAAGTGTTTTATCCGAACGACAGTTGGGGCTCAAGGTCAAGCAAATGTTTGAAATTTACCATTCTGATTTGATTGAAGTCGATAGTCATACCAAAGGTTACGTTGGTTTTAACCGAGTTGATGATCAAAATTCCTTTGTCCTGGCGAATCCAAAGGGGACCGGAGACGACCCCGAGTTCTTTAAGGGCATCTATGAAAAGTCGGTTAAGCAGTTGTTTGATGACCTTAAAATGCCTTATATCGTTCGCAAGTAATGAACTTTTAAAGGAGGAATACGATGATTGATTCTAAAATTCAAGCTGAATTTGATGATGCAAGAAGGATTGTCTTTCTGACTGGTGCGGGAGTTTCAACAGCATCAGGGATTCCTGATTACCGTTCAAAAAATGGTCTGTATACAAATGACAAATCCGATAAGCCCGCTGAATATTATTTGAGTTCGGACTGTTTGCGTCAAGAGCCAAAAGTATTCTGGGAGTACGAAAAATCAAATATGTATTATCCAGATGCCAAGCCGAATGTGATTCATGAACGCCAAGCCGAGTTCACTCAAAAAAAGGATGCGGTCGTGGTTACCCAAAATATTGACAGCCTTTATCGAAAAGCCGGCACCAAGCATTTAGTCGAATTTCACGGCAATCTGTATAAAGTGTATTGCCAGAAGTGTCATAAAACCGTTGACTACACTGAGTATTTGAAGAGTATGTATCATGAAAATTGTGGTGGGGTTTTACGCCCGGACATCGTCTTATACGGCGAAGGATTGGATCCGGTTGCTATTTCCAAGAGTGTCGATGCAGTTTCCAAAGCTGATTTGATTGTGATTGTCGGCACCTCAATGCGGGTTTATCCATTTGCCGGGCTGATTGATTATCGGTCTCAAAATGCGAAAGTTTTGGCAGTTAACGAGGAGCAGCTGCAATTTAATTTTCCATTTACGATGGTCAAGGCAAATGCGGTTGATTTCTTTAAAGATTTAAAGGTGAATGCCTGATTGTTTGAGGAGGTGGGATGATTGATTACAATTGGATTAACGACGTTTTCCGATCATCCCTCACTGATTGATGGGGCCAAACGGAAAGTCCGTTTAACCGAATACAGCGGCTATTTTCCGGTTGTGGAGCTTGATACGCCCTTTTACGCCATTCCCAAAGTGTCGGTTGTCGAAAACTGGCAGAAGCAGGTACCGGACAACTTTCAATTCATTTTGAAGGCTAACCGGGTGATGACCATGCATGATCAGGGAAGTTCAGATCCTGTAGATAATGAGCACCGATTTGTGGAATTTAATAATTACAAACGGGCGGTTGCAACATTATTACAGACCGGACAGTTGAAAGCTATCCTGTTTCAGTTCCCGCCATACTTCGCCAGAAGCATTGCAACTATTCAATATCTAAGACGAATCAGTAACTTGATGGCGGGGTATCCAGTTGCCATCGAGTTTCGAAATTCAACCTGGTATGGAGAAGAGATTACTCAAGATGTCGCTGGCTACCTTCAGGAGTTAGGCATGACGATGGTGGCCGTGGACGAGCCACACACCACAAATGCTGGCGTTCCATTTGAACCGGTGGTGACCAATGAAGACTTGGCACTCTTGAGACTTCATGGCAGAAACGTCAAGGGCTGGACGGAACATTCTGCAGACTGGCGGGGCAAGCGGACTCTGTATAGATATTCGGAAGAAGAACTGCAGGAATTCCGCAAAGTGGTGATGGAGCTGGACAAGCAGACTAAGGAAGTCTGCGTAATCTTCAATAACAACAGCGGGGGAGATGCCGCGGATAATGCCCTCCAACTAAAAAAGATGCTGGGCATCGATTTCGGCGGATTGTCACCGGTGCAGATGGATTTGTTTTGAGTGCGACGAGGGTCGGTTGATGCGGTTTCTAAGGGGATTTAATTAAAGTCCCAGGTTTGGGACTTTGGTTAAATCCCCTTAGAAGTAAGCATCAGACCCGTCGGAGCACGTTATGGCTAAGTAGCAGTGAACACTGGACTTGAAACAAGTAAGCAGCAGACCCGTCGCCAAGTAGGCTAGGCAGGCTTTCAGCCGGCGCGTCGCCAGGTAGGCTAGGCAGGCTTTCAGCCGGCCGTCGGAGCACGTTAAGGCTCGTTAGCAGTGAACATTGATCGAACTCACTCATCATCATCCCAATCGATAGAAGCCATGGCCGACAATTGAGCAGAAAATTCATCCTATAATTTTTGTATTTTTCCCTCACAAATAATTTCCATATTATTGCATCAAGTTCAAATCCAATCGCCATTCTAAAAAATATTTGCTATACTGGATTGTAATATCCTAAAGAATAATTAAGCATGAAAAGAGGTACTTTCATGGCAGAAAGTAAGCCAACATTTTATATTACAACACCCATTTATTACCCGTCCGGGAAGCTACATATCGGTAATTCATACACAACCATTGCGTGTGATGCTGAAGCTCGGTTCAAGCGGGCAATGGGGTACGATGTTTTCTTCCTAACCGGGACAGATGAACATGGACTCAAAATCGAACAAAAAGCAGAGCAACTGGGGATGTCACCTAAGGATTACGTCGATAAGATGGCAGCTTCAATCAAACAACTATGGAAAAAGTTGGAAATTTCAAACACCAAGTTCATTCGGACGACCGACGACTATCACGAAAAAGCCGTTGCCGACATTTTCCAAAAGCTGTTGGACCAAGGTGACATTTATCTTGGTGAATATACCGGCTGGTATTCTGTTTCTGACGAGGAATATTTCACTGAAAGCCAACTGGCAGAAGTTTACCGCGATGAAAATGGTAAAGTCACTGGTGGTAAGGCTCCAAGTGGCCACGAAGTTCAGCTGGTTCATGAACAATCTTATTTCTTTAAAATGAGTAAGTATGCTGACTGGCTCTTGCAATATTACAAAGACAATCCCAACTTCATTCAACCAGCAACCCGGATGAATGAAATGATCAAGAACTTTATCGAGCCTGGTTTGGAAGACTTGGCAGTTTCCCGAACAACATTTACTTGGGGAGTTCCTGTCAAATCGGATCCAAAACACGTGGTATACGTTTGGATCGATGCGTTAACCAACTATATTACTGCACTGGGATACGATGGCAAAGATGACAGTAACTTCAAGAAGTATTGGCCTGCCGATGTCCAAATGGTAGGTAAGGAAATTGTTCGATTCCATACCATTTACTGGCCAATTATTTTGCATGCACTCGGCTTACCACTTCCTAAAACTGTTTATGGTCATGGTTGGCTGTTGATGAAAGACGGCAAAATGTCCAAGTCAAAGGGGAACGTTATTTATCCTGAAACCCTTGTTGACCGTTATGGTTTGGATGCACTCAGATATTATCTGTTGCGGGCAATGCCATACGCCAACGATGGCTTGTTCACACCGGAGGACTTTATCGACCGGTTGAACTTTGACCTCGCCAATGATTTGGGTAATTTGTTGAACCGGACTGTTTCAATGATCAACAAGTATGATGATGGTGTTTTACCTGCATTTACAGCTGATGTGAATGATGCTGATAAAGAGCTGGAAGATACTGCAGAAACAGTTATTGCTAATTACAAACAACAAATGAACGACTTACATTTTTCTGATGCTTTGGCAGAAGCTTGGAAATTAGTGGCTCAAACCAATAAATACATTGATCAGACTGAACCATGGAATCTGGCAAAGGATCCGGCAGACAAGGCCAAGCTTGATTCAGTAATGGCTCATTTGGCAGCCGGATTGCGGGTGATCGCCGAATTAATCAGTCCGGTTATGACCCATGCACCAAAAGAAATTTTTGCACAATTGGGGATCAAAGAAGACATCAATCTCGAAAACCTTAAGTTTGCCGATGTTCCTGCCGGTTCCAAGGCAGTTGCCAAAGGGACACCGATTTTCCCACGGGTTGATGTTGATGAAGAAGTTGACTACATCAAGCAACAAATGACCAAGACTGACAAAGCTAAGGGTCGTGCTGCAATGAAAGAAGCAGCTGAAGCCGAGTTTAATCCAGAGGAAACCAACTTGAACCTAACCAAAAAAGAGGTTCGGTTCGAGGCTTTTGAAAAGATTGAACTGAAAGTTGCCGAAATTAAAGATGTCAATAAAGTTGAAGGTGCCGATAAATTACTTCAATTCCGTTTGGATGCTGGTGATGATGGTGATCGTCAGATCCTATCAGGAATTGCCCAATGGTATCCGGATTATAAGAAGTTAATCGGCAAAAAGGTGATTATCGTCTCAAACTTGAAGCCAAGAAAGATGCGCGGCCAAGTGAGTCAGGGGATGTTGTTGTCAGTTGAACACAAAGACGGCAATGTTGAACTGGTCACGGTTGGTGCCCATTTGGAAAATGGTGTCACACTGGAATAAATTGTCAATTTGTGGCAAAGTTAATATAGTGAAAAACGAGGGATTGGCAGCAAGACGCAAGTTTTGTCACAATCCCTGTTTTTATCGGAAAGATTTGGGAGCAAACAATGAAAATATTTGATTCACATACCCATTTAAATGATGAACACTTGTATCCGGAAGCCGATAAGTACTTTAAGCATGCCCAAAACCTTGGGGTTGTGAAGATTGCCAACGTGGGTTCCAACCAAAAACTTAACGACCTTTCGTTGGAGTTGGCGGCAAAGTATCCCGATATGTATTCGATTATCGGCTGGCATCCGGAAGACTCGATTTATTATCATGAAGAACAAGAAAAACTGTTGATTGAACAGCTTCAAAGTCCAAAGGTGGTTGCTCTCGGAGAAATTGGGCTGGATTATCACCAAACTGCCTCACCGAGGGATGTCCAAAAGCGGGTATTTAAGCGGCAAATTGATATTGCCAAACAATTGCATCTGCCAATTTCCGTTCATAATCGAGATGCATTTGAAGACACCTATGCGATTTTAAAAGAAATGCACATTGCTGATATTCGCGGGGTGATGCACAGCTTTAATGGTGATCCGGAATGGCTTAAAAAATTTTTGGATCTGGGGATGCTGGTTTCTTATAGTGGGGTTGCCAGCTTTAAGAAAACCCATGAGGTTCATGATGCCGTGAGAAACACGCCGTTTGACAGTATGCTCGTCGAAACTGATGCACCTTACTTATCGCCGGAACCCTTGCGCGGCAAGCAAAATGAACCAGCCTATTCACTTTACACAGTTGAAGCACTTGCGCGAATATGCGACGTCAATCCGGATGTGATCGCGGAGCATACTTATGATAATACGATGCGCTTATTTAGAATTGAGGAATCATGAAAAAAATTAAAGAAGTCATTGTCGTTGAAGGAAAAGACGACACCAAAAGAATCCAAAGAGCTGTCGATGCCGACACGATCGAAACCCGTGGGTCGGCAATCCCAGATGAGACCCTTGATCTGATTAAAAAGGTTGCGCAAACACGAGGAATCATTGTTTTTACAGATCCTGACTTTTCTGGAGAGAAGATTCGCAAGGCAATTTCTGCAGAAGTGCCCAACGCAAAGCACGCCTTCATTACCAGAAAGCAGGGGGTTCCTAGCCGTTCAGACGGGTCCTTAGGCGTTGAACATGCCAGTGTCGAGTCAATCCGTGAGGCACTTAGCAAAGTTTACACTGAAGATGATTCTGCTGGAGAGATTATTTCCAAGGCAGAATTAATGAAAGAAGGCCTGATGGGCAATCCCAGTGCCAAGAAACGCCGGGAATGTCTCGGTGAAATTTTACGAATTGGTTATGTGAATGGTAAACAGCTCCAACATCGGTTAAGGATGTTTGGCATCAGTCACGATGAATTCTTAAATGCCGTTCAGCAAATTGATAAGGAGGAAACCCATGACTGAATATCCACAAATTGCAAGCCCAACGCGAACTCAAGCAATTTTGAACCGCTATCACTTATCGGCCAAGAAAAGCTTGGGACAAAACTTTCTAACCGACCTGGGTGTATTAGATAACATTGTCGAAGCCGCCGAGATTACAAAAGAAGACAATGTGATTGAAATTGGTCCCGGAATTGGTGGCTTAACGGAACAGTTGGCCAAAGCAGCCAATCAGGTACTGGCCTTTGAAATTGATGCCAATTTATTGCCGGTTTTGGCGGAAACTTTGGCACCATACGATAACATCAAAATTATCAATCAAGATATTTTAAAAGCCAATCTTCCTGAAATTATCAGTCAGTCCTTTGAATCCGATAAACAATTAAAAGTGGTCGCTAATTTGCCGTACTACATCACGACGCCAATCGTGATGGATCTGATTGCAGGACAAACAAGCTTTGATGCCATTGTTGTAATGATGCAAAAAGAAGTGGCAGAACGACTGAATGCTGAGCCCTCAACCAAGCCTTACGGATCTTTATCCGTGATTGTTCAAGAACTTAATCACGTTGAAATCTCATTCATTGTTCCCAAGACGGCATTTATTCCGCAGCCAAAGGTGGATTCTGCAATTGTTAAGTTGACACCCCGGATGGATAAGCACGTTCAACCATTTGACCAAAAGGTTTTTATCAGCTTTGTACGAGGATGTTTTATGCACCAACGAAAGACGCTTTGGAATAATTTACAGGGAATTTTTGGTAAAACGCCTGAAGTCAAAGCGGCAATTAAAGATGTTTTGGCAGCGGTCAACATAGATGCCGGTGATCGGCCCGAGAGTCTCACAGTGGCACAGTTTGTTGCCATGACAAATGCATTTCATACTCTGAAAAATCTCATCTAAATTTTATTGTTTTATTATTGCCAGAACGCTTAATTTGTGGTAGAAAATTGCCTTTCTATAACTCTTGTGATATAATGATTTATCGTGAGGTGAGTAGAATGCCAGTGACTTTATCAGTTATTAAGCACAAGATGGACGATCATATCGGCCAACACGTACAAGTTACTTCTCAAATTGGGAGAAGAAAAACAACTAAACGCCAGGGAATTTTGAGGGAAACTTTTCCGGCTATTTTTGTTGTTGAATTAGATCCGGGGAAAGCAAGTTTTGAGAGAGTTTCATATAGTTATACTGATATTTTAACCAAAAATATCGAAGTTGATTTTGATAATGCTAAAGCTATGTAAAGCTAAAATCCTTGTTTGGGGCCTGTTAGGCCTTTTTCTTTTGCCCTTTTGTAACCTAAACACTGACATTTTATTAATAATTTAGTATAATTTTGTTATTAATACACATTGAGGGGGTGGATCCAAGTGAAACGAATTGTTCGGGCACCAGCAAAACTGAATTTGGGCTTGGATGCACCCTTTGTCCATCCGGATGGGGCAATTGAATGGCGGATGGTGATGACCTCGATCGGGTTAAGTGACCACCTGCAAATTGAAACCACGGATCGGCACTCAAAAATTCACATTTTCTCTGACAGCAGCTTTTTGCCTAATGATCGACGGAACTTGGCTTACCAAGCAGCTCACTTATTTCTATCCAAAGTTGGGATTCAAACCGGACTGGAAATTTCGATTAAGAAAAATATTCCGGTGGCTGCCGGTTTGGGTGGGGGGTCATCAGATGCCGCCGCCGTCCTTCGCACCCTGAATGAAATGTTTCAGACCGGATTGTCGCTTAAAGAGCTTGCCAACATCGGTATTCAGGTGGACTCGGACGTTCCGTACTGTGTCTATAGCAGAACCGCCTTGGTGAGTGGTCGTGGTGAAATTGTGACGCCACTCAAAAAGCTTCCCAAGATGTGGTTTGTTTTGGCCAAGCCCAACGTCAGTGTTTCAACACCAAGAATTCTCAAACAAGTCGCAACCACTTCTGTCAGTCACCCACAAATTGACGAGTTGTTGAGCGGAATTGAAAGTGGAAACTATGATCAAATTGTCGCCAATATTGGGAACTCATTGGAAGAAATCACAACTGCCAGTCATCCACAAATTGAAACCCTAAAATCACGTTTGATCGAATATGGTGCGGATGGTTCCCAGATGAGCGGCAGCGGCCCAACGGTGTTTGGTATATGTCGGACAGAGTCCAGGGCCCACCGCGTGTATAACAGTATTTCCGGATTTTGTAATGAGGCTTATATTACCCAACCGGAATGCGATACGAATAAAGTATTTTAAATCAAGAAAACGGGGATGCGAACAAAGCTTAAGTTTTGTTGAAGCAGCCCTTTTAATTTGCCTGCAGTGATTGACAAAACTTGAATTTAATCTAAACTAAAATAGTAATAATTACTTTTTACAAAGTTGTGGAGGTATTTTCATTTGCGTGAAACGTTAATTTCAGTTGAGAACCTATCATTAAATTTTCCCAATCACCAAGTGCTCTCTGACTTGAGTTTTGATGTTCAAAGAGGCGAGTTTCTGGGTATAATTGGCGAAAATGGGGTGGGCAAGACCACCTTGATCCGAGTTATTTTGAATCAACTCAAGCCTTCAAGCGGCCGAATCCGAATTAAGGATGGGCTGCGGATCGGCTACGTTCCACAGTTTCGAAATGTTGATGTTGAATATCCGCTTTCCATTGAGGATTTCATTTCACTTAATTTCACCGGTATCAAATTGCCATGGCTCTCCCGTAAAGAAAAGCAAAAGATTCAGACTGTCATTAAGCAGGTCAATCTCGAGCACATTTCAAAAAGACCGCTCGGGTTGGCTTCAGGCGGTGAAAAGCAAAAGGCATATTTGGCACAGGCACTCATAAACGACCCGGATTTGTTAATCTTAGACGAGTCAACGGCGAGCCTGGATCCAAATACCAAGCGGGAGCTCTTGGACGTTGTTCTTAGATTGAATAAAGAACTGGGATTGACAATTATTTTTGTTTCCCATGATATGCAAGTCATCCATGAATATCCGGACCATTTCCTGTGGTTGACCAAAGACGGGTATACGTCAGGTCCGATCAGTGAGCTCCACAATGATTCTAAGGAGGGCGAGTATGTTTAGTTTTGAATTTATGCGTAACGCATATCTGGCTGGAACATTAATTGCCATTGTCAGTGGGATTATGGGCGTCTTCGTTGTTGCCAGGAATATGCCTTTCATGACCCATACCTTGTCAGAAATTGGGTTTGCCGGGGCATCTTTTGGAATATTTATCGGCTGGACCCCGTTGAATGGAATGTTGGCATTTACAACAGTCAGTTCGATTCTGGTTGGCGAATTAAGCGGTGCCGTGGAATCACGGCGGGAGTCTGTAATCAGTGCGATTTCCGGGCTGTTCATTGGTTTGGGCATTTTATTTTTGTCATTGTCCAATAAAAATTCAAGTTATGCGACCAACATTCTTTTTGGGAGTGTGATTGGTATCAGTCATCAAGAAGTCGTTCAGATGGCTGTGTTATCGGTTTTAGTTTTAATCGTCTTGTTTTTTATTTTCAGAAACCTAAAAGATGATTCATTTGACGCCGTTGGTGCGAAAACAAACCACATTCACAGTTCGATTATTTCAATTATTTTTCTGGTTTTGTTGGCGTTTAGTGTGAGTGTTGCCGCCCAGATTGTTGGTTCGTTATTAATTTTTGTGTTATTGACTTTACCGGCTGCCAGTTCCAAATATTTTGCCCATACTGTTCTTTCAATGATGCTCTTGGCAATCGGATTTGCTTTATTCGGCGTTTGGTTTGGCCTTTATCTGGGTTATATTACCAACTGGCCGGTTACTTTCTTCATTGCCAGTATTGAAGCCGCCATTTATGGCGGAGCCCTGCTTTATAATTCAATTGCCAATAAAAGCAGATAATTTTGAAATGGACTGATATTTTTCATCATATTCCCCCTAAAGCCGAACATTTATGATAAAATCAAAGGGATATTACATAAACTCGAGGTGGAATTTTTGAAAGTAAGAAGAAGTGATCGACTGATTGATATGACCCGCTATTTGCTTGAAAGACCGCATACCCTTGTACCATTGACTTTCTTTGCGGATCGATACGATTCAGCCAAGTCCTCGATTAGTGAAGACTTAACTATTTTAAAACGAACATTTCAAGCCCGGGGGACCGGACTGCTTGAAACAATTCCTGGTGCCGCTGGCGGGACCAGGTTTTTGCCGTATATTCTAAAAGAAGAAGCTCAAGAAGTTGTTAACAAGTTGATCGAGGAGATGTCCTCGGATACCCGTTACCTTCCAGGGGGCTATGTTTACATGTCTGATCTATTAGGCAGCCCAGCGACTCTCAGGAAAATTGGGAGAATCTTTGCAACCCAATATTTGAATCAAAACGTTGATGCAGTGATGACCATTGCGACCAAAGGGGTTCCCATTGCCCAAAGTGTCGCTGATTTCTTGAACGTGCCGTTTGTGATTGTTCGCCACGATACTGAAATCACCGAAGGATCGACGGTTAACGTCAACTATGTTTCCGGATCATCAACCAGAATTGAGAAAATGTCGCTGTCAAAGCGGAGCCTGAAACCGGATGCCAACGTTTTGATCGTTGACGATTATATGCGTGGCGGTGGAACCGTTGGCGGAATGATTTCAATGGTTGAAGAATTTGACGCAAATCTGATTGGCGTTGGTGTCGTTGCTGAAAGTACCGCACCAAATGGCCGTAAAATTGGTGATTACACTTCACTGATGAGAGTGGATGCCGAGAACAATACCGTTGTTTCACAACCAGGAAACTACATCGAAAAAATATTTAATTAAGCATTGGGGAGACAAATATAATGGCAACAAAAAACACAATAATATTGGCAGCGGGCAAGGGGACCCGGATGAAGTCCAAACTTTATAAAGTCCTTCACCGACTCTGTGGTAAGACGATGGTTGACCATGTCTTAACGGCAGTCGAAAAAGCCAATATGGATAACGTCGTAACAGTTGTCGGCTTTGGTGCCGATGCTGTTCGAGACAATCTTGGCAGCCGGACCCAATATGCTGTTCAAGAAAAGCAGTTGGGAACTGGTCACGCTGTCCTACAGGCAGAAAAATTGCTTGGTAATTTGGATGGTATGACGATGGTTGTAAGTGGGGATACACCACTATTTACGACAAAGACATTTGAAGATCTGTTTACTTATCATCAAAATAAAAAAGCCAAAGCAACGATTTTGACCTCTCAGGCACCTGACCCAACCGGATACGGGCGAATTGTCCGCAATGATCTTGGCATTGTTGAAAAGATTGTTGAGCAAAAAGATGCCAATCGTGAGGAACAGGCCATTGATGAAATCAACACCGGGGTCTATGTATTTGACAACCGAGCTTTATTTGAGGCATTGCATAAATTGACCAATAATAATGCCCAAGGTGAGTACTACCTGACTGACGTCATTGAAATCTTGAAGTCCGAAGGCGAAACAATTGCTGCATACAAAATGGATGATTTTGATGAATCAATGGGCGTCAACGATCGGATTGCTTTGGCACGGGCAACTAAAATTATGCGCACAAGAATTAATCGCCAACACATGATGGACGGCATTTCAATGATTGACCCTGAACGCACATATATTGATGCTGATGTTAAGATTGGTTCTGACACCATCATTGAACCGGGTGTTCAATTAAAGGGCCACACTGTCATTGGTGAAGACTGTTATATTGGTGCCAACTCAGAGATTCGTGATTCAATTATTCACGACCATGTGACAGTTACCTCATCATTAATTGAACAATCTGAGATGATGGACCATTCTGACATTGGCCCCAATAGTCACTTGCGTCCGGAAGCTAAAATCGGCAAGCATGTTCATTTGGGTAACTTTGTTGAAATCAAGAAGTCGTCGATTGATGAGGGCACCAAGGTTGGTCATTTAACCTATGTTGGAAACGCCAAGCTTGGCAAGAATATTAATGTCGGCTGCGGTGTGATTTTCGCCAACTATGATGGTGCTCATAAACATGAGACCACTGTTGGTGACGACTGCTTTATCGGCAGCAATTCCAATTTAATTGCACCGCTGACAGTTGCCGACCATTCATTTATTGCAGCCGGATCGACAATTAACAAAACAGTTAACAAGTACGATATGGCGATTGCCCGTGCACGTCAGACCAACAAAGCCGGCTACTACAAAAAGTTGCCATATCAGAAAGATTAACTCTGATTTTTAATTAAAACATTGTATAATTAACTTATTGAGTAATTGAGTTAACAAAAAACACATTGGAGGATCATATGGCTCAGCAATATTTTGATTCGAAACTAAAGATTTTCGCTCTGAATTCTAATCGTCCCTTGGCTGAGAAGATCGCGGAAACTGTGGGGGTTCCATTAGGCAAGACCTCAGTTGATCGGTTTAGTGACGGAGAAATCCGCATTAATATCGACGAAAGTATCCGTGGAGATAATATTTTTATCATTCAATCGACCTCTGCACCGGTCAATGACAACCTGATGGAACTATTGATCATGGTTGACGCGTTGAGACGTGCAAGTGCGGGGATGATTAACGTCGTTATTCCGTATTATGGATATGCCCGTCAGGATCGAAAAGCTCGTTCACGCGAACCAATTACTGCCAAATTAGTGGCTAATATGTTGCAGACAGATGGTGTTGACCGCGTTGTCGCACTCGATCTACATGCTGCCCAGATCCAGGGATTCTTTGATATTCCAGTTGATCATTTAATGGGAGCACCTTTATTGGCCGATCATTTTATCAAACAAGGTTTTGGTTCCGATGACGTCGTTGTTTCTCCCGATCACGGTGGTGTGTCAAGAGCACGAGCTTTAGCCGAGTTTTTGAAAGCACCGATTGCGATTATTGATAAACGACGTCCACGGGCAAACGTTGCCGAGATTATGAATATCATTGGGGATGTCAAGGGCAAACGCTGCTTAATGATCGATGATATGATTGATACTGCCGGCACCATTACTTTGGGTGCCCAGGCGTTAATGGATGCCGGTGCTACGGAAGTTTACGCTTGTTGTACTCATCCGGTACTTTCCGGCCCAGCCATTGAACGAATTAAGAAATCTGCCATCAAGCAACTTGTTGTGACGGATACCATTCAATTACCGAAGGAAAAGCAAATTGATAAGATTGAACAGGTTTCAGTTGGCCCGTTGATTGGCGATGCAATCAAACGAATCAACGAAAATAAGCCGGTTAGTCCTTTATTCAATAAACGTTTCCGTGGTTCAGAGAATTAATGGTTGATTGGATTAAGAAATCTCCCCGTTGGTCATCCATCACTGCAATCGTGATCATTAACATAGTCTTGTTTTTATTCCGGATGCCAAAAATGGTTCTTGGAAATATTGATTTTCTTGTTGGGCTATTTTTAATCGTTTTGGGATCGGTTTTCATCGTTGGCGCGGGCCATCTATTTACCGGCTGGCGGTTTCATATTCGTAAAAAGAGTGATTTGGAAGCCGAAAATGATCCAAAGCACCCCAAGCTAAAAGAGGTTGGATCAGTCAAAAATCAACCGATTAGAGTGAATAAATACGCTCGATATTGTTTGGGTGTTGGTAGTTTTTTGATTGTATTGGGGATTATCCTCACAAGTATTTAACAAAATATTGCAAAAAAAGGATCTCAACTGGCAGTTTGCCGGCTGAGATCCTTTTAATGTGGTCTAAATTCTAATCATTAATGTATTTATTGATGGCAAATGCGACACCATCTTTTGTGTTTGGTTTGGTAATAAATTGGGCAGCAGCTTTAACTTCATCAATAGCATTGCCCATGGCCACTCCGAAGCCGGCATAGTCAACCATCGTCAAATCATTACCCTGGTCACCGATTGCCATAACGTTGTCTTTGGTCAGATTTAATTGGGTGGCTAATTCGCCAAGGGTCTTTCCTTTGCTGGCTTGCTTATTCATCATTTCGATGAAAAACGGTTCAGTTTGGACGACATACATATCTTTTCTAAGTTTGTCTGGAATCAACTTATTGGCTTCAGTAATGTTCTTTGGAAAATCAACAAACATCGCCTTTGACATGACCAGGTCGCGGGGAATCTCTTCCGGTGATCTGAATTTGATTGGCAGGCGGACCAAAAAGCTTTCGGCAATTCCGTATGGATTGGTGTCACGGTTAGTCGTATAAATGCTGTCAGTCGTTTCAATCTGATAATTGACGTTGAGTTTTCGGCTGAGCATTTCAGTTTCCAAAAAATCCTCATAGGTGATGGTGTGGTTAACCATGACCGTACCGTCCAGCGTTTGGGCCATTGCGCCGTTAAAGGTGATGGCAAATTCGTCACCGCCGCTTATTTGGAGCTTGTCCAAATAGGGTTGAACCCCACTGAGCGGGCGACCGGTACAAAGGACAATTTTAACGCCATTTTTTCGCGCTTCGGAAATTGCGTCAATTGTTGGTTGAGCCAGTTCGTTTTTTTCGTTCAAAAGGGTGCCGTCAATATCGATGGCAATGAGTTTGATATCCATGCGGGATTCTCCTTTAGTTATTTAATTAATTTGTCGTTTCTGATGTGGCTGTTGAATTCGTCGTATTCCGGCTGGAATAAATCGACGTTTTCGTCGGGCTTTAAGATTTCTCTTGGGAAGAAGAAACGGTTATCTCCGGTTTGACGATCTGAAATTGCTCTGACAAGTGGGCTGACAGAGGATAGAGATACCAGGGTTCCATCATCCTGCATCAAATGAATCTGTTTTTTGTCGGCTTGATAGGCATCATACGGTAAGTCAAAACTGTTATCGGTGGCCGTGTAATAATCTGGATTGAATCCGGACTGTTCAACAATCTGCCGCATTCTTGGGAGCAAATCTGCGGTTGATTTATCAAATTTGACCGACTTCAGTGGTTTACGGTCAATGAAGCGGCTGGCCAAGTTGCTTAAAATATCATCTGGGTATCGTTTCCAGTGGATAAAGTAGGTGTTCAATACGCCATCGTCCAGCTGCAGATAATCATCCAGATTGAAGTCGCCTTGGAAGAACGGCAGCAACAGGTACGGCGTTTGCGGATCGTTATGAACCTTGGAGCTGAATATGAATTTAGCCCGCTGAAGTAAACGGTTCAAAACGACTTCCATTGATCGGGAAACCGGGTGAAAATAGACCTGCTGATACATCTGGAAACGACTGACAATGTAGTCCTCGACAGCATGCATCCCGCTCATTTCAAAACAAATTCCATCTTTGTATGGACGCATAACTTCCAAAATTCTGGACAGATCAAACGTGCCATACTTTACGCCGGTATTGTATGCATCCCGTAGAAGGTAATCCATTCGGTCAGCATCCAGTTGACTGGAAATCATTTCGACGACCTGCTTGTTTGGATAGGTCTTGTTAATCACACTTGCGACCTTTTCAGGGAAGTCGGGACCGACCCTTCTTAAAACGTGATTAATTTCCGTTGTGGGCGATGTTATGATCTCTTGGGTAATCTGTTCATGATTGGTGCCAAAGATGTGTTCAAACGTGTGTGAGTACGCTCCATGGCCGACATCGTGTAAAAGAGCTGCACAAAGGGCAACCATCTTCTCCGAATCGTCCCACAGACCATCACCAGGTTCTTTTGACATAAAGTTTTTCTGAAAAGATTCAATAATTCTTCTGGCGATTTCATAAACACCAACCGAATGCGAAAAGCGTGAATGCTCCGCACCATGAAAAATCAATGAGGTTGTTCCAAGTTGATGAACTCGGCGCAATCGTTGAAATTCAGTGGTATTGATCAAATCCAAAATAACTTGGTATTTAACATAGACATAATTATGAACTGGGTCGCGAAAGACCTTTTCTCGTTTTAATTGTTGATGTGCGTAATCCAAAAAATTGCCTCCTTAGACAATTGGTAATTGGTCATTTCTCAGTTGAATTTTGCGCAGCTGTTTGGCGCGCTCGGCACTATATTCGCTGGATACCAGCAGATCCGAACCACTGGAAACATCAACTGAAATGTTTTGTTGATTAACGCTTTCTAAAAATTTGTGTTCGACGTCACTTGGTGTGATGTCTGGGAATCCCAGATTCTGGACCGTCGTCATCGTTGCTTTGTCCACTTTAGGAAACGTCCAGCGTGACTGGGAATAAGCATCGGCGGTTTCATAAAACTCGGCGACCGTTTCGCTTCTGCCATCCTGATCACCATTGACACTCAGATACAACATGAGGACCAATGCGTTTGTCGTCCGACGTTGAGCAATCCCAGCGATCTTTTGACCGTTCACTGACAAGTCGTATTTACCTGGACAATAAGAATTGGTTACCTCATAACTCTGGATAGTCAATTGAGGGAAGGACATACTGATGAGACCCTTAATAATCTCATAAGCCTCATCAATGGTATAAACGGTATCGGGCTGGGGAATGAATAGGGAAATATTCAAAATGCCAGGATCACTGACAACTGCCAAACCACCGGAATTTCTAAGAAAGTAATCATAATGGTTACCTGTCAAGCTTCTCAGTCCATCAGCCAGTTTTGGCAGATGGCGATCGTTGATTCCCAGAATCAAAGTTGGTTCTTCAGTGGTCCAAAAATGAATGAACGGTGTGAGGTTCCTGTCACAAATTTCCAACAGAGCATTGGTGTCTGCAAAGGCATCAAGTTTCCTGCCTTTGGAATAAATTTGATTAATTACAGTAATCGGAACGTTTGTAAAAGCCATTTTGCAACTCTCCATTTCTTGAATCAATCTATTTAATTATAACAGACGTGAACGAATTAATAGGAAAAGTTGTTGGAATTGATCAAGCATACTTTAGTGCAAAAAACGGCGGAGGGTTATATAATAAATTAGTTAGAAGCAGATTTAAAAGAAGGTGTATTATGGACAATTTAGCAACCGGCGTTCCAGTGCAGATTCATTTGGAAACAAACATTTTGCAGGAAGGTCAGAAATCAAACTTTGTTTTTGATGTCACCGGACAATTAGTCAGGGTTGGGACAAGTCTCTATATTCGTTATGAGGAAGAAGCTGATGACAAAAACATTCCTGTTACCATCAAGATTTCTGATAACGGCAACGTTCAATTGACCCGCTCAGGCGAGAACAGGCTTCAGCTTTTATTCAGTGAGGGCAAGCGGATTGCCGCCCGTTATCGAACACCATATGGTTTGATGGATATCCAAACGGTCACCTCAGCGCTGGATATGGAAATCTTGGACGCACCTCTTCGGGGGAATATCGGAATTGATTATTTGCTTTACGCAGGGGATGCATTGTTAGGTAAATATAATATTAGATTGCAATTTACAATTTAATCGAGTATAGTAATTTTTAGACTGTTGTTAGACTGTTGAAAGGACGTGTACCAGTTTGGAATTAGAAGTCTTTAAAGGCCAAAACAAGAATGAACTATCGATGATTGAGGTCGCACACGCAATTTTAGCTCAACGCGGTGACACAATGCCGTTCGCTGATTTAGCCAACGCTGTGCAGGAGTATTTAGGCGATAGTAACAAGGAAATTCGTGACCGTTTGTCGCAATTTTATACTGATTTGAACATTGATGGCAGCTTTATTTCACTTGGTGACAATCTTTGGGGCTTGCGAACATGGTACCCTTATGAATCAATTGATGAAGCAACCGTCCATACAGAAGAAGACGAGGATCGGCCAAAGCGTAAGAAGCGCCGTAAGGTTAACGCCTTTCTTGCTGATGCCTCTGACGATGACGATGTCATTGATTACGATGATGATGATCCTGAAGATCAGGACGATGATGACTTTGATGATGACAGCGATGATGACGATGATTCTGATGATGAATCAGAAGATCTGGGCAAGTACAACAAAGATCTTCAAGACATAGACGATGATTCTGATGACGAAGATCTTCCTGACGGAATCGAAGGCCAACTCAACGAATTAAATGATGATGACGATTCACTTGATGATGACGATGATGATTTCAATTCAAAAGATGACCATTAATTCTTGACTAATAATTAAAAAGTATGTATTATGATTTTTGGGCTCCTTGAGATTTCAAGGACATCTGAACGATGATTAAATTGTTCCCTATTCAGTTTTGGATAGGGAATTTTTTTATTTGTGAATTCCCCGGCTAACGGCTAACTAGTAAGAGGAGAGGATTATATAATGACCAAATATATTTTTGTCACTGGTGGAGTTGTTTCATCCTTAGGTAAAGGAATTGTTGCAGCATCACTAGGCCGATTGTTGAAAAATCGAGGATTAAATGTTACGATTCAAAAATTTGACCCATACATCAACGTTGACCCGGGAACAATGAATCCATACCAACATGGTGAAGTTTTTGTTACAAATGATGGTACCGAAACTGACCTGGATCTTGGCCATTATGAACGGTTTATTGATAATAACCTGAATAAATATTCCAACGTCACAACGGGTAAGATTTATGACGAGGTTCTGAGAAAAGAGCGTCATGGTGATTATCTTGGTGCAACTGTTCAAGTAATTCCTCATATTACAGGAATGATCAAAGAAAAGATTATGCGGGCTGCCAAAGTTTCCGATGCAGAAATTGTGATCACTGAAATCGGTGGAACGGTTGGTGATATTGAATCACTGCCATTCTTGGAAGCGATTCGTCAAATGAAGACTGAAGTCGGCGATGAAAATGTTTTCTATGTTCACACAACTTTGATTCCTTATTTGCGGGCCGCAGGCGAAATGAAGACCAAGCCAACTCAACACAGTGTTAAGGAGTTGAGGGGTTTGGGTATTCAGCCAAACCTATTGGTGGTTCGTTCTGAAAAACCAATCACCGACTCAATGCGGAAAAAGATTTCTTTATTCTGTGATGTTAAGCCACAGGCCGTTGTTGAATCATTGGACGTTCCAACCCTTTATACAATTCCCCTGAACCTGCAGAAGCAGGGGATGGACCAACAGATTTTGGAACACTTTGGAATCGACAAGCCGGCTGCAGACATGACCGAATGGAAGCAGTTGGAACATCACGTTCAACATTTGAAGCGGACAATCCACATTTCCTTAGTTGGGAAATACGTTGGTTTGCAGGATGCCTATATTTCTGTTGCCGAAGCGTTGAAACATGCCGGTTATGTGGTTGATGCAGATATTGATCTCGAAATGATTGATTCTGAAAAGATTACGCCGGAAAATGTTGACGAAGTGCTGGCACCTGCTGATGGTATTATCGTTCCCGGTGGTTTTGGTGATCGTGGAATTGAAGGTATGATTACTGCAATCAAGTATGCCCGTGAAAAGGACGTTCCATACTTGGGCGTTTGCTTGGGTATGCAGATGGCTTGTGTTGAATTTGCCAGAGATGTTCTCGGCGAATCCGATGCCAACTCCACTGAAATGAACCCACGGACTGAGCATAACGTGATTGACCTAATGGCCGATCAGGAAGATGTTCATGACATGGGTGGTACGCAACGGCTTGGAGCATATCCTTGCAAGTTGAAACCCGGTACCGTTGCCGCCAAAGCATATGACAACGCGGATGTCATTTCAGAACGACACCGTCACCGCTATGAATTTAACAATGCCTACCGTGAAGCAATGGAGAAAAACGGCATGGTTATTTCAGGAACTTCTCCTGACAATCATCTGGTAGAAGTTGTTGAGATCCCTAAGAACCGTTTCTTCGTGGGCTCACAATATCATCCAGAGTTCATTTCCCGTCCCAACCGTCCTGAAGGATTATTTAAGGATTTTGTTGCGGCTGCAAATGATTTATATCTTGAGAAGAACAAATAATATTAACTTTTACATGGGCAGCGGCAGTCAAATCTGCCGTTGCTTATTTTTTGTAACAAGTGGCTCTTAAGATTGCTGCATCGGTATTTTCAGGTTGACCGGCCATGACTGCTTGTACAGAACAATTGTTTTAATTATTACAAATTGTATAATTCAAGTAGAAGCCTTGTATTTTGCAGGTATTTTGGATAATATATTTCTTGACATGAAAAATGCGCGAATACAAAAAGTGAGGAAAGTTTCGATGAGTAAATTAATCATAAATGGAGGGAAACGGCTGTCCGGTGAGATTTCCATTGGCGGCGCAAAAAACAGCACGGTTGCGTTGATTCCGGCAGCAATTTTAGCGGATACGCCCGTTAAGTTTGATTCTGTCCCAGACATTTTGGATGTTCATAATTTAATGTTAATTTTAAAGTCGATGAACGTTTCGTCTGAGTTTAACGGCGACGTCTTAAAGATTGATCCGACTAACATTGTTGAAGCCCCATTACCCAGCAAGGCAATTAAGAGTCTGCGGGCATCATACTACTTTATGGGAGCACTGCTTGGCAGATTTCAACGGGCAACAGTTAGTTTTCCCGGTGGCGATAATATTGGACCTCGTCCAATTGATCAACACATCAAAGCGTTCAAAGCTCTGGGTGCTGAAGTGACTGAACGTGACGGAACGGTTACCATCAGTACCGGCCCTGATGGTCTTCATGGTGCTCAGATTTTCTTGGACATCGTTTCAGTCGGTGCCACCATCAACACAATCCTTGCTTCTGTTAAGGCACCCGGTACCACAATCATTGGGAATGCTGCCAAGGAACCGGAAATCATCGATATTGCCACATTTTTGAACAACATGGGTGCCAACATCCGTGGTGCCGGCACCGATGTTATTCGAATTGAAGGCGTCCCAACTCTCCAGGCACGAAACACTCACACAATTATTCCGGATCGAATCGAGGCAGGAACTTACTTATCACTGGCCGCAGCTGTCGGCGATGGAATCTTGATTACGAACATCATTCCCGAACATCTTGAGGCATTTGTTGCGAAGCTCGAGGAGATGGGTTGTGATCTGACGGTATACGAAGACAGCATTTACGTCGGCGCGTCCCACGATCTTAAGCCGATTCGAATTAAAGTGATGCCTTATCCGGGCTTTGCAACCGACTTGCAGCAGCCGCTAACACCGCTGTTGTTCAAAGCCAGTGGCCGCAGCGTTATCATCGATACAATCTACCCACAGCGGATCAAGCATATTACCGAGCTCAACAAGCTTGGTGGTAAGGTGAAATCCGAGGATACAGATGAAGGTATTATCGTCGTTGACAGCTCACCCAAGCTAGTGGGGGCTAAAGTTCAGGCAGGCGAAATTCGTGCCGGTGCTTCATTGGTCATTGCCGGATTGATGGCCAGCGGGACAACGGAAATCTGCCACGCTGATAACATTTTACGGGGCTATGGGAACATCGTCGACAAGCTGAGAGGCGTTGGCGCCGATGTGACTTTGGAAATTGAAGAAAGAGTAAATTGATTATTGATTGCCATTTTTATTTATGGTACACTTACAAAGTTGACTAATCGATAATCTCTGGGTCATCAGATTGATTCAGGGCAAAGGAGCGATATATAATGAAAAAAGGAATTCATCCAGCATATCAACAAGTTGTATTTCAAGATTCATCTACCGGTTTTAAGTTCATCTCAGGATCAACTAAAACCTCTGACGAAACTATCAAGATGGACGATGGCAAGACTTACCCATTGATCCGTGTTGAAATTTCATCAGACTCACATCCTTTCTACACTGGTAAGCAAAAGTTCAACCAAGTAGATGGTGCCGTAGATCGTTTCAACAAGAAATACGGTTTGTCAGACAACAAGTAATTTGTTTAAAACGAGGGCCTCTATGGTTTCTTGTTTTTTATTTACATAATTTTAAGGCAGGAATTGGACATTTACTTTAAATGTGTCCAATTCCTGCCTTGGTTTAAATGGTAATATATAAAAGTATTGGGATTATGACTGTTTGAGTTTGCGGGCTTTCCGCATGCCTTTTGTGTTGTTGAACACCAGCGTGAGATTGATAACAACCAATACGGCTGTTGATATAAAGACCCCGGCATAATCAAACGAGGTTGAAACGATTGAACCGATCATCGGACCAGCAACGTTTCCCATTGCCTGGAAAGACTGATTCCAACTGAAAACTCTTCCCGTCACATGGGGTGGTGTGTTCTTTGCCAGGATTGATTGGACTGCCGGCAGCATAGAAGCGTTGGCAACGCCAATTAGGAACCGCAATCCGATCAGCTCCCACACGTTGGTCACAAACGCCATTGGCACATATACCACGATGGCTAACAGGAACCCGGCCATTAAGACCCGATCGGCACCAATTCGGTCACCAAGCCGTCCAAGTACCGGTGCTGCCGCCAGGGTCGCAATTCCGGGAACGGCGGCAACTATCCCACTATAGAATGTGGTTGCTGGGCTGTTATCCATGATTTGCCGTACATATAATGCTAAAATTGGAACAATGGAGTTGTTTGCGGCTTGGATAATCATCGTTGTTACGAACATTCCGAGAACTAATTTTGAATTACCGAGCTCGCCAATGACACCCTTCGTATTGAGCATTTTGGATTTTGCCACCGGCTTGAAGTCTTCGTGGACCATGAACGTGGTTACCAGAAAAACCCCAACAAATAAGGCGCCGGTGATGAAAAAGGTCACCCGATAGCTGAAGAATGATGCAAGCGTACCACCCAACAACGGGCCTAGGAGGGCGCCAGACACATTTCCGGTGACCAGTGTTCCAAGTGCCTGACCACTGCGTCGCTTGGGAACCTGGGTTGCTATCAGGGCATTGGCATTGCTGATGTAGCCTGAGAAGACACCCTGAAGCAGGCGCAGACCAATCAACTGCCACACATTGGTTACAAGTCCCATAAAGATGAACACAATTGCCATTCCGGCAGAAGCACGGACGAGCATGAGCTTTCGACCGGTTCGATCTGCTAGCTTTCCCCATAATGGAGAAGCAATTGCAGTCACCAGGTAACTGGATGCAAACGCCATTCCACTGTATAAGCTTAATTCATTGTGGGTAAAATGTCCCAATGAATCAACGTATAGTGACAAAAATGGCATGACTTCACTAAAGCCGATTCCTGCCATGAAAGTTCCAAACCAGAGAACGGCGAGATTTCGTCGCCAGGAGTTTGGGCCAACCTGTTTTGCTGCCAATTAAGTTCCTCCTTAGTTCATTCGTTATTTCATACATAAAAGTGTTATTACATTCTGGAGGTTATTATGAGAAAAGGATTTCTCAAAAAATTATTGATTAACATCGTTTTTGTATTGCTGATCATTGTAGCACTCGGGTTGATATTCAACCGGCAAATCAAAAATGAAATGATTAAGTCCTACCAGCCAAAAATTACCAGAAAAGCCGTTGTTCAAGCTGAAAAGCGGGCTAAACAGCAGAGTAAACGGCACAAAAGAAACGTGAGCTATAATTTTAAAAAAGTTAAGTCATTGGACTTTCAAACCGCTGCCCGGGCCAGAATGAGCACGAATCAAATCGAGGTTATCGGTGAAATTCTTCTGCCCAAATCCCACATTCATCTGCCGATTGGAATGGGGGTTGCCAATAACACATTGGCACTGGCCGCTGGGACAATGCGACCAAATCAGAAAATGGGTAAAGGAAATTATCCATTGGCCGGCCATCATATGGTCAATCCGCACGTTTTATTCGGACCGCTCTATTTTAAAACCAAAGTTGGCGATCGGGTTTACCTCAGTAACATGAGCCGAGTTTACCAATACAAAGTCTATCAGCGGAAATTTATTGCTGCGACCCGGGTTGACGTGGTCAGACAAACAAAGAAACCGATTGTCACGTTGATCACCTGTGATGCCACTGGGGCAGGACGGCTGATGATTCGCGGAAAGCTTCAAAAGAGCTTTAAGATCAGCCAAGCGACGCCAAAATTAAAACGAGCCTTATTGGGACCCGTCAATAATTAAGCCAATTTAGTTTTAATTTCGTTCAACCATTCTGGCAGGGTTTCTGACAACTGACGGTAAGTTCGATCAAATTTATGATCGAACCAAGGATCAGGGATGTCCGTTTCTTCTTTCCCCGGAATAATGTTGTAGCAGAGGTGAATTTTCTTTCGGTCTGCGAATGGGGCAATCTGATTGAGATAGAAAATATTTTGATTGTCCATTGCGATAATGTAGTCGGCATCATCAAAGTCAGCCTTTGTGATCGGCCGTGACCTTTTATTTCCCACTGACACGCCATGCTTTGCCAATTCGGCAACGGCTCCTGGATGGGGGGGATTACCTTCTTCTTCCGTGCTGATCGCAGCGGACGAAACAGTAATTTTATTGTCTAAATGGGCTTCGTGAATCATTTGACGAAACATTGCCTCGGCCATTGGTGATCGGCAGATGTTTCCAAGACAGACAAATAATACGTTAGTCATATTAATAACCTCACATTAATATTGCGTTAACAACCATGTTACCAATGAATTAAGAAAAGGGCAAACATACGACATTTCTGTCTCAATTATAAGACTTATTGTGATGTGGGTAGTACAATTAAATTAGTAATAAATACGGGGTAATGAAATAATGAAGGGCAATTTGATTTTTATTAATACAAATCCGATCTCCAACATGATTTTATCATCAGGGTTAACTGCGGCCGATTTTATTAACGGTTTAGACGAATTGCCTCAAAATATTATTTTGTTAAATAATGATGAAAAAGCGGCAAACGGCTATAATTCCCATTCCAAATTTCACCTAATTACTGGAACGGGTGATATTCGAACTTATCTGCTGAGAAATCCTGATCAGAAGAAAAAGTTTATTGATTTTGACACTGAAGACAGTGTCAACAATTTATCCCCATTTGAAATCGCAGAACTGCTGTATTTAGCTCACATGGGAACACCGATGGGGCGACCGTTTTCATCTAAATTAAACAATCACTATATTTACCTTAGCCAGGATAACGGAACGATTCGTTCATATTACAGACGGTTTTCTGACTTTAATCATGTGTTGGAGATTGCGATGAAGCGTAATCTGCGTGAAACTCATAACACGTTGCGGGTATTTCTGCGGCCATTGGCAATTAAAGACATTGACCGGTCGATTTTACTCGATTTGATTACGAAGGCCAATGACGGTCTGTTCATTTCGTTTGATTCTTTACGTGAACGGTCGCGTGCTTACCACATACCGTTACGGATTTTGAAAAATCCCGATCAGGCATCGATTATTTTAAGAACCGATACAGTGAATGAAAATACATTGTATGCTGGAGATTTAACGTACAATTTACAAACTTCCAAATGGCATTTGGAATGGCAGGATCAAGCGGCGGGTGTTTAGCCACTTGATTTTTTGATATACTGTTACATAAATATTTGATATTTTTATAATTGGAGCGCTTAATAATGAAAATGACAATTGGCGAAATTGCCAAGGCAATTCATGCCAACACTGATAATTTCGATAACGCCTTATTGACCAAGGCTGTAACCGGTGTTTGTTTTGACAGCCGTAAAATCCAGCAGGGGCAGTTGTTTATTCCCCTGGTGAGTGAAAACGACGGGCACGATTACATTGATAACGCAATTGCTGGAGGGGCCGCTGCAACGTTGTGGGCGAATGATCATTCTGATCGGCTCCCATTGAAGATTCCGGCACTAATGGTCGAAGACACACTCAAGGCATTTCAAGAACTGAGCAAGTATTACCTTGATAAGATTAATCCGCGCGTAATTGCGATTACCGGAAGCAACGGCAAAACGACCACCAAAGATATGGTGGCTGCTATTCTTTCCAGTACTTTTCACGTGACCAAGACCCATGACAACTTTAATAATGAGATCGGGGTTCCTTATACCATCTTACAAATGGAATCCAACACTGAATTTTTAGTTGTTGAAATGGGAATGGATAGGCCGGGGCAGTTGGATTTTCTTTCAAAACTCGCCGAACCTGACGTGGGACTTATAACAATGATTGGTGAAGCCCACATCGAGTTCTTTGGTACGCGGGATAAAATAGCCGATGCCAAAATGGAGATCACGCACGGGATCCCCGATGATGGGATATTTGTGTATGACGGGGATGAGCCGTTATTAAGACAAAGAGCCAAGAATGTGGATCTTCGTCAGTTAACGTTTGGTCGTCAATCAGCCAACGATGTCTATGCAACGGAATCAAAAGACGGTCAATACAGCACTCAATTTCACGTTAATTTGTGGCCGGATATCGATTTCAACATTCCAATGATGGGTGACTACAACGTCAACAATGCTTTGGCGGCTATTTCCATCGGCCAAATTTTTCGGATCCATCCCGAAACGATGGCAAAAGAATTGGCCAAGTTTGATCTGACAAAGAATCGGACTCAATGGCTGACCGGATCAAAAGGTGAAAAGATTCTAAGCGATGTCTATAATTCCAATCCAACGGCTGCCAAGGAGGTTTTGAATGCTTTTAAGGCCACCGAAACCAGTGGTCGGCGGATTGCCGTGCTGGGAGATATGCTTGAACTGGGTACTCAATCAAAAGGCATGCATGCTTCACTGGCAGAGGCGATTGATCCGGCCGTCATTTCAGTTGTGTACCTGATTGGAACCGACATGGCAGCCCTTTATGACAGGTTAAAACCAGTTTATGCGCCAGAGAATCTTCATTATTACCGGGCTGATCAGCTTGATAAGCTCATTGTCGATCTTGAAGCCGATTTATCACCTGATGATGAGGTCATGCTTAAAGCCAGCCACGGGCTTCATCTGGAAAATGTTGTTGCCAAATTGATGAAGTAAGGTTAATCAGTCGAGACTTGGCTTATTTCCCTTGCTTAATGTTATGTGACGGTGTAAACTAAAAAGGTTATTTTTTGTAATAAATGATTTTAGGTCAAGTGGCCAACGCATTCCGGGAAACGGATTTTTCCCAAGTTGGCTGTGGCACCTTGATTGTTTCAATTTTAGGAGGAAACATACTTGAAGTTTAGTGAATTAGGATTATCAGACCACTTATTAACTGCGATTTCCAACAGTGGTTTTGAAGAAGCAACGCCAATCCAGGCCGAAACCATCCCAATGGTTCTTAAAGGTGAGGATGTAATAGGTCAAGCTCAAACTGGAACTGGAAAAACAGCCGCATTTGGTTTACCAATCTTACAGAAGATTGATTTTGACAACCCAAATGTCCAAGCCCTCATCATTTCACCAACTCGGGAGCTGGCTATCCAGACACAAGAAGAAATCTATCGATTAGGAAAAGATGAAAAAGCCAAGGTTCAAGTTGTTTATGGTGGAGCAGATATTCGCCGCCAAATCAATGCCTTAAAAGGTCACCCACAGATTATTGTCGGGACACCAGGTCGAATTCTTGATCATATTAGACGTCACACTTTAAAGTTAGAGCACGTTAAGACATTAGTTTTAGATGAAGCCGATGAGATGTTAAACATGGGATTCCTTGATGATATTGAAGATATCATTAAGCAGACCCCTAAAGAACGTCAGACATTGCTTTTCTCAGCAACAATGCCAGCCCAGATTAAGCGGGTCGGAGTTCAGTTCATGAAGGACCCCCATCAAGTGACAATCAAGGCAAAAGAATTAACAACTGATTTGATTGATCAGTATTATGTCAGAGTCAAAGAGTATGAGAAGTTTGATACAATGACCCGGTTCTTCGATGTTCAAGATCCTGAAGTAACCATTGTCTTTTGTCGGACTAAACGGCGGGTTGATGAAGTATCCAAAGGCTTGGTTGCCCGTGGATATAAAGCTGCCGGACTTCACGGTGATTTGACTCAAGCCCGTCGTACTCAGATTATGCAAGAGTTCAAGGCCGCAAAGATCGATATCCTGGTTGCAACCGATGTTGCTGCTCGTGGTATTGATATTTCCGGTGTTACTCATGTTTATAACTACGATATTCCTCAAGATCCAGATGGTTATGTCCATCGTGTTGGTCGTACCGGCCGTGCCGGTAAGCATGGTGTTTCAATCACCTTTGCGACACCCAACGAAATGGATTATCTTCGAGAAATCGAAAAGCTGACTAAGGTGCGGATGCTGCCTTTGAAGCCACCTACAGTCCAAGAAGCTTTTGTTGGCCAGCTGAACTCAGCTGAGTCGGATATTGCCAGCTTGATTAAGAAGACAAATACCGATAAGTTCGAGAAGATGGCTGACAAACTGCTTGATGAGTATGAAGCAACTGACTTGGTTGCTGCTCTGCTTAACGAAGTTACTCGGGACAACGTTAAAGTTAAGATTACACCTGAACGTCCATTGTCTCGTCATGGCCATGGTCATGGTGGTGGACACCGTAACGATCGTCGTGGTGGCGGTCATGGTGGCCATTACAAGGGTTCAAAGAACCGTCGAAATGGTGATCGGAGCAATTCTGGTCGTAATCGCGGACATCATGAAGGCAGTAATGAACGCAAGCATTCTGATAAACGTTCAAGCAGTAATAACAAGAAACGTCGTTTTACAATTAAAAATAGTTAATTAACATTTAGGATTGCGCTATAACAGCACAATCCTTTTTATTTTATGGTAAAATTATTCTATCTTTTTGGTTTGCGAGGGATTTTAAAATGATTGCTGGAATTGGAATTGATGTTACAGATATAAGAAGAGTCGTGGCTGCTGTTGAGCGCAACCAACACTTTATTCAGCGGATTTTGACTGAGGATGAAATTAAACAGTTGGCGAAGCTGTCCGACAAGCGAAAATATGAATTTATTTCGGGACGGTTTTCAGCTAAAGAGGCTTATTCCAAAGCCTTTGGTTCAGGCCTGGGATCACAGGTGAGGTTTCACGATCTGTGTATTGTAAATAACGATGAAGGGAAACCGGTGTTCACCAAGCAACCGTTTGATGGGAACGCATTTGTCTCGATTTCTCATACCGATGATATAGTGGTTACCCAAGTAATTTTGGAGAATCGGGGATAAGAAATGACAGTTGGAAACTTACGCAACGCACAATTAACAATTAATTTACACGCAATTTATTCGAACATTCAGCATGCGGTCAAGCGACTTGATCCTGGTACTGTATTGTTTCAGGTGGTCAAAGCCGATGGGTACGGTCATGGAGCGATTCAAGTCGCCCGTGTGGCCGAAAAAGCCGGTGCCGGTGGATTCTGTGTGGCCATTTTGGATGAAGCATTGGAACTACGACATGCGGGCATTACAAAGCCAATATTAGTTCTAGGGGTCACCGATCCGGAACTGGCATACTTGGCTGCTTCGCAAAACATTTCGTTAACGGTAGGGTCAAGTGAGTGGCTGCGAAGTGCCAACAAGCTTTTACAGGATAGTCATGCGATGCGACCATTGAATGTTCACCTGGCTTTGGATACCGGCATGGGTCGGATTGGATTTCAAACCCCAAAGGAACTTGAAGAAGCACTTGGACTATTGAATGATAATAATGATCGGATGGCGTTTGAGGGGATTTTTACCCATTTTGCAACAGCGGACAGTCAAGATGATTCATATTTCAAATTTCAATATCAAAATTTTGAAGATTTTATGTCTGTGGTTAAGAATAAGCCAAAGTATATTCATGTTGCCAATTCAGCCACCAGCTTGTGGCACAAAGTATGTGGCGGCAACATGGTTCGATTTGGAATTTCAGCATATGGATTGAATCCTTCGGGACGTGAAATCTCTGAGGTGCCATACGAACTGAAGCCAGCATTATCGGTTACGACTGAACTCGATTTCTCAAAGTTGGTCAAAAAGGGACGCTCGATTGGTTATGGTGCAACTTACACCACCGATGACGATCAGTGGATTGGTACCGTTCCGGTTGGCTATGCTGATGGAATTCCCCGTGCTCTGCAAGGCTTCTCGGTCTTAATTGATGGTCATAAATGTCCAATTGTCGGTCGGGTTTGTATGGATCAATTTATGATTCGGATGCCAAAGAATTATCCCTATGGCACTGAGGTAACGATTATCGGCAGGTCAGGTGACCAGGAGATAACAGCAGATGATGTAGCTGATTATCTCAAAACAATCAGTTATGAGGTAATTTGTGGCTTCAGCTCAAGGCTACGAAGAAAATATGTATAATTTTCTATGATTTCATGTTATATTAGACAGTACAGTAATCTTGAACATATAGGGGAAATATCATGGAAGAAGCAACTAATTCAAAGCATTTTTCAGTTATGATTAACGATCGAATTGCAGATCGGTTGGAACAATTTAGTTCAACGGTTGGAATATCCGAGAGTGCAGCGGTTGAAATTGCAATCAACTATTTTTTTGATGATCCCAAAGTCATTGATGGCTTAATGAAGGGGTATCGTGAGATGGGTAGTTTAAATCGCCAAATCAGCAATGACTTTTCTTGCTGTGAAGAAGACGCTGATATCCATTTAACTCAGTATCGTCAAAGATTACGAAATTTGCAGTAATGTAAATTACGATGATGGGAGGTATGAGGGTGACTGACGTTATTTTTAAACGTGGAGACATTTTTTATGCTGATCTATCACCAGTTATCGGTTCCGAGCAGGGCGGTATGCGGCCTGTCTTGATTGTCCAGAATGATATTGGCAATCATTACAGCCCAACCGTCATTGTTGCCGCGATTACCGCCAGAATTTCTAAGCCCAAAATGCCAACTCATGTGGGGATTTTAGCTGGCGATGGAATAGAACGAGATTCGGTTATTTTACTCGAGCAGATCAGAACCATTGATAAGCAAAGGTTAAAGGACAAGGTTACCCATCTCGATCCATCTATTATGGGTAAAGTCGATAAAGCAATAAAGATAAGCTTGGGATTGGCTAAAGGCTAGTGACGGACCACAATACATAAAACATCACACAAAGCTAACAACGATTCAAAATATCACATTTTACCAATATATAAAAACGGACGCCTACATATAGGTGTCCGTTTTTTGGTCATAATTGAAAATATCAATTAGTTCTTTTCTTCTTGTAAGTTTTCCACTTCAGGAACCCTGAATTCTTTTCGTTCCAATGCCGCAATGATTCTGTTTAAGCGATCCTGGTCGACCTCGGCAGGGAGGGTAAACATGATCCGGTGAACAAGTTCACCTTCTTGAGCATCTAAGGAAATAACGCTCGCAATACTTGTGTATTTTGTGATAATTTTGGCAATTTCTTCAAGATCACCACGTTCACCACTGGCAACGACCGTTAGAACATAACTTCCGATGTTGACGTTCCAAGATTGAGAAAGCATATCCAACAGACGGGTATGAGTTAAGATACCATAGAAGTTGTTACGCTCATCTAAAACAGCGATGTATGGCAAATCTTTAATTGAAAAGAATACCTGGAAAAAGGCTGAATTAACGTTAATAAACTTGGTAGCATTTTTCAAGAGAGTGGTAACAGGGAGTGACATATCCCCACCACGAGACTTGTGGCGGTAAATGTGCATCTTATAAATATTTCCACGAAAAATCTTACCGGTTTCATCAAGAATTGGTACACAACGATAACCCGAGTCTTCGAGGGTTTGTAATGCCTCTTCCAAAGTCGCGTCTTCTTTGACGGTAACTAGTCGTTCCTTGGGCTTGACTAATGTTTTTAATAGCATGTTTATTTCCTCCAACTTAAGCTGTATACCACTATAATAACATAGAGAAATTTATAAAAGAATATCAAAATCCGAATTACTCTCATTATTCTTTAAATAAATTAGAAAGCGCCGACTCTTTGAAAATACTTTAACAAATTCAATTAATTTGGCTCAAATAAAAACCATGGGTCAAATGAACGCCCATGGTTTCAGTGAAAAAAATGTAAAAATTAAAGTTCTGCCATGCCATCAGCAGTTGTCTTCTGTAAAGTTTCAGCAGAAGCTTTCATGCTGGCAGCTTCGTCGGCATTAAGAGGAACTTCAATCACTTTTTGAATTCCTGATGCATTGACTACGGCAGGTGAACCAATGTAAACATCGTGGAGGCCATATTCACCATCCATAGGTGCACCAACTGGCAATACGGTGTTTTCATCACGCAGAATTGCTTTTGAAATCCGCATCAAGCAGGTTGCAACACCATAGAATGTGGCGCCTTTTCGGTTGATAATTTCGTAAGCCTTATGACGAACCTGATCTTCAATCTCTTTTAAGTCATCAGTTGACAAGCCAGCTTCTTTGGCAACGTCCATGAATGGGCGGCCACCGATTTGGGCAGCTGAATATGCAGCAAATTCAGAATCACCGTGTTCACCTAAAATGTAAGCACTGATTGACTGTGGATTGATCTGGAGCTTCTTGCCCAAAGCAACTTGGAGTCGTGATGTATCCAGTGAAGTTCCACTGCCAAAGACACGATTCTTTGGAAAACCAGAGAATTTCTGAGCTGCGTAAGTCAAAATATCTACTGGGTTGGCAGCCACAACAATTACCCCATTGAATCCTGAACCAACCAAAGGATCAATGATTGATTTCATAATCTTCAGGTTTTTGTTAACCAAGTCCAACCGGGTTTCACCTGGCTTTTGTGGGGCACCAGCTGTAATAACTGCAAGGTCGGCATCTTCACAATCCTTGTAGTCACCTGAGTATACGTGCTTTGGGGAGGTGAATGCTTGTGCATCTTCGAGGTCGAGTGCATCGCCCTCAGTTCGTTCTTTCACAACGTCGACAATCACAAACTCTTCGGCAAGCCCCTGCTGCATCATTGCATATGCATATGATGAACCTACGGCACCGTCACCGATTAAAGCTACTTTTTGGCGTTTCAAAGTCAAAAAAATCATCTCCAAAATATTAGTGTATTCCACATGGAACCATAGCAATTATAGCATGGATAAGGTGTTGGATTCATGAAAACGGTCTTTGATTTTTATGTGAGATGGGCGTTGGAAAGCTGGTCCGATATGATATAATCTGGTTGTTAATCAATTTTTCGACAGCTGAACAGTCATTGTTCAGCATTTTGTGTTGGTAGAAATGTGAGGATGAATTAAATAATGAAAATGATCGTTGGATTAGGAAACATCGGACCACAATATGACAAAACCCGTCATAACACTGGGTTCATGGTGGTTGAGCAATTTGCAAAGAGCCATGATATCTCAATTAAGACGCGAAAAATGAACGCCAAGTATGGTTCCGGCTTTGTTAATAACGAGAAGGTGCTGGTCGTTGAACCAACAACTTTTATGAATGATTCCGGTTTGGCGGTTCGACCATTAATGGATTACTTTGATATTCCAGTTGAAGATATTGTGATCGTCCATGATGACATGGATTTACCAGTCGGCAAGATTCGCATTAAAGACAAGGGATCTGCCGGTGGACACAACGGAATTAAAAGTATTATTGCCAGTGTCGGCACGGAAAACTTCGATCGAATTCGGGTTGGTATCGACCATCCTGATCATGGCAACACAGTGGTCAATTATGTTTTGGGAAGGTTCAGTAAAGACCAGACGCCCGTTTTCAAACAGGCTGCCGATCATGCAGTTAACGCATTAGATGACTGGATTGATGGCATGACAATTCCGGATTTGGAAAATCAGTATAATTGATGAAAGGATACCTACCTTGAAGTTAGATCAATTAATTACAACAATTCCTCAGTATTCCGAACTGGTTTCAGCCCTGAAAAAAGGGACGCGCCAATTAGTGACTGGAATTGGCGGATCAGCACGAAGTTTACTGATTGATAATTTAATTCACTCAACTGACAAGCCAACCATTGTTGTCGTTGATTCATTGTTTCATGCCGATCAGCTTGTGAACGATCTGTCAAACCTTTTGGATCAAAACCAATTATTTGAGTTTCCAGTTGAGGAAATGGGCGCTGCAGAGTTGGCAACCAGTTCTCCCGAATATAAAGCCCAACGAGTGCTTGCTCTTAATAAACTTGCAAGCGGTGAACCTGCCGTTGTTGTGACCTCCGTTTCGGGGATTAGGCGACTGGTTCCTGCAAAAGAACAATTTCAACAGGCAAAATTAAGAATTAAAATGGATGGTACCTATGACCTGGAACAATTGAAGCTTCAGCTCCATCAAATGGGCTATGTTTTTCAAAAAATGGTTGCAGCACCCGGGGACTTTTCAATTCGTGGTTCAATTCTAGACATCTTTCCATTAAACCATCAGGATCCGGTCAGAATTGATTTCTTTGATACAGATGTCGATTCGATGCGGACCTTTGATGTCTCTAATCAACGGAGTCTTAAAAACATTGACAGTATTGATGTACTGCCTGCAACTGATTTATTAATGAACGACGAACAACGAAAATCCGTGGTTGCCGAATTATCAAAACGTTTGAGAATTGAGCAGGCCAAGCTTGATGAGAAAGCCGCAAAGAAGCTGCAGGGCAATCTGGAGCCACAGATTATGGATCTGGATAATGGCTTGAGTGATCCGCGGTGGCTGATGTTTGCCGATATGATTTATGACAAGCAGTATTCGGTTCTCGATTATCTTGATGATGATGGGGTTGTCATCTTTGATGATTATTCACGAATTACCGACACTGCCAGGCAGCTACAAAGCGATGACGGCGAGTGGCTGAGTGATAAGATCAAGCATTATGAAGTACTTAAGTCGACCACTTATACCAATGATTTCAAAAAGGCTTTCACTGCTAACAAGCACGCCACTTTAATCCTGTCGCTTTTTCAAAAAGGGATGGGGCGAATGAGGCTGGATGCAATTGTCGACATCACTGTTCGGCCGATGCAGCAATTCTTTTCTCAAATGCCGATGCTTCGGACTGAAATATTGCGCTGGCAAAAGATGAAACAAGCTGTGATTATTATGGTCAATGATGAAAAACGGTTGGCCAAAGTAGCTCAAACCTTGAATGATTTTGAAATCACGGCAACTCAAACCGATAAGGATCATCTTTTACCTCATGAGGTTCAGTTAATTTCGAGCAATTTGGAAAATGGTTTTGAATTGCCCATGGCAAATTTGGTTATTATTACAGAAAAAGAAATGTTTGGAACGGTCGCAAAAAAACGACCGCGTCAAACAACGTTCAACAATGCCGAGAGAATTAAAAGCTACACTGATCTAAAGCCTGGTGATTATGTTGTTCACGTCAACCATGGAATTGGCCGTTATGAAGGTATGAAGACCATGGAAGTGGATGGTAAGCATCAGGATTATTTGACCATTTCCTATAAAGATAACGCCAAGCTGTTCATACCGGTGACTCAACTTAATTTGATTCAGAAGTATGTCTCGTCCGAAGACAAACATCCACGGATTAACAAACTTGGTGGAAGTGAGTGGGCCAAAACCAAAGCGAAAGTCGCTTCCAAGATAGAGGACATTGCCGATGAATTAATTGAGCTCTATGCCAAGCGCAGCGCTGAAAAAGGGTATGCCTATCCCCAAGATGATTCACTTCAGGCAGAATTTGAAGCGGCATTTCCATACAGTGAGACACCGGATCAGCTCCGTAGCGCCACTGAAATTAAGCGGGATATGGAAACTCAGCATCCCATGGATCGCCTGTTGGTAGGGGATGTGGGCTATGGTAAGACCGAGGTTGCCCTCAGAGCTGCTTTCAAAGCAATTGAGGTCGGCAAGCAGGTCGCATTCTTGGTACCCACAACTATCTTGGCACAGCAACATTATGAAACCATGTTGGACCGCTTTCGCGACTATCCAATCACCGTTCGGGTACTTTCCAGATTTCAGACTGCCAAGCAGGTTAGGGAAACCCTTGAAGGGCTCAAAGACGGTAAAGTGGACGTGGTAGTTGGAACCCATCGACTTTTGTCAAAAGATGTTAAATTTGATAATTTGGGTCTCTTAATTATTGATGAGGAGCAGCGATTTGGAGTTAAGCATAAGGAACGAATTAAAGAAATGCGTTCCGACGTTGATGTTTTAACATTGACCGCGACGCCAATTCCCCGAACACTCAATATGTCGATGATGGGTGTCCGGGATCTTTCGGTGATTGAAACACCACCATCTAATCGATATCCGATTCAGACTTATGTGATCGAGCAGAATGCCGGTACCATTCGCGAAGCGATCCAAAGGGAAATGTCTCGTGGTGGGCAGGTCTTTTACCTTCATAATCGGGTATCGGATATCGAAAAGACGGTTGAACAGATTAGTGCCCTTGTCCCTGAAGCGAGAATTGGTTATATCCATGGCCAAATGTCGGAAAATCAGATGGAAGATGTTCTATATGACTTCATTAATGGCGAATATGATGTTTTGGTAACCACCACCATTATTGAAACCGGAGTGGATATTCCCAACGTCAACACTTTGTTTGTCGAAAATGCCGATAGAATGGGGCTCTCACAGCTTTACCAACTCCGTGGAAGAATTGGCCGGAGCAGTCGGGTTGCGTACGCATATTTCATGTACAAGCCGAATAAGGTATTAACTGAGATCGGTGAGAAGCGTTTGGAAGCAATTCGAGATTTCACCGAATTGGGATCCGGTTTTAAAATAGCGATGCGGGATCTATCAATTCGTGGAGCCGGCAATCTTTTGGGAAAGCAGCAACATGGGTTTGTTGATTCCGTTGGATATGATTTGTATACACAGATGCTTTCGGATGCGGTTGCTAAAAAGCGTGGTAAGGGTTATGAGTTCAGAACTGATTCGACAATTGAGCTGGATTTGGAAGCATACCTGCCCAGTGATTACATTCAGGATAATCAACAGAAAATTGAATTGTACAAACGGATTCGTCAGATTGAAAATGAAGATCAGCTTCATGAAGTTGAGGATGACTTAATTGACCGATTTGGAGATTACGGCGATCCGGTTGCTAATCTGCTAAAGATTTCTCAATTGAAAATGTATTCCGACTATGCACTGGTAGATAAAATCCATCAAGACAAGCCCAAAATTATTGTGACGTTTTCGCCCCGTGCCGGAGCAGAATTTTCGAGCAAGGAGTTGTTGGAAGCCATTGCTCAAACAAAATTCCGAGCAACAATTAACACCGAAAATGATAAATATCAGATTCAATTAACTGTTCAGCCAAACATGAAAAAGTGGTTGGATGGGCTAATTGCATTAGTCAAGCAGCTGTCGGAAACCCGGCATAAGCATCGTGCGGGTGGCAAGGTAAAAAGTCATGAAAAATAGTTCAAGAAGACAACAGGTCCTAAAAGGGACTTTACTATTGACCATTGCGTCTTTCGTGGCAAAACTCCTGAGCGCAGTCTATCGAATCCCGTTTCAGAACATGGTCGGCAATATTGGCTTTTACGTTTACCAGCAAATTTATCCAATCTATGGGATCGGGATGACGATTGCCTTGACAGGGCTGCCGGTGTTTATTTCAAAACTGATTGTTGATACCAAGGACCCAAATGACAAGATTGCATTGACATTTAAAATTCAAAATATTTTACTTGTCATTTGCCTGATAATCTTTTGTATATTGCAATTTGGTGCTGGATTAATTGCTCATAGTATGGATGATTTACGGTTGGGACCGGTCATTCAATCAGTCAGTTGGATGTTTTTGTTTATTCCCTTTTTGTCCTCATGGCGAGGATACTTTCAAGGCAATATGGAAATGCGGCCGACTGCATATTCACAAGTCGTCGAACAGGTTGTTCGTGTGACAACCATTTTACTGGTTGGGTATTGGTCAGTGCGATCCGCCGCAAATCCTTATCTAATGGGGCGGTTTGCCATGCTGTCAGCGCCGATTGCGGGACTTTGTGCACTGCTTTTCATTGCTGTCTGGATAAAACGCCAATCATTACCAACAAAATGGCGCAAGCAGCGGTTACCGATTCAAACCCCAGGGCTTGTTAAGCGGATATTATTTGAAGGCGGTACACTGTGTCTGGTTTCCGCAGTGATGCTGTTACTCCAACTTGCCGATTCATTTTCTGTCGTAGCAGGACTGCGTGCTTTTGGCATTCCGCTAATATCCGCACAAAATATTAAAGGGATCTATGACCGTTCCCAGACACTGGTTCAGCTCGGGCAGGTGTTTAGTATTGCGTCGGCAACTGCGGTATTACCTGGATTGGTATTGGCAAATAAGCACAAGCAGGATATCACTTTTAAACATGTTGCAGCCACAAATCTCAGAACCAACTTGGGCATTTCGCTGGCAATGAGTGCCGGACTGTTTGCATTGATGCCACAGATCAACCGGCTTTTGTTCGCTTCGTCGGAGTTGAATACGACCATCAGCTTGTATTGTGTCAGTATCATTCTAACAAGCGTTTTAATGACTTATAACGTGATTTTGCAGAGTAAAGACAAGTATTTAAAAACGATGATTTCGATCCTCACTGGCTTTTTGGTCAAAATCCTGATTAACCAATTCTTCGTCAGCAGAATCGGGATAGTTGGCGCAAGTCTTGCAACCCTGTTAAGCTTGATGGTGATGATTGGTTTAATGAATGTTTTAAGCAGAAGTGATCTTAAACAATTGATTTCTTATTATCAGATTGGAAAGCTGATATTAGTTCTAGCGGTTATGATCGTCTCGGTTAAATTGATTGCTTTAGGCATTGGTGCGATGCACCTCGTTTCCAACCTAAGAATTGAGGCTTTGATTATTTCCTGTATTGGAATTCCTGCCGGCATTGCAATATTCTTTGGCGGCTGTGTGCTGTTGAAAATATTTACGATTCGAGAATGGCTCGCAATCCCGATGGTGGGCAAGTTTCTAAAAATTAAAGGAGTTACATCTCATGAGAATAGATAAATTTTTAAAAGTTTCCAGAATTATCAAACGTCGTTCGGTGGCCAAAGAAATTGCCGACAAAGGTAGAATTTTCATTAATGGGCGAGCAGCAAAATCCTCTACTGAGGTCAAACCCAACGATGAGGTTGTCATCAAATTTGGGAATAAGACACTGACAATTTTGGTTAAAGAATTGTTAGACACAACCAAAAAAGATGATGCCGAACGGATGTATGAAATCACTTCAGAGGATTATGAACACGACTTTCGTAAAGAGTAGCTAAATAATTCACAAAAGTTGTAATAATCCTCTGGTTCACCTAGACAAATGATGATATGTTGGTATAATTTATTTAGAACGTGCGAATGATCGGGGGATTTAGCATGCAGCAACAAAATGGGAAAGTACAGAAGCTCGACAACGATTTTACAAGACGTCGAGAAATTGAACTTAATAATTCGAAGGTTACGGCAGTTTTGTCCAGTAGACGGAAGAAGCGTGCCTTGATTATTATTGCCATTTTCTTGTTCTTTGCATCAATCTTTCTAATTCAGATTGTTCGTGCCAAAGTCAATTATGCTGATGTTCACGTTCGAATTGCCCGTGAGCAGAAGAATCTGCAACAACAAAAAGCAGATAATAAGCAGTTAAAAGCTCAGGTTGCACAATTAAACGATAAAAGTTACGTTCAACAAATTATTCGTGATCGTTATTATTATACGAAGCCTGGCGAAACAGTTTATAGTTTCCCTAATAAGGCACCGAAAGATGTTAATGATTATGATGTAAAATAAAATCAGTGATGTATTTCATCACTGGTTTTATTTTGACAATGGCTGGTCGGGATAAATTAAAATATGATATACTGGTTACACTATTACATGGGAGGAACATTTTTTTAGATGGCAATTGAAGTTGGAGAAAAAGTTAACGGTAAAGTTTCCGGAATCACAAATTTTGGTGCATTTATTGATTTAGGTGATCATCGAACCGGTTTGGTTCATATCAGCGAAGTTTCTGACGGATTTGTTAAGGATATTCACGATGTTTTAAAAGTGGGGGATGACGTCACCGTTAAGGTTCTCAAGATTGAGGGCAATAACAAGATTAGTCTTTCTATTCGCAAGGCGTCGGATAATCACGAACATGAAAATTCCAAAAACGAAAATCATTCTCACAGAAACTTTCACGAAAACAATCATGAAGGCCATGAGAATCACGGTAATCATGAGTCTCACAGTTACCATTCACGTGGAGGAAATTCTGCACATAATAATCATTCAAGTAACCACGAAGAAAGTTTTGACGATATGATGTCGGGATTTTTAAAGGAAAGTGAAGATCGTCTTTCAACTTTGCGAAAGAATACCGAAGGCAAGCGCGGTGGACGTGGCGGTCGTCGGAGTTAAAACGGATTAGATATTTTAAATGAACATTTTTAGTGGCTGGGGCAAGAATCATTGCTGCCGGCCACCTTTGTTTTATTGGAAACCTTAGTGGAGGCAGTTGGTGGACTTACAAGCTCAGTTTAATTTGATTGTTAAGCAAAAAGATTGGTGGCAGGCAGGAGAAAAGGTCGTTATCGCAGTCTCAACTGGCGTAGACTCGATGACCCTGTTATTTTTGGTTATGCATCTGCCGGTGAGTGAGCGGCCAAAGATAATTGTTGCTTATGTGGACCATCAATTGCGTGACCAAAGTGTGGTTGAAACTAATTTTATCCATGATTACTGTCAATCACATGCGCTTCAATTAGAACAGGCTGTGTGGCAGCCGAAAATGCATCCAAAATCAGGAACGGAAGCAGCTGCTCGGACGTTTCGCTACAATTTTTTTCGGAAAGTTTTGAGAAACACTGGCAGTCGGTACTTATTAACCGCTCATCATGGGGATGATCTTGCAGAAACGGTATTAATGAAACTGGTTCGCGGTGGGCAGCTTTCATCACTGGTGGGGATTTCTGAGGCCCGCGATTTTGATGAGGGAATGCTTGTAAGACCATTACTGGGATTTAGCAAAGAACAGTTGCGGAATTTTGCCGTTTCTAAAAATATTAAATGGTATGAAGATGTTACCAACCAAGAATTGTCCGTTCAGCGCAATCGAATTCGTCATGAGGTTGTTCCGATGTTAAAACAGGAGAATCCTAAGCTGCTGCCCCACATTCACAGTTATACGGCACAGTTGGCCACTGTATTGACGGCAGTCGCGGAATTGATTGAACCAATTATTAACAGCACGGTTACTGTATCTGATCATCAAACAGTCCAAATCGATTTGGATAGTTTGAAAAAGCATTCCCCAGACGTCGTTCAGTTAGCCATCCAACAAGTCATGGAACGAATCCTACATATTCCTGATGTGTCCATCAACCAGGTTGTATCGGTCCTCCGGCTTGTTGATCATGACGAAACACCGCAGGGTCAATTGGATTTTGAAGATGGTTGGAAGGTTCGTCGGGAATATCAAGTCCTTACAATTTTAAAGCAACCACAAAATTTCGTTGGTAATCCTGAAAAAAGTCGTACTTTTATGGTAATATTAGACAGATGGTATTCACTGAATGAGTCATTCAAATTTGGTGTTTTTTCGGATGAGCATTTACCTAATATGGGCAAAAAGCATGATTTATATTTGGCAGATGATGACTTTCCGTTATCAGTCCGGCCAGTAACTGTCGGTGACCGCATTTCAATTGGTCAAGGCAGGCATCAAAAAGTCGGCCGGGTATTGATCAACGCCAAAGTACCCAATCCTCGGCGGAAACGGGCACAGGTTTTGGTGACTAACCGGGGTACCGTTTTATCAGTTCTTGGAGTTAAGAATTCGGCCGTTCCTGAAGATACGGCGAATTTAAGACACTGGTGTTTAATTGAAATCAATGAAAATAATATATCTGAAAGAAAAGGAATTAGTGATGAATAACGACATCTTAAAAGTTCTATACAGCAAAGAAGAGATTGAAGAAGCCTGTCAGCGGCTTGGAAAAGAAATTTCCAAAACATATGCCGGGAAAACACCGGTTGTTGTCGGTGTTTTGAAGGGCGCAATCTTCTTTATGACAGACATTGTCCGAGCTGTTGATGCATATGTGCAGATTGATTTCATTGATGTTTCCAGTTATCATGGTGCAACGGAATCTTCAGGAACTGTTGAGTTAATGCAGGATATCAATACCGATATCAAGGGCCGGGATGTTTTGATTGTTGAAGACATCGTTGATACTGGCAGAACGCTCAAGTTTCTTCAGGATACATTTGCTGATCGCGGGGCCAATTCAATTAAGGTTTGTACTTTGTTGGATAAGCCAGCGGGTAGAGAGGTTCACGCTGAATCTGACTTCATTGGTTTTAAGGTTCCCAACGAGTTTGTTGTCGGCTATGGGCTTGATTACGACGAGAAGTATCGCAATCTGCCGTACATTGGTGTCCTAAAGCCGGAAATTTATACAAACAAGTAATGGTCAAAAAAGGTCAAGTGTGTTAGTATTTTGACTATCAACATGAAAATATTTAGTTTTGAGGAGGACGTTGATGAACTCGAATAAAAATGGGCTTTTTAAAAATAGTCTATTTTACATTGTCATATTTCTATTGATAATGGGGGTTATTTATTTCTTTAATGGAAATACTAACCAGACCACATCACAAGAAATTCAATCAAGTCAATTTGTTAAGAACTTGAAAGACGACAAAGTAAAAAACTTTTCAGTACAGCCAACTGGCGGAGTCTATAAGGTAACCGGTACTTATAGACAAGGTCAAAAGGTACAGGTGCAGTCTGGATTGATTGGTGGTAACCAAACCCAATCAAAGACCGTTACCAAATTCACCACCACTGTCCTCGAGAACAACTCCTCAATTGCTGAAATCACCAAGGCAGCTCAATCTAACAATGTTAAGATGAATGCCAAACCGGAAGAATCAAGTGGCTTTTGGGTAAATCTACTGGTTTATGTATTACCACTGTTATTGTTTGTCTGGTTCTTCTATATGATGATGGGCCGTGCTGGCGGTCAAGGCGGCGGAAATGGCAAAGTGATGAGCTTTGGCAAGTCTAAAGCTAAACCAGCCGACAGTAAGCAAAACAAGGTTCGTTTCTCAGATGTTGCTGGTGAAGAGGAAGAAAAACAAGAACTTGTTGAGGTTGTTGAATTTCTAAAAGATCCAAGGAAATTCACCACTCTTGGAGCCACCATTCCACATGGTGTGCTCCTCGAGGGACCTCCTGGTACTGGTAAAACTTTGCTTGCCAAAGCGGTTGCCGGTGAAGCCGGAGTTCCATTCTACTCAATCTCTGGTTCAGATTTCGTTGAAATGTTTGTTGGTGTTGGTGCCAGCCGTGTTCGTGACTTGTTTGATCAAGCCAAGAAGGCTGCTCCAGCCATCATCTTTATCGATGAAATTGATGCCGTTGGTCGCCGTCGTGGCGCCGGAATGGGTGGGGGTCATGACGAACGTGAGCAAACCCTTAACCAATTACTGGTTGAAATGGATGGATTTAGTGGTAATGAAGGTGTCATTGTCATTGCCGCTACCAACCGTGCCGATGTTTTGGATCCAGCCTTGACTCGTCCAGGTCGTTTTGACCGGAAGATTTTGGTTGGTCGTCCTGATATTAATGGTCGTGAAGCAATTCTGAAAGTTCATTCAAAGAACAAACCATTGGCTAACGATGTTGATCTTCATGAAATTGCAAAGCAGACTCCTGGATTTGTTGGTGCCGATTTGGCTAACCTGTTAAACGAAGCCGCATTGCTTGCTGCTCGACGCAACAAGACGCAAATCGATGCCAGTGATCTGGATGAAGCAGAAGATCGAGTTATTGCCGGACCCGCCAAACGTAACCGGGTTATCTCAAAAGAGGAACGGGAAACCGTTGCTTATCATGAGGCCGGTCATACAGTTGTTGGATTGGTCTTAAATGATGCTCGAGTGGTCCACAAGGTAACTATTGTTCCTCGTGGCCGTGCCGGTGGTTACGCAATCATGCTTCCTCGTGAAGATCAGCAATTAATGTCTAAGAAAGACGCAATGGAACAAATTGCTGGTTTAATGGGTGGTCGTGCTGCTGAAGAAATTGTGTTTGATTCGCAGTCTTCAGGTGCTTCAAATGACTTTGAACAGGCAACTAATATTGCCCGGGCAATGGTTACTCAGTATGGTATGAGTAAACGCCTTGGTCCGGTTCAACTTGAAAATCCTGCCCAAGATACTTATGGTCCGAGATATTCTCAAGAAACCGGTGCTGCAGTTGACGAAGAGGTTCGTCGTTTAACAAACGAAGCTCATGATACTGCTAAGAAGATCATTGAAGAGCATCGTGATAAGCATAAGTTAATTGCTGAAGCGCTTCTTAAATACGAAACGCTTGATGAGAAACAAATTCTTTCACTTTGGAATGACGGCAAGATGCCTGAAAGCTCCGATACCAGTGAGTTCCCAAGCGAACGGGCTGCTACTTTTGAAGAAGCAAAACGTGAACTGGAACGTAAGGAAGCAGAACGACAGGCAGAATTGGAAAAAGATCACGGTTCAGATAGTCAATCGAATAACTCAGCCGAAAATTCTACAGCTGATAACGGATCTGACGAACCTGAAAAGCCGGATGATGTTTCCAAGAACGATCAGCCAAAAGATAACAATCATGATCATGATGACAATAATTAGTTGAATATTGTAAGGATGAGTTTAGAGTAGAATTATCTCTAAACTCGTTTTTATTTTTAGATGAGGTGTAATTAAATGGATGACTATTTAGTAAAAGCAACGACAAACGATGGCATGTTTCGTGCATATGCCGTAAACGCGCAGCAAATGGTTGCAACTGCTCAAAAGGATCACGATACGTGGAGTGCATCGTCAGCTGCATTGGGTCGGACTTTAGTTGGTACGGTCATGTTGGCGGAGTCGGTAGAGAAGAATGGTGAAGCAGTTACCGTTAAGATCGATGGAAAAGGGCCAGTTGGCCAAATAGTTGCCGATAGCGATTCTAATGGACATGTGAAAGGATATATTCAAAATCCACATATTCATCTGCCATTAAACGCCAATCATAAGATTGATGTTGGGAAGGCAGTCGGCATTAACGGTTTTATTGAAGTGAGCCGGGCAGCTGAAGGGGAAGATCCTTATACAGGGAGTGTTCCGCTGGCTTCCGGAGAAATTGGAGATGATTTCACCTACTATCTGGCACAATCGGAACAGATTCCCTCAGCAGTTGGGGTTTCTGTATTTGTGAACGATGACAATACCATTGGAGCTGCCGGTGGATATCTTGTTCAAGTTCTTCCTGATGCAACGGACGATGCGATTAACAAGGTCGTTCAGCGCATTAAAGAAATGCCAATGATCTCAGAACTACTGTTGGATAATCAGCGACCGGAAGATATTTTGGAATTAATTTTTGGCAAGGGAAAGCTCCATTTTCTTGATAAAGTACCAGTTGAATTTTATTGTAATTGTTCCAAGAACAAGTTCGGTCGAGACCTTGAAGGCATTCCTGTTCCCCAGTTGGAAACAATGCTGAAGGAAGATAAGGGAATTGATGTGACGTGTAACTTCTGTGAAAGTAAGTACCATTTTGGTGAGGATGAACTGTCTAAGATCATCAAAGTTGCCAAAGCAAAGGGACACAAATAAAGTTTGCTACATATTTTTAGCAATGTGTGATAATATAGCAAACAGAATTTCACAATGGATAAACGAATTTTGAGGTGAAAGCATGGAATGGAATATTGGTAATGTTACGATCCCTAATCAGCTCGTGGTTGCTCCGATGGCTGGGGTCACAAACTCTGCATTCAGAATTATCTGTAAGGAATATGGTGCGGGTCTTGTGGTTTGTGAAATGATTTCGGATCGCGGCATCATGTATAAGAACAAAAAGACGTTGGATATGATGTTTGTGGATCCACGTGAACATCCAATGAGTATTCAGATTTTTGGTGGAACTAAGGAAACGTTGGTAGAGGCAGCCAAATTTGTTGATCAAAACACCGCAGCCGATATCATTGATATCAACATGGGGTGCCCGGTTAATAAAGTCGTTAAGACCGATGCAGGTGCACGTTGGCTCCTTGACCCAAAGAAAGTTTATGAAATGGTTTCGTATGTGACCGATGCGGTTAAAAAGCCGGTTACTGTCAAGATGCGGACTGGTTGGGATAAGGACCACATATTTGCGGTGGAAAATGCCCTTGCTGCTGAAAAAGCGGGTGCTTCCGCACTGGCAATGCACGGACGGACCAGAAAACAGATGTATGAAGGCCATGCTGACTGGGGAATTTTGAAGCAGGTTGCAGACGAGATTCACATTCCGTTTATGGGTAATGGTGATGTCAAGACACCGCAGGATGCCAAGAAGATGCTGACTGAAGTAGGCGCAGATGCTGTGATGATGGGCCGTGCTGTCGAAGGAAACCCTTGGATCTTAAAGCAGACGCAACATTATTTGGAAACCGGTGAGCTTTTGCCGACACCAACCCCTGAGGAAAAAGTTGTGACTGCCAAGGAACACTTACATCGTTTGGTTGAGCTGAAAGGTGATTACATCGGGTCTCATGAATTTCGCGGTCAGGCCGGATATTACCTAAAGGGGATTTCTCACTCTGCACGAACCAAAGTCGCTTTGACCAACGCGTCTGGGGAAGCAGCGATGGATGACATTTTTGATGAATTCCTCGAAAAAAATGAACAGAGAAAAGCGCGTCAGCATCGGATAGCACAATAAATGCGGCGCTTTTTGTGTTATGATTAGATAGTAAATTTTCATTTAGGAGGTTTCACAGTGGCCAAAGATAAAGAAATGAATGATCAAATGATTGTCCGTCGTCAAAAGATGGACGAATTACGCAAGGAAGGAATCGATCCGTTTGGACATCGATTCGTGCGTACATATCTTGCTGAACAACTTCATAAAGATTTTGATGATGAAGATAAAGACGAATTGATGGAGAAGGACAAAAAAGTCACCATTGCCGGCAGAATGATTGCCAAGCGTGGTAAGGGAAAAGTTGGCTTTGCCGACCTTAAAGACCGTACCGGTAAAATTCAGATTTATGTTCGTAAGGATATTGTCGGTGATGATGTTTACCATATCTTTAAGCGTTCTGATATTGGTGATCATCTTGGTATTTCCGGTCAAATCATCAAGACTGATATGGGAGAGCTAACCGTTCGAGCAGAATCGGTTACTTTCTTGTCAAAGGCTTTACGACCACTTCCAGATAAATTTCATGGCTTGAAAGATAAGGAACAGCGTTATCGTCAACGTTACCTGGACCTCATTTCCAATCAGGACAGTTTTGATCGCTTTGTAAAGCGGACTAAGATTATTTCCGCTGTTCGTAAATATTTAGATTCAAACGACTATCAGGAAGTTGAAACACCTGTATTGCATAATTCTGCAGGTGGTGCTAACGCCCGTCCATTTATCACCCATCACAATGCTTTAAATATTGACTTATATTTAAGAATTGCTTTGGAACTCCATTTGAAGCGATTGATTGTTGGTGGTCTTGAACGAGTTTATGAGATTGGCCGAGTGTTTAGAAATGAAGGAATGGATACACGCCATAACCCTGAATTTACAATGCTTGAGTCGTATGTGGCCTATTATGACTTCCATGATGTCATGGACGAAACTGAGGGTATTTTTAAGGCAGCAGCCGCTGCTGTTACCGATGATAATGTTGTGACTTACCAGGGCACGAGTGTCGATTTGAATAAGCCGTTTAAGCGTCAGCACATGGTTGATGCAATCAAAGAATATACCGGCATTGATTTCTGGAAGCCGATGTCTGATGATGACGCTAAAAAGCTTGCTGATGAGCATCATATTCACTATGAACCATGGTGGAAGACTGGTCATATCATTAATGCGTTCTTTGAGGAACTTGTTCAACCCAAGCTGCAACAACCAACGTTTATTTATGGTCATCCTGTTGAAATATCTCCATTGGCAAAGAAGAACGCAGATGATCCTCGGTTTACCGATCGATTTGAGCTTTACATTCTTACCAACGAGTTTGCAAATGCCTTTTCAGAGTTGAACGATCCAATCGATCAACGTCAGCGTTTTGAAGCCCAAGTTGCCGAACGAAAAGCCGGCAATGAAGAAGCTGAGGGTATTGATGAAGATTATATTGAGGCCCTTGAATATGGCATGCCGCCTACAGGTGGACTTGGAATCGGAATTGATCGATTAGTTATGCTTTTAACTGATGCGCCATCAATTCGAGATGTTATTCTGTTTCCAACTATGCGTCCTGAAGATAATACGAACAATGATTAGAGATTTCAAAAGCAATCCATTGTGTGGATTGCTTTTTTGTTTTGCCGAAGTTTATATTGTTCTTTAACTGTAATTTTGTTCATTCGCTGTCATCATATATTCCTGTCTGATCAGTGTGATAGACCAATTCATATTTTTTGAAGATGAATTTCAATTTTTATCTTGACTTGCACGCAAAAATTCGATATATTTATATATGCTGATTTGAACGAGTACTACAACGAAACGTGTTAATATTAAAAAGTTTTTGTTGACTCAAGTTGATCAGC
>NZ_AZEA01000013.1 GCF_001435575.1 Lentilactobacillus sunkii DSM 19904
GGATTCACCAACAACAGTTGACGAAGAGCCAAATTAATCGGATCGCTGGTTGATTTTATATCTGCCTGAAAGAAATATGCTTGAAGTATCCCTTCCATCCCAGCAGATAATTCGTTACCTGTGTGCAACTACAAATCATATTGACGGAACAAGTGATTCCTTAAAGCGGACGGCCAAATCACTTTGGTCGACATTACATATTAAGTTTGTAGAGCTGGAATTGGTACAGATATGAACTATGCAAATACTAGCAGAGATTACTTAGCGATGTAATCAGTATTAGCGTTAGCGTCAGTTTGTTGACCTGGTAATTGCAAACCAGTAGTAAATCTTTGCATTACAACTTTGACAGTGGCACCTTTGGTTTGTTGATCTGCGTTATTCTTCTTGGTAGCAGTACCATCAAATACGTAGAAGTATCGTTGGGTACCATTAGCGAGTGCTTGACCAAAGAATCCAGTCTTGTAAAGACCATTAGTCTGGTTATTGGTTGGATCAGTCAATTGACCAGGAGCTGCAGTATAAGCGTTTGTAGCATCCTTGAACTGGTTGATAAACTTGGCATTTTGATTTCCACCAAGTAAATAATCATCAAAGTAATTAGATACATTAAATGTTGTTGTAGCTGTTGATGTATCTGGAAGTGCTTTTGATTGTTGATCAGGAGTCATAGCCGGATAGCCATAAGCAAAATCACTGGCACTTAATGTTGAAATTGCTGAGCCTGAAGTAGTCTCATAATAGAAGGCAACCTTAGTCTGCGCAGCAGTTGGAGTAACATCAACGGTCAATGTATCGCCAAACTTAGCGCTTGTAACTACTGGACTAATAGTCAAGTTAGATGCATCTGCAGCTGCTGATTTACCATCAGTAGTCTTGAATGCATAGCCAGAAGGAGCACCAGTAGTTGTCAGGTATTTGGCCAAATTATATCCACCGGCATTAACCAGCGCATTAACAGCATTGCCCTTCTTAGTACCAGTAGAAGCAGTAGTCCAAGTATTAGTCTTGTCCAAAGTCTTACCAGTCGTTACATCACGATAAGCAATCTTAACACTGGTATCAGCATTAAAGTTGTCAGTTGGTGTAACAGGTGTCGGGTTAGCTTGCTTCAAGCCACTGTACAGAATCCAGCCATTAGCTTTGCTGTTAGCTGCATCGGTAGCTTGGATCTTAACCCAAAGGTCACCTTCACGGGTACGGGTTGTTTGATCAGTAATCGTGAAAGTAGCGTCCTTGTATGGAGTTGAGTCAGTGATTTGACGACCCTTCTTATATTGAGTCCATGCAGGGAAAGTATAAGTTACTTCAGTACCGTCATTTGATGTACCAGGAGTAGCGATCTTGTAAGTTGCGGCTTTTTGAGTAGCGCTCAAGCCGTTAGTTTGGCCTTGAGTGTTAATTGAAGCACTTGAATTTACAGAACCGTTAGCGTCTGGATTGGCAGTTGGTGCAGTAGTTGTGTTGTATTGTGCAACACCACCACCAAAGGCATCAGCTGATTTACCACCATAGATCCAGCCACGGTAGTTGCCGTCAAATGAGACAACCTTGTAGTATACAGATCCACGATTGGTAGTTGCGACACGATAGGCACGAACGTTGTGTTGTGAGCTCTTTGAGTTCGCAAAGCTGCCCAATACGGCTTTGCTGGCTTTAACTCGGGCACCGCGTAAAGTGCCGGCTTTCGTATACAAAGCACTGTTACCTGTAAAGTTTACGTTACGATTAGTAGCGTCCCCACCAAGTGCTTTGTTGGAAGTAACCTTTGCGTAAGTTTTTGCGCTTGCTTGAGTAGCATTAGCAGTACCAACTGCAGCAACTAATCCAAGGGCGGCAATACCTACGAAAAGGGACTTTTTCAAAGTATTTTTCAAATTACATTCCTCCAATATTGAATTGTTATGATAAGTATGATCAGCGTGGTATAAGTCCTGATGTGATTCCAGAAATTACACACGTGATTAACCAACCTTTTTCAGTATATCATCTTTGAGCGATCTTCCCAACCGAAACAAACGGACCAATAAAAATTGGTCCGTCTGTTTCAACTATTTAGTTCGGGAAAATATCGGATAAATATTGCACCTGCATCACATAAACCGCTTGATTGAATATGTGACAATCATTCAAATCAATATTGGAGGATATTAAGAATTAAATGAAATCGTTACTTTGAAACGTAATCCGTGTTGGCGTTCAAATCAGAATTCAATGAAGCAGGTGTTGTGTTGGTTGAATAACGATCGAACACGATATTAACAGTTGAACCGTTATTCATAGTTGATGCGTTGGCAGCCAATGTCTTGGTTGCGTTATATACATAGAAGTAGTGTGCTGGAGCGGATGTTGTGGACTTGGTTGAGTCAGTTTGTCCAAAGAATCCGGTTAAGCCGTTAGCAATCACGCTTGGTGTGATGATTTCATTACCGCTGGCATCCCAGATATCACTGTTCCGCTTGATCGTTTGAACACTGTTGGATGAGCTGGTGCTGTTCAATGCTTTGGTGAAGGTCCCATCTGATCCAAAGTAACTTGAGACAGTGAATGTTCCGCTGGTTGATCCTCCGACTGGGAGTGATGAAGTCTGTGCTGACGCAGTCAATGCTGGGTAACCATATAGGAAGTCACTTGATGATAATGTTGAATTTGCATTCCCCGTGGTTGCGCTGGCAACTTCGTACTTAACTTTGGTCATTGAAGCAACAGGCGTCACATCAACGGTCAAAGTAGCACCAAACGTTGCGTTGGAAAGTGATGGCGTAACAGTAGCGTTGCTGCCGTCTGTAGCTAAATCTTTGCTGTCAGTCGTGGTGATCTTGTAACCGGATGGCGCACCCTTACTATAGATGTACTTACCAATTGTTTGACCGTCAGAGTTGGTATAGTTAACGGCACTGCCACCCTCTTTGGTGCTTGATGATGAAGTTGTCCATGTGTTGGTTGTTGAAAGTGTCTTACCGGTTGAAGTATCACGGTAGGCAATCTTCACACTGGTATCCGCGTTAAATGTTGATACCGGTGTGGTTGTGTAGGTCGTCAAGCCACTGTACTTAATCCAGCCGTTCGCTTTACTGTTGGCTGAATCAGTCGCTTCAATTTTGACCCACAAATCACCTTCACGGGTACGGGTGGTTTCATCAGTAATCTTAAAGGTTGCGTCCTTATATGGAGTTGAGTCGGTAATAACCCGGCCCTTCTTGTATTGTGTCCATGCAGGATAGCTGTATGTGACTTCAGTACCATCATTTGTTGTTCCTGGAGTGGCAATCTTATAAGTGGCAGCCTTTTGAGCAGTGGTTAATGCTGAAGTCTGGCTTGCCTGAGATGAGGTGGTTGAATATGAAGAAGCTGATGAACTGGTGTCAGTTGACGCCGTTGGATCAGTAGTTGTGTTATAGTCTTTCAACCCACCGGCATATGCTGAGGTTGACTTCCCACCGTAGATCCAGCCGCGGTATGTACCGTCAAACGATACAACCTTGTAGTAAACGGAACCGCGATTAGTCGTAGCGACCTTGTATGCCCGCCAGTTCTTCTCGCTGCTCTTGGAAGTTGAGAGGTTTGATAAAGTTGCTTTGGTGGCAACTGTCTTGGCCCCCTTCAAAGTTCCGGCTTTGGTATACAATGCATTGGTTCCGTTGACGTTCACGTTACGGGTCGTCCCGTCTGTCGTTAAGGTCTTGTTGCTGGTTACCTTAGCATATGACTTGGCACTCGCATTAGTTGCGTTGACCGTTCCGGCAATTGCGACAAAGCTTAATGCAGCAATTCCTGTATATATAGATCTTTTTAGATTTTTATTCATTTTTGTTCCTCCTTTTAAAGAATACATATAGTATATCTTGTTTGAGGAACAGTGATATTACGGAGTTTAAACAAGTTTCTTAAGTTGTTACACGAATATTGCATGTATAAAACAATGCAACAAAAGTGCATAGATATACTTAAATTTTGTATATTTTAAGGTTAGGTTAAGTTTGTGGGTTTCTGTACCAAAAAGGCGGATCGAAATTAATCGACCCGCCCCTTTGAACTCTAAATTTTTACGGATGAAGTATGCTTGAAGTACGTCATCCACTCGCATAAACCGCTTGATTGAATATGCGACTACAAATCATATTTTTATCATATTGGATTGAACAATTTTTAATTAACAAGGGGGCCGGCCGGCTACTACTCCGGTCGAACCCCCCTATTAACTTGTAGAGATATGCTGTGTTATGGAGCTTGGAATAGATGTGTTTGAAAATTGATGATCAGATTAAAAACTACTTTGCGATGTAATCAGTGTTTGCGTTAGCATCTTTAGTTGCTTCAGCAGGCAATTGAGTACTTGTTACATACTTTTGCAATACGACTTTGATTGTGTTGCCTTTTGCTTGGTTAGATGCGTTATTACTCAAAGTATCTGCAGAGTTGTATACATAGAAGTAACGTTGAGTACCATTGTTAAGTGCTTGACCGAAGAAACCAGTCTTGTCCTTACCAGTAGTACTTGTTGTCTTAGAAGCATCAGCTAATGATCCGGCTTTTGCACCATAATTGTTAACAGCTTTGTTAAATGCTGTTTCAAATGGACCGTTCTCGTTAAAGAATTTAGTGGTAGTAAATGAAGTATCAGTTGACTTGCCAAGAGCAGTTGTTTGAGCATCACTTGTCAATGCTGGATAGCCGTATGCAAAGTCAGATGACTTCAAAGCAGTTAATGAACCGCCGGCAGTGTCTTCTGAGTAAAAGGCAACTTTAAGTGCTGCAGTTGCTGCAGGTGTAACGTCAACGGTGATCGTATCACCAAATTTGGCATTATCGAATGATGGAACAGCAGTAGGATTGTCTTTGTTAGTCAAAGAATATCCTGATACAGAAGCACTCTTAACGAAGTCAGCTAAACCATAACCGCCTGCGTTAACCTTGCTGGTGACACTGTCACCCTTCTTGGTATCAGTTGATGCTGTTGTCCAAGTGTTGGTCTTATCAAGTGTCTTACCAGTGGTAACATCACGATAAGCAATCTTAACACTCTTGTTAGCATCAAAGTTATCAGTTGGAGTGGTAGTTGCAGTAGTTAACCCACTGTACTTGATCCAGCCATTAGCTTTGCTGTTTGCGTTATCAGTTGCTTCAACCTTAACCCATAAGTCGCCTTCACGAGTACGAGTAGTTTGGTCGGTAATCTTGAATGTTGCGTCCTTGTATGGAGTTGAGTCGGTAATTACGCGGCCCTTCTTGTATTGAGTCCATGCAGGGAATGTGTAAGTTACTTCAGTACCATCATTTGATGTACCTGGAGTAGCAATCTTGTAGGTTGCTGATTTTTGTGCATCAGTCAACGCAGTAGTTTGAGTACTGGTTGAAGTTGATGCAGCTGAGCTTGATGATGAACCGTTAGTGTTTGCAGCGGCTGCTTATGCCGGTTGTGTTGTATGAAGCAACACCACCGGCATAAGCAGATGCTGACTTACCACCATAAATCCAGCCACGGTATTGGCCGTCAAAAGAAACAACCTTGTAGTAAACTGATCCACGGTTAGTAGTAGCTACACGGTAAGCACGAACGTTGTTCTTTGAGTCCTTGCCTTGGCCAAAAGTAGCTAAAGTTGACTTGCCGGCTACCACTTGGGCACCCTTTAATGTACCTGCTTTAGTATATAAAGCAGCATTACCGTTAAAGTTAACGTTACGGTTAGTTGCATCGCCAGTCAAAGCTTTGTTAGAAGTGATCTTGGCATATGTCTTTGCACTTGCTTGAGTAGCATTTGCAGTTCCAGCAACGGCAACGAAGCTAAGAGCGGCAAGTCCTACGAAGAGTGACTTTTTCAATGATTTCTTCAAGTTAATTCCTCCAATTTGATCCAAATAGTTCTGTTAAGCGCGCATAACAAGACGTGATATTACTAAAAGTAGCCAAACTTTTTATTGGCAGTAATATTTCACTGGTAAGACTTTATCACATATTTGAAGAAAAATGTATATTTGTGGGAAACGTTCACAAAAAAGTCACATTTATACGGACAAATAAAACGGCTGTATGTCACTGATGACGTGAAGTAATTCGTATTACTAGTCAAAAATTTGTTATTTTAAATGTGCATATTTTGTGTATAAAGTGTGAAGATTTTGTGAACATGTTCGATTGGTTAATTAAATATGGGCAATTAATAACATAAGTCGTTATCTTTAGATAGAGTACGTTCTTTTTCTTTATAACCCGACATACCTATTTGGAGCAAAATAAAACGACCTTCAACATCCGCGAAGATGCTGAAGGTCGTTATTTAAGTTAATTCGTAATTACTTTGCTGTAGAAGTTGCGTTTGGATCTGTAAATCCCGCAAATGAATATAATACATTAACAGGTGTACCATATTTTCCACCAATATTGGCTGGTAAGATATAGCTAATTCCATCGTATGTTTTGAGCTTCAAACTATCACCACTGCCAACAAATTGAACATACTTCGGTGACTTGAGTGACCCCAGTCCATTAGTATACATGTATCCACTAAGGTCAGTCAGTGCGAAGCTTTGTCCAGCAGGACCAGAAAAGCCATCCAGCTTAACACCTGTTGAATTATACTGAGTTGCTGCGGCAAGGTATAGTGCTTTATTAAGCGCCGTAACTTTGTCTGGTTGACTCTTAATTCGATTGATCAAAGCAGTAGCAGATGCTGAATCACTCTGAAGCGCGCTTGATGTAAAGGTCTTAGGGTCGTTTTGAAGATCAACTGATGCAGTTGCAGTACTGTATTCAGAGGTAGTCCCTTGCAGAGTAATCCAATTCGTAATACTTGAGAGTGACGTAGCCATTGGCACAATCGTAGAAGTTGCTTTCTGTACAGCCACAACATAAACGTCAACTGAACCGCCAAATGATCCACGGGCAATTGTATCAACCTGAGCTGCAGTCAAAGCATTGTTGGCAAGTGAATAGCCGCTATTACTTAATGCTGAGTTAATCTGGTTGGTAATACTTGACTGGTCATTTGAATCCAATGTCCATAATGTACTGTTGGATACTGATGAGCCAACGTTCTTACCCTTGGTAGCACCATTCTTAACCCAGTCAGTTGACTTGAGGAATGTGCCATCCGGCTTGAGTAAGTTGATTCGAACAGTGTTGTCAGCGATTGCAGCAGTCTTATTAACCGCAATGTTAACTGAACCGCCAAATGTTGCTTGGGCGATTTGAGCGACTTGTGATGATGACAAGTTGCTTAAATTATAATTGGTTCCGCTGAGTTCACTTCTGATTTTAGCTTCAATAGCGGATTGATCGCTTGAAGGAATGGTCCAAGCGTTGTTGGTAAATGACCCAAATTGGCTGCCCTTTGCGGCACCGTTTCGAACGTAATCAAAGGTCTTCACAACTGTTGAATTGTTGCTTGGATCAACCAAGTTAATTCGAATTGCATTATCAGCGACCGGAGCCACTGGTGTTGATGTTGGAGTTAAGCCACTAAATAAAATCCAGCCATTTGCGGGTGAATTGGCATTAGTGGTATCCACGATGTGAACCCACTGATCTTTTTCACGGGTTCTGGTGCCCACCTTATCAATTTTGAATTGGCTGTTGGCATAAGGTGATGAATCGGTAATTGCCCGACCAACCTTATACTGAGTCCATGCTGGTTCTTTGTAAGTAACCGTCTTGCCATCGTTGGTAACCCCAGGATTGGCAATCTTATAGGTTGCGTTCTGCTGGGCAGTGGTCAACGTTGACAGGAATTGGTTGTCAAATGTGGTGTAGTTGGTTAATCCACCGGCAAAGTTTGATACGCTCTTGCCACCATAGATCCAACCACGATACTGGCCATTAAAAGTCACAACTTTATAGTAGACCGAGCCACGATTAGTCTTGGCAACTTGATATGCCCGAACGTTATTTTGTGAAATGTTCGAGTTAGCCAAGCTCATTAAAGTAGATTGATTGGCAACTTTCTTGGCACCCTTCAAAGTACCGGCCTTGGTGTATAAAGCACTGCCTCCGGTAAAGTTAACATTTCGCAATGTTGACGGAGTTGTCAGCTTGGTATTTGATACAACCTTGGCATAACTTTTGGCATTTGCCAATGTTGCGTTAACCGATCCGGCAACTGTCAGTGCGCCTAAAGCGGCGATCCCCAATAACAGTGATTTCTTAGTAAACTTCATCATAATCCTCCTGTACCCCTCTATATTTACTGATTACCTTAATAATATATGACTATTAATAAGTAATCAACAGAAAAGCAAATTAGTATTGAAATCGGGTACAATTATGACAAATGTGTGCATGTGGTAGTTGCAAATCGTAAATTTATAATTATTGAAAATATCACTTTAATGATAAAATTATAAGCGTTCATAAAACCATATTGGAGGAGTATTTATGAAGAAAATCATCTACTGCTTTTTACTGACGGTCATGATGGTCGGCGGTGTCAGTTATACGGCCCCAGATAACGCATCGGCCACCACATACGTATACATAACCAGGACGGGAAAGCATTATTTCTACCACCGCCACAATCGCGGGTTGAATCGGGCCAAGAAAGTCTATCGCGTGCCCCTTTCGGAAGCTAAACAAAGGGGTTTGACGCTGGCAAAAACCGACTTCAATCCTTACAAGGGAAGAAAGACCACGCGCAAGAAGGCAAACCGAACCAGGAAGAAGGCCCGGCGAGTCAGCAATAAGCCGATTAAGGTCAGTGGTCATCAGATTGTGATCATCAATCATAACCGGCCGAAGTTCTCCAAGAGCACCCTTTCACGGAAACACGGCTCATGGCAGCGATACGGAAACCTGGATTTCTTAAACCGGGCAACCACTGCCAATGCCATGTTGAACAAACGATTGATGCCGACCGGCCAACGTGAACCGCTGTACGTCGACCCCACCGGCTGGCACAACAAGCGAATTAATGGTGGCTGGCTGTACAACCGTTGTCACCTGATCGGTTACCAATTGACCGGCCAGAATAACAATCTCAAGAATTTGATTACCGGAACCCGGTCATTGAACACGCCATGCATGTTGAAGTATGAAAATCAGGTGGCCTATTACCTTCGTGGCAGTTACAAACACTACATCCGCTATCAGGTAAGACCAGTATTCAAAGGCCATGATCTATTAGCCCGCGGCGTTCAAATGCAGGGTAAATCGATCGGAAGCAATCGGGTTCATTTCAATGTATATATCAAAAATATTCAACCAGGCGTTAAACTCAATTACAAGACTGGAACAAGTCGCGTTGGTTAATTAAACAAATCTATAAAACAAGGGCATCCCTCAATTGGGATGCCCTTGTTTGTTAATGAATTATTTTAATTGATCGTAAGTGTAGTAAGCTTTGACAGGTGTGCCGAAGTGGCCGTCATCTGCTTTGTAAGCTGTAAATGTGTATTGTTTCCAATCATTCACATCGTTAACTGGTGTTGAAGTAAAATCACTAGTTGGTGTGAAAACAGGAATCTTAACTGAATGTAACGTTTTGACTGCTGAACCATTCACATAATTCAAAGCGTCCTCGCCCTTGAACGCTGCACCAGGTGTGCCACTATAACCATCGAAGTTGAGGCCATTCGAGATAAATTGGGTTTTTGCCTGATCCACGAACTTCATGGCAATTCCATTGTAAGTATCCTCGCGAACTTTGGCATCCTTAATTCCACTTAAGAAATTAGTTAACAGATCTTTCCCATCTGTCACAGCAAGTTGAGCAGCTGAAATGTTGAATGTCCGATTGGTTGGTGTTGCGGCACCTGTTGCGGTTGGATTATCCGCAAATTTATCTTTATCGACACTATCCGGAATCACATACCCATTAGGTGTCGTGCTATAAGTCCCTGATAAGCCATGTAATGCCGTCAGATCCTTGTCGTCGCCATTCTTAACCTTGGCATATGGTGTGATTGTACTAACCCCATCAGATACTGGGACCACATCCAGACTCACCTGACCGCCATACTGCCCGCGGGCAATCGTATTAATTTGACTGGCAGTTAACGTGTTGCCGTCAGGTAATTGATAGCCCGAGTTGGTCAAGGCTGTGTTGACCTGATTCTGAATGGTTGTCTTGTCGGTATCATTTAATGTCCAGTTGGTGCTGCCGCTGACAGGAGAACCAACGTTATTCCCCTTAGTCGCGCCACCCTTAACGAAATCAACCGTCTTGAGTGATGTGCCGTCCGGTTTCCGGAAATTGATCCGCAATGCGTTATCCGCGATATTGGCAACAGTTCCCACCGTGAAATTGACTGAACTACCAAATGTTGCCTGGCCAAGTTGCGCCATCTGAGCAGTTGTCAATGTATCAAGTGTGTATGGTGTGCCGCTAAGGGCATCTCGAATTTGATGCTCAACGCTGGTCTTGTCAGCCATGCTGATGGACCAAGCGCCATTAGTGTAGTAACCGAAGTTGGACCCCTTCTTGGCGCCAGTCCGAGTAATGGTTACCGATTTAACAACTTTGTTATTGGAATCGACCAAATTAATTTGAACCGCATTGTCAGCGATTGGCGCTTCTGCCTGTTTCAGGCCACTGTATAGAATCCAGCCGTTTGCCGGTGAATTAGCATCTGACGTGTTCGTGATATGAACCCATTGATCGCCTTCACGGGTTCTGGTTCCCACTTGATCCACCTTGAAAGTTGCCTTGGCATATGGAGTGGAATCGGTAATTGCCCGACCAACCTTATACTGGGTCCAAGCCGGTTGTTTGTAAGTTACGGTCTTGCCGTCGTTGGCCGTTCCCGGACTTGCAATTGTGTAAGTTGCCTTCTGCTGCGCATCGGTCAACGTCGATAAATTAGTGTTTTTAAACGTATCAAACGCTCTGACACCTCCGGCAAATGAGGATTCTGTTTGGCCGTTGTACGTCTTTCCGCCATAAATCCATCCCCGGTAGGCACCATCATAGGTAACCACCTTGTAGTAAACAGATCCCCGATTGGTAGTCGCCACTCGATATGCCCTGACATTGTCTTGTGAGCTACGAGAATTGGCAAGTTTCTTAGCGGTAGTCGTTGAAGCAACTTTCTTAGCTCCCCGAAGCGTCCCAGCCTTGGTATACAGGGCGTTTGAACCAGTGAAATTAACATTTCGGCTGGTTGGTGTGCTGGTGAGCTTTTCATTAGATGTCACCCGCGCGTAACTTTTGGCATCCGCGGAATGAGATGTAGCGGTTCCAGCCACAGCCAAAAAGCCAAGCGCAGCCAGTGATAGGAACAGTGATTTCTTGAGATTAGATTTCATAAACATCCTCCTTATATAAATCATAACGGTGTTCTTGTCATTGGTTATGGTGCAAGTATATCGAAGGGGGTGTCGGAACCTCAATTTTAAAGTCTCGAATCTCGCAAAAATTATGTATACAAAAACAGCATCCCCGAAAGGACGCTGTTTTTGATTCAATTCAGATTACAAAGATCTCATATTAGTCATCAACTGGATAACTGTAAGTTACCTTAACTGGTGTACCAAATGTACCAGAATCGGCACCAGATGCAGTGAATGTGATATTATCCATTGAAGCGAAGCTACCATCATCATTAAATCCTGGGAAGTCTGGAGAAGTCAATGGATTAAGAACTGATCCATGGATATAATCCATTACTTGCTGACTAGTAAACGATGTGCCGGCCGTGCCAGTAAATCCATTGAAGCTTAAAGCATTGTTGTTAAATTGGCTCTGAGCTAATGCTTCAAACTGATCATTAGCGGACTTAACAGCAGCCTTCTTAACATCGGTGGCATTAGTACCATTTATGCTACTCAACCAAGTACCAAGAATACCTTGATTAGCTTCAACTTGTGCAGCAGTCAATTTAATGGACAAGTTTGAAAGTGATGCTTGATTGCTGTTTGGATTACTGATAAATGACGTAGTTGAAGGTACGGACACTGTGATTGTTCCATTTACATACTGACTGTTAACACCGGTCAATGCATGACTGGTAGAACCGCCTGCAACACGTGCATAAGGAACAATCGTACTGTAGTTATTAGCTATAGGAACAACGTTGATGTAAACTTGTCCACCAAATGTTCCCCGTGCAATGGTATCAATTTGAGCGGCAGTCAAAGTGTTACCAGCAATCTGATAACCTGAGTTGTTCAATGCAGTAGTGATTGCACTTTGGATACCTGTTTGATCAGCAGAATTCAATGACCAGAGTGAACTGTTGTTAACAGCGTAACCAACGGCAGAGCCTTTAGCAACACCATTCTTAGTCCAGTCAACGGTCTTCAATGAAGTGCCGTCAGGCTTGATGAAGTTGATTCGGATTGCATTGTCAGCGATCGTAGAAATCTTGTTAACTGCGATGTTTACTGAAGTACCGAACTTAGTTGCACCAAGTTGTGCGAGTTGTGCAGCGGTCAAACTATCAAGTCCGTAGCTGGTGCCGTTCAAAGCGGCTCGTGCTTGATTGAGAATTGATGTTTGATCGTTAGCAGTGATTGTCCAAACGTTGTTGGTGTAGTTACCGAAGTAGCTGCCCTTTTGAGCGTTTGTTCGTGCATAGTCAAATGACTTGATCACGTTATTGTTGTTAGTTGGATCAACCAAATTGATTCGAATTGCATTGTCAGCAACTGGTGCTTCTGCTTGAGTTAATCCACTCATGAGAATCCAGCCATTTGCTGGTGATGTTGCGTTGGAGACGTCATAGATGTGTACCCATTGGTCTCCTTCACGGTTACGAGTACCTACTTGGTCAATCTTAAATACAGTATTGACATAAGGTGATGAATTAGTAATTGCACGCCCTACTTTGTATTGAGTCCATGCAGGCTGCTTGTATGTGACAGTCTTACCGTCATTTGCGGTACCTGGACTGGCAATCTTATAAGTAGCGTTCTGTTGTGCCTGGGTTAAAGTGCTGAGCGACTGATTATTGAATGTGGTGTATGAATCAACACCGCCGCCAAAATCAGCTTGGCTCTTACCACCATAAATCCAGCCACGGTAGTTGCCATCAAAGGTAACAACCTTGTAGTATACGGATCCACGGTTAGTAGTGGCTACTCGGTATGCCCGAACGTTCTTTTGTGAAGTGTTAGAACTTGCGAGGTTGTTCAAAGTAGTTACAGTGGCTACTTTTCGTGCGCCTCTTAAAGTACCGGCCTTAGTATATAGAGCATTGTTTCCTGTAAAGGTGACGTTACGTGTAGTCGGGTCAGTCGTCATTTTCTGATTCGATGTAACACGCGCGTATGACTTTGCACTAGCATTCTGTGCATTAACAGTCCCTGCGGCTGCTAAAAATCCTAATGCCGCCATAGAAACAAACAATGACTTCTTAAGATTCTTATTCATATAAAACCCCTCCTTAACAAAAGTTAACAATATATCTTCTATCCAGCTACACCTTTATTATATATGAGTAATGTGTAATGTACAAAGAAAGAGCCCAGATATTGCGCATTTTTCACAAAATTTTCTACTTATACCATTCGATAACCCTACCGTTACGCGGTTGTAGAGCACGGTAATCTTTGTGGAATTTTGACCTAAACCAATTTAGTTGATCCCCGTCAACGGTTAACATTGTGTTATTAATCACAATCCACTCAACCCCTTCTTGGAGTGGCGGTGTCGTCAATGATCCCAAATAATGGAACCCTTTGGACTCGGACGAAACCCAATTTGTGATATCAAAATCAACCCAGTCAATCATCCCGCTTTCAAAACGATCAATGATTTGTTGAAATTCCGGATTGGCTGGTCCCTCATTAACCATCAACGCAACCACAGCAAGTTGACCAATCTTGTTTTCGTGAACCAAATGAACTTCCATTGCTGCAGGTTTCCCGTCAATCACGTGCTCCGATTGGGAATGGAAATGAACCTGCTTAAAGTCAAAGGGACGGCCAAAGATATTGGCCTTTCCTCGGCCGGTCAACTTAATGGTTGTCAGCTCATCAACTTCTCGAATCAGAACATAGTGAGACTTGGGCTTGAATGCCAAATTCCCCTTTTTTGGTTTCAAGTCGTGGGTGTTGATCATAATGGGTGATTGTTGATTTCCAAAGTTGTTAGTCCAGTTCTTTTGGCGATTATAATTTAGCATCATTAGTCTTCTTTCAATATTAATCTGGTTACTACACAGCAAAAACAATCAGGAAAATACCTGATTGTTTTAGATTAATCGTTATCTGTATTAAATTCAACACAGGACGGATACTTTGGACCACCATAAATTGTCTGATGGGCAATTACTGTATGATTGCCATCGGCGCCGACTTCGGTATTCGTATTGGGGAATACCAAATTATTGGCGGCGCTCGCAATGTCCAATCGTAATTGATGCCCAACATCCAACATGATGGATGTCTTTTGCGTCTCAATTTCAAATTGATAGACCTTGCCAGGTGTCAATAATTTGGGATGGCGGTAGTCCTCGTGGAAAATGGCATTCATAACGCCGTCGTCAATGTTGATGGCCTCCCCGTCCGGGGTGACATCCGTTAGGCGAACAACCCAGTCTGTGTTGACGGCGGAAGATGAGGCGTAAAAGACGGCTTTAAACCAACCGGTGATGACGAGTGGTTTGGCTAATTGATTGCTGGTAAAGCTGACGACATCATCGCGCTTTTCAACTTCAGCGTAATCGTTCGGAAACTCCAATTCATTCTGGGAAATATCGATAAGATGTGGCGTTGGATGCTCAGGATTATAGTCAAAGGTTGCGGTACTATCTGTCTTGGGCTTATCTGGGGTTAATCGATCCTTATCCAGATACCATGAGGTTGCCTGCTGGTTTGGCGGAAAATGATCTGCCTGCCGCCATTTATCCATATTCACTGTGTAATATTCAACCGTCGACCCTTCCTCAATGCCATTGTCGACACCATTCAAAAAGTGCTCAAACCACATAACATGCAACAGATCGATATCAAATCGCAACGCATTTTGACCCAAGTGAACCGGGCCAAGATCGTATTGAGAGTTTCCTGCATGAATCCATGGACCTAGGATAATTTTTCTTCGACCGTGCGGATATTGATCGGTTGCCCGAATGGCTTCGGTTGTCCCTACACCATTATCATCGTACCAGCCGCTTTGAATCAAAGCCGGCACAGTAATCTTATCGGCACGGGTTTTCCAATCCATGTTCTGAATAAAATCATCGTAAGTGGTATGGCGCCTGAACTCAGAGAAGCTGGGAATCTCATGGCCGAGGCCAACCGTTGGGACTTGGCTTAATGGCCGGACTCTCATTAATTCATCCCAATCATCACGCATCATATTTTCCGGCTTGAATTTCCGTTCAGCCATCGCAAAGAACCAGGCTAGTCCACCAGACATCGGGGCACCGCCTTTATAAATCGTGTCGTTGAACGGTCCGCCGGCGGTTACCATGCTGACTAGGGCTTTCAAATACGGAGTTCCGGATGAGGCAGCTGCCCATTGGACATAACCGCCATATGATCCGCCGATCATCCCCACTTTTTGATTAGACCAGTCCTGCTTGGCAATCCACTCAATGGTGTCTTGGCCGTCATCACGTTCATAATACATTGGCAGCCAATCACCTTCAGAGTCGTTTCGCCCACGAACATCTTGAAGAACAACGACAAATCCGCGTTGGATAAAGCGTTGATACCCCTGGTAGTACATCTGTCGCCCATATGGTGTTCGCTCCATGACCACACTGTGAGTTGGTTTGCCATCGTCAGGAATAAAGATTTCCGTGGCCAACCGAACACCATCTCGCATCGGAACCATGGCTGTAAAGTGTGGCTTAGCCGTTAATGGGTTGGAGACGAGCATGCCATGCTTCTGCCACTCCGCCAATACCGTCAACTCTTCCAATCCCTGCTGAATCACAACTGTGCCAACATTGCGCGCGGCCACTTGAAAGCCGACGACTTGGTTGTCATTGACCACCAAGTTGACTGCCGGATTCTTTTCACGTTGAATCCACAAGTGGGGATTATCAGTCGGCTCATAGACATCACCATATGGCGTGGAAAATTTCACGCCTTTTTCCAAATCATCAGTCACAGGACTGTTACCGAAAAATTTATAGAAGGCTTCCTTGACGTTGAAATGGACCTTAGAGGTATATTCTTCTTCAACATCGCCAAATAAGTCTTGCCACTGACTTCCGGCAACGTTGTCTTTAACCTTAACTTCTCCGTCTTCAACAGAGAAGGTTGCTTCCTTAATGCCTGTTTCATAATAATCAAGTTTCAATCAAATCACTTCCAGTATGCAGTTGCGTATGTGAACGGAGCACCCACCATATGATTGGCAACCCCTTTGAGATCAGGGCTCTGCAGAATTGAGTAGACCTGTTGGTTAAGTGGAATAATCGCTTTGTCGTTTTGCACCAACTGCTTTTCAGCGCTGTGTAATGCGGCAAATCGTTTGGCGGGATTGTTAACATAGGTTGTGTTGGCATCATTCATATCTTTATCAAATTTCGGATCACTGAATTTTGTTCGACCACCGGATACGTAATTTGCCAAATACGTATTCGGATCCTGGTAGTCAGGCCCCCATTGTGCCAGGCACATCTGGAATTTACCCTGGGCTACCAAAGCAAGCTCCTGTTGAGTTGGCAATGAGCGAATTTCAATTTTCAATCCTTTCATCTGATTTTGCAGTTCAGACTGAAGGTACTGAGCGGTTGTCTTCTGCCAATCTTCGTCATCCACCAGCAGTTGAATGGTGGCAGACTTCTTGCCAGTTGCTTTCAAAGCTTTATTCCAGTCTGCTTGAACCTGTGTTTTATCTGAAGTCGACAATGCCCCGCCTTCTTTTCGGAAGTCTTGACCAGTGGCAGGATTCTTGACCAATTTTTGTGGAACGTAGCCCGTCAGAGGAAGTGACTTGTCCTGGAGAACCTTTGAAGCCAGCTGCTTGGTATTAATCGCGTTCCCAATGGCTGATCGGAAATCTTTGTTGCGGAGAAACGGATTCTCACTCTTGTTAAAGTTAAATTGGAGATAGGTCACCATCGAATTGGGAATGGTCTTGAAACCGGCTTTCTTACTGTTGTTTTTAACCAGATTGCCAGTCAAAAAGGTCATATCCAACTTTTTGTCCTCATATTGACTCAGCCCGGTCTGTGGATTCTTCACAATGTTAAAGGTTATTGTATTGAGCTTTGCTTTAATTGGCCCCACGTATTTCTTGTTTTTAGTCAAAGTAATCGAAGTCGCACCCTGCTGATACTTTTTGAGTTTGAACGGCCCGTTATAAATCATGGTTGACGGTGATGTTGCATACTTACTGCCCATCTTGTTAATGAATGCCTTGTTTTGTGGAAAGTACGGGTTAAATGATAATAACGAAGTGAAATACGGGGTTGGCTTCTGCAAAGTAACTTGCAGCTTGTATTTTCCAAGGGCTTTAACTGCCAACTTATTCGCATTCATTTTTCCGGCGGCAATCCTGTCACCATTCTTCACAATTGTTTGAATAATGTAAGCATAGTTGCTCTTGGTGGCTGGGTTGGCGCCACGCTTCCAAGCAAACACAAAATCACTGGCAGTCACGGACGTGCCGTTGGACCACTTGGCATTGTGCCTAAGGTTAATCGTATAGGTCTTGTTGCCATTGCTTTTCTTCGGCATCCCCGACGCCACATCCGGCTTCACCTGATCATTGGCGTCCATTCGGTACAACCCGCTGATCAAAGTGTTTTGAACATCAAAGCTGTTTGGATCCTGGGCTTTGAGTGTATCCAATGAAGCAACTTCTGTATTCAACCCAAAGCTGGCTTCCTTTTTATTCTGGCTGGTATTCTGCTTACCACAAGCTGCGAGTAACATGGTGGCAGCAACAGCCAACGTTAATGTCAATTTCTTATTCATCATATAATCCCCCTTAAAGATCAACTTCCATGCCCAAGCCCGGTTGATCAGATAGTGTCAGCAAGCCGCCTTCACTTGTGAATCCCCCCTTAAGCCAATCGGACTCTTTAAACATTAGGTAACTATCCAGATCACAATATGCCACATTCCGATGGGCGGCAGCAAAATGAGCTGCGGCACAAATTCCCAGCCGGCTTTCAGCCATACAGCCAATCATACAGGGAACACCGGCAGATTCAACGACCTTGTTGATGCCTTCCGCCCCAAATAATCCAGAAGACTTCATCAATTTGATATTAACCATGTCAGCTTCGCCGTTACTAATGACGTTGTAGGCATCACTTGGTGAATGGACACTTTCGTCCAGCATCAAATCCTGGGTGATGTTGCTTCGAATTAATTGGTTCTCTTCATGCTGCCAATATGGCAAAGGCTGTTCAACGATGTCTAATTGAGTATTTCGAAATTCATTCAAAATTCGGATTGTCTGCTTGGCTGTCCATCCCTGATTAGCGTCAATCTTAACAGTGGCTTTATCGCCAACTGCGTCAAGGATTTGTCGAATGGCAGCCTCATCAGTTGCCTGATCGATCCCCGTCTTGACTTTAAGTTGGGTAAATCCTTGAGCGAGATAGTCGGTTGCTTCTTGAGCCATCTTTTCCGGCGTATCAATTGCGATTGTCACATCTGAGCGGACCTGATTGCTGACCCCGCCAAGCAGTTTGTATATGGGTAGGTCGGAAGCTTTGCCAAGCAAATCATACATGGCAATGTCAATTCCAGCTTTCAAAGCGGTGTGGCCGACAATCTTATCATCCATTAAATGATGAACCTGTTCGATGCAAAGCGGATCCTGGCCGATCAAAATATCTGTCAGGATATCCAAAGCCACTTCCTCTGTCTGAATCGATTCCCCGGTAACCGGTTCGAACGGACATACCTCACCGTAGCCAATCAGGCCGGCATCGGTGACCACTTTAATGATCAACGATTCGGTGGATGTCATCTCCCCAAAGGTGACCTTGATTGGATGGGTAAACTGATTGCTTACCTTTTTACTGACAATGTCCTTAATGTGCATAATTCATCCTCCAAAATGATAAAAACGTTAATTTTATTAAAGTGTATCCGTTTTAATGAACAAACGCAACAAGATGTTCATACATTAAAAGGGCGTCTCTCGAATAAGAAACGCCCTTTCAACATATAACCCAGTAAACAAAATCAGTTAAATTTATTAATTCGAATAATTGTAGTAAACATTAACCGGCTGACCAATCGTTCCATTCAATGTTGACGTTGCGGTGTAATTGATTGTCTCCCAGCTAAGTTGAATATTGGTTCCACCATAACTGCCTGCCGGTACTGTAAATACCGGGTATTTAGGTGACTGAAGGGTGAATAAGCTTGGATTGCTTCTGATGTAACCCATCAGTTGATCAGCGGTAAACGTGGTTCCCGTGTTGGCATTATTGTTGGTGAAATTCAATCCACTTGGAACAACGTATTGATTTTGAGCTGCCTGCTTGAATGTTGCGTTGATTGAACTCAGAATCTGAGCCCCGTTAGCCTGTGGATCTCTGTACGCATTGGTTAACGCACTCAAAATAATATTCAATTGCGTGCTTGAGAATCCATTAAGCGTGGTTGCGGTCAAATATCCCGGTTGAAAACCACTGGTGTTCGGATCAGCGTCTGGGAAGTTGGCTCCTGCATCAACAATTCCTTGTGTTGTTCCAGTCAGTGCGTGAGCTTGTGTCCCAGTTGATGAACCGTAAGGTGTAATCGTACTAAACGCTGTGTTGGTAGCTGTGCTGACTACTGAAATATCAACGGTTCCAGTTCCAAATTTTGCTGCGGCGAGAGCGGCTTTTTGAGCAGTCGTCAGATCGGCACTTCCCAACTTATAGCCACTGTTATTAAGGGCTGCGTTCATGCCGGCAATCAAGCTGCTGGCAGTGCTGTCATTCAATACCCAAAGAGCAGAAGTCTGAGAATACTGACCAAGGGTGTTGCCCTTAACAGCATTGGCAACCGTGTAATCATAAGTCTTAACAATCTTGCCATTTGGATCAGTAAAGTTAATCCGAACTGCGTTGTCAGCCTGTGGAGTCTGAACGGCAGTTAAGCTGCTAAGCTTGATCCAGCCGTTAACCCCCATTTGTGAGTTGTTGGTATTCAGAATATGAACCCAAACATCACTGCTGCCTTCACGGGTCCGGTAGCCAATCTGGTCAATTGTAAAAGTTGCGTTGGCATATGGTGTGGTGTCGGTAACCTGCTTTCCAACCTTGTATTGCGTGTTTTGTGGAGAAATCCAGGTAACCGAATCATCACCGGTACCGGGGGTTGTTATCTTGTAAGTGGAAGTCTTTTGAGTATCGCTCAAAGTCGTTGAAGTAAACGTGTTGTAATCCGCAAGACCGCCGCCAAATGAAGCCTGACTCTTGCCACCATAAATCCAGCCACGGAAATTGCCGTCAAATGACACAACCTTGTAGTAAACGGAACCACGGTTGGTCGTAGCGACCCTGTATGCACGGAAGTTGGCTGTTGAAACAGTCGCGTTAGCTAAAGTTTTGGCGGTTGCGGTATTAGCCAAAACTCTGGCTCCCCGTAGTGTGCCTGCTTTGTTATAAATAGCATTGCTGCCGTTAAGTGTCACGTTACGGGTTGTTGGGTCAGTGGTCATTTTCTGATTCGAAGTAACCGATGCATAAGATTTTGCACTAACGTTTTGACCTTTAGCTGCCCCCACAGCAGCAACAAAACCCAGTGCAGTCATTGAGATAAACAATGACTTTTTAAGATTTCTATTCATATGGATCGCCTCCCAATAATATGTTCCCTGATTCACCTATATTTTACGACACGCAATATAGTTAACCTAGCAAACAGACTTTTCAAGTTAGACAAAAAAATCCTCGAATCAGCCGAAGCTAATTCGAGGAAATTAAATATTTGAATTATTGAATTGTACCTGTTGCAGTTAAGCCTGAAAGCTTAATCCAGCCGTTGGCAACGGTGTATGCAGGTTGAGTAGCAACGATGTATACCCATGTGTCGCCTTCTTGAGTACGAGTTCCAATTCTGTCAAGACGGAATCGTGCTTCACCATAATTGGTAGTGTTATCAACTTGGCGATCATCATGATCCAACTTGTATTGTGTATACATTGGATCTTCATAAGTAGCACTCTTACCATCATTGGCAATCCCTGGAGTAGTGATTCGGTAAACAGTGGTCTTTTGTGTTGGAGTCAAAGTACCTTCAGTGAAGGTGTTGGTTGACTTAATACCACCGGCAAAACCGCCACGATCTGCAGTCATCTTACCACCGTAAATCCAGCCACGGTATGTGCCGTCAAATGAGACAACCTTGTAGTATACAGAGTTGCGGCTGGTTGTCGCAATTCGATATGCACGAAGATTATTCTTTGATTGACGTTCGTTGATCAGGTCCTTGATGGTTGAAGTAGTTGCAACAACCCGGGCACTCTTCAATGTACCAGCCTTGTTATAAAGAGCGTTAGATCCGGTAAATACAACATTTCTGTTGTATGGATTAGTCTTTAAAACTTCGTTCATCGTAATGTGTGGATAAGACTTCTTGGCGCTGGCATTGGTTGTCCCTGCAACCGCAAACAAGCCAAGTGCTGCAACTGAAACAAATAATGATTTCTTCAAATTTAATTTCATACTTGTACCCCTCCCAGTTAATATTTAGTACAGTTCTATTATACCGTAAATGTGGGTAGGATTGATAATTACGCAGATTAAGATATTGTGACAAATTAAATGAGTCGTTTGTGAAAACAAAACGACTCATTTGAATTTGTGTAGACATATTAATTTAATTGAATATCAAACGTCGTGAAGAATAATGCTTATTTGGTCTTAAATGTCTTTGCTTGTGATTTTACACTTGCTGGAACATCAAAAGCTTTAACCTTGTTGACATTCGAATATTTGCCCTTTATATCGGAATTTGCAGTTTGACCAGAAGCACTATCACTATATTTCATCTGAATTGAAGACTTAACAGGTAAATATGATTTCTTGTTAATCGTATACTTAAAACTAAAATGACTAACCGTAACACCCTTTAACAATTTATTAACAGCCGCTTCGGGAACATTGGAATTCATCTGCTTTCTTAAAATACTTTTAACTGCTTTAGAAGCATATTTGCCCTTACCACTATATGAAAGTACATAAGTGGATTTGTTTGTCTTCAGAGAAACATGATCCTTAATGGCTTGTAATGTTTCTACAGATTGGGAAACATTCATCTGCTTTAGCATAGCTTCACCGGTTTGTTCACTAGTAGATCCTGTTTGTTTATACCATTTTTTTGTATTATTCATATAAGCAGTGTTTCCTTTAATGTAATATCCACCAAATGGATTTCCATCGGAAGTCTGAGTAACCTTAATAATTGTGGGATTAGTTCGGAATTTGCCAACAACCCCATTTTTAGATGTTGTGCCACCGCTAGTACTATTAACTTTCAGATCAACATGGGCGCTTTTAACTGACTTACCGGCTTTTATAGCATGTGATGAAACATCGGCAGCATTAGGCCCTGCACAACCTGCAACAACCATACTCAAAAGAACCGCACCAATAACTATACTTTTTTTCATCTTAATCTCCTCATACAATTTTTAATAACCATTATTAGCATATCACGGATAGATAATCGCTACGAGTAATTTATAAAATGTTTGAGAAAAACTTGGGCAAGCTTAAAAACCATCAATATTAATAAGTTTGCAGTCATAACCGAAATAAATTAAATCAGCAATGCGGATCGGAAACCACAATTTTCATAACCAACACAAAAAGGGCTGAACATAAAGTTCAGCCCTTCAGATTCAAGTTAAATCTCAACTAAAAGTTGAAATTATCCTTGAACACCGTTCCACATATCCTTCAAACTCTTAGCAGCATAAGCGGCTGAGTCATCAGTAATAGTGTATTCGTGACGTGATCCATTTGAACTACCTTGGATAGCACCGGCACGGCCTTCATCTTGGATAGCTACACCAGGAACATTGAAGATAGGTGCCCAGCTGTTACCAAGACCTGAACCGTTAACAACATTCTTAGTTAAGTCACTAAATGTGATCTGGTAAACGTTAACTTTGTGGCCAACCATGTTCTGGCTAAGAATACCACCCTTGTTGTTACCATTACCATTCAAGTCGTTTTGGCTCAAACGGTTAGTCATGTTAAGCAAGTCATACCAGTTACCATCAGTAGCGTAGTAAATAGTATTCAAGCTGTTGTCATCCAATGCGGATTGAACATTCTTGATGCTTACAATCTTACCAGTGTTACCACTCAAAGCAGGGTTAGTAACGATTTGTTGTGCCCAAGCATCGGCAGGAGCACCAACACCCTTAGAGTTTTCGAAGTATACTAGTGGAGTCTACTTAGCATGCAAGTTAGCGTTATCAAGGAACTTGAAGCTCTTGAAGAAGTGTTGACCTTCCTCTTTGTTCAAAGTGATAGTAATGGTTTGACCATAACTAGCACCCTTGATAGCTGCGTTGTTAGCATCATTTTGTGCATTAGTAATACCAGTCCAGTTGTAACCAGTGATACCAGCTGCTTCAGTAAGGTATTGATATGCAAGACCTTGAATTGTAGCAACAGGTGAAGTAAGTTCATGGTTACCGGCAAGCTTGTTAAGGGTTGCCCATGGATTTGCATCAGTAGTACCCTTTGTCCAAACAACAGTCTTAAGTTCTTTACCGTTTTGGTCTACAAACTTAACACCAATTTGGTTAGCGCCAACTTTAGTAGTTGGTGTAACTGGAGTAGTTGGTGTAGCTTGCTTCAATGCACTGTACTTGATCCAGCCATTTGCTTTAGCATTGGCAGCGTCAGTAGCAGCGATCTTAACCCAAAGGTCACCTTCACGGGTACGAGTAGTAGCGTCGGTTACCTTGAAAGTAGCGTCCTTGTATGGAGTTGAGTCAGTGATTACACGGCCCTTTTTGTATTGTGTCCATGCAGGGTAGCTGTAAGTTACTTGAGTACCATCATTGGCAGTACCAGTGGTAGCAATCTTGTAAGTAGCAGCCTTTTGAGTGGCACTTAAACCATTAGATTGGTTTGCAGTGTTAATTGAAGCTGATGAGTTTACTGAACCGTTTGCATCTGGGTTAGCTGCAGGTGCTGTAACAGTGTTGTATGAATCAATTCCACCAGCAAAGGCTGATTGACTCTTACCACCATAGATCCAGCCACGGTAGGTCTTATCGAATGATACGATCTTGTAGTAAACTGATCCACGGTTAGTAGTAGCAACACGGTATACACGCCAGTTCTTTTGGCCAGTCTTGTTATCCTTTAAGTTAGCCAAAGTACTCTTGGTAGCAACGGTCTTGGCACCTTTCAAGGTACCTGCCTTAGTATAAAGTGCGTTTGAGCCATTAACATTAACGTTACGAGTAGTAGCGTCGGTAGTTAATGCCTTGTTTGATGTAACCTTAGCATAGCTCTTTGCTGATGCAGTGTTAGCGTTAGCTGAACCTGCAACTGCGACGAAGCCTAATGCTGCTAAGCCTACAAATAATGATTTCTTCAAGCTTGATTTCATTATTGCGTCTCCTCCAATATGATAAAAAATTTTGTAGTTCACTAGGTTTATGTAACCCGTACTCATAGTGTACCCCATTACTGAGAACGCTTCAAGTAGAGCTGACCTAAACTTTCTACAACATTAATAATAGCTTCTTATTACTTATATCGCAAGATAATTGAACTGATAACTTGGAATTGAAACACTTGCAACGATTTTGTAACACAGTGTTCCCATTGGGCGTCATGATGGCGTTAGTTACTGCCTTTTTGTAAGTGATTTGTTCGGGATTTGAGGTCATTTTTGATAATGCATGCATTATGGCATAGCAAAAGGGCCAACAATGGAATTGCTTCCATTGTTGGCCCTTTATCGTAGCTGTAGCTAATTACCCTTATGAATTATTCGCCGCGGGTATCGAACAATTTGTTGATTTCAGTCTTTCGATATTGAGCAGCGATTGGTGTGGCGTATGGATCAACGCCGTCACGATCGAACATCTTTAACTTAGAGATGTCTTCCATGGCTTTGGTAACAGTTTCTGCACTCAAGTCCCCGTTGGCATAGTTGATTGACAGAGTCTTAAGCTTTTCGTCTGATGATTTGAATACCAATTCTAATTTACGCATGTGTGTTTCCTCCTATTAATTAGTTATAATTACGCTTGTGGTGCGGCTGGTGCAGTCTGAGCTTTTGGTGCATCGCTTAATTCAACGTGATCAGTTGAAGATACGGCTGCGTCAGTGATGTTGCCATCAATGAGGTCTTCAAGGATCTTACCGAATGCGGCGATCTTTTCTGCAGTTACATTTTGAGCAACGTACGCAAAAGAATGCTTAACACCCTTCTTATGATCCTCATTGACCAACGTAAAGCTAACATTTGATTTCATCCAATCTTTTTGCATGTTCATTCTCCTTTTGACTTTTTAATTTGTAAGTCGTTGGCGCCAACCCTTACATATACTAGTAACGAAATGAGGGGGCCAAAGTGTTCAGATTATTTTGATTATTTTTGGAATTTCTTGATCACACCCCGCCGCCACTGGTATACGGTGGTTCTGGACGCTTCACACTCCCGGGCAATTTCTGAGATATTCATGCCATAATCATATGCCAGTGTGAGATAGCGAGTCTCATCGGATGTCAGCTGCTTCATTAACTCATCGGAAAGAATGTGAGTGTCATAGTAGCCGACAGACTTCTTCTTATCCTCAAGTTCTTCCATCAAGTTGGTTTTATCATCAGGTTCTTCTATGCCTGCGCGGTGGCGCATTTCTTTTCGGAGGTAATCCAACAGGTACCAATAGACACCCTGGTAGATGAAGACCAGATAGGAGTCGGGTTCTTTGTTGAGACCGATCGCCTGGATATACTTCTCGACGAACGCCACCATCCCCTCTTGCACCAGGTCATCATAGTAGGGATTGTCCCGGCGGATATATAGCTTCTTCAGCACGCCGTACACCACCAGTTCATGGTCGCCGTCCAGCAGAAAGTTGAATGCGTCTTGGTACAGTTCGATTTGCTTCTTGTCGTGTGTCATTATGAATCCACCTTGTCTTTTTTAGTGATCCATTGGCCAATGTCACAAGAAAGAAGTATATATAGGAAGAAGTAGGCGAACAACGGGACAGTTTTGGCGTTGAAAATGCGTGAAAACACTGGGATTGGCGGTTTTCAGTGAGGTGGATGCTGGCGATTTTTTTGAAATTTGAATATTTTTCAGAGTTCTTACGTATATATGCGGTTATCCGCGCATCCCTCGTTTTCATCGAGGCTCCATTGCCAGGTTATCTGAATTCTGGTGTAAGATTGAAAGAGGCAATATCATTTGGAGCATCATAATGATGACTGCTGGAGTTTGTTTACTAATATAGGAGGTTCACATATGGCAACTTTAAGTAACGAACAAAAACAACTGGTAAAAGACGCATTCGGCTTTGTGGCAACCGTTGATGAAAACGGCAATCCACAGATCGGCCCCAAGGGAACACTGCGGGTACTGGATGATGAACATTTAATTTACAACGAAGAGACCGGCCATCAATCATGGCATAACGTTCAGGTCAATCCAAAGATTGCGGCCGCATTTCATCCCTTCCCTGGAATGAAAGGTTTCCGGGTCGAAGGTCGAGCTACGATTCATCAAGATGATGATATCTTTAAGGAAGCACAAGAATGGGCTTCAGAGAAGAAGCTGCCTAAAGCACTCGCTGCCGTGGTCATCTCAGTTGACCGCACGGTTAGCTTGGATGCCGGCAAGAACGCAGGTATCGAAATTGAGAACAAACCTGTAAAAGACTAATTAACAGAATATATTTTAAATAAGCAGGCCCCTTGAATTGGATTTCTCCAGTTCAAGGGGCTGTTTTTGCGTATAATCCTGAACACCCTCCTTCATTGCTGACTACCGCAACAGCTATTTTTCAAAGCAAAAAAAGCCAGCCAATAGATATTGGCCAGCTTCTTAATAACAATTTTCCCAAACTTATTTATCCAAGAGATAGTGTTGTTTAGTTGTTAGTTGGTACGCTGCTGACATGAATGTCAACGCTCCACAAATTGAGATTTGCCCCCAGATCAGGATCATTCGGATCATCTCGTAATAGTGGACTTGGTGCAACTGCATCCAGGTAAATAGTCGTATCGGCTTGTGCCTTAAAAGAAATGTTGTTTATGGTGACGCCTGCAATTTTAGAATCGGCTTTCAAGTCTGAAACCTTTTCCGAACCAACATCACTCATCGTTGTTGCCGAACTTGAAAGGCCGACTTCCAGCTGAGTTGGGAAAGGTTTCTGCAGTGCTGCAGTGTGGAGATTGTCAGCACGTGTTTGAATCGTATAGGTTCTGCCCTTTTCAATATCGATTTTTTTCGACAAATCAACAGTTGTCCCGTCATCCAACGTCTGACTATATTTAATGAGCTTAGGATTTGTATTGTCGGTCGGCGACTTGATCGCTGTATCAGCTTGAACTGCGGAACTAGGGAACAATCCAAGTCCCAGCGCAATCACGCCTCCAATGATACCTCCGATAATTGGGAAAATCAGTGAACCCGCGAAAAATAAAGTAGTAACCCCTAGAAGCAATAATGCTACGGCACTCCCTATGATATTCAAGCCAGCGCCAAGAACTGCGGCTGGTACAAATATGAGTCCAAAAATTGTGAGTGCAAAAAGCACCGCCCCCACACTGTATATTCCTGTGTAGCTTAGGAATACTGCTAGTAATGCAACGTTTCCTGTAAAGATAGTTGATGTCATCGTAACTACCGGTAAGCCAACAACAAGTGCTCCTACAGCAATACCGTTCAGGATGCTTTCAAGCCAGGTATCCTTATTATTACGGTTCACGCCAGTGCGTGCATCGGCATCTTCTCGAGAGTACAAATATTTCTGCTCAGACAGCTTAAGTGTCTTCGCCCTTTGCATGACTCAGTGAATCGATTTGATCGTTAAGCTTTTGCTTCTGCAAAGGAATGTCTTTGATTGCTTGATTGGCAGTATTTGTCAGATCTTGTAGTTCATCTTTGGCCATTCCATTAACATAATCACGATATTGGGCTTGAGTCAGACTCTGCAGTTTATCCAAGAAATCATTTAAATCATTCAATTCTTGTTTTTGTGCTTCATCATCCAAGCCACTCCCGTTTACCTTGTTAATGATCGAATCCTTTTCGTCATTAAGTGCATCCCTTACCTCACTAACATTTAGGCTTAGCAATGCAGACTTGATGTCTTGCGTTGAGACTTCCGAGGTTAATGCGTTCTTCAATGAATCCAACCGCTGTTCATCAGATGCGATCATTTTATCTTTGACATTAGATAGTTGACTATTGTCCATCTTCTGAATATCCATCTTTAATCTGGTGTAGTCTATGGAATTGCTTTGTTGAGATATTCCGTTGTAAAGATCGTCCTCAGATGAACTTGAGAAAGCCTTAAAAGCGGTGGCCTTTTTCAGTGGTGCTGGGTCATCTTTAACAACCTTTACTATTTGAGCACGTTGATTACCTATCTCAGACGCGTACGATACAGGTGTCCCTATTGCAGCAAGTAATAACGCCGCCAATAACGTCAAGGATATCCCCTTAACAATCCCCGATAAATGCATAATATCTCCTCCAATGAAATTAGAATAGGTCACATTTTTCAATGCTTGTGAAAAATCATATCATAACGTTTATTAGTTTGCTTAGATTTACATCTTTTGAGTTACAATTTGAAGATGCCGTTATCAAAGCATTTCTGATACGTTATTGATTAACGTAATTGTCATATTTTTCATTTATAACTATGTATAATATTAGTAACACCTAATTTATATTGGCCGTTTTCACAAAGTGATTTCTAATATTTACATTTATTAAGTGATGGATTAATCATTTTCTGCGTTGATGCTAAATAAATAGGCCCCATGGATTGGATTTCGCCGATTCATGGGGCCTGTTTTTGCGTATAATATGTACTTAACGAGGTGATTCGATGAAGATGGCAACAGAACAAGAAGCCCTGGATCTGCTGGATTCGGTGAGCATTACATATCGGCGGGTCGACCACCCTGCCATTTGGACGATGGATGATCCAAACGCACCAAAGGGACTGCCCGAGGTGAAGAATTTACTATTGAAAGATAAAAAGAGTGATCAGTTCTACTTGTATCTGACTGACAATCACCGGGTGAATTTTAAATCACTAACCGACCAGCTCGGCTTGGCTCACAGCCGGCTGAAGTTCGCCAGCGAGGAAGAATTGGAAGCGCATCTCGGCGTGGTGTCGGGCATGGTGACGCCCCTGGCATTGATGCATGACAAGGACGACCAGGTGAAGGTGCTGTTGAACAAGTCACTGGAAAGTATGCCGGAAATTTCCACGCATCCTAATGTGAATACCGCAACGATATTGATGTCGTATGGGGATTTGTTGAAGGTGCTGGCGGCGATGGGGAAAGTTCCCACGATTATTAATTAAATTAAATAACAAAAATCAAGTTGTTTTCACGTATCTAATTATTGAGGTGATTAGGATGGAACAACATGTATTTCGAGAAAGCACATTTTATTTGGAATTTAACAACGGCCGGATCTATTATTGTGACAAAGATGGCGTCAAGGTTCGATGCAATCAGGAACTTGATGACTACTATGGATTGATTGAATACTATATTTTCTCAAAGGAACCAATGGTGTTTTAAGGTTAGCTTCCCTTAACTGAATATCAGCTTAAGTGTATTAGGCACGAAAAAGCTGGCAACCGGATTTTTTCGGTTGCCAGCTTTTTTGCATGTTAATTTCAAATCATTATTGTGCGGTATATCCACCATCAACCACGAATTCTGAACCGGTTGAGAATGATGACTCATCCGAAGCCAGATACAATGCCATGTTGGCGATTTCTTTTGGATCTGCCAAACGGCCAACTGGATGAAGCTTCTCCAAAGTTTCTTTGAGTTCAGGATAAGCATCCACCATTGGGGTATGGGCATACCCTGGGTGAATGGAGTTAACCCGGATTGGATAGTGCTCTTTAGCAGCATACAGAGCGGCGGATTTTGTTAACAAACGAACGCCACCCTTGGCTGCATTGTATGAATAGAGATTATCGATTCCGATCAGGCCGGCGATCGATGACAGGTTGATGATCGATCCGCCCTTGTCCTTCATATACTTGATGCCATACTTCGTTCCCAGCATTACCCCATCCAAATCAACGGATAATATCTGGTGCCACTTCTCGAGACTTACGTGTTCTGCATCATCGAAGACTAAGATTCCCGCATTGTTAAGCAGGACGTTAACCGGGCCAAATGCCTCAACGGTCTTTTGGAATACCGGCTCCCAATCTTCTTCTTTGGAAACATCTTGTTTAACGAATATTGCGCTGTCCTTACCAATTTCTTCCAAAGCACCTTCCGCTTTGGAATCATTGACATCAGTAATTGTAACTTTGGCACCTTCTTGTACAAACAGCTTCGCAGCTGCCAAACCAAATCCACTAACCCCACCAGTAACAATTGCAACCTTACCATCTAAACGACTCATAGCTAGGGCCTCCTTTAATTACTTTTAGTAAGCGCTTACTTTTATGATGCAAGCATACGCCATACTTTATAGTTTGTACAACAAATAGACGTTCGAGTTTTGTTGGGCTTATTAGTGCAACATATGAACATGGAATGCCACAGCACATATATAAACATAGTTGTTGAAAGCTTTATACCAATTTGGTATAATAACTTCGAGGTAAGAGAAATGGAATACTTTGCTGAAACTAGGAAACTCGCTAAAACTTTAAACAATCCACGACTACTAGTAAAAAGTTTTGGAACTGATCGTGCCAAAAGAATCCAAGCTCGTCTTGATGAATTTGACGGCGCACAAACTTTACAACAAATTCCTTCAGATCCCCCACCCCGCTGTCACCGATTACATAACAATTTAGAAGGTAAATTTGCAGTTGATGTAAGTCGTAATTTCCGCATAATTTTTGAAGGGTATGATAAAAATGACCGGTTGTCAGTTATCAAGACTGACATTGTGACCATTCAAATATTATCGATTGAGGATTACCATTGAAGGAGTTGATTGACATGTTGCATCGAGAAAATCGAATTCGCCAATATCACACCAGTTCAGCTGCTGATTTGATTAAGGAAACAATGGACTTCTACCACATTACTCAAACCGATCTGGCTGGACGTCTTGGCGTTAGTCAAAAGCATATTTCTGAGATTCTCCAGCGTAAACGATTTATTAACGAAGTCTTGGCCTTACGAATTGAAAAGGTGATGGGAATTTCCAGCCAACTGTTGCTTAATTTAGATTCCAGCTTTAAGCTTCGTCGAGCAAAAGACGAAGAACTAGCCAACGATGATGAACAGCATAAATCAGACAACTTCCTTAAGAGATATGATTGGGTCAATATTGGCTAGATTCTAAAATCACTTATTTAAACACATAAGACCGTTTCCCGTGCTGTTGACAGCACGGGAAACGGTCTTATGTGTTTAAATTTAATATTCACCTGGATACTCAGTGTGCAGTCCCGGTACGCCCAACGTATTGAGCATATCGACCTTGAGATAGTCCAGAATATTCTCGGGAATCTCTGGATCGATCAGGACAGCGGCGTCTCTGGATGCCACAATGCCCTTGACCAGCTTGCGGTCATTGCCTTCAACTTGGAAGTGCTCCTCGTCGACTGGTTCGTATTTGTAACCGAGACCACTTGAAACTCCTTGATTCAATACATCTTCAATAGCCGTGTCCGGATAGTCCTTGTGATGCTGGACAATGCCGATAATCTCACCATGACCCCAGTCAAAGATGGAAAAGTTGCCATCCGGATCACTGATCATTCGCGTTAATGTTGGTACGATGTCGTCTAAGTTCTCACGACTAACTTTTTTGATTTGTTCGTTATTTTCGTCTGCCATATTCTCATCCCATGTCTATAAGTTTTTGCTTTCATGATAAATGCTACAACATTTTGAAGGCGCTATCAACTGATGGGATGCCTTGGGTTAATCAGAGATACTTGTGAGATTTTCAGTTCATTGAAAATATTGAGCAAAAATGCCAAAATTTTCAGTCAACTGAAAATTTAAGCATTTTTCGTTCTAATTTTCACTTCATAGAAAAAAGGACGCAGTCAATCTGACCGCATCCCCACTCTACATATTCAGTAATGCCAGACTAATCGGCGTCAACCGTAACTTCCTGGACAACGCCATCTTTTTCCAAATGTTCCTTGATCCCGGCAATGGCTTCTTTTTCGTCATCACCACTGGTTGATATTTCGATGTAGCTGCCCTGCGGAATCCCCAACGACATCACACCCATAATGGACTTTAGATTAACTGTCTTGCCATTATAAGTCACAGTGACGGCCGATACGTAATTTTGTGCTGCCATGACCAGGCGGGTTGCCGGCCGTGACATGATACCCGTTTCTGCTAGAACCTTGAATTTGTTCGTCTCCATATGAATTCGCCTCTTAGATTGATTGTGAGTAAAAGTTCAACTAATATATTAAAATGTATTGTAAGCGTTTTCTAAAAAATAATCAATAGGTCTAGCCCATATTTAGTAAACTTAGAGGAAAAATATAAGAGGTTCGTGAAATTTCATAAAGATTTTTCTGATTTTATCGAACAATCAACATTTTGATTGTTCTTGTCAACCGTTCCAAGGGAATCTTTAGGCTTCCCATACCAAATCTTTAACACTATTTCAGTCTGAAATCTTTCGTCATTGGATCACAAATTCACTGTAACCGTCCTGCAAAGTTCATCCATTATGATGCAGTCACCAAATAAAAAATGAGGTGTTCTTTTGAAACTTAGCAAGACAATTTTGAGCTTCGCCGTTGCCGGTGCCATCATGGGTGGCGCGGTCACAACTGCAAGTGCCGATACGTACAACAATGCCGGACAGAATTCTTATAATACCAGCTACAATCAAAGCTACAATGACCAGAATTCTTACAACACCGGGTACAACCAGAACTATAATGGTCAAACTTCAAGCAACAACACTTACAACCAGAACTACAGTGGTCAGACAACGACCACCGCTTCAACAACGACTGCCAACAGCACAACTTCATCAAAGGCAGACGCAGTGGTCAGCTTAGCCAAACAGCTGGCAACTCAAAACATCCCCTACGTTTGGGGTGGCGAGTCGCTCAACGGAATGGACTGCTCCGGTTTGACTGATTATGTCTACCAGAAAGCCGCCGGCATCAGCCTCGGCCACTACACTGTGACTCAGGAAAGCCACGTCACCAAAAAGGCTGTCTCAGCCGCTCAACCCGGCGACCTGCTGTTCTGGGGCAATGAAGGCGCATCGTACCACGTTGCCATTTATATCGGCAATAACCAGTACGTTGCCGCACCACAACCAGGACAAAACGTTGAAGTTGAAACCATCAACTCGGCATTTATGCCAAGCTTTGCCGGCCACGTCAACGGATAATTCATTTTATGGAACGCAAATAAGAGGTGCCCTTCCCGATCGATTTCGGAAAGGACACCTCTTTAATTTGTCGTTGATTAAAGCATTGGCCCGCCCTTGCCATCCAAGGCAACAGCTTTCCAGTTATCCCAGGTGATTTGCTTGTAGGCAGCATCCCAGAAATACCACTCCAGCAGGCAGCTCTTTAAGAACGTCTGCTTAGCCTGTTCCTGCTCGCGTGGGGTGGCGGATTCAGCTTCGTGGTCAATGATGTTGAAGAACTGCTGGATGTAGCCATGAGGGCCTTCGAAGTCACCATTTCCCATCGTGAGGAAGGACTTGAACGGTTCATCCTGAACTCTGGTTTGAGACTTCATCCATTTACCCAGTTCAATGTACATCCACTCTCCAGCGGCGAATGACGGCAGAATCTGCAGAACACTGTGGGTTTGAATGGTTGCGGCCATGTGCTGGCGGTACATCTGGTTAATCGGCTGAATCGGTGTCTGCTTGAGGGTCTCCCAATCATGAGGCATTGTTTCAGGTTCACGGGCCAGCCAGTCACGTAACATGGTTAACTGAAGATCCTGGCGTTTGTGGAATAATAACGCCTGCTCGGTGTTGGTACTGTAGTTGACAAGCGCGTTGATGATGCCGACTTCGTTGTATTCAAAGGCGATGTCCTGCTCATCGTAGTAGCGGAGCTGGTCCGGGGATAATTCACCATGGATGATTCCCTGGACGAATGGGTGCTTTTCATTGGCGATCAGGTACGGCTGGGCTTCAAATAGAATATCTTGTGATAGTGACATGTTTGTTCCTCCTGGTGTGGCGGGGACTTTGAGGCTAAAAAAATAACATTGGCTTTCTTTTTTGAGCGCCAATGTTACTTTGATTAAACGTGCTCGGAGCAACTGACGCTTACTTCTAAGTCAAAATTGATTTAAATCCAAAACCTGGATTTTAATCAATTCCGCTTTAGAAAACACGTCACCCGTTGCTCCTCGCACTCTGGCACTTCTTTCGGCAGCATCACCTGCATCAAGTTCAATGGGTATTTCTCAGCCTTTCGGCACCCCAGACCACGGTTTATTTTGTTTTACACCATTGATTATATGTGGGGTGATTAGAAAAGACAACTAAAATTGGTGATTGAGATAATTCAATTTGAATTGTGCTCGCTTGGTGAATGTTGTATGCTATAACCAATTTATTTGGAATCACGAAGCCCCCTGGTAATCAATGAACACATGTTAGGAGTTTTTAAATAGTGAATGCCGCAAAATTGAAGCAATTTAAGAAGAAATACAAGCAGGAGTCGCACCACCATTACAGAGCGATTGTTAAAACATTTGCTCCAAACGACAGACGTTATCATATTTTTGATTTTGATAATGGTGATGTGTTGGGGCTGACTAAGACCGTTGCAAACACACCCATGGATGAAATGAGTGATGCCATTGGATACACTGCATCTGAGCTTGGACATGATGTTTATCGTTCAGTGGATGGCGTCTTCAAAGTTGATGACGTTGTAAAAGATACGATATTTGCAACCCACGATGATTGCACGGTCTTCATGTTGGTTCCCGTGACAATGCCTGATAAGCTCAGACTTTATGTAGAAAATCTGGTATTTGAGCATCGAAACGACACCTTCCAACAACAGGACTGAAAGAATGGAAAAGCGTTCGCTGTTACCTCAACGGTAAGGGCGAACGCTTTTTTAACTGAGGTAATTATGGGCTTCTGGCATCCCTATCAATTCCGACTATCTATTGAATAACTAAAATTACCCTCTGACCTTCGTATTGAATTATAATGGAGTACTAATGAATGTCTGGGGGGATCATAATGAATTCGTATGGACTATTGTTCATGATTGCAATCGGCTGTTTTGGCATTGCCCTGGTCTGCTTCAGTATGATCAGCGGAGACGGCGATCCAATGCAGGAAGCTGAGAAGCCGGAACCCCGCTTATATGAGGGGCAAACGCCCCAATATGACGTGGAAGTCGAACCCGGCACCTATCAATACGATCCGATCACCGGCAAAACCAACATCCCCGAAAATGAATTTGATCTATACATGCTGTATACGATCGATAATCTCCCCCGCGGACAGCAGCTGCAATTAAATGACCTGGATCTAAAAGCAACCAAAAAGTTAAAGAGTCCGGAAGGCCACTGGCGGATGTTTCCAGAAGCCGTTCAGCAGATGCCGGTTCTGTGGACGATTACCGGGCATGGATTAGTATTATTGAGAATTAAATAGAAATCAACAAAGTGTTTGAAGTTTTTTAACTTCGAACACTTTTTATGTCTGTACCATGATTATTTCAACGATTTCTTATTCAAAACTGCTACACTGCCTGCCACAAGGACAAGCGCAGCGACTACTGCAATGGTAATCGCCGGCGCTAACTTTGCCAAATCCTTGGTGTCCTGCAGGATCGCCATGTTATCCCCAATTAGAGACACCGGATTGTAGTTTTGAGCTTGTTTGAACAAATTAATCATGTACAGCACTGCCATGATCAAAATTGTGAACAACAGACCACCATAATTATTGCGAGCCATTGTTGAGCCAAACAAAATGACTGCGAGAAAGAACACGCCAAAGATCAGCAGCGGCACAAAAGCAGCAAACACATCGGGACTCTTACTGTCTGGAAAGTAGTACGCCGTATATCCCCAAGTGACCAGGAATGCACCGGTTGTGACAACCAGCCACTGGCATAGCAACACCAGATACTTCGCGCCAATCACCGTCCAGCGAGGCAGGCCTTTGGTGACCAGATTGACCAGCGTCCCCTTCGACATCTCCTGGCTCATGGTGCCGCCGAACATGATGGCGACCACATAGATGCCCATTTGAGCGATGTTCTTATAAAATTGGGTCCAGGAATCCACTGAAGTCGGAGCAGGAATCTTAATGCCAATTGTCTTGCCAAAGCTCATTTTCATGATTTCCGGGGTCAGTTTGGCGATCAAGGGGCTCATCAATGCAAACACCAGAAAGACTACAGCCAGGATCAAGAAACGATACGTCCGCCATGTTTCGAGAAGTTCTTTTTTGAAAAATACCGGTAAATCTCTCATTTCTTGATCACCTCCATGAAGATTTGGTCCAGGGTTGGATCTGCTTTACGCAGACTCACTGGCGTTAGGTTGGCAGCTAATAATTTTTGCAGGGTGCTTTTCATCATTGGGGCATATTCGCCATGATAAGTCAGAGTGACTGCTTCTTCATGCTGAGTTCCCTGGAATAGTTCGGCGCATTTCTGGGCTTCGGCCGTGGTGGCAAAAGTCATGACAACCTGTCGATGGCCATATGATGCGTGCAGGTTAGCCAAGGTGTCACAGGCTTGGACCCGACCGTCATGGAGAATACCCACCCAGTCGCTGATCCGCTCAACATCGCTAAGAATATGGGTGGAAAACAGCACAGTTACTTTATCCTTTAAGGAATACAATAGATCTAAAAATTCCGCACGGCCTGCCGGGTCCAATGCACTGGTTGGTTCATCGCAGATTAGCAGTTGCGGATCATTCAGCAGTGCCTGGGCAATCCCCAGTCGCTGGCGCATCCCCCGTGAAAAGCCGTGAATCCGGTGTTTGTCATTTTTTAGCCCCACCAATTGGAGCATTTGATCAATCTTCTCATTGGCGTTCGGCACTGCTGCGATGTCGGCACACAAGCGTAAGTACTCGGCTGGCGTCATGTAATCATAGAATGCCGGCACATCTGGCAGATATCCGGTAATCCGATTGGTCTTGGTTTCACCGAATCTGACCTTGTCGCCATTTACCAGAATGGTTCCGGCATCTGCCTTTCCCAAGCCCAAGATCAAGCGCATGGTCGTCGTCTTACCAGCACCGTTTTCCCCAACAAAGCCAAAGATTGAGCCGCGGGGAATACTAAAGCTCAAGTCTTGGAGGACATGCTTGGTGCCAAAGCTTTTCTGCACGTGTTCCAGCGTCAATATGTCGCTCATTGATCGGACTCTCCTCTCCCAAAGACGAAGTAAACAACTGGCCCGATAATTTGAAATACCACGACGATTACAAGCCATAATAGTTTATTACCAAACCGATAATGGGGGTGGCGCAAGACATGAACCACCGCGGCGATCATCAAACCAAATTCGAGTAGAACAACCGGCAGCAAGATTGGCCAATAGTCAATCAGTATTTGAACATTATTCGTGTGCATTTTGATTAATCTCCTTTAATTTATCAGCAAGCGGCGCCCAACGCTCATCGTTTCGGAAAGGCGCTAAAGTAGGATCATTGAGTACAATCCCGATCAATTGCTGCTCGACCATCTCGGAATTACGCGGTGTTTCACTGCCGATATCCAAGTGGTCCAACCAACTGTCGATTTTGTCGAAATACGCGTCGCCGTGGAGGACGAGTGGGAACTTCGTATCGGCTAGCGTATCTGTGTAGTCGGTTAAGACGGCGAAGACTTCATCTGCTTTCTGTTGGTGGGCAAATCCCATCACCGCAGAAAGCAGAAAGTTGAGATACACGGCGGGATTGAGGGATGCTAATGCAAACACATCAGCATATGCCCGACCCCGTTGATAGGTTTCTCCAAATCTGTCTGGATCATCGTTCAGCAATACCAGATAATTGGTGAAGTAGGACATCCCCACACTGGATGCCTGATACATCGCGCTTTGATAAACTGCCTGAGCCTGTTCGGTTTTCCCCTGCATTTGATACGCACTGGCAATCAGGTTCTCCGTCGGGATATATTCCGGTGTCGTCGTTCCTAACAGTGAAAGCACCTCTGTTGGTTTGTTGAGCAGAAGCAGCGAATAAGCTTCCATGTTTCGCGCTCTTAGTTTCAACTCGGTATCATCCGAATTCTTTCGTACGCGAATAAACAGTTGTTGGGCTTCCGATACATATTTGGCCGTTTTGTCCTGCATGTCTTTTCCCGGCAATAAATCAAAATGATTCAGCAGAAGCATCCCCATTTGCTGAAGAAATGGGTAACAGGCATAGTAGCGGCGAACGAAACTCCGCATGGTTGTGAGCACCTTGTCTCCTGGCTCGGTGGTAAAAGACTTCTTCAACGAACGATATATATTTTGAATTTCTTTAGCGGATAATTGAGGTTCATAATCCATCAAGTCATCAATCCGCAAATCGAAGTAACTCGCTAACGCCGGCAGTAATGAAATATCCGGATATGACTGTCCGGTTTCCCATTTGGATACCGCGCCCTTGGATACACCGATAAAATCTGCCAACTGCTGTTGGGTGATCCCCCGTTTCTTCCGCTGGCTGACCAGCACTGGTCCAATATTGACCCGCATATGCGCCAACTCCTCTCTTTACTGATAATTATAGGTGGGTTTGTTAGCAAAGTATATGGAGTGGTTGTCGATTAATGATGGCAAAAGTCAACCAATAGGATACATGGCATAAAGTGACAAAAAAATGCTCGGAGCTTGTGGGCTCTGGGCACTCTTGGTATTTCACATGATATTATGCTGTGGGTTTGGGTGTTTTCTCTTTAACTTGAATTTCAAAGTATGATTGAATGAAATCACATATATTCTGATCCTCATCCATTAGGGTGACGCTGAACTGATACGATCCTGCTTTGGGTTTTAGGAGCTCAGGAGCATATGAAGCACACATCGATAAGTATGGATCATCCGTCTCCATTTTTTCTACCGGAATCATTTGCTCATTGATCAGCATTTCTTCCCCATCGCGATTCATGCTCACATCGACAAAATAGGACTTGTCCAGCTGCAGGTTGAAATACCACCATTCAATATTCAATTTGATGTTTGACTGATCGGGATCAATTTGGAAAAAGGCACTGCCAGACTTGTGATTCACTTGGTTTTCAATGTATATATGCGCAATCTTTTCGAGATACGTCACTTGAACTCCTCCTCATTGGGTATTAACGATTGGATTTCATATTTATGGATTAAGTATACGCGTTATGAACTTTGGGCAGAACGAATTCTTGAAATTTAATCGTCGTTATAAAAAAGAACTCGGAGCATTTCGCTTCGAGTCCTTTGATCTTACCATCTTAATTAATAGTTTCCTTGAATAACCAGCGTCTTATTAGCTGATACATAACGGCCATTAGTCAATTGATAACGCGTGGTCAAATTATGTTTAACCAGCTTCTTAACGTGAAGCCGGGTGCCCTTCTTGTAATGGGCAGTCTTGCCGGTTAAGCTGGTTGTCTTGTACGCGTTGACGCCACCTTTGGCAATCACTGTGATCTTGTTGTTCTTAGGCATTGAACGGTAATACAGATTCAGCACATAGGCCCGTCTAGCTGTGATATAGCCAGTCTTGCCATAGTTCCTCGAACCCTGGTTGGCATCACGAACTTTATATCGGAGTGTGCCGGTATTGGAACGGGCATAGCCAGTCACAATAAACATTGGGCGGTTAACCCGCTTTTGTTTGTTGTATTTGGCAACCCGATTATGCTTCGTAAAGTTTGGTGAGCTGTACATGTAGATTGACTTAACCGCATAAACTGCCGTCTTCTTTACATTGGCATATTCCGGCAGGCCGGTCTTGCCATCTGCTGGTTTGTTGGTGGTTGGATTCCAGTATGGATTGGTAGGGGTCGTTGGTGTCTGTGTTGACGTTGGGGTTGGAGTTGGTGTAACAGGGGTTACAGGAATTGGCACAAGGTGAATCGTCATCTTAGCATTGGCCTTACTACTTAAGTCATACCTGACTGGTGAGTTAGTGACCAATTGATAACCGGATGGCGCAACTGGAGTGTACGCTCCCTTTTCGCCGAGAAATCCTTTAATCGTATCAGTTTTGATAAGGGAACCATTGTTATCGTTGACGTATTCGACGGGGATGGTGGCTTCCTGGTAGTCGTAGACAACAGTGAAGGAGGTTGGAACTCCCCCACTGGCTAAGTAGGACAATGAAACCGCATTGGAACGATAGAAGGTAATTCCGTATCTCATAAAGTCAAAAAATTTTGCCAGACCATCACTCATGCTAGTAATGGTGACACCAAGTTTCTTTTGGAGATCTTTCTTACTTTCTGAATTAGTTGTTGGCACACGATTGTCTATATAAGTTTGATAGGCATCAACCGTTTGATCTTTTTCATTTACTGTAAACTTTCTTGATTTGTAGACCGGTGACAAGTCAGAATTGTCATACTGCAATACAACGTTATTTAAAGTGTCCGCAACCGGATACCCCGGAACAGTTACATTCACATTCTTAACACCAGTATTGTATGTAATGGTTTGTGCTTCCTTTAATACATTTCCTTGAGTATCGATAATGTTAATGGTTGCTTTAGCCCCAATTGGATCAACATTGGCTTGTGCATTCGAACCGCTAACCAAAAATGCCAGTAGCACAGCCCCCACGGCCAGCACCATCAAACTGAATTTATTAAGTCGTTTAATCATTCAAATCCCCCCATAATCAATGCACGATCAATTATTTAGTTTAAGCATACAAATAAGTGTTTAGGAATATTTTAACAAATTATGGCATCAAAATAAAAATTATGGTTTGTAAACGAAAAAGGACTCGCAGCAAAATGCTCCGAGTCCTTTGGTTTCACTATCTTAATAATTTCCTTGAATAACCAGCGTCTTATTAGCTGATACATAACGGCCATTAGTCAACTGATAACGAGTGGTCAAATTATGTTTAACGAGCTTCTTAACGTGAAGCCGACTGCCCTTCTTGTAGTGGGCAGTCTTACCGGTTAAGCTGGCCGTCTTGTATGAGTTGACGCCACCTTTGGCAATAACGGTGATCTTGTTGTTCTTGGGCATTGAACGGTAATATAGGTTCAATACGTAGGCACGCTTAGCAGTGATATACCCAGTCTTGCCATAGTTCTTGGTACCTTCATTGATATCACGAACTTTGAATCGCAATGCACCATTATTGGAGCGATTGTAACCGGTGATGACAAACATTGGCCGGTTAATCCGCTTCTGTTTTGGATACTTAGCAATCCGGTCATTCTTGTTAAATGTCGGTGAACTGTACATATAAATTGGCTTTACGGCATAAACGGCAGTCTTCTTCACATTTGCATATTCCGGCAGGCCGGTCTTGCCATCAGCCGGTTTGTTGGTAGTTGGATTCCAATATGGATTAGTTGGAGTTACCGGTGTTGGAGTTGGTGTCGGTGTGACTGGTGTTACAGGAATCGGCACGATGTGAATTGTCATCTTGGCATTACTCTTGCTGTTCAAGTCATAACTGACTGGTGAGCTGGTAACCAACTGATAGCCGGATGGAACAACTGGTGTGTATGTCCCCTTTTTGCCGAGGAAGCCTTTAATCGTATCCGTTTTGACAACTGCACCATTGTTGTCGTTGATGTATTCAACGGGCATTGTAGCTTCTTGGTAGTCGTAAACGACATTGATGGTCTCAGGAACACCCATAGAAGCTGCTGCAGCAAATGGGTCGCCCGGGTTGGATGCGAATGTAATTCCCAACCCGTATACTTCAACGATTTTTGCAAGTCCCTCATTAACCGTGGCCAAGCTTCCAAATTGTGCTTCAAGTGTAGCCTTAGAAAGTTCTTGGTGGTCGGATGATGACACATAGGTTTGGGTGCTGTCCAAGTTACCCGTTTTGTCATTAACCTCGTAGATACTGGTCTTGTAGTTTGGAGATAATTTGGAATTAAACAAGAAATCAACTTCATGTAATGTGGTATTTACATCATATCCAGGAATCTTTACATCCACATTCTTCAAACCAGGCTTGTATGTATTTACCTGTGGATCCCTTAACTTATTCCCTTTTGTATCAACAATATTAATGGTAGCTTCGGCTCCAGTTGGATCAACTATCCCAGATGCAGCTTGTGCATTCGAACCACCAACCAAAAATGCCAGCAGCACAGCCCCCAACGCCAACATCATCAAACTAAATTTATTTAGTCGTTTAATCATTCAAATCCCTCCCATAATCGATGCATCATTAATTCTTTAACTTAATTATACAATGAATGTTTGGGAATATTTTAACAAATTGAGAAGTAAAAATACAAATCAGGGTTTGGAATGCAAAAAAGCAGTGACAGATTAATTTTCTGTCGCTGCTTCTTCTTGTTCATTATCCATTAAGTCGTTCAATCGATACTTGGCCAATAACCAAAATAGAATTGACTGAACAGCGTCGTATTGCATCAATGTCGCCTGATTGGCGGATTTCAGTTCCAAACTGGTGGGATCCGAAATCTCCGTGCCCACCTTGGCTGCCTGTTCGTTGAACATAACCACAAAGTTGTTGTAGCCGGCTTTGGGTGAACCGGTTCCCAGCATCGTGATCAATCCTGCTTTGACTTCACTTAACGTGAAGATATTTTTAAGCAGACCAACTACAATTGAACCGGCCAGCTGAGTCCGGTAATAGCGTTTCTTAACCGGCGGCACTAAAATTTTATCTTTAAAGTAATTATGGAGCATCGTTTTGGTGACTTTATCGCCTGTGATTGGCTCCAAAACACCATTTGTCAGGTCCAACAATTGATCCAAGTGGAGAGAGAATGTCGGCAGTTCATCCCACATTGGCAATCTGACTTCAAGCTCCGTGGTCTTCTTTGGCATCCAACCACCCCTTTGTATTATTCGCGTTCGCCAACTTGGACACCAACGCCGACAAGGCCGGGACCAGTGTGAACACCCAGTGCAGGTGAAATGCTGCCGCGATAGATCTTTAATTGTGGGAAAGTTGCGTGCAGACGGTCATAAACTTTTTCTTGCAGTGGTACATCGGCACCATTGGCAACCCCGACCCTGACACTCTTATTATCTGAAATTAATTTTTCGACTAATGCCACCATTTTGGAAATGGCTTTTTGCTCAGAGCGGGCTTTGGCAACTGGGAAATAAATGCCATCTGAATCAGTGGCGATCACCGGCTTGATGTTCAATACGGAACCAATCAAACCAGCCACTCGACCAATTCGACCACCGGCACGCAAATATTTTAAACTTGGAATGTAGAAGAATGTGCGACTGTTTTTGACGGACTGTTTGAGGAATTTAATCGTTTCGTCAAAGGTTTGGCCGCAATCAATCATTTCTTCGGCGTAGACAGCAAATAGACCGCTGCCGATACCAATGTTTTTGGTATTAATTACTTCCATTTTAAAATCGCTTAATTCATTGGCCACGTTGGTAAAAATCCCAAAAGTGGTCGAAAGATGGGCCGACACGGTAATGCCGATGATGTGATCAAAGCCGCGTTTTCTCAGCTCATCAACCTTTGCTTCAACACTTCCGCGGGTGGGAGCGGCAGTCTTGGGGAATTGATCGGCCTTATCAAGACGAGCATAGAATTCTTCAGGCGTGATGTCGACGTTATCGCGATACTCCTTGCCTGCCATGGTAACAAGCATCGGGGCAACGGCGATATTATCGTATTTATTTAACAGTTCTGCAGGTACATCAGAACCGGAATCAGCTAGAATCGCAATCTTCTCAGACATTGAAAGTCTCCTTATTATTTGTACGTAGTTTTAATTACCATTTATGTAGTATTGTATACCACATATGTGGGTTGTCAATGCTATTAAAAAAGACCATGCAGAAATTGCATGATCCTCGTTGTTATTTGTGCCAACCGTATTTCCCGAACCGTTTTTCCATGTCTTCTTCGGTTAATAACTTACCTTCATCAATATCCTTGAAAGCATCTTCGATTATTTTTCGGTCATGCTGTAGTTGTTGCTCGCTTAACTCTGTCATTGTCTGGCCCCCAAAACGTTATTTATGTATCAGCATATCATGATTTTGGGAATTATTTTTTATCTTGGGATATTTTTTAAGGGTTGAAGCATTTATTTTGCTTACTGCTGCCTTCTGCCTCTGAGCTATGCTCCGACACCCCTGACCCCTGCTACACAAGTAAAAAATGTCATCGATGAACAAGAACCATTCATCAATGACATTTTTCACTTGTGCTCCGGGGTCACCCGGGGCTCGTCGCACACTTATTTATTCATAACTCAAACTCTCAATTGGATCCAATCGGGCAGCCGATGCCGCTGGCGCCAATGCTGCCAACAGCGAGATGAAGATGGCGACCACGAAACCGAAGATAATGTTTCCCGGCGTGATCTGCATAATTGAATAATTGATACCTCGTTGGGCAATGTTATTGGCGACAACCTGCAGGAGTTCTGCCAAGCCAATGGCCAAAGCTGATGAGAATAGTCCGATGAAGAAGGCTTCAGAGAAGAACAGGTTTCTGATACTGCCCTTTGATGAGCCCAATGCTCGAAGAATTCCGATTTCCTTGGTCCGTTCCGACACACTGATGTAGAGCACCACGATAATCATGATAGCAGATACCAACAGTGAAATTCCGGCAATGGTTGCCAACACGTTGACGGCCAATGTAATGTAGGTGTTCAACGTATCAACCATCCCACCAACACCGGTAATTTGGTAAGTCGCCTTCTTCTTATCATTCTTGAAGGACTTGATCTTATTTTGAACCGGCTTAACGTTCTTGACGTCACCCTTAATCACAACGGTCACAAACGTCGGCTGGATCTTGATGCCCTTTGATTTGTAAATTGATTTGATTGTGTCGTAAGTAACTGAAGTAGCTCCGGTATTTGCCTTGGCAATCCCACTGACTTTCAGTGTTTTGCTCAGCATAACCGGGTGCTTTTGTTTATTCAACGCGTTCTGGTAGAAAGTCACTTTCTTGCCAACCAATGAATAAGGATGCTTCTTGTTCAACTTCTGGGCATACTCCTTGGTCAGCATGATCTCGCCGTTCTTAGGCGCATGACCCTTGGTTATACTCTTGGTCAACATAGTCGGGTTGTATGTCTGCATAAATGAAATGGATGCATTCTTCCGGCCCATCCGAAGCTGCGTCCCGCCTTGAACAAAGTAACCGTCTTGAACGTGCTTCACATTCTTGATGTCCTTCAATCGGTTTTGATCTTTGGTTTTCATGACGATCTTGCTTGGATCTTGGCTGGAATCCGACACGTTTTGAGTGACCTGAACAGCATTCGGGTTAACCTGCGAATAAATTTCGTGGTTAATATACCCCTGAACACCATTACCAAGTCCCAGCATAACAATCACACTGAAGATTCCGATAGCGGCCCCAAAGACGATCAGCAGATTCCGTTTCAAGTTATAGCGCATGTTCTCCAGCGCCATCTTCAAAGTTGCCCCGAATCTCAGGGTATGGGTTGAAAGCTCATTGGCCTGGGATTTTTCATAACCCTGCTTGATGGATTTGTCCTCACTGATTTTTCCGTCAGCCAGACGAACAATCCGGGTACCGTGATTAGCCACCGTTTCGGAGTGGGTAACCGTAATGACCAGCTTGCCGTCTTTGGCGATTTCATCCAGTAATGCCAAAATTTCCTGAGTATTTTGGCTGTCCAATGCACCGGTTGGTTCATCGGCAATAATAATTTCCGGATCAGATGCCAAAGCTCTGGCAATAGCCACCCGCTGCTTTTGACCACCAGACAACTGGTTGGGATATTTGCGCATATGATCTTTTAAGCCGACCTGCTCAAGCAATTGGCGGGCGCGGGCTTCCTGCTGCTTATGGCTCAGCTTGGTCATCTGCAGGGAAACCATAACGTTGTTAAAGACGGTCAGGTGACTGATCAGATCGAAGTTTTGAAAAATAAAGCCAATGGTTTGGCGCCGGTATGCGTCCAACTGCTTGGCGGTATCGTGGCGAAGCGACTTGCCGTTTAGGACAACGTCTCCGGAATAATTACTGTCCAACCCACCAATGATATTCATCAAAGTGGTCTTTCCACCGCCGGATTCACCGACGATTGAGACAAATTCGCCCTGGTCAAATGACAGGTCGATACCGGTCAAGACTGGGAATTCTTCATTTTCGAGATAATAGGATTTTTTAATATTATGCAGCTCTAAGTAGCTCATGTGGTCCTCCATTCGTGATGCTTTGCGATTAGCATATTGGTTAAGTTTAACGCAGTTTGGTGGGTTTGGGTACTATCGAATTTGAATTTTGACAATTCAAAAAGCCCCGATCATTGGGTTGACCAGAGCTTCATATTTTAAATCGTATTCGCTGGCCGGCTTAAAACCTGCGGACAGACACGCGATTATTTTATTGTTTAGCACCAAACAATGTGTCAATCAATTGTTCACGTTTCAAGATGGTTGGTGTTCCAAAGGCTTTCAATGTCAAGTCGGCCAATGTTGAAACCAGGTAATCGACAACTGGTTGAGCAAAGCTGTCACGCAGGTTCTTGTCGCCATCAATTGTCTTTTGAATGTCATCAGTACTGGTGAAGCTGCCGGGAACTTGATAAACGCCGGCAATTTTTGCGGTGAAGTAGCTCTTAGCTAATTCATCATCATACAATTTAAATGTTGAAACCACTTGAACAACTGACATCGTTGACTTGTCGTCAAGGTTGTTAGGTAATGCCAATTGAGTTTCCGCATTGATTTGAGGACCCTTTTGTGGGTTAAAGTTCGTACGATCAAAGTTCAAGCCATCCAAACGAACAGCCATTAACTGCCAATTATTATTTTCTGCCAATTTATTTACCACCTTATGTTTGTTCGAATATGCTACATATTTATCGTATCACACTCAGGATTACATTTATATGGATTATGGACATTTACATTCGAAACTGTAAGCGCTATATTAATGACAAACATTATTTTACTAAAATTTTCAAAAAGGAGAATTCAACTTTGAATAATCAACCAACAAACGGCGGCTATCTGTTCGTTTTCTTCACTGGAACCGAAGACAGTCCCGAAGCAGAACAACTGTACTTTGCCCTTAGTAAGGATGGCCTTCACTGGACTGACATCAATCACGATCAGCCAGTCCTCACCTCAACCATTGGTGAAAAAGGTGTCCGGGATCCCTTTATCATTAGAAAGCAGAATGGCACTGGCTTTGCAATCATGGCCACAGAGCTGTCGATTTATCATCGTGGTGGCTGGCATAACACCGATGCGACCACCACCGGCTCACAAGATTTGATCTTCTGGGATTCCAGGGATCTGATTGATTGGTCCGATCCCCGGGCGGTCCAGATGGTCGATCAGCATACCGGCTGTGTCTGGGCACCTGAAGCCGTTTATGATCCGGATACCGAAAAATATTTTGTCTTCTGGTCATCCCCAAACAAAGAAACCCATGAAATGGAAATCTGGTCGGCCTATACTGAAGACTTCATTCACTTTGAAGACGCCAAAACATATGCGAAATACCCCGGTCATGAATTGATTGACATGACCATGGTTCAGGACGGCGATCAATTTGTCCGGGCATCTCGTGATGGCACAATTCCAATCGAAAAGTCGGCTTCCCTTGCCGGACCATGGGAAAAGGTGACGGCCCTTCAGGATTTGGGTTTGGGGATTCATGGCGATACTGTTGAAGGCCCGGAAATTGTCTGGCTGGCTGATGCACACAAATGGTGTGTCTACGTTGACCAATTTGATAACGGCCGTGGCTATCTGCCGATTTTAACCGGTGACTTAACCAGTGCCAACCCAGATGACTGGGAGGTAGCCCCTGATTACGACTTCGGCACGCTCAAGAAACGGCACGGCTCGATCATGGCTTTAACCCTGGCCGAATACACTGCCCTTCAGGCTCGATATTAATTCAATTAGAAATCTCCGTTGATTTGTCATATTATAGATAAGAAGATTTTAAAATAATGCAATGGAGTTAGACGATGACAATTAATGAAATGCTCACCAAAATTGAATCATATCAAGAGAAATTGAACCTGGCCGACGATTACCTGTTCAACATTGTCGAGTTGGACCCTGAAGAAATCAAGGCATACCGTGATAAGACGGCGCCAAAAAGTATGTATGAAGGAACGCTGACCCAAATTCAACGTCTGTACCTGTTGAGCTTGTCCCCAACGGAACTTCTCGAACGAATCAGTGGAATCCAGAGGCAAGCAGAACTATCCGATGAACAGGTCATTGCGGCAAGTGGTCTCGAGCCTGATTTGTTGGCTGACTTCAAAGACGGTCGGCTACCAACAATGAATTATGTGACAGCATTAAATGCCCTGCAAAGTCAATATTCCAAATAACAAAACCATCACAACTGTTGGAGAATCGAATTCCCAACTGATTGTGATGGTTTTTAGTATGCACGATTTTATTTTTTAGCGAACGAAACAGCTTCGATAATCGCCGACAAATCCTTATTAATCTTTTTGGTAACATCCGAAATCAAATGATACTGGTCTGATTTCATGACTTCCTTCAGCCGTAATTCAACGGTTTGAGCTTCTTCTTTAGGAAAGATTTGGTGGATCAAGCCGGAGTTGACCAGCAGGATGGCCAACATCGAGTTTTTCTCTGAAGGCTCTTTTTTAGCCGTTGCATCATTGTAGAGTTGCGTCAAAATCCGATCCGTCACCGTTTGATTATCATAATAGGTTTTGTGATCTTCCTCTAAGTATCCAGCTTTTACCAAATCATCGCAGGCTGCCTGAGCAATTTTGGTCACTTTGTGTCGGCGAATCGACAGCACTGTGTCTCGAACGTAATTGCTGACGGACTGTGGCTGACTTCCCTTGATGTCCTCAGTAATCGGTGTGAGATAATCATTTGGCGATTTGGTAACCGGGGCGATGACCATCCGATTGGCCGGTGTCAGCTCCATCGCCCCATCCCTCAGCAATTCGACAATTTCAGATACCAACAAGCACGCGGCCACTTTCCGATCTTTAAACGCACTTACCTTTGGCTTTTGATTCAATACGCATAACACAAATTCCTGTGTATAAGTTAACCCATCCATGATCAATACCCCCTTGAATTCGAGTTCCGTTACCTCAAAAATAGCCCATCTGAAAACGCTTAGCAAGAAATATGTCCTTTAAGTATTTGTACATGGGGAATAGATGATACTATACTGAAAACATAGAAATATTAGGAGGCAATTATTTTGATTTGGGTAAACATTCATTTAATTTCATGGCTTTTATTAATTGTGACAGTCCTCTTGTCATTCGCCCTCAAAGACAAACTGGCAACGATCTTTATGATGATCACCAGAGTCCTGTACATCCCCATCCTGGCATCCGGCTTCATGCTGGCACTGTTCCGAGTCCCACGAGACCCGGTACTGGGCAGCTTGAAGGTCATCTTGGGATTGGCAGTCATCGCATTATTGGAAATCGGCTTTGCGAGAAAGAACCGCAATAACCTGTCAGCCAATATCTTGTGGACACTGGGCATTGTGTTCGTGGCAACCAGTCTGCTGGGGTTGGTATTGGCGGGATGGTATTTCTTTTAGGAGAGTGTGACGAGGGCTGGGTGGCACGGTTTCTAAGGGTACTTTGATTGAAGTTCCCGGTCTTGGAACTTTAATTAAAGTACCCTTAGAAGTTAGCGCCAGGCCCGTCGAAACACGTTTACGCTAGATAACAGTCGAGCAACCACAAACTAAAACAAATATCGAAATCATAAAAAAGGCTTCGGGAAAATAAATTTCCGAAGCCATTTGTTATTTTCAAATTTTCAACAAGTCATCAGTTCTTTTGCTTGTGCGCAATAATTGCCACATAACCGCCCTTATTATAACCAGAAATCGTCTCTTCAACCGCTTGATCCGTATAGACTGGATTGGCCAGCAACGTTTGGTAGTACGACACATCAACAAACCCCAAGTCTTGAGTCAATACTTTTGCCTTCTCTTGAGTGGTGTGCCAATTCGATAATTTTAAGAATTCTTCCGGATATGGAACCGTTGGTAATACCCCGGATAATTGCTGATTCTGGTAGCCGCCAAGTGCATCTGCCAGCATATACAGCATCCCATAGGCACTTTCTTTGGGTACGTCCAACAAGATCAATCGGCCACCAGGTTTCAGTGCCCTTGCAATATTTCCATAGGCAAATTTCAAATCGACAATGTAACTTGAGCTGCCATTAAAATAAATTGTGTCGTACGTGTCAGCTGGTAGCTCGGCAGTTTCTGCAGTTGCAATTCTGACCTGCATCCCCCGCTTTTCGGCAATTGCTGCCATATCTTTGGAAGGCTCCACACCTTCACGGACATCAATGTTGGTCTGCTGGCGAAGAGCCTGCTCGAACAAACCACTACCACTACCGATGGATAAAGTTCTGCCAGGATTATCGCCCAAGCTTGTCTTCAATAAATCCAACTCACTCAAAAATACCTTCTCATTGGCAACGAACCACTCATCGTAGTCCTGGGCATAACCGTCAAACAATGCTTCTTTCATCACAAAAAACCACCTTATAAGTTTTTTGCTAGTAATCCTTATTCAATTAAAGCTTCCCTACGCGAGTATTGACTCACAGGTTCAAAGGGTTTGGTCTCAGCTACTGAATTAGCACCCCTAGCTTGTTCATAGTACCATATCTGACGACATAAGTGGCAATGCCAGTGAAGATCTCAGAACGAAAAACGAGGCAAAAGTGTAGCATGCCGTGTTGATTTATCACTTAATTGTTATATACTCATTGTTTATTGATAATATGATGCTATAATTAAGTAAGTAAGTATCTCCTTTGCACAGCATGTGCAGAGCATATTTGCTAAAAATACTTTCATGGAGACCGTTTATGAAGCAAATCCTAAAATTCCTCGCAACCGGATTGACCGTTTTAGTGATGTCTGGAGTTGGCCTGTTGGCAGACACGACACCTGCAAGTGCTGAATCGCAGCTGAATATTATCAATCCATACGTCAAAAAGGGCAGATCACACCACATTCAAAGGTTCCACAGTACTCCATCTGTGCCGGTTAAAGAACGTACTGCCGACCAATCAACTCGATCACAGCCACAGCAGGCTCAGACAGCACTTCCCACACCTGCCAAATACCGTTGGCCAACCACGACCATTACATACCATATCAACCAGACTTCGGATTATTATCAGAATATTTGGCAACAGGCAGTTACTGCATGGAACAATACCCAGCAGGTCAACCTTGTGGCCACTAGTGATCCTCATCCAGATATCACCCTTCAAGTCGGCACGACTGATAATTTGAACAATGCCGGCTTGACCTTTGTCTCATATTTTCCAACCATCGTTAATGGGCTACACATTCTGGGCCCAACCACGGCTAATATCTATTCGAACAACTTTAACATTTATAAATACACCACGACAGAACGCATCCACGTTGCCGAGCACGAACTTGGACATGCACTTGGGTTGGGACATTCCGCCGATCCAAACAGTGTCATGTATCCCAGCGTCTGTGATAATAACATTTCTGCCGGCGACATTGTCGGCTTGGCTCAAGCATATCAATAATTAACAAGAAAAATCCGCGAACAATTTAATTGCTCGCGGATTTTTGTATCCATTTAGACTATTTAACAGTCTTCATAAATTTCGAGTTAGCAGTAATGTATCCACCTGCTACTTGATATCGCATCGCGCCATGCTTGGTAACGCTGTTGGCGTGTGAGAAATCAACTCGGTAAACTTTAAAGACTTTGCCCTTCTTAAAGTGCTTATTCTTATGAGTCAAGTTGACTGTCTTGTATCGGTTAACAGCTTTCTTGGCTTTCACATACTTAGGGAAGTGGGTCTTGCCCATCCGGATCAACTTCCGATTCCCAGTGATGTAATGGCCGTTGGTCAAAACGTATCTAGTCGTTAGATTATGATGAACAAACTTCTTTACTCTGAGCACTTGTCCCTGCTTGAAGTTACGAACCTTCTTGGTCAAGTTGGCTCTCTTGTACTCGTTGACACCGCGTGGATTGATCACGGTAATCGTCTTGTGCTTACTCTGATAATAGACTGGTCGGATGTAAGCCCAGCGTGCCGTGATGTACCCGGTCTTGTGACGATTCTTGGTCAAATGGTTGACGTCTCGAACTTTGTAGCGAAGCGCACCGTTTGTCGAACGGGCATACCCGGTTACCACAAACATTGGTCGGTAAACCCTTGGTTTGGAAACATAAGCTGCTTTACGCTGTGACTTCTTGAAGGTTGGCTTCTGATAGAGGTAAACCTTCTTCAAAGCGTATACAGCTTCGTTAATACTTGCAGCATAGTTTGGTAATTGCGGTGTAGGAGTTGGTGTCGGTGTTGGGTTAGGCGTTGGTGTGGGAGTTGGAGTCGGTGTTGGGTTAGGCTTAGGTTTTGGATTTGGTGTTGGTGGAATAGGTGTAATTGACTTATCATACTTGAAAATGATTGTCAGTGGTTTGCCTAAAGCAAAGATTCCTGCTGGTTCACCAACAGTGGCTGATAACGTGTAACCTTCCCCAAGAATCTTCTGACTGGCTTTCTTAACGTCATCAATTGTATTGACATCGTATCGGTATCCACTAATTCCGCTGAATGAAACGTCTGGATTAAGCGAATTTCCATTCAGATCCTGGAACTTAACAACTCCTTTGACTGTGGCATCATCAGGCTTGGCCTTATACCATAATTTCAACACGTTGTTGTTGGCAGTCCGACTAACCTTGATGGAATGATCATTGCTATCCACCGGAATGTAATGGTCGATTGGAAAATCAGCAGCATTTTTAGTGAATGTTGACCCAATCTTTTGGTCGGCAAATTCCTTAGCATTAGTAATCTGATGTTCCGTGCCATCTTGATCTTTAGTCCAGAACTGCAAACTTACAGGAACGTAAGGTTGCTTGGCGTGAACAGCAGCAGGCTTTGATTCCAGCAAATTGACATCATTGCCACTGGTTCTGACAAGGAACGTGTTAATTCCCGTGGCAGTCTTGGCTAGCGGACTATCTTTTGCGATGTTTGGAACAAGGGATGGATAAGTGAAGTTGATGGTTTGATTAGTCTGCAACACCGTTCCAGGCTTTGAAGTAATTCGAATCATCGTGACCTTGCTCCAGTCAGATTCAGTTGGTTCAAATTTAGCTTTATAGTTATTCAATAACGTTTTATCCGGCTTGTCGATTGAATAAGAAATCGAGTAGCCGTCTGAATCTACCGTGATTGGGCCCGTCAAGTGTATCTGCATGTTAGAACCCCGATTACCGGTTATCTTTTGATCCCCAGGATATGGCAGGATTCCAACAACATCCAAATACGAGTACGGTGTTAGCCCGTCGTTAGACATGGTATCCACATATTGTAATTTATCACCAACAAAAGCATTGTCACCAGTGTCGGCAACCGGCTGACTCCACTCATTGGTTTCAGGATTAAAGACTTTGACTTTGTTAATATTAACTAACTTACGATCCGGCAAATAAGTAAAGTTTGCCGAGTCGGAAATGACCTTATCCTTATTATCAGTTGATGAATAAATTCCATACGTATCAGGGACACGCTTTGCATTTTCATTAACTTGGAAATCAGTCTTATTGCCAACTTTTCCATTATTGTTGGTAAACACAAAGAATGACTCAATCTTGTACGGCCCTGAGGTCATTGATCCATCATCGATTAACGGCAACTGATAATAGATTCCGGCACCATTTGTCTCAAAGGCACTCGGGTTGGATATTTCACCAATTACCGCAGTCTTCCCAGAACCAGCATAGTTCTTTTCAACTTTAATATTCTTCAAGTTGCTAACCTGCGAAGCATCTTCCGTATCGTAAGTCAGACCATCCGGAACGATGAAGACAACTTTTCCGTCTTTGGGTTGGAGCTTGTCATTGCTATTGTTCCAAGCATGAACACCCATTTTAGCAATCAGCGGTTGGCCGCCAAGCATGCCGACTTTACCATCCTGATCTTGGTGTCCTGATAGTCCCAATCCATTACCATCTAGATATGTGGTGTCAAAGCCAATAGTTGGCATATCCATGTTTAATATGACATACCCACTTGAACTTATCGAAGAATCATAGTTTGAAGTCTGCGTCTTTGCAAATTCTGTAGATATCTCATTGTAATAATATTGTTGCGTTGCCGTGCTCTTCTTAAAGGCATTAATTGTATCATCAGTCATGTGACCGGTAATTTGTAACTGCAAGTTCTTCAATTCAGACAGTCCGAAATCGATTGGCGAATCAAAAGTCACTTTAATGCTTTTATAGTTTCGTTCGGGATACTTCAGCGGTGTTCCAAACTTAACAGTCCCAAGATTTTCAGTCGTCCCATCCATGTGTGTTCCAACGACCTTGTTTTTGTTGAGCAATGCTTGTTTACTGGAAGTGATACCTGAACTATCCGTGAATGAAATTTGATTGGTCAGGTAATCAAAGTTTGGCTTGTCATCAATACTACTCAACGATACTGAGTTAACCGGCTGGCCGTTATAATCAGAACCATAGTAGTAAGACAATGGCTTAATTGTTGAAGTGATTGGAGTTGAAGAATTGATCCGATTGACATCGGTTGTTGAACCAATATCTTTAAAACTCATCGACTTGCTGGGATATGCATAAAAGTAATCCGGTGTCGGCGTGTATTTATTAAGTTGTAAATAATAACTGTTTGTTGTGACAGCACCATTTGGACCTGTCGTTGAGGTTGGAAGATTAATCTCAGTTCCATTTTTATAACCTTTTGGAACAGTCAATGTAAAACTTCCTAGGGATCGACTAGTCTGATAATTTGAAGCAGAGGTTGTATCAAGTGTCATCTTTTGAGTGAGTGTATTTTTACTTGAATCATATGTCCAGTTTCCGCTTCCATTTGCGGGCACCTTATAATTGGCCGGAAGTTGAACAGTTACAGTGTAATCTCCCGGTTCAGTTTCTCTGGAATAGAAAAGACTAGAGAGGGTAGAATAGTAAAAGCCGGAACCGTCAACTGAAATATCAGTTGGGGCTTTCAATGCGTCGTTTGTGTCCCATTGCTGGGCATCGATGCTTTTTTTGACTCCAGGCCCTGAAGCAGTCGGATTATCAGTTTTGGTATGAACTGCAAACTGGTCTGTCTTGAACACTAAGTCATTCTTACTGTCATAGTACTCGCTCGGAACTTTATAGTCTTTATTATTGTGAATTTTACCAGGCTTTAAAGTGGCGATAAGTGGGATTCCAATGTGAGCCCCACTGGGAACGGTGTTCAAATCTAAATTGACAACCCAGTCAGTATCGGTTTCAGTTACGTGAGCTGGCTTTGACAAGAAGTTACTGGTCGAAATGTCATTGTCAGTTATTTGGCGAAACACATCTTTGCTCAAATAAATTTTTACATGACCATTCACATAATCCTGACCAGTACCCTGAGCTTCAATCAAAGCAAGCATATTAACCGTGTCGCCAGGATAAAAGTTATTCTGATTGTTTGGATCATTATAAATAGCTGGATCCAACTCAACGGTACTATTTTTAAGAATCACCCCGGATTGGCTCACGCCAGAACCAGGATTTGAAGTTGGATCATTTGGAATTGCCTTATCCCAATTATTGGTCGCGTTCGACAACGTGTTTTGAATTGCCGGAAGCGTCGGTGATCCGTTAACTGTCTGAGCACCTGCATTTGGTGACCCAGACAAAAAGACAACCGAAAGAAGAATTGCGATGAACGCAAAAATTGACTTCTTCAAGTTGCGCAAAAAGACACTGTATTTCATAATTTATTCCCCCTTAGAACAAATGTGTTATTGATGTTTCCCTGATGGCTTATCTTGAAATAGTTAATGTATACACTATATATGCGACATTTAGCGCTTACATACCCCGGACTATTTCACACAGCTAATCTAACAAATTAGTTATCTTTGCGTCAAGGTATTAAAAGTAAGTAAGTAATGAAATCCATTACTAATCAAGCATTTAGAGGCAATAAAAAAATTCAAACTCATCGATCGAGTTTGAATTTTTCTTTAATTATTTGATTGTTTTTACGAATGTTGCATTAGCGGTAATGTATCCACCAGCTACTTGATAACGCATTGCACCGTGTTTGGTAACGCTGTTGGCGTGTGAGAAATCAACTTTGTAGACTTTGAATACATGTCCTTTCTTGTAATGCTTGTTCTTATGAGTCAGGTTAACTGTCTTGTAACGGTTGAAAGCCTTTTTGGCTTTTACATATTTAGGGAAACTTGCTTTGCCCATCTTAACCAACTTACGGTTACCCGTAATGTAGTGTCTATTCGTTAAAAGATAACGGGTGGTTAGGTTATGATGAACAAACTTCTTAACTTTGAGCACTCTACCCTGCTTGAAATTTTGAACTTTCCCAGTCAGGTTAACATTCTTGTACTCATTGACACCGCGCGGATTAATCACTGTCAGAGTGGTGTGTTTGCTTTGATAGTAAACAGGACGGATATGGGACCAACGTGCAGTAACGTAACCTGTCTTATGACGGTTCTTAGTCAAATGGTTGACGTCACGAACCTTGTAACGAAGAGCACCATTGGCTGAGCGGGCATATCCGGTAACCACAAACATTGGGCGGTAAACCCGTGGTTTCGATACATAAGCAGCCTTACGCTGAGATTTGTTGAAAGTTGGTTTCTGGTACAGGTAAACCTTCTTCAAAGCGTATACGGCTTCATTTTTCTTTGCCACATAATCCGGCTCATCTGGCCCGGGAGCTGGCTGTGGTGTTGGGGTTGGCGTTGGATTTGGTCTTGGATCGGGATTTGGCGTTGGCTTCGGATCTGGTTTCGGTGTTGGCGGTGTCGGTGGAGTTGGTGGAACCGGTGGGGTTGGTTTGTCAAATTTGTAAATGACCGTCACCGGTTTGCCAACCGCAAAGATCCCAGTTGGCTGACCTTCAGTTGAAGATAACTTATATCCTTCTCCAAGGATTTTCTTGGTAGCTTGTTTCACGCTGTCCATCGTGGTGATATCGTAACGATAGCCACTGATACCGCTGAATGGGATATCCTTCTCCAGTGTCTTACCTGATAAATCTTGGAACTTAACGACACCTTTGACTGTCGCATCATCAGGATTTGCTTTGTACCACAGCTTAAGCACGTTATTATTGGCAACCCGGCTGACTTTCACAGAATGATCCTGACTATCTGCCGGTGAGTAATGAAGAATTGGGAAATCAGCTGCGTTCTTGGTAAATGTGGAACCAATCTTTTGATCGGCAAAGCTCTTGGCATCCGCAATCTGATGCTCAGTCCCGTCTTGATCCTTGGTCCAGAATTGAAGATTTACCGGAACATAAGGCTGTTTTGCCAATACTGATGCTGGCGTAGATTCCAACAAGTTGACATCGTGATCACTGGTACGAACGATGAAGGTGCTGATTCCCTGCGCCTTGTTTGCAATCGCATCATCTTTGGCAACGTTTGGAACCAGGGATGGATAAGTGAAGTGAATGGATTGTTCAGTATTCAACACCGTTCCATCTTTGGAGCTGATTCGAATCATTGTCACCTTGCTCCAGTCGGTTTCGGTTGCATCAAATTTCGCCTCGTAATTCTTGAGGAGGTCGTTATCAGGTTTGGCAGTTGAATATGAAACCGTGTAGCCATCCGTGTCAACCTGGATTGGCCCTGTCAAATGCATTTGGACATTTGAGCCACGGGCACCATTGATCTTCTGGTCACCAGGGTGCGGTAGAATTCCAATCACATCCAAGTAAGTGTATGGTGACAGCCCATCATTGGCCATTGTGTCGACGAATTCGAGCTTATCACCGATAAAGGCATTATCGCCAGTATCTTTGACTGGCTGACTCCATTCCCCGGTTTCAGAGTCAAAAACTTTTACTTTGTTTGTACTGATCAATTTTCGATCCGGTAGGTAGGTGAAATCTTCGGAGTCTGATACTACCTTAGTTTTATTATTCGTTGATGTGTACAGGCCATAAGTATCAGCCACCAGCCCAGAATTGTCGGCAACCTGAAAATCAGTCTTATTGCCGGGTTTACCATTATTGTTGGTAAAAACAAAGAACGATTGAATATTGTAAGAACCGGAAATCATTGAGCCGTCGTCAATCAATGGGACTTGATAGTAAATAAGTCTGCTTGAAGTTTCAAATTCGGCTGCATTGTTAATATCACCAACTACGGCAGTCTTCCCCGAACCTGCATAGTTTTGGTACACTTTAATATTTGTTAGGTTCTGAACGTCTGCAGTATTGGATTTGTCGAAAGATACCCCATCAGGAACGATGAAGACCACTTTGCCATCTTTAGGATGGAGTTTATCATTGTTATTGTTAGAAGCCCGAATACTCATACTGGCACGTAGCGGTTTGCCACCAAGCATTTGAGCATCCCCATCCTGATCATTTTGGCCAAATAGAGTCAAACCGCTAAGCTGAATCGTCGGCAAATCTTTGGTCAGGTATGCATAGGCATACGCACTGACTGCCCCTCCAAAAGCAGAATCCTCCGTCTTGGAAAACTGTGCGATTACCCCGTTAGCGTATGATTGATATGAATCATTTGAAGCTTTAAATGCATTAATTACAGCATCCGTCATATGACCATTAATCTGGAGCTTAATACTCTCCGCCTCAGCTTTACTCAAGTTAATTAGGGAATCAAAATTCACTTTGATACTCGTATAGTACCGGTCAGAATACTTCAGCGGTGTTCCAAATTTCACCGTACCCAGTTCTTCTGTCTTTGTGGAACCATTGTTGGTATACGTGCCGACGACTTTGTTCTTATTCAGTTCCCCTTGTTTGGCAGCCGACAGATTTGAACTGTCGAGGAATGAAATTTGGTTGGTTAAATATTCAAACCTTGGCCGATCTTCGATACTACTTAGTGATAGTGTGTCAATTAATTGACCATCATTATCGCCGGGATGGAATTTACTTATCGGTGTCAAAACCGAATTTAGGGGCGTCGAAGAAGTGACTGCACTCACATCTACGCTCGCACCGGCATCCGTGAAACTGATGTTTTTGGATCCATAAATAGACATATAATCTGGGGCAACAGTCGTTTTACCCAGCTTTAAATAATAGTTATTTGAGTTAACATCTCCCATTGGCCCTTTAGTTGTGACCGGAAGATTGACTGTAGTGCCAACTTTATAACCGGATGGAACCGTCAGGGTAAAACTTCCTAATGTCCTGTTTGATAAGTCATTTGTTGTTGAGCCTGTATAGATCGCTACTTTTTGCGTAACAGTGTTTTCAGCTGCATTATATGTCCAATTGCCAACACCGGCGGCAGGAACTTTATAACCTGTCGGAAGATTAACCGTCACTGTATAATCGCCGGGTTCGGTCTGGTTTGAGTAATATATATTGGATGGGGATTTGTTGTATGAATATAAGCCTGATCCATCAACAGAAACATCTGTTGCCTCCTTCAAGCTATTATTTGAATCCCATTTATTCATATCCAAATCTTTTGAGACTCCTGGACCATAAGGAGTCGGGGCATTAGTTTTGGTATGAACCGTAAAGGTGTCTGTTTTCAACAGTAAAGCATCTCTACTATCATAATATTCACTTGGCACTTTGTAGTCCTTGTTGTTATGAATTCTACCCGGTTTTAGAGTGGTGAGGAAAGGGATTCCAATGTGAGCACCACTTGGAACCGTTGTCAGACTCAAATTGATAATCCAGTCATCCGGGGTTTCAGACACTGTGGCTGGAGACGACAAGAATTGGCTGGATGATACATCATTGCCCTTTACTTGTTCGAAGATATCCTTGCTCAAATAAATTTTGACATGACCATTGATATAATCCTGCCCAGTTCCCTGAGCCTCAATCAATGCCATCATATTAACCGTTTTGCCAGGATAAAAATTGTTCTGAGTCGCCGGGTCACTATAGATTGCCGGGTCAAGTTGAACCGTGCTGTTGGTCAAATTAACCGTGGAATCCTTCAAAGTGGGCTCGGTGGGTAAAAGTGTCTCAACAAGGATTCCCTGATTTTGGCTGTGGCCAGCTTGTACCAAGCCATTCTCAATGGCGGGAATCGCAGCGGTCTTACCGAGTTCTTGTGCATTTACAGTCGACATTGCCGTTAGAAAAAGAACTGAAAGAAAGGTCACAATAAAGCCAAAGATCACTTTCTGAAAGTTGCATATAGAGGCTCTAAATTTCATTGTTAATTCCCCCTCTAGAACCATATCGTTATGAAAGCTCACCATCTTCTTACGGTATCGGAATTAATATAACCGTTGTGCGGCATGCCGTTTAGCGCTTACATTTAGCCCTTACCTTACAGGCATAACTTAACAGATAAGTTATCAATCAGTCAACTGATTTGACCTATTAATTTGAGAACGTTATCGCATCAATGAATACAAAAAAGCAACTCCATCATCTGACGGAGTTGCTTACTATTTAAATTTCAATTAGTTGGATCCTACTGTTAATCCACGATATTTTGAGGCTTGCCATCCACATAAGCTTTCAAATTATCAACCGCAATGCTCATCAGCCGTTCTCGAATCTCAGTCGCAGCCCAGGCAATGTGCGGCGTTAGAAATGCATTTTTGGCGTGCAACAATGGATTATTGGCCACAATTGGTTCCTCTGAGACAACATCGGCACCCAGCGCATAAATCTTTCCGGAGTTCAATGCATCTGTCACATCTTGCTCGTTTAGTAAGCCACCACGGGCAGTGTTGATCAGAATGACGCCATCCTTCATCTTGGAAATGGACTGGCTATTGATCATGTCGCCCGTTTCGGAAGTTTGAGGGGTGTGTAAGCTGATCACATCAGACATCGCATATAGTTCTTCCAAGGTGACCTGTTTAGCCCAATCCTGATCTGTAATTTTTGGATGGTGATTGTAAAAGACAACCTTCATGCCGAATGCGTGGGCAACTTGAGAGACTGCTTGGCCAATTCGACCAAACCCAATGATGCCAAGCGTTTTTCCGGTTAAAGATATTAATGGTGTCTTCCAGAAAGTAAAATCTTTGGCAGAAGTCCACTCTCCTTGGTGAACGGCCCTGTTGTGAAGGCCGACTTGATTGGTAATTTCGAGTAATAAAGCAAATGTGTGTTGAGCGACCGTATCGGTGCCATAACTTGGAATGTTGGTGACAATCACATTGTTGGCTTTGGCCGCATCAATATCGACCACATTATACCCAGTTGCCAGAACCCCAATATACTTGAGATTAGGTGCCCCTTCGATCACTGCTTTATCCAAAGCAGTCTTGTTTGTTAGAACGATTTCTGCATCGCCAATTCTGTCTAAAATCGTTGAATCATCGTCACTCGTGCGTTCATAGTTTGTAAAGTCACCAAATTGCTTAAAACCATCCCAGCTCAAATCACCGGGATTTAGTGCATAACCGTCCAAATCGACAATTTTCATCAGCCAACCTCCGTCAATAATTTATTTACATAATACCCCAATTGACTTTGTAATTCAGCGTCCAGGCTTTAATTTTATCATCCCTCATACAAGCAAAAAAGTTGAGACAAAATTTTCATTTCGTCTCAACTTTTTCAATTTAGTGAATCCAATTATTCAAATAAAACGTTCTTTATTAGTTCAAAGGTTCAGTTGATTGCATCAACTCAGGTGGCCACAATACCATCAAGTAGCCGTAACCATCTTGGTCAAATGCCAAGCTTTCGAACTCACGGCCTGAATCAAATGCTTGATAATGGATATCGTCTGCTGAGAAGTTTCCACTTTGAATACCTGATGTAGGTACTGAAGTCAAAATATCATCAGAAACGAAGTACAAACGGTTATTGGCAGGGTTGACTGCAACCCCTTGGTTAGTTGAACCGCCACGTTTGCCGACCATTGATGATGAAGCCTGGAAGCTGACACCATTTTGATCAAGACGTCCGTAGAAGAACATGTAACCGCCGTTTAACTTACGGCCCCAATATGCGTTACCATCCTTATCAAATGCCAATGTATGCAATTGAAGGTTGGCGCTATCGCCATGATACATCTTGAAGTTGTATTCACGAATTGGCTTCAAAGTGTTTGGATCCATTTCAAGAACTGTGTTGTTGTCATCACGTGATGCAAGGTCAGACAAAGTATTATCTTCAGCTAAGTAGATATGCTTGTTCTGAGGGTTGTATGACAATGTTTGTCCGTGACCAATATCAACTTCTGGTGATAATTGGGCAGTTTGGGCAATATCAACATATTTGAACATGTCAGGATTTTGAGCCTTGGCATCGTCAATTTGTCCTTGATAAGTATCAATCTGTGATTGAATACCGCTGATCTTAGTGTTGTACTTGGCAATCTTAGCCTTGTGCATCTGGTAAGACTTCATCCAGCGAGCCATCTTGGAGGTTGCTGTCTTCACAGTCTTCTTGGCTTTAGCACGAGTATTGTACGAGTACTTGTATGACTTGGAAATCTTTTGATACTTGGCTTTCTTAGTCTTCCAGCTGTAATACCACTTTTGTGCATTCTTCATGTAGTTGTTCTGGTTATTCTGCCAGGACTTGTTCTGGTTCAAAGTGGTCGTCAAAGTCTGAACTTTATCAAATGCACCCTGTAATTGAGCGTTGATTTGATTGTATTCATCGTTATGAGCCTGCCCATCTGTGGTGTATGGGTTAAAGTAATCAAATGCCCGCCATAACAGTAAAACATCAGAGCCGACACCTAATTGCTGGAGCTTGGCCATGTTGAACTTAACGATGGCACCTTGGTTAGTATTCGTTCCGTTGGATTCGATAAAGTAGATATTACCGTCACCATCGAGTGTGACACTTTGGAAGTTACCATGTTGGAAGTTGGAAACGTTAAAACCATCTGGTAGGAAAAACTTGGTCTTAAACGTGTTGGATTGTGAACTGCCGGCAATTGTGTTGTATGAATTACCGTAGTTGTATCCAGTTGGATCCAATGAATATTTCTTATACTTTTTACTTACGTTCCCCTGTGGCGTCGAGTTATTGACTACATTGAGAGCATTCTCGTTGTAATCTTTAAGTACGTTTCCAGAATTAACTTGCGGAATTGACCCTGCAGTACCAGGATTAGTAATCACATCCGCATTGGCACTCGGTGCAGCGATACCGAAAATTCCGGCTGATGCAAACAAGAACGCTGCCGCGAGAGCTAATTTAAAATGTCCTTTCATTCAATCTCACCCCAATTAAATTTTTACAGATTTGAAAATGTGTTCATACTCTATTAAAACGGCTTTTGCCAAAAATCACAAGTTTTATGCATGGATTTCACGCAAACCTAATAATTGTAACTTGCAGGTAATCTTCGAGTAACAGGCAATATTGTACATATTTGATACCCAATATTTACACTTAATTTACATTGTCGCGGTACCCTTAAGGTGTTGATAAATATGACTTATTCCGAGGAGCGGGTAATCATGAAAAAGTCTACAATTACGATTATTTTGACGTTAATCTTTGTGGGAACCATCGGAATTTCAGGAATCGTGTCCCACCATCGAAATGATGCTTCGGCGTCGAATCCAAGCGAAGTTTCCAAATCATTTCGAGGAGCCTGGTATGGTAATAAGGCCGATATTTATTTCGGCAAGCATAGTGTCAGCTATCATTCAGATCAGACCTTTTATGAACGGTCGGGCAATTACTTTGTCTTCGGCCCCACTTCGACTAAAAGCTGGAAAGCATTCGGAACCCCAAACACCAGTGATGTCAGTCTGGCAAGGGTAGCAAACATCAACGTGGCGGGATTCACCCAACCGGTACTGGAAACATACAAGGGAAAGGCAAATGCCTCGGCCCCGTACAAGGTTTACTATTACACCAGAAACAATACCGATGTCATGAAGACGATGACTGGTGAGGTTAATAGCCTGCCTAAGGCGAATGTGGAGGGGTTTAACTTGGATTAGAGTGTGAGCCAAGCCGTCTAGCTTCTGAGCATTTATTTAATAACGAGTTTCAATGCGGGTTTTGCATTGGGACTCGTTATTGGATAAAGCGGAGGAAGCTGGCTTGGGGAACACGTTTCGGCTAGGTAGCATTAAAACCACCACAAAGTAAATAATAATTTAACAACCAAATATCAAAAAAGGTTGGAACAAGATTTCATTTTCGTTCCAACCCTTATTTTGTGTTTCGATAATTAACATCTTTACTTTTACATATCCAAAACGTGTTCCGACGGGCCTGACGCTAACTTCTAAGTCAAAATTGATTTAAATCCAAACCCGGGATTTTAATCAATTCCGCCTTAGAAACCGCGTCACCCAGCCCTTGGCACACTCTAATCCTTAAACGTCTCATTAATCACCTTAACGGTCCGAAAAATATCATCACTCTGGGCAATCATCGAAATAACCGACACACCGGCTGCGCCAGTCTTAGGCAGCTCCTTGATATTTTGTTCGGTAATGCCGCCAATCGCGACAATTGGCAGCTTGCTGGCTTTGACTAATTCGGCCAAGCCATCAACACCGATTACCGGGTCGGCATCTGCTTTGGAGCCAGTTGGGAAGACTGGTCCACTGCCCAGATAACTAATTCCGTGGATATGGCTGGCCACGTTAATCTGTTCTTTGGTATCACAGGAAAGGCCAACAAACATGTCGTTGCCCACCTGTTCTATCACTTTGGCAACCCGCTCGTCTTTTTGCCCCACGTGGATACCGTCCGCTTTGGTTTTGATAGCAAGCTCAACGTCATCATCCACAATGAATGGGATTTCGTAATCACTGCACATTTCTCGCAGATCAGCCGCCATTACATTTCTGGCTGATCCGGATAATGAACCGGGGCCCTTTTCACGGTACTGGAAAGCTGTAATTCCCGCTTCCATTGCCTGTTTGGCAACCTCTTGCAGTGTCTTTGTTTTATCTTTGATATCCTGGGTGCCGGCAATAAAATATGCGCGGAGCATCCCCGTCTCAAACTTCATGCCCATGTTATTCACCGTCCCCGTCATAAATGGCCCAGTGGTTCAGAGGACCATGGCCGTGGCCAACTTGAATGCCATCGGCAATGGTTGCCTGAACGTACTTTTTACCAATCCGAATGGCAGTCTCAACGTCAGCACCCTTGGCAATTTCAGCGGTAATACATGACGAAAGCGTGTCGCCGGTTCCGTGAGTCCGAACAGTATCAATTCTAGGTGAACTAACCCAGAACGATTTGCCGTCTTCAAGGAGAATGAAATCAGAAGATTCCTTTGATTCAGTCTGGTGGCCGCCTTTGATCAAGACATTCTTTACACCCATATCCTGAAGCTTCTTGGCAGCATCAATGACTTGATCCTTGTCTTCAATCTTCATCCCGGTCAACTCTTCAGCTTCCGGCAAGTTTGGTGTCAAAATATCGGCTAACGGCAACAACTCCTCGCGTACCGTCTTGATGGCGTCTTCAGAAAGCAGCCGGGCGCCACCCTTTGCGACCATGACAGGATCAACCGTCAGTGTTCCCAAATCATACTTCTTAAGATTTTCAACAACGGCTTCAACCGTTGCAACATCGGCCAGCATCCCCGTCTTGCAGGCACGGATCTTTAAATCGGATGCCACTGATGCAAATTGTTCATCGATCAGTTTCTTAGGAATTGGCATAAAATCCTGAACGCCAATCGTATTTTGAGCAGTGACAGCAACAATTACTGCAGCTGAGAAAACGTGGCGCATCTGCATGGTTTTGATGTCGGCCATAACTCCGGCACCGCCACCGCTGTCTGTACCGGCGATTGTTAAAGTTTGAATTGTTTCGTTAGCCATTGTTTTTGTTCCTCCAATGTTTTTGTGGTTTTACTGTTTGGTTTTATTTTGTGGTTGTTTTCATTTTACTTTGCGAAAACGTGTTCCGACGACCCAGATGCTAACTTCTAAGCCAAAATTGATTTAAATCCAAAACCGGGATTTTAATCAATTCTGCCTTAGAAACCGCATCTACCGGGTCTCGTCACACTGTTATGAAGTGACC
>NZ_AZEA01000014.1 GCF_001435575.1 Lentilactobacillus sunkii DSM 19904
CTCTATATATATTGACTATACGTAGAAAACGCGTTTCGACAACCCACATGCTAACTTCTAAGGGCACTTTAGTTCAAACCCAAAACCAGGGTTTCAACCAAAGTGCCCTTAGAAACCGCATGTACCGGGTTTCGACACGCTCTTATTTTTGTGCCGGTTCCTCATAATCGCCGTTAGGACAAACGACTTGGGTTCCGCCCTTGACCCTCTTTTCGACTAAGAAGTGACCGTCTTTTGGACAATCACGGCCGATTGGCTTATCCCATGAAACAAAATCACAGTCTGGATATCTTGAACATCCATAGAAAATTCGATTCTTTCGTGACTTTCGTTCAATGACTTGGCCTTCATGACACTTGGGACAAATCACACCGATTTCCTTCACGATTGGCTTCGTATTTCGACATTCGGGGAATCGTGAACAAGCGTGGAATTTACCGAAGCGGCCCATTTTGACAACCATTGGCGCACCACAGATTTCACAGTTAATCCCAGCTGGTTCGTCTTTAATTTGGACTTTCTCCATATTTTTGGTAGCCGACTCGACTTCGTTTGAAAATGGCTTGTAGAATGTATCTACTAGCTTGATCCAGTTCTCTTTACCTTCTTCAACCTGATCCAGCTTACCTTCCAGATTAGCGGTGAAATCAATATTAACCACATCCGGGAAATACTCAACGATGATTTTGTTAACAATTTCACCCAATTCAGTCGGTTCAAAACGTCTGCCGACTTCCTTAACGTAATACCTGCGTTGAATGGTATCAATTGTGGGTGAGTAAGTTGATGGTCGGCCAACGCCCTTTTCTTCAAGTGCCTTGATCAGTGTTGCTTCACTGTATCGGGCAGGTGGCTGGGTAAAATGTTGATCGGGATTATTCTTGACCAACTGAACAACATCCCCCGTATCCAAATCAGGTAAGAGATTGTCCTTTTCTTTACTGTCACCATATACTTTCAAGAAACCATCAAACTTCATTTTTGAACCGTTTGCTTTGAAAATAACTTTGTTTTGCTCAATTGTAACTGCCATGGTATCCATGATAGCCGGTGTCATCTGGCTGGCAACAAATCTTGACCAAACCATTTGGTAAAGTCTAAATTGATCTCTGGTTAGATATTTCTTCAAACTGCCAGGTGTCCGGAAAACCGATGTTGGTCGAATCGCCTCATGGGCATCCTGGGCACCTTCGGGTAATTTACCTTTAATTGGCTTAGTAGCTGCGTATTCTGCACCGTATTCCTCATGAAGAAATTTGGAAGCTTCGTGCTTGGCAATCACAGAAATCCGGGTTGAATCGGTACGCATATAGGTAATCAATCCCTGACTGCCTTCCTTACCGATATTAATTCCTTCATACAGCTGTTGAGCAGCCATCATTGTCTTTCGGGTTCGGAAGTTGAGCTTACGGTTGGCTTCCTGTTGCATTGTACTGGTGGTAAATGGTGGTTGAGGCTGTCTTTTGCGTTCACGACGGGTAACTTTGGTAATATCGAAGTCGCCTTTTGGATCCAACTGTTTGAGGATATCTTGAACGGCATCGTTATTAGGCAATTCTTTTTTCTTACCGTTCAGACCGTAAAACGAAGCTTTGAATTTGCTGCGGCCCTTTTTAAACTCGGAATCAATTGACCAATACTCTTCGGGCGTAAAGTCTTTAATCGCATTTTCTCGTTCAATGATCAACCAAAGTGCGATCGACTGAACTCGTCCTGCACTCAGCCCTTTCTTCACCTTCTGCCAAAGCAAAGGTGAAATTGAATATCCTACCAACCTATCTAAGATTCGGCGAGCCTGTTGGGCGTCAACGAGATTCATGTCAACGTTACGGGGATGCTTGAATGACTCTTTAACGGCATCTTTGGTAATTTCATTGAAGACAACTCGATTATCGTCATTAGGATCCAAATCAAGAATATGCTGTAAATGCCAAGCAATCGATTCACCTTCGCGATCAGGATCGGCTGCAAGATAAACTTTTTTGGCTTTTTTTGCTGCAGAACGCAATTCTTTAATTGTGTCCCCTTTACCACGAATTGAAATATAGTGTGGTTCGTAGTCGTGGTCAATGTCGACCCCCATCTTGCTCTTAGGCAGATCACGAACGTGTCCCTTGCTGGCCATCACTTTATATGAACGGCCAAGATATTTCTCGATGGTCTTGGCTTTGGCCGGAGACTCCACAATAACTAAATTCTTTTTTGGTGATTTTCGTTTGGCTCTTGTTTTTGACTTAGCCGTAGTTTTGGCTTTGGCTGTTTTTTTGGCTTTTGGTTTTGTTGTTGTTGAAGTTGCCATATTTTCTCCCCTCAAAACTGCTTATTTTTAATTATACTATTGTAGGAATTTTTATTACAAATCTACCACATCATATTGCAGGAATTTTGAAGTGTCAACTGATAGAAGTCTAAATACCTATGTGAATGTATTCTTCCAAAATGTCCAAATTACTCAATACAGGTTTGGCCCCGGCGGTGATTAACTCATTGGTACCAACCGAAAGCGGCGATGTAATGGCTCCCGGGACGGCAAGGACATTCCGATTATTTTGAAGTGCCAAATTGGCAGTAATCAAACTTCCGGAATGCTGTTTTGCTTCGGTAACCAGCACACTTTGAGCCAAGCCGGCAATAATTCGGTTACGCTCCGGGAAATGGATCCGATAACCCTTTGTATGGTTTGGATATTCACTGATTAACAAATGATCCTTTGAAATAATCCCTTGCAGCTGCTGGTTGGAATACGGGTAGCAGATGTCTAACCCGGTCCCAATCACACCAATTGTTGAACCATTGTTGGCAATTGCACATTGATGAGCCAGCGTATCGACCCCTTTTGCCAGGCCCGACACAATAGTCATTGTATTGGAAACTCTTCCAGGAATCAAATGTTTCAGAATTTCGACCGAGTATGTGGTACAGTCTCTGGCACCAACAACCCCCAGAAGCCACTGGTTAAGAATCTGTAATCGGCCACGATAAAATAAAACCAGGGGCGGTGCATAAGATTCTCTGAGTTGAAGCGGATATTCAGGATCAATGATGCAGATCCACTTCTCGTTATCAACCAGTTTGGCAACGAACTCATCGTCTTGCATCACCCGCTCATAATTTTCTGTAAAAGTGATGGTGTGCTGGCCATGAAGATTGGCAATTGCCGCCAGATAACTCGGTGTCGGGATCTGATCATCTCGCCACTGAATTTGTTTCAACCATTCATATACTCGCGACTTTCCAACAATCCCAATTCCTTTGCATAAATGCAACCGTAACAAAAAATCTCTTAAAAGCATTATCTTCATCCTTTTAAGAGTATATACGTCAAACTATTCATTTTCTGCTAAATTTTTCAACTGGTGAAAAAGTCATTCGGTGAATGGGTGTCGGACCAAACTCCTTGAGAGCGGCCAAATGCTTTGCTGTACCATAACCCGCATTATGAGGAAAGTCATACTGAGGATATTGCTCGGCATATTCGTCCATCAGGTGATCCCGGTAAACCTTGGCAATAATGCTGGCAGCGGAGACACTGATACTCTTGGCATCCCCCTTAATTAGTCGGGTTTGTTCAATCGGAACAGGAATTTGCATGGCATCGACAATAATTTCCTCCGGTTGTGGATCCAACGACTCAACCGCCTGTTTCATCGCGACTCTGGTGGCTTGATAAATGTTCAATTGATCAATCCCCAGATTGTCCACGGACCCAATCCCGATGCTGATAGCTTCTTCACGAATCTTTGGAGCTAGTTTTGCCCGAGTAGCCGGGGTTAACTGCTTGGAATCGTTGACCTCAATCAAGTCAAAATCATGAGGTAAAATAACGGCCGCAGAAACTACTGGACCTGCCAACGGTCCGCGACCCACTTCATCGACACCGGCAATGTATTGTAATCCCTTATGCCAAAAAGACCGTTCGTATTTGAAACGATTTTCAAATTGAGAAACGGCCTCACGATACTTAGAAATCCGCCTTTCAGCAGCTTTAACGGCAAGCTGAACGCCTTTACGGGGATCTGATGTTAATTCTATGATCCGAGGATCATCCAAATCATCAATCCCAGCTAATAATTGTTTAATTTCACTAATCGTTTGGCTTTTCATTATCCATCACCATTTCTGGATCATCAAGGGTATAATGCCCAATCTTGCCGGATCGAAAATCTTGAATAATTCGATTGGACCCACGTTCATAATCATCTCTCATGCCGACTCTTTTGGTAATCTGCAATAACAAATCAACATCGGATAAGGTTAAGTCTTCTTCATTCAAGTGATAACGTTCTTTCAGACCGTCAGGGTTAAGCTGACGAAATTGCTTCAGACCATACAGGGCAATATCATCGCTGGCGAAGACGCTTTCCTTGATCGCACCGGTAAGAGCCAACTTATCAGCAACTTCCTGACTGGCAAACTTTGGCCACAAGATACCGGGTGTATCCAACAATTCCAGCTTGTCACTTGATTTAAGCCATTGTTGGCCTTTGGTAACACCAGGACGGTTGCCGACCTGGGCTGCCCGTCGATTGACCAATCGGTTCAAGACCGTTGATTTGCCCACATTTGGGACGCCAACGCTAATTGCTCTAATCGGCCGTTTCTTCATTCCCTTATCCTGCTCTCGCTGGATCTTTTCTCGAAGAAGCGGTGAAATAACCGATATCACATTATTGACGCCAAACTTGGTCTTTGCATCTATGGCGATAGCCGGTTGGTTGTGATCTGAAAAATATTCCAACCAGGCACTGGTTAATTTGGGATCGGCTAAATCGCGCTTGGTCATGATAAACAGATGTGGCTTGTCGGCACTGATCCGCTTAATTTCCGGATTCTGTGATGTTAAAGGAATCCGAGCATCAATCACTTCGAAAACAACGTCAACTAAAGAAAGATTTTCTTCAAATTGCCGAATTGCTTTTGCCATATGACCTGGAAACCACTGAATTGTTACTGCCATTATTTCACTCCCTAAAAGCTTTCCTGATATTCCTTCCACACCGAATCAAAAATTTCCATGGTGGGCAGGTATGAAGCGTTCTCTTCCAAATATTTGGATAGTTCATCAAATTCATCTTCCTGTTTTGGAAAGGATTGATCGTAAAATGCATTATTGGCAAACTCCGCTTCGGGATCACTGCTTCCCGGATTACGCTTGGTCATTAAAAATTGATAGAACGTTTTTTGCATGTTAATTCTCCTTATCTGCTTGCGGCAAAAGAATATCAAAGGCGAATTTGCCTTGGCCTTTCATATCAATCGTCCGAGCCCGATAATTGATCCCATTGTCGCCATTCATATGAATAATATCAAGTTTGATTGTCTTGTCTTTTGGAATTAACTGAACCCACTTTGGCAATTTATAATTTTGCTTCACATACATCAGGACAAAGCTGATGGGAACCGGAAATTTGCCCAGAGCCAGCTTATTTGCGTGAAGTTCAATGTTGCCGTTTTTCATTACTTTGGGGTCAAATGTCAGTGAATAGTCTACATTTGATCCCAACAAGCGAATTGCACCGTAAACAATTCCTTCATCCCCGACTTCAAAGTGGTATTTATTGACACTGTTTTTTTGAAGCTTGCCCAAGTAGTAGGTTGACAACTGGTTGAGCTGGGCTTTGTTGATAGTCGCAGAAATTGGCTGTGACGTATTAGTCGATTTCGAATCAACTGTTTTGCTGGCTGAAGTGGAAAGTGAAACCGCCAAAAACATGCCAGCCACAAAAAGTATCAGCAGACCAATTAGCGAAATAAAAGCAGTTTTCCAAGGATTTCTATTCTTATGATTTTTATCTGGGTTTCTCATTCAAGGCTACTCCTTTATCCAATTAATGTGATCTGCCATTTGTTTGTACAGCAGGTTTGTCATAATTTTATATCCCTTTAAATTTGGATGGAAGTGATCATCATTTGATAGGTATTTGTTCGATTGAGCAGGCTGACCCTCCAGCAACTCATTAATATCAGAAGATGAATGGTCATTGCCGTTTATAATGCTCTGCAGCGCTTTTTTCTTCAACACTTTTCTTGAATTGGTCGTCTTAAACTGGCCGTCAGTCAATTGCTTATTAATTGAAACGAAGTACATCCCATGCTGCTGTTTGATCACTTTATTTGTGATTTGATTGGTACGGGTAACCGCCTCGTTAATATAAGCAACTTGGGGGAAATAAACATAAACCGGATTGTAAATGCCAAAAACAAAAATTGGTGCCTGACGGTTCAATTGCCGAATATTTCGGAATAAACGGGCAACCCGAGTCTGATAATTAGCACCATATGTTGTCAACCGTTGTTTCAACTGCTTTTGATTGTTGCCCATCACATTGGCTTTCAAAAAAGACAACAGATCATTGCCGCCAGTCGTGATTGTAATGACATTTGCATGACGCAAACTACTCTGCAGTCGTTTTGAATGAATAACCCGGTGATTAATTTGGTTGGTAGTTTCACCAGAAATCCCGTAATTGACAACCGACATCCTGACTTGTGGATTTTGTTCATTGACCTTTTGTCTGATCAAGTGGGTATAACCCCCCTTGCCGGTTGGATCACCAACACCTTGGGTCAGCGAATCACCCACCGCAGTCAATTTAACTTCTCGTGGAAGGGTCGATTTTGAGTTGAAATAGTGAAATCCGGCAAATGCCATTGCTCCAACGACGACTAACCCAACCAAGAAAAACAGCCACCGATTAAAATGCCGTTTTTGTTTTACATGTTTATTTTTACTCACTGGAAACAACCCCTCATATCTCCATAAAATCCAAAAGGGGTGACAACAAAACACCCGCTTTGTCTCGCCCCTTCAAGCAATATCTAATGTTAAATTATTCAGGATCACTGTAGTAAACCAACGCAAAGGCACCTTTTCCGGTATGGGTAGAAATGATCGGAGAAGTAACCCGCTCCAAAAATGAAACATCAGGGAACGCCGCCTTAAGCTTTTGCACAGTATCCTTTAAAACTTCAGTCTCAGTGACATATGAAATGCCAATTGACTTGATGGAAGGTGTGTTTTTCATTTCATCAATAATACCATTGAAAAACTTTTTAAGTGACTTATCGCCACGACCTTTAGAAATAATTTTAAGTTTGCCATCAGTTACCTGAAGGCCCAATTTGATATTCAAAAAGTTGGTGATTGCGCCGGCAATTGGGTGTAATCGACCGCCCTTAACGATGTTGTCCAGCGTCATGACGCACAAATAAAGCTTGGTGTTGCTTCGAACTTTATCAACTCTGGCCAAAATTGCTTTTAGGTCCGCACCCTGCTGAGCTGATTTGGCAGCTTCAATCACCTGAAAAGCCAAGCCGCGATCGGTACTCTGACTGTCAACAACGGTTACGTCAGATTTACTAAGGGTTGCCGCCTGTTCAGCAGCATGGACGGTTCCGCTAATTGCTTCGAGCATATTCAAACAAAGTACCTGACTGCCATCTTCTCCCAACTTATCGAATGTTTCCACAAATTTTCCGACAGGTGGTTGACTTGTCTTTGGTAAATCGTGTGAAGCAAGCATTTTCGGAACAAAAGTTTCACTGGAGATTGTATCTCGATCGACATACAAAGTGTCATCGATCATCACAGTTAATGGAACAATTGTAATATCATATTGTTTGGCTTCTTCATCTGTAATTTGAGCAGATGAATCAGTCACAATTTTTACTTTTGCCATTTACGCCACTCGTTTCTTTACAAAATTGATAATTGATTATTAGTCCACACACAATTATATCAAAGTTTGCGCGAAGATTCATAACCAATTACAACTAGTGATCTTTTCTTTCGAAAACTTCAAAGGTATGTGGATATTTATTTTTTTCGTCAACCACTCCCGGGATCGATTTAACTTTGTCGAATAATGAGTAATCAATTGGCGGCATATACGTATCACCGTCAAATTCAGCATTGATTTTTGTTCGGTAAAGTCGGTCAACCCGTGATAATAATTGGGAGAAGAGATTTGCCCCACCTGTTACGATATATTCTTTGTCAGCATGCTGCTCGATCAGATCGCACAATTTTTCGATGGATGAAATGACCTGCACACCATCAGGAAAATTCTTCTGACTGGACACGACAATATTTTCACGACCGGGTAACGGTCTGTTATAGCTCCGAAATGTCCGTGAACCGGAAATAATCGTATTGCCCATTGTCGTTCGCTTAAAATAATGCATGTCATCAGGAAGATGCCATGGCAATTGTCCGGATGCGCCAATTAGTCCTTTAGCGTCTTCAGCCCAAATAAAAGATAGCATGGTATCCTCCTAAACAGCGACTGGTGCTTTGATAACAGGATATGGATCGTAATTTTTGACCTTAATATCCGACATATCAAACTCATCCAGATGCTTCTTTTCAGGATTTAACCAAAGCTGCGGTGCCTGACGAGGTGTCCGGGACAAAAGCTCTTTAACCTGCTCAACATGGTTGAGGTAAATATGGGCATCCCCAAATGTATGAACAAAGTCACCGAGTTCAAGACCACACTCACGGGCAACCATGGCTGTCAGCAGAGAATAACTTGCAATGTTGTACGGAACGCCAAGGAAAATATCTCCTGAGCGTTGATACAGCTGACAGCTCAACTTGCCATCATTGACGTAAAATTGAAAAAGCGTATGACAGGGCGGCAGTGCCATTGTTGGCACATCTTCAGGGTTCCAGGCAGAAACAATCATCCGTCTTGAATCAGGATGAGTCTTAATCAAATCAATGACATTTTGAATTTGATCAATTGTGCCGCCTTGAGAAGTCTTCCATGCCCGCCACTGGCTGCCATAAACGAGACCTAAATCACCATACTTCTTGGCAAAATCGTCGTCCTCGACAATCCGGTTGCAGAACAGCTTCTTTTGTTCCTGGTAGACTTTGTTAAATTCTGGATCCTTTTGGGCACGATGGGAAAAGTCAGTCATATCCGGCCCAGTATAGTCGTTTGAATCAACAAACTTTTCAAAAGCCCACTCATCCCAAATATGATTTTTGTGCTTAAGCAGGAATTGAATATTGGTATCACCCTTCAAGAACCATAACAACTCACTTTTGATCAATCCGAAAGGCACTTTTTTAGTGGTTAACAACGGAAAACCTTTCGACAGATCAAATCTCATTTGATATCCAAATATACTGATTGTTCCAGTATGGGTTCTGTCAGTCTTTTTATGACCATTTTCCAAAACATAACGAGCAAGGTCTAGATAGGCATCTTCTAACATAGTCATTCTCCTTTTTAAAGAAACTTCATTCACATTACGATTCAGCGTACTCACTCAAATATTCCCACCGCTTCATTTTTTTATCGGCTTCTGCAGAAAGTTTATCCTTTTGATCCTGAAGATCAGCGAGCTTATCATAATCTGAACCGTTACTTTGCATCTGTTTATCAATATCTTCCACTTGTGATTCGAGCTTTTCGATATCATCTTCGATATGATCATACTCAATTTTTTCCGAATAGGTCAATTTCTTCTTTGAGTTGGATTCAGTAGATTTTGAATCATTTGCTGAATCTGCCTGTGTATCTTTGGTTTCTGCTGAACGCTTAACAGGTTTCTGAGCCTGCTTTGGTGATTTTTTCAGCGAAGCCAGATAATCGGTGAACCGACCCCGATGTTCGTCAATCACGCCATTACCTTGGAAAATCAGCAGCCTATCGGCGACCTTATCCAAGAAATAACGGTCATGGGAAACGGTAATCACAGTTCCTTGGAACTTGGAAATATAATCCTCCAAAACCGTCAAGGTTGCAATATCCAAATCGTTGGTCGGCTCATCCAGCAAAAGAACATTGGGTTGCTGCATCAAGAGTTTCAACAGGTATAAGCGGCGTTTCTCGCCACCGGAAAGTTTGCGAATCAGAGTACCGTGCATAAATCGCGGGAACAAAAATTCTTCCAGCAATTCCGCCACGCTGATCTTGGTACCGGTATTATCAGTCACTTGCTGCCCAATTTCGCTTAAATAGCTGATTACCCGTTTGTCTTCTGGAATTGGTTCGGTTAACTGGGTATAATATGCAATCTTAACCGTTTCACCGACTTTGATGATGCCTGAGTCCAACTTGAGTCTGCCGGCAATGACGTTAAGGAGACTGGTTTTGCCGGCACCGTTCTCACCACTAATTCCAATTCGTTCATTTGGCTGAACCAAAATGTTAAAATCTTTGAGAATCGTCTTACCATCGATCGTGAGATTGGCATCTTTCATTTTCAGAACTTCTTTGCCCAACCTTGTTTGGCCAAGTGAAATATTGACATCCTGATCAAGCTGCAGCGTACCGACATTTTCCTTCAAATCGTTAAATCGGTTAATCCTGGCCTGTTGTTTGGTTGAACGGGCTTTGGCCCCAGTCTTCATCCATGCCAACTCTTGTTTATAGAGCTGTTGGGTTTTGTGCTCGGATTGAATTTCTCCTTGAACCCGGGTTGCTTTTTGCTGGACATAATCCTGGTAATTGCCTTCATACTGGTAAAGTTTACCAAACGACAATTCCCAAATCTTATTGGCAACATGATCCAAAAAGTATCGATCATGAGTGACCACAATCAAAGAGCCCTTATATGCGGCTAAGTAATTTTCCAGCCAATCAATGGAATCAAAATCCAAATGATTGGTCGGCTCATCCAGTAAAAGCAAGTTTGGCGCTTGAATCAAGACCTGTGCAAGACCAACCCGGCGACGCTGACCACCTGACAACTCAGAAATTTTCTGATTATAATCGGTGATTTTCAACTGAGTCAAAATGGTTTTAACATCATTTTGCGCATTCCAAGCGTCTTCCTCGTTCATTCGGGCTTCTGCCTTGGTGTACCGTTTGGCAGCATCGGCGTCTTCGGGATGAGTCGAATATTCTTTCAAGGCTGCTTCATAATTGCGGATAGTTCTGTAGACATCTTGGGAGCCAGAAAAAACGGCATCCATGATAGACAAATTGTCATCGAGTTCCGGATCCTGCTTTAAATAACCAATTGTATAAGACTTTGACGTAATAATGTCACCGGTTGAATCCTGATCGATTCCGGCAATTGCATTCAACAAAGAAGTCTTACCGGTTCCATTTGTCCCAATCAAACCAATTCGGTCATGTTCATTGATAATAAAATTCAGCTTATCAAACAACGTTTTTTCACCATACGTTTTTGCTAAGTTTTCAACACGCATTGTTTCCATTCAGTTATCAGTCCTCATTTAGAAAGTTAATCGCTGCTTTAACAAGTTTTTCTTGTTGGTTAGGAATTGTCCCGGCAACGACATTATGTTCAAGTGTATCCAAAACTTTTCCAAGTTGTGGACTGGGTTTTAATACACCACGTTTAATAAGCTCACCGCCGGTTATCTGCAACTGTTTCTTGTTTTTGATCGGCAGGTTGTTGTACCTTTCTTTCAACCCAGAAGTTTTCGTTGAATCTGCAGTTATGACGACCGCATTGTCAACATTTTCAGCACCCGCATGATACAGGATTGAATTGGAAACTTCGCCTCTGGCAATTGAGAAAAGTAATTCAGTGGTAAGTATAACATCATTGATTATCTTATTGGCAGTCTTCCACTTTTTTAAAAAAGTCGAAATTTGGCTGGCCGAAAAGCCGAATTTAAATGATAACAGTGACCATACCTGAACTTCATTGGTGAGCTGAAATTTACTGGCAACGATTGCCTTTAACTGTGGAAGATAATTACCCAATACGGGAACATGCTGATACAAATTGGTTTCGAGCATAATGTTTAATCCATTTTCAGCGTCTACTCCCAGCATCATCTTGACAAATTCGGTATGTGAACGTTCCACGGCAATCTTTTCCAAAAGCTCGCTGTGTCGGCGAATACCAGCCAAGGTGGCATTTTCAATACGAAAGTCCAACTGACTGGCAAATCTGACTGCCCGCATCATTCTCAACGCATCTTCATTAAACCGTTCGTTGGGATCACCAACTGCGCGGATAATCCGCTTTTTCATGTCATCCAGACCGCCAAACAGGTCGGTTATCTGGCCATTTTCAGAAAGTGCCAGGGCATTGATTGTAAAGTCACGACGCTTGAGGTCTTCTTTTAATGATCGCACAAACGTCACTTTATCGGGACGCCGATAATCCTGATACCCGGATTCAGTCCGAAAAGTCGTCACTTCATACCCGGTTCCATGATCCAGAATCATAACTGTACCGTGTTCGATGCCAGTGTCGACCGTCCTCTTAAAAAGAGACTTAACTTCACTTGGATAGGCACTCGTGGCAATATCAACATCATGAATTGGTCGTTGTAAAATTGTGTCTCTGACTGAACCGCCAACAAAATAAGCTTCGTACCCTGCTGATTCAATTTTCTGTAAAATTGGTAATGCTTCGTGAAACTCTTTTGGAATCTCTACCATCCGCACATTAATCGCCATCCATTTATATTTATCCTGTTGTAATTTTAACAGAAATTTTCGATGAAACAAAAAGAACGGTGAAATGATTGCCAATCTTGAACTAGAATTGCTATGATAAGTTGTCAGATCATTCAGGGAGGAAAAACAATGGCTAAAAAAGAAAGCCGATTTAAAATTGACATTTCGCTTGTCGACCTGCTGGTAATCGCAGCCGGCACAGCAATTTACTCATTCGGAATTGTCTTCTTTAACATTTATAATCATTTGGCTGATGGTGGTGTTACCGGTATTACACTGATTTTAAGGGCATTATTTCATATTGATCCCGCCTATTCAACAATTCTGGTTAACATTCCGTTATTTGTGATCGGTTACCGGTACTTAGGTAAAAAGGACATGTTTTATACGTTGTACGGGACCATTGCATTAGCAATCTTTCTGTGGATTTGGCAGCGGGTCCCAATTGTCATCAATATCGACCACGACCTCCTGCTTTCGGCGATTGGTGCCGGCTTATTCGGCGGATTTGGTTGTGGGATTGTTTACCGATTTGGCGGCACCACCGGGGGGGTTGATATCGTTGCCCGACTGTTCGAACGGTTTAAGGGCGTCCAAATGGGGCAAACCCTTCTAACTATTGATGTGGCTGTCTTGCTGTCATCACTTATTTATTTAAATGTGCGCCAGATGGCATACACGTTAATTTACGTGTGGATTTTCTCAATGATTGTCAACTTTACCCAACGGGGCGCATATACTGCTCGGGGGATTTTAATCATTAGTAACGAGTCCGAAAAGATTTCAAATGCCATTCAAACTGAATTGAGCCGTGGGGTCACCTTCTTAAATGCTGAGGGTGGTTATTCCCACAAATCAAAGCAAATTGTTTACTGTGTGGTTTCACCAAGTGAATTGCATACCCTGAAAAAATTAGTCGAGTCAATCGATGAAGAAGCGTTTATTTCAATTATTGAAGTCAACGAAGCTATTGGTGAGGGCTTCACATATAAGCGACCTAAACGGTTTAAAATTTTATAATGCTATGTAATTGAGAGTGGGAAAAAAGGCGCTTTGATCCCAGAATTTAAGGGAATACATCAATTATTCCCGGTTCTGGAATGGTTGGTGTATTCCCTTAAATGGCCGGGATCAGCCGATTTGAGCACGTTTTTGCTAAGTAATAATGGCACCACCAAAAATGAGGCTGAGGCAAAAGTTTACACTTTTGTCCCAGCCCCCTTTTTCTTTTGTTAACTTGTTATAGACATTGAGTTAATCAACAATGTTACCCATCAAAATTCATCCCACATTGCTTCCATTTCAATGTCACCAGGCACAATATCCAAATATTTTTTCAGATATTTCCGTTCTTCGTCCGGTTTCCCAGCTTCCCGATAGAACAATGTCGCATGCTTCAAGAAATCCGGATTATCCGATAATTCGTTGGCAGCCAATTCGTAATTCTTGGCTGCTTTTTTGATGTCGCCGGTGTTTTGATATGAGATGGCCAAGTTGTATGCCAAGTGCGCATCAACGACATGGTCTTCAAATACCCCTTCTAGAAGCGTCAGATTGTCGCTGTAACGTTCGTGGGACACGTACCAGTCAGATAGTAGGGTCAGTATCTCCATGTCGTCAGGAGCGATTTCATGGCCTTTTTGAAGATATTTCAAAGACAGCTCGTCTTCGTTGGCCATTAATGCAATCTGACCGGCTTTCTGCCAGATTTTTTCATTGAACTGATCAATGGAAATTCCTTCTTGAATTGCCTTGAGTGCTTCATCCACCCGTTTCAAGTTAACGTAGGAATCAGCCAGGTATGGATAAAGTGAGCTGTACTGGGGATCGGAATCACGCAGGTCTTCAAATGCTTTGATGGCCTTTTGATATTCTTTCAAGTTGAAATACGTAAATGCCAGTTCAAATTTAACATCACTGTTCATATTGATTGGCTTAATCTGTTCCAAATATCCAAGCGCCTGTTCAAATTTACCAATTTCAGCGTAGGAAACACCTAGCCGTTCAACGAGATTAACCGATGACATCTCCAAAGTGCCGGACGTGATCAGAGCTAAATACAAATTGATCGCTTTTCTGTAGTTTCTTGTCGTGAAATAAAATTCGGCCAGAGCAAACTTGATCACATCCTCATCAGGGGCCAACTTTTGCGCCTCTAAGAGCTTTTGCTCACTGATTTCGAACATACCCTGGGTTTGATACAAATCGGCTGCTACCATCAAAGAACGGACATATTCATCAGATTGTTTTGATACCTGTGACAAATAGTTCAATGCTTGGTCATCCTTGTCGTCATCAATCGCCAACTCGGCCAAGTTGATTTTTAAGCCATCGTCATCAGGATATTTTTTAAATAACTTTTCGTAAATAGTATTTGAGTAATTGGAAAATCCAAGTGAATACAACTCTTCAGCCAGCGAATACAGCAAATCATCAGAATCATTGTCCAACGCGGATTGAAATGATTTCTTGAAATCGTCGATTTGGCCGCCTTCGAGTTGATCTAAAGCAGTTTTTGAATAGCTCATATTTGTCCTCCAAAGTGTATAAAAAAAGCCAGCCCGACAAATGCCGTTCTGGCTTAACAGATGAATACTATTTAACAGCATCCTTGAGCGCCTTACCAGGTTTGAAAGCTGGTACCTTGCTTGCAGGAATTTGAATTTCTTGACCTGTTTGTGGGTTACGGCCCTTACGAGCGGCACGTTGACGTACTTCAAAGTTACCGAAACCGATTAATTGAACCTTGTCACCTTTTGCTAAACTAGCTTGGATTGATTCAAATACTGCATCCACAGCTGATGTAGCGTCTTTTTTAGTTAAACCAGTTGCAGCAGCAACATTGGTTACTAATTCTGCTTTATTTGCCATGAGTGTATTCACCTCCCTCAAAGATAGGTATGTAAAACATTGCAAGTCGAATTCTTACAAATCCGGAATGCTAAAACAACGCCTTTCGTAGCATCATTTCTTTTTCAAAGATAGCATAAGAATGCTGTTATTGCAATGCTTTTGGCCAATTTAGTCCCGATAAAGCCCGAAAAATCAAGATTTTGTTAAAAATCAGCCATTTTTCGGCTATTTCCGGCTTCTTTTGATGATTCTAATTGGAGTCCCGGTGAAGTCAAAATTATCACGGATCTGGTTTTCAAGGAACCTGACATATGAAAAATGCATCAAGTCCGGATTGTTAACAAAAACCACAAAAGTCGGCGGTCCAGATTTAACTTGGGTCGCATAATAAATCCGTAGTCTTTTACCGTTGACTGTCGGTGTTGGATGGACTGCAACGGCATCCATAATGACATCGTTAAGAGCAGATGATTGAACCCGTTTCTCATGATTATCGTAAACCTGCTTAATGAGAGCAGGCAGTTTCTCGATTCGCTGCTTGGTGACTGCCGAAACAAAGATAATCGGCGAATAAGCCATGTATTGGAACTCATTGCGAATCAGCGTCTCGAAGTCCTGCTGGGTATGATTGGTCTTCTTTAAAGTATCCCACTTGTTAACAACAGTGATAATGGCTTTGCCTGCCTCATGAGCATATCCGGCAACTTTTTTATCCTGCTCACGAATCCCTTCTTCGGCGTTCATGACAAACAAAATAACATCACTTTGATCAATGGCCTTCATTGCCCGCATAACGCTATAACGCTCGGTATTTTCGTATACCTTGCCACGCTTTCGAATTCCGGCAGTATCAACCATTGTGAATTTGATTCCATCCGCTTCAAATCGCGTATCAATCGCATCTCTAGTGGTTCCGGCAATGTCGGAAACAATTACCCGGTCTTCGCCAAGAATTGCGTTAACCAGCGAAGATTTTCCAACGTTGGGACGGCCAATAATACTGAAACGAATGTCATCATTATCAGTTGATTCATCCATCTTTGGAAATTTCTCGACAACTTTATCAAGCAAATCGCCCAATCCAAGCCCATGAACACCGGAAATTGGCATCGGATCACCAAAACCTAATGAGTAGAACTCATAGATATCTTCCCGACTTTCAGGATTATCAACTTTGTTAACAGCTAAAACAACCGGTTTGTCACTTCGATATAAGATTTTGGCAACCTGTTCATCCTCAGCCGTGACACCTTCCTTACCACTTACGATAAAGACAATCACATCAGCCTCATCAATGGCAATCTCAGCTTGACTCTTAATTTGAGTGGCAAAAGGTGCGTCACTGATTTGAATACCACCGGTATCGATCATGGCAAATTTAGTAGCTAACCATTCACCGTGAGAATAAATTCGATCACGCGTCACACCTGGTGTATCTTCAACGATTGAAATTCGATCACCGGCAATTCGATTAAAGATGGTCGATTTTCCTACGTTGGGGCGGCCGATAAATGCAACTGTTGGTAATGCCATATAAATCCCTCCTTTGCTAAGTTAATTCAGAAAGAAAGGAGCTGGGACAAAACTTGCGTTTTGTTTCCAGCCCCTTTTCATGATTTAAAAATATTGATTATTTGTTATCATCATCGTCATTGTTGCCGGATTTCTTCAATTCGTCACCAATGATGTCACCCAAAGTAAAGCCGGTTTCTTCTTCCGGAGCGTTACTGATTGGACGATTATAAGATTGACGTGATGGCCGTGATGGTCGTTTGTTTGACTTCTTTGGCTTGTCTTCTTCTTCAGGAGCATCAGTCAAAGCTTTAATAGATAATGCCAAACGCTTTCTGTCAGTATCAACATCAAGAACCTTAACCTTGATCTTCTCACCGACCTTCAAGACATCAGCAGGTGTGTCAATGTGTTCGTGAGCGATTTGAGAAATATGAACTAAGCCCTCAACACCGGGGAACACTTCAACAAAGGCACCAAAATCAACAAGGCGTTTTACAGTACCTTCAAGGACACTGCCAACTGGTGCTTTTTCTTCGATTCCGTCCCAAGGTTCTGGAAGAGTTTGTTTGATAGAAAGTGAGATTCTGTTACGATCAAAATCAACTGATAAGACCTTAACTTTAACTGTTTGGCCAACTTTAAGAACATCAGATGGTTTGTCAACACGTTCGTAAGCGATTTGAGAAACATGAACCAATCCGTCCATACCGCCAAGGTCAACAAATGCACCGAAGCTGGTCAAACGAGCAACAGTTCCTTCAACAACATCGCCTTCATGAAGAGTTTCCATTAATTTTTCACGTTCTTCAGCTTTTGCAGCTTGAACGATTGCCTTATGAGATAAAATAAGACGGTTTTCAACTGGATCAATTTCAATAATCTTTAATTCAAGTTCTTGACCTTTAAATTGATTTAAATCATCAACATAATGGTCGGAAATCATTGAAGCAGGAACAAATCCACGGACACCGGCATCAACAACCAAGCCGCCTTTAACAGCTTGACTGACTTTAGCAGTGATGGTTTCATCATTCTTTGACTTTTCAGCCAATTCGTCCCAAACTTTACGAGTTTCCAAACGCTTTGATGAAAGCAGGAAACTGCCGCCTTCCTTGTCGCTTCCGATACGGGAAGTAACAACCAGCTTGAGCTTATCGCCCTGCTTGATTTCATCAACATTTTGGTCGGATGAAAGCTCACGTGGTGGAACAACACCTTCAACACCGGAACCTTCAATACCCACAATCAATTGTTGGCTGTCATCTTTGGCCAAAACTTCACCAGTGACGACATCGCCAACCTTTACTTCATTAACGCTGTTTAAAGCGTTTAATAAATCATTTTTATCGTTATTTGCATTTTCACTCATCAAACAATTCCTCCTTGAAACAACTCTAATCATAATTTTATCTTAAATTGACCAATATTACCAGTCAATTGAACAATTAGTTGCTATTTCAACGTTTTATTTATCACATTTGCAATTTTGGAAACAACTTCATCAATAGAAAGTGACGTCGTATCAATCTCTACGGCGTCTTTTGCCTTGGTCAATGGGGAAATCTTTCTATGAGAATCTTTATAATCTCTGGCCTCAATTTCTAACTGGAGCTCATCAAGTGGGGTATTAATTCCCTTTTGAACGTTTTCTTTGTACCGGCGTTGGGCACGCTCTTCAACACTGGCAATCAAAAAGATTTTGACTTCGGCGTTGGGAAGAACAGAAGTCCCAATATCTCTGCCGTCCATCACAATGCCGCCATCCTTGGCAATCTGCTGCTGTTGCGCACTCAATTCTTTTCGAACATCCCCGATTGCTGCAACTGCCGAAACAGAATTAGTGACATCTTCTTGACGAATCGCCTCGGTGATTTCTTCACCGTCAATGAAGACTTTTTGCCCATCGTCACCGGGTTTAAACGTAATTCTTGAAGCGTGAACAATTTTTGCAATTTCAGCAACGTTATCAAAAGACACCCCGGCCCGAATTGCCTTTAATGTGATGGCCCGATACATTGCTCCTGTATCACAATAAACATAGTGGAACTGTTTAGCCACCAACTTGGCAACGGTACTTTTGCCGGCTGATGCCGGTCCATCGATTGCTACTTGTAATCCATTTTTTCGCATTCTAACATTCCTTACCTAACAAATTTTTTAATTTGAACATGATCCTTATTGCTACTTTACTCGCAGCCGCTGACCAGGATACAATTGCGAGCTGGAAGTTAATCCATTCATCTGCATCAATTGAGCAGTCGTCAAACCGTTGTTGTATGCAACCCGAAACATCCCCTGACCGGCCTGAACGGTCACATACTTATGACCGGATGTCGATGTGGACCGACCGCTTGTTGAATTGGCGGTCTGTCCGGATTGGCTTGTTGTACCAGCCTGTGAGCTTTGAGTTGAACTTGCCGTACTGGATTTTACAGCGGATTGAGCCTTGGTAGCTTTCTTAGGCTCAGTGGTAGTCTTTTTGGTACTGCGCTTCACAGATGACTGGGTTTTTGCCGGTTTAGACTTGGCCTTTGATGCTGAAGACGATTTTTTTTTTGCGTTATCTTGGCGAACCACCCTGACAGATGATGATTCAGCGCTTTTGGAGTCATTGCTCATCGCACTCTGACGGACCAACCCCCAAACGAGTGCAACAACTGCCACCAAGATAATCAAAGCGGCCAAAATAACGGTGATCAGATGATGATTATGGCTTTGTTTTCTAAGTTTAACTCGTGAAAGATTTCCGTTTTCATCACGATCTTCAGAAAATGTTTGATTCCAAGGCTGGTCTTCGTCAGTCTTTTTATGTTCATCGTTCGAATTCATATTGAACCCCCTCTTGATCAGGATATAGACAAACTTATTTTATCATTAAAATGAGTAAAGTTACCTTAATTTTTTAATAAAAACAGCTTGTCGATGACTTCGTGCCAACTTTGCGGCCTATATTCAACAGATTTCTCGGACTGTTTGAGATATTTGTCATTAAAATTCTGCCAGTGACCCCAAAAGTCAATATCATGGTCACAGCAAAACGCAGAATTTTTTTGATCTTCAGAGAGTGTTTCATCAAAGTATTTCAACAGTTCGTCGCGACGGCAGCCGTCATGGTAAACGTATCTAACCATTGCGGTCAGTTCTGAAAGCCGCCTCTCCCGTGAATGGTCAAAAACAGCCGTTGCCTGATCGAAAGAATACCCATGATCATAGTAATATTTGATTACCCGAAACTGATCTTCATTTGTCAGAGCCTTTGGGTGCTGATACAAATACTGTAACAAGTTTCGATCAGGAATTGTGTTATCAATCAGATTCATCTGAAGATATCGATCGTTGGGCTCATACAAAAGGATTGCCAGTCCAGGCTGCTGATCACGGCCACAACGCCCAATCTCTTGGACGTAGCTTTGGATATTTGCCGGTAAATGGTAATGGATCACAAACCGGATATCATCCTTGTCAATTCCCATCCCAAAGGCACTGGTAGCACAGACGATGTCGAGATTGCCATCCATAAACTGCTGCTGAATATGAAACCGCTGCTGGGTGTCCATCCCTCCGTGATATGCCATTACCCGGCGGTCGGTTTGCGAAGACAGAGTGACGGCTGCCTGTTCCGCCTTACTTTTACTCGAGAAATAAATAATGCCAGGACCATGAAGCTGGCGAACCAAATCAATCAATGTCTGGTCCTTTTCCTGTTGACCCGACAAAATTTTCGCGCTCAGGAAAATGTTTGGCCGGTTGACAGGCAACACAATCTGCTCAACAGACGTCGACTCCAAATCCAAATGGTCGATAATATCCTGACGAACCGTTTTTGTAGCCGTTGCAGTCATCATCAGCGTTAACGGATTCCCGAGGGCGTGGCGAACCTTTCCCAAATTAAGATAATCAGGCCGAAAATCAGGCCCCCATTCCGAAATGCAATGGGCCTCATCAATGACAAACAAACCAATGTTTAGGCTTTTGATCTGTCGAAGAACCTGCTCATTGGCAAGCATTTCCGGTGAAGCGTAAATAAATTGGTACTGATTCAGATGCTTTAAAATAACTGCTTTTTCCTGATAATCCAGCGCAGATGTCAACGCCACAACCCGTTTGGATCCCAAATACTGCAGCCGACTGACTTGATCCTGCATTAATGAAATTAATGGAGAAACAATCATCACTCGTTGGCGACTTAACGCACCATACATCTGATATAGTAACGTTTTCCCACCACCGGTTGGCAAAATTGCCAGCGTATTTTTGTGTGAAAACAAATTTTTTAGAATTGTTTCCTGACCGGGTCGAAATGAGTCAAACCCAAATTCATTTTTTAAAGCACTTTGCAGATTAATTTTCATCAGCTGATTTACTCCTATAAATTTGAAACAGTCGGAACTCAAAAAATGACAGGTCAGGGATTTCTTGTTTCGCCGCCTCAAAAGTCCAACTGCCAACATTGACTGGATGGCTTGCTTCAAGATGCCGCTTACTTTCCGGTTGAATCAATGCTTTGTATGGAAACTTCGTAACCGGCAGCATGATTGCCGCTTCCAACAGGTGCTCATAAACCGTTGTCAACTTGACCCGACGCTTTTGGGCAATTGTGTTTAAGCTGCCGTTTTCTTGATGAACAAACATTTCAAAGGTTTCTTTGGCGCTCTGTGCGATGATCGGCTTCTCTAATCCCACCGTCAACATTTTAAATGGATTGTCATTCGGCAGCTTCAACACGCGTTCCAAGAGGACACCGTATGTTTGAAGCCACTCAAGATTGACGACTGTTACATCGGAGTGAGCTTGCGTCGCAATTTGATCAGCCGTCAATCCGGAAAAACCGTGACCGACTAAACTTTGAACAAATAAGTTTGCCAACTCATCATTGGCTAAGCCGTTTAAAAAGCCATTCAATAATTGATGAAACTGAGCGGGCAGATCAGTATGTTTCGTCTGAACAAACCATCTTTTTAATAATTGATCTTCAAAATAATTGATGGATTGCGGATAATATTTGTTATTTGTATAACTGAACTCCGAAACAATCTGAACAGCAAAGGAAAACCGACGCATGAACTTGGCAACATCATATCGGGATCCAAGTGCCAAATACTTTAAAGGCAGTAACCGGCTCAGGTATTTCTCCTGCTGATCGGCCCCCTTTGCGGTCAATTTGAATTGAAAGTTGTCATCAGTATCTGCCAGGCCATGGACTTTTAGCTGTTTGACTGCCACTTCATCCTCACCAAAACCAGTTCCATGTAATGAGTCCACAAAATCGAGCATGTCATACTGCAATGCCCAATACAAATTTGAGACCGTTCGGCGCCCACGCAAAGTATTTTTAATTGCCTTCACCCGGCGAAACTGTTCCGAACTGCCAAATATTAATAAGAGAATGCTCAATTCCATGGATGTCCTCCGAAATAAAAAGCCAGTCCAAACCTGAGTTTGTCCTAGCTTTAAGATTACTCACTATTTAATTATATACGAAAGGTTTTAAATATATACTTAAACTTATCGCAACTTGAGTCTCGGTACCATAAGAGTTTTGACTACATAGAAAATCGTGCCAACAAAAATTCCTTTAATGAAGTTAAACGGCACAACCCCCGTTAAAATCACGGTAGCCAGCGGGAACCCAAGTTTCATGCCAATTAAGTTCATGTATAGTGGGATAACACCTAACCAGTTCGTTAATGACATGATTATTGTTAGTGCAATTGCCATTATCAAAACAACGAGAGCACCTTTTTTCCACCCACTTGTGAATGAAAACAAACGATTAGCAAGATAATATGCCCAAATCAGCACCAAAGATGAAATCAACGATGAACCAACACCAATAAAGTTGATGATATCAGCCCCAGTTGTAACCCAGTAAAGTAAAGCTTTCAAACCGGCAATGGTCATACCACCAACGGGGCCAAACATGACTGTCCCCAGTAAAATTGGCATATCAGCCAAATCAAGCCGCATATACGGCACAATTGGAATAATTGGGAGTGAAATGAACATCAATACATACGATAATCCCGCCAGAACCGACATTTCTACTAACTGCGTTGTTGCTAACTGCCTGTGCTTACCACTATTTTCCATTGAAAAAAACCTCTCCTCCAATGGTCAATCTTCAAAATAATGCCCTGACAAAAAGAATTTGCCAGGGCATTACAAAAAGCGTGTAAAATTTAATCTTCTACATACCAGACTTTACTGTCGGCACTGGAATTGCACCAGCTCAGCACGATCACTCGTGAGTCGCGGACTATAACCGCCGGTCGGGAATCACACCCTGCCCTGAAGATAAACCAATTTATTTAATTCAAATATATCAGAAATAAACCAGATGTCAACGATTTGTCTTACCGGTCAATTCTTTAAGTTCTTCAACTTCATGGGGCTTGAGTGGTCGATAGTCGCCAGGCTGTAAGCCTTTTAACGTTAAGAATCCGTATGTTTCGCGGCTTAATTTTTCGACTGGATGGCCAATCTTCTCAAACATATTCTTAACCTGATGATTCCGGCCTTCGTGGATCGTCAACTGAACAATTGAAGAATCCTTATTGGTGCGAATCAACTTTGTTTTGGCTTTGGCAGTCTTTCGATGCTCAATAACCACACCCGTTCTCAAATGTTTGAGGTCATCATTCGTCACAATGCCCTTTACCTTTGCGACATAAGTCTTTTCAACTTCGTATTTCGGATGTGTCAGTTTATTATCCAAATCGCCATCGTTTGTCAACAACAGCAGGCCTGATGTATCGTAATCCAAACGGCCAACTGGGTAAATTCGTTCCGGCACCTCTTCTAAAATATCAACAACAGTTTTTCTGTGTTTGTCATCAGTTACTGCTGTAATGACACCACGAGGTTTATATAACAAATAATAGACAGGTGCTTCTTTGGAAATCGGCACCTCATCGACCTTAACTTCATCATTTGGCGTAACCTTGGTTCCAAGCTCTTTGACAACTTCACCATTGACCTTCACATGGCCGGTGGCAATTAAATCCTCTGCCTTGCGTCGAGAAGCAACTCCGGCATGGGCAATCACTTTTTGTAAACGTTCTTCGTTCATAAATGCACCTCTTAATTTTCTTTATCAATCTCTTTATTGAACCGAGTTAACAATGAATCACTGGTATCATCATCCAAAACCTCGTCTTTTGGCAGCGGTGGCAGGTCCTTGAGTGACTTTAATCCAAAATAATCGAGGCCAAAATTGGTCATACCATATTGTTTGGGATTTCCAACCTCTTCTTTCACGCCGGTTACTTCAATTAAATCCTGATTGACCAGCCGATGCAAAATGGCCGAACTGTTGACACCACGGATTTGATCAATCTCAATTCGCGTGATCGGTTGATTATACATAATAATCGAAATTGTTTCCAAAGCCGCTTCTGACAAAACCCGCGGCTTGGCATCATTGACATAGTCACCAACTAATTCGGAAAGCTGTTCTTTGGTCCCCAGACGATATACATTGTCACTCACAAATGCTTTGAGCCCGCTATCTTCATCCTGGGTGTACTTCTCCACAATCTTTTCAAGGAGCTGTCGACATGCCGCAACGGTCAGTGCCGTACGCTGAGAAATCTGTCGCAATGTGATTCCCTGATCGCCTGATGCATATAAAAGTGCTTCAATTTTTGCTAAATTACTGATCAACGTACCCGGGCCCCTTTCGAATTTCAATCTCCGACTTGACACTTGGCTGACTTAATCGAACCTCGTTATATTTGGTCATTTCCAAAATGGCCAAGAAGTCGGTCACGATCTCCTCAGTTTGAGTCGAATTTCCAACCAATTTGCTGAAGGTGACCTGGTCACGATGTTGATTCAATAATTGGCGCACTCGTTGACTTTGGCCTTCAATGGTAAATTCCCATTCATGGATAACCGTCGACATTGGTTTGTTATATTTAAAATGCTTAAGTGCGTCCACGTAACTTGCCATCACATCCCCGCTGGTGAATGGTGACGGCTGGATCAGTTCTTCTTTGGTTGGCGGTACGGTCAATTCCGAACGGGTAAAACTTTCTCGCCGCCTCATCTCACGTTTCTTCATATCCGCAGCAACCATTTTATAGCGCTTGTAATTCAATAATTGAGAGACAAGTTCCTCCCGTGGATCAGCTTGTTCTTCGTCGGGATTATCATCAGAAACCGTGGGTAGGAGCATTTTTGACTTTATCACCATCAGTTTGGCTGCCATTACGAAATACTCACCAACAATTTCCAAGTTAAGCTGCTGAGCATCATAAATATACTGCATATATTGCTCAGTGATTTTGGAAATTTGAATATCATAAATATCCATCTTGGATTCTTGAATTAAATGCAGCAAAACTTCCAATGGGCCATCGAAGTCATTCAAATGTAATTCAAGTTGCTCAGTTTCTGACATGATTGGTCGAATTCTCCCATTTTTCCCAAGCGGTTTTGTTATCAAAGTTAACCACAATTTTTTGTTTCGGATATATATCCTGAAGGTCGTCAAAAATTCGGTTGTAGTTGCCCTGACTGCCACTCTGGGGTGTTAACACCAGTTGGTGAACCAACAGCTGCTCGCCTTGGAGCTCAATTCCCACAAGACCGGACCAGTTGTTTGAAGGATCTCGCCACAAATAAATGAGACGGTTATCTTTGGCAGCATACCAATTCATCTCTTGGGCAACCAAATCCATGTTTTGAAGTTCAGAGACCAGTGAAAAAAGTCCCATAGCAATTTTTTCATAATCTTTTCGGTATTGATATAGCATTTATTCAACCTCACTAATTATGCTCTTGGATGAAATTTATTATAGACTTCCGTTAAATGTTTGTGAGAAATGTGCGTGTAAATTTGGGTTGTGGAGATGTCTGAATGGCCCAACAATTCTTGGACAATTCTCAAATCAGCCCCATTTTCCAATAGATGAGTGGCAAATGAATGTCGCAGCGTATGCGGTGTCACATGACGCTTGATCCCAGCCTGATTGACATATTTCTTAATCATCTGCCAAATTGCTTGACGCGTCAACTGACGTCCATGAGCATTCAAAAACAAGTATTCAGTATTGGACTTTCCATCAAGCAACTGAACCCGCGTCGTCTTCATGTATTGATTCAGCCAATCAACAGCCACGTCACTAATTGGAATAATCCGTTCTTTATCGCCTTTCCCAATTGTCTGCAGAAGATTCATGGGTAGATGAAGATCTCCCAGCTTTAAGTTGACCAGTTCACTGACCCGCAAGCCGGTTGCATACAAGGTTTCCAAAATTGCCCGGTCACGAACACCTAATTTTTTGCTTGTATCAGGCACTGCCAAGAGCTTATTAACCTCGGCAATTGTCAAAACATCAGGAAGTGTCTGGGCTTTTTTCGGCGAGTCAACCTTAATCATCGGATCGTCTTTGATGACGTGAAACTGAACCAGATATTGAAAAAATCTTCTCAGGGTGGAAACAGCTCGGATAATGGTGTTGGGTGCTTTATGCTGCTTTTGTAAGCTCTCAAGAAAATTGAGAATCACAAACTGGTCAACCTTGGTGATACTGCCGGCATGTTTATCAAAAAAAGCACCGGCTTCGTCCAAATCCTGCCGATAGCTTTTAATCGTATTGTCCGAAAGTCCACGTTCAACTCTCAAATAATGAAGGTAATCCTCAATCTGTTCGTGCATCTTAAGACCCTACTTTTTTAACGAAATATGACCGTCTTCTTGAATGATCAGATTTTCTTTTAACAAATGCCCTAAAGCACGCTTAAACGCACCCTTGGAGATTCCAAAGTATTCTTTAATGGAATCCGGTGTGCTCTTGTCACTAAAATCAAGCTGTTTGTCATCGGTATGTTCAATAGCGGCAAGAATCATTTGGGCATCTTCGCCAATTTCCTGGTAAGCACGGGGCTTCGTAGAAATATTGACACTTCCGTCACGAAGCATTCCAATGACCCGGGCATCTACTTGCTGACCAAGACGAGGCTCCATTAACCGCTCATCTGGATGTAAAAATGCCAAGTTATAATCTTCAGTCAACAACCTGGTACCGGAAATCTTTAATCGATATGCCCGAGCTTTTAGATTTTTATTTTGTAGATCATCTTTAGCCGGCTTGGCGATTGCGGCAAAAATTTCTTCATCTGCTAAATGGCCCCAAATTCGATTTTTATTATCGACAGTCAGATCAATCAGCAATTTATCACCATCTTGCGGCCATAGTGAGCGGACGGTTGGCAGTTCATCAATTGAGACAACAACGTCTTTATTGGGGAGGCCAATATCAACAAAAACCCCGAGACCAAACTTTTCCTTAACAACCGTTGCGAAGCCATAATGTTCGCGACGAATGTCCGGAATGTTTCTTGTGATCTGCATTTTATGCTGTTCATTTTCGTAAGTGAAGCCGGTGAAGCTGGCACCAATCTTCAACGGTTTTTTAACTTCGGTTTTATCCAGAAGAAAAGTTTCTCCTTCAATCTGAACATAGTAGTCTTTGTCATTTTCATCGATAACCTTCCCGGTTACCACTTGTGCAATTATATTATTCATGCTTATCTCCGATCTAATCCATCTTGTTCTCATTTTACACGTTTTCAACTAAAATTTCGACCGCCAGAGCACGTTTTGAATAAGTACAGGCCTTAACATAAGAAACAGGTCCGAACGGATTAACCGCCCGGACCTGTCATTATTAATCGTGACTACTCACGAGTTAAATTTAGATTGATGATGAGGCACCGTGATAAATTACACCACGATGTGAATCAACAGTGATTAATTCACCGTCAGAAATCTTGCTGGTAGCATCAGCAGCACCAACAACAACTGGGATACCCATTGAGATACCAACAACAGCTGCGTGTGAAGTCAAGCCGCCAGTTTCAACAACAACGGCACTAGCCTTTTCGATAGCTGGCAGATATTCTTTGTCAGTTGACTTAGTTACAAGGATGCTTCCTTCAGTAACTTTGCTCTTGGCATCAGCAGCGTTCTTAGCAACAACAGCCTTACCAATAACAGTCTTGTCACCAACTCCTTGGCCTTGAACCAACTTTGAGCCGATCAATTGAACTCTCATCAAGTTAGTTGTACCACTTTCACCAACTGGAACACCGGCAGTAACGATAATTAAATCGCCTTCCTTAGCTAAACCAGTTTCGAGAGCTTTCTTTGAAGCTAATTCAAAGATTTCATCAGTGCTCTTAACTTCGTCAACTAAGATTGGGTGAACACCCCAGTTAACCATCAAACCACGACGAGTACGTTCGTCAAATGTGATGGCAAGGATATCAGCATCTGGATGATACTTGGAGATCATCTTAGCGGTGTAGCCGGAACTAGTAGCTGCAACGATGCAGTGGATACCCAATTCTTTAGCAACACGAGCAACTGAATCACCAATTGATTCAGTGACATCGCTTGAATCGAATTCTGGACGTGGCGTACCAAATTCACTAAATGCATTTTCAGCCTTAACGTCGATACGAGCCATTGTTTGTACTGATTGTACAGGATAATCACCGTTAGCACTTTCACCTGAAAGCATGGTTGCATCAGTACCATCAAAGACGGCATTGGCAACATCAGAAGCTTCGGCACGTGTAGGACGTGGGTTTTCCTGCATTGAATCAAGCATTTGGGTAGCAGTGATAACAGGCTTGCCAAGTTGGTTACATTTCTTGATCAAAGTCTTTTGTACCAAAGGAACATTTTCTGCTGGAATTTCAACACCCATGTCACCACGAGCAACCATCAAACCATCAGAAACTTTGATGATATCGTCAAAGTTGTTGATACCTTCCTGTGATTCAATCTTAGGGAAGATTTGAACATGTTCCATGTGCTTTTCTTCAAGCAATTCACGGATGTCCAAAACATCTTGGGCTTTACGAACGAATGATGCTGAAATGAAGTCAATATCATTGTCCAAACCGAAACGAATATCATCTGAATCTTTTTCAGTGATACCAGGCAGGTTGATTGAAACACCAGGTGCGTTAACACCTTTACGTGAACCAAGAACACTGTCATTTTGAACAGTTACGACTAATTCTTTTTTAGCATCGTCTTTTTTAGTTACAACAGTGTCCAACAAACCATCATCAAAAAGAACATGGCCGCCTTCATGAACATCGTCAAAAAGTCCTGGATAAGTAACAGCAATCTTATCTTTAACACCTTCAAGATTTGCATCCATTGAAATACGGAATACATCGCCAGTGTGATATTCGATCTTACCGTCTTTTTGGACAGTGGTACGAATTTCGGCACCTTTGGTATCGAGCATAATTCCAACAGTCTTGCCAGTCTTCTTTTCAGCTTCGTGAACCTTGTTCATACGATCAAGATGTTCAGGGTGGTCACCATGTGAAAAGTTAAATCGGAAAACATTAGCTCCAGCTTCAATCAACTTAGTAATTGTTTCGACATCAGTACTTGCTGGGCCTAATGTACTTACGATCTTAGTTTTCTTCATAAGTAAAATCTCTCCTTCGGTTTTTGGGCACTCAACACGCTATTAAAAGTGTTAAAAAACACTTGAAATAATGTATCGGTATCCTTTTAGATTTCAATCGTATTTTATCACTTTTTACGCAGGTTGTCGCCCACCTTTTGGGGACTCATAGACATTTCAGAATAAGGCCACAATCCAAAAGTTAGGCATACCGCAAATGTAAGCCTTTACTTAATGAACAACCGGCTTGAAAAAAATTAACAAAATTATTACTTATAAACCACATTATTCCTGCCAAAGATTGTGATTAAATGTTCTTTAAGAACATCACTCTGATTCAGCCACAACTTTTTGTCCAACTGCCACGTTTTTTTGGTTTGCATTTCATAGACAATAACTGGGACTTTTCCCGGAAATTGGTGGCTTAAATCATCAAGCTTGTGAAACATTGTATTTTTATTATGTTCGTTATCAATCCGCAAATACCATTTCTGGGATGCTTGGTTTCGTTTAAGATTTGTCAGCGCGTTATCGGCAGGTTCAATCTCATTGGCAACAATTTGAATGTTATTGGTCTTTTCAACGTTCCCCTTAATTAAAATGACCAGATCTTTGTGAAGCCACGATTGAGTTTTGGCGAATAGATTAGGAAAAATTGTCACTGAGGTCTGACCGACTTGATCATTTCCATCCAGGAAAGCCATTTGCTTACCCGTTTTCGTGCGAATAATTTTGACCTTGGTAATGTATAGAATCAAATAAATATTCTTCATGCCTTCAGCAATGGTGCTGGTGGTTTCCGCATCCAACCGTTTAATCAACGGCGCAAACCGCTCGGTTGGATGGCCAGATAAGTATGCCCCAAGATATTCATTTTCTTTCTCAAGTCGTTCCATGAGCGGCATTTCGGGCATCCTTGATATCTTTGGTTCCAAAGCTTTGAACAAACTCATGGAACTGCCGCTCAACTCAACTGAACTAATGAATTCAGGAGCTGCTGCAATCAATTCCGACCGGTTAAACGGGAATACATCTAAGGCTCCGGCATAAATCAAGGCATTAATCAGTTCAACCTTTCGGTACTTTGGTAACAATCTGCTCAAAAAATCCGGGAATGATTTAAATGAACCGCTTTTATCGCGTTCCGACAGCATATCAACTACCATATCGTGACGGACGCCCTTAATGGAATCAAGACCAAAGACGATTTTATTTTCTTGAAAAGTAAAACCGGCATCACTTGCATTAATATTTGGACCATCAACTTTGACACCCATTGACTTGGCATCCAACAAATACTTTTTGATTTTGACAGAATTGTTGTTGACAGAATTTAACAAGGCAACGTGAAATTCGCCTGGATAGTAGACTTTTAAATAAGCCAACTCATACGCCATCTTGCTATATGCAACCGCATGAGATTTGTTGAAACCATAGTTGGCAAATCGTTCAATATAATCAAAGACTTTATCGGCAATCTGCTCCGTGTATCCACGCTTTTTGGAACCACTCAAAAATTGCACTTTCATCTGTTCCATAACGGCAAGTTTTTTCTTACTCATGGCTCGTCGCAAAATATCGGCTTGCCCCAAAGAAAAGCCCGCCATTTTGGATGCAACCAGCATGACCTGCTCCTGATAGACAATCACGCCATAGGTTGGTTTGAGAATATCAGCCAAGGAATCATCCGGATAAGTCAGTGCTTCGTGGTTTGTCTTGCGCTTGACGACTTCATCGATATTCTGCATTGGCCCTGGACGATATAAAGCATTGACCAAGGCCACATCTTCAAAACGTTCCGGATGCAGGCGGCGTAAAACACTCCGAATGCCATTGGACTCAAACTGAAAGATGCCTGTGGTGTTTCCTTCGGCAAATAATTGAATCACTTTTAAATCGTTCAAAGGAACCGAAGAAATATCCAGTTGGCTGCCAGTGGTTAACTTAACCTGGTGCAATGCATCAGCCAGAATTGAGAGATTCCTTAACCCCAGAAAATCCATTTTCAAAAGTCCGACAGATTCAACATAATCCTTGGAATATTGAGTCATCAATAACCCCTCGTTGCCGTTTTGAAGCGGAACCAGATTCACTAATGGATTATCACTCAACACAATCCCCGCAGCATGGGTGGAATAATGGCGCGGCAAGCCTTCCAAGGTTCTCGCGGTCTCATACAACGCTTGATTAAGCGGACTATCAGCCACAAGATTTTTTAAAAGCTGGGAATTATCAAATGCATCTTTTAAAGTCACGTGAAATACGCTGGGGATTGCTTTACTCCACTGATCTTGTTGAGTGGTGTTCAAGCCAAATACTCTGCCGACGTCCCGAATCGATTGTTTGGCAGCCAAAGTTCCAAAGGTGATGATTTGAGCAACCCGTTTGTGACCATATTTTTGATGAACATATTGAATTACTTCATCACGCTTGTCATCTGGAATATCCAGGTCAATATCAGGCATCTGAACCCGCTCCGGATTCAAAAACCGTTCGAACAGCAGGTCGTATTTAATTGGGTCAACATCGGTAATTGTCAATACATAAGCGACCAGCGAACCGGCAGCCGATCCCCGACCAGGTCCGGTAATAATATGGGTTTGGTGAGAAAAATTAATCACATCCCAAACAATCAGAAAATAATTATCAAAGCCCATTGAATGAATAACCGACAATTCCCGATCAAGTCGCTGGCGATAAGGGGTGTCATCAGTAATGTGATTTTTGGCTAAACGCTCTGACAAGCCCTTCTCACAAAGCTGACGGAGATATTTTCCCGAATCCATCCCATCCGGTGTATTAAATTGAGGTAATTTGGGCTGCTGCTTTTTGATTTCAACATTACATTCAGCAACAATTTTTTCAACTTGGCTGAGTGAATCAGCCAGATGGATTCGCCGATATTCGTCTTCAATCTGTTCAGCAGGACGCAGCCAGTATGGCCCGACTTGTTTACTAAGCTGAGCAACGTTGGCAATTTTGGTGCCATCCGCAATATTTTTTAAAACCTGCATCGAGAAGTAATCGGTTGCGTTAATATAGTTGACCGGCGAGTCGGCAACCATTGCAACATGCTCATCGGCCGCAATTCTGCTCAGCACGTCGATCATGCTGTCTGATGAGTGATAATCCACACCAATTTTGAGAGCACCTTCATCAATTCCCAATAATTTGAACTGCTCTATCAAAGAAACTGCATCTTCAGAGCGACCCTGCAGCAAAAGATCGTTTAATTCTGCCAGAGGCGGCAAAATAACAACCAGATCACTCAGGTAATTCTGAAGCTGCGAAATGGACAGCTCACTCGACGTCATTTTTAAAGTCGATAGTTTTAAGAGGTTTGCATACCCCTGCTGATTCTTAGCTAAAAGAACCAGGTTATAATTCTTGTCGTTAAGCATTAATCCGGGCAATTGCAAGGTCAGGCCAATTAAAGGCTTAATGCCCGCACTTAAACAAGCATCATAGAAGTCGACCGATCCGTACATGACGTTTAAATCGGTCAGCGCTAATGCTTTGTATCCACGATTTTTCGCCTCGGAAATCAATTCCGAAATTCGAATTGGGCTTTGCAGCAGACTGAATGAACTGATAACTTGCAATGGAACATAACTCAAAGTATTGCCCTTCTTTCCATACTAAAATTATAACAAATTAATTGCCGGGACATTCAGAATTCAAAATTAAATAAATAATGATTTTTCATCAAATATATGCTAAAATGCTATTGATTGTGAGGTGGCGTTAGACATGAAACTTATCAGTTCAAATATTGTAGCTGTTTTATGGGCTTACATCTTTGGCGAAATTATCGGTTACATAGGTTCCGCTCTTGAAGTACGTACATGGGATCCTTCCCAAGTTGGGATTGCTGCCGCTATTACCGCATTTATTGCCGTGAACGGTATTTATCTGATTACCAAGGATTCTGCAGGTTCAAGTAAATCAAATGATTAATGGATTATGAAATATTAAAAGGCTATGGCAATTCTGCCATAGCCTTTTTGTTGTCTAAAACATTATTGATGGACTTCAAAGAATTTAAGCAGCCGGTCAAAAACGACCTGTCTGTTGGTTTCTTGAAGTACCTCATGTTTCATGTGGGGTTCTTTTATACTAATGACGTTTTTGTAGCCAATTTTGTGAAGCGTTGAAACCGTGTCCGCCAGGCCCTTGTCACCACCACTGAATTTGTCTTCGGCACCTACCAGGCTCATGATCGGCAGATTGGGATTGGAACAGTGAAAATGATGAATCTGTTTCAGCTCAAAGTCACCTTCCCACAACGTAACCAGACTTTTAACCGGATACTCGTCCATCATCAATGGATCATTGGTTACCTTACGAATGTTTTCCTGATTGTAACTTAACCAGGAATGATCCCCAGGGGTCAAACCGGAAATTTTGGACAAGAATGACCATTTAGCGTTCTCTGGGTATATTTTTAAAAAGGCTTTCCCAATCAACAATCCAACAGGCACAATTGGAATGTAATTTGCCGTCCCCGTCAACGCAACTGCGTTAATCTGGCTGTCGTGATTTTGAAGATACAAGCGGGCCAAAATCGACCCGAAGGAATGGCCGAATAAGGATACTTGGAGATCTGGGTACCTTTCCTTGATAAAATTAGTTATGAGCACCTGATCAGCCAATAACTGTGGAATACTGCGCATAATGCCATAAGGATCGTCTTTTGAAATTGAAGCGCCGTGGCCGCGATTATCAGAAACGACCGCAATATATCCGTGTTCGCTTAAGAATTGAGCAAACTCATAGTAGCGCTCCTTATGCTCCAACGCACCATGAATGATTTGAACAATCCCTATGGGCCGAGTAGTGGAAAATACAGCTACGGCTAATTTTGTCCGATTATTGGTAGGTATCATGTAAAAGCTTGGCACGCCATGTTCCTCCTATTTCAGAATCAATCCTGATTAAATCTGAGTATCAGCAGAAAGCTGTTCTGGGACAAAGGTTAATTTGTCACCATCTAAATTAATGTGAACCACACTATGCGGCTTGATTTCATCCGCAACGATCATTCGGGCCAAAGGTGTTTCAACAACGTTGGTGACGTATCGCTGAAGTGGTCGAGCGCCATATTGCGGTTCGTAACCATTATCGGCAATCCATCTCTTTGCCTCGTCTGAAATCGACAATTTGATATCTTGAGCCTTTGTTCGCTGTGACAGCTGATTGATCAGTTTTTGGACGATCTTTTCAATATCTGCTTTTGTCAAAGGTGTGAACGTAATGACATCATCAATTCTGTTTAAAAATTCCGGTTTGAATGAGGCTTTCAACAATCGATCAACCTGTTTTTGGGCATCTTCTGAAATAACGCCATTCTTATCAGTTCCTTCAAGTAGAATATCTGATCCCAAATTGGATGTCATAATCAAAATCGTGTTTTTAAAATCAATTGTCCGTCCCTGACTGTCAGTTAACCGGCCATCATCCAGTACCTGAAGTAAAATATTAAACACATCGGGATGGGCTTTTTCGATTTCATCAAACAGCACAATCGTATATGGATTTCGACGAACAGCTTCAGTTAGCTGGCCGCCTTCTTCGTAGCCAACGTAACCAGGTGCAGCACCAACCAAGCGAGACACCGACTCTTTTTCCATATACTCGGACATATCAATTCGAACCATATGATTTTCGGAATCAAATAAGTCTTCGGCCAGAGCCTTGGCCAATTCCGTTTTTCCGACACCGGTAGGCCCAAGGAACAGAAATGAACCCAATGGTCGACTAGGGTCCTGTAAGCCCGCACGCGACCTTATAACGGCATCTGAGACGGCTGTGACAGCTGCGTCTTGTCCGATCACCCGTTTATGAAGATTGTCGGCAAGGTGAAGCAGCTTTTTACGCTCGCCTTCAACTAATTTGGTGACCGGAATCCCAGTTTCACGACTGACAACTCCCGCAATTTCATTGGCAGTCACTGACTCACTGACCAGCCAATCTGAATGCTGATCGTTGTCTTCAAGCTTTTTCAAATCTGATTCCAATTGAGGAATTGTCCCGTGCTGGAGAACAGCAGCTTTGTTTAAATCATAGGTGTTTTCGGCCTGTTTCAAGTCATTCTTAGCCTGGTCAAGTTGTTTCTTCTTATCTGAAATTTTCTTGATGGCATCTTTTTCTTGAGACCAGCGCGCATTTAATTTGTTAACCTTTCCTTTGATGTTGGCCAGGTCTTCTTTAACTTCCTTGAGGCGCTTTTTGGAAGCTTCATCGGTTTCCTGCTTCAAGGCGGCTTCTTCGACTTCAAGCCTCATCATTTGGCGTTTCGACTGATCAAGCTCGGTTGGACTGGAGTTCATTTCAACTCTGATTTCGGCAGAAGCCTCATCAACCAAATCAATCGCCTTGTCTGGTAAATATCGGTCGGTAATATACCGGTCGGATAACTTGGCAGCGGCGACCAGCGCGTTGTCATGGATTCTGACACCATGATGAATTTCCAAACTTTCAGATAGTCCACGCAAAATAGTGACAGTGTCTTCAACGGATGGTTCATGAACCATAACCCGCTGGAATCGTCGTTCGAGGGCCTTATCTTTTTCCATGTACTTACGGTACTCATCAATGGTGGTGGCGCCAATCAAATGAAGCTCACCACGTGCCAACATTGGCTTGAGAATATTACCCGCATCCATGCTTCCTTCTGCCTTACCGGCACCAACAATATTGTGGATCTCGTCGATGAACATGATAATCTGACCTTCGGCTTTTTTAACTTCTTTCAGCACTGCCTGAAGCCGCTCCTCAAACTCACCACGGTATTTGGCACCGGCGATCAATGAGCCCATATCCAGTTGGAAGATTGTCTTGTTCTTGAGATTCTCGGGAACGTCATTTGAAGCAATTCGCATTGCCAAGCCTTCAACGACAGCGGTTTTACCAACACCGGGAGCCCCGATCAAAACCGGGTTGTTCTTGGTTTTCCTGGATAAAATCCGGATAACATCCAGAATTTCCTCATCGCGGCCGATAATTGGACCTAATTTATTGTCACGAGCAGCTTGAACCAAGTCTGTCCCGTACTTTTCAAGAGATTGATAACTGTCTTCTTGATTTTTGGTGGTTACTTTTTGGCCACCACGAATTTTCTCAACAACATTTCTGACCTTTTGCTCAGTGATGCCTTTGTTAGCCAAATAATCGGCAAATTTGTCGCCATGAAGCTGCATAACGGCAATGGTCAAGGTATCAACAGCAATAAAAGAATCACCAAATTCATTCTTAATCTGTTCAGCATTTTGGAGCAATTCATATAAGTTTGAAGACAGTGATTGACCATAATTGACGTTACTGCCTTCAACGGTTGCGATTTGATCGATTTCTGAATCAAGCTCGGAATTAACGTCATCCAAGTTCAGTCCTAATTGAGAATAAATTTCTCGGGCAAGTTCACCTGGCTGGACCAGAAATTTGAACAAATGGGCAACAGTGATGTTCTGCTGCTTGCGAGTCGTTGCAATTTGTTGTGCTTGAGAAATGGCTTGGGTCACTGCTTCAGTTAAATTATCGGGATTCATTAATTTATCACCTTATTCATGTATTTTTAAAAAGTTATTTCTAACAAAAAGGTTCGAAATAAAGATAAAACCTTTCATTCCAAACCATCTAAAGCTATACTATCAAATTTTGAATACCCTGAACAATAATTTGACCTTTTTTGACCTATTACTTTTCAGCGTATAATTTTGCAATTTCTAAAACAACATCGACTGCTTTTTCCATCGTTTGTTCAGAAACGTATTCAAAGCGTCCATGCATATTCTCACCACCGGCAAAAATGTTTGGCGTTGGTAAACCCATGTATGAAATCTTTGAACCATCCGTTCCACCACGAACTGGAAAAATGTGCGGCTTAACATCGACGTTCTTCATTGCCTGCTCGGCAATTTTGACCGGTGTCGGGTCCTTCTTAATAATTTCACCCATGTTATAGTACTGATCCTTGATGGTAACTTTAACCCGGTCTTCACCGAAATCACTGTTCATTTGGTTGGCAATGCCTTTGAACAAGCGTTTTCGAGCTTCGAACCGATCACGATCATGATCCCGGATAATATACCCCATCTCGGTATGATCAACGGTTCCCTGAAAATCGTATAAGTGGAAAAAGCCTTCTCGATCCTGGGTCTTTTCAGGACGGTCAAAATCCGGCAAAGCAGCGTGGAAATCCATTCCGACTTGAATGGCATTGACCATGATTCCTTTTGCTTCGGCAGGATGGACGTCAGTTCCTTTAATTGAAATTTTGGCATCGGCAGCATTGAAGGTTTCATAATTTAAATCACCAAGAGGACCCCCGTCAACTGTGTAGGCCACGTCAGCGCCAAAGTCTTTAACATCAAAATGATCAGCGCCTGTGCCAATCTCCTCATCAGGGCCAAAAGCAATCTTAATCTCACCATGTTTAATCTCGGGATGTGCCTGAAGATATTTAACGGCAGAAATAATTTCTGAAACCCCAGCCTTATCATCTGCGCCCAACAATGTTGAACCGTCAGTGGTGATTAAAGTCTGCCCCTGATACTTTGTCAGGCTTGGAAATACCTTGGGATCCAAAGTGTATTCACCCTTATCATCCAACTTAATGACAGAATGACCGTCATAATTTTCAACGATTTTAGGATTAATATTCTCTGAATTAAAATCAGCAGTATCAATGTGAGAGATAAAGCCAACCGCCGGGACTTTTTTATCAATGTTTGCCGGTAGGGTTGCAAATACATAAGCACTTTGATCATTGGTATGAACGTTCTCCAATCCCATTTCGTTTAAGAGATCTTGAAGACTGTTCAGAAACTTGGTTTCCCTGTCTGAGGACGGAATCGTCGTTGAATTTGGATCCGAGCGGGTATTAACCTTCACAAATTTTAAAAAGTTGGGAATCAGTTCAGTGTACTTTGCCATAATTATTTTCTCCTTAATTTCTACATAAATGTGAATGGATCGGTATTAACAGTGGATTGATAAACATCCAAGTCCCAGTTGTTTTCTTCGGCCCATTGCGTAAACATGGCTGCCAGCTTGGGAATGCAGATGCTTTCAATGTGATGGCCAGGGTCAATCACCGGCAGATTAGCTGCTAACATGTCATGGCCGGTATGGTAGTAAACATCCCCGGTAACATAGACATCCGCACCTTTCTGCTGAGCCAAATGGAAGAATTTGCCGCCATCACCACCCAAGACAGCAACGCGTGAAACGGGCTTGGTCAAATCTTTAGCGATCACCCGCAGTCCATCGACGGCAAAAACTTTCTTACAGTAGTTGGCAAATTCCTTAACGGTCATCGGACTGTCCAGATCACCAATTCTTCCCATTGTAAAATGATGCTTTTTATCTTCAAGCCGAATCAAATTATACAGTGGCTTTTCCAAGGGATGAACGTCTGCTAAAGTTCTCAATACATGATGCAGATTTTTCTCGGGAACTTCAAATTCCAATCGAGAATCTTCAATTTCGTTGGGTTCACCGGCAGCCCCCATTGTAGGATCGGCACCGGCTTTTGGTACATAATATACCGTGCCGTCAATTTCATAGGTATAACCACTGTACTGGTCGGCGCTTGCTTGGGCGCCAGCATCAACCAAAGACATTCTAACAGCTGTTGCATAAACTTTTGGCACCTGAACGGTTAAACGGAAAACCGACTCATCATAAGTCGGCACTAGCCCTGATAAATGACTTAACCCAAGGGCGTCGGCAAGCCAATCATTCATCCCATTATCAGCTGAGTCCAAATTAGTATGAGCTGCGTAGACCGTGATGTGGTTGGCAATAATCTTAGCGTACATCGCGTTCTGTGGGTCATCTAAATCCAGATTCCTAGCAGGATGAAACATCACAGGATGGTGGGCAAAAATAAAATCAACATTGTTTTCAACGGCTTGATCGACAACCTCTGGACGAACATCCAAAGTTGTCATCACTTTGTGCACATTGCTCTGTAATGATCCGATCTGTAAACCAACGGGATCTTTTTCCATTGCTAGCTTCTTTGGTGCGAACTGTTCAAAACGATCAACCAAATCTTTAACTTTCAACCTGTATCACCTCATTAATCGTATCTATTTCTTTTTGAATTGCAGCGATCTTGGCAGTATCTTGATGAACCGCCTGGCGCATACTTTGAATGACTTTTTGTAAAAGACGGATTTCTTCCTGCCACTTGGCAACGAAAACTGGTGACTTCTCTTGTAACAGAAACGGTCCGAATTTTAGTTCCAATTCTGTATACTTGATCGGCTGTTCTGCCTTTTTTGCAGTGACAATCTCATAAATATGGCCATCTTCTTCAAGAATCTGTTCGGCAAATATTTTGTAGCGGTTTGCCATCAACCATTTTCTCACAGTTGGCTCGCCCACATTGGGTTGGAGAATCAGCTTCTCTTTACCAGACAATTTAGCTTTACCATCTTCGAGAATGTGAGTGATTAGATTTCCTCCCATTCCAGCAATGGTAATGGCATTGACGTCATCACCGGGTTCAATGGCAGCTAATCCGTCCGCCAATCTTGGATGAAGGACTTCCAAAAGATTATCTTTTTTAATTTCAGAAATGGCATTTGAAAGTGGGCCTTTGGCAACCTCTCCCACCACGCCATATTCAATGATGTGATTCTTGGCCAAATGAATCGGTAGATAAGCGTGATCGGAACCGATGTCGGCCAGCCGGCTTCCCGGTTCAACATGGTCACTGACTGTCTGCAGTCGTTTTGATAAATGATTGCTATTCATAATAAGCTCCTAAGTTTGTATATAAATTCATTATAAATTATTAGAATGAAAAATAACAGATTTCACGGTGAGTTTCACTCATGAATCACCGTGAGCAACAAAAAAGAGGTTCGAACAACGAATGTTCCAACCTCTTTAAACGAAAAGTTAAAATTATATTGATTAATCCAAGAAATCTTTAAGCTGCTTGCTTCGTGAAGGATGACGCAGCTTTCTTAAAGCTTTGGCTTCAATCTGTCGAATTCGTTCGCGGGTGACACCAAAGACTTTTCCAACTTCTTCAAGAGTTCGGGTACGGCCATCATCAAGACCAAAACGTAAACGCAAAACGTTTTCCTCACGATCAGTCAATGTGTCCAATACGCTCTCAAGTTGCTCTTTCAGCAATTCGTACGCTGCATGATCAGCTGGTGAAGTAGCGTCTTGATCTTCAATGAAATCACCAAGGTGAGAATCGTCCTCTTCACCGATTGGGGTTTCAAGTGAAACCGGTTCTTGAGCAATCTTAAGGATTTCACGAACTTTTTCAGTGGGCATATCCATTTCAGCACCAATTTCTTCAGGCAGTGGCTCACGGCCAAGGTCTTGAAGTAATTGACGTTGAATTCGGATCAACTTGTTGATTGTTTCAACCATGTGGACTGGAATTCGAATTGTTCGAGCCTGGTCAGCAATGGCACGAGTAATCGCCTGTCGAATCCACCAAGTTGCATAAGTGGAAAATTTGAAACCTTTGCGGTAATCAAATTTCTCAACGGCCTTCATCAAGCCCATATTACCTTCTTGAATCAAATCAAGAAATTGCATCCCACGGCCGACATAACGCTTGGCAATTGAAACAACCAGTCGTAAGTTGGCTTCAGCAAGTTCCTGCTTAGCTTCCTCATCACCGGCTTCAATTCGTTTAGCCAATGAAATTTCCTGGTCGGCACTCAACAGAGATACACGACCGATTTCCTTCAAGTACATCCGAACCGGGTCATTGATTTTAACCCCAGTTGGGGCTGAAACGTCTGAAAGTTCCTTCTTAGTCACTTTCTTGGCAGCACCAATTGCCCGTGGATCCGGATCACCTTTTTCATCGACAACACTGATTCCAGAATCCTCAATGCTTTCCAACAAGTTCTCCATGTCCTTTTCACTCAAGGAATATGGTTTTTGAATTTTCTTTTCCAATTCATCATAAGTGATGTGACCAATTGGCTTATTCGTTTTTACAATTGCATCAAATTCTTTTTTGTAAGGCTTGTCGGCCTTCTTGGAAGCCTTGGTCGTTTTTGCCTTGGTTGATTTGGCTTTGGTTGACTTAGCCTTAGCGGCAGTTGTCTTTTTGGCTGCGGTCTTCTTTGCTGTAGTCGTCTTTGCTTCTGTTACCTTATCTGTTTTTTTGTTAGCCATCAAAAAGCCTCCTGGAGTTATACTTGTTGTTTCATTCTCTTCTGTTGTTCAAGCTTAACAATCTCAATTGTCAATGTTCGCTGTTTGTCAACATCACCAATCTTGACAGCCTGCTTAAGCTCTGCTCGTTTCTTCTTTAATTTTTCTTCGACAGGTGCTCGGTGCATCAAAATGTTTAAATAACTGTTAATTTCATCATCTGTCGGATTGTCCGGCAGTTCAAGCATATCAATGTTGATTAATAAACTTTGCAGGGAGTCCTCGGAAATCAAATTACTAAATGTCGCGACGTTATACTCATCAAACTTGGTAAAATAACCTTCAGCTAGAAGGTACAACATTTGATACTGCTCATCAACAAATGAGAATCCTGAAACATTACTTACCTTTAACCATACATCATGGTAATGCAGCATTCGATTCATCAACTGCATCTCGGCTTTCTCAATCAACGAGAAATGCTTAGGCTGCTTCACGACCTGAACCTGTTTATGATAAACGTGCTGCTGTTCAGGTACCCGGGTGGACTGGGTGATCAGTGGCGCCAATTGCTGTTGAAGCAATTGCTTGTCCACTTCAAATTCATCAGCCAACCGATTAAGGTAAAGATCCCGGGAAATGCCGGAATCAACGTGACTAATCAGCTTTAAAGCTTCAGCAATGTAATGACTCTGATCCACTTCGGAATCAAGATTGTACTGTTTCTTGAGGAATCCTAATTCAAACTCAATTGGTGCCTGGGCATGGACAATCAACTGCTTAAAATCATCAGCACTTTTTTTACGGATAAATTCATCTGGATCCATCCCATCCGGCACCGAAATAATCTTCATCTCAATACTGCTTTTCTGCTCGTTAAACGCATCAATTGCGCGTTTAATCGCTTTTTGCCCTGGTGTATCACCATCATAGGAAATGACGACTTCATGTGTTATTCGCTTGATATCATAAATCTGCTGTTCAGTCAGACTTGTTCCCATGGAAGCAATTCCCGACTTAATTCCTGCTTGATATGCAGTGATAACATCCATGAACCCCTCAAATAAGATTGCGGGTTCTTTGCTGCGAATATTTGGCCGGGCAAGATCAAGATTGAACAGTACTTTGCGTTTGTTAAAAATCTCAGTTTCTGGACTGTTAAGATATTTCGGCATGTCTGAATCAGTCGTCAACAACCGCCCGGAAAAGGCAATAGTTTGTCCTGATCCATTACGAATTGGATACATCACCCGATCCACAAATCGGTCCCGCAAATTACCATCCTGATCTTCTGAAAACAAACCAGACTTGCGAAGTAATTGAAAGTCAACCTTCCGTTCGTCAAAAAACGGCTTTAGCAAACGTTGCCCAGGAGCATAACCCAACTGATAAATCGCAATTGTGTCATCACTAACCCCCCGCTTATGGAGATAATCCAAAGCCGGCTGCCCCATTTTGGTATTAGTCAAAATGTGGTTGTACAACTTGACGCTTTGCTCATGAAGGTCGATGAGCTGCTTTTGCTGAGAGTTTTCTGCAGTTTCTTGGGAATTGGCATTTCCTTGAAAATACTTATCATCAACGGAAATGTTTTCCATCTCAGCAACTTTTTTAACGGCTTCAGGAAACGAAATATTTTGAAGCTCCATCAAGAATTTAAAGACATTCCCGCCTCTTCCACAACTGAAACAGTGGAATATTTGTTTATCCTCTGATACTGAAAAAGATGGGGTCCGCTCCTCATGAAACGGACAAAGGCCAAATAAATTCTTTCCGGATTGTTTTAATTGAACAAACTGGGAAACAACGTCAACAATGTTAACCTGTGACCTGATTTCTTCAATCACATCTTCTGGGATCTTCACCATTACTTCGCCTCCCATCTTTTAAACTGTGTTAATACCTGTAAAAAGCCGCACCAAAAGTGCGACTTGTTTTACTGGCGATACGTATTTAAATAATAGCATAAAAGTCGAGTTTGCACAAACATTGACACTTGAACAATTACCCTTTGACAACCAGCTTATCCAGATCACCAAGATACATAATCATGTTGGCAATGATCGTCAATTGACGCAAATGATTATTCTTCAATTGATCGTCTTTAGCCATCACCATTGTTGCATCGAAGTAGTCATTGATGGCGTCCTTTAATTGTGACAATCGATCAAAATCAGTCTCGGCACTTTGACTGGTGTAATCTTTTGAAGCAGATGATACGGCATCATACAAGGCTTTTTCAGAATCATTTTCAAACAGCGATGCGTCGACACGCAGATCATCATCCTTGAATGAACCCTTCTTTGAAATACGTTGCACACGGGTCAAGGATTCGATGATGTCCTTAAAATCGGTATCGTCCTTATGATCCTGTAATGTCTTGGCACTGGCGATGTTGAACAAAATATTGGTGTGTGATCCTGAAGTGACTGCGTCGGCAATATCATATCGAACCCCAAGATCGTCCAAATATTGTTTGATCCGGTCTTTTGTGAAGGCACTGACCGCTGAGACCTGACTCTTCATATCAAGCTTTGGCGCAACCTTTGCCTGGTCTTCCAAGTCAATCAGCTTATCGAGGGTGTCGTCCAGATCAAAATTGAGTTGTCTTTCGGCAACAATTCGAACAATCCCGGTAGCTTGACGACGCAATGCGTATGGATCGTTGGAACCACTTGGAATCATACCGGCGGCAAAGAATGTCAGGATACTGTCAAGCTTGTCGGCAATCGCTAAAATTGAGCCAACGTCAGTCTTTGGCAGCTCACCATTAGCAGAAATCGGCATATAATGTTCAGATATTGCTGTGGCAACTGCCTGGTCTTCGCCTTTAAGCAAGGCATATTTGTTCCCCATCACGCCTTGGAGCTCAGCAAATTCACCGACCATCCCAGTTACCAAATCAAATTTGTAAATTGAAGCAGCTCGATCCAGATCTTTAAGCTGTTGTTCGGATAATCCGGCAAGCTTGCCAAGATAACCGGCCATCACCTGAACCCGCTGCATCTTTTCATACATCGTTGAGATCTTATCGTGGAAGCTAACTTTCTTTAAGCGTTCTACATAATCGGCAATCGATTTCTTCTGATCTTCTTGATAGAAGAACATTGCGTCATCAAGGCGGGCAGTCAAAACTTTTTCGTTCCCAGCTACAACGTTTTGGATGTCGTAATCATTCCCGTTACGAACGGAGATGAAGTGAGGCAGCAATTTTCCTTCTTGATCCGTAACATAGAAAAATCGTTGATGGTCTTTCATGGAAGTGATCAATACTTCGTCTGGGATAGTCAGATACTTTTCATCAAAGTTGCCATAAAATGCGGTTGGCCATTCAACCAGATTATTGACCTCTTCAAGCAGGCCCGGGTCTAAATTAATCTTCCAATTATTGTCGGCGGCAATCTTGTTAATCTGCTTTGAGATTAATTCTTTTCGCTTGGCGGCATCAGCAATGACAAATTGTTCGGTTAATTTTTCTTCATATTCGTCAGCGTTGGTTAATTCAATGTCTTTACCCAGGAATCGGTGTCCAGAAGTAATTCTGTCAGTTTCAACATCCAGGATCTTGAATGGAATGACTTGATCATTCAGTAAGGCCACCAACCACTTGATTGGCCGAACGTATTCAAATGAGTAGGTTCCCCATTTCATCATGGTTGGGAAAGTCATTGCCGTAATAACGTCCTTCATGCCAGTCAAGATTTCTTTGAGTGGCTTTCCAGCAATGTGCTTTTCAACAAAAACATATTCGGTCCCCTTAACATCTTTGAATGTGATGTCGTCCGGAGTGGCTCCCTGGCCACGAGAGAATCCAATTGCAGCTTTGGTCCAGTTGCCGTCTGAATCTTTGGCAATTTTCTTGGCAGGCCCCTTTACAGACTTGTCAATATCAGGCTGTTTATCGGCTAAGCCGGTGATGTATAAAGCTAAACGACGTGGAGTACTGAAGGTTTTAATATTGGCAAATGAAATTCGCTGATCTTTCAAGAAATCGCTTGCCCGCTTTTTAAGTTGGTTGATACTTGGCGTTACAACGTGAGCAGGAATTTCTTCCAAACCGATCTCTAATAGAAAATTGTTAGCCATTATTTCTTCTCCTCCTTGTCGTCCTTTAATAATTCTTGGCGTTTCTTTTCGTCTTTGATTAATGGGAATCCTAATCGCTTCCGGGCTTCCACAAATTCTTTGGCAACCGAACGGGCTAAATTCCGGATTCTGGACAGGTAACCGGCACGTTCAGTAACTGAAACCGCCCCTCTTGCATCCAACAAGTTGAAAGTGTGACTGCATTTAAGGATGTAATCATAGGCTGGATGAACCAAATCTTGAGCTAAAAGACGTTTAGCTTCACGTTCATAATCGTTAAACAAGTTCAAAAGCATTTCCTGATCAGAAACTTCAAAACTATATTTTGAATGTTCATATTCAGGTTCTTTAAAGATGTCGCCGTACTTCACATCGTCTGACCAATTAAGATCAAAGACAGAGTTGACATCTTGAACATATGAAGACAAGCGTTCCAACCCATAGGTAATTTCAGATGCAACGGGATCCATTTCAAGACCACCGACGATTTGGAAGTAAGTGAACTGGGTAATTTCCATTCCGTCCAGCCATACTTCCCAACCAACACCGGCACAACCCATTGATGGGTTTTCCCAGTTATCTTCAACAAATCGGATATCGTGTTCCAAAGGATTAATTCCAAGTTCTTTTAAACTGTTTAAATATAAATCTTGAATATTTTCAGGTGAAGGTTTCATGATCACTTGGAACTGGTGATGTTGGTACAACCGGTTGGGATTTTCACCATATCGGCCATCAGCCGGACGTCGCGAAGGCTCAACGTATGCAGCATTCCAAGGTTCAGGTCCGATCGCTCTTAAGAAAGTATAGGGGCTCATTGTGCCGGCACCCTTCTCAGTATCATAAGCCTGCATTAACATACATCCCTGAGCTGCCCAGTATTTCTGCAGCCGCAGGATAATTTCTTGAAGTGATAACTTTTCAGTCATAAAAATTTCCTCCTAAATAGTAAAAAGCATGAAAAAAGTCCCTATGTTCAACGACTTATAGACTAAGCCACTCAACATAGGGACGATGAAATCGCGGTTCCACCCTACTTCTGGTATTACTACCAGCACTTAATTGTTCAACTCGAAAAGTGCCATTTGTTTAATCGATTTTGACCGGCTCACACTATCCCGACCTCGTTTAAAAAATCCGTTAAACAATCTCTTTTATCATCGTTGAATTATTTATTTCAAAAATAATCATAGTTGACATTAAAATAATTGTCAACGCTGTTATGCAATTACAGCTTGAATTTCCCCAACTGATCGATGAAGTGCTTGCTCTTGGGCACAACCCCGACGCTCCGTGAATAAATTTGATCGAGGACTTCACGAAGTGCCTTCTTGGTCTGATCGCCGACCTTGATGTGGGTCAGCTTCGATAAATCCACCACGGAAAACAAACGCAGATAATAAATTGTCCGCGCATCCAAATGCATCCGATAAGGATCTTTATCCCAGTGGTTCCGACAAAGCAAACCGCCATAGGCTTCCGAATAGTCAAAGGGCAGATCCGTCCGGTGACAGATCACACAATCTACCCAATCCGGCGCCACACCATATGCGTTGAGCAGCTGCACTTCAAAAATATTGGTGATGATCTGCTCATCAAACCCTTCATCAATCAAATGCAGTCCTGTCAACAGCTTATCGTACCAAGTCGGAATTGGTTCGCCATCAGGATACGCCATGTCAATCAACGACATAATGTATGTGGCATAAGCGTTCTTGGTGATATCTTCACTGATGTTTTGAAAGTGATCAAGATGCTTATCAGTCATAATATAAGACAAACCATCATCTTTGATGTCACCACTATACAAACCATAGGTAAATGGCAAAACAGCAGCTCGCATCTTGAATTTTGGTCGTTTTGCGCCTCTGACCAGGAACATTTTTTTGCCAAATTCCTTTGTCAGAAACTTTATCAGCAGGTCATGTTCCCGATAGGCTTTTGTATACAGCAAAATGCCGTTAAAATCAGTTCGCTGACCTTTTGACAAAGTCGTTCACCTCTAATAATTATCTTTACGGTAACCGTATGAATTGAGCAAGTTTGCTTTATCTCGCCAATGTGGCTCAACTTTAACCCAAAGCTCCAAGAATACTTTATTGCCCATCATATTTTCAATGTCTTTTCTGGCAAGGGTCCCAATCTTTTTCAACATTGAGCCACCCTTACCAATCACAATCCCTTTTTGACCGTCACGTTCAACAATGATAGTGGCGCGGATTCTCAACAGACTTTCTTCAGTCTTGATACTCTCGATCACCACGGCAGTTGAATGTGGAATTTCCTGTCTCGTCAATTCCAAGACCTTTTCACGAATTAATTCAGAAATTACAAACCGCTCAGGATGATCGGTTACCTCATCTGCAGGATAATACTGCGGTCCATTCGGTAATTCCTTGATTAAAGTATCAATCAGTTCAGGCACATTGTTCCCCTGTAGAGCTGAAATTGGATAAACGTCCTTGAATTCCAAGGCATTTTTGTACTGATCAATAATCGGCATAATATCATCAGGCGAAATCTCGTCAATCTTATTAATTAACAAGTAAATGGGCTTATCAACGTTCTTAAGCTGGTCAATGATGAAATTGTCACCGGCACCACGATGTTCGGTTGCGTTAACCATGAACAAGACAGCATCAACTTCTTTTAATGCCGACAATGCCGATTCCATCATAAAATCGCCCAACTTATTTTGGGGTTTATGAATACCAGGTGTATCGATGAAAACAATTTGCGCATCTTTAGTTGTGTAAACACCCTGAATCTTATTTCTGGTTGTTTGCGGTTTGTCACTCATGATAGCAATTTTTTGACCGATTACTCGATTTAAAAATGTTGACTTCCCAACGTTTGGTCGGCCGACGATGGCAATAAAGCCTGAATGAAAATCTGGATTATCCATTTTTTACCCCTCTTATTTTAATAATGTGATAAATCTGGGAACAAAAATCAGCATGCCAATGATTACAGCAAAAAGTGCCGACAACAAAACACCACCGGCAGCAACATCTTTTGCCCGTTTGGCAAGTGAATCAAAATGGTGACCGACAATTAAGTCAACAACGTTTTCAACAACGGTATTCAACACCTCTGAGCCGATAACTGAGAAAAAAGCAGCGAACAGCCACAGCCATTCATTGATGCTGATTCTCATGATGATGGCAAACGTTAAAACAATAATTGCCACAACCAAATCAATCCGAAAGTTCCGCTCCTCCAACAAAAGCCGCTTAATGCCATCAAGGGCGTGGCCTACCGACTGGAAAAACGTCTTATTCTTATCCAATTGTTGTTTTTGCTTATCTTTTGAGTCCATAGGCATTTAAAATCTCTTTTTGAAGCGGAAACATAACATCCGCATCAGCTTTCTTCATATGATCATAACCATTGAGGTGAAGGAATCCGTGAACGCAAAGAAAGCCAAGCTCTCGTTCAAATGAATGACCGAGATAATCAGCTTGTTCAGCAACTTTGTCAACCGACACAAAAATATCGCCAACGTTTTCAGGAATCGCTTCTTTTAATTCCTCGTCCATCACAATCGGAAAGTCATCGGCATCATCATTGTCATCTTCAATTGCAAAGCTGATCACATCAGTAGCACGGTCAACGCCCCGATATTTCTTATTAATTTGATGAATCTCATCGTTATTGACCAGTGTCACCGACATTTCCGTGTTGTCTGCCAAATGAATATAGGAGCCGGCAAAGTCCAACACATCACGGATTAGCTTCTGATCTTTTTCGGGGACACCTTTTTCAGTTTTATCGTAAATTTCTAAATCCATTAAGTTAATTCCTCAAGTCTTTTGTAAATTAATTGCCGCTTTTTTCGTAAGCAGTGATGATTTTGGCAACCACCGGATGTCGAACAACATCTTTTGCAGTAAAAGTGACAAACTCAATTTGATCAATGTTCTTTAAAATCTTTTGAGCCGTTACCAACCCGCTGGCTGAATGCTTCGGTAAATCAATTTGTGAGATGTCTCCATTCACAATCATTTTCGATCCAAATCCGAGACGGGTTAGGAACATTTTCATTTGCATATTGGTCGTGTTCTGGGCTTCATCCAAAATAACAAACGCATTGTCCAAAGTCCGCCCACGCATGTATGCCAATGGCGCAATTTCAATTGTGCCGCGATCCATCAGGCGTTCTGTATGCTCGGCACCGAGAATGGCATGAAGTGCATCATAAATTGGGCGCAAATACGGGTCAACCTTTTCTTTAAGATCACCAGGCAAAAAGCCCAAGCTTTCTCCAGCTTCAACGGCAGGTCTTGTCAAAACAATTTTGTCAACGGTTCCCTTCTTGAGAGCAGCAATTGCCATGACGACAGCCAAATAAGTCTTACCAGTACCGGCAGGACCGATTCCAAAGGCAACATCATGGTGCTTGATTGCCTGAATATACTGCCGCTGACCAAAGGTCTTAACACGGACTGCCTTGCCTTTTGCATCTTTTATGAGTACTTCATTGTAAAGGTCTTTAAAGTACTCCAGCGTGCCATTTTGAGCCATATTCATCGCGCTAATAAAATCGCTGCTGTTAATATTTATGCCCTTCTGGATTAAAGAGAGAATATTCTCCAAAATATGGACTGTCGTGGTGACGGCTTCATCCTGACCAGTGATTCGTAATGAATTGCCAAAGACGTTAATGGAGACATCCATTCCCTCTTCAATGATTGTAATGTACTCGTCTTGAGTACCGACAATCTGCAATAATTCATTAGGGTCAGATACAATAAACTCTCTTGTAACTTGTTGAGTATCAGCCAAGTAAGTGAGCTCCTTTTCATTGTCATATTTATTCAGATACTACCACAAAGCTGTGGCTTCCTAAAGGAAATCTAACTTTGAAGTTGTTTCTTAACGAGTTTGTTAATAATACTACCGTCTGCCTTACCTTTAACCTTAGGCATAATTGCACCCATGACTTTACCAAAATCGGCCATTGATTCTGCACCAACCTGAGAAATGGTGTCAGTAACAACTTTTTCGACTTCGTCTTCAGACATTTGTTTTGGTGCATATTCTTCGGCAATCTTTAGTTTGGCTTCTTGATCCTTCACCAAATCTTGACGGTCGGCTTTTTGAAACTCTTCAAGAGATTCTTTTTGCTGCTTAATCTCTTTCATAATGATATCTTGAATTTGAGCTTCGGTTAAATCATGGTTTCCATCTGCTACTTTGGCATTCATAACTTGTGCCTTAATACCACGAATAACACCAAGTCGGACTTTATCACGGGCCTTCATGGCATCCTTCATGTCAGAAAGCAATTTATCATATACACTCATCAAAGTAACCTCTTTTCAGTTAATACTTAAATTTTAACATTAAAAAAGATCAGAGACTAATAAACATTAGCTCCGACCTCTTTACCATCATTTATTAAAAACGACGTTTCTTTTTATTGTTCCGCTTACGTGCTGCTTCAGACTTTAACTTACGCTTAACACTTGGTTTTTCATAAAACTCTCGTTTACGATATTCCTGTAATGTACCGCTTTTAGAAACTGTACGTTTGAAGCGTCGAAGAGCATCATCAAGAGACTCGTTTTTACGAACGACTGTCTTTGCCATATGAAATTCCCTCCCTCCGAGCTTAAATGTAACTGTTTAATCAACACTAAAAGTGCTTTCTAAAACGGTTCGAAGTAAATTATACATATTAATCGATACATCGTCAATGATTTAAGATAAAATTGATGATGCATGTTAATATTTAATTAACAAATATAATTTTAGGGGTTATTTACCATGCAAACTCAAAACATTTTTATTATATCCGACTCAAGCGGTGCAACGGCACAGACAATTGCCCAAACTGCTCTGTCACAATTTCCAGACGTCAAAGCCGAGATTCGTCGGTTTCCGTTTATCCAGACCGACTCGATTTTACGGGGAATCTTGAAGATCGCCCTGAACAAGCAGGCAATGATCTTCCACACATTGGTCAACACTGATTTGAGTAAAATGGTTCAAGACTTTTGTAAAGAAAACGGCCTTTCTGACTTCGACTGTGTCCAATCGCCCATGAGAATGCTCAGTAAATTGACAGGCGAACAGCCTGCTCATGTTCCCGGTCTCATCCATGATTTAAACCAGAACTACTTTGAGCGGATTTCAGCCATCGAATTTGCCGTGGAAAATGACGATGGGAAGAATCCAAAAGGTCTTCTAGAAGCCGACATTGTGTTGCTTGGAGTCTCCAGAACCTCCAAGACACCGTTATCGCTATATTTAGCTAACCAAAACCAACGGGTTGCCAACCTGCCGATTGGACCGGATTTACAGCTTCCCGAGGAAGTTGAGGATATTGACAAGGACAAAATGTTTGGTCTTTTGAATACCCCGGAGAAACTCAGCAAAATTCGTAAACAGCGAATGATCTCATACGGACTAAATGCAGACACGCCTTATTCAGATCCAAAACACATCAAAACTGAATTAGAGTACGCAAAAAAGCTGTATCGAAAAATCGGCTGTTTAACCATCAATGTGGCTAACAAATCGATCGAAGAGACAGCAACCATTATCCTGGAAAGTTTAAATTTGAATACGACCGAATTTGAAGATTAACCGAAACACCCTAATATGGCTTGCCGGCTTTCATATCTTCAATAATATTTGGGTTGAATTCCTGTTTTTTGAGCATCGCAACTTCATAACCATGTGGGTTCCACTTAATATTTTTATTATCGGGATTTTTTAAAATCGGCGTTTCCATTATTTTGGGAACGCTTTTTAGTTGGTCATGATGGGCAACATAGTTAAGCGCATCAAAGCCAATTGTCCCTAATCCAATGATTTGATGGCGATCTTTGTGGCTTCCCTGTTCATTTTTTGAATCGTTTAGATGAATCACTTTGAGGCGATCCAAACCGATGACGTGGTCAAATTCGTTTAAAACGCCATCAAAGTCATTCTTAATGTCGTAACCGGCGTCACTTGTATGACAAGTATCAAAAGTCACGGCCAACTTATCATTGTCGTGAACCTTATCTATAATTTCAGCCAGCTGCTCAAACGTCACACCCACTTCAGTACCCTTTCCAGCCATTGTTTCCAAGGCAATCTGAGCATGCTGATCTTTGGTAATCACTTCATTAAGGCCTTTGGCAATTTGATCAATCGCTTTTTGAGCACCGGCACCGACATGAGCTCCGGGATGCAACACAATTTCCTTAGCGCCAATGGCTTCGGCCCGCTTAATCTCCTGTTGGAGAAAGGTAACTCCAAAAGCAAAGTTTTGTGGTTTTAACGTATTCCCAAGATTAATAATATAGGGCGCATGAACAACCACTTCTTTGAGTCCATTATCCGCCATAAACTGCTTGCCGGCGTCAGCATTTAACTTCTCTATCGGCTTTCTGACGGTATTTTGGGGTGCTCCTGTGTATACCATAAATACATTTTCGCCAAAGGATGCTGCTTCCTTGGCTGAACCCAGAAACATGTCCTTACCATTCATGCTGACGTGTGAGCCAATTAAGAATGTGTCATCACTCATTGTGTTTTTCCTCCCTTTAGAATCAATTGACTAACTTTTTCGGATGCTTCACCACTTTCCCAAGAACAGAACTTTTCGTTAAAAGCGTTGAGATTGGCTATGTAATTGGTAAAGTTTCCTTCAACAGCGTATTGCTTTAAAATTTGATAAAAATCGGCTTCATGGAGAGCCATTGGGCCCGGCAGATTGTCCTGGTTGTAATCAAAGTAAAACCCTCTGAGCTGATCACGATAATGGGCCAAGTCATAAGGATAAAAAAGCATTGGTCGCTTAAGATTGGCATAATCAAACATCACCGAAGAATAATCCGTAATCAGTAAATCTGTAATCAAGTATAACTGATTGATGTCAACATCCGCCAAAATTTTTACCCGGTCTTCGAAGCCGGTAATGTCGATGCTGTCTTTAACCAAGTAGTGCGGTCTGATGACCAATAGTGTCTCTGCAGAAACTTTGTCAAAAAACTCAGCCAAATCAAAAGGTAAAGTGAATTTATATTTCCCTTTCTCTGAAAAATCATCATCCCGCCAAGTTGGCGCATACATCACAACCTGCTTTGGCTGAAAGCCAAATAGGTTCTGCTTGATTTTGGCGATAGAATCGGCATTGTTACCTGAATATAAAACATCGTTTCTGGGGTAGCCGATATCCAGAAAATGGCCAGAATACTTAAAGGCAGACTTAAAAATATCATGAGAATATTGATTAGGGGCGATCAGATAATCCCACCGTGCCGCTTCATCAATAAATTCTTGATGGTATTCTGCCGTTGAACTGCCAGGGATCTCAACGTTATCAATATCCACGCCCAGCTTTTTAAGTGGCGTTCCATGCCAGGTCTGGATAAACGTTGTCTGGGAGTTTTTCTTCCACCACTTGGGCATTCTGGAATTCATCACCCAAAAATCCGCGCGGGCGATGTACTTGACCCACCCCGGTGTAAAACGCCTAATAAAGTGAATATCAGGATAGGTTGATGAAAGCTTTCGATACTCACTTGGTTTGACACTAAAATAACAGCGTTTGGTGGCGGTCGGGTCATCTTTTAACAGTTGTTTGTATATAGCAAGTGGATTATCACTGACGTCCTTGCCGTTAAAACTTTCAAATACGACACTGCCCTTTTTCACCGGCATACAAATAAACCCATCGTTCATCACGATGAGTATCATGCGGGCTATTAATTTAATTAATTGAATCATTGAATGCTTCAAAAAATTCACCCTCAAAACTAGATTAAGTCAACAAATCTTGATCGGAATTTGTAATGTAAATGAGAACCGACGAGAAGGAAGAAGAGAATCATTCCCCAAAAGATGATCGTCAAAGTCGGTTTCTGCCAGAACCAGGCCGTCCCCAACATACCATCACGGAAACCGGAGACAACGTAGAAGAATGGATTGAGTTGTAAGATATGAACAAATGGTGCAGGAAAAGCATCGGTCTGGAAGTTAAACAGAACGCCGGACATATAAAACAGCATCCGCATCAATGACTGGAGTAAAATTCGATAATCTCGAACCAAAACCGAGATTGTTGAGTTGAAAATTCCAAAAGCAATCAACCAGGCAATCATACAAATGAAATAGTAAATCCATTGAATCCAATAAATGGAAGGTGTCACACCATAAAGAAAACCAATGATAATTGAAAAGACCAACATGGTCCAAAAAGCACTCAAGTTACTGACAATTTTAATTGTTGGCAGGACACTCACTGGAAACTTCATTTTCGAAACCATTCCAACTCGCTGATAGATACTCTTCGAAGCATCAAGCGTTGCCCGGTTCATGAAGAACCAAGGCGTAATCCCGATAACCATCCAAACCAGGTAATCAATCCCATGGGTGGAATTCCCATGTTTTAAGCCGATACCAAATACCAGCCAATAAATACCGATCTGAATCAACGGATACAAATATTCCCAAATCAAGCCCAAGTAATGACTTTGGTACTCAGCTTTATCTTCATACTTTGAAATTCGAAAAATAATGCCGATATTTTGAAATTGTTCTTTTATTAAAGTACTGATTTCTTTCAATTTGAGGCACTCCTTAATTAGACTCTAAGAATTTAACGTAGCGATCGATGACGCGCTTGGTGGCGTGACCATCATTATAGGTATTCCAGTGTTCGTTAAACTGATCAAAGTTGACCACTGGTGATGCCGAAATCTGATCTTTGAGCTGCTCGACTTTATAAACCGGCTCTACCGGTAGCCAGTCGAGAAAATCATCTTGGACGCCAGGATCTTTTTGATAATTGTCCAAATCAAACATAAAAAATATCATCGATTTTGCATTGGGTAATAGACTGAAATCAAAGGCAACCGAGGAATAATCGGTAACCAAAGTATCGGCGACAGCTAATAAGTCGCTGGTTTCAAGTTCATGATAAAACTTGATTTTGGGATTGCCAATTCGTCTCATTGGAACTTCGCGATCTCGAAGAACCGGGTGCAGCTTGATAACAACCAATGCATTTGGATCAGCCGCCAAAGCACTGCCCAGTCCTTTTGGCAGCTTAAAGTTCTGATGTTCCCGATAAGTTGGGGCATACAAAATAACTCTGTGATTTCTTAATTCGGGTGCTGAACGAAAAATCCGTTCTCTGGCTTTCTTCTGCCATTCCGGATCAAGATACTGATCGGAACGCGGATACCCCAACAGTTTGATCTTATCAAACTTTTCGTGATAACTGTTGACGAACACTTGACCCATCGCTTTTGAGCCGACAATATATTCGTCAAAGTGATCATAAACCTTCTGAAATCGGTGTTTATCAGAGTTGCTTCTCATTGCAGTCGTTGGATCTTCCCAGCCGAACTTCTTGATGGCGCCGTCCGCATGCCAAATCTGAACAATCTTAGTCGTTGGAAGCTTTACCAACCCACCCAAAAAGGCATAGTAGTTATCGCAAATAATGAGCTTGGCAGACATTAATACCGAAATATCTTCAAAAACAAATTTCAGTCCGTCACTAAATGGGCGCGTAGTGATTCCAAAGGCTGCTAAATCAGTTGCAGCCGCCTCCGTGTTAGATTTGTAAAGCACGTACAAAACATATTTATGTGGTAATCGCTGTGCAAGCTGCTTGATGAAATCAACATTATCATCAAAGCTCATTACATAAACGACCTTATTCTTTGGTCGCCAGATATTCATTATTGAGAATAATCTGATCAGCCATAAATAAACAACTTTCAAAATCTTCACCATATTTCAGTATATTGTGGTCACACACAAAAAATATTATAACATAAACCCTCTGGAGAACTTGTTTCTTAGGAAATCTTTAGAAATGGGCCTTAAGGTTTCGGCTCATAAAATCTCCCCAGAATTTTGACGGAATCGGCAATACTGGCAAACGCATTTGGATCAGATTCCAACAACGCTTCCTCAAGTTCGCCCATTTCATACCTTGAAATAACAGTGAATAAAATTGTTTTGGCATCGTGCCGGTAAGCCCCTTCAGCATTATGAACAATCGTAATTCCTCGACGCAGATGATTTTGAACGCTGTCAATCACGGTATTGGGCCGATTAGTAATAATCATCACCTGCATCCGTTGCTGTCTGGTATACGTCATATCCATGATCCGGGCATTAACAATCAAACTCAATACTGAGTAAAAGGCATACGGCCATCCATACATAATTGCAGCCGAAATGATGATCAGAGAATTGAAGGCAATATTAATTGTTCCAATGGAATTACCAGTTCGATGCCGGATAACAATTCCTAAAATATCCAAGCCACCAGTTGAAATCCCATTTCGAAGTGCCAGTCCGGTTCCAAATCCATTGACTGCACCACCAAAAATGGCACAGATGATCGGATCATGGGTCAATGGAATCGGCTTTAACAATTGAATCATAAAGCTCGAAAGAAAGACGGTAATAATCGTAAAGATCGTAAATTCATGACCAATGGCGCGCCAAGACAGCACAAATAATGGCAAATTCAAAAGGAACAACGCGAGTCCAGTGGAAATCGTAAACGGAAACGCCCGGGTACTAATCGTATTAAGCAACTGGGCGAAACCGGTAATTCCTGAAGAATAGATATGGCCCGGTGTCCAGAAAAAATTAACCGCAATCGATACTAAAATTGCATAAATAAATGAGGTTGAAATTTTGGTTACGTAAGTATGCCGACGCATTAATTTGGAAACATCATCCATATAATAAATCCCCTTCGAAAACTTTTTGAACGTCATGCTTAATGATAAACGTATCTGACAAAAATAACACTAAAAGGGGCTGGGACAAAAGTCCCAGTTAAC
>NZ_AZEA01000015.1 GCF_001435575.1 Lentilactobacillus sunkii DSM 19904
GGATTCACCAACAACAGTTGACGAAGAGCCATTACAATTGGCTATTTTGTAACGCAACAATTCCAAGATGTCCTTATTTCATTAATTTCATAAACAAAAAAGGATTTCAGCCCATGACGGGTTGAAATCCTTTTTTGAAACCGACTATTTTAATCTAAATACTTATTTAGTGGTCTTGCTCTTATTAGCATCTTCAGCTTTCATTTTTTCTTCAAGCTGGCTAATTGAGTAAACCCCGTCAGTAGATGAACTACCGATTTCTTCAGGCTTAATTCCACGGTAATCTGGCATTCCAGTACCAGCAGGAATCAACTTACCAATGATAACATTTTCCTTCAAACCAACAAGTGGATCATTCTTACCACGAATTGCAGCATCGGTAAGAACACGAGTAGTTTCCTGGAATGATGCAGCTGACAAGAAACTATTGGTTTCAAGGGCAGCCTTGGTAATACCAAGCAATACAGGACGCGCCGTTGCAGGGATTCCACCTGTAACAACAGTATCCCCGTTGCTTGTTCTGAAGTCATTGATATCCATCAAAGTACCAGGCAATACATCAGTGTCACCAGGATCCATGATACGAACCTTACGAAGCATCTGACGAATCATGATTTCCACATGCTTATCAGCCACTTCCACACCTTGCATCCGGTAAACTTTTTGAACTTCATGAAGCAGGTAGTTTTCAGTTGAAAGAACATCCCGAACCTTCAACAATTCCTTAGGATCAACAGAACCTTCGTTCAAAGCTGATCCACGGTGAATGTAGTCGCCTTCAGCAACTCTCATTCGAGCCGTAATTGGAACTGTGTAAGTTCTGGTATCGGATTCACCTTTAATAGTAACTTCTTTAGTTCTTTCAGCAGGGTTTTCTTCGATTGACTCAACAGTACCGGTAACTTCACTGATCTCAGCTTTACCTTTTGGATTACGAGCTTCAAAAATTTCTTGAACACGAGGAAGTCCTTGGGTAATATCAGCATTTCCGGCAACACCACCGGTATGGAAGTTACGCATAGTCAACTGAGTACCTGGCTCACCGATTGATTGGGCAGCAACAGTACCAACTGCTTCACCAACTTCGACTTCGTCACCGGTAGCCATGTTCCGGCCGTAACACTTCTCACAAACACCGTGAATCGTGTTGCAGGTAAATGCTGAACGGATTGTGACTTCTTTGATGCCGAGGTCGTCAATCTTGGTAGCCTGATCTTCTGTGATCATGGTGTTGGCAGGAACAATGACATCGCCAGTCTTAGGATTCTTAACAGTCTTGTGGGCATAACGGCCTACAATCCGATCGTATAATGGTTCGATCATTTCATTACCTTCAGCAATTGCACTGACGGTTAAGCCACGATCGGTCCCACAATCCTTTTCACGGACGATAACATCTTGGGCAACATCAACCAAACGACGGGTCAGATAACCAGAGTTGGCGGTCTTAAGGGCGGTATCAGTCATACCTTTACGAGCCCCATGGGTTGAAATGAACATTTCCAAAACAGTCAATCCTTCACGGAAGTTTGAAGTGATTGGTAATTCCATGATTTCACCGTTAGGAGCAGCCATCAAGCCACGCATACCAGCCAACTGAGTAAAGTTGGAAATGTTACCACGGGCACCAGAATCGCTCATCATAAAGATAGGGTTCTGAGGGTCTTGATTTTCCAACAAACGTTTTTGAATATCATCTTTGGCATCATTCCAGATACCGATAACTCGTTCATAACGCTCATGGTCAGTAATCAATCCACGACGGAACTGCTTGGTAACCATGTCAACTTTCTTATGGGCTGCGTCAATGATTTCCTGCTTATCAGGCAACTGAGTAATATCAGTAATACCAACAGTTAAACCGGATTTAGTTGATTCATTGTAACCAAGGTCCTTCATTCTATCAAGTAGGAATGAAGTTTCGGTCACTTTGTAAATCTTATAAACCTCAGCAATGATGTCACTTAAGAAACCTTTCTTAAATGGCAGGATCAATTTAGCATTTTTAAGGTGTTCATGAATATCTTCCCCTGGTTCAAGGAAGAAATGATCATCAACATAACCATTCAGATTGGTCTCTGAAGGTTCATTAATGTATGGGAAGTCTTCTGGCAAAATTTCATTGAAAATGATCTTACCAACAGAGGTAACCAGGATTTTTCCTAGTTGGTCTTTGGTGAAGGTCTTCTTTGGATATGCAGAAGTCTTGATTCCCACACGGGTGTGCCAATGAACGATTCCGTTCTTAAATGCTAACTGAGCTTCATCAGGTGAATTGAAGATCATCCCTTCACCCTCACGGCCTGCTTCTTCCATAGTCAGGTAATAGTTACCGATAACCATATCCTGAGAAGGTGTAACAACTGGTTTTCCATCCTTAGGTGCAAGAATATGACCAGCAGCTAACATCAGCAAACGTGATTCGGCTTGTGCCTCGTCAGATAATGGAACGTGAATCGCCATTTGGTCGCCATCGAAATCGGCATTGTAAGCTTCACAAACCAATGGATGCAGACGCATGGACTTACCACTTACAAGAACGGGTTCAAAGGCTTGAATACCAAGTCTATGAAGTGTAGGGGCACGGTTCAACAGAACCGGATGCTCCTTAATAACGTCTTCCAATACACTAAAGACATCATCATCTTGACGTTCAATCTTACGTTTGGCGTTCTTAATGTTGGATGCCAAATTACGGCCAACCAATTCCTTCATAATGAATGGCTTGAACAATTCCATCGCCATTGGGACTGGGAGTCCCATTTGGTTCATCTTCAAATGAGGACCAACATCGATAACTGAACGGCCGGAATAATCAACACGCTTGCCAAGTAAGTTTTGACGGAAACGTCCCTGCTTACCTTTAAGCATGTGAGAAAGCGACTTAAGTGGACGGTTACCGGGACCGGCAACTGGACGGCCACGACGACCGTTATCAATCAAAGCATCAACGGCTTCTTGAAGCATCCGTTTTTCGTTTTGAACAATAATTCCAGGTGCATTCAAGTCAAGTAATCTCTTTAAACGGTTGTTACGGTTGATAACCCGACGGTACAAATCGTTCAAATCAGAAGTGGCAAAACGGCCACCTTCAAGTTGAACCATTGGTCGTAAGTCAGGTGGGATAACTGGAATTGCATCCATTACCATCCAAGAAAGTTCATTTCCAGATTGAACGAAGGCTTCCAAAATATCAAGACGACGAACAGCACGGGTCCGCTTTTGACCAGTAGCATTCTTTAATTCGTCCTTCAACTCAACAACTTCTTTATTGATATCAACATCATCAAGCAGGGTTTTGATTGCTTCAGCACCGATTTGGGCAGAGAAACGAGGACCATATTCCTGTTTCTTTTCACGATATTCACGTTCTGAGAGCAATTGTTTCTTTTCCATAGGGGTGTTACCAGGTTCAGTAACAACATATGAAGCGAAATAGATAATTTCTTCCAAGGCACGGGGGCTCATATCCAAAACAAGACCCATCCGACTTGGAATTCCTTTGAAGTACCAGATGTGGGTTACTGGAGCTGCTAATTCAATATGGCCCATTCGTTCACGACGAACCTTTGAACGAGTAACTTCAACTCCACAACGGTCACAAACGATACCCTTGTATCGGATCCGCTTGTACTTACCGCAGGCACATTCCCAATCCTTGGTAGGACCGAAAATTCGTTCATCAAACAAACCGTCTTTTTCTGGTTTCAAAGTTCGGTAGTTAATGGTTTCAGGCTTTTTAACTTCACCATATGACCAACTACGAATTTTATCAGGAGAGGCTAGTCCAATCTGCATACTTTCGAATTTATTAACATCGACCACTAGTTTGACCTCCCATTCTAGTCATTACTATTGTTAGCGTTGGTTGATTTAGTTGGTGCTTCAACTTTATCAGCAGGCTGTTTGGCAGCTTGATCGGCTTGCTCTTTCTTCTTGTCGGCCAACTTGCTTAATGCGTCAACATTAACCACGTCGTCATCGTCGTCAAGATCACGGAGTTCGATTTCTTTATGACTTGCGTCAAGCACTTTCATGTCAAGACCAAGCGATTGTAATTCCTTAACCAACACACGGAATGATTCAGGAACACCAGGCTTTGGAATTGGTTCACCCTTAACAATGGCTTCGTAAGTCTTTACACGACCAACAACGTCATCTGACTTGTAAGTCAAGATTTCTTGAAGGGTATAAGCGGCACCATAAGCTTCAAGTGCCCAAACTTCCATTTCACCAAAACGCTGACCACCAAATTGTGCTTTACCACCAAGTGGTTGTTGCGTAACTAATGAGTAAGGTCCAATTGAACGTGCATGGATCTTGTCATCAACCATGTGGGCCAGCTTAAGGTAATGCATGACACCAACGGCGATCTTCTTATCAAATGGTTCACCGGTACGGCCATCGTACAAGATGTACTTACCATCTGAAGGCATGCCGGCTTCCTTAACGGCATCCCAGATATCCTTATCACGGGCACCATCAAAAACAGGTGTTGCAACATGAATACCAAGTTTGCGGGCAGCCATACCTAAATGGAGTTCCAAAACTTGACCAATGTTCATACGTGATGGCACACCCATGGGACTCAGCATAATATCAACTGGGGTTCCATCAGGCAGGAATGGCATATCTTCTTCAGGGATAACAACGGAAACAGTACCTTTGTTACCATGACGACCTGACATCTTGTCACCAACTTGAATCTTACGCTTTTGAGCGATGTAGACACGGACCATCTTGTTAACACCAGGAGAAAGTTCGTCCCCGTTTTCACGAGTAAAGACCTTAACATCCTGGATGATACCGCCACCACCATGAGGAACTCTCAATGAAGTATCACGAACTTCTCGTGACTTTTCACCAAAAATTGCATGAAGCAAACGTTCTTCGGCTGAGAGTTCAGTAACTCCTTTAGGTGTTACCTTACCAACTAAAATGTCGCCATCATGAACTTCGGCACCAATTCGGACAGTTCCGTCTTCATCAAGGTTCTTCAAAGCATCTTCACCAACGTTAGGAATTTCGCGGGTCATTTCCTCAGGTCCTAATTTAGTGTCCCGAGTTTCTGATTCGTATTCCTCAATATGGATTGACGTATAAACGTCATCCTTAACCAAACGTTCGCTGATCGCGATGGCATCTTCGAAGTTATAGCCTTGCCAAGTCATAAATGCAACAACAGGGTTTTGGCCAAGTGCCAATTCTCCGCCTTCCATTGATGGGCCGTCAGCTAAGATTTCGTCAGCATCAACATGATCGCCAACCTTAACAATTGGGCGTTGGTTGTAGTTCTTACCGCCGTTTGAACGACGGAACTTCATTAATTTATATTTATCGAGGGACTTGTCGTCACGACGTACTCGAATCTCACGAGCATCAACGTATTCAACAGTTCCTTCATACTTACAGATGAGGGCAACACCAGAATCATGGGCAGCCTTGTATTCGATACCGGTACCAACAAGTGGTGCATGGGGATCGATCAAAGGAACGGCCTGACGCTGCATGTTGGCACCCATCAAGGCACGGTTTGAATCATCGTTTTCCAAGAAAGGAATACATGCGGTTGCGACAGCAACTACCTGCTTAGGTGAAACATCCATGTAATCGACTTTATCGATGCTGATTTCAATGTTGTTTGACTTATGACGAGCCATAACAATCTTATTAACAAATGAACCATCATCGTTCAATGGTGAGTTGGCCTGTGCAATAACAAAGTTATCTTCTTCGTCGGCAGTCAAATAATCAATTCGGTCAGTAACCTTATGGCTGGTCCAATCCACACGACGATATGGTGTTTCAATGAAACCGTACTTGTTAACCCGGGCATAACTGGACAAACTGTTAATCAATCCAATGTTAGGGCCTTCAGGGGTTTCAATAGGACACATACGGCCATAATGGGTATAGTGAACGTCTCGGACTTCATATCCGGCACGGTCACGAGTCAAACCACCAGGTCCAAGGGCAGACAAACGACGCTTATGAGTTAATTCACCAAGTGGGTTGGTCTGATCCATGAATTGTGAAAGTTGTGATGAACCAAAGAATTCTTTGATTGAAGCCACAACTGGACGGATGTTAATCAATTGTTGCGGAGTAACGGTTGAAGTGTCTTGAATTGACATTCTTTCACGAACAACCCGTTCCATCCGTGATAAACCGATTCGGAATTGGTTTTGTAATAATTCACCAACTGAACGAATTCGACGGTTACCCAAGTGATCAATATCATCAATTGAACCGATGCCTTCTTGAAGGTTAAAGAAGTAGTTCATTGCTGAAATGATGTCAGCCGGGGTGATGTGCTTAAAGCTCAATGGAATATTGTCGTTTCCGATCAAAGGCACTACCCGGTCAGGATCGTTAACTGATTGAACCTTGATGATTTGAACAGTCATCGGTTCTGTTACAACAGCTTCGTCTGATGGGTTGAAAGTATAAGCCTTGAACTCATCATTATCGAGGAACGGTGCCAAATCCTTCATAACATCTTTGGTCACAACAGTTCCTTTTTGAGCGATAACTTCACCTGTATCAGGATCAGCAAGGGTTTCAGCCAATGTCAAGCCTAATAAACGGTTCTTCAAACTAAGCTTCTTATTAGTCTTGTAACGACCAACAGGAGCCATATCATAACGTTTTGGATCAAAGAAGCGCGCAGTCAGCAAACTTCTTGATGAGTCAGCAGTCTTAGGCTCACCTGGACGTAGTCGTTCATAGATATCCTTTAATGATTCTTCAACACGGGAATCATCGGTATCCTTATGAACATCCTTTTCCAAAGTTAAACCTAAGCTGTCACTGTCACCCAAGATGTCAATGATTTCAGAATCACTGCCAAATCCAAGGGCTCTAATCAGTTCAGTTAAAGGAATTTTTCGTGTTCGGTCAATTCGAACATAGGCGATATTTTTTGCGTCGGTTTCAAATTCAAGCCAGGCACCTCTGTTAGGAATAACAGTCGTACCAAATGAATCACGGCCGTTCTTGTCCTTATCGGCATGGTAATATACGCCGGGTGAACGAACCAATTGTGAAACAATAACTCGTTCAGCACCATTAATAATAAATGTTCCTTGATCAGTCATTAATGGAAAATCGCCAAAGAATACATCTTGAGTCTTAATTTCACCAGTCTCGTGATTGGTTAATTTTAAGGTGATGTGAAGTGGAGCAGAATAATTTGCCTCGTGCTCACGGGCCTCATCAACAGTGTACTTTGGTGTTAATAATTGATAATTGACAAACTCTAAAGAAAGCTTGCCCTGAAAGTCATCGATTGGCATAATGCCATCGAAGGTTTCCTTAAGTCCCTCATGTAAAAACCAGTTGTAAGAATTAGTCTGGATTTCAATCAGGTTAGGTAAATCAAGCACTTCTTTAATTCGTGCATAACTTCGTCGGGTACGGTGTTTTCCATATTTAACTAAATGTCCTGCCAAGTTTTTCACCTCTCCAAAAAATTCCGGAATCGAAATGTTACAATTTGATTACAAATGCGCTTTTGAACACATTTGACCGAGTTTAGGGCAAAAAAAATCCAAAAACAAGACTTACTTGCTTTTGGTTTTTTATGCAGGCCAACCCGGACAATAGATCGCGTCGACCATTTCGATTCACAACAAATACAGTTAAAAGAATAACAATTTATAGAAGTAAAGTCAACCTTTTAGACCATGGTTCATTTTGAATCGCGTTTATTTTTTATCGTTAACTAATGTTTTGTGTTCAGGCTTCTTAACTGAAATTGTAATCTGGTTGTTTCGACCACCAACAGTTACTGAATCGCCGGGAACAATTTCTTTGGCAAGCAGCTTGGCACTCAAGTTATCTTCAAGCTCGGTTTGAATTGCTCTTCGGATAGGACGGGCACCATATTCAGGATCAAATCCACGTTTGGAAATAATCCCGATTGCCGTTTTGGTAATCTTGATGTCAATTCCCTGATCGTGAATTCGTTTGATAACCGGCTTTGCCATCAAGTAAACAATCTGATCAAGTTCAGCCTTGGTCAATAAGTGGAAGACAACCACTTCGTCAATCCGGTTAAGGAACTCTGGACGGAATCGTTGCTTGAGGGCAGCTTGGATGGTGTCCTTCATTGCAGCGTAACCTTCTTTGGCATCCTCTTGGCCAAATCCAACCGTCTTCTTATCTCGAAGAGTGGTTGCACCGAGGTTGGAAGTCATAATGATAACCGTATTTCTGAAGTCAATCTTACGACCCTTTGCATCCGTCAGGTAACCATCATCAAGAACTTGTAGCAACAGGTTGAAGACATCAGGGTGGGCCTTTTCAACTTCATCAAAGAGAACAACTGAATAAGGTTTCTGACGAACCTTTTCAGTTAATTGGCCACCTTCATCGTATCCAACATAGCCGGGTGCTGAACCAATCAAACGACTGGTTGAGTATTTCTCCATGAATTCACTCATATCAACCCGGATCATGTCGTCTTCAGAACCAAATACGGCTTCAGCGACTGCTTTTGCCAATTCAGTCTTACCAACACCGGTAGGACCGAGGAACATAAATGAACCAATTGGGCGATTTGGATCTTTCAAACCGCTTCGTGCTCGACGAATCGAACGTGAAACCGCTGAAATAGCCTCTTCCTGGCCGATAACCCGCTTATGAAGAACCTTTTCCAAATTAACCAAACGATCCGCTTCAGTACTGCTCAAACGGGTCACTGGAATCCCAGTCCATTCGCCAACAATCTCGGCAACATCCTGGGGTGTTTCCTTGACTGGATAATGAGCATCTGCAGGATTCTCATCGGCGTCATCATCGTGAGCCAACTCATCCTGCAATTTATTAGTCTGTTTACGAAGCTTGGCTGCCTTTTCGTAATCTTGGGCAACTAAAGCTTCATTTAATTCAGACAATAAATCTGATAATTTCTTGTGGTCATCGACAGCATCGGATTTCTGTAAATGATCGATTCGAACCTTGGCAGCTGCCTCATCCATCAAATCAATGGCTTTATCAGGCAGGAACCGATCGCTGATGTAACGACTGGAAAGATTAACAGCTGTTTCAATTGCTTCATCAGTAATTTCAACGTGGTGATGTTGTTCATACTTGGGACGCAAGCCCTTTAAGATTTCAACGGTTTCATCAGTGGTTGGTTCGTCAACCATGACTTTGGCAAATCGACGTTCCAGAGCAGCATCGGATTCAATGTACTTTTGGTATTCGTCCAAAGTGGTAGCACCGATTAATTGAAGCTCACCACGAGCCAACGCTGGCTTTAAAATATTGGAGGCATCAATGGCACCTTCAGCACCACCCGCACCAATCAAAGTGTGTAATTCATCAATGAATAAGATGATATTGCCATCTGAGTAAATTTCATCAATGACTTTCTTCAAACGGTCTTCAAATTCACCACGATACTTGGTACCGGCAACTAATGAACCCATATCAAGCATCATCAGGCGCTTCTTAGCCATGTCGCCAGGCACGTCACCGCTGACAATTCGTTCTGCCAAACCTTCAGCAATGGCAGTTTTACCAACACCGGGTTCACCAATTAAAACAGGATTATTCTTTGTTCGACGAGCTAGGATTTGGACAACCCGCTTAACTTCAAGATCACGGCCGACAGTTGGGTCAAGTCGGTCTTCTCGGGCCATTTCAGTTAAATCACGGGCTAATGAATCAATGGTTGGTGTCTTTGAATCAGCTTTCTTTTGCTGACGGCCTCGTTGCTTGTTAGCCAAGTTCGAAGCCATGGAACCACCACTGATTCCCATTTTACGTAAGGTTACTTTTCTGATTTGTGATAAATCGAGTCCCAAATTAATCAGGATTCGTGATGACAGAATTGTTTCATCCGTCAACAGTGAAAGCAAAATATGCTCAGTTCCTACTTTCGGAACACCATTCTTCTTGGCAAATTCTCCTGCCTGAGCTAAAACCTCTTTTGCTTTTGGAGAGTATGGCAGATAATCGTTGCTGCTAAGGTCCTTTAGGTTGCCGTAGCCGGCGAAACGCTCTACTTCTTCAGTAACGTCTTCGGCAGTTACAGAAAACTGCTGGAGAGCCTTGTAGGCGATTCCGTTGGTCTCAATCAGTAAGCCTAATAATAGATGTTCAGTTCCAATCGCCTGGTGCTTGAATTTCTTGGCTTGTTCCTGAGCAATGGTCAAAACGTTCTTAGCACTTGGAGTAAATAAATTATTCATAGATACCCTCGCTTCCTATCGTTCGTATCGCAACCGGTTCAAAATCGACACCATGATGTTGGCGCGCATGATGTCAGTTAGATCGCTGCTGTTTAAGTCAATTGCATCTTTGTCAATCGCGGCTAATATGATACTCACCTCGCGACGATTAATTAATTCATTATTATATAACGTTTGGACGATTGTTTCACTATCTCGTTTCGATAATTTGTTGCCAATCGCAGCAATGAGTGAATTCAAAACGTCAATGTCATCTAATAAATGAACCTTTTCTATTCTAATGTAGCCGCCGCCACCGCGTTTACTTTCCACAATGTATCCATTCTGAATTGTAAAACGGGTGTTAATCACATAGTTGATCTGAGACGGTACAACGTCAAACAAGCCAGCAATTTCAGAACGACGAATTTTCACCTGCTCGTTCTGCGCAAGGATTTCTTTGAGATAACGTTCAATTAAATCAGAAATATTTTCGTCCGCCATGTAATCACCCAATTCTTTGACTAATATTGACTATTATTATACGAATGTTGGGGGAAAGTGCAAGGAAAGTGTTTGAGAGTGCGACGAGCCACGGGTGAACCCGGAGTATAAGACAAGGCAGAGAATGATGAACAAATCTTGTTCGTCATTCTCTGCCTTGTCTTATACAGTAGGGTTCAGTGGCTCGGAGCACGTTTGGGAGGCTGCCTCACCCACCAAAAGAAAATAACCTCACAAATTAATTCCACTCTATCCAATCAACTAACAAACGGTGTTCATTGATTACCATTCCCTTCTTGTGTGTAGCGATCAGGGCAGTCGGAGCACGTTTAGGAGGCTGCCTCGTTCACCAAGAGAAAATACCCTCACAAACCAACCCCCTGTTTATTCAAGTAAAAAACAAACTTTGTTCATTGCTAATTCTTCTGTCTTATACAGTAGGGTTCAGTGGCTCGGAGCACGTTTGGGAGGCTGCCTCGTCTACTAAAAGAAAATAACCTCACAAATTAATTCCACTCTATCCAATCAACTAACAAACGGTGTTCATTGATTGCCATTCCCTTCTTGTGTGTAGCGATCAGGGCTGTCGCCCACAGGACTAGCCGGACTTGCAGCCGGGCGTCGGAGCACGTTTCGAAAGCTGCCTCATCTGCCAAAACAAAAAAGCCAGAATCCAAGAAACAGATTCTGACCCTCACTAAATATGTATGTTTAAACGACTATCACTGAAATTTCCCACAAAAAAATCGGGAAAACAAGATTTGAACTTGCGACCCCTACGTCCCGAACGTAGTGCTCTACCAAGCTGAGCTACTTCCCGATGATTAAGTACTATTCAATTAACAATATAAATATATCATATTATCTATGTTGTAAAAAGTCGGGAAGACAGGATTCGAACCTGCGACCCCCTGGTCCCAAACCAGGTGCTCTACCAAGCTGAGCTACTTCCCGAAAAATTTATTGCAATAAAAAATGCACCCAGTAGGAGTCGAACCTACAACCTTCTGATTCGTAGTCAGACACTCTATCCAATTGCGCTATGGGTGCATAATAAGTATTTAATTAAGTAACCTCAATCATGAATCTTGATTGAAGCGGAAGACGGGATTCGAACCCGCGACCCCCACCATGGCAAGGTGATGTTCTACCACTGAACTACTTCCGCAAAATGCCGACTAGACGATTCGAACGCCCGACCTCTTCATTACTAGTGAAGCGCTCTAACCAACTGAGCTAAGTCGGCAAAATGTTAATTCATAGGTACTAGTACCTATGCGGGCGAAGGGATTCGAACCCCCACGTCATAAGACACTAGAACCTAAATCTAGCGCGTCTGCCAGTTCCGCCACGCCCGCATTGTTTAAAACTGGCAATGAGCCGTGGCAGTCTCGAACTGCCGACCCTCTGATTAAAAGTCAGATGCTCTACCAACTGAGCTAACGGCTCAATGGAGGATACAGGGATCGAACCTGTGACCTCCTGCTTGTAAGGCAGATGCTCTCCCAGCTGAGCTAATCCTCCATGAAACTAATATTCGAAATTGGTTGGTAGATACGTCATCAACACAACTATTAAATTTTACAATACCAGTCAATTCAAGTCAAGATGAATTTTCAAAAATTGTAATTGGTTAACGGTTGATCGGTAACGACTTTTTCCGACAAAAAATATTATATCCTATCCTGGAAAACATTGCTAGTCCAATTTTGAAATAATTCAATTTTTATTCAGCTTAAACAAAGAAGGCGGAAGACCTTTTACAGTCTTCCGCCTTCTTCTGAATCAGGGAAACAAGCAGCGCCAATCGGATTGATCGGGGAAACCAATCGTGGATCGGTGGTAACTCGAATGAACATCATTCGGGTTACATTTATTAATTACGCATTTTGTCCACGAAATTATTTTTGCTTTTCAATTTTTGTCATGCCATGCATGTATGGACGCAACACTTCAGGAATTGTGACACTACCATCTTCGTTTTGATAGTTTTCAAGAATGGCGGCAACGGTTCGTCCAACAGCTAATCCGGAACCATTTAAAGTATGAACAAAGTGCAGCTTGCCATCTTCGTCACGATATTGAATATGGGCCCGACGTGCTTGGAAGTCGGTACAGTTTGAACAACTCGAGATTTCACGATACTTATCCTGGGCTGGGAACCAAACTTCCAAGTCGTGTGTCATTGCAGCGGTGAAGCTCATGTCGCTGGTCGTCAAAGTGATGACGTGGTAGGCCAATCCTAACTTCTGTAGGTTGGTTTCCGCTTGATGGGTAATTTCTTCCAATGCATCCCACGAATCTTCTGGCTTGGTAAATTTGACCATCTCAACTTTGTTAAATTGATGCAGACGAATCAAGCCTTTGGTATCACGGCCGGCACTTCCAGCCTCGGAACGGAAGGCTGGTGTCAATGCGGTTACCGAAACCGGAAGTTTTTCAGTTGGAATGACTTCATTACGGTAATAGTTGACCAACGGAACTTCGGCAGTTGGAATCAAAGTTAGATCACTATCCTGGATTTCATAGCCGGCTTTGGTTTCCAAGAACTTTGGAAATTGGCCGGTGCCGTACATTGAGTCCTCATTCACCATATACGGCGGAATCACTTCGGTGTAACCGGCAGCAGTGTTTTGATCAAGATAGAAGTTATACACTGCCCGTTCCAGAAGGGCACCATCACCAATATAGTAAACGAATCGACTACCTGACACTTTGGCTGCCCGTTCAAAATCAAGGATTCCAAGATCCTCACCAATATCCCAGTGATGCTTTGGCTTGAAATCAAATGACGGGATTTTGCCAATCTTTCGTAACTCGACAGAACCTTCTTCGGTTAGTGAAACCGGCACACCATCATGGGGAATGTTTGGCAGATGAGCTGCTAAATTATGCTCTTCTTCTTCAACTTGGCGTAATTGTTCATCAAGATTCTTAATCTTTTGACCAACTTCCTTCATCTGGTTGATTGCTTCGGAAGCATCTTCCTTGTTGCGCTTTTTTTGAGAAATCTGGTCTGAGACTTCATTTCGTTTTGCTTTTAATGACTCCGATTCAACAATTAAATCACGACGTTTGGCATCGTATCCAACCAACTCATCAACTGTTTCTGGTTTGATCCCGCGAGTTGCCAATTTTTCTTTGGTAAAATCAGGATCTTTTCGTATCTTTTTGATATCTAGCATTTCAATTCCTCCCAAATATATAGAAAAAGGACCCTTCGTCTATGGGACGAAGGATCCTTTTCGCGGTACCACCCAAGTTCCCGACAGTATCTTGTCGGACTCTCAAAGTATGGTAACGGCATACACCGTGCAGCATTGCCTGCCCGTTTACTTGTGCTGGAATATTCGATAACAGTTCACACCGGCCACTGTCTCTCTGAAATCTACTTGATAGGCACAAAACGTTTTATCTGCATCTGATTATAACCAATCAATCCAGAAATCACAAGGGGAGACTGCCCTTAAATCGCCAGTTTTTCGACCTTGGCATCAATCATGTCAATCACTTTATTCTTATCGGCATCATTTTCAACAAAATCGTACTTATCACCGTCAATCTGAATTTTCGGTGATTTATCATATTCCCGGTACCAGTTTTGATAACGATTATTTAAATCCTTGTAGTATTGATACAAATCCGGATCGTTATCGATCTGTTCAAACGACCGGCCCCGTTTCTGGATTCGGTTCAACATTGTCTCAAAAGAGATGTTGATGTGAATCAGGAGATCCGGATTCTTGCTATGGTCAGCAGCCGCCATCTCCTGCATCATGTTCTGCAGGAGCGAATCGTAGATGTTGACCTCTGTTTCGGTTGCCCGACCAAGATCGGCGTTTAAGTGGAAAAGCAATGAATCCTCGAAAATTGAACGATCCAGAACACTTTCACTGTTTCCCCAAGCTTTTTTGATGTCATCCATACGCCGATTCAAAAAATCGATTTGCAGCAGAAAAGCATACTTTTTAGGATCCTTGTAAAATAGCGGCAGGATCCGGTTGTTTTCAACAGATTCATAGTAAGCAGGTGTTCCCAAATGCTCAGAAAGCATCTTGGTTAATGACGTTTTTCCGGCACCAATTGTTCCAGCAAGTACAAGCATAATTATTCCCCTAACATTTAAATGTGTGTTAAATTCTCTTAATCGATTTCGTTAACGCTACATGTTGTACTAGTTAGGCAGCAGTTATGCAACATATTGTGGAATTTATTTTATGTCAGAAATGTCAACGACTTGAATATTGTCTTTGCCACCGTATGCTTCAAACCACGGTGTGGCGTTCTCAGACAAGATTTGAGTCAATTCGGTTACGTTCTTAGTGCCTTTACGCTTCAACCAATCGACCAAGCCATCCTTACCGTCACGGATGTAAATATCGACGCCTTCGAGCCAAGTTGCCCGGCCGCTTAACACACCGTTGAACTTGGCACCGGCATCCCCGGCTAACTTAAGTTCTCGCTGGAAAACCGGGGTTGGCACACCGGCACTCAAGAAAATGAACGGACGGGTTGCTTCATCACTGAGCTCTTTGAGATAGCCTTTGGCCTGATCCTCAGTGTAGGCATAATCATCCCCATCTGCCCACTCTTTGACATAGGTTGGGTTAAATGGAATTTCCATCTTCAAGACATCAATGTGGTATTTATCCTGAGTGAATTCCTTCATCGACTTCAATACCAATTCAGGCTTGATCTTCGCGAAGTCGAGTGACTTGCTGTCATAACGATCGTCATACGTCACAATTTCAAAGAACGTTGGTGTCTCGGCAGCCAAACCTTCCGTTCCGTAACGTTCTGCGAATGCTTTTTTAACATCGTTAATCTCATCAGGATCGTTTGGATTGTAGTAAACCAACACTTTTAGGGCATCTGCACCCTTTTCAACCATAATTTGGGCGGACTGGTCGGGAATCAAGCTGGGCAAGCGGCCGGGCGTATCAGCATCATAGCCGGTTTTTTCGTAAGACATGATTAAACCGGTATCTTTAGCCTTTGATTGGATTGCTTTGAATCCCATCTGCTCATCAAGCAGTACTGCAGAACTCAACGGACTCAGAATTTCAGAAACAATTTCTTTGAAATCATAAACCATCTTCATACTGAAAAGCTTTCCGTATTTTTCGGAAGCTTTTTTCATACCCTTAACAAGCGATCCACGCTGGTCTAACGCCAATGCATCGATAATATCTTCATCATTGGATAATTTGTTCATTCTTTCAAATTTACCTTTGGAAATTAATTTTTTCATCTATCTCTCTCCTCATGTTTTAAATATACCAATTGTTGAAATTGTACCAAACATTGATATGTAATATCAAGCCTTGCGCCAATAAATAATAAAATTGGCCTATCCGGATGGATAGACCAATTACAAATTAATATATTACTTGTTGTTCAATTCTGAAAGGTTTTCTTCTTTGTGAGATGGGGAAACGTCAACCTGATCCAAAGGAATGATTTTCGTATGGTGCTTAATCTTGTACCAAATATAGAGAACCAGTACTAATGGCACACTCATGTAAGTGACCAGAATTTGTTTCCAATCAAAGTTGGCAAATGCCTGTGGGTTTTGGCCGACAATAACCAGAATACACAAGATTAAACAAAGAACCGGCCCAAACGGGAACAGCTTGGCATGATACTTCAATTCACTGATACTGTGCCCCTGCTTAACAAAGGCTCTTCTAAACCGGTAATGTGAGATGGCAATTCCGAACCAGGCAATAAACCCGGTCAGCCCGGAAGCTGCAACCAACCACATGTAAATTTTTGGACCTGCAATACTGGAAATGAAGGTCAACAAAGACACAAATGTCGTGACCAGCAGTGAATAATATGGAATCCCGTTAGGTGCTGTCTTTCCAAGTGACTTGGGCGCATATCCACTATTTGACAGTGAGTAAAGCATCCGAGTCGAAGCATACATTCCTGAGTTGGCCGACGAAATCACTGACGTCAAAATAACCGCGTTCATGACGCTGGCAGCTGCGGCAAGCCCCGCTCTCTGAAAGACCAGGGTAAATGGACTGATGGCAATGTCGGTCGCACTTGAGCCCAACAGTGAATGACTGGTATAAGGAATGATCGCTGCAATCACGAAAATTGTCAAAATATAGAATAAAATAATCCGCCAGAAGACTTCGTTGATTGCTTTTGGCACACTGTGTTGCGGATCTTGTGATTCACCAGCGGTAATTCCGACCAGCTCAGTTCCCTGAAACGAGAATCCTGCGACCACGAAAACACTCAAAATAGCGGGAAATCCACCGACAAATGGCGCCTGCTTAATGGAGAAGTTTCGCATCCCGACAAAATGACCGCCCATAATACCGAAGATTGTCAGGAATCCAACTGCCAAAAAGACAATGATGGTGACAACTTTAATGGCCGACATCCAAAATTCAGTTTCGCCAAATGTGCTGACTGACATCGCATTAATCAAGAAAATGATTAATAACGCAATGGCACTCCAAATCCAGGCCGGCACGTTTGGCAGCCAGAATTTCATAACCAAAGCAGCCGTACTGATATCAACAGCAACGGTAATTGCCCAGTTGAACCAATAATTCCAACCCATTGCAAATCCCAACGCAGGATCTACGTACTTTGATGAGTATGCGGCAAATGACCCTGAAATCGGCATATTTGTCGCCATTTCGCCCAAGCTGGTCATTAAGAAGTAAACCATCAGGCCCATCAAAACATATGCTGTCAGCGCCCCACCAGGACCCGCCTGGCTGATTGCAGAACCACTGGCTACGAAAAGTCCGGTTCCGATACATCCGCCCAAGGCGATCATTGACACGTGGCGGGCTTTTAATCCCCGCTTGACCTGCCCAGTGGCTTCTTGGTTCTCGTTTTCGTTCATTTTTTCGTCTCCTATATAAAATAATTTCAAAACCAAATCTACAAAAAAATCCCTTTCAAAATATTGAAAGAGACAATGAAGTTTCTCAACATCTTGATAGCTCTCCGCGGAATTCCGCGACAGTCCCCAGCCTCTTAAACTGGGACCCAACAAATAGATGGAAGGCAACTATTTGTTTCGGCATTCATCCCTTTTTACTTCAGTCATAACTTCCTTCAAGTTCCTGAAATATACTTTTGATGAATGCGCCTCTACTCGAATATATTGAATGATTTAGTTTGTAAATAACTTTGACAATCAAAATTGTAACTCACTTAAGTGGAATTGACAAACTTGAAAGATTTTTGAAATTACAATTCAAGCTTGTAAATCAACTTTTTTCTGCCGACCAACGGATCAATGACCGTGGAAACTTGTTGAAATCCAACTTGTCCCAATAAAGCTTTTGATGAAACGTTATCCACAAACACTTCGGCATTGAACGTTCTCACTTCAGAAGTCTGCTTGAAAACCTCAACGAGTTTCTCCAGTGCTTCAGTCATGAGCCCTTGATTCCACAGTTCCGGATCAAGAAAATAGCTGATTTCCAGATTGGCTTCGTCCGGAAAACCACATTGGCCAATTTGTTCATACAACAAGATTGCCCCAACCAGCTGATCATGAACGCGAATCCCAAATGTGTTGTCATTTGCAATCTGACGTTTGGCCAGTTCGCCCAGCATTTGTTTATTGCTGATCAAATTAAAACCGGCACCCTCAGCAATTTGCGGAAATGAAATCAGTTTTTCATACGCTTCAAGGTCATCTGCTGTTATCTTTGTGATAGTAATTCTGTTGGTCTTCATCGGTAATTGCACAGCTATTTCTCCTTAATAAAAAGTGCCGGGGACAATACCCCCGACATCCCAAAACTATATTTTAGTATGAACAACAAAACGGTACCTGGCTACCTGTGGGGCATATTGTGCGTACAACATTTCCGCAAATAATAGCCATGAATAACCAACTAGGCAGGCACCAATGGTATCTGTTGGAAAGTGGGCGTTTAAATAAATCCGGGAAAGCATCACCAAGACGAGCCCAACTACCAACAGCGCTTTAAGAACGATTCGGATCAAAGCGTGTTCAATCAGCGGTAGGACAATAATCCACAATACCCCGGCGACAAAGAAAAAGCCAATGACGTGTCCACTTGGGAAGCTATAACCATTATCAACGCCAAGATGTAACGGTGGCCGGTGTCGGCGAACCAGCTGCTTGACAACAAGGTCGATGACCCCACCACTTCCAATTGTGAGTAAAGCCCACAACGCAGGAACTTTGTATTTAAATCCCCACAGGAAAAAAGCAGCAATAAAGACCCAAAACCCGTCCATCACAGGGCTTGATAAAAACGTGATAATTGAGTAGAAATGCTCAAGTCCGGGAGTCGGAGAAGTTCCTTGGATGGCCGTGGTAAAAACTGAATCCAAAAATTGCAAATAGTCAAAATTAAACGCCACTGAAACTGCAAGCAATGCTGTAAAGCATAGACTGACAATCAGTTTGACCAAACGGTTCGGATCTCGTTCCATGAGCATGTAGTCTTCATTTCCGTACATCATTTCAACAACCTCTCGTATGTATTACTCAAAAATGAGTATATCACAAATCGGAAACCTGTTTTTGGTTTCTGAAAATTTTTGCTGTCTTTTAATTATTTACAGAAAGTGTATAATCTTGTGAGTTGGTTAAAGAAATGACAAGGAGTGAGAGACTTGATAAATTATGCTTTATTGATGATTGCAATCGGAATGTTCGCCGGGTTTGCCGGAGCCATTCTCGGTTTGGGCGGTGGCATTATTCTGACCCCCATTTTGACACTGATCATGGGCGTGGATATTAAATACGCGATTGGTGCCAGCATTATTGCGGTTATCGCAACCAGTTCCGGTGCTACAATTGCCTATCTGCGGGATAAGGTTCTCAATCTGCGGGTGGCAATGTTTCTGGAAATTGCGACAACCCTCGGTGCTTTAAGCGGTGCTTTGCTGACCGGTGTCATCGATCCAAAGTATCTCTACATATTATTTGGATTACTGCTATTATTCTCTGGATATAATATGATTCGCAAACTGATCAGCCACCAGGAAGTGCTCCATCTTGCCCACCCTGACAAGTTATCGTCAAAATTCAAGCTGGACAGCAACTATTTTGATAACGTGGAAGGCAAAACAATTAATTATCAAGTTGAACACATCCCCGGCGGCCTGGCCGTCATGTACGGAGCAGGAATTGCCAGTGGCCTGCTTGGAATTGGTTCAGGTGCCTTCAAAGTAATGGCAATGGACACGGTTATGAAAATGCCGCTCAAGCCGTCCACATCAACCAGTAACCTAATGATGGGTGTCACCGCGGCAGCCAGTGCCACCGTGTACTTCTTCAACGGTTCAATCAAGCCAATGATTGCCGTTCCACTGGCGTTGGGAATCCTAGTTGGTGCCCGTGGGGGATCACGGATCATGCGGGATATGTCGGCGCGAACCATCCGGATGATTTTTGTTCCCATCCTGTTTTATATCGGCATTGAAATGTTCTTGAAGGGGATCAGATAAAATGGACAAGAATACAAAAGAACAAATGAATGAAGAAATGGCTGACGTTCAACTGATCATCGGAAAGATTCTCCGGTTGGGGGTCATGATTTCCGCAACCGTGATGTTGGTTGGCTTAATTCTATTGATTGTTAAGGGAAATGGTGGCTATCCAAACAACGCCTTCCCGACTGATTTTACTGATATTTGGGCCGGCATCGCCACACTCAAGCCCTATGCAATCATGATGCTGGGCATTTTCCTGTTGATTTTGACACCGGTTTTACGAGTAGTCGTATCAATCTACTCATTTTATCGTGAAGGTGACAATCTATATGTCGTAATTACAACGATTGTCCTGGTCATTTTAGCCATCAGCTTTATATTCGGAATTCTAAGATAAGTTCAATCAACTAACAATACGAACAGAATAAACAAAAGGACCCGCAAATTCAGTTAATGCAATACTGAATTTGCGGGTCCTTTTTCGTTAAAAATTGCTTAGATTGTTTGTTAGCGAACCGTCACATCGCCGCCATCTGAGGACAAACGATACAACGCAAGGTTCTGCTTGGACATCTGCCATGAATGATTGTCATGGCCAAACATTGATACGTCACCACCATCGACACTGGCATTTACCTGAACCTTCTTACGGTTTGGAATAATGGCATCAATGTCACCGCCGTCTGTGGTGGCGATGATTGAACCGGTCACATTATTGTGATTCAACGTGATATCGCCACCGTCGCTGTTGATCATGGTGTCCTTTAACTTTGTGGAGGCAAATGAAACGTCACCACCGTCAGTTGAAATGGTTGTAGCACCATCTGAGAAGTCGGCGTTTTGATAAGTTAAATCGCCACCATCGCTGGTTTGGGTAATGCCAGGGGCTGTCACATTCTTCATAGAAGTATCATCGGTATTCTTCAAAGTAAGTCCAGACCGTGATTTGACATTTTCCAGGCTGATATCTGCTTCGCCCATCAGCTTAACATTGTTGACGTTCAAATTCTTAATCGAAATACCGTTATAATTTCGTCCAGAGATTCCGTCCAAATGATGCTTCTTAGGAATCGTAATGATAATCCGTCCACCGCCATTATTATAGCTTTCAATACTGAATCCAATGATGCGGGTGCGATGCTGCTGTTCGCCGGTAATCGTCAATGTTCTCCCATGCTGCTTAACTGTATTGAATTTGGGATAAGAAATAGTTGGTTGTTTGACGTCGCCTGATTGAATGTCCACCGCACTTTCAGTTCGAAAATCAATCTGATTAACCGATCCCTTCAGATCTTTGGAGACCATCTTAGTAGCTCTTGCATGTTCATCTTCAACCTTAAAGCCGTTATCCCACACAATCGTCTTAAAGCCCGTGTGGCCAATAGCGAGGGCAAACATAATCCCGCCAAGGATCGTTAATGAAAGCCCAATAATCATTGATTTTTTCATTGTTGTGGCCCCCTTCCGTGCTTTTCAGCACGATTTTTCGGAACAAGCTTTCGGTATGCCCAACGAGAAAAGTTTGTAACGCCACGAATGACGCCGTTAAATGCTGCTGAGAATACTGGGGTCATCATGACAATCAAACCAACGATCATCAGGCCAGTGCCAGTGTAGAGCAAGCCAAGCCATGCATCTGTCGGCAACACGCCAATTCCGACGACCAAACTTCCAAGGCCGCCAAACATAACTCCGAAGAGCAGGCCAAGCAAGCCGACAATAACGCCAAATGCAGTCACAAAGATTCCAATTGATAAGCCAAAGATCCCAAGAGCCAATGGAATCGTGACCGGTGTTGAAAGAACAGCCAAGACAATCAGCCAAATAGTTTTAACATCATTTTTCGGTTGCTTCTTGCGACTCCCATCGGATGCCGGCTCATTCAATGTTCGAATCGAGTAATCAGCCAACACTTTTCTTGCCAGCTGATGAGGCGTTCCCAACTCTCTGACACAGTCGTCATAAGAATCATAGCCGCCATCCTGTAAATATTCGGTATAAAAGTCAACGGCTTCATCCCGTTCTTCTGGACTTAATTGGCCGAGCAAAGCCCGAAATTCTTCAATAAAATCATTCATCCTGATCATCCCCTAACATTTTATCAATTCCTGTTTTGAAGTCCTGCCATTCCTGTTGGATAATGCCAAATTGTTTTTTCCCTTCCGGTGTGATCTTGTAATACCGTCGATTCCGACCCTGGTATGGCTCATCGTAGGTCGTCAGCAAGTCACCTTTTTTTAATCGTCGCAAGACTGGATACATGGTCGACTCCGACACGGAGATCGACTCTTGGACTTTCTGGGTTAAGGCGTAACCGTAGTAATCCTTGTCGTTTAGAATCCCCAGCACACATCCGTCTAATAGTTCTGAACTTATTTGAATTGCCATATTGTCACCTCCATAATATTATATGTCATATAATATTGTTCAACACAAAGAATACGCCCATTTAGTCATTTGTCAACTAAGTGATTTGTAAAAGAATGCAAAAAATAGAAGCCAAACTTTCGTTTAACTTCTCAATCGTTACTCTTAATGATCCATACTTGAAAAGCGTACCTGTAAGCAAACCGCTTAACAGTATGATTTTCATTTTCCCCAGCCAAATGGCAGGTATTTAATTTTAATTCGAATTTTATTGATCAGTTCAGCCACGATGAACCCAAGGGCTATCGATCCGGCAATCCAAACCACTTCTGATAAGTAATTGAATGCGACTTGGTAATCGCCCAGAGCAAAGTTTTTAATCGTGTTGTACGCTTGGCCCCCTGGAACCAGTGGCACCAATCCTGGTACATCAAATAAAATACTCGGCATTTTTTTGATATGGGCAATTACCACTGAGACCAACCCGATGGTCAGCCCACCAAAGAAATTGGGTGCACCCAAGCCACCCCAAGTATTGATGATAACGTAATACACCAGCCAACTTAAAGTCGCGGTGATCCCGGCAACATTCAACGCCCGGTGGGGGAGATTGACAATTAAGCCAAAACCAATCCCTGAAAAGTATACGCAAATGCATTTAATAATAAACAGATTCATAAGCATCCCTCAAAAGAAGTGCAGCGCAATTGCCACACCAAAGCCCAGTGCACAAGCACTGATCAAAGCCTCAATTCCCCGTGCAGGTCCACTGATCAGATTCCCCGACAACGCATCCCGAACCGCATTAGTCAACGGAATCCCCGGGACCAGCGGCATCATGCCGCCAATGATAATATCGTCCGCCTTGTAGCCAATCCCGTTTTTCACGGCGATCAGCGCCAGCGCACCAACGACTACCGCCGCCAAGAACTCACTCAAAAAGCGAATTTGAATATAAATATTCAAGAAATAATAGACTGCCCAGCCGCACATGCCGACAATAAACGTAATCCAGAAATCTGGTAAATTATTCTGAAAGACCACGACCAGGGTTCCACTGACCAGCCCTGCACCAAGGGTCTGAAGCCATAACGGAAAATTGGCAACCAGATCGTCAATATGAATCAGATCATCTCTGAACTCATAGATATCAATCTTTTTGGCAGCGTAAGCGCGCGAAAGCTCATTCACTTTGGCCACCTTTTCCATATCAAAGGCCCGTTTGTCAATGGAGCCAACCTCTGCACCAACTTCTTTGACGCCGCCAGACATGATAATTCCAGTCAGGGTGGCATAGACCTGGGCATCTTTTAACCCGGCATTTTTGGCAATCCGCATAATGGTGTCATTGACCCGTGACATTTCCGACCCGGATTCAATCATAATTCTTCCTGCAAGCACACAGGTGTTTAACACCAAATGATCATAATTCTCCTGTCGAGTTGCAGTGTCTGCCATCTCAATCACCTCACGAAAACATAATGGGCCGTTTTAAATCCAATCACCAATTTTTTCTTATCCGTCAAATTCTTAACCGAGACTGAACCTTCAAAGGGATCATGAGAAATAATTTTTAACCTGTCGCCAATATCAAGCTTAATATCGCCCAATAAGGTCAGCAGATCATGATTATCAATAAAACGATTAACAACGACTTCATCGCCGTCTTTTGTATCCGAAAGAAGTTTATCATGATCCGGGTGATAATTACCATTCTTATCTGGAATAACGCCGCCATGAGGACAACGTTTCGGGTTGCCCAAAAAGTCGTCCAAATGGTCGATCATCTTATCCGAAGTGACATGCTCCAGTAATTCCGCCTCATCATGAACGTCTGAAATATCGTAATGCAGTGTATCTGCAAGAAACGTCTCCCAGATTCGATGCTTGCGAACCAGCTCTTCTGCGTATCGTTTGCCTTTCTTCGTCAATTGAACACCTGAATAAGGTTCATGGGTGACCAGCTTTTCGTCGACCATCTTATTCACCATTTCAGTGACTGAACCGGCAGCGATATTCAAGCTGATGGCAATCTGTTTGTTGCTGACCAAGTCATCAGTGCCGCCAAGTTCAAATATAATCTTTAAATAGTCCTCTTTCATTGGGGTCATTAGGCTCAAAATCTCCTATATTTTATGGAATGTCATTTCCGCGATCGTAAATCATATCTTCGTGCTCGCCCCGGGTTGTTTCAGCCTGAATCGTGACGTGGCACATGTGGTACTTGTCCTTTAATACTTTGCTAATCTCCGAATAAATCGGCTGAGCTTCACTTATCTTCATGTCATGCATATTGATATGGGCAGAAAAGATAATGTTGTTCTCATCAATCGACCATGCATGAACGTGATGAACGCTAAAGACGCCGTCGATCTGCAGCAAATCGTGTTTGATTTGATCATAGTCAAGGTTCGGAGCGCCCTGCATCAATATCCGTAGTGTCTGGCGGATAATTGGGATTGACTCGTAAAAAATGTACACTGCAACCAGGATTGTGACAATCGGGTCTGCCAACGTCCAATTGTACAAATCAATCAAAATTCCGCCAAAGATGATTGCAACTGACGACAAGGCGTCACTCAAAATGTGAAGGTAGGTTGCTTTCATATTCAAGCTGCTTTTTGATCCAGAATTCAACAAATAAGCCGACAGTACATTGGCTGCCAAGCCAATCACTGCAATTGTCAGCATCAAATTACCGTTAATCGGTTGAGGATTGCTGATCCGCTTCACCGCTTCAATCACCAGGAACACACAAATCAATGCCAAGGCAATCGAGTTCAAAAATGCGGCGATGATTTCAGCTCGCTTATATCCAAACGTATTTCGAGCGTTTTGACGCCGTTTACTGATGCGGCTGGCAGCGAAACTGAAAACAATTGAAACCGAATCTCCCGCGTTATGAAAGGCATCCGAAATTAATGAAAGACTCCCAGACAACGCACCACCAACAAATTCAGCGATTGTAATAACAACGTTTAGAACGGTTACCCAGAAAAACTTGGCACCGGCCAATTCTTCGTGATCATGATTTTTTTCAGCCATCAATTAATCACTCCAATCTATTAACATTATTGCATTACTTGGTGAAAATTTCCATAAGGAACGAACAATCCTTTTAGGGATACCGTAAATTTTTAATTCAATCAATCCAAATGAAAAGGACTCGTCAATATTCCAACGGGTCCCAAGGTCAGTATTAAAATTCGTCAGCCATTCTTTTGGCCTCAATTTTCGCATTCTCGATAATCTGATCTGCCTGATCCGGGAAATGATCCATCCCCTCAACACTCAATTTCTCAACTGATTGAACACCAATGAAGCCAAGGATTTCCTTTACATACTGAGTCCCAAAATCTTGATTATTATATTTTCCGCCGGCAGCCTGAATATGCATCACCTTTTTGCCCCGAGTCAATGGAATTGCCCCTGTCTCAGTGTATTTAAATGTTTTACCAGCCACGGTGATTGAATCAATCCAAGCCTTCAATTTGGTTGGAATCATCAAGTTAACCAGTGGATTGGCAATAATTACTTTATCACTGGCCAGAAATTGGTCGGTCGCATCATTGAATTCAGTGACTTTTGTCTGTTGGACTGAGCTCAAATCGGCAAATGACTGGCCATTCTCCAACATATCCCATGCAGACAAAAGTTCGCCATCGATTTCCTGGAAATTTGTTTGATACAAATCTAATGTTTGGATTTTATCCTCTGGGTGGGTTTTAACATACTCATCCATAAAGACTTTTAATACTTTCAACGTCCTGGATTTTGGACTTTCCGGTCTCGCAATTACTACTAGTATGTTTGACATGACAGACACCTCTTCTTAATCATCATTTTCAACCACGACAATATAACATTATCCCGTGTGGTTGGCAACGTTTTCATTCCACGTCAAAGAAAAAGACCAGGGCAAAACTGCACTGGCCTTTCCTGAGGGGAATCGGCAACTCGATGGTTTTAATCAAATATCACTTCGTTCATACTCGAATACTGATCCGGTTTATAACCGAATACTCAAAGTGCTTTTATTCGCACGATGGAACTCATTTGTCACATTACTTGTGCAATCTAACAGTTATACAAACGATCATCTAATTAATTACTTAAAGAGCGCCAATACCCCTCATGCCTAGAATATCATTCAATTCTTTGTTTAACAATAACTTTGTACTATATATTACAATGTTTAATCAGCTGCTTAATATCATCAATTGACGAACCGTTCTCAATAAAACAGTGAACCATGTCAACCCAATACATATCAGTCTCATCAAAATCGGAGACGCTGGCAGAATCAGTTCTGCCGGGCACCAATCCATTCTGAATATAAGCTGCAATTTCTGCCGGACTAACATTAAATTTGGCTGCAGTTTCGTCCAATGTAAGTTTCATACTCTTACTCCTGAATAGTCATTAAAATTCAAATCAAATGTAAGTCTATCAGCTTGCTGTAAAAAAGCAACCGCCAATTATTCGACCATCCGCCAGTTGCCTTCATCGGCTTTGGAGATTTGATCCAGAAAATGCAGAATTGAAGCGGCACGATCCTTGTCATGCTTGACCAGCAGATTAAGTGCTTCTCCGGTAATAATCGGATTACTCAACGAAAATTGTTCGCCCTTCTTCTCACCGGTAGAAAATGCCAACACCGTGTTGCCGTCATCAATCTCAGTAATGATGAAGAACATGCTGAAATCATCGTCATCCTTCATGTAGGCCGGCATCGCCCAAATACCATCGCTGATCTGAACCAATTCTTCATTATCGAACCGATAATCACGGTGGTTCTTGTCATTGACCGGCTTGTCCAGTACAAACAGCATCTTGTCAAAAATCGGGTCGCCAAGCTTAATATTGTCTTCCATATGAATCCCCTTTTTGCAGAATTAATTTCGAGAAAATCATGCAAAAACAATCTTACTTGTCCTGTTGGATTTGTGCAAGTCGAACATCGATGCCGGTTAAAAATCCCTGTTATTCTTTATAAACTTTGGTGGTAAATATATCATACCCACACATTAAGACTCCAAAGAGCAAGCCGGATTCGACTGCTTTCCAAATTGTATTTGCACGCTGCATGTTTTGAACCGGATTTGTTCCATCAAAAAACCAATCCAGAACAATTTTCACAAAAAACATGAAGACCCCCACATAGATTCCAAGACCAATGCCTCTGATGATTGCTTTTTTAATTGCCTGTTTCCGACTGCTTGCACGAATCTCTCTATCAATAATGTGGGCTCGATTTGTGGCGATCAATAAATAAATATTAATTACAAATCCAACCATTACCACATTGCCCATTATGAGCCATACTAATGCTTTTCCAGGATTACTATTCGCAACAAATGCTGCTGCAACACTGGAAAGCAGCATATACACAGCCAAAATCATATATGCATTAGTCGCAATCCGACCAATTTCCATGCGCTTGTATTCATCCAGTGGTCCGTGAATGCCAAACCAGTGCTTAATGATCTTGGTTCCAATACTTTCTTTAACTTTCATGAATAGCCCACCTTTTCAATCTTTTACTCAACTTTAACAATATGACCAATTTCTCTTTGGGTATCTGATGTCCAACCCACCACGATGATAAACAGGGTAAATAATATTCTGGAGAGTGAAAACGTCCCCTGAACCCCTGTAAGCAAGAAATAGCAAAACATACCATAAATAATGCCAAACCATGCGCCATGAATAATCGCTTGATGAACCGCCTTGGGATATTCCTCGACTGATACTTCATGATAATTTAATTTTAATTTTGAAACCTTTCGCGTAACGTAAAAACTCACGCCACCCCAAGCAACGATCAAATTAACAAACAAAAACCAGATTAAAGTGGAATGCGTCAAAAACTTATCGGAACCCATGAGTAAAGCAACATTGGCAAAACCTGTATAAATCCATAAATACATAAACGCATTCGTTGCTACCTTATTAATTTCCCTAATGCTATGCTCATCCAGTACGCCCCGGATGCTGAAGAAATAACGCATGATCTTAATCAAAAAGCTTTCATTGAGTTTCATCCACTTTCCAAAATAATGTATTTAAATCTGTTCCCAATTCCTCGGCCAAACTAATACAAAGTTTGAGTGACGGGTTGTACTTGTCATTCTCGATTAAATTAATCGTCTGTCTGGCAACGCCTACCTTCTCAGCCAAAGCAAACTGGGAAAGCCCCCGATTCTTTCGATATTCCCTGACTCTGTTCACATTAGTTGGCCTCCCTTGATTTTATGTCACATATATATGTCATTAACAATATAAAACTGTCGAGCCATTGTGTCAACTATATATGACAAAAAGTGAGCGTGACGAAAGACGCTTTTGCTTCCGCCAAATAGGCTAGGCATTTCATGGCCGTCGTAGCATAACCTAGAATAACTTTTTTGAGCTGAAAGCTCGGAAAGTTATTCTAGATTATGCATAGGAAGCGGCCTTTCGGAACGCGTTATGGCTATATAAAAGTAAAAATGCAAAAAGGAGCCGTGAACAAAACGTTAGTTTTGTCACGGCTCCTTCGTTGCTGTTATACGTATAAAAGACTGTGTTGCTTAGCTGCCCTTTGCATATGATCATACAGATGGTCCCCGATCATTTGGGTGCCGACAGTCTTAAAACCTTTACGTTCATATAATTTTTTTGCTTCAGGATTTTCGAAATCAACGTTCAAGCCGATCACTGATTTTCCGTCATTCAATGCCATTCTGGGAACGGCAGCCAGTAATTTACTGCCAATTCCATGGCCCTGCCAATCAGGATCTACGGCAATTGAATCCAAGTACCATTCGTCGGTATTGGTTTCGGAATCAGGAATATACGGCTCTTTAAAATCGGCACTCTTTTTCGATAAATTAATCAGAACCTTGTTGATATCGTCCTCGTTTTCGCTGGGGTATCCAAACACAACCCCAACAACTTGGCCATTGGCCTCGGCCACCACGGTGGATGCCTTACTCGACAGATACGTGTCTGTCTGGTAAGCCCTCGTGATGACCTTGGCTAATCCAGGTTCGGGAACGTCTTCTAATTCATCAAGTTCCATTTCATCAAAAATAATATCAATCAACGGGGCTATCTGGCCCGCGTCATCCTGCTGTGCTTCTCTAACGGTTATCAAAAAAATCCTCCTAATAAATGAACATGCATTATGTGTTACATCATATATTACTGAAGTTTTCATTTATTGTCAAAACGTAGGAAGTAATTTAGCTGTCCTTTTCAGAGCTGTTTTCATTTTCCTGCTGTGGATTTTCATTTAACCCACTCTTAGGGTTGCCTAATTGATTTCGTTGAATCATATCAAGTTCAGTGCGAATTTGACCAAGAATTTCAATCTCCAACTTCTGGATTTCCAATGAATGAGGCAGCTGATTTTGGGTTAGATTATCCAGCTTTGCATGTAAAATTCTTAATTCATGTTCCGATTTCTGATTAACGTGGTAGTCGTTTTCAGAACTCATCCGGTCACGATCGGCGGCTCGATTCTGACTCATCATGATGATGGGTGCCTGAATGGCAGCAATACAGCTCAGCGCCAGGTTTAACAAAATAAATGGATACGGATCAAAGTGCATCCCAAACAAATGGAGCGCATTAATGCACATCCATGCAACGAGCACAAACGTGAAAACCCCAATGAAACCCCAGCTACCACCAAAACGGGCAACGGCATCCGAAACCCGCTGGCCAAACGTCAAACTCTTAGCCAAATTATCGTTAACATCGACAATATCATAGTCATCGCTCTGCATCGCTTTGGTTAACCGGCGGCTGATTTTTTGGGTCTGCTTCACATCCGAGTTAACCATTCCATCCACTCTCATCAGTTGATACTTTAATAAATCATGGTCACAAATAAAGTCGGTTACTTTTGACTTTGGATAATCACCCTTAATCAAATTTCTGGTCGCGGGCTCCAAGTCTTTGAGATACCGACCGTCGATCTCCATATGTTCACGGTGATCAATGAAACAAATGGCTGTTTTAGCTTCTGCCATATTCCTACCCCTCCCTTATATGTATACAAAAAGAATGTCCTACCGATATATTATATCAGTAAGACATTCTTTTAAAATCATTTAATAGTCGTTAAAAACTAGAGCCTAACCAAAGACTGAAACCTTACGCCTTAATTAAATCTGATTTTGCTTTCAGCAAGGCTGCTTTCAAAGCACGGATATGCTCTTGAGTTTCCTTGTCTTCCTGCGCGCCCTTCATCCATGTTAGTACAGACAAATTAGTTTCCATTTCAGCAATAATTTTTTGAATCGTCTGATCCGATTCACCATTGGTAGACATATCTAGTCTCCTCCTTAAGTTAATAACCATACTATACCAGAATCCAGGATAAAGGCAACGGAAATGAACCCGCTTTCATCAAATTCTAATTTATAATTTGTATAAGTTATCTAACCATTGATTTAACAATGTTCATTTGTGCACAATATGAGTATCTTTCTAATCAAGAAGAGCTGAAATGTCTTGTGGGAGTTGAGACTGGAAGCTTAACCCCCTGTTTGAAAACGGGTCTTCAAAATCCATCTCGGATGCATGAAGGGCCTGCCGATTAATTCCTAAATTCATTGGTCCGTGATAGAGTTCATCACCAAGCAGTGGATGACCAATCGAAGCAAAATGAACGCGAATTTGGTGGGTCCGGCCAGTATGAAGAATCACGTCGACGAGTGTCCGATCGGCTAATCGGCGCATGACTGTATACTCGGTTTGAGCTGATTTGCCTTCTTCGCTGATAATCTGGCCATAGCCGTTTGGATCTTTGGCAATTGGTTGGTCAATCAAACCGTGGTCAGGCAGGTCGGCCCCGCTTACCACAGCCTGATATCGTTTATGGAGCGTCTTGGCTGCCAACATTTCATTGGCCAGACTATTTGCGAGACGATGCTTGGCAATCAGGACGATTCCGCTGGTAAACCGGTCGAGCCGCGTAATAATATGGGGAACCAGATCTTCAGCTCCAGATTCAACCAGATGCCCTTTCACCCGATTAACCAGCGTATCATCTCGATTGGCAGGCCCCGGGACAACCGTCAAGCCGGCCTGCTTGTTGACAACCAGCCAGTTGTCATCCTCATAAATGATACGAATTGGTCCATCACTAACGGCCACATTGGGATCACTGGCTTCGGGCGGAAGTGTGACTTCAACTTGATCACCATCATGGAGCTCAACTGCTCCATCAACTGGACGGCCACCAATGACAAAGGCCCCGCCACCCGTCTTGATACTCTTATACATCCGGTGACTGATGCCTTTGGTATTCAAAAATTTTTTCAAACTCTGCGGGTCGTTTTTAGTTACATTCCAGGAAAATTTCAAAATGGCCTCCAAAAATATTTTTTAAGTTGTACACAACTGTTTCGCTTGCGTCCTAAATGCTGATTTAACGGCAATTGCACTATGTGAACAGACTCTCATGAAGAGCAAACGCGTTTGTCAAGGTCTTGACATCGTTTGCACAACTTGTAATATGTAAGTACAAGCAAGTGCTTGTGAATCTTTTTATAATTCGAAGGAGAAGATAATATGAAAGTTGCAGTTATTGGTTGTACTCACGCAGGAACCTTTGCGATCAAAACAATTTTAGCAGAACACCCCGATGCAGAGGTGACTGTTTACGAAAAGAATGATAATATTTCGTTTCTTTCATGTGGGATTGCCTTATATCTCGGGGGACATGTAAAGGATCCACAAGGCTTGTTCTATTCTAGCCCAGACGAACTTAAAAAACTAGGTGCCAACGTTAAGATGCAACACGAAGTCACCAACGTTGACCCAGCTAAAAAAACAATTGAAGTCACTGATCTTGAAAACAATCAAGCTTTTGAAGATACCTATGACAAATTGGTTGTCACTACAGGTTCATGGCCTGTCATCCCACCTATTAAGGGCATCGACAACAAGAACGTTTATCTATGTAAAAACTGGAACCATGCCAAAGAATTATTTGAAACCGCACCTGAAAAGAAACGCATCATCATCGTTGGTGCCGGCTACATTGGCGCTGAATTGGCAGAAGCATACAATACCAGAGGCCACGACGTTACCTTGCTGGACGGTGCCGACCGCATCATGAGCAAGTATTTTGACAAGGAATTCACTGATATTGTTGAAAAAGATTTCACTGATCACGGCGTTACCCTTGGCTTAGACCAACAGGTTACCGAAATTTCCGGTGACGATACCGTTACGATTAAAACCACCAAAGGTTCATATGAAACCGACCTGGTTGTCATGTGTGTCGGCTTCCGTCCTAATACCGACCTGTTCAAAGGCAAGCTGGCAATGACCGACAATGGCGCTCTGATTACCAACGAATATATGCAGACCTCTGACCCTGCTATTTATGGTGCGGGAGATAGTGTTGCCGTTCACTACAACCCAACCCACGATTTAGCCTATATTCCACTGGCAACCAACGCGGTTCGTCAGGGAATCCTGGTTGGCAAGAACATTGAGAAGCCAACTGTTAAATACATGGGCACCCAATCTTCATCCGGATTGAAGCTCTACGACAAGACCATCGTTTCAACCGGGTTGACTCTGGCTGCAGCTAAGACCCAAAACATTAACGCCCGCGAAGTGATCGTCAAAGATAACTACCGTCCTGAGTTCATGCCAACAACCGAACCCGTCTTAATGTCATTGGTTTACGATCCGGATTCACGGAGAATTCTTGGTGGCTCTCTTCTTAGCACCTACGATGTTTCTCAATCTGCCAACACCCTTTCAGTATGTATCCAAAATGAAAATACGATTGATGATTTGGCTATGGTTGATATGTTGTTCCAGCCACAATTTGACCGCCCATTCAATTACTTGAACATTTTGGCACAAGCTGCTCAAGAGCAGGAAGCTAAGGTTGCTGAGCCGTCTAAGTAATAGCGGTTACATTTATCTTTGTAAATCTATCTGAGTCACGTTATAATATTTAGTGCATGGTGATGACGATCTTTTCTAAACCACATTTAGCGTCTCACAAATGCATCCCGTCTGACTTCTGGTCCGGCGGGTTTTCTTTTATGATGTTGCTCACTGACGATTTAAGCTATAATGATGGCGAATCGACTAACTCAATTGGAGGAATCAATTATGGCTGAAGATAATTTTATTGTTTCTACCACTGAACACATTCCCGGAAAAGAATATGAAGTTATTGGTGAGGTTTTCGGATTAACCACTCAATCCAAAAACGTTGTCCGAAACATTGGTGCCGGCCTGAAAAATATTGTCGGCGGCGAAATTAAGGATTATACCAAGATGCTTGATGAAGCACGAAATACATCTGTTGACCGTCTGAAACAAAACGCACAGAAAATGGGAGCAGATGCAGTTGTCATGATGCGATTTGATTCGGGATCAATCGGAGGCGATATGCAATCAGTCGCTGCGTATGGAACTGCAGTGAAGTTTGTAAAATAGAGCCTAAAATTCTAATCAGTATATAAGTAGGACCTGACATTTCCAATTGTCAGGTCCTTTTATTATCTTTCAGAAAACCAATGTAAATGTCTTGTAAATCCTAAGTAAATGTTTAACCATTTCCATTTCAAAACAACAATTTCACGATACTATGAGTTTGCAGGGTAATATATCAAAAGAATTCATGGAGATGAAATTAATGATTGTTAAGTTAAAAAGTTCGATTTTTATCTCAGCGGTTGCGTTGGGAATGCTTGGGGTCAGTTGTGTTTCAGTACAGCCTGCCCATGCCAGCAGTACAGGTACGATTGTTTCAAATCGAAAATTAACCGGTAATCCCAGTAATCGAAGTGTCACGTTTACCGGTTCATCGGCACTTTATTCAAAGCCTCAAATTAGTAAGGGCGCTCGGATTATCGCAACCAAAGCTGCTCTAACAGATTTGGCAGCATCAAAATCATCCAGTGACAATTTTGCCGCCTATCGTCAGGCAACAACCAAGAAAGGGTCGACCTATTACAAGGTGACTTCTTTGGACGGCAAATACCGTGGCTGGATCTATGGTGGCAAAAAAGCCGGTCAATTTAACGGCGGGCTTGAACAATTTACAACCTTTGATGAGAGCAGTGTTCCTTCAAGCTTAAGCAACTATACATTTAAAATTGCGGCGCCAGGTTTTCAAAATGACGGGAAAACCGTTACATACAAAGACCCATTAAACACCGTGTATGAATCCGGCAAACAAATTGGCGATTCAGTCAGATATGCTGATACCACATTCAAGATTGACGGGTTTGGAACCAGAACCCGTGAAGGTGATACCTGGGTTCATATCAGCGCAATTAATTCGGCTGATTCTGCTGCTAATGGCTGGATCCTTTATAAAGGACTCAGACAGGCAGAATCACCAATCCCCAACAACGCTTTGAGAATCGACCTGGTCGACTCAAAGGGAAATTTGATTCGCTACATCAATTACACTGACGCAAATGCCAAGTACAATCAGCCGCTTGGTGTTCCTTATGGTACCTCATGGACCCTTGGAAACGACGATCAGGCAAATATTCAGGTTGCCGTTCGTCAGGCACTTCAAGGCACTGGATATGCACTTGATACATTGTCCGGCAACCAGGCCGGCTTCCTTGCCCAAGCCAAGTTTGGCCACAAAGCATCTCTGACCGTCAAAGCAGCCGACCCAATTCCGGGCAACACCGTTCGAATTAACATTGTCAACGATGAAAATGCCGTCGTTGATACCGTCGACTACACCAACCAAAGCGCACAAGTCGGTCAAACGCTGGGTTCTGTGTCAAGTGGCACGGCTTCTCTCAGTGCTGCTGATCAAAAGGCCATTCAATCGGATATTTCCACAGCTCTGAATAAATCCGGTTATAAGCTGGACGATTTATCTGCAGAACAATTAGCAGATCTTGCAAAAACCAAGTTTGGCGGATCTGTCTATCTAAAAGCAGATAACGCCACGACAACCATCGCTGACAACGCAGTCAGAATCAATTTCACCGATCCGGCGACCGGTAAGATCATCAAGTCGATTGATTATGTTAATACAGATGCCGATGATCCCGCTAAAAAAGGAACAACTCTGGGAACTCAAAAATCCGGCAAGTGGACAATGGACGATAATGATGTCGTTGAAATCGATGCGCTCGCTGCATCATCATTATCCGGGACGGGTTACATTCTAAACAATGAACACCTCTCAGATGATCAGGAAACAACCCTGGCTCAAACAAAATTCGGCTCATCAGTTTCAATTAATGTCGGTAAACCGGCTAATTCCAGTAACTTTGCGTTGTATGCCGCATCTTCTGCTTCCAACAGTGCCAATGCACAAGAATTGGTTCCAACTTCATTGCCTTATGTTGACAATAGTTGGGAGTTCCCCGATGTCGGCGGCGGCAACACCCCAACTTACAGCAAGTTAAGCGCAGCAGATATTGCCGGACTTTCAGCAACCAATCTTGCGAACTTTAAACAAGCTTTAGGAAAATATAGTTCAGACGCCCTTTCAAAAATCAACAACGATTTTAAGTCGGCCGCAGAAATGCAATACGTTGATTCAGGTCAGACTGATGCATTGAAATCCGCTGATTTGAACTCAGTCAAAAGTGGCCTTCAAAATGCGGGCTGGGCAACTCTTCAATCACCAAAATACCCAGTCTTCACTAAGGACGGCAACGGATCTGTTTCAATTAATTGGCAGACCATTTCCTACCATGCAAAATCTGCCAACCAAGACTCAAACGATGGGTCAATCAACGTTTACTACACATTCGATGCACAATAACTGCCAATATGACTAATCTATGAAAAGGACGAGATAAGAATGAAAAAACCGTTAAAAGCTATTGTTATCGCTGCATTTGCTCTGACATCGGCAGGCATGTTTGCCACGACTTCGACTGTCAAAGCAGATATCATTGACGTTCCAGGCGCCGTCAAATCCATCCCCCAGATTAATTCCGGGAACGTGTTAACGAATTACAACTCTGATGATCTAAAAACAATTAACAACACCTCTCCGGTGGGAAATATGGATCGGAAATACAACCAGGGAACAATTGACCCAACGACAACCAACGCTGGCGATACATTTGCAACAACAGCCGCCACGACAACTACTGCAAATGCGTTTAAAACCCAATGGTTCCTGCCTGATGGCTTTAATGTCACTGACTACCAACATGGTAACTTTCAAAGTGTTGCCTTGGATGATTCCGGCAATGTTTACTTCGTTGAATCCAACGGAAGTGACACAAACCTTGGTGTCATCATTAAATTTGATACAAACAAACTAAAGCAGCTTGGATTGGAAAACGATCCAATGGCTTTGTGGACAGCCTTCAATTACTTCAACCCATACACCGAAGAAGGCGCCGAGCACAACAACCAATATGAAAGCTATTATGAATCAATGAAAGGTTCATTTAACGCTGTCAAAAAGTATTCCAACAAATTGGCGAATGTGAAAGCAGAAATCAATGATCTGAAGAATGCCAAACGGACCGATCAGACCAAATTCAGAAAAGCTAAAGATACTGCCAAAAACCATTTGGAAAAAGTTCTCAAGGCAAACACCAAAAAGCAAGCTGCTGATGAGAAGAAGATTACTGCCCTTCAAAAGGAAATTGACAGTAATCAATCTGATATCGATAAAATTAAGGCTCAAAATCCTGATTTGTTCAAAAATATTGAAATTGCCGAGACTGCTCAACTGAGTCCCCAAGTTGATATTGGCCACGGCCAGACTTTGACCTTCAACCCTCAAAACAAACATTTGTATCTGGTTGAAGACAACACCCTGACCGATTTGAGAAACCGAGACGAAAACAATAACGTTTTGGAAATAGATCCTAACACAATGGAGCCAATTCGCCAATATAACTTCAAGATGTTCCAAGGTACCAAAGGCAATCTCCAGCTGCATACCCTGGTATTTGACAAAAACGGAAACGCCTATTGGGGCCGAAAGAACGGTATGGGCTATATGATCTTCTATGGTCGATTGGATGAGAACGGCGTTAAGTTCGCAGCTGCCCCACAAAAGCTGAGAACCCGTGGTGGTTCACCTAACCAGGGGGTTGCGTTCAATAACGTCAACAACCGTATCTATATCGTTTCCGATGACGTGCTGACATCAATCCCAATCGACAAGCTGGAAGCCGGTTCCGCAACCCCGGATGACATCAACTACTCGGTATTCCAGTCAAAGCGTGAGTGGGAATGCCTGGCATTTGATCAGCAAGGATACGGCCACCTGTTGGCACTCTGGCCTGCCGAGTTGATGAAGACGACGGAGCCATTAAATTAGAGTGTGAGCCAAGCCGGTTAGCTTCCGAGCATTAGGTGAATAACGAGTTTTAATGCGGGTCTTGCATTGAAGCTCGTTATTTGGCTAAGCGGAGGAAGTTGGCTTGGGGAACACGTTTAGAGCGTGCCGAGACCCGGGTGATGCGATTTCTAAGGGTACTTTGATTGGAGTTCCTGGGTTTGGAACTCTGATTAAAGTGCACTTAGAAGTAAGCATCAGGTCCGTCGAAACGTGTTTCCGAAGCAGAAGGAACCAGAAAGTAAAATAAAAAAACGCACTCGAATGTTACTTCTCCTCTCCCCCAAAAAATAAAGACAAACCAAAAGGCCTGCAACCCAACATCCACTGGAGTTACAGGCTTTTTCTCTGCCTAAATTTCTTAACAACCACATAAACCAGAAATAAAGGTCCACACATAATAATCAAAATATTTAAAAACAAGTTCTTAGCAACATTAAAAGAGAAGTCAGCTGCTCCTTTATACGACTGGGTTTGAGAATACTGATACTCCCAAGGATTTGTTGTTACCCCGTTTGCCGACCAGGATCTGCCTTTATGATTCGCCTGGGCATCGGAATGGTGTAAACGCAACGCCTTATCTTTATAAGTCTCGAACTCAACGGAATCCTTGCGGTAAGCGCGCTTCATGACTCCCCTGACAAATGGCAGAATCAGGCATAAGTTAAACAAATAATACCAGTCCAGCATCGATAAGTTAACTGTCCAACGGGAATGTCCGGTTGCATAGATATACTTCAGTGCCAGACCGCCATCGTAAAAGTAGATCAACAATAATGCAACGCCACCAGCCAACAGGTACCATGCATATTTCAACATATAAACGGCTGCCTTCACTGTACTCATCCCTCTCGCGAACAATTGTTATCTTAAAGATAACTGTTGCGGAGGGGATTGACAAGGTAATATGAGAAATATTCACAGTTTTTTCACATTTTAACCAGCTCTATAATTCAACTGTCAAATCAATGGATTCCAAGACACCGGCAATCTGGTTGATACCGGTAAGCAGGTCTTCTTGACTCATCACGAGTGGTGGTAATAGCCGCAACGTGTTGTGTTTGGCAGAAAGTGTTAACATCCCTTCATCTTGAAGCTTGGCAATAACGTCATCTACTTTAATTGAAGGATTCAAATGAATTCCGATCATCAACCCCAGCCCACTGATGCTATCGACGACCGCTAGTGGTTCAATTTGTTCGTTGATCGCCGCAAACACTGCTTTTGATTTCTGTTGAACTTCCGTTAAGAAGCTTGGTGTCAACTGTTCAAGGACTGCTTTGGCAGATGACAGAGCAATCTTGTTGCCGCCAAAAGTCGTCCCATGAGAACCGGGGCCAAATGCTGACGCAAGCTTCTTCTTGCCCAGCATGGCACCAATCGGCAGCCCGTTTCCCAATGCTTTGGCACACGTAATGATATCCGGATCCAAATCAAAATTTTGGTAGGCAAACTTTTTGCCAGTTCGGCCAATTCCAGTCTGCACTTCGTCAATAATCAACAAGACACCTTGATCATGGCACTTATCTGCAACCTTTTGCAGCCATTCGCCATTACCAGAGACGACACCACCCTCACCTTGAATCACTTCAAGAATAACGGCTGCCAAATCATCTGTGATCGCGTCCAAAGCATTGGGATCGTTATAATCTGCAAAACTGACTTCGGGGACCAGCGGTTTAAAGCCGGCTTGAATATCCGGATTTCCAGTTAACGACATCGACCCGTACGTCCGTCCATGAAAGCCATTGTTAAAAGCAAGTACCTTACCTTTACCAGTTGCCTTACGGGCTAATTTGAATGCCGCTTCGTTGGCCTCAGTTCCCGAATTACAGAAGAAAGCCAGCATGCCGTCAGGACACAGGGCGTTGGCAACGTCATCCTGCAATTGGCTGGGATACAAATTAGACGTGTGCCAAACTTTTCCCAATTGATTCAAGACGCTCTGCTCAATCCAGTCGTTACTGTAGCCAAAGCTGCAGACACCGATTCCACTCGTAAAATCTAAATATGATTTCTGATTGCTATCGACCAAATGCCAATCGTGACCCGAAACAATTTCCATTGGGTATTGGGCATATGTCGGAAAAATATGTTCCATTAAATCAGTCTCCCTTCAAACCGCCAGCTGGTCAACCGATAAATTGGTACCGGGATGCTGCAGCTGATTTGTAATTTCTACTTCTTTTACACCATGTTTTAAAGCATCGAACGCTGCTTTTATCTTGGGCTTCATTCCTGACTTGATGACCTCATCTTCAAATAATTGATTAGCCTTTTGCAGGCTCAATTGATCAATCACCTGACTGTTGACCATCACGCCAGGAACATCGGTCACCAAGTACAACTTTTCCGCACCCAACAGACGGGCAATTGCCGCTGCCGCAACGTCACCGTTGACGTTCAGGTAATTTCCTTCATGAGTGGCAGCTAAGGGTGCGCAAACGCCAATTCCGGCTGATAACGCATGTTTTATGTAAGCCTCGTTGATTGCCGTCACACTGCCAACTTCACCGTAGACTGCTTGATCCAAATAATCAGCAAATGCCACGGCCTGACCAGTCGCATTCATACCAATCACCGAGAGACCATGAGCAGACAATTGGCTGCATAAAGCCGGTTGAACAAGCCCCAACAGCACTGCCTGAGTCACTTTCAGTGTCTGTTGACTGGTCACTCGAATGCCATTAATCTTGTTGACCGGCAAATCCAGTTGATTACTCCATTCAGAAATCTGGGGCCCGCCGCCATGAACAATCAAAATCTGCTTGCCGGCTTTTCGCCATGCATGTAACTGTTCAAAGAATCCGTTTGTTAGGTGGTTTGTTGCGTTACCACCAACCTTGATCACAATTATCTGACTCATGTTTCCCACCTCCTAGCTTCGATATGAAGCGTTAATTTGAACGTATTTATAAGTCAAATCGCATCCCCAGGCAGTTCCGGTCGCTTTGCCTGCATTTAAATCCACATCGATTGTGACTTTCTTTTGTTTAAGGGTTTTTGTCACTTCGTCATCGTCAATGCCTGTTCCCAAGCTGTTTTTGACTAACTGAAGACCATTGATTGAAACGCTGACACCATTCAAGTCAACATGGGCGGTTGTCTGACCGATCGCCTGCATGATTCTGCCCCAGTTGCCGTCCTCACCAAATATCATTGCCTTAACAAGATTGGACCCGACAATTGCCTTGGCAACCTGCTGGCCTTCCAAATGGCTGTATGCGCCTGCCACGTTGACTTCAACCAGCTTGGAGGCCCCTTCACCGTCCCCGGCAATCTCTTGTGCCAAGTGGGTTAAAACCTTCTTGAAAGCCGAAACAAAAGTTGAGTAGTCGGCCGTGCCTTCTTCAAGCGGTTCATTTTCAGCCGCCCCATTGGCCATGACAACAACCATGTCATTGGTTGAAGTATCACCGTCAACCGTGATTTGATTAAAGGTCTCATCAACCGTTGTGCTTAAAAGATGTTGCAAATCTGCGCCAGCAATCGCAGCATCGGTTGTGACAAATCCCAGCATGGTAGCCATATTCGGATGAATCATGCCAGAGCCCTTGCAAAAACCAGTTGTTGTAATTTCCTTGCCATCTACCATACATTTCACGGTAATGGTTTTTGGATGAGTATCGGTTGTCAAAATTGCTTTGGTCAAGCCAACATTGTGGGTTAATTTAAGTTGTGAAATACCATCCTTGATTTTAGCCATTGGCAGCGGTTCGCCGATGACACCGGTTGAAGCAATTCCCACTTCACTGGCGTCAATTTTCAAACGATCGGCTGCCATCTTTTGCATCAGCAGGGCATCGGTTTCACCCTGTTCGCCATTACAAGAATTGGCATTTCCACTGTTCATGACCACGGCCTGTAACTGATGAGCCACGTTGATGGTCAGCTTGGTCAATTTAGTTGGGGCTGCCTGAAATTGGTTGGTCGTGTATACTCCGGCCGCATCTGCCGGGGTTTCGGAATAGATCCAGCCCATATCATCTTGATCAGGCTTTAATCCGGCATGGGTTGAGTCAGCATAAAAGCCCTTCGGCCAGGTAAACTTACTTACTTCAATTGAATCTTCACTTGTCATCTGCATCGCAATCTCTCCTTGTTTTATGGCAGGAACGTCTGAAGTTCCAGTCCACTGGTTTCTTGATAATCAAACATTTGGTTAAAGTTTTGAACGGCTTGTCCGGCCGCTCCTTTTAATAAATTGTCAATGACACTGTCTGCCATCACTGTGCCGGTTACCGGGTTGTAGACAACGCCGATATTGCAATTATTGGTTCCAACAACCTGCTTGATGTCAGGTAAATGCTCACCGGTGTAATTGACGAATGGTTTGCCTTCATATGTCTGCTTGTATGCCCGATCGATTTGTTTGGCATCCACACCTGGTTCAACTTTTGCATAGATCGTACTCATGATGCCTCGAGTAATCGGAATCAACGTTGTCATAAATTGAATAGCTTTTACGTGATCGTTCCAATGTTGCAACTCCAACATGATTTCTGGAATATGCTGATGTTGGTTGGGCTTATATATTTGCAAATTGTCATTGGCTTGAGTGAAATGGGTTGATTGAGCCGGATTCTTACCGGCGCCGGACGTCCCTGACTTTGCATCAACAATGATCGTATCGGGATCAATCAAATCAGCTTGAACCAACGGTGCCAGGCCAAGCAATGTTGCAGTCGCATAACAGCCGGGATTGGCAACATACTTTTGCTCATGGGCGGATTCAAAATCTGCCAGACCATAATGAGCGGAATTAAGTGCCTGTTTGGAAGCAGACGGCTTGTGGTACCAGCGTTCATACTCGGCTTCATCGTTAAGCCGCAAATCCCCAGACAAATCAATCACCGGAAAGTCGGCTTCGATGTATGGCCGGCTAAGTTTTGAAGTAACCCCCGCTGAGGTTGCGAAGAACACCAGCTGATTATCTGCCATGATTGAATCTGGAGAATATGGCTGAACAAATGTCTCATCTGTATAAAAGGCAGGTACCATTTCTGAAAGTTTCTCATTCTTCGTTAGCTTGTGGTCATACAAGTTAATGCCATCCACTTCTGGGTGCTGGCGAAGAAGCTGGTACAACACCATTCCCGCATATCCTGTTATTCCAACAACTGCAACTTGCAAATAAATCGCCTCACATTTTTTAAATATTCAATTAGAAGAATATTAATGAATGAAAACATCTTACAACGATATACAATAAAATGCAACGTTTTTTAGGTATTATTCATTATTTTATTTTGCTTTCAATATTTATTCACAATTAAGGCCATAAACATGTATATTAGCCTATGAAATGAAATTTATTCACCCTTTTATTCATGCAAAAATACTTGCTTTCATTGATATAAATATACATGGTGGGATTTTGACTGTCGCCGTTTTTCAGTTTCCCGTCTCCGCCTGCTGTAGTGGCTTGGATTTCGAGCCTGTAGTCTCGAAATACCAAGATGCTGTAATCATGGCTTTCAGCCGTTTCAACAGCATCGATACTACTGCTGGCAATGCCTGCAAACTGAAAAACGGCTACTTTGAGATCTTCTAACTTGCAATAGTCGTTGACCATCCAAGTGAATTGACGTCTGTCAGAGATATTGCTGCCCGATTTTGCCGGCTTGGCGTTGCCAGCCATAGTGAAAGTATCGTTGATGCCGATGAAATCGGTGATTACGATACCTTTGCATTTCAAGACTACAGGCTTGAAATCAAAGCCACTATGGCAGGCAGAGCCAAGCCGGCAAAATCCACCACGAATTGGCAGCCAATGAAAACCACTACAGCAGGTGGAGCCAGCAAACTCAGGCACAGCAGCAACGCAAAAAAGGATTAACCGCAAAACGCAGTTAATCCTTCTATATAAATACATATTTCATTATGCGTTAAGGCTTGGGTGCAACAACGGTTTCTTCGACAGTGTCTGGAATCTTTTCAAGTGCCTGACTCAGGTCTGCAATTAGGTCGTCGGCATTTTCAACCCCGACTGAAACCCGGATCAAATCTGGGGTAATCCCGGCTTCACGTAATTCTTCTTCATTCAATTGGGCATGGGTTGTTGATGCCGGATGAATGATCAGTGATTTGGCATCAGCCACATTCGCCAGTAATGAGAACAACTTGAGGTTTTGAATCAGCTGTTTGCCGGCCTTTTCGCCACCCTTTAAACCGAGTGTAAAGATTGAACCGACACCCTTTGGGAAATACTTCTCTGCCAAATCATGATATTTGCTGTCTTCAAGTCCTGGATAGTTGATCCAAGCAACTTTTGGATGATTGTGGAGGAATTTAACGATCTTTTGGGTATTTTCAACGTGACGTTCCACTCGTAGTGACAATGACTCAAGTCCTTGAAGCAACAGGAATGAATTAAATGGACTGATGGTTGCCCCCAAGTCACGTAATGACTCTGCCCGGACTTTGGTGGTAAAGGCCCCTCCCCCGAGGTCTGCAAATACCAATCCGTTATATTGGGCATTTGGCTCGGTAAAGCCTGGATATCGGCCGCTTGCTTTCCAATCAAACTTGCCATTTTCAACAATCACGCCGCCCATTGTTGTGCCGTGGCCGCCAATAAACTTGGTAGCGGAATGAACGACAACGTCAGCTCCATGATCCAATGGCCGAACCAGATATGGTGTGCCAAAGGTATTGTCAACAATCAAAATGATCCCGTGCTTATGCGCAATTTTTGCGACTGCCTCAAAATCAATCAGGTTGATTCCGGGATTACCGATACTTTCAATGTAAAGCGCTTTGGTATGCTCGTTGATTGGTGCTTCAAAATTGGCTGGATCGTCGGGATCAACGAAGTGAGTCTTGATCCCTAATTTTGGTAAGGTAACATTGAATAAGTTGAAAGTTCCACCATATAATGTGCTGGCAGAAACAATTTCATCCCCTTTAGCAGCAACGTTGAGAATCGCTGCGGTAATTGCTGCCGAACCAGTTGCCAGCGTCACCCCGCCGGTTCCGTTTTCCAGCGCAGCCACCCGTTTATCAACGACATCGGTTGTCGGGTTGGTGAGTCGCGTATAAATGTTTCCGGGATCAGTTAGGCCAAAACGCCCAGCTGCCTGTTCTGGATTGTCGAACACGTATGAAGTGGTTTGGTAAATCGGCACTGCTCTTGAACCTGTTTCATCTACGGTTTGTCCTGCGTGTACTTGAAGTGTTTCAAAGCGTAAGTTGTTGTTTTCTTCTGTCATATTGATAACCCTACTTTCTTTTTTTCGATAATTTTTGTCCAATTGTCATAAATCTGAATACTGCTGCTCTTCCATGAATAATCAACGGTTCCGGAATCCTGGTCGATAAAATAATTCCGAGGTAATCTGATGGGCATCTGTTCGTACAGGTCCCGGTAGTATTCCAGTGCCAACGTGCCCTCGGAATACTCGGGGTGACCTGTGATGTACGTGCTGTGACGCTTTGCCGACGATAAGATGATTGGGCCGGTTTCAACTGATGATACGTCTACCAACAAGTCGGCCGGCAAATCATCCTCGTCGAGAACAATGCTAGTATGCCTGGATTGGGGCATTCTGAGTTGTTCCGGTCCAACGAAGCCTTGAGCAATTTCAGACGCCGGATTAATTTTATCAGCTGGAAAAATACCAAATAGTTTACTGATCAACTGGTGTTTTCTGATACCAAAGTCATGGAACAAGCACGCTTGAGCAGCCCAACACTCGTACAAACATTCTGTACAGTGCGTGCGTGCCCAATCAATAATCGTTTCAATTTCGTTCCAGTAGTCAACTTGATTGAAAGGCAGGGTTTCCACTGGTGCACCGGTGACGATCAAGCCATCATAATGAAAGTCCCTAATTTGATCCAAACAGACATAATCCCGCTCGATATCTTCTCTCGACGTTCCTCGGAAATGATGGGACTGCGGATACATAAACGTGAGTTCGGCGTCGGTGGAAATCTCACTGAATCGTGTTAAGAATTGCTGTTCTGTGTTCTCCCGGGTTGGCATCAAATTCAACACCAAGATTGATAAAGGATTGGTTACTTCGTGGTGGTTCCACTTTTGTTCTGCGTTCAAAAATCCGTTTAATGCATTTGCCGTCATCCAAATCATCTCCTTAAATAAAATAAAAAAGCTTTCGTCCACGTAGTTATATAACTACGGGACGAAAGCTTCGCGATGCCACCCTGATTTATCGTTACCTCACAATAACGACCTTGATAAGTACGACAGATTTCTGTATCGAAAATATCCACTATTTGGTGGATACGTGCTTGAAGATGATGTTCTTCGTCGCACTCTGTTTATACTCGGCCATATATCGGTAGCAACCGGACACCCTAGCCTTTCGACCGGATACCTGACTCAGAGCTCATCTTCACGCCGCTGCAAACCGCTTCTCTCACCAAACGAAGCTCTCTTTAGGAATACATTAACGCTACTCTTCTCTTCAATGTCTAATTTGTTTTTAATAATTGATGTAACTTTATCATCTTGATTTACCATTGTCAACCAACTTTTTGAAAATATTTTTGCGAATATTAAAATAATATGAGTTTATAATAGGCAACATAGACTAAATGAGGGGTGGAACTATGGATCAATCAATATCAGAAGACGAGTTAATCGCCGTCTGCGGAAAAGTCGGCAGAATCCTTCTCACGAGTGGTGCCGAAACTTCGCGCGTGGAAGGAACCGTTGAGTACATTGGCCGCGCAGCTCACTATGACATCACCTGCCATGCGACAATCACCGCTCTGTTCGTGGGTGTCAACAATCAGACCAGAACCCACTTGGTGAAAGTTCGCTTGGGCGATTTCAATTTGGAAAAAGTTGATGAAATTAATACAATGTCTCGAAAGTTTGTCACCGGCAAAATTGATTTTAACGAACTCAAAAAGACAATCAACCAAATTGACAAAAAAGTAATTGATTTCACCTGGCCGGAAAAAATCTTTGGTGCTGCATTGGTTTCCGTTGCCCCCATGCTGCTGTTCAAAGCAACCTGGTCTGACTTGGGGCTGGCATTTTTTGTTGGAATTTTCGGCTATTTGGCTGCCGCACTATCAAGTCCACGGATTAAAACACCCTACGTTTCACCCGGTTTAGGTGGATTCGTGGTTGGCTTTTTGGCTGCTTTTCTTCAGTCGATGGGAATTGCTACCAATGCTGGAAATATCATTGTCAGTGCCTTGATGCCCCTTGTGCCCGGAGTTGCCATTACCAATTCATTTAGGGAAATTATTGATCGAAATACGATTTCCGGGGTTGTCCGTGCCGTTGATGCACTCATTATCGCAGGTTCCATCGGTGCTGGTGTTGTGATTGGAGCTTCACTGTCCGGAATTATTTTCCATCTGATCGGAGGTGCCTTATGAAAATTCTCATTGAGCTGATTGTCAGTTTTCTGTCAACCGTGGGCTTCGGCTTGGTCACCAACGTGCCGAGGCGCTCATTACTGCCTGCGGGAATTACCGGATCGCTTGCCTGGGTTGCCTATTATTTGGTTCTCCAAGTCGATAACGGTCTGATCCTTCCAAACTTCACGGCAGCCATCGTGATTGGCATTTTGGGGAATATTTCTGCCATGCTGTTTCGGGTCCCTGTCAACATCATTTATGTCCCAAGCCTGGTCTCACTGGTTCCCGGTGGTATTTTGTACCTCGGCATGCGCAGTTTCACCCTTGGAAATGAAATGCGAACCGGTCAATATATGTTTAACGCTTTAACAATCGCGATCGCCTTGGCAGTCGGGTTCGTTGTGGCCGAGGTCATCTTTTATCGCATAAAGCCCATATTGATAAACGCTTTGGAAAAGAAAAGTGAAAACTAGGAGGCCTTTTGTTTGAATACTGAGCAGAAGGTTTGAAAGACTTTGCTTACTTTATCGAAAAAAGATACTGGCACTCAAATATTTACTCAAATAATGGTGCTTGAGTCCTGAAATTTTCAGGACTTTTTTTATTGGAAATTTGCCTGAACATGATAACGCTTTCGGAATAATCATTCTAAATAGAATTTTATAAAATCAAACGCCGGTTGTATTTTACCGAGTTTAACAATTCCCTAAGTTTCTTGATTTTAGTGAAACATATAAGTTATTCGGAATAAGCACCAAAGTATATATTGTAATCATTCTAAACTATTCAACATTTATACTCATTAATATGTTACGCTATATTTAACAAGTGAATGACTTGTTCACAATTCGCAAAGAAAGGTGGAATTACTGATGAAAGTAATCGTTGTTGGTTCGTCTCATGGTGGTTTTGAAACCGTTCGAGGAATATTAGCTGAGAAGCCCGATACTGAAATCCAATGGTATGAAAAAGGTGACTTTGTTTCATTCCTGTCTTGTGGGATGCAGCTTTATCTTGAAGGGGTCGTCAAAGACGTTAATTCCGTTCGTTATGCAACCGCAAAGGGCATGCGTGCCAAGGGAGTGAATGTCTTCGTCCACCAGGAAGTCACATCAATTGATCCAAAAGCCCATACTGTCGTGGTCCACAATCTCGATGATGATTCAACCCGTGAAGAAAAATATGACAAGTTGGTTCTGTCGGCCGGTGCTGTTCCAGCCAGTATTCCTGTTCCTGGTAACGATTTAGCAAACATCTATGCAATGCGAGGACGTGACTGGGCGATCAAACTAAAAGCCAAGACAGTTGATCCCGATGTTCAAAATGTGACGGTCATTGGTGCCGGATATATTGGGATTGAAGCAGCCGAAGTCTTCTCAAAGGCCGGCAAACACGTCACCCTGATTGATATTCTTCCTCGCCCACTGGCTCTGTATCTTGACCAGGAATTCACCGATGTCTTATCCAAGACTTTGACCGACCACAATATCTACCTGGCAACCGGCCAAACAGTCAAAGAATTTAATGGCGAAAACGGCAAAGTCCAAAGTGTTAAAACGGACCAGGCTGAATACCCAAGCGATCTGGTTGTCGAGACTGCCGGCATTAAGCCAAACACCAGCTGGCTCAAAGATACCCTTGATTTAAACAATAAGGGACTGGTTAAAGTCAATGATCATTTGGAAACCAGTCAACCCGACATTTACGCGGTTGGTGACAGCACTAAGGTACCATTTGCCCCTACCGGTAAAAAGCTACAGATTGCCTTAGCTACCAACGCCCGTCGTCAAGGTCGAATTGCTGCCAAGAATCTCCTTGGTCACGACATGAAGATGCCGGCCGTTTCCGGTTCATCCGCCCTGTCAGTCTTTGATTACCACTTTGCATCAACTGGAATCAAAGAAGGTACTTCAGAAGCCAATGGTGTCAAGAGCCAATCAGTCTTTGTGACTGACACCACTCAACCACCATTTGTACCTGACGAAGCAGGCAATGAAGAAGTTTACTTCAAACTGACTTTTGATCCGGAAAATCACAGGATCTTGGGTGCTCAAATCATGTCAAAACGAGATGTTACTGCGAATATGAACGCAATCAGTTTGGCAATTCAAGGCAGCATGACGTTGGATGATTTGGCTTATGCCGATTTCTTCTTCCAACCAGGATTCGACCGTCCATGGAACGTCATTAACGTCGCAGCTCAAAAAGCATTACAGGACTTGTCAAAATAAATAATTAGCTGAATTCCTCTGAAAAAAGATTGCTCAAAGTTACTCAAGCTCAAATTTGCGGTATAGTGAAGATGTAGCTAAATCTTTTTTGGGAGGAATTCTTTTGAAAACTGTATTAATTCTTGGTGCTGCCGGACAAATTTCCAGTTTCTTAATTCCCCAGCTCTTAAAACAAACTGATTTTAATTTAAAACTGTACGCTCGGAACGCAAGCAACCGAATTAAAGTGACCGATCCAAAACGGGAAACCGTGATCGATGGCGATTTCAACGACAAAGACACGTTAAACAAGGCAATGGATGGTGTTGATGCCGTTTATCTCAACGAAATGCGCGACATCACCTCCGTTAATAACATCATTGAAGCAATGGACGCCAACCACGTTCGTCAATTCATCGGTGCCACAGTCTTGGGCATCGAAGACGAAGTTAAGGGTGCCTTTGGCCAATGGAATACCAGCATGATCGAAAGCTCGATTACCAAACGAAAAGTAACCGCAAAAGCGATTAAAGATTCTGATTTGACTTATACGTTGTTGCGTCTGGCATGGCTGTATGACAAAGACGGCAATACCAATTACGAGTTGACTCAAAGCGGTGAACCATTTGGCGGAACAGAAGTAACCCGTCAGGCGGTTGCCCAACTCATCGTTGATATTTTGAATGATGATTCACGCAAGTATGCGCGCAAGAGTCTTGGTGTCAACGAACCAAACACCAATTTCGATAAACCATCATTTTATTAATCTCCATGACAAATAGGATTCAACAACCGATCGGCTGCTGAATCCTATTTTGTTGACCATATTTGAATTTGTTAATTAACTAAATTTTGCCAACCAATTTAGTGCCTGGTTTAAGTGTCTTTTCTCCCGGCTTCCAATTAGCTGGGCAGACTTGATCACCATGTTCAGCCACAAACTGAGCAGCTTCCAACGTCCGCAATACTTCTTTGGCGTTTCGGCCGATGCCCATATCATTAATCGTGTATGAACGGACTTTGCCTTCAGGGTCAATGATGAACACCCCACGATAGGCTTGACCGGCATCTTCATCCAAGACTTCGAAGAAACGGGCAAGCTTGCCGGCAGGATCAGCAATCATTGGATATTCAACCTTACCAACTTCCTCGCTCTGCTCATGCCATGCCTGGTGAACGAATTCTGTATCTTCAGAAACCGAATAGATTTCAGCACCGGCTTTTTTGAAATCTTCATAATTATCGGCCAAGTCGCCCAATTCGGTTGGACAAACAAATGAAAAGTCAGCCGGATAGAAGAAAACAATTGACCAATGCCCCAATAGGTCCTTCTTGGTAATCTGCTTAACATCCCCATCTTGAAATGCATTTACCTTAAAATCGTCAATTTCTTTACCAATGAAATTCATATTCGTATCCTCCTATGTCAGTCATTTACTACCTGACTCCAGTGTACGATATTCTTAGAACGTTTTCAATAATGATTCTAAACTAGAACTAATTTAAATATTATGAATCCCACTCTATCAACTTTATTGCATACCATGGCTTCATGAATTTAATAAGTCTATTTACAAATAAAGCAGCCGGAAATTGTTCCGACTGCTTGTTGATTAATATTTGTAAAACACACCATTACCATCTGACCGACCATTAACTTGTTTGAAATAGATCTTGTGATGGCTATAAACTTTGGCTAAGAAGTGAATTTTTAATCCACCAGCAGGGGCGTTATTGTACTCACGACCCACAATACTATACACATGCTTACCGAGATATCTGTAATGGAGCTTGTTGGAATAGTTTGGATCCTGCGGTGGAAACTTGGGTGAATTGGTTAATGCATGCTTGGTGATGTGCAAATGTGCCCGCCCGGTTACTCCTGATAGTCTGGCCACTTTGGTCCGCCACTTACCGCGAAGAATTTTTGGTGTTCCCTGATGCCAAGTTGCAGCAGAGGTGTTGTTCACGGCTCCCGCCATCACAAACAGTGCAACGGCTGCGAAAACCGCCACCAACACCCCTTTGATCATTTGGTTCAAATTACGTCTCAATATGTTCACGTTCCTCTCATCGTTGATAACTAAATTATAGCCTTTCGAGAAACGAACAGCTCAACAAATTTATTAATCAAAAATCTTTTTTGCGATGCCAAATGCCGACCAAGCTTTTGGCCAGCCTGCATAAAATGCTAAATGAGTGATGATTTCAACCATCTCATCCTTGGTTACACCATTTGCCTTGGCAATCTTCATATGCGCCTCCAACTGCGGGAACAGCCCTTGAGACATCAGGCTTGCGCAGGTAATCATACTGCGGTCCCGTGCGGATAATTGTGATTCTCTTGACCAAACTTCCCCAAACAAAACATCATCATTTAATTCAGCAAATTTCGGCGCAAAATCTCCCAATGCATCCCGACCTGCTGTTTGTTTTTTTGTCATAATTACTTAACCTCCAATTTGTCATATTTTTCATCTGAAACAGGTTCCAGCCATTCTGGGGTCCCAGCCGTAATCGCAATGTGTGAAAACCAACTGTCTTTGGTTGCGCCATGCCAGTGCTTGACGCCATCATGGGTCACCACAACGTCACCGGGAACCAAATGTTGCGCCGGCTTCCCAGCTTCTTGATACCAGCCTTCACCACCAGTCACCAATAAAATTTGGTAGCCGTCATGGTGAATGTGCCAGTTATTGCGACAGCCGGGCTCAAAGGTCACATTGCCAACACCCACGTTCACTTCAGGATCATTAACCAATCCCTGCAGATAGCTTTGACCAACAAAATATTTTGCATATGCGTCATTTTTCGGACCAGCGGGAAAAATAACCCCGTCCTTGATACTTTCATTTTTTGCCATTAAATCCTCCTTGATTTGCAAGATTCGGTTTACAAGGAGTAGACTACAACTTAAAGTGAACTTTAAGTCAACTGTTTTTGATACTGGAGGAATTTATATGCCCACAACAACCAAAGAACCCACTTACGAAATCGGCCAATTTGCCGGGATCGTCGGCCTTTCTGCACCAACCATCCGTTATTACGAAAATCAGGGCCTGCTCAAAGCCCGCCGAACTGCCAATGGCCGAAGGTACTTCACCGAACAGGACATTAAATGGGTCAAATTCCTGCTCCACCTCAAAGGAACCGGAATGAGCATCAACGACCTGAAGAAATATGTGACATGGCGAGCTGAAGGTGATTCAACCATTCCGTATCGCCTTGATTTGCTCAAACAAACCAAAGCGGATTTCATGGAAGAATATCGCCAGGTCCAACATCACTTACAAATTCTAAACGACAAAATTGACTGGTATGAAGCTAAAGAATCCGGTAAAGATACCGGCAAGGAACCATTTGCAGATTATCTTAAACAAGTCGGTCATGAAGAATAAAAAAAGGGAAATGCAAAATTGCGTTTCCCTTTCGTGCTTTTATCAAAGGTTTATTCACCCTTTGCCTGATAGACGTATTGCCGGGTCATCGGCAGACCAGTTCCACTTGGAGAATTGGTCAGCAAATACTGCATCACGTCAATGTTTCCAGCTTCAAATGAAGCTGCACATGCTTGGAGATACATGCCCCACATTCTGGAGAATGGCACGCCATACTTTTCTTTCACTTGGTCAATCACCTTGGTGTAGTTATCATACCAAATTTCCAAAGTCTTTTGATAATGACGGCGCAACGGCTCCAAGTCACTGATCTGCATCCCGGCATCCATGATGTGGGTCAGGTTTTCAGCAACGTTTGGAATATATCCGCCATGGAAAATATACTTATTCAAGAACGGGTCCACTCCGGCACCCTCATGTTGACCAGTGATTCCGTGAATCAATGCGCGGCCCTCAGGCTTCAAGAAATCATGAACCTTTTGGAAATACAGGCCAAGATTTTCCTTCCCAACATGTTCAAACATGCCGACAGAGGTTACATAATTGAATTGCCCTTTAACTTCTCGATAATCTTCGAGTAAGATATCAACCTTACCTTCAAGATGGCGGGCTTTGATTTGGTCCTTAGTGTAGTCATATTGTTCCTGGCTCAGTGTAATCCCGGTGGCTTTTAGACCAAAGTCTTCGGCAGCCATGAACAACAAAGTTCCCCAGCCGCTTCCAATATCAAGCAGTGAATTGCCGGCAACCGGCTTGAGCTTATGTAGAATATGACGATCCTTGTTAATTTGAGCTTGTTCCAACGTATCGTCGTCATGCTCAAAGTAGGCACATGAATAAGTCATACTCTTGTCAAGCCACATTTTGTAAAAGTCGTTTCCGATATCGTAATGCTTTTGAATATCATTTTCACTGGCTTTTTCCGAATGGGAGATTTTTGGCAGATGTTTTAAAAATGGGTTGTTTGTTAAGAAACTGTGATCGGCTCTGAATGCAGAGGTCACCAATTTCTGGATGCTGCCTTCAATGTCAATATCGCCATTCATGTAGGCTTCAGCCAATACTAAAGTTGGTTTGGAGGTTAGGTACTTTAATGGAATCTCTTTTTTGATATCAATTTTAACTTGCGGTTCGCCATCGCCATAATTGTCGGTCTTACCGTCCCAGTATGTCACTGATACAGGAATATCAAAGGCGTGGCTAAGCAGCTCTTTATAAGTGATCTTCTCTAACATAAATTCTCCTCCATCATTTTTCTAATATAAACAGTGTAACGCTTATAGGGGTCTAAAATGCAAGCAGAAAGTTGTCTAATTAATCAAAATTATTTTTTAACCGGGACAATCTTGAACTTGGTCCCATCTTTTTGGACAACTGCGTAGAGAATTGAATCTTGATTATCGTTTAAATACCCTAAGTTAACTGCAGGGTGACCATCAATGGTTGCCATTCCCTGGAAGCGGTCAAACAAAACCTGCTTGACTAATCGTAAATCACGGCTTTTTGAATCCGCCTTCTGGGCAGCAACTGATAAAGTATATCCCTGATCCAATAATAGTTTCATCTGGTAAACCTTCATCAGCATCATATAGGTAAATTTGCGATTTTGCCCTTTTCCCTGGGTACTTTCAATGTATCCCTTCCGCTCCCAGTATCTCAGCTTGGTTTGCGAGACCCCGGTTGCGTTGGCGACATCCCCAATTCCCAGGTGCCAGTCATTATTATTTATAATTTGAGCCAACTTTTGTTGGAACTCTTTATCCAAAATTATCCCTCGTTTCCGGATAAGCAATTCTTGTAATTGCTTCCATTGCCGTGATATCGGCATTTTTATTATTAGATTGTCTGGTACTCGTAAGACATTTATTAACATTAAGTATATATTTTTAAATGTCCTTGTCAAGATACTTGACAATCACGACGAATAATCTTATATTAGTCCATGTTCGATTTTTGAAAGTAAGTAAATTTTATAAATAAAGAAGGTCATAAATCGTGGGTAACGCAGTAGATAAAAATGGAAATTCATATAACCGTGGTTTAATGATTATCGTTATTTTGATCGGAACGTTCTGTACCGTTCTTAACCAAACGATTCTTTCAACCGCATTTCCTACCATTATGAAAGCATTCGATGTCAACACCTCGACTGTTCAGTGGCTGACCACTGGTTTCATGATGGTTAACGGAATTATGATTCCAGTTAGTGCTTGGCTAAGCACAAGATTTGATTCAAAGTGGCTGTATATCAGTGCCATGTCAGTCTTTTTTGCAGGTACGATTGTCTGTTACATCGCACCAAATTTTGGTACCTTATTAGTTGGTCGTCTGATTCAAGCACTGGGTGTTGGTGTAACCATGCCATTGCTTCAGACAATCATGCTGTCAATCTTTCCACCTGCCAAGCGAGGAACCGCAATGGGACTCGCCGGAATTGTTATCGGGCTGGCGCCTGCCATTGGGCCAACCCTTTCAGGATGGGTCATTGATACATGGACATGGCGTGACCTTTTCGGAATGATCATTCCTTTGATGTTCCTGGTTATTTTAGCAAGCTTCTGGCTTGTTAAAAGCGTTTTGGATACCAAGAAGACAAGTATCGATTTACTCTCCGTTGTGATGTCAACAATTGGATTCGGCAGCCTGCTTTACGGCTTCTCATCCGTTGGTGATGACGGCTGGGGCAGTACACTCGTTATTTCAACATTGATTGTCGGGGTTGTCTTCATTGGTTTGTTCATCTGGCGTCAATTAACCATGAAAACCCCATTCTTGGAATTCAGAGTTTATCGATCAGTTCCATTTACCGTATCGGCAATCCTGAGTTCTGTTACCATGATGGCCATGGTCGGAGTAGAAATGGTCATTCCGCTGTACCTTCAGATTGTTAAAGGGATGTCAGCGTTCCAGTCTGGATTAACGTTGTTAGCCGGAGCCTTGATGATGGGAATTATGAGCCCAATTACCGGTCGGGCTGTTGACCGATTTGGTGCTAAACGCCTGTCGATCTTAGGAATGTTCCTGCTGACTTTGGGTTCAATTCCATTTATCTTCATCACCAAAAGCACATCAACACTCTACATTGTTGTTTTCTACGCAATTCGAATGTTTGGAATTTCAATGACAATGATGCCGGCTACCACAGTTGGTATGAATTCTCTGCCAATCAATTTGCTGAGTCACGGAACTGCTGTCAACAACACCCAGCGACAGGTTGCCGCTTCCGTTGGTACCGCGATTCTGATCAGTATTTTGACAAACGTCACCAAGAGCAACCAGCCTGGTAAATCAATGCTGACATCCAACCCATTGGGATATCGTGATCACATGATTAACGCGACATTGAGTGGGTATCACGCCGCATTTGCCATCTCACTGCTCTTCTGTATCCTAGCCCTGATCACCGCCTTCTTCTTGAAGAACCGCGGTCACTCAAGCGACTATACTAAAAATGGAGGTGAAGAGTAATGATCGTTTTAACACTTGTTATCGGAGTTGTTCTCTCATTTGTTTTCTTCATCTACATTTCCAGTAAGCCAGCCAGTTACACGTTAACCGCGCTGTCACTCCTGCTTGCGATTGTCTCACTGGTCTTCATTATCAAAAACGACCATGATCATTACGGCATGAAGCAGGTTACCAAGACCACAACCGAACAAATATACCCAATTGGCAACAAGCAGATGCAGATGATTTTGTATCAACCAATTGGTACTGCCAATAAGCACCAGGTTTATATCTACCAAAAAGCCCAAGATTCCAAGAAAAAGTCTCATACCCAAACCACTGACACGACCAATAAAGTCGTCAAGGTCGATGGAACAACTCACATGGTGACGAACACAACTCGTTGGGAATATACGAGCGATGCCACCAAATTGTGGTTTGGTATCTCAGGTGAAAATCACAAGTTTATCAAAAGACAAAATATTCTTTATGTAAACAAATCAGTCCAGGTTCTCTCCGTTCAGCAAGCCAAAGCCTTAAAGAAAATGATGGCAAGCAAGTCTTACCAGGCAAAGCTTAAGACTCAGGCCAAAGCCTTCATCACTAAGCAAGTGATGACCGCTATGAAGAAGAATCCAACCATGTCGGCTGCTGACCGTGCCAAGGTTATGAAGCAGGCTCAGGCTGATTTCCAAGCACAAGCCGTTAAAAATGCACTTACTCAAATCAAAAAATAATCTGCGTAACCCAATCTAAAACACGGGGCCGGGACATAAGTCCCGCCGATAAA
>NZ_AZEA01000016.1 GCF_001435575.1 Lentilactobacillus sunkii DSM 19904
ATTCACCAACAACAGTTGACGAAGAGCCGAAATCTAAATTAGATTTCGAGCTTCTTTGGTTTTAGTAATTAATTATCAAAAATTAAATTACTTCTTGAGGCCTTCCCATTTCCAGTCAACAACTTCTGGAAGATCAGTACCTTCTTGACGGATGAATGCATTATGCTTGTCGATAGTGTCATTCATGCGTTGGATGAAGTAACTAGCCTTAACAGTGTAAGCTGGAATATCTTGAACAGCTTCCTTGGCAAGGTCGAAACGATCCAATTGGTTCAAGACACGCATGTCGAATGGTGTAGTGATATCACCATTTTCACGGTAGCCATGAACATGAAGGTTGTGATTGTGACGGTCGAAGAAGATATCCTTGATAAGTCCTTCGAAGCCATGGAATGCGAAGATAACAGGCTTGTCAGTAGTGAACAAGTTGTCAAAGTCTTCGTCACTCAATCCACGAGGGTCAACCTTAGGTGAACGAAGCTTCAATAAATCAACAACGTTGATGTAACGAATCTTCATTTCAGGGAATTCCTTGTTCAAGATTGAGATAGCAGCCAATGCTTCCAAGTTAGGTTCTGAACCTGCGGCAGCAAAGACAACATCTGGTTCTTGACCTTGGTCAGTTGATGCCCAATCGATGTAGCCAAGACCATTCTTAACGAGGTTTTGTGCTTCATCCATTGTGTACCATTGACGACGTGGGTGCTTTGAAGTAACAATCAAGTTGATCTTTTCGTAAGTTCTGAATGCAACATCACCAACAGCTAACAATTCGTTAGCATCGGCTGGAAGATACTCACGGATGAATTCAGGCTTCTTCTCAGCTAAATGAGTTAACATACCTGGATCTTGGTGGGTATAACCATTATGATCTTGCTGGAATACTGTTGAAGTATCAACAAAGTTCAATGAAGGATATTGCTTTCTCCAGTATTGTTCTGAAGCTTTACGCAACCACTTCATGTGTTGAGTCAACATTGAGTCAACAACACGTCCGAATGATTCGTAAGTAGCAAAGAATCCATGACGACCAGTCAATACATAACCTTCAAGCCAACCTTCTGCTTGGTGTTCTGAAAGTTGTGAGTCGATAACACGACCATGGTTTGAAAGATCTTCATCATATGGTTCGTGAATGTCTTCCATCCATTGACGCTTAGAATCGTCAAGCAAGCTGTAAAGACGGTTTGACTTAGTTTCATCAGGACCGAATCCACGGAAGTTGGTTGGGTTAAGTTCTGCAACTTTTTCCAACCAGTTTGACCATTCAATCATATCTTGCTTCTGAGTAACACCACGATCAAATTTAACTTCGAAGTCGTGAATATCAGGAAGCTTCAATGGTTCTGGCTTGATACCACCGTTAGTGATTGGGTTAACTGACATACGCTTGTCGCCCTTAGGAGCAACTTCGCGAATTTCTGGTAAAAGTGTACCATTGTCATCAAATAATTCTTCTGGCTTGTATGACTTCATCCAGTTGATGAGCAAGTCTTTGTGTTCCATTGAGCCTGCAGCAACAGGAATTGGAACTTGGTGAGCACGGAATGAACCTTCGATAGGGTTACCATCGAGATCCTTCTTAGGACCAGTCCAGCCTTTAGGTGAACGGAAGACAATCATTGGCCAGTTAGGCAATTTAACATTGTCAGGAGTTTCGTTTTCACGAGCATTCTTTTGAATTGACTTAATTTCTTCAATAACATGATCAAGAGTCTTGGCAAAGTCTTCTTCAACCTTGGCATGATCTGTATCAGCAGCTGCTTCAACAAAGTATGGATCCCAGCCCATTCCCTTGAAGTAACTGGTTAAGTCTTCGTCACTCATACGTGAAAGGATAGTAGGGTTTGAAATCTTGAAACCGTTCATGTTAATGATAGGAAGAACAGCACCATCAGTAATTGGGTTGATGAACTTGTCAGAGAACCATGAAGCAGCCAATGGGCCGGTTTCTGATTCACCATCACCAATTTCAACAGCAGCGATTACATCTGGGTTGTCTAAGATAGCACCGGTACCATGTGAAAGTGAGTATCCAAGTTCTCCACCTTCATGGATTGAACCTGGAGTTTCTGGTGCGGCATGAGAAGCAACTCCACCTGGGAATGAGAATTGCTTGAACAACTTAGCCATACCTTTTTCATCTTGGCTGATATTTGGATAGATATCTGAATAACTGCCATCAAGGTATGAGTTGGAAACCATAACTTGGCCACCATGACCTGAACCTTCGATGTAGAACATGTTCAAATCGTATTTGTTAATAACACGGTTCAATTCTGCATAGATAAGGTTTTGAGAAACGATAGTTCCCCAGTGACCAATAGGCTTAACCTTTACATCTTTGGCTTCTAAAGGCTTCTTAAGCAATGGGTTGTCGCGCAAAAACAATTGACCTACTGAAAGGTAATTAGCGGCACGCCAGTACTTATCAACTAGTTCCAAATATTCTTTGGAATCGTAATCTACTGTCATTAATTAACACTCCTTCTTCGATTTAGCAACAAACTTCTGTATAGAATGTCCGTAAAAATTCACCAACAAAAATTGATCAATTTACATCACTAATACTAAACGATATTTTCAAAAAGTCAACCTTTTAGAAAATTGATACGGTCCAATATTTTGTGACCTGAAATCCTATACTTATAAGCCATTATGGACGATATCAAATCCATAGTCCACTATTATTAATGTTTTGTAACAAAATTTTCAGGAATTTTACCTGGTCAATTTGTTCCATGAAATGAATGCCTTTAAACTGAGATTTTCAAATGAGAAAACGGTGAAAAGAAGAGTCAAAAAAACAGTAAATCAATTATCGATTTACTGCAGTCCGTTTACACATTTTATAAGCTACTGAATCATGTGTGAAACAATCTCTGTCCCTTGTGGCGTTGCGGTAATTCCTGCAAAGACTAACAGTAGAATTCCGAAAATGATAAAGACAACCCTCACTGCCGGACGATTCTTTTGCCGCCAACCGTAAGATAAAACGAATAGGCCGAGTGCGGCAAAAATTACCATGATGTATAGGTTCATGAGGGTGCCTTCTTTCGTGGGTGAGATTTGCTTTTGTGGAATGGTTTTGCAAAGTTTGCTCTCTTGAGCTCCCTTTTTATCGTGCCAAAACGAGCTTCGACGACCGGCTGTAAGCCTGCCTAGCCTACTTGGCGACGGACCAGATGCTAACTTAGCCCCAACAATTAGGTTGCTTTGTGGAATCGTTTTGCAGAGTTTGCTCTTTTGAGCTTCCATCTTACCGTGCCGAAACGAGCTCCGACGAGCCTGGTACTAACTTCTAAGGCAACTCTGACTAAAACCCAAGCCCAGGGTTTCAGTCAGAGTTGCCTTAGAAACCGTACCACCCGGCTCTCGTTGCTCTCTACTTATCTTCATCCAAATTCACAAACGTATTATAATTCAAATACTTATAATGAATTCGCATATTTGAAACTTCAAACGGAGTACCATCATCCAGGAAGAAAATGCCTTCCATTACGCCGACCGGCTCCACCGGCTTCAAGCCTAACAGTTCCTGGTCTTCTTTGGTTGACGGATCTGCCGTGATTGTCATAAATGACTTGGTGACCGAAGTTCCGGTTGCATCTTCGAAGTAGTTGAAGATGGAACCTTCAACTCGTTCCTTATTTAATTCCGGAGCCACCCTAATTGGAATATAACCCAACTCGATCATGAACGGACTGTCGTCAAATGAACGCAGGCGCTTAATTTCGTACACAAATTCCCCCGGATTTAAAAACAATTCGGTTTGAAGTTCTTCACTTGCCGGAATGACTTTGAAATCCAGCAGCTTAATTTGGGGAGTCTGGCCGTCGCTCTTAAAGCTGTCGGTAACTCCCAGGTTGGACCCTTCGTATTGGAATATTGTTTGATTCTTTTGGTACAGCGGATTAATAAACGTTCCCGATCCCCGTTTTTTGAAAATGATCCCCTGATTGGCCAAAACATTCAAAGCGCGTTTTATTGAACTGCGGCTAACACCATAGGATTCACTGAGGCTTCGTTCATCAGGCAGCTTTTTTGATTCAAATTCATTTGCCTGAATGCGATTCTTCAAGTCCTTCATGATGTTGCGGTATACTAAATCAGCCATTTGTGCTCCTTATTAAATCGTTAAATTGATCTGTTGGAATAAAGTATAACAGATTATCTAATTTTGTTCAGACAGATTACTTGTCATGTTGTGATAAAATGTCGTTGAGGTGTTATCAAATGTCAAAGAAAAATAAAAACAAGGTTCATAAAACTTTAGTTGAACAAATTTTAGACAAGCACAAAATTTCCTTTGTCCAAATGGAATTTCCAACCCACAAGGAAGGCGACGTTGAACAGATCAGTGTCGATCACGTGGACACTGACGAACATCAGATTTTCAAGACCCTGGTGTTCTCCGGTAAAAAGACCGGGCCAGTTGTCGGTGTCGTCCCAGTTGACGAACACTTGGACGAAAAAAAGCTTGCCAAAGTATCCGGGAATAAAAAAGTGAACTTGGTCCCCCTCAAGGACCTGTTGAAGACTACCGGTTACCAACATGGTGCCAACACACCAATTGGGATTTGGGAAAAGTTCCACTACCCAATCTATGTTGATCAGGAAGCCAAAGAAATGGGCGAGATCATCGTCTCATCCGGTCAAATCGGTCGCTCGGTTAAAGTTGATGCCCAGCAGATGGTCAATCTGATCGGCGGAAAATTTGCCGACATAAAGGAATGACTGCATGCTCAAATATATTCTGACAAACATTGGATTGGTACTCGGATTAGTGATCGGAGTACCATTTCTTTTTATCTTTTTGCTCTCAACAATTAACCACCGCACCAAGCAGCAGATTGCCAATCGTTTTGGTGTCGGCGGCCAAATCGGCTTTGGCTTCTTGGGAATTATCATCCATGAAACCAGTCACTTGATTGTCGCTCTGGTTTTTGGTCATCATGTCGATCAAGTCCGGCTGTTGCGCATCCCTTCGGCTGAGAACAACAGCTTGGGATACGTCCACCATACGTGGAATAGCCGCAACCTGTATCAGAACATGGGCAACCTGTTCATTGGTGTGGCCCCGATCTTCGGCTGCTGTCTGGCAACTTTACTACTGGCAAAATTCACCATTCCAGAAATCTACCAATCACTGGTGACGGCTACCCAGCAGTCATTTAGTCAAATGACCTTCATGATGCCGGCATTCAGCTGGCCGTCCATGCTGATCTTCTTGGTGGTCGCCGCCAACATCTGCATCGGCGGCTTCGACCTCAGCCAAGCGGACTTTCAAAATTCCAAGCAGGGTTTCTGGCAGGCTGTCACCTTTTTGGTTCTGGTGACCTTAGTTATTTCTGTAACGCCACTTCAGGCAGGCTTTTTCAGTCTGTTAAGTCACTTGACGATGATCATTGTGGTGGTTTCATTATTCAACCTATTGATTTCAATCATCATGAATCTCATTTTCCGATTCATTTAGTTCCATTCCATTCGTCGACAAATTCGCCTACAAAGTCCTGCATGACCTGTTGGCGGTGTTCGGCGATTTTTTTGGCTGTCGGGGTATTCATTTCATCCTTAAGCTTGAACAATTTCTCATAAAAATGATTAATCACCGTTCCCCGTTTGCGGTACTCCGCCTTATCCATCCCCGTCCGCGGCATGATCCGGGGATTGTACATAATTTCGCCAAAGTGACCGCCAAAGTAAAATGTTCGGGCAATCCCGATGGCACCAATTGCGTCCAATCGGTCAGCATCCTGGACAATTTGCCCTTCCAGTGACAGCTTGTGGTGAGTTTTTAAATTGGCACTGTACGACATGTTATCAATGATTTCAAAGACTTTTTTGACGAAATCGTCATCGTAGCCCACACTGGTCAATTCATCCACAATCGCCTTTCTCTTGGCTGCCGGGTTCGTCGTGACCTTGTCATCGCTGACATCATGCAGATAAGCAGCAATAGTCACCAGCGACTCATCGGCCTCTTCACCCTTTAAGATTAATTTTGCCAAACTGACGACCCGTTCAATGTGGGTGTAGTCGTGACCAGTGGTTTCATAGCCAAGTTCTTGTTGAACGAACTCGCGAATTTGTCTTAATCCATTTATCATGTGGCAACTCCTCTAATTTAATATTGAATATCATACATTCTTCACTTACGCTATCATATAGTATATCTTTTCTGATGTGAAAAATCGTTTTACGTCCAATATAAAAGCTCAAAAATGATAAAAAAGGAGCTGTTCATCAATGGGCCAAAGTAAAATTGAATTCTTAAAGCAGGCGACTGCATTAGCCTTCGAAGGCAAGCCGGTTGTTAAACACTACGCCACTGATACCGAAGATCCGATGTTTATCTATGAAATCTCAGATATTCAATCTCTCAACATGACCGACCATTTTGGAAAATATGACCTGTCTCCGGTTTTGAAAATCATCAACCTGTTGGGGCAGTGTCGGGCAAAATTCAGCACATCCCCCATATGGGACGGTGACGGAAATTTTGTGTATTTCGACATTCAAGTCGAAGATGTCACGCCCCTGTGGGATGGAAATGACTATAAAGGTAAGTTTGAGATATTTAAATAATATCACCATAAAAGAAGCCCCAACGCACAAGCAAATGTGTCGTTGGGGCTTCTTTATTGAGTAAATCTCATTAATTGAACAAATTAGTTAATTGAGTAAACCGACCGATTCTTCAAAGCCGCTTTATAAGCCGCAACAGCCAGGTTGACCTGACCAACACCGTAAAGTTGACTTGTGGCTTTTTTGATGGAGCCTGAATTGTTAACATATCTCAACATTGCGTATAGTGGAGTGGCTTTCTGACCTGTCCGCATAGCAGTTGAGTTGACATATTTATTGGTGGCAGAATTATTGGATAATGCAATGATCGCCTCCGCAGTCGAATTGGCGTTGGGCGTGGTTTTGCAGGCATACGTGTAGCCAAAGGCACCATTACCCTGAGCAAGGCTGTACAAGAACTTTTGGCCCTTTTGAATGCTTGATTCAACAGTTGAAGCTTTAGACTTGCCGCGATACAGACCAGTCAGGACCATACTGGTGACGTCGGAGTCTTTGGCACCTTGGGCATTATTGTATGTCCAGCCGTTATTGTTCAATTGAGAGTTAACCAATCGGGCACTCAAGCTGGCTTTGCTGAACTTGGCACCGCTGGGCTGCTTGAATCGGCTGCTCATTGAAACGGCAATCAAGGTTTCAGCTTGTGAACTGGATGTCTGCTTTGAAACATTTGCATGATAAAGCCGAGAAACAAGATTTGTGCCCTTCTTGTGATGATAAAGCTTAAAATTAGTTGCATTCATTCCCATTGCTTGAACCGCCATGACAGCGTTGGCCAAGCTGGCAGAAGTACTGGTGCTTTTAACAACCAAATTTTTGCGCAACAAATTCTTTTCGTGAGTTGTGAATTTGTAGTGGTTTCCTCTCAACCCAAGCAGAAAATCCGAATAGCCAGATGCCGCACCAGTGTCCGGGTATAATTTACGGCTAAAAAGGGCACTGGTTTTGCCGGATAATCCGGTCTTGTTTTCTTTCAGCATTTTTTTCGCATAACGATATGTGAGTGCAGTTCGCCGATGAATCGTGGAAGTCGCAGCTTTATGCACGGAAGCTGCCGTTGCACTGGTAGCGAATGTCATTGTGGCCAAAACCGCAGCTGCAGACACCAAGACATGTTTCAATAATTTATTCATCATAAATCCTTTCTTTTTAAAAGCTTGAATCCTACTTGTTATAGTTCATAGAAATTTTGTCGCCATCCTTGATCGTGTAAGCACCCATCGAGGTGTTGGGCTCACTGCCATTGATTGAATACAGCCAACCCGTCATGGTTCCGGCAGGACCTGCATTGTAGCCATTGATGCCTTTGACGTAAGCGGTAATTCCTGAACCGGTAATTGTCACTGCCAAATTGTTCTTGGCAGCCAATGCCTTCAAGGCATCTAATGCTGTAGCACCTTTGGTAAGGGTGACACTTCCACTGGCCAGCACGGATCCGTTGGCATTGACGCTGACAGTGACCGTTTCATTTGTGGTATTGGTATTTGAACCGGAATTATCATTCGTTCCTGAACCATTCGTGGAATTGTTATTAGAATTGTTTGTCGATGATCCATTCGTCGGTGTGGTTGGAACTGTTGGTGTAGTCGGAACTGTTGTTGAAGTAGATGACGATGAGCTTGGAGTTGTCGGATTAGGGGCAACCGTTGTCGTTGAGCTATCGGCATTTTGACTGCTGGACTTAGTAATCTTGGTAGCCATTACCAACTTCTTATTGCCTGAAACGTAACGGCCGTTCGTTAATAACAAGCGGCTTGTGTGACCATAGCCAACAACTTTTCGAACAGCTAACGATTTGTTTTTCTTAACATGATGCTTTTTATGTGTGAGTTTGAGATTGCTGTATTCGTTGATACCCTTGGAACTAATTGCTTTAATTCGGGTCACTTTAGCAGAATAGTAAGCATTGGATAAATACTTACCAGAGGCCAGCGTATAGCCGGTCTTGCCGCTATTAACATTTTTAACCTTATAAACGGTTTTGCCTTGTGTATTGGTGGTCTGTCGGATGACAAGGAACATCGGGCGTTTGGTTCTGCTTTGCTTGTGATAAGTCGTAACAAGATTATGCTTGGTAAAATGAGTCCCTTTATACAACTTAACCGTGGTTAAAGCATAGACGTATGATCCCTTGGCACTCTTGGGCTTCTTTGGAATCGTTGGTTGGACAATTGGTGCAGTCGAACTGCTTGAAGCAGCCGAAGAGATCGACGAACTCGATGAACTTGGTTGGTTGATAATTGTGGTGTAATTGTTATTAATGACCGTGCCGCTGGTTGAATTGCTGTTGGCATTGGTATCAACAACTTTGATATTGTTAATTGAGGCAACCCCAACTGCCCGGTCGGCAATTGCCGCCTCACTGTTGGTGTCGCCGTTAATCTTGGTAATGTATGTTTCAAGCGTTTGGTTGATTGAATTAATTGCTGTTGTTTTATCGGTCTCAGACGACTTCGAGTCATTATTGATGGCCTGTCTTTGAGCGGCTGCAGCATCATTTAATTGTCCCAGTTCACGGGCTCTAAATGTTGGATTTTGGGCAAATGAGAAGATCCAGCCCTGGCCACCATCTTTGGTAAATTTAGCCTGTTGCAATGTGTATGTTGCCTGCTGTAAGAGCATTGAATTGCTGTCGGAAGAAACATCTTTCTGATCCAGCAACTGTTGAACCGGTGCTTTATAGTCGGACTTGCCATTTAATGATGTATAAACATCAACACCAGCTGCAGCAAGGCCGTTGGTCATGGTGATATTGTTATACTGGTCTTCCTTGTTGGCAGCGTCACTGGTACCAAATCCACCGTCTTTTAGATAGTAATTATTTTCAACTTCGGTCACTGCTTTTTGAATGGCAGCAGGAACCCCGGGTTGGCTCATGTTCATTGAAAGTGCAAGAATTGCCCGGCCAGTGGGATCAACATCTCCCCAGCTGGTTTTCCAAACCCCAGTCTTTGAATCTTGGGCTGCTAATACTTCTTTGGTCAATTCGGTGCGGGCAGCTTCACTGTCCTTGCCATAACTACCAGTGCTTAAGCCTTCCAAATCATTGATAATTGTGTATAAATCGACTTTGGCAACTTTTCGCGCAGGATCATTGACCACTTGGGCAGCCAAATTCTTCTTTTCAACGTTTTGAGGATCGTTACCAAGTGCCCGAAGCCCAATCATTCCAGCGACGTTTGAAACGCCGGCAAGATCTTGATCCTTCCCGCTGATAAAGCCATTTGTGGTAATAATCGTGTTATAGGCATTTTGCGTCTGAGCATCGGTAATCCCGTTATCGCTGGTTGCCAGAATTGCGGCATCCCAGGCATCAAGCGTCTTCTTTTGGGAAGTCAGCTTAACCCCTGTCGTAATCGCCGAATCCACATCAGCAGCGGTATCTGCTTTGACAAAATTACCGCCACCAATAAATAGCAGGAACATCCCTACTACCAGTGATAGCCAATATATAAACTGTTTTTTCTTCATGCGTCTGTTCTCCTCCAATAATCCAATAGTGATGAAACCTCAACAAGACAAACAATTGAACACAACAAAAAAGCCCGGCTAGTATTAACTAGCCAGGGCCGCTTCTTTAATCACTAATAACCTAAATTCAGACATTGAATTTGAACACACGAAATATCCGATAGATACGCTATTAATTGACAAAGCCGACCCTAAGAAGCTTTGCAATCGGCATAACAAACGTATCCTGACTTGATCTCTTCCTACAACTGTCCTCTTTCCAGTGTGAACCAGTGAGTTGTGACAGCTTCGTCAATCTTACAGTAGCGAAGGGGCTGTAAAGGTTTTTCACCTTTTTCCGTTTTATTATGCTTCTTAACATAGAAAATTATAGCATATCATGAGGAATAGTTTATGGGATTTCGAGAAATTAATTACTGATAAGAATCATATTAAGATAACTCAATAATAAAAACCGCCCGGTAGTTTACCAGACGGTCATTTAAAAGTTATCAAGAGCCTAGTTAGACCATTTCCACGTTGGGTTCCAACCAACCTTGCTCAATTTGTGATGAAGATCATTAACTTTCCCAAGATAATACTTGTTGTTTTTAAAATATTGAATAACAAATTGCTTTTTCTTTTGTGGTACAAAGTAACTGTATGAAGCATCCAAAGTATCTCGGAAACTGTTATTTACAACTTTAGTTGAATGTGCTTTCACGACCACCGACTTTGTTGGCTGAAAGACAGGTCGATCATATAATCGATAACCACTCAAGTTGGCAAACCATAGCTTTGAGAAATAAAATTTTACGTTGTATTCACTCCTATTTTGAATCTTGGTATCATATACGGCAACGCTTCCCAAGGCCTCATGGAGTTTATCCGAAACATGACTCAGTCGTTTATTAAAACGAAACTTAAAATTAATATGATCATTCTGGCTTGAGCGTGCCAAAGCCCCATAGTTAACAGTACTTGCATTCGCCGCGGTTGGGATAAGAAGTAAGGTTCCCATTGCTACGGTAAGAATTATTAGCGACTTATGATTTCTTGTCATAATTTTTTCCCCTTTATTTAAATGCTTTTGGGTAATATTTAGCAAATTACCCATCCGGATCTATTATGACACCGCTTATTTTTTTGCAAATGTAGTTATATATTGATTACGTTTTGTTAATGTGGTTAACTATTATTTCCATAAAATTTGATTTGACATGCTACACCTTGATTGGGATATTTAACGCTCTTCCTCGGTTTAGTCTGTCTTTGAGGACAGCTCCGACGGCCGGAGGAACGCCTGCCTAGCCTACTTGGCGACGACCCTGGCCCCTACTGCATAACTAAAAAAGCCAATGATGAGAAAACCAGTCATCACTGACTTTTTCTAAGATTGATTTTTTGGATCCATCAAATCATTGATACTACAAATTACTTTGGATATTTAAGTATCTTTTCAGGATTCGTCTGCCTCCGAGGACAGCTCCACAAACCAGCTTCCTCCGTTTAATAAAATAACCGGTAATGATGCATGAATCGCATCACTACCGGTTATTCCATTAATACTCAGAAGCTAAACGGTTTGTTCCGCTCACTTATTTTTCTACATTAGTCCCCTCATAATCGTCAATCATAATCTGCTTCAGATCGGCAATCAAAGGTTCCTTTGGATTGGCAGTTGTGCATTGATCTTCGTATGCCAATACTGACAGACGATCAACAGCTGCATCGAATTTGGCTTTGTCTACGCCCCAAGCCTTCAAGCTTAAGGTTACGCCTACTTCATGAGCCAACTTGATAATCTTTTGAACTAATCCTTCGATCAATTCATCGTCGTTCTTGCCTTGGATACCAACGTAACGGGCAATTTCTGCATAGTCCTTGTTGGCACGGAAGTACTCGTACTTAGGCCATGCGGCGATCTTTTCAGGTAATTTGGCATTGTAACGGATGACATGAGGCATTGTGATTGCAATTGCAATACCATGAGTCAGGCCAAACTCTCCGCCAAGTTTGTGGGCAACTGAATGGGTAATTCCAAGGAATGCGTTAGCGAATGCCATTCCGGCAAGGGTTGCGGCGTTATGCATTTCTTCCTTGGCGTGCATGTTGCCATTGTACGAATCTGCCAAGTTGTCAAATACCAGCTTGATAGCTTGCAGTGACAATGGACGAGTGTAATCTGATGCCATGGTTGATACGAATGATTCGATTCCGTGGCATAAAGTATCCAAACCTGAAGCGGCAATGTTGCCCTTTGGTACAGTTTCGACAAATTGTGGGTCAACAATTGCTACATCTGGTGTCAAGGCATAGTCAGCCAATGGGTACTTAACATGAGTCTTTGAATCAGTGATAACAGCGAATGGTGTTACTTCTGAACCGGTACCTGAAGTAGTTGGGATCGCGATCATCTGAGCCTTCTTAGGCTTGTTGAAACGGTATGCCCGCTTTCTGATATCCAGGAACTTCTGCTTTGCACCGAAGAAGCTGGTCTTAGGGTCTTCGTAGAATAACCACATGTTCTTAGCGGCATCCAGTGGTGAACCACCACCAAGGGCAATAATTGTGTCAGGCTTGAAGGCGTTCATTTGACGAACACCCTTTTCAACTGTGTCAGTTGTTGGGTCTGGCTCAACGCTTGAGAATAATGAGTATTCAACTCCGTCTGGACGGCGTTTCAATTCATCAAGCACCTTGTCAACGTAACCAAATTCAACCATTTCTGGGCTGGTTACAATAAATACCTTCTTGATTCCAGGCATATCCATCAGGTAACGAACTGAAGTCTTTTCAAAGTAAACACGAGGTAACTTAATCCATTGCATATTATTTCGTCTCTTTGCGATAGTTTTGATGTTCAACAGGTCATAGTCGGTAACGTTATGAGAAATTGAGTTAGCTCCCCATGAACCGGTACCCAAAGTCAATGATGGTGTCATTTCGTTATAAAGGTTACCAAGGCCACCGAATCCACCTGGTGTGTTAACCAGAACACGGGCTGCCTTCATCTGCTCACCGAACTTGAGGGCCAAGTCGTCATCCAAAGTTTGGATGCCGGCAGTGTGTCCCATTCCACCAAAGTGAAGTAATTCGTCACAGATCTTGAATCCTTCTTCATGGTTCTTTGATTTGTAAATACTGATAACTGGGCTCAGCTTTTCAGCTGACAATGGGTATTTAGGACCAACACCGGTAATTTCGGCTGCCAAAACCTTTGTGTTGTCAGGAACTTTGATACCGGCTAATTTAGCAATAACCTTTGCTGATTTACCGGCGATTGGGCCTTTAACAGCGCAAGTCTTAGGGTTGAACATTGCTTCGGCTAATTTGGCCTGGTCCTTCTTTTCAACGAAGAAGACACCGTTCTTAACCAATTGTTTCTTAACTTCGGCATAAATGTCAGTATCGATAACTGCACTGTTTTCAGTGGCACAAATCATACCGTTATCAAATGTCTTTGAGAGAACCAAATCATTTACGGCACGCAGAATGTTGGCAGTCTTTTCAATATAGACAGGACCGTTACCAGGGCCAACACCCAAAGCAGGCTTTCCAGTTGAGTAAGCAGCCTTAACCATGCCGGGACCACCAGTAGCAAGGGTACTTGCAACGCCGGGGTTGTTGATCAGCTTGTTGGTAGCTTCGATACTTGGTTCTTCAATCCATTGGATACAGCCTTCAGGAGCACCGGCAGCAATCGCAGCGTCACGAACAATCTTGGCAGCGGCAATTGATGACTTCAATGCTTGTGGATGGAAGCTGAAGATGATTGGGTTTCGAGTCTTCATTGAAATAATTGATTTGAATAAAGTAGTAGAAGTTGGGTTGGTAACTGGTGTGATTCCTGCAAGAACACCCAGAGGTTCAGCAACGGTAATCAGTTGACGTTCTTTATCATCCTTGATAACGCCCACGGTCTTGTGGTCGCGGATGCTGTGCCAGATTTCTTCAGTGGCATACATATTCTTAATGGCTTTATCTTCAGCAACCCCACGGCCGGTTTCTTCATAGGCCATGATTGCCAGATCCATATGTTTGTCTTGGCCGGCCATTACCATTTGGTGAGTGATGTGGTCAACTTTTTCCTGATCAAATGAATCCATAATTTCGAGGGCTTTTTGAGCCTTTGATACTAATCCGTTAATCATAGTATCAACATCGGTTGTTTCAGCCTTTGCTGATTTGGTTTCTTTTGCTTTGTTATCAATCATTGATTTTCCTCCAATGAAAAGTTTGTAGGTTGTTTGTTCTTTGTTATCTTTTTCACAAGATTAATAATATCACGTATTTTCAAAATGTAAACAGTTTTGTTCAAAAAATCACAATTTATTTTTTGTAAGTGCTTCCAGACTGTTCTAACAGTAAACAAAAGAAAAAGGGCTTGTTCAACAAGTCCTTTTTCTATGAAAGCGGTTCCATTATTTATATGTGAATGATTTCACGACTCTTGGTTATTTCGTCACTCTCGTTAACGGCTTCTGAATGATCGATAACAGCTTTTCAGATTGAATTCGATCAATAATGACATTGACGGCAACCTGCATCAATTTATCGTTGAGATTCTTTTCTTCCAGGGCCCGGCTGTTTCGGCTGTCCATATTCTTGAATGAGAACAGGAGCCGTTTAATAAACGTGTCGTATGCCTGTTGGGGATAAATGTTGGCCGTCACCTGATCAATTCCGTGACGAATCGTTTCTAATGAGAATGCCGGCTTCAGAAGGCTGATCAAAATCACATCAGCCACCTGCATGGTCTGATACTTTTTCTTTACCGGTGCCATAATCGCTTTATTCTTGACATAATTGTTGATCATCGCCGGAGTGACTTTATCAATTCCGATTGGCCCCAGCGTTTCGTTCACCAGTGCCACGAGTTGATCCATGTACAATTCAAATTTTGGTAAATCGGCCCAAAGCGGCAATTCCACCAACTTGAGCTTTTGTTCCCACTGTTCATACTGTTCTTCATTGTATGCCATGTTATCACTCCTTCGTATTTATTATACCACGTTATCTAGTATTAAACACTAGATGAAATAGTCTATAAAAATAACGGCTCAAATAATCTCAGCCGTCATTGATAATCTTATTGGTTTTCCGATTGCCGCTGGAGTCTTCTCTTCTCCCGCTTGTTCAGCACGGTCGCGATGACTCCCTGCATGAACATGTATAGCGGATAAGCTGTCGCAATCAACGGAATTGCATACAGCCAAATGTCCTTATCGAAGAACGAAACCAGTGAGAAGATGTTATTGAAGAAGACGATGATCGTCAAGAACACGACGAGTACCAGGACATCCAAACCGATTTTCAGTCGGTTCAAAGGTCGAGATACCATTACCAGCGCCAGCCAGCAGATTGCCCCTGTCAACAGGACGCACAAAGTAGAAGTAAATTCATATTTCAGTCCAAAGAACAGGCCGATCACTTCAATCAGCATGACATAGCCGACGATACAGACCGCAGCCGGAGTCGAAATAATCAGCACCTGCTTCATAAACTGGTTGGTGATCTTATTGAAGTTGGGCTCTAACGCCAGGAAGAACGATGGAATGCCGACCATTAACGACGTAATTGGTGTCAGCTGAATTGGTTCAAATGGGTAGCCCATCGCAAAGAACACGAAGATAAAGGACAAGGCAACCGAGTACATCGTCTTGATCAGATACATTGAAGCGACCCTCTCGATGTTATTAATAACCCGACGGCCCTCTTTCAACACATCAATCATGGCGTCAAAATTAGAATTAATCAGCACAAAATCGGCAATACTCTTGGTGCTTTCACTACCGGAAGCCATAGCAATTCCACAATCCGCCTGGCGCAGTGCCAGCAAGTCATTAACACCGTCACCGGTCATGGCAACGGTATGTTTGCGGTCTTGGAGACCGGCAATCAGACGCTTTTTCTGATCAGGGGTAACCCGGCCAAAAACAGTATTCTTGGCCGCAATTTCACCAAAATCTTCGTCATCCTTGACCGTGGTCATATCAATGCTGTGTTCGGCATTTTGAATTCCTGCATGTTCGGCAATGGTTGAAACCGTGGTCGGATCATCACCGGAGATCACTTTAATCGTCACATCTTGATTTCGGAAGTATTGGAACGTATTGGCAGCATTTGGTCGAATCACGTCGGAAATTAGGACAAGGCCGATTAGTTTAGGCGCTTGAAGCGGCTTTCGCGGATCGAGGTCATCGACTTGAGCGACCGCCAACACACGATAACCCTTCTTGGCATTTTCAGTAATGGTTGCCTGAGCCGGATGATCCAAATGCTCAAATATGAACTGAGGCGCACCAAAAACATAGTCGTGGCCGTCACTCAGACCCACCCCGCTCCATTTTCGATCTGAGGAGAATGGAATGATTTTCTCAGTCTTTAATTCGTGATCATCAATCGCATTTTTAATGGCGTTTGCAGTTTCGTTAGTATCGCCGGTTCCATACGTAATGGCAGCAACCACTTTTTCAACTTCTTCGACAGGAACGCCTTTCATCATTGGAATCGCTTGAACAAATTTTAAATCACCACTGGTAATGGTCCCAGTCTTATCCAGACAAATCACATCAACTCGGGCCAGGGTTTCAATCGCCGGTAAATCACGAACCAGCGTTTTCTTGCGGGCCAAATGCATGGCAGAAACCGCCAGCGTCATTGACGTCAACAGCACCAGGCCTTCAGGGATCATTCCAATCATGGCGGCGGATGAACCTAGAATGGCCCGATTGATGCCGGTCCCACCATATAATTTGGCAACGAACAACACGATGCCCAGTGGAATGATGACATAGGTCAAAACTTTAATAATTCGATTAATTGTGTTAAGCAGAATGCTTGAGGTGTCCTCGCCCTGCACGGCTTCATTGGATAAATGATTAACGAAGGTATCCGAACCGACTTTGGTCACCCGCATCTTACCGGAACCGCCAACTAGATAAGTCCCGGATGTTAAGGCATCCCCCTGGTTCTTTGAAATGGTTTCCGACTCACCGGTAATCGGCGATTCATCAACTTCCATCCCACGTGATCTGACAACCTCGCCGTCAACGGGAATTTGGTCCCCGCGGCCAAGCTGAATGATATCTCCAAGAACGATATCATCGGAATGAATTTGCATATCCTCACCGTTTCGAATGACGTTGATCTTGCCCTCAGCCAGCAGGACCATTTTATCGACTTGGCGTTTCGAACGGATTTCCTGAATAATTCCGATCGCAGTGTTAAAGAAGGCAATCCCCAAAAATAGGAGGTTCTTGTAGCTGCCCGTATAAAAGATCAGGGCACCCAGAACCACGTTAATCAAGTTGAAGAGCGTAAATGTATTGTCTCGAAGAATATCTGAAACACTTCGAGTCAATGACTCTTCGCCGGTATTTTGGTTACCGTCGCGAATCTGCTGTCGAACCTGAATATCACTCAGGCCAACATCAGGATCAGTATTTGAACTATTTACGTCTGCCATTCGGTTAACACCTCTCTTTACAACAATTGTACAAAATTAACGGAAAAAATCACATTTATTTAGACCCTTTAAATCAAGTTTATATGATTCTTATTGATTTTACAGGGGAACGCGGTCAAACATTGACTGGTGGGTATGCTAAAATAAATCTAACTAACACGCAAGGGGGAACTAATATGTTTCAACCAGATAAAAGTACCTATCAATTAGCAGATGGCCATAAAATGCCGATGCTGGGATTTGGAACTTACAAATTGGATAATCCCGAACTCATGGATACAGCAATTACCACGGCATACGAAAGCGGTTACCGGATGTTTGATACCGCTCAATTGTACCGGAATGAAAAAATGCTCGGCGACACCATCAAAAGAGTCGCCCGTCGAGAAGATGTCTTCATTATTGATAAAGTCACCGAAATGAATCAGGGACACGACCTGACCATCAACAGTACCGACTTTTCACTGCAGCAGCTGGGAACCGACTATGTTGATTTATTACTCATTCATTGGCCGGTCGCCGAACACTTCTTTGAAACCTGGAAAGCCATGGAAGAATTAAAAAAACAGGGGAAGGCCAGATCAATCGGTGTCAGTAACTTCACCCGCTCACAGCTTGAACTGCTGAAAACGCAGGCGGATGAAATGCCGGTCGTTAACCAAATTGAAACCCATCCCTACTTAACCCAGCAACCGATGATCGATTTCGACAAAAAAATGTCGATTGTCACTCAGGCTTGGAGTCCACTGGGCAGAGGCATTGTGTTGGACAATCCAATGCTGGATAAGATGGCCAAGCACCACGGCAAGACACCGGCTCAAATCGTCTTACGCTGGGACCTGCAAAGAGGAATCTCAATCATCCCAAAGTCAAAATCACCAGAACGAATCAAGGAAAACACCGAACTGGATTTCGAACTGAACAGCGATGAGATGAGAATGCTGGACGTGATGAATAAAAACCAACGAACCGGAAATGAACCGGAATTGGTGTATGAACTTGGCAAACAATATTAATGATCGTCCAAAGGAAGTGATGGCATGGCCCTTGGTCAACTGACAAACCAGATTGTTTTAATGTTTGTCCTTATGTTAATTGGTGTTTTGATCAATAAAGTCGGGTTCATGCACACCCAGACTTCAAACGATCTGACAAATATTCTCTTATATATTGTTTCCCCCTGCTTAATCATTGGAGCGTTTGAACAAAATTATTCCGCTACCCGAATGAAACAGTTGATGCTGGTATGTGTCGGCATCTTTTTGTTCTACATAGTCGAAATCATCATCGCCAAGTTTTCATTCGGCAGAATCAGTAATATCAACCTCCAGCGAATCACCAAATACGGCAGCATTTATTCCAACGCCGGATTCATGGGAATTCCACTGACCAGTGCCCTGTTTGGGAATGCCGGTGTCTTTTTTGCGGTGGCATCCCTGGCTGGCTTTAACATCTTTAGCTGGACTCACGGCGTTTCACTGTTCAAGACTTCCAAAAAGGAAACCGATCACTGGCAGAACTTCAGAGAAATTATCATTAATCCAAATATCATCGCGATCTTTCTGGGATTAGGCATTTTCTTGATTTCATTTAAAATGCCGGTACCGGTAGACAGGGTGATTCATTACGTCAGCTCGATCAACACGCCGTTATCGATGATCGTCATTGGTAACAGTCTTGGCAATATTCGGATCAGTCGGCAGTTGATTGACTGGCATCTATGGCTGGCAATCTTTTTCCGCAACCTGTTGTTCCCAATTGTCGCAATGTTTATTCTCCAGGCTCTCACCGTTTCGGGCGTTGCTTTAAATACCACCGTCTTGATGGCTGCCTGTCCAACAGCCGGCCTGGTTGTCTTGTTCACGCTGCAGGCATATGGTGATGCAAGCCCGGCGGTGGCGTTAATGAGTTTGTCGACGATCTTAAGCTTGGCGACAATTCCAATCGTCTTTGCGTTGATGATGGCATTTTAATCCTGAGTTTGCTTCCAAAAATAAGACGCTGTTCCCTAAATATTGGGAGCTGCGTCTTATTTGTCTTCATGGCTCAATTTATCAATTTGCAGTATTACTGGTCGGCACCCTTTTTCAACAACTTACCGACGACGGGAAGCTGGCCCAGCTCACCAATCTTGTCATCAGAAACAACGATAGTATTGGCCGGTGAATTTGCGAGTTCACTGAAGGCATTGATCGACTGGTTTTGGAAGTACTTGTCATCGGCTGACGACAAGCCGGCCTGGACCGTATCAATCCGATATCTTTCAGCATCGGCACGAGTGCGGGTGGCTTCGGCCTCAGCTTTGGCGGTTGCCTTTAAAGCATCGTTCTTGGCTTTAGTAGTCAATTCGATAGATTTAGCCTCTCCTTCAGCCTTGGCAATTGCGGCGACCCGTTCACGATCGGCGGTCAATTGTTTGTCCATGGCTTCCTGAATGGCAGTCGATGGGGTTAATTCATCGATGTTGATCCGGTCCACGTTAATCCCGTAAGTATTGGTCAGATCACCAATCGCTACAGCTAATTCCTGATTAATCTTAGCAGTGGATCCCAAAGCTTCGTTCAAATCCATTCGGCCGATGATGTCTCGAAGATGTCCCCGAACCAATTGAGCCATGGATTCAACCGAATCCGTATTTTCATATTGGTACTTAACTGCATCGGTCACGTGGTAGTTCAAGGTCAGGCTGGCCGATACGTCGGCGTTATCTTTGGTAATGATTGAATAGTTGGGCAGGGACTTTGGCTCCATCGCCAGACTGACTGTCCGGATCTTTTGGACGAATGGCAGATAGAAATGAAACCCGGATGTGACACTCCGATGATACTTGCCGAAAGTTTCAACTAATCCCTGGTTATTTTGAGGCACAATCTTAATTCCTAATGGCATAGTGGTTACTCCTTTATTTTTCGCAGCGTTAATATGTTGCCGTTTGCTTCAATGACCGTATAATCGGCATGCTTATCCACCTTGGCGTTATCATCAATCAAATACCGGTAATAAATCCCCGATACCGAAACCAGACCGCTGTCAATCAAAATCTGCTTACCGGGAATCACCCTGCCAACAAATTGACGGTGTTCAAAATTGATGTTGTCCTCGGCAGCTTCTAGAATACTGACAATATACGCATTCACACTTTGATTCTTTTCTGTTGCCTCGCTTGCGACCTTATCATAAAGGCCCTGGTCAAGACGTAATAGAAATCGCTTTTCGCGAGATACTTCCCCCATCATTTATCCGTCCTTTTTAATTGACATCCAAAACCAATTAATCCATGCATTTGATATCATCATGATATCATTCCCATAGTAATCCGACAAATAAAAAACAGGATTACCAACCATCTCCATTTCTGGAAATAATCAGCAATCCTGTTTTATATCGGTAAAGTTCGCAATCTTAACTGGATTGTTAAATTTACCAATTGATTTGATTAAAAAGATTAACGAACGATCTTCTTGCCCATAATATCAGCTAACTTCTTTAAAGCATCGTCACGGGTCTTGATAACATCCATGTTCCAAATGATTGTGTCGATTTCACCACCGGCATAGTCAAACTTTTCGTAATAGATGTATGGATCTTTGTCGCTGTTTTTAAATACGTCGTCGATTTTGGCAGCGAATCCCTTTGACCAGTCATCGTCGTCCATTTCAGGAATATCCTTCTTGGTGACGTATCCTTGATCATTAATCAGATCAACTGCTTTCTTAACTTGATCGTCGGTGTACTTGAGGTTTTTATCATTATCTCGTTCTTCAGCATCGGCTTTCTTTTCGGCAGCACTTTCTCTTACCTTTTCAGCCATGATAACATCCCCTTTATTTTGGTCTACCTTAATGCTAGCACTGATTTGGAATTAAAGTTAAGAAAAACAACCATTAATAGCTAATAATATTTCAAACCACTTAAAAAATACCTTGTGCGGGCGTATAATTAGATGTAATCTGAAATTTACAGATGGAATTGGTTTTTACTATATATATCATTTTTGAAATGAGGAATTGAATTTTGGACGATAGCCAGATACTGACTAATCTAATTATTGTGATCGTAACATTTTTCTTCGCTGCCTTCTTCGTGGCAAGTGAATTTTCCCTGGTTCAAACCCGGGCAAGCGCACTGGAAGAGCGCAAGAAGAACTTAATAGAAGCAAAAGGTAAAAAAGCCAAGGGCATCAAAAAACTTGACCGTGAAATCCACATGGTTACCAACTTGAACGAATATCTCTCCACAACCCAGGTTGGTGTCAGCTTGGCCGGTATCATTTTAGGTTACTTGGGTGAATCTTTCGTTGTAACAATTTTGGTTGATGTCATGGAAATCCATAACTCACCAATTGATCCAACCGCAGCCCACGCTGTTGGTGCCGTGCTTGGAATTATCATCCTGACTTATTTGGAAGTTGTTTTAACTGAAATTGTGCCAAAGAACATCAGTATTGATATGCCAATGGCCGTGTTGTCATTTATCAGCACACCATTGCATTACTTCCACGTGATCTTCTACCCATTCGTTTGGCTGTTAAATATTTCAGCCAATGGAATTGTCAAGATGCTGGGCTTAAAGGTTGCCAACGAAAACGACGAATCATTTTCTCAGGCCGAAATCTTAAACCTTTCAAGAAATGCCGTTAAGAGCGGTGCCCTGGAACAAAACGACTACCTGTACATGCAGCGGGCCTTCCAGCTAAATGATAAGGTTGCCAAGGATATCATGATCGACCGGACTCAACTCGTGGTTATCGACATCACGACGACCGTTAAAGAAGCTGTGCAGGTTTATCTGCAGCAGAAATTCAGCCGAATCCCGGTTGTTGCCAATGGCGATAAAGATAAGATTCTGGGTTATGTCTACAACTACGATTTAATTCGCCAATCTCAAGTTGACCCAACCATTAAGATTGACCGTCTGCTCAGAGATATTTCAACCACCCCTGAAATGACGCCAATCACCGACGTCCTCCATCAAATGATCCAAAAACGGACACCAATCGTTGTGGTCGTTGACGAATATGGTGGAACTTCAGGAATCATTACTGATAAAGATATTTATGAAGAGTTGTTTGGAACAGTCCGAGACGAAATTGATCCTTCAATTACTGACTACATTTTCAAACAGCCTAACGGAACTTACCAAGTTAACGGAAAGTTGACCACCCATGATTTTGAGCGGTACTTTGATGCCGACTTCCCTGAGTTTACCAATTCAGATGCCGTTACTTTGGCCGGATACTTCTTGGACAACTACCCGGACATTAAAGCCGGCGACGTCATTTCGTTTGAAAACTTCGACTTTAAGATCGTTGACTATGAGAACTCATTTATCAATTGGTTCGAGGTCAGCAAGCATACTCCAGCTCAAAAAGCTGCTCAAGACGAAAAGGACAACCAAGACGATTAATGATTGAAACTTCAATAAGACTGTGACAAGACATTTGTTTTGCGAGCAGTCTTTTTACATATAGAAACGATTTATAACAATGCCGATATGGCACTATTAATGTCTAAGGGGGAACTAATAAGTGAAAAAGCTATGGCAAAAAACACCTGCTTGGATCACGTATACGGTGCTGTTTACCGCTTTGATCTGTGTTTTAGTCGGCTGCTTGTACTTAACAGGTCGATCAATGATTTGGGAACTGGATGGGATGGCGCAGCATTATCCAATCCTTCTTCAGCTTAGGCATATGATCCTGGAATTCCTGCATAACCCAAGTGGTGGTTTTACACATTGGGCTTGGAATATCAGCTTGGGATCCGATCAGCTGACCAACCTTTCATACTATGTTATTGGCGATATCTTTAATTACCTCATCGTGCTGTTTCCAAAGAATCAGATTGAAAATGCCTTCGCGTTCCTTGTGTTCTTGCGGATGTATTTCTCCGGTCTGAGCTTTATGCTGTATTCTTCATCGTATAAATTTAAAAGAAGCAGTCGGGTTATCGGTTCTTTAGCCTATGCTTTCAACGGTTATGCGTTGGCAACCGCACTGCATCACCCATTCTTTATTCTGCCACTCATTTACTTCCCACTCCTGTGTTATGGAATCGACAGAGTCCTGCATAACAAATCCTGGCTGCCACTGATGTTCACTGTCTTTATGGTCTTCTTGAGTAACTTCTACTTTGCCTGGATTCTGGGTCTTGGCTCAATTGCCTATGTTGTCATCCGAATGCTCAGCTTGAGAAAGTGGGCAGACTTTGAACCTTTGAAAGCCTTTGGTAAGCTGATTCTATCAGCAGTCATCGGCCTTGGAATGTCGGCAATTGTCTTTTTGCCAACAATTATCTTAGCAATGGGATCAACTCGGCTTAACGATAACTTTGCCAACGGGATGCTTTTCTTCCCGTTGCAATATTATCTGGACATCCCCAGCGCGATTCTACCAACCGGCCGGGCAATGAATTTCTGGCTGGTGATTGGTATCTCTGGTTTATCATATCTCGGACTGGTTTACATGCTGAGGCACTTTAAGCACTACCTGTGGCAAAACGTGGCGTTGATCACCATGGTGGTTGGAATCCTGCTGCCGGCTGTCGGCGCAGTTATGAACGCCATTTCGACCCCCTCCAACCGTTGGGTGTTCCTTGTGAACGTTCTGTTTGCATTCGCAACCATGGTCTTCATCGAGCATCTTGGTGATTTCACCAGAAATGATATTGCGTGGTTCAGTGGTGCATCAGTCGGCCTGATTGCCCTTGTCTGGACGCTTGGCGGTTTCTGGATGAATCTCCAACCCCACGATTTCGTTGTCTATGGCATCCTGTTATTGACTGTAATCGTCGTTCTCTGCAGTATGGTCTTCAACTGGAAGCAATCAACCAAGATCACCCTGGTTTCAGCAGTTTTCTTATTAAATATTTCAGCAAACATCATCGGAATCTACAGCCCCCACTCCAGTAAGCTGGCGCTGCAGCAATTGAACCGCGGACTGGCAACTCGTTTTAGCAATGATTACTTCAGTGGCGCCCAAAAGTATTTGGATAAGCTGCCAGGTTTCTTTAGAGTTTCAATGAATCCCAAGTATCACTACAATACGCACATTCAAAACTTAGCCAATTACTCAAACACCAATACTGATTTTCCAATTAACAGTGGGCTTAACGATACTTCAGTCTATCTAACCCTTCAAAATGGCTATCTCGGCAAATTCTCACAATCGGTTGGCAACAGCCAGTTCTCGATGAATACGCCGATTGCCCAGGGAGATTATCGAACAGCCTTCAATAACTTGTTGGGGGTTAAATACATGTTTGCCAAAGCCAACACCAAGAATCCGCCGGTTACGCCCTATGGGTACAAACCGGTTCGTGACAAGAACGGTCAAATCAAAGTCTTCCCAGCCAAAGCTCGGGTAGATGCCGTTCAGGCGATTGAAAATATGTATGGCACAACCATTTACAAGTCAAATAACGCACTGCCGCTGGTATACACCCAGTTCAAGACCGTTTCCCCATCTGCGTACAACAAGATGAGTGAAGTCAATCGTGAACGGGTGATGACCCAAGGGGCCGTGGTTAACAAATCCAAGTACAATACCCATCCCTTGAACTACAAATCACCACAAAAAAAGATCGGCTACACGGTCAAAATGGACACCTCAAAGATTGTCTATAACGGCCGTCAGTTGACCAAATACCGTCTGGGAATTATCAATAAATCCAATTCGGACAAGTTGGTTGATCAGCCACACGAACAGGTCAGCCTCGGCGCCAATCTGCAAAAGACCAAGGACCTGCTGGCTACCAACCGGTCAATTATTGAAACCAATCACTACAAGAACATCAACGGCCTAAAGGAAATGACCTCAGACGTTGCCGGCAATCCAATTGACTACACACTTAAAGTTAAAAACCCAAAGGCCACTAAGAACACTGAGTTATTCCTGGTGCTTTCCGGCATCAAGCAGACTGATGGAACGCCTGCCGAACACCGTCAATGGATGGCCAACAAGTTCCTGTTGGACAACAAGCTCTACTCCAAGATGGGAAAGATGGACGAATATCGTCATAGTATTTTGAAGCCGACCTTTGGTGGATATCTGTTTAATGCATTCGCTAAGGACCATCAAAATGGTTATAACCAATACGATAACAATAACCTTTCCAATTATCGTCAGATCAGCAACATCGTCCTCAACCTGGGCTATTCAACCCATCAGCGCAAGAACATTGCTTTGGACTTCAATCAGGTTAAGAATATCAAGTTCAAATCAGCCAAGCTGGTTGCCATGCCTTATAACAAGAGTTATGACACCCAAATGCAGAAGCTCAAGCAGACAAAGCCCGCCAATTTAAAGGTGAAAGGCAATCACGTCAGTGGAACGACGAATAATGCCAAAGCCGGAACGATGGTCACATCAATTCCTTATTCAACCGGCTGGAAGCTGACAATTGACGGCAAGCCTGACAAAACCTTCGTTGTCAATAAAGGCTTTGTCGGTGCCAATCTACCGGCTGGAAGTCATCAAATCAAGCTCGATTACACAACTCCCGGCATTAAAATTGGTAAGCTGTTGTCTGGCATCAGTTGGTTGGCATTTATTGTGCTGCTTGGATTTGGTATCATCGGTAAACTCGTCCCTAAGCAGAACAAAAAACGCCATGCAGCCAAGCATGGCAGCTGTTCTTCAAATTAAGCTTGCCAAGGTCAATGGCAATCGGTAAAGTAAGAGTTAGCGAATCACTAAAACGAAATCATTTTTCATCATATGAGGAGGTCCACCTTGAGTCCGATCAAAATACTATTCATTTCAATTGAGGGAAATACCCGTGCCTTTTTAAAAAACCTGGCAAGTTACGCAGCCGGCATGCACGACCAGGATCCTGCCAATCCATTGGTTGTATCGAAAGAAATCAGTGAACAAACTGATTTTGATGATGAAACCGAACCATATTTTGCTTTCGTGCCAACCTATCTGGATGGCGGCAACGGCATCGACAATGGCGTTAAAGAATTAATGACCAACGCCCTTGGCGAATACATTGCCTATAACGACAACGCAAAATTATGTCATGGCATTGTCGGCAGCGGCAATCGGAACTTCAACGAACAGTACTGCTTGACTGCCAAGCGTTACGCTTCGCAGTTCAACGTTCCTTTCCTCGCTGATTACGAGTTGAGAGGAACCGGCCGCGACGTTGAGCGGATTTATAAATTATTGGCAAAAAGTTAATCCTTGATATAGTAAAGGCGATTGATCAGAAATTTCTGGTCAACCGCCTTTTTGCTGTCTTTATTTATGAAGTTCAAACATTTCCAAACGAACTACCCAAGATCTGCTTGGCTTTTATGCATCCTAAGTCGATTCATCACCCACAGAATAATTGCGAAGGCAATAATCAACCCGGCAGCAAACGAGAACAGTTCTCGATATGAAGCGTAGTCCAACACAATCCCACCAATCAGTGGGCCAAGTGCCCGACCACAAGACATGAACAGGTTATACAACCCTTGGAACTTTCCTCGTGTCTGGGGTGTCGATAGGCTGTCAATCCAAGCCGGAATCCCAGGAAAGCCGATCATCTCGCCGATTGTTGTCACAATCATGACCAACACAAATGCTGTGTAATCTCGAGCAAATATCAGCCACAGAAATGATGCAGCAAAAATCGTCACACCGACGTAAGTCTGGGTGCTGAGCTTGAAATGAGTCCCGATCCGGTTAACAAATGGCTGACCAATCACAATCATCAAGCCGTTCAAGGTCCACAATAAGCTGTAGTTTTCAAACGGAATGTTGAGGTTGGTCATGTGAACCGGAATGACACTTTCCCATAGTGCGTAGGCCAGATAAACTGACAGCACCACGCCACAAATCGCCAGGATCATCCCACCAACTTTGGTTTCCACAGGTGCCCCCGGCTTAACGGGCTTGCCTGATACGCGTCGATCAACGTTAACTCTGAATTCCAGAATGGTAATGAGCACCAGTGCGGCATAAAAGATGGACGTCACGCCGAATACCACCGTCACACCATGTTTAAGCAGGAACCCCACCATTAACGTTCCAATCACAATCCCGACGTTTTGGCCAATATAGAGGATATTAAAGATTGCCCTTGTTGATCGGGTCTTGATACTGGCGGCATAGGAATTCAACAGGGTCATACAGGCACCGTCACCAAATCCCACAAACAGCAGCATAATGCCAAACATTGGCCAGCCATGGAAGAATACCAGCGTGAAGATTGCCGAAGTGGAAATCAGCGCACTGATAATTGTCGCTTTATAAGGTGACCAATGGTCGAACAAATAACCACCCAAAAAGTTACCAAGCATCATAAAACATGACATCGCCAGTAGAACCATCCCTGCCAGCGTTAAGGATTTATGTAGGTAATTATGCAGATAGACCGTTACCAACGGCCACATAAAGGCAGCACCGGCATTCAGAATAAGGGAATAAATAATGACAGAATTAAATCTGATCTCGTTTCGTTGTTTTATCAATTAATCAGTCCCCTCATTAACATATTTTCGACTCAAATTCCTCTATCCCCATTTTCGCATACTACGGGTAGAAACTGTATTCATAACCGAAAGATTTCTAAAATAATTCCTTCTTTAACCGAATGTCGTCTTGATCGGTAATCTTCCGCAAAACCCGACATGGATTGCCAACGGCCAATGAATTGGCTGGAATATCATGTGTGACCACGCTTCCGGCACCAATAACCGATCCATGACCAATCGTAACGCCACCGACTACAGTGACGTTTGATGCCAGCCAACAATTATCCTCAATAGTGATCGGCTTGGTATATTCCTTGCCGGGCAAATCGTTATGAGCAGAAAAGTTCCGATCTTCATAGCGAAGCGGATGCATTGGGGTAACCAAGCTGACGTTTGGCCCCAGCAGCACATTGTCGCCGATGGTAATCATGCCACTGTCTAAAAAGGTGATGTTAGTGTTGCCGTAAAAGCGATCACCAATTTTGATGTGGGTGCCGTAATCCACAAAGATCGGCCCCTGCAGGTAAATTCGCTCTGAAGAGTTGGGCAGGAGCTGCTTCAATACTTCTGTGCGTTTCTCTGTCTCATCATCAAACGTATCATTGTACATTTTCGTCAGCCGGTGGGCCAACCTCTGCCGCTTCAATAATTCCGGATCTCGTGGATTGGTCAGCTTTCCGGAAAGCATTCTTTCATTTTCATCCATGGTAAGGCCTCCAAACTCGTTATATCAAGGTAATCATAGCATATTGGGCCTGCCTGACAGACCAATTTGCCCAACAAAAAACCGGCCAAGGTCAATTGCCTTTAAGCCGGTTGATAAGTTAATTTTATCTAACTATTTTACAAGCGCAAATTTATAGTAGTGAAGTGGTGTGTTGCCATACTGCACTTTGATTGCGTGGTTGGCTTTATTAACGATAATGAAATGGGTATTATCAGTAAATCTCAGATAGAACTTGTGGTAAGTCTTGCTTCCACGTTCACGGTAAGTAATTCCCCAGAAAGTCTTTGAATAAGTGGTTACTTTGTAGTTGGCAAAGTTGATCAGCTTCTTTTGATACTTGCCATTCTTATACAAGCCCTGGTTCAAACCACCCTTTTGGCTGAAGTTGGTGACAACGCTGTATCCGTTGTTGTTACCTGATTGCCAACGGCCGGTTGGTTCTGAGATGGTAATCTTGCTGCTTGAAGATTTTGAACTGTTACTTGTTGTGGTAGAGGTTGAAGCCTTTGGTGTCTTAACGGTCATAATTCGGTAGAAGTATGAAGTTGATGACTTGCGGGCAAACACATAAAGCTTTTGGTTGGCTTTAACATTGGTATGCAAAGCTGCGCTGAACTTACCAGTGGTGCTGTCGGCAGTTGTGCTGGCAAGGGTTGTCTTCTTAGCGTTCCGAACAATAATTGAAACACCTTTGGTAGCCGTTCCGGTAACTGCCTTGGAAGTCGTATAGATATTATTGACTTTGAGTGACGGAGAACTTGCAGACGCGTTAACGCTGAATCCAACGAGTAATGATGCCAGGACCGCGAAGAACGCGATAAACTTAAATTTCTTCATTATGATATTGCTCCCTAATCTTTATTTTGCATGATTCATTATAAATGATTGCCATAAAAATGCCGTCAAAACAGTCTTCATTTATCCTTTTCTTAAGAAAAGCCTCACCGAACAGTCATGTGATTTCGGGTTGTTATTATGAAAATGATATGCCTGTAAATTTTATTCATTTACATGCTGAATTCGCTTTCGTTGGGCTAATTTGTGTTATATAATGTTGGGGAACTGGTATAGACATGTACCAAATTACTGAGTTAATATTCTGATAGGAGTGAACATTTTGCCAACTGAAAGACGTTCTTTGATTATGCTCTTTGGAGCAACTGGTGACCTTGCCACTCGTAAACTTTATCCCGCAATGTTAAAGCTTTTCGAGAAGGGAAATATCCGTGATCACTTTGCTGTGATTGGGACTTCCCGTTACAAATTTGATGATGAAAAATTCCGTGAAATGGTTGTAAAATCTGTTTCTAAGGAATCAACCAACAAAAAGCAAATTGCTGACTTTGCCAGCCATTTCTACTTTGTACCTCATGATGTAACCGACCTCGAACATTATTCTGTATTAAAAGATAAGGCAAATGAACTGGACAAGAAATACCAATTGAACGGGAACCGTGTGTTCTACATTTCAATGGCACCCAACTTCTTCGGAACAGTTGCTAAAAACCTTAAAGCTCAACACCTTCTGTCAGAAGGCAATGGCTTTAACCGTCTGGTTATTGAAAAGCCGTTCGGCCGTGATTATGAATCAGCAAAACAATTAAATGATGACTTAAGCCATGCATTTGAAGAAAACCAGATCTTCAGAATTGACCATTACTTAGGTAAGGAAATGATCCAAAACATCGAAGCAATTCGTTTTGGCAACACCATTTTCGAAGCTCTCTGGAACAACCGTTATATCGACAATATTCAAGTAACCCTGGCTGAAAAGCTGGGTGTTGAAGAACGTGCCGGTTACTACGACAATTCCGGTGCTCTTCGTGACATGGTTCAAAACCATATCATGCAAATTGTCAGCCTGCTTGCCATGGAACAACCAGTTGCTTTCAAGGATACTGATATCCGTGCTGAAAAAGTTAAGGCATTGCGTAGTCTCCGTGTCTACAACGTTGCTGAAGCTTCAAGCAACTTCGTCCGTGGTCAATACGCTGCTGTTGGTAACGGCAAAGAATACCGTGAAGAAGACGGTGTTCCAAAGGATTCAAATACCGAAACCTTCGTTGCCGGTAAGTTATTATTTGATAACTACCGTTGGTCAGGCACACCATTCTACATTAGAACCGGTAAGAAGCTTGCCGACAAGTTCACTCGTGTCGACGTTGTCTTCAAGAAGCCGTTAGTTGATATCTTCGCCTTCCCACAAAGTGGAAGCGCACCACTTAACGCCAATGTTTTGACCATCTTCATTGAGCCTAACCAAGGTTTCTCACTGATGGTTAACGCCAAGAACAGCGAACAAGGATTCCACACTGAACCCGTTCAGCTGCAATACCTTGAAGATTCAAAGAGAACCAAGGAAACTCCACAACCTTACGAACGTTTAATCCACGACGTTTTGAAGGGCGACGGTACCAACTTTGCAAGCTGGCCAGAAGTTGCCAATGCTTGGAAGTTTGTTGATCAAATCCGCCGTGTTTGGGATATTCAACAACCAATGTTCCCTAACTACATTCCAGGATCAATGGGTCCAGTATCAGCCGATGAATTACTTGCCCGTGACCACCGTGAATGGGTATACAAATTGAACAAGTAATCTTTAATAATGAAACTGTCGGAAAGCGAAAATCGTTTTCCGGCAGTTTTTGTTTGGGTTCATTTTGATGATCCATATAAATGTAAATTTTTTACGATTTCTTGAAAATAATCACATATTTTATCATCTTATGAAATGATTAAACCCCTGTACCTGTTTCTAAAAGCGGTTTTGAACCGTGTAAGCGATTTCTTAATAATCCGTTTTCATTTTCACAATCTTTCATTTAACCAATTAGGCATACCGCCCCAGCGCGTTTTTGTTTCACTTTCACTTTGTGAGATGATACACTTAACGTGTAGTAATTCTTATATAGAAAAGGATGGTTTTGAAATGGCTGATCAAAAAGCAAACATTGGTGTTGTTGGTATGGCTGTTATGGGTAAGAACTTAGCCCTTAACATCGAAAGCCGCGGTTACACTGTTGGCATTTTCAACAGAACCGGCTCCAAGACTGAAGAAGTTATGAAGGATCACGGAGACAAGAAACTCGTTCCAAGTTACAAGATTGAAGACTTTGTTAAATCACTTGAAACTCCTCGTAGAATTATTTTAATGGTTAAGGCTGGTAAACCAACCGATGCCGTTATTGATGAATTACTTCCACTGCTTGATAAGGGCGATGTTCTTATCGATGGTGGTAACACAAACTTCCACGATACGATGGCTCGAAATGCCCGTCTTGATAAATCAGGAATCAACTTTATCGGAATGGGTGTATCCGGTGGTGAACTTGGTGCCTTACAAGGTCCATCATTGATGCCAGGCGGCCAAAAAGAAGCTTATGATTTGGTAGAACCAATTCTCAAGCAAATCGCTGCCAAAGCACCAGCTGATGGCGAACCTTGTGTCACCTATATTGGACCTAATGGTGCCGGACACTATGTCAAGATGGTTCATAACGGCATCGAATATGGTGATGAAGAGTTAATCGATGAAAGTTACAACATTTTAAGAAACCTTGCCGGCTACTCAGTTGATGAATTGGCTGACATCTTCAAAGACTGGAACAAAGGCGAACTCGACAGCTACTTAATCGAAATTACCGCCGACATTTTAACTCATAAAGATGATATTGGTGATGACAAGACTAAGCCTATCGTTGATATGATTCTCGACCGTGGTGCCAACAAAGGTACCGGTAAGTGGAGTTCACAGGATGCCCTCGAAGTCGGTGTTGACCAATCAGTTATCACCGAAGCCGTATACGCACGTTATATTTCAATGATCAAGAAGGAACGTGTTGCAGCATCTAAAGTACTTCCTAAGCCAGAAGGCAAAGTTGACTTCGACAAGAAAGAAATCGTTGAAAAGGTTCGTGAAGCCCTCTACTTCGGTAAAGTTATGAGTTACGCTCAAGGCTTTGCTCAATTGAAGGCCGCTTCAGAACAATACGAGTGGAATATCAAGTTAGGCGAAATGGCAAAGATTTGGAGAGCCGGATGCATTATTCGTGCCCGATTCCTTCAAAACATTACCGATGCCTATGACAAGAATCCAGAATTGCAAAACCTGCTTTTGGACCCATACTTCACTGATATTGCAAAGAAGTATCAAGAATCAGCACGTGACGTCGTAGCATTGGCAACAAAGGCCGGCGTACCAGTACCATCATTGGCAGCCGCCGTATCATACTACGATTCATATCGTTCAGAAGTTGTACCAGCAAACTTGCTCCAAGCACAACGGGACTACTTCGGTGCCCACACGTACGAACGTGTCGACCGCCCAGGAAGCTTCCATTATACTTGGTATGAAGAACAGTAGTGAGCGGAAACCCATCGGGTGATTCCGAGCATTAATTGATAAAAGGCCTTAACCGCTGGTTTTGCGGTTAAGGCCTTTTATCGGTTAAGCGGAAGAATCAGATGGGTTGGAGCTGTCCTCAAAGACAGCCTAATTTGCAATATAACCAAAAACTTTTAAGTATCAATTAGCAAAAGGACAGCAACCGCAAAACCGGCGGTTGCTGTCCTTTTCTAAACAAAAATATTGATAAGTACGAAATAATCGTATATACTAATTCTAGAAATAAATAGCAAGAGGCGAGTACAATTAATGACGAATTGAAATTCATCTTCCCTAAGCCCTTCAACCGAATGTGGCAGCATTTGGGTCTTACCGCTATTGACAAATCAAACTTGGCAACTTATCTGACTGAATATTATCAAAATGCACCAATCAACTCGCGGACTAATGGTTTTCCTGGAGTGCTCATTCAAGGTACAGGGGGTGCCATCAAGCTCCGTTTTGAACAGGAAAGCAGCGCCCGAGGAAAGAGTGGAAGCTACCGTATTATCTACTTTACCTTAGTCCAAAAAACTGTCTATTTTTTAACCGTTTATGCTAAGAAAGACCAGGCAAACTTAACGGATACACAGAAACAAAAAATTCAGAAAGTAATCCAGCATCTACGACACAACTATCATTCAACTAAGGAGTGACTTCAAATGGGAAATTTATCAGATGAAACTTTAGACCAAAGTTTAAATGCTTTAAATAAGCTTGCCGATGGCGATGATTCAGATGTGACCATTATGCGAGTGCCATTGAAGATCCCCAATATTAATGCGAAAAGCATCAAGCTTTTCCGTGACCAACATCATCTTACCCAACAAAGACTTGCAGTCGAACTGGGGGTATCAGTTCGAACTGTCCAAAGTTGGGAAATTGGGCGTAGCAATCCCAACGGATCAGCAAAACGACTCTTACAAGTTTTGATGGATAATCCAGAGTTACTTGACCATTTGTTTACCCATGAATGATAAGTACTTCTAATAATTAAAGTCAATTTTAAAACCAGCCATCCCTTTGACCAATCATGATCAAGAAGATAGCTGGTTTTCTATTAACTATGAAAAAATTAGCTTCCTGTAATTACACCAAGACAAAAATACAACAGCGTACCCGCAGTAACCATGAGGACCGTCGAAACTGTAATGCTCAAATAAACATTTATTCCTCGCCTAGTCAGCAAAACAGCCATCAAGTCAGCCCATCCAAACAATGAAATATCCAAAACAATTGATGCAACCTGTTGGAGAGAGTCAACAAAATACAGCCCAAGTGAAAGTAAAGTAACTAAGCCAAGTAATGAAGGCAATCTCGCCATAGTTCTATCATCAATTTGATTTATTATATTCTCAGTTATTCTTTGTGTAATTTTCAAATAGCCTAACCTCCAGTTCACCAATAACAGTATCACAGCATACACACCCCCAGCAAACCAAGTCAGACACGCAACTAAAAAAAGCCAAGTAACTTGAGAAATGAACTCTCAAATTACTTGGCCTAAATTATTTTGGAAACATTAAGCTCTAACCCTTTTCTTCCGCCTTAATCTTCTTCCCAAAATCAGTCTCATCAAAATGATCAATCACATTCTGCAGGTCTGCTTTGGTCAAGCTGGCACCAAACAGCTCACTGCCGGGCTCAGTCATAATCCCATCGGCAATATCATAGTGAACCACGGTGTCAAAACCCATGGTATCCACAAACTCAGCCACTTCATCAACGGCTTCTTTGTTATCACCAGTCACAAATAGTGCTTTACGATTCTCGGCACCGGCTGGCTTGGCCTCTTCTTGAAGATTATGGTAGCCCATGTGGTTAAAGGTTTTGACGATGGTACTCTTATTGAAATACTTCTGAACCTGCTCGCTGGAAGTCGATGATGGATCCAAGACTTCTTCTCGGATGCCGTCAGTTTCCCACCAATAGTTCATCGCATCAATCACTAATTTGCCTTTGAGCAGCTTAGACTTGATATTCTTGTATCGACTCAGTGGAATCGCCAAAATAATCAAATCACTCTTCGATACAACCCCCTGGTTCGTGGCTGGAGTCGCACCCGGCACCAGGGTTTCAATGGTCATAGCAATCTTCTCAACCGAACCTGACCCTGAAATCCGGACGTGATAGCCGGCCTTTAATGCCAGCTGGGCTAACACAATGCCCACTTTTCCGGCACCCAGGATGCCGACATTTTTAATTTCTGTCATGATTAGCCCTCCTCGGACAGGATTTCTTTAACGCGAGGAATCACTTTGGTTCCGTATAATTCGATCATGCGTTCACGTTGAGCTGCGGTCTGGTTACCTGCGCCGTACACGAGGTCAAACCGGCCAAGGTTCATCAAGTTGATCGTCCGGGCCATTCTTTGAGCAACGTGTTCCGGATTGCCAACGTAGAAGGAACCTACCTTGGTCTCCCCATCGAACTGTTCACGGCTCATCGGTGCCCATCCACGGGTTAAGCCGATGCGGTCGAAATTGGCCTTGATGTTCTTCCAAGCAACTTCAACGGCTTCGTCCTCGTCGTCGGCGATAAAGCCGTGAGAGTGAACGGCAACGGGTTGAAGTGGCATGTTGTACTTTTCAGCTGCTTTTTTATACAAGTTCAAGTATGGAACAAAGCGGTCAGCCTGCCCGCCAATGATCGCCAGGATCACTTTGTAGCCGTACTTTGCTGTTCTGATAATTGATTCAGGTGAGCCGCCAATTCCAATATAGGTCTCAATGCCGTTATAATCAGTCTTTGGATAAACGTCCTGATCCTTGAGTGACTGGGTGAATTTGCCATGCCAAGTGATCGGCTTTTCTTTGATCAATTGACTGTACATTTCTAATTTTTCGTTGAATAAATCGTCATAGTCGGTTAAATCATAGCCAAACAGCGGGAAGGATTCCGTAAATGAGCCACGGCCAAGCATGACTTGCGCACGGCCTTCGGATAATCCTTCGAGAGTGGCGAACCGTTCGTACACCCGAACCGGATCATCGGAACTCAACACGGTAACGGCGGTTGCCAGCTTGATGTGTTCAGTTACCGAAGCAATCGAGCCCAGTACAATTTCAGGACTTGAAACACTGTAATCGGGACGATGATGTTCACCGACACCAAAAACGTCAACTCCCAACTTGTCGGCTAATTGGCCTTCCTTAACGATTTGACGAATTGATTGGCCGGCAGTTAAAAGCTCACCGTCCTCAGCCGAAACAATATCACCAAACGTTTCCAGCCCAAATTGTAATTTATCTACATCAACCATGCTCATGCTTTTTCCTCCTGTCGCTTACTATTTGTAAGTATGATAATAGATTATAGTACTTGGGGGTAAAAAGCAACTAAAATGGCTAATGAAATTGCCTCAAGATGTTCCGTTGCAAATTTGCAGCACTGCCTGTATACTTGCAACAGGAGGTGGAGATATGAAAACACCAAATCTTGGCATTAAAAACATTAAGCCCATTTCTGAGCTGCGTTCATATAATAAACTTTTAGAGGAAGTAACACCCAATAATCCTGTCATTCTAACTAAAAATGGCTATGGTAAGTATGCTATTGTTGATATTGACGAGTTCGAGAAGTTCGAACAAAACCAAGTGGCCAATGAGTTAATCCAGATTGTTAAACACGCACGTAACGGCTCCTTGCATTCAATAGAAGATGTAGAAAAGGAAAAAACCATCCCAAAATGATTGATCTAAAGGCTACTCTTGAAAATTTAGGCTTTGAAAATATCATTCTATTTGATGTTTTCAAAGATGATTCCAACCTGTTAAAAACAGCGAAAGCAATTATTTTAAATGGTGGTTATGAATTTATTCTATTTGACAGTTTAAGGCAGACCGGATCAGTTGCCCTACTCAAAAAGCTGATTTTGAACGGAAAACCAGTTTATGGAATTAGTGCCGGTGCAATCGTCCTCGGTCCCGACCTGGATTTATTTACTCAACTGTATCCCGAAGATAACTTTAATAATGATTCGGACACCGCTTCAATTGATGCGACAAGTATTCGGATTTATCCACACTACGACAAACATTCGCAAGATAATCCACAGTTGGAAAGCTCAATAAAAGCATTTGAATCAAGCACCAATAGCAACGTTACACGATTAAGAAATGACGAGGGAATTGTGATCAGGGATGGGGCAGCAAAGCTATTGGGATAGGTACTCTATATATCTGAATTAAGCATGTTTACCGTAATGAATAGCATCTGCAAAAATTATGTTTTGCCTATCGCAGTATGGCAGTCCTTATCCCATCATGAGATAAAATAACGCGTTGCCAATATTTTCAAAACAGAAAATGTGTTGGTAACGCGTTTTTACATTTTTCCTTATCGATTTTTTAATGCTTTTTGACCAAAGTACACAATCCCAATCAAAGCCGCAACCCCAAGAATCAATTGCACCCACCAGAGAATGGTGAACATAACCGGATGACCACCAAAGAAGATCAAAATTGAGATAGCCAAACCAGAAATTGACAGCCAGAGCTGATAATCTCGAGGAATATTTTTATTAATTCGCATCAAAATCACCCCTTATGCTGATCCAAACAGATGATCGTTTCCACACTTATATTATAAGTCGTTTGGACATAGGCGGTGTGGTGGATGACTTCAAAATTAGCTCTAACAAGGAAAAGCGGAATTCGGTGCAACTCTTTTGTAACTATTTCAACAGATGTTTCTCTAGACTCTAGGTAGTAACGTCTAGTATATGTATCAAGCTATGCTTAGCACATTTGTTAATATTCATTGTAAGCGGGCCGAATTAGACATAACACTTCAAACAGGAAGGCATTCTTGATATCCGATCGATATTCAATTAATTTAGACAACCATTACTCACCATGACACACAGAGAGGCCCATCAATCAATAATAAAACAATTGATTGAGGGGCTTCTTAGTATAAATGGACATTTTTGCTTAAATATTAAATTAACAACTATATTTCGCTCCCGTTATGTTTTCTTTGCTCCCTGTATATAAATATTGTTTGGACCACAAATATGATAAACAGTACAATGGCAACAAAGTACCAATTCAATCGGACATCTGTACTGCCTGATAGTGTCACAAAGAAGTAAATTAGGAATCCACTGCTTACCCATGATAGAAATATGCCAAAGCTCTTTATGATTACTTGCATGACTGTTTCCCCTTCCCGTTAACCTTTCATCAAAGACACAGAATCCCTGAGTTTAACTAGCCTGACTTTCAAACACTCACAGTTAATCTGAACGTTACATATCTACTGAAATATTGACAAAAATTATTTTCTGAAGGATCAGACTGTTCGATGCTGGAACACAAGATACCCTGCTCCCAGTAATAAAACAATGTAAACGAGATTTCCTGAAAATAACTGAGTCAATGTCAACCGGGTCAGATGAATTTCACTAGGAGAAAGGATTTGATCCGGATATTGTAGCATATTCAAAGGATTCCACTTTAACCACGGCCATTTAATAACTAGCTGAGCACTCATCCCAGACATTATATTAGTGACAAAAGAACCGATAATGCCAACTGAAATCGCAGCAGCGGAGTTCTTAAACAAATTACTGAGAAGTATCACAATGCTTAAGATCAACCATACAGTTAACAGGTTGGCAAGATCAACGACAATTGTACTCGTCAACACCGTATACCCATGACCTAAGTTTGCACCTAAGTCTACTTTTGGAAACAGGATAAACTTAATTAACAATGAACTGATATTGATCCAGACAAGCCATGCAACTGAATAAACCAGAAGGGTGATCCACTTGCTAATTAAGATTTTGCCACGAGAATATTCCCGATATAGTAAATTTTTAATCGTTCCATATTGGAATTCCATCGTGATAATCGAACTACTTGCAGCAATAAGATAGAAAACTAACAATGTTGTCGCATAGTATCCAGTTGTATAGGTTTCTTGTGGATTGAACACATCTGGATGAATCTTAGTCATTACTGCAAATCCAATCTGAATTACCATCATAACAATTAATGAAATCCATGTACTGTGCTTCTTAAATAACTTAAAAAGCTCTTGTCGAATTAAAATCATCATGACCCTACACCTTCTCTTCTGCCAATACTGTTAGCAACGAGTGTTCTAAGTTACCTTCATTATGCTGAAAATCGATGACTTCGATATTGTTTTCTGAAAGTAAACTTAGTATTTTAGCAACTTCATCTGATTCACTTTCAATAATTGTCAATGGTTGACTGGCAGTAACTTGATATCCTGCATTCACAACAAGACTATTTGCTGCACGGTCGTCACTGGTCTTCAAAATAATAAAGTGACTATCCTGGTTCAACATTTCTTTCATACTTGTATGCTGGATGATTCTGCCTTTCTTTATCACGATTAAATCATCAGCCAGTTTCTCCAATTCACTCAGAATATGTGATGAAATCAAGAAAGTTGTTCCATTTTCAGCCATCTGCTTAATTAGGTCTCTCAAGTCTTTAACCGATTGCGGGTCCAAGCCATTCATTGGTTCATCCAAAATGACTAGGTCCGGCTCATTAACAAGGGCCAATGCGATACCAAGCTTTTGTTTCATCCCCAATGAATAATGGCCGGCTCGTTTCTTAATGTAAGAACTCATATGAAGCCCAGACACAACCTTTTCAACGTTAACTGTTGATGTAGCGAATAGTTTCAAATTATCCCAGCCCGTGAGAAATGGATATAAACCAGGATATTCAATCAATGCACCAACTTGCTTCAATGGTCTATGATCTTGAAAAGAAGTATTAGTTCCGGCAACAGTGATCGTCCCTGATTGATAATCCAACAATCCCAGAATGTCCTTCATAATCGTCGACTTTCCTGCGCCGTTTGGGCCGACCAACCCAACAATTGTTCCACTTTTAATATCAAAAGAAATGTCATTCAGAACATGTCGAGATCCAAACGACTGGTTTAAATTACTTACAGATAAAATTTTCATTGCTTTGGCCTTCTTTAGTTGCTTCTACGATAGACGACAAAGAGATAAATGTCCGCAGCTAACATCCCAATTCCATATTTAAGAACCTCAAACTGTTTCAGCAAGTATTCGGTTGGAAATATACTTTCACACGCAATGACTACTACAAAACACAACATGGTTGCCCGAAGATAAATCCGATCAGTTCGCTCATCGCTCTTGCCAATCTTTTTGTAAAGATACCACCAGGCCCCCAGGGCAAATAAAACCTCAATCATAATCAAGGATAAAAATAAGTTATAGTGGTTGTAACTGGAATCCGTCCAAGTCTTCAATGGATAAAATAACCAGGCCGGAATATCAGACAGTGAATGAATTTTCATTGCTCTTCGTCTCCTTTGTGATAATTAAAAATATCAGTAATTGATGCTCCAAAATAATCGGCTAATCGGAATGCCAGAATTAGTGATGGGGAGTAATTTCCTTTTTCCATAACCAATATCGTTTGTTTTGACACGCCAACCGCATCCGCCAGCTCCGACTGTGACAGATGACGTAAAACACGATACTCATATACCTTGTTATCTATCCGATCGTTGCTATCCTTCATTCGACTCATTGACTTACCCCCAATCTTCAAAAGCACCGGTTTCTTTTTGAATTGTCTATATAGTATACCCATCTTTTCCTAAAGTAAAGTATACTTTTCTTTTTGTTATGTTTTATTTGATAACATTCGAATAAGCTTTACTTTTTAAAGTATAAAAAAGTGCTAATCATCAAAAAGATAATTAACACTCAACTCATTTAAATGAATCACTCAAATACGCTTTTTCTTGAACGCATGGTACCCAATAGCAATAAACAGTCCAGCCCAAATCAGATTTCCAATAATCAGCTCACCGTCACTTAATAGTGACTGATGAATCGTACCTGGCGTCAAGAACTGAAATGCAACATTAAACATATTTCCTGGGTACCATTTAATAATTGAAGAACCGTTGCCGACCATTCGGATTAACAAATTCGAAATAGGCGTTCCCATAAAAATAAATAGTAAACCAACTACTGCGGCAATTGAGCTTGTGCGGCTTAAACTGGCAATTAAGAACACAATTGTGATGATCAGCAAACAAGAAAATAAATTACTAAATAAAAATGTCATCAGGTCTTGCATCACTGTTTGATTATTATCATAGATGGCCCCAAATGAGTGAGTCGATCCATACGAAATATACTTAACGATGATTATGATTATTAATGATACGTGTTCATTTCTCGGTCATTATTTGGTTTGCGGAAACCGGAAACCTATCTTGAATCCGTTGCTAAATAACATTATATCACTGGCAAGGAAGCAAAAAATGCTTGAAATAATTCAAAACGATTTGTTCTCACACAGCTGCGAATGGAATTAAGTAAAATAATAGAGTCACCATACACTGTGTAAAGTGATGATGACTCCATTATGTTATTTATAATCTTCTGCCAGCTTTGAGAAGTCCGTTGTTCCTAATCCACTTGCTTGATTGTAGACTGTTCCTGGCTGACCAGTATAATACAAATTTGAATTATCAGTTGTCGCATTTAATGGGTGGAACGGTGAATCAGATTTCTGGGCTAGCTGATAGATTTGAGCATTCCAGAATCCCATTCGTGCACGACCTGGCTGGCTATTAATAACAGCTGCCATTGCGGCATATTGTGGAGCTACAATGCTGGTTCCACCACTTGGGGGCCACTGAATGCCATCTTTTTTGTAATATACCTTGTACCCTGTTTCGGGGTCGGCATCTGCAGAAACATCAGGATAATTTCTTCCTGAATCGGTTCCATGGACAAGTGGTGCGCCCAAAACAAATTGATTCAGACTTGAGACATAATTTCTGGCATTGAAGGTATTCACGCCAGGTACCCCTTGTTGGTAAGTTGGGGTACTCGTAAGTTTATTAAATCCGCCACCACTGCCTCTCAACAGCCCATCGATTCTATCTGGGACTTGAGCAAGTCTATCCGGATTGCCTATAAGTGGCCATATATAATCTGTCCCCCAACTTCTTTCGCTAGAAATTGTGACTTTCCCAAGTGATTTTTCATTTCCCTTAGTCGGAAGATTTCCATCAAAGGGTAATGTAGTGCCACCTGTCGATGTTATCCACGGGTTTGCATCAAATGGCAAGTTTCCATTTATAGAACGATCCATCAACAAATGATTACCTGAAATACCCTTAACGTCAAAATTCAAAGCACCTGTATCGCCTGAAGCGACAAAGCTCGAAACACCTTGGATTGCGGCTTGAGCAAGCACAAAATTTAAAACATCCAAATATTTTGAGCTTAAAACCTTATGTTTAACTAACAAATTCAAGTATGAACTCCCAAAAAGTCCCCAACTGGTTGATAAGCTACTTGCTTTGTTTTCGTTTAATGCAGTAGCGTAAGCGTTAATCATATTCATAACTGTTGGATACGGGCTTCGAATCCAGTAAATTCTCACATTTGCTTGTGGGGCGACAGAGCCTGCATATTCAACATCCATCGTTGTTTCGCCTTCATTGAGACTGACCAGATTACCCTTGTACATATCACCAGGAACCACCTTGGTCGTGAGTCGATGCATGTCAGTGCTTGCATTTTCATGTTTCCAAAAATGATAGGCATTACTTTTCTTGATATTTCCAAACGCAATAATGCCAATGGTTTGTCCTTTACCTGTCATACCTTGATCATATAAGGGCTGAACATCATATTGATTCACAAATCGGTTGGTGAAGCCGGAAAAAGAATAATCGTTACCCTTCTTTACGAGAGGCATGTTGCTGTTAGGCATTACATAATTTCGATTATGATCGGTCATCCCCAACACAGTCCACACCGTATTTGCCAGTTTTGAAGGAATGTTTGGCTTTTTACTACCAAACTGTAGTGGATTGCTGTGGTAAGTAGCAGTATTCATGTTTACGTGGAAAGTCTTATCAATGTATTTTACCTTTCCAGTCACAGTTAATTGGATTCCGTTGTCATACACCAAAGTTCGCAAGTGATGTTTCTTTAAGTATGCCTTCCAACTATTAGTCACAGTTGATGGTTGACCATATTTTGACTGAATATCTGATGGTGTTAAATAATTTTTGAACTGCAGATTATCCGGAGTGTTCACATCCATAGCCTGTTGAAAGAATTCTTGAAAATTATGTGGCTTCAAAAAAATATCGAAACTAGTTGTTGTGTTAGCTTTTACAGGTGTAGGCCGATAAACTCCAGAGGAACCTAGATCACTATATGCTTGTCCAATGGGATTGGATGCGGCGAAAACTGTCTGCGCCACAAAAATACTTGCAAGACTAAAAACAGACATAATCGTGGCTTTTACCCAACTCTTCATAACGTCCACTTCCCCTATTAGTGTGACATGCTATTACAGTAATTTCACACTAATAGTACCACTAACTGGCAATCAAACTACTTATATGAACTTGGTTTGTAGCCTAAAATAATTTACCCAATTGCTTCCTCAATCGCATCCCGCAATTCCCTGGTAGCCGCAGCCGGATTCTGCGCCTTCATAATCGCCGAAACAACGGCGACACCATCAACATGCGCGCCATCAATGGCATCCACGTTATCAGCTTTCAGTCCGCCGATTGCGTAAACTGTGATGCCAACTGCTCGCTTAATTTTACCCAATGTTTCGACTGAAGTATGGACAGTCTTAACGTGAGTAGTGGTTGGGAAAATTGCCCCGGTTCCCAAATAGTCGGCGCCCACTTCTTCGGCCGTTTTTGCCTGCTTCAAAGTCTTGGCGGTCGCTCCAATAATCTTCTTTGGTCCAAGAATCCGACGGGCAACGTCAACGGGCAAGTCGCTTTGGCCGAGATGGACTCCTGCTGCATCGACTGCTTGAGCAATATCCAATCGGTCATCAATAATCAAAGGAATTTTGTATTTATCGGTGATCGCTTTTACTTGTTGGGCCAGTTCAAAGATTTCCCGACTGGTCCCCTCCTTTTGCCGCAGCTGAACCAAGCCAACACCATTTTGGCATCCCTGTTCAATGGCGTTAAAGAACTGTTCATCGGTTAATCCGGTGTGATCCGTCACAAGATAAAGTGGTCGATTTGTCAGTTTCACATTCATTTCCTCCAATATTTTCGCTTTTGCCATCAGTGTAATTGAACCTCGGCAAAATGTATAGAAGTATTTCCTGCTTGACTTTCATATTGTAACCGGTTATAAATAAGTCATGAGCTTGAATTGAATCAAGCCTAACTGAATATTTCGTCTGGGGTGCCTGAAATGGCTGAGATTATACCCATCGAACCTGATGTAGTTTGGACTGCCGAAGGAAGAGCGAATTTAACGTCGATTTTATAATGACTTTAAACCTTCTTTTTGCGGAAAAGAAGGCTTTTCTTTTCTGTAAATTGAAATTAAACGATGAGCGATTAAATCTACGGGCCTCTTTCTTCGGAACTTGAAGAAAGGGGTCTTTTTGTATGGTACTTGTGAATGGCGCAGAGGAATCCGGTGTGGTTGGTCAAACAATCGCTGAGTTTCTAAACCAAAGGAGCGCACCGATCGAAAATATCGTTGTTGAACAAAACGGCACAATCGTTCACCGCGCAGATTTTGATACCACGAAAATTTCTGAAAACGACAAACTGGAACTTATTTCATTTGTGGGTGGCGGCTAGAATAGCTTGGATTCGCTCACTTTTAGGACAGCGAATCCAAGCAAAGATATCCTTGTAAGCACCTCCAAGACAAATCCCAAGACCAGGGATTTATCTTCGAGGAGACTTACAGTCCGACGGCCGTGAAACGCCTAGCCTACTTGGCGACTTCTAACCGCTTGGATTCGCTCACTCATCATTAAGGAGTCGATTACGACATGCAGGAACCAGAAATTCAAGGATTAAAGATTAACGACGTTTATGAAGGCATGAAGGAACGCAACGTCAAAGGTTCAACCGAAAAGTTGGCTGCGGCTCACGTTACGATCGCCGGTGCCGGCGGTCTAGGCTCAAACATTGCGATTGCCCTGACCCGAATTGGCGTCGGTCACCTGACATTAATCGACTTTGACACTGTCGAGTTGAGCAACCTCAACCGCCAGCAGTTCAAGTTAAGCCAGGTGGATATGCCAAAAGTTGTTGCGATGAAACAAAACCTGCAGGAGTTTAATCCCTTTGTGGAAATTAACATCCACCAGGTAAAAGTCACTCACGACAACGTTAAAGAATTGTTTGCGGATGCCGATATTATCACCGAAGCATTTGATAATCCGGCAGCCAAAGCAATGCTGCTGGATGCGGCTTCCGAGTTCTACCCTGACAAGCCAATTGTCATGGGAACCGGAATGGCCGGCATCCACAGTTCCAATACGATTACGACTAAGCATCCCCGTTCCAACCTGTACATTGCAGGCGATGGAACATCTTTGGGAGCTGAAGGCCTCATGGCACCGCGGGTTATGATTGCGGCCGGTCATGAAGCCAACATGGTGACCAGATTAATTTTAGGCGACAAAGAAATCTAAGGAGAATTTTTATGGCAAACGAAAAAGATGAACTGGTAATTGGCGGACACGCCTTTACCTCACGTTTTATTTTAGGATCAGGAAAGTATTCTTATGATTTGATCGATTCAGCAATTAATAACGCCAAAGCCCAAATTATTACGATGGCATTGCGACGCAATAATACCGGGAAAGAAAACATTTTAAATTACATCCCCGAAGGCATCACCATTCTGCCCAACACTTCAGGCTCAACCAATGCCGAAGAAGCAATCCGAACAGCTCGAATTGCCCGCGAATTAAGCGGCAGTGATTTTGTTAAATTGGAAGTTGTTCCCGACAAGAAATATTTGATGCCGGACAACTATGAAACTCTGAAAGCAACCGAAGTTCTGGCAAAAGAAGGCTTCATCGTTATGCCTTACATGCTGCCGGACTTGAACGTTGCCCGTCAGTTGGTGGATGCCGGTGCTGCAACCGTCATGCCTTTGGGTGCTCCAATCGGAACCAACAAGGGCCTGTCAACCAAAGATTTGATTCAAATTCTGATTGACGAAATCGACGTTCCAATCATCGTGGATGCCGGAATCGGTCGTCCAAGTCAAGCTGCCGAAGCAATGGAAATGGGCGCTGCTGCTGTGATGGCCAACACCTCAATGGCAACTGCCGGCAACATTCCGTTAATGGCCGAAGCATTCAAGCTGGCTGTTGAAGCCGGCCGGAAAGCTTATTTGGCAAAACCGGGACGAGTTATCGAACACGGCGCCGTTGCGTCATCTCCACTTACCGGTGTCAGCGCGGTGAAATAGGGGCGGTCATATGACAACAACCCAACTGAATCAATTATCACATCGAATCGGTACCATTAATGCCTTATCAAAGGGCGAAGTTGGTCAAAACCGACTTGTGTATTCGCCAACCTGGATCAGCGCCCAACAGCAGGTTATTAACTGGGGACTGCAGCTTGGATTTGACGTTACTGTGGATGATTTTGGGACAACCTACATGGATATCCCCGGGACGGTTCACCCCGATCAAATCATTGCGGCCGGTTCACACATTGATACCGTGGCTCAAGGCGGCCGATTTGACGGCTTGTATGGTGTCCTTGGCGGTTTGCAGGCAATTGAAAACCTGCTGGAATCAGTCGGCCGGCCGAAGAAAACGTTGCGCTTAATTTCTTTTAGTGAAGAAGAAGGCAGTCGTTTTCCGGATACGTTTACCGGCTCCAAGCATTACACAGGTCAACCGATCAATTTGGCAATGACCGATCCAAACGGTGTCTCCTTCGAGGATGCCAGAAGAAATGCCGTTGCCAAGTTGAAAATAACCGGTGTAAAAAGTGGTCGACCTGAATTGCCGTCAACCTTTACTGAGCTGCACATTGAACAAGGGCCACGATTGATTGACCACCATCTTCAAATTGGTTTAGTAACTTCGATTGTCGGCCAGCGTAGGTTCACGGTCACAGTTAAGGGAATCGCGAATCATGCCGGAACGACACCGATGGACGAACGGGCGGATGCACTGGAAATGGCCGTCACTTTGATCAGTGACTTGAGTCAACAAGCCCATCAACTCGATAAGGGCCTGACGTTCACGGTCGGTGAAATGCATATTTCGCCAAATACCTCCAACGTCATCCCCGGACTGGTCACCTTCTCCATCGATACACGCCACAACAACGAAGCCGTTCTTGATCAATTTGAGCAAATCATCAACCAAGTGGTTGAACGATCACAGGACACAAATATCATCAACAGCGTTAACCGTTGGGCCAAAAGTGACGTCACCCATTTGGATGATCAATTACTGGCAGCCAATCAAAAAATTGCCGATCGGTTGGGCTTCAGCTCAACTCAATTAGCATCCGGCGCCGGCCACGACAGTCAAATCATGGCCAAAGTGACTCGCACCACAATGATTTTTGTGCCAAGCATCAACGGTATCAGCCACGCCCCTGAAGAAAACACGAGTCAGGAAGATTTACTCCGCGGGGTTGAATTGTTAACGGAGAGTCTTCACCAACAAGCCTATTAATGTTTGGGGGAAGTAACTTGAAACACATTAGTATCACTGCACAAATCGGGATTGGCATGATTGTCGGCGCAGGCCTTGGATTGGCATTTGGTCCAAAGATTGCCGGCATTCAGCTGCTGGGAAATATTTTCCTGCGTTTAATCCAAATGGCGGTCGTCCTGCTGATATTTGGCGCCGTTATCGAAGCCCTTGGCAGCTTGAAATCCGATCAACTGGGAAGATTGGGTGGCAAGACAGCAATGTGGTTTTTGATAACAACGCTGATTGCGGCAGTTCTCGGACTGGCAATTGGTTATGCGGTCAATCCTGGAAATGGTATCAAGCTGGCATCTCTTAGTACCTCTGGAACCGTCGCCAAAGCCTCGACTAATTTTAGTCAGACCGTTTTGGACTTCTTTCCGACCAATATTTTTGACGCATTGGCAAAAGGCAATGTCATTCAAGTCATTATCTTCGCGATATTATTTGGAATTGTCCTCAATCGCGCCAACAAAGACGGCAAATTCAATCAAGTGTTGAGCCTTGTTAAACAGATGAATCAGCTAACTGTCAAGCTGGTCATGCTCGTGATGAAGCTGGCACCAATTGGAATCGCCGCACTGATGGCTTGGGTAACCGCAACCAGCGGGATTAAAGTCATTTTGCCCCTGCTCAAATTCCTAACCGCATTTGGCCTCGGCAGTATGACTTTCTTGATTGTCCTGTTTGGCTTTATCAGCTGGTACGCAAAAGTGCCGCTGAGAGGATTAGTCCGCGGTTTTTCAAGAATCATTTTAGTTGCATTTACCACCACTTCTTCAGCGATTTCGCTGCCAATTGAAATGGAAGACGCTGAAGGTCGCTTAGGGGTTGAAAAATCGATCAGCCAACTGGTCCTGCCACTGGGAATGGCACTGAACAGTAACGGATTGGCGATGTATCTGTCCCTATCGTGTTTAACATTGACACAATTGTATGGAATGTCCGTTTCACCAATGTCAATGGTCAAGATTGTCCTACTATCAGTGATTGCCTGCCTGGGAACGGTTGTCGTTCCCGGCGGTGGCCTGGTCGCATTGACGATTGTCGTCCCAACTTTGGGACTGCCAATGCAAAGTATCGCAGTCTTGGCAGGAATCGACTGGTTCTCGGGAATGTTCAGAACGGTCTTAAATGTGGTTGGGGATACGACAACCGCAATTGCCGTCGCTTCTGATGAGAAATCCTTAAACAGAGAACCGTACAAAGTTCCTGCCAACAAATTGGCACCAAAACACAACTTGTGAGATCACTTCTTCGAATTGATGCACCATAGCTTTATGCGGGAAACCGCAACACTTTTCTACCACAAATAAGGACCCACAGACCAAATGGAAAATGATCTGTGGGTCCTTTGCTGCTTGTGATTCTCTCTAGTAGAAACATGTTCCGACGACCCAGGGCCCTACTGCACAAACAATTAAGGCCAACAATGAACAAAAACAGTTCATCATTGGCCTTAATCGCTTGTGCTGCGACGACTGGCTGAAAGCCCGTCTAGCCTACTTGGCGGTGTCAACCCGGGTCTCGTCACACTCTTGTTCTATTCATGATGACTAATGCCACCCAAACGTTCAATTGTTTCCTGCTTGAGGTAGTAAGGGGTAATTCCATCGTCAATGGCTTTGGTTAATAACCCCTGAGCTTTCTTTTGCGCAAGAATTGTTGGTACTTTCAATGCCATCACTGACTTATTGATCACCATTTGATGGACATCAACGTCAGTCTTATATTCCAGCTTCTTTGGATTCATCTGATTCTTTGAATGCTCGGTCTTTTCTTTAGCCATGAAAATCCCTCCTTACTACTTTATCTAACTCAATCATAGCAAATTCACAATTGAAAGTATATTCAAAAGACTAGTCTCTCTTTGGAACTTTTTCGAACTTTTCGTGATACCATTTATCCCAGGATTCTGCCTTAAGACTACCATCATCGTAATACTCAGGGTTGATTACCGAAATAACGTGTTTAAGATCTTTGCCGCGCTGTTCAAGTAAATCATCTTTCATTTGTTCTGGCGTAAAGGATTTGTTCTCGAAAATGTAGTGATTGATGTCGGCTAAATACCAATCGATCTTGTATTCAGCTAAAATCTCAAGGTCGTTTTTCTTGAACCAACGAAGATAAAATTCAATAAAATCCCCAACCGCCTTTTTTGTTGCTGCGTCGTCCAACTTATCGAAAGTTACTACATCTGCCACAGTGACACCTCCTCTTATACTCTGTAATTCCATTATGCCACAAATTCTGTTACACCGCCTAATTAAGTAGTAAGATTAAATTGAATCCAAAAATAATCAAAGGATGCGGATAATATGTCAGAACGAAAAGTTTATACTGATTACTTTTTTGATGAGCCTGCCTACAATACACACGATGGCGGCTTTATTCCATTGGAGGAGCCCAAAACGCCCCAACAACCGTTAAAAATTCCAGAACTTTTGAAACCGGATAAGGAAACCGATACCGATATGTATTACACGGTGATCGCCCAAACCGGTGAAGTTCAGTTATTACCTGGTAAGAAGACCAAGACTTGGGGATATAATACCGATCTGCTTGGCAAAACAATTTTATTTAAAAAGGGCAAAATGATTCACATCACCCTCAAAAACGAATTACCAGAATTAACAACCTTCCATTGGCACGGATTAAACGTTCCCGGTCCAATTACCGATGGTGGCTGTCACGCACCGGTCTATCCTGGCGAAAGCACCCAGATTGAATTCAAATGCGATCAGGTTGCCGCAACGCTCTGGCTGCACGCCCATCCGTGTCCAGCAACTGCTCAGCATGTTTGGAAAGGTTTGGCAACTGCTGTTGTCGTCAAAGATGACGTTGAAAGTAAGCTACCATTCCCAAGAAATTACGGTGTTGACGATATTCCGGTTATTTTACAGGATCGTCGATTCCACAAGGACAACCAATGGGACTACATGGCCGACTATGACCCTGACGGCGTGCAGGGGCCAACAGCCATGATCAACGGTACCATTAATCCATACTTTGATGTAACGACACAGCGGCTCAGATTACGCCTTCTCGATGGTGCCAATCGCCGTGAATGGCGTCTGCATTTCAGTGACGATTTGAAATTCACTCAAATTGCATCCGATGGCGGCGTTCTTCCTGAACCCGTTGATTTCACCCACTTAATGCTGACATGTGCAGAACGGGCTGAAGTCATCGTCGACTTTGGCAAATACAAACCTGGCGATGAAGTCACTATGTACTGCGATGATGTGCCGATCATGCGGTTTAGAATTCACGAATTTGCACCAGACAACACTAAATTGCCTGATCATCTGGTTGATATTCCAGATCCAGACGTCACACCAGGCGCACCTGTCCACAAAGTTGTCATGTCCGGCATGGATGAAGAAGTCATGATGAATGGTAAGAAATTTGATATGCAGCGGATTGATGACAAGCAAAAGCTCGGTAACGTTGAATACTGGGACATCAGCAATACCAACGACATGAGCAACGGTATGGTTCACCCCTACCACATGCACGGAACGCAATTTAGAGTTGTTTCCAGAAATGGTCATGCACCTTATCCTAACGAAAATGGTCTGAAGGATACCGTTGGTGTAAACCCTGGTGAAACGGTTCGGCTGAAGGTTTGGTTCGATCATCTTGGTGTCTACATGAACCACTGCCATATCATTGAACACGAAGATGGCGGTATGATGGCCCAATTTGAAGTCTATGATCCGGATCATCCAAAGCAATATAAACTCATGGATATGGATACTTTAATGAATGCATTCGCCAAAGAACGTGGCGTTAAAGTTGAAGATCTTAACATTCCCGGAATGGATATGTAAGCTTAATTGTTGCGCATGTCTGCCTGACGTGATACTATAAACTGTGGAATGAAAAATGAATAAAGCTGTTAGGTGAGGCTCCTATGTGAAAAATGCTACTGCTCAGAAACGTCGAAAGACGCCAATGAGTCAGCTGTCCCAGTCAAAGTAAGGCTAGGACTAATGTGGCTGTTAATTATTAACTACATCACATAGTGCTAAAGCTCAACGACTGGCGTAAGTGTTTTTGAAGTGTCCAGTCGCGAAGCGGCTGGACACTTTTCATTACTAAAAAACTTTAAAGAGGTGAGAGTTATGACAAACGAATTTACAGACCCAGGAGCGACGAAGCATCAGTCTACCAAGGGAAGCCCGGTTGTGATAACTCTCTTACAACCTCAAGTTTAACGAGAAATTGTTATAACCGATCTTCCCGAATTGATAAATGTTTGATGACTCTAAACGTATTTGTTTCTTGATTATTAGCTTTACCGCTAGATGTATCACAAGAAATTTCTCGACTTCGTTTGTTTAGAGGATTCAACTTTTTGGGAATTCGGTTAATACAATTTCTCGGTGGTCTTGAGCATTTAGGTACTGGCGTACTTGTGCTTGATCGGCTACTCAAAGTCGAAAAACACTTCACCTTTTAGGAAACTAATTGGGGAGGAATCAATTAATCGATCAAAATTGCCACACATAAAACGATAATAATCGTAATTATGAGGACGAAACCTCCAAGAATCCGGCGGAAGCTGATTCTTGAAAAGTAACTGCGATCTTATCGAAAATACTATTATAAGGCCGTCAACGTAAACTCGTTGACGGCTTTTAATGTCCGGAGCATCAACAGTCTGCTTGACTTTTACCCGCGTTTCGTGTGTAATACAAATGTACATTAATTAAATCAATCATTTTGTGGTCTGGGGCGCTGAAAACAGCTGAGAAATACCCATGGAACCTGATGCAGTTAATACTGCCGTAGGGAGACCCATTTTAGTCAATCAGCTTTTGTGAAAATGACTGAAAGCCCACTTTGAATCTCAAAGTGGGCTTTTTTAATTTCATGGACTTGATGACCCCTTAAACAGAATGGTAGGAAGGAGGCAGTCTTTAATTGTTGCCCGTTGCTATTTATATTTAAGGAGTTGAAGACTTTGTCATTTTCACAGGAATTAATTCAAGCAGCCCAGCCATATTTAAAAGCCAACATGGCCCATCCTTTCATTCAAGCTGTTATCAATGATCGGCTGGACAGTAAAGCACTTAATTATTATATTCAGCAAGATTTACGATATGCCGACGCCGAAACAGTCGTTCAAGCTAACTTGGTCGCAAAAAGTACGACAATTGAAGATCAACGAATGTTCGCAGACCAGTTGAGTACTCATCTTGGGACCGTCAACGAACTTTTTAAATCTCTAACCGAAAATACATCAGATAGCTGGACAGATCAGCGCTACCAACCAATTCAACCTGTAACGTTCATTTATCGATCACATATTCTCTCACCAATCGCTCAAGGCTCGCTCCTTGATCTGCTTACCCCCTTCGAGGCAGGTAACTGGTTGTATATCGAACTTGGAAAATACCTTGCTGATACCAAGAAAGTCAAACCGGATAACGCCTTTTATTCTTGGGTCAAGGCGGTTCAAGATCCCCATTTAGCAGGCCAGGATGGAATCTCAAACCGCTTCCTTAAGGTTATTGACCGAGAGGCAGCCAATGCAAGCCCTGAACATTTGGAACAGGTTAAGCAGCAGTTTGTTCGCAGCATCCTTCTAGAGTGGTATTTCTGGGACGCTGCCTATAAACAATTGACATGGGACAACTGGGGACATCATGTACTGAACTCAGATGGAGGTGATTTGTTATGACCCGATCATCACATTGGCACGTCCAACAAATTATCCTTGTTGCACTAATTGGAATTATCTGTGGTGTTATTTATCAATACGTTGTAAATTCACTGTACAATATCGCCAGGGTTGCAGCGACCCCCACCGGATTGAGTCCGTACGTTGATAATTTCTTTGCTGGGCTCTGGTTCATTGCCGCACCACTCAGTATGTATTTTGTGCCAGCTATTGGTTCAGGAACCATTGGCGAGACGCTGGCATCAATCGTTGAAATGTTTCTCGGTTCCCAGTGGGGTGCGTTCACGTTGGCATATGGGATCGTCCAAGGTGCCGGTAATGAATTTGGCTTTTTTCCTAAAACAAAAAGATACCAAGCATTTTCATGGAACAGCTGTCTTCTGGGTGCAATTGGTGCGACCGTTGCCAGTTTTGTCTGGGATTATTTTGCATCCGGATACAGCCATTATGGATTATTAATGCTGTTGGGGCTGTTCATTACCCGAACCATTTCAGCCCTACTTTTTGACGGTGTCATGGTGAAATTGATTACTCTTCGATTTGATAAACTTTGGCGCCAGGAAGCTCCTGCCAAAAACTAGCAAAACTTATATTTGAATCTAAGATAGGAGAAATATTTTGAAAACAATCACAACATTTACAGATCAATTACATGAACTCGCCCAACCACTGTGGCTGCAAAGCGTGAACCATCCATTTATCAAACAACTGACGGCCGGCGAACTACCAATGTCCACATTCCGCTATTATCTATTGCAGGATCGCTATTACCTCAGTGAATTTGGAAAACTTCACGATCTAATTGCGGATCAGTTGGATGACCCAGCTGCCATCGATTTTTTAAGAAAAGGTGCCCAAGGTTTGAAAAATGGCGAAATTGCCGTTCGGAAGGGCTTCTTTACCCAACTAAATATTACCAAAAACGAGATCGCCTTGACGCCAATCGCCCCAACTGCTTATAACTACGTCAACCATATGTACGCAGCACTATACCGGGGAACCCCACAACGTGCGATTTCTGCGTTGCTGCCATGTTACTGGTTATACAACGAAATCGGTAAAGCCGTTATTTCTCAGGGATCACCGGTTTCACTTTACCAGCAATGGATTGAGACTTATGACAGCGAGGGTTACACCGACAGCGTAAACCAAATGATCCAACTGACCAACCTCGCCGCCAGCCAAGTCGATAAGGCTGAACGTCAACAGATGACCGATGTGTTCATTAAGAGCAGCGCTTATGAATTGGGCTATTGGCAAATGTCATTGAAGCATGAAAATTGGGATGCACTCACGAAATAAATAATTATCAATTAATATCAAAAAATAGCTCTCAAGTGAGATGGTTAACCCACTTGAGAGCTATTATTTATAGATACTTCCTGTCGTCGTTTATGATTGCGTTACCTAAGTATCTATTCAGCGTTTTCGACAACGGAATGCTTTTTAAATGAAGCAATGTATTTTTTCGACTTTTCTTCATCAAATTCTTTTTCTGATTTACCAATCACAACCGTGGCAAGGGAGTTACCAACAACGTTAACGGCTGTCCGACCCATATCAACAATTCGGTCGATCCCAGCAATAAAGGTCAAACCAGTGACTGGAACGCCAATGGTGGAGATGGTTGCCAGCAAGACAACAAATGAGGCTCCTGGCACCCCGGCCATTCCCTTTGAAGTAATCATCAGGACAACTAACAAGGTAATCTGTTGGCCGATGGAGAGGTTAATATGATAGGCCTGAGCGAGGAATAATGCAGCAATCGATTGATAAATTGCCGAACCATCCAAGTTAAATGTATAGCCGGTTGGAATCACAAATGAAACAATTCCCTGACTGGTCCCAAATTTATCCATTTTCTCGATCATCTTAGGTAAAACGGCCTCTGAACTGGCTGTTGAGAACGCCAAAATGATTTCATCTTTGATCACCAACAGTAGATCAAAGATACTAAAGCCAAAGATCTTAGCAACAATTCCCATGATGACTAAAATAAACGCTGTCATCGTGACGTACGCAATCGCCACAAAGTAACCTAGCGGGATTAAAGCACCAATTCCCATTTCAGCCAAGGCAACCCCGATTAAAGCACAAACACCAATTGGAGCAGCATGCATAACCCAGTTGGTTACTTTGAACATAACTTCAGCAACTGCATTTAAACCATCGATCAGGATCTTTCCCTTTTCACCAATAGCCGCAATTCCTAATCCAAAGAATACTGAGAAGAAGATAACCGGCATCATGTCGCCATTTGCTAATGATTTGAAGATGTTGGTAGGAATAATCCCAATTAACGTTCCCCAAATTCCAGTATGTTGAGCCGTTTTGGCTGTTGCCATATACTGACTTATGTCTGATCCATGCAGGGAATGAATATCAATCAACGTTCCAGGATGCAGCACGTTGGCAACAATCATCCCAAGTGCAATCGCAATGGTCGTCATTAACTCAAAATAGATGATGGTCTTCAATCCAACTCGACCAAGTTTCTTAATATCACCCATACTGGCAATTCCAACCGTTAAACATGAAACAACGATTGGTAATACAATCATTTGGATCAAGTTGATAAACATGGTTCCAATGTTCTGCATAACCGTTATTGCGGCGTTATTTTTATAAAAGATAACCCCAAAAAAGACACCAAGTACCAGACCAATAACGATCTGCCAGCCCAAAGTCAGCCGGTAAGCTTTATACCGCTTCATAATTTCACCCGTATTTCCTTAAAATATGTACTGTTTTAATATAAAACAAAAGCCTTCAATAGTAAATACCATTGAAGACTTTCTAAATTGCGTGGCAACGTCCTACCCT
>NZ_AZEA01000017.1 GCF_001435575.1 Lentilactobacillus sunkii DSM 19904
TCGGCGGAGCGGTTGTTTCGCTCGTTAACGCTGTTCAACCAATCATCAGTGCTGTAACCAGCTTCTTCGGTAGTATTATTAATGGACTTGCAGCTACATTGACTTTAGTTTGGTTCTTAGCACCAATCGTCTTGCAGCTGATGGTCAATCCGATCGCTGACTTTACCGCATTTATGATATTGCTTTACACGATGTTCAATCACCCAATCTTCTATCTGTCCTTCTTCTATATTAGTGAGCCGTTAACGATCTTGACCTTTATTGGTACTTTCACCAACTTGGCCAACCCGGTTAACTGGGTATTCAATGGTATCAGCTTCTTCAGTAAGGTTGCTCTTCCGATTACGGAATTTGTTGCCTTTGTGATCGCTGCTGGCATTGGTATCAACACAATATTGAAAGGCGGATTGTTAGGCCTCGTTGGAGGGTTCTCAATCTTGGGTGCACTTGCTGATTTGATTGGCTTGTCGATTGGATATACTCTCAACACGCTGATTCCAAATCTCACCCTTTGGGCCGTTGCCATTCTTTGGGTTGGATTATTCGTCATCGTCGGAGTTCTCGGCGTTGTCGCCAACTTGGGGATCAATGTTCCTACCTGGTTCGTTTATGAATTAGGTGTACCAGCAGGTACTATGCTCGCAATTACACTCACAATGGTTGCAATTGTTGCAATGCTGGTACTTGATGTAAATGCCTTGTTGACAGCACTTCCAGGGGTTGTATTGAAGCTTGGACTCGGAATGATATCGAGTTTCTTTGTTGATCCAATCTTTACAAGTCTTGGTGCTTTGGGACTGGCAGTGACTGGAGTCGTTTCTCTCATTGCAACTCTTGCGGGAGCATTTATGCTTGCTCAAGACTGGCTTCCAAGTACCTTCAACATTCCAACATTTATCTTCTGGCTGATTATGACTAATCCAGCATGGATCATTGGTCACTTTACTGGCTTAATTCCAATTATTGGTTGGATTCCAGCAATCATTGCTGATATCGGATCCTTCCTGATTGGTGCTTGGGGCACGGGGCTTTTGACCGTCCTTAACTTCACCACTTGGTTGACATCGAACGTTCCATTGGTTCTTTCAGGAATTGGTCCAATCTTATTCCTGGTTGCTACTGGATTGGCATTACCACTTATTACACCATTCCTTGTTGTACTTGCTATTGGGCTGCTTATCATTCCTTACTTCTTAATCATTCCAATAACAAATCCAAATATGATACCAACTCTGTTGTTCGCTGGTTTGGTCAAAGCCTTGACAGGGGTTGTATCAACTATCATTGGGGATATCGTCTCCGCACTTGTGAAGATGTTTAACTCATTCCCACTTGATAATCTTCTTGTTTCACTTTTGACAAAACTGATTGGCTCGCCGGAAGGATTGTTACAAACCATCCTTTCACTTCCGCTTACCGCTTTGAAGGCAATTCTTCAATTGGCTTCCGGAATCAATGTGGCACTTTCAGTAATTTGGGGTATCGGTGATCTTTTACGTTCAGTATTTGGATCATTGATTCCATCAGTTATTCTTGGTGCACTTGGTAACTTGTTGGGTATTGGAAATCTTTTGTCAGATATCTTGAATACTTTGGCAATTCTTTCAATCGCCAATATCTTGAATGCAATCAATCCATTGAATTGGTTGTTGAATGGATTAGTTACCTTGGGTCTCAGCGTTGCTTCATCAATTGTCAATGGAATTAAGACTGCTCTTGATAATATTGGATCACTTTTAAGCAACTTGCTTCAGCTTGTTCTTCCAATTTTGAACTTAGTTCGATTAATTGGAATTGCAGCCGCAGGATTTGAGTTAGTTGGATCGTTAATTGATCTCTTAACCACTCCGCTTAAGATGTTCTTCGACTTTATCAAGAATGTGGTTCTTCCATTCCTTGCAATCAGTACAATTGCTAATATCATTACTACTGCTCTTAGATTGTTGAGTATGCCGTTGTTATTGTTGGCTATTCCACTTCTGGCATTATTGTTAAGTGGCAGCATTATCAATGCATTGGCCAGCTTATTAACACCACTTGCTATCTTAGCAATCGCTGCAGCATTGCCATACCTGTTGAACGCACTTTCAGGATTATTGAACCTTGTTTCTGATATTCTGAACTTGATTGCAACTGGTTTGACGAACGGTATTATCAACTTGCTTAAATCACTCGCAGTAAACAATGGACTCCTTAAATCATTGCTTAGTTTCGTACAAAGCTTGATTAATGGCGGTTCATGGATTACGAACATGTTTGATAAGGTAATACAGCTTGCATCCGATATTCTTGGACCACTAGCTGCACCGCTTCTGTTGCTTCTTAAAGGCTTAGGTGACTTGATTGGCACCGTCTTACCAATCCTCGGATTGATTGGATCGTTGTTATTGCCAATCCCAATTGTCAACGTCTTGTTGGCATTCAGCTTCCTTCCTGATGCACTCGGATCTTTGCTGGGAATTGCTTCAAGAATCGGTGATTTGCTTAAGAGTCTTGGCAACATGATTCTTATCCCAATCGCTTCACTAATTCTTGCAGGTCTTGGATTACTCTTATCACCAATTCTTTCATCAATCATTTCACCTATCGTCAAGTTGTTATTAACTTTGCCGGTAATCGGTGGTCTGATCGCATTGTTGGCAAACGTAGCTTCAGCTCTTTCAAAGAATATTTGGACACTTCTTGGTAAGCTTGCTTCAACCTTGATTAACAATATTCTGAATGCTATATTTACCGAAATTCCTACTCTGCTTTCAAGTTTCCTCAATGTTCTCGCAAAAGCAGGTCAGTTACTTCTGATTGCTTTACCAGATATTTTGATTCCAACTTTGAGCAGTCAATTGAGTACCATGTTCTTGAATGGATTAAGTACTGTATTCAAGTCAATTACTGGCTTGCCATATGACTTGTTCATTCAACCAATCATCAACTCAATCGTTAATACAATTGCCCCAATTGTTGCCTTCTTGGCATTGAGTCTTCTCAATCTTGTGTTGAGCCCAATTAAAGGCATATTCACAGTTTTGAAGTCAATAATTGATACAATCAATTCACAAACGGCACTGAATAAGATATTGCAAAATATTGTAAATTCAGTAACCAGTGTTCTAAAGGGATTGCAAACGTTGTGGCTGATTGGCCTTGCATTAGGTTCATTGGTTTCCTCGTTAATTTCTAAAGCAGTAGCTGATCTTACTCACTTGATTACAAGCAAGCTTGGTCAATTATTGTTGAACTTAGCCGGACTTGGATACATCATCTTCGGCAGCAACCCACTTAACTCCATTGGAACCATCATCTCGAATGTTGGTAAGATGTGGACTACCAGTCAAATCGTTCCTCTGGTTCTGAAAGGAATCGTTCAAGGTTTGATGAAGATTGGTTCGACATTTACCTACTTCATTAGAGGAATTAAGCACTTAGGCGATTTGCTTGTTGGATTTGCTATTGCACCAGGAGCACTTGGTGTTCTTGGACTGGTAAACCAATTCATTCAAAAAGCTGTTGCTGCTCCGTTCCAGTGGTTGTTCAATAACATCCTTGTACCGTTGCTTGCAAGTGCATTGACTTCATCAATTTTGAGGTTCATTGGACCAATTGCTCTTCTGGTTAACTTGGTTCTTTCACTTCCTGGTAACACATTTGGACGTTTACTCGTTGCAATTCCGTTGGCACTGTTGAGTAATAACATTGCTCAGTGGTTGCCGGCAGTTGCATTGGCAGTTCTTGGCACTTTGTTGCCAGGCCTCTTATCCAATGCAATTAACCTCGGAGTACAAGGATTACCAATCTTCGGATTGCTGGTTCCGGCTATTCTGGGTTCAATTATCAAAGGTTTGTTGATTCCTTCAAGTCTTAAGTGGATCGCAAACTTGCCTGGTCTTCTTGGGCAGATTGGTTCATGGTTGTTGTTGCCGCTTGGACTTAAGTGGTTGGCATTTGTGCCTGACTTAATCTTCAGCGCAGCACAGAACTGGTTTAACTCATTGTTGCTTAATACTATCGGTACATTGTTGTTGTCAACTTTGGCAGTCAATATTGTTCGGGCATTGAGTAAAGGACTAGGGACATTGATCACATTTGGTTTGATTTTGCCTGGTATCGTATTTGGCAGCAACCCACTTGAATTCATCAGCTTATTGTTGAAGAATATCAACTTCTTGAATGGACTCAATAAAGTTGTTCCAACTATCATCTCCGGACTTTTGAAAGCCATCATGACGATCAGCTCCATTGCACAATTCATCGGTGATCTTATCCACAACGCTATCGATACACTTTTGTTAATCGTTACAGCTCCAATTTGGCTTGTTATTCCAGTAATGAATGGACTCAGTCAGTTGAGTAAATTTGCTAACGCTGTTCTTTCATTTGTTGGAACGTTGATTAAGAATGGTTTCTCTGATTTGATCAGAAACATCATTTCTAACCTTGTATCTGGATTGGCTGGATTATTAGCTAATGTATTCAAGCTGTTGATTTCACCGATTACAAACTTGATTAACGGCATCACCAAGTTATTCGCATTTACCAACTGGCTGCAAAACTCATTGAATGGAATCTTCCTTCCATTGACAATTGCGAACGCCATTGGTTCACTCGTAAGAAATGCAATAAGCTTCTTGAATGGATTGCAAGGACTCTTCAAACTTGCAGGCAGTCTGATTTATGGTACTGCTCTTGGAATTTTGCAGAACTTGCTGAATCAATCATTCTTGGGCAAAGTACTCAGCTTGCTTCTTTCCGGATTGGCATTCTTCATTCCTGCAATTACAGGAATCACTGGATTGTTCAATACCCTGAAGAACATTGTTGGAAACATTCTTAAGGGCTTGATTAACTTGATCTTGTCGCCAATCACTGCATTGATTAACTTTATTGCAAATCAATTGTTCAGTGGTTTGTTAACAAACATTCTTAAGTTCATCTACGGAGTTCAAAGCTTCTTTGAGAACTTACCAAACAGTTTGTTCTATGTATTCGGTTTGTTGCTTCCTCAGCTTCTTGGGTTGTTGAACCCACTGACTGCGGGAATCAGCATGTTGCTCTTACCATTGACATTATTATTGGGATTGCCAATGACAATTGGATCAATCATCACCAATCTTGTTAACAATGCATTAGCATCATTGATTGGTCACCTTGTTCCAACGTTATTGAACATTTTGGGTAATCTGATTTCTGGATTATTCAATTCCCCATTATTGCCAATCGTAATACCTTTGCTTAAAGGTTTGAACAGTTTGATCGGATGGCTTTACAATACCCTCACTGCTCCAATTGAGTGGATTAAGGGATTAATCAAGACATTCTTCAACGGTTTGAACAATCTCTTCAAATCAAGTCCAATTGCTACGATCCTCGGTTTGATTCTTGGTGGCCTGGGTGCCTTCAATTCATTAGGTTCTCTTATCACAAAGATCATCAAACCATTCCAGGATGCCAATAATTTCGTCACATTCCTGAAGGGACTCATTTCAAACGGTGCCTCTCTCATTATGACACTTGGCGCATTCGGACTTGTCGGCATCAATAATGCAGTGCTCGATCTCTTCAAGGCGCTGATTACAGTACCAACCTTGTTGGCTAACGTAATCAACGGACTCTTGACACCGTTGTTCCTCAGCTCAGCCCTTACAGGCTTGAAGTTGTTGGTAACTCCTGCGTTCATGTTCTTGGTAGAGATTCCATTGGCCAACTTAATTAATCAATTGGTTCCTTCAATTGCCAAGGCTATCTTGGGACTTGTTGTACCATTGATTACCTCACTTGGCTTCTTACCAACATTGTTATTGACGATGGCCGGAAACCAAATTGGTTTCATCTTCAGTAGTTTGCCAACTGTTTTGTGGCTTACCAATGCACTTTCCAGCTTGATTGGTAACACTGTCAGTTTCCTTACCAAGGTATTAAATGGCATCAAACGATTCATCACTGGATTGCTTACATTGCCGCTTAACGCTTTGATGATTGGTCTTGCTGTCATTAATCCACTTGGATCATTGGTATTAGCTGTTTCCGCAGCTGCAAACGCATTGAATAAGCTGCCACTCACAATCTTGGGTTGGATTTACGATGCCAACACTAAGAATTTGAGTAATGCGATCAAACAATTTGTAACCCCAATCTTGAGTACAATTCTCGGAGTTCTTACTTACATGGGATTGCTTCCATTAATGAATTTGATTAATGGCATTCCAAACTTCGTAGGAAGTCTGATTAGTACAATTATTCCTGGGATTTTGACCAATCTCATTGTTCCTCAAATAATTGGTGGTTTGGTTGGCTTGGTTATGCCTGTTCTTGAATTCTTGAACTTCATCAACACCGCATTACAAAGTGCATTTACCTTACCATTACTCTTGATTACAGCTCCACTTTGGATCGGATTACCACTTCTCACAGGTATTGGAAATCTCATTTCCAACGTGGTTGTTCCAGTGATCAACTTCTTCAATAACAATGTATTATTACCACTTCAATTGCTTTTGAACGATTTGATTGCAAATGTTGCCGGATCATTATTAGCTGGTTTGGTTAAGTTATTGACTTATCCACTGGCCATCTTGAACGCCATCACTGCTGGCATTCCAGGATTGCTTCTTAATACACTTATTAATGCTGCAACCCAGTTCATCAGCTTCTTGAACACAATTCCTGGATTGATTTCTGGAATTGCAGGTTTGCTTATTTCTCCAATCATCAACGCTATTAAGGCTATCGCAACTGGATTGCTTACCAATACCTTGAACGGTATCCTTAACGGCCTCAACAACCTCGTTGAGTTAATCGACTCGATCACTTCAGTTATTTCTACTTTGACTGATCAATTGATCGATGGGCTTTCAGAATTAATTAATCAATTGGTTAATGTATGGAAGTTTGGAATGGTAACTGTGATACTGGCATTATTAGCCGGCTTGCTTCCAGAAATTTCCGTTCCGGATTGGCTTAATAACTTGTTGGATTCAATTATCCAAACTGCACAAAATGTTCTTAACTTCGGCACCAGCTTATTAATTGGATATCTTCTGATTAAGACGCTCGCTGGTTCACTCTTGAATAACCTGGTACTTCCATTGATCCTTGGCGGTTTGTTACCACTTATTATCACAGGGTTCATTCAGAACGGAATTTCCAAGCTTGTCAGTGGTTTATTACCATTAGTTCTTCTTCCATTACTTGGCTTATTGCTTGGTAGTCTATTGAATAACTTGGTAACAAACGGTCTGTTAAGCTTCCTGCTTCCATTCCTTGGAGGGTTGCTTGGTGCAATTCTTGGTGGATTGCTGAACAAGAACAACAATAATAATATCAACATCAATATTAATATTAACGGTTTGCCGTTATTATTAGCATTGATTCCTCTGATGAGTATTTTGAACACAATTGGGAATGGCGTTGATCTGCTTTTCAAGTTGCTTGGTTCAATCTTGCCAGGATTGATTCAGTTGCTCCTTAGCGGAAATAAAGTCATTATTGTACCAATCATTCTGCCAATTATCATTCCTTTGATAATTCCACTATTGTTAGGTGCACTTCTCCCAATTCTGTTACCGATTATCTTGGCTGCATTACTTCCGGTAATCCTGCCAATCTTAATCCCAATCTTATTGATACTTCCGATCATCGTATGGGGATTGCCAGTTCTCATCGGTTTGATTGGATTGCTGCCAATTCTGATTGGTATTCCATTCATCATTTCGATCTTAATTCCGCTGATTATTCCAATTATTGGAATCGGAATCCTGATCGGATTAGGTTCATTGATTTTCGGTGGTACTAAAAACACTGGAACCATTAACATCTCAACTATTCCGAGTTCTCCGGTTATTCCGGATGGTACGGTGAATATTCCTGGGCTGCCAAATGGATCCACAAATAACGGAGGAACTAGCCAAGTCCCTTCAACAGGTGGTAATAATGTTGGAGGGAACAGCCAAACCCCTTCAACACCATCAACTAACAATGGTTATAATGGAAATGGTAATAGTTCGACAAATTCAGTACCTGCTCAGTCAAGTAAACCAAGTGCATCCGGTCTGACAACGCCAACGTCAGGTTTGTATGCACCAAAATCCATGACTAATGCGACTGGATTGAATGCTCAAAAGAAGTTGCCTCAAACAAATGAGAATGATGGTAATCAAGTTTTGACTGTCATATTAGGATTATTCTTAATGTTGATTGATTTGCTTGGTTATGTCTGGATTTCTCATCGTCGCAAGTTTTCAATGAATTAGTCAATATTAATTTAATTGGAAGCTTACGATGTAATCCTTAGGATAGCAACCACCGGTTTTGCCGGGGGTTGCTTTCCCGTACCTACATTAATTACCCATAATGGGGTATATTAAGGTATACTAATTCAATAATAAGGATTATGTTCGGGGGCTTCCGCTAGGGGGAAGGAATATGTTTCAAAACATCACAATGAAACAATCAATCTATCACGCTTTTATCGAAGTGATGGAAACTAAAATAGACACAAAGCAGCCAGAGATCCGAATCTCTAACGGTCGTGAAATGCTTAAGCTTGTCAATGTGACTGAGATTACCAAAGCAGCTCACATCAACCGGCGGACATTCTACACGTATTTTCATGATATTTACGATCTGTTCGACCAATTAGAGGACAATTATGTCTCTGGAATGAATCAATATTTCCAGGGCTGGGAGGATGCACCTGATCCAATGGAATCTATTGTTCACTCGGTCGGAGAAGTGATTGATTATATGAGTGAGAATCGACGTGGAATTAAGCTGGTGTCTACTATCGATACAGTCGTCTTTCCATCAATGATTCAAGTTAATGTTAAAAAAGCGATCTCTGCTACCGGCGCCTTGTTTAACCAGAGCAGTCTCGGAAAAGACGCTACGCAGGATCAGGAATGGGATTTAAATTACACCATTATCTTCTTAGCCAGTGGCTTTGGCTGGGCGAGTTATGAGTGGTTATTGAACCCGGATGTATTTCCAAAAGAAAAGTTGAAGGAATTGATTAGTTCGACTTTTGTCGGTGCTTATAAGCTGATGCAGAGTGATGAGCTGATCAACTCAGAGCATCTGCAGGCAATTTTCAATAGGCAACAGGTCGAATCTAATTGGCGATAACTGCCATCATCTGAAGGTGGATTGTTGTTTCTAAATCAAAGAAGGGTCAGATAGAACGCTAAGTTCTGTCTGACTCTTCTTTTGTTTTGGTCAATTTGAGTGATTTCATGGCAAAGGTTGAAACTGGGATTGATATTTGTTATATTTAAAATGAACGTTCATTCGATATGAAAAATGTGGAGGAGTTTATGAAAAAATCACCTGATAAAAAACAAGATATCATTTGTGCTGCTATCCAAATCTTTGCCACTACAGGCTACGCGGCGAGTAATGTTCCTTCAATTGCCAAGGGTGCCCGCGTGAGTGTTGGATCGATTTATCATTATTTTGACAATAAGCAGGCCATCCTCAATGTGGCATTTCAAGATGTCCTTAATCAATTTTTGGACAGTATTTGTAATTCAATCCAACAAGAGTCAGAAACGAAAAATACTTTTGATCGGCTGTTCAATATCACAATTGAACTGATTGATGATAACACGACAGCAATGCACTTCATTTACCAAAACATTTTCAACGTTGATCTAAACACTGAAAGCAAAGACTTACGAAGTAAGGTCATTTCAACTCTGACTGAATTTTTGGAAGCCGGCCAAAAAGACGGTACATTCATCAAAGCCGGCGTTCAGTCTCAGATTGCTTTACTGACAGGGAGCTTGTCGATGATGGCCAATTTTTCCTGGATTGGTGAAAATGTTGAAACGGCGGTATCTCCTGACAGTTCAACAATTTTAGATTTAAAGAATCAGGTTTGGAATGGATTGATCGGCGAAAACAAGACATTTAACAGCTAGTTATTTTTAAAGGAGAATAAATTATGAGTCAACTCGAAATACTAAAACCACTTACCTTGTCCAATGGGACTACCATCAAGAACCGTTTCTTCAAATCGGCCATGAACGAAAATCTGGCAAAAAACGGTCACCCCAACGAACATCATATTAAGTTGTATCAAGCTTGGGCCAAGGGTGGTGCAGGTCTTCTTCTAACAGGGAATGTCATGGTTGACCGCCATGCTTTAGGCGAACCGGGCAACGTTGTCGTTGAAGATGAACGAGATATTGATACGCTGAAAAAGTGGGCAGAGGCTGGAACGGCAAACGATACTCAACTTTGGATGCAAATCAATCACCCTGGGAAGCAGTCACCAAGAACACTTTCCAAGGAACCGGTTGCTCCCAGTGCAGTTGGATTTGAAGGTGTTTATGGTCGGGTCTTCAATACGCCCAAGGCATTGACTAAAGATGGCATCACTCAAATTGTTCAGCGTTTTGTAAATACGGCAGTCATTGCTAAAAAAGCAGGCTTTACCGGTGTCGAAATCCATGGGGCTCATGGGTATTTGATTGACCAGTTCCTCTCACCGCTTGATAACCAAAGGACAGATGAATATGGTGGCTCACTGGACAACCGAATGCGTTTCTTGATCGAGATTTATCAAGGGATGCGAGAGGCACTGGGAGAGTCATTTCCAATCGGGTTAAAGATAAACTCAAGTGATTTTCAAACAGGCGGCTTTACTGAAGAAGATTCGCTTCAAGTGATTAAGACCATGGAGAAGCTGGGGATTAACCTGATTGAAATTTCGGGTGGGAATTATACCAGTCCCAAAATGTCCACTGGAACTTCAACCAACAGTAACGATGCGTTCTTTATTAATTATGCAAAGAAAATCAAAGATTTGGTCAATGTACCAATCGTTGTTACAGGGGGATTCCGCACTGAATCAAGTATGGAAGACGCAATTGAAGATGGTGACACCAGTATGGTTGGAATCGGTCGCCCGTTTGTATTAATGCCGGATCTGCCAAACCAAATTGCCAGGGGAACCTATGCGACTGTTAATCTTCCATGGCTCACCACGGGGATTAAACCGCTGGACAGTGCCGTTGGACCGGCAATTGGGAATAGTTACTATGAGCAGCAGATGGACCGGATTGCGGAAGGTAAACGGCCTGTAGTCAGCCGGAACGCATGGAGTCCATTATTCTACTCGATCAAGGTTCAGGGAATTGCCGCTTTAAGCCCTAAGCGAGCCAAATAAAATTGGAGGACGTTACTATGAAAGTTGCTATCATAACTGGATCATCATCCGGACTCGGAAAAGAATTTGTGGAAGCAGTCGTCGACACCAAGTCTGAGATTGAAGAAATCTGGTTAATTGCACGGCGTAAGGAACTGCTTCAAAAAATTGCAGATAACTATTACACAAAATCATTCAAAATTTTCCCTTTGGACTTAACCAATCAGGATGATTTAAACCAGTTTGAAGAACGAATTCAAGAAGAACATCCAGATGTTAAACTGTTAATTAACAATGCGGGGATGCTTGATAAGGCAGCATTTGCGAGCCAATCTCCTGCTAAACAAAAAGCGATGGTCGAATTAAATGCTGAAGCACCCACACTCATCACCCGGATGATTCTGCCTTTCATGACTCGTGGAAGTTCGATCATCAATACATGTTCGGTTACCAGTTACACACCAGTACCAAAGATGGACGTATATGCTGCAACCAAGAGTTACCTGTACTTTTTGTCAATTGCATTGCGAGAAGAGCTCAAAGCTCAGGGTATCAATGTTTTAGCGCTATGTCCGGGCAATATGAGGACAGAACTGTTCCTCCAGTCCGATAACCAGAACAAGAAAAAATCGATTATTGATCAACTGCCATTTTTGGATATGAAAACAATGACCAGAAAATCGATTCGGTTTGCGGAAATGGGTCACGGCGTATACACACCGGGCACATTCTATAAAGGATATCGGGTAATGGCGAAACTAATCCCGTTTGAATTCTTTGATAAGTTTGCAAAAGTGTAAATGGTCACTATGTTTTTTAATGAATAACGAGCTGTCTTTAACATCACTGAATGGTGATGTTTTTTATTTGCATTTTTGAAGATTCATATGATTTTTTAGGATGGGAGATCTGAACATTTACCGACTTTTTACAAAGACTTTGCGACTAATTTACGTGGCAAAAGTACACTAAAGATGAATCAAGAGTGGTTATCAGGGACTATCTGAAGGATGGTGAAATTATGTCAACAATGTTATACGAAATCAAGCATACTCCCAAATTGGGATGGGAGATATCGTTCGTGGTTTTGGTTATACTTGTTGTTCTGATAAGCATTTCATAGAAATAATTTCATATTGGGAGGATTAACATGGGAAGTAAACATAGTAGTGCGATATTGAAAACGGTTCTGAAAAGTGCCTTTATATTGACACTGACCGGAGCCGCTGTTTTAGGTTCACAGAGCAATGGCATCAAAGCAAATGCCAAGTCTGACACGAATGTATCAAGTGAGTTGAATCCGGTGCCTGCATCATATGGGTACTTTGTTGATCAGTATAAGCAAAACATTAAAACCAACAATACGCCAGACACCAATCCAGCGATAGCATTGTTCAACAATACTTTCTTGAAATACTGGGATGCACCGACTGGAACCAAAACTAACACCACGGTTTTGCAGGAAAATTTGGATAAATCAATTCAGATTACAAATGGCGCATCTCAAGCAGAAATTGACCGATCATATTTAACCGATCGACGAGATCTCCGTTACAACTTGATTAGTGGCTTTGGACCATACGCACCAGCATTTATCAAGGATACCAACGCTCAGACCGACTTCAATAATGTGCCAACTTCACCACTTCCGGCTGGTTCTCCATACAGTTCAATGCAGTGGGCTGATGAAAATTCAACTCTTGGATCAGCTGTTAAATTAGTGGATATTGCAGAAGACTCTGCATGGTCCGGAACCGGAACACCAAAGGCCTACATCAAGTTTACCCGACCATATCGTCAAAGTGATCAGGTTAAGGTTAATCCTTATTTGACCAATGTGATGGCCGCTGCTTCAGCAACGGATTATGATTTCCCAAGCGGGCATACGACAGCTGCCTTTGAAACCGGTGAAACATTGGCTTACTTATTCCCAGAACGCTATCAGCAATTGATTACTCGTTCCTCAGAAGTCGGCTATGACCGAGTCCTTGCCGGTCGTCACTCACCACTCGCTGTTATGGGTGGCCGAGTCATCGGTACCGCAATGACCGCCGCAACATTGAACGATCCTGATAACAAACAATTGATCAGTGAAGCATATCAGGATACTCAAAAAGATTTGGCCAACGCTGAAGATAAGTCGGCACAAGACTCATTTAGCGATTACCAGACCAACCTTAAAAACTACACCTACCGTTTGACTTATGGCTTCTCCCCAATCGGTGACACCACCAAGCCAATGGTTGTACCAAAGGGCGCTGAAGTACTCCTTCAAACCCGTTTACCCTACCTGAATGATACCCAACGCCGTGAGGTTCTCTTCACCACCGGCTTGCCATCAGGTTACCCAATGACTGACGATACCGAAGGCTGGGGCCGTTTGAACCTCTTCAAGGCCGCCAATGGATTTGGTGAGTTCTTGAATGACACAACTGTTAACATGGATGCCTCAAAGGGTGGCTTTAACGCTGCCGATACCTGGAAGAACGATATTTCCGGTAATGGCGGTTTGACCAAGGAAGGAACTGGATCACTCAGTCTCCTTGGTAACAACACTTACAAAGGAGGCACCACTGTGAAAGGTGGTACTTTAGTTGCCGAAAACGACAGTGCGTTAGGTAACGGTAACTTGAACCTGACTGATGGTAGCTTGACTTTGTCTTCCAAGAATGTGACTGTTAAAGGTAATTACACTCAAAGCAAGGAGGGAACTTTGAATCTGAACTCAAGCGATAAAGTCTCAGTTTCCGGAACTGCCAAGCTTGGTGGTAAAGTCGTTATCAAAAATGTCAAAGGTCTCAAATCCGGTGTGGTTATCCTGAAATCCAATAAACTTTCAGGGAAGTTTGCCAACCACGCATTGCCTAAAGGCTGGCATTTAGACTATACCAAGCACAGTGTTAAATTAGTTAAATAATAAAAGCAGTTGACATTGATCTAAAATGGTATTAGTATTTATGTCAATCAGAAACATTAGAATTTGCTAAGACAAGGAAAGTAGTCTCTTAGAACTTTTTCAGGGAGAATCGGGTAAGTGAGAACGATTCAAAAGTTTAAGCGATGAAAGTAACCTTCGAGCGACAAATGCGAGCGAGTCTGCGAGTGTTTGTTGGGAGCGCCCATTACAGCGCCAGTGTATCGCCAAACCTTATTTGGCCGTACATGGTGAGTCGATAGTTGTGAAGCTGTCGGAAATTTGGGTGGTAACACGTGTAAACGTCCCTTAAGATCGTCAAGATCTTAAGGGACGTTTTTTATTTGCAATTAAGGAGGTCTTCAAAATGAGAATATTTTTAAATCAAAGTAAGTCAGGTGGCATTAGCCGAGTCAAGCACTTTAAGGTTGAAAGATTGGAATGCAACATTAATCGGTTAATATATATGATTTATAAGGAGCGCTCAATATGGAAAAAACATCAAATAAATTATCGTTTAAACATTATCTAATTATCGGTTCAATGCTCTTCGGAATGTTCTTCGGTGCCGGGAACCTGATCTTCCCAATTCACTTGGGGCAACTTGCCGGAGCCCATTGGTTTACTGCCGGAATTGGCTTTCTGTTAACTGGGACTTTATTACCATTACTTGCTATTATTGCGATTGCCGTAACCCACAGTAACGGAATCTATGATCTTGCCAAACCAATCGGCAGACGTTATGCCACTTTCTTCATGGTATTGGTTTGTGCGACTCTTGGCCCCTTGTTCGCAACGCCACGGACTGCGACAACACCATTCCAGATTGCCTTTGCCAGTCATCTCAGCACTGCTCAACAACCAATGTGGCTGTTCATCTACTCACTGATTTTCTTCGGCATTACTTTCTGGGCTTCACGCAAACCGACTGGGATCATTAATTCAATTGGTAAAATTTTGAACCCCGCATTCCTGGCATTACTTGCTATTATTTTCGCCTTTGCATTCATGAGCCCAATCAGTTCAGCTTCAAAGGCACCGATTACCGATGCTGCTTATCAAAATGGATCAATTCTTAATGGTTTTCTTCAAGGTTATAACACAATGGATTGTATTGCTGGTCTGCTCTTTGGAATTGCGATCGTTACTGCAATCAAGAGCCTGGGTGCCACAAGCGCCAAAGAAATTTCAATGACCACCATGAAATCCGGTGCCCTTGGAATCGGTCTTGAAGCAATCATTTACATCGCCCTTATCTGGTTGGGTGCTACCAGCCTTGGCAGCTTCAAACTTTCAATCGATGGTGGGATTGCATTTAACCAGATCGCCAACCACTTCATGGGAATCACTGGTGAAATTCTATTGGCAATGATGGCAACACTGACTTGTTTGACCACTGCCGTTGGTCTTTCGACTTCATTCTCAGAAGCACTCCATGCGAAGTTCCCATCAATTTCATACCGGACTTGGTTGATCATCGCTACCGGGTTATCATTTGGAATCGCCAACTTTGGTCTTGACACAATCATTGCCTGGTCAACACCAATGCTGATGTTCCTTTACCCACTGGCTATCACTTTGATCATTCTTTCAATCTCATCACCATTGTTTGGCCATGACAGCCGTGTATACATCTGGACTACCATCTTCACCATTATTCCAGCAATCCTTGATGCTATTGCGTCCGCTCCGACAATCATTTCAAAATCAGCTTTTGCAACCACAATCCTTAAATTAGATGATTTTCTTCCTGGTGCATCACTTGGAATGGACTGGCTATTGCCTGCCGCCATTGGTCTGATACTTGGCTTGGCAATTCATTTTATTAGTGCATTCAGCGGTGCCAGAACTGCTCAAATTGAAAAAGATTAATCATTCTTGTACAAACACATATTCACATAGAACATTAAACACATATAATAGAAGTTAAACACATAAATTTGGTTGAAAGGAGGCCGTTGTATGTCCTTTATTGGTGCACTTTGTCTACTACTAATATTGACGACATTGGCAGGGCACTTATCGAATCGGATTGGGATCCCATCCGTTATTGGTCAAATATTGGTGGGAATCATCGTTGGTCCGGCGATGCTCGGATGGATTCATCTCGATAATATGGTCAATCTGTTCTCGCAGGTTGGCGTGATTATCCTGATGTTCATTGGTGGCCTTGAGAGCAATCTCAAGCTGCTGCGAAAATATCTGCGGCCGGCGATCATCGTTGCCATCATTGGGGTTATCTTCCCAGTTGTCATGATCGGCGGTGCCTGTTGGGCCTTCTCCTTCTCACCTTTGGAAGCAATCTTTATCGGGGTTGTTTTCAGCGCCACTTCAGTATCAATCTCCGTTGAAGTTCTGCGGGATTATAAGTCACTGGATACAAAGGAAGGGGCAACCATCCTTGGAGCTGCCGTAGCTGATGACATTATTGGCGTTATTCTCCTATCAATCATGATCAGCATCATGGGTACTCAAGGGGTTAAAACCGGTGGATCATCCACGAGCTTGGCTTTGATCTTTATTGAACAGATTGCCTTCTTTGGCCTCACATATTTGATGGTCAAATGGATCGTGCCTTACATGATGAGAATTGGCGAACGGCTGTTGATGGCATCAAGTGTGACGATTACCTCGATGGTTATCTGTCTGGGGATGGCTTACATCGCTGAAGCAGTTGGCCTGAGTGGAGCGGTTGGTGCGTTCTTTGCCGGGATTGCCGTTGCCCATACACCGTATCGTGAGACAATCGAAAACCATATGGAACCGATTGGTTATGCAGTCTTTGTTCCAATGTTCTTTGTCAGTATCGGCCTGAACATGTCGTTTGCCCACATTAGCGATTCATTGTTGTTCGTTGGCATTTTGACGATTCTGGCCTGCTTGAGCAAGTTGTTTGGCTGTGGCATTGGAGCACTGATGAACGGGTTCAGCCTTAACAGCAGCTACATGATCGGTTCAGGGATGATTTCCCGGGGTGAAATGGGACTGATTACCGCTCAAATCGGGTTCTCATCCGGACTGCTCTCCGATTCGTACTATTCAGACTTAATATTAGTCATTATTCTATCAACACTGATTGCCCCATTTATGTTAAAACATGCGATTCATCTTTTGCCTGCTGATGACAAAGCTGATTTGTCATTGGGAGTTGAAAATGGAATCGCCAGTAATGGCCGTTCATGAGATAACAAAAGCTAGGCAAATTGCCTAGCTTTTTTGTATCTGAAATTAATTAGAGGACTTTCTTCTCTGTGTAGCGTTGTTCAAGGTTATTGAAATCATAGTCTTTAATATGTTGAATATCGTTCTTGCCATTGAAAAAGGCGGTGTAACTACGGGCGAGCATCAAGTTTAATTGGCTGTTTTCACCGAATTGAACCATGATTACCGGAATGTTGGCTTCATGAGCCGAGCCGATTTCAAAGATTGTGCCGGAATCAGGTTCGGTTAAGCCATCCTCAAGTTGGTAGTCCAGGATAGCGACGACAACATCGGCTTTATGTACTTGGCGCATGTCCGATGCAAATACGGCATCCTGCCACTTGAAGCTACCGAATGGTTCGGATTCGAATTGGTGATCCTGTGGAATGAAAATGCCATCGGAATCAATTGTGGGGTTTTGCTTTAATAAGCTCACGACTTGGGCGATTCGGTCCTTCTGGCCGTCACTGAAAAAGGGTGAAGCGAGATAAACTTTGTTTGTGTTGGTTGGCATGATAAGTTCCTCCTTATTTACCACTTATTTTACATGAAAATGGGACGAATAACCGGACAAATTTGTGAAATTTTGTTTCTTAAGATTGAGTCAATCGATAACACAAAGTATATAATTTGCGTTACAATAATACAATAAAGGTGCTGATCTAAGGGGGATAGTTATATGAATGCTAACAACTTATTCATACAAACAAACAATAACAAAGTGATTATAAGAAAAATATTTTTGGTGGTGATAATCAGCGTCTTCGGGTTCCTGTTGGGAACTCTTTCCAATGGCATGAATGCCAAGGCTGCTGATACGGATCTTTCGAAAATTTTTAATTATTCAACAACACTCAATAGTAGTACAGACTATAACAGCGATGAAGCAATCCAGATGAAATTATTGCTGGCAGAAAAAGGCGGGATTAAAGCCGGTGATCAAATCCAGATTACCGTTGGCAAAGATAGTACTGGTAATCCAGGGATTAACTTAGATCAATTGCAAATCAACTCGATCTCTTCGAACGATATTTTCACAGTTTCAACTAACTCGGACGTTACACCAGCAACAATTACATTAACTGCAAAGAGTGGTGTCGATTATGATGACTTGGCTAACGCTGGGGTGTCCATCTATTTGAAGCCGGCAACGACTGATGTTAATAGTAAAGGTTCTGTCAGTTACCCAATCAACATTAACTATATCCGTGGCAGTCAAACCGCAAAGATTCATGATGAGCAAACTTTAAAAGTTGATAATAAGAAGACCAATGGTGGCGGTACCTCCGATGCGATTGGTCATCAAATATTTGGCGGTCTTGGTGGATTAACGGCTCCAGATGGGTATATCAAAGAAGATCCTTATCAGGGTAATTTTTATGCATATATTAGTCCAGAGGCAGGTGCAACATACCAGAAGAATTTGCTGTACTGGTATACTCAAAATGCAACGATCGCTTGGGATCAAATAACGTTACCAATTGATGAAGCAAATGTTCCAGATAAATTGACTTGGACAATTACATCCAATTCGAAGGATAACCCATTTTTGAGCCCTGCCACTTCCAAGGTCTATGGATTTGGAAACAACACAGAGGCCCTAAATTCAAAATATTGGACTTATGATACGAAAAACAGTAATGCTAATAAGTTGGTCTTTGATTTACATGATCTTCGTTCGAATAGTGCTTTCAAGGGGAGTAACATTAACATTCCATTTGCAGTTAAAACAAACTCCGTAACAGATAAGTTTACTGTAACGTCAACAGTTTCTAACTCAGACACCAAAGGCGCTCAAGCAGATGATATGACCGTCCAAATGATGTATAACAGTACCATTGATGCGGGCTTTGTGCCTGTCCTGAGTGTTTGGGATAAAACCATGACACTAAGTGCCGCAAGGAAAATGCTGTTCAAGGATGACAATCATGATTTCAATGATGTTAATACGATCCTTTCAAACTTTGCAAGTGCAACTGATAATAACAGTCCACATTCAACCAATACGCTAGATTTTGCAAATGGTTATGATTATCAAACCGAGCTGGCTTATGACAAAATTCAAGCTGGCAAATCTTATACATTCCCCATATACGCTTATAACAAGAGTGGCTCAGGTCCAACCAAATATGCAACATTGAATGTCACTCCTGATGACTTGACGAAATTAGATGCTGAATTCGTAGACGTTGATGGTAAAACAACTTTCCCTAACAACGATTTTACATTGGAACCGACAAAGACCACGGGAAAGGGTGACGTTTGGGATCTAACAAAGATTTTGACATTTGGAACTGTTCCAACCGGATACCATGTTGCAACTTCCAGCGAGCTGGGAAGTGGTCAGATTCAGCCTTCTGTAAAGTGGGGAACAACCGCTTCACCAGTTAAGGTTTACGTCAAGAAAGACTCAGTCACACCTGTTACTCCTGTCACTCCTGTAACCCCAGTTACTCCTGTCACACCGGTTAACCCAGTTACACCGGTAAATCCAGTTGACCCAACGCCAACTCCCGGTCCTGGACAAGGCAACAATATTGTTGCCAAGGGTACCGTTGTTTACTCACTTAAAAAGATTTATCTCTATAAGAACAAAACCTTTAACAAGCACGATCGTAAGGCGGCATATTCATCAAAGCCAAGAGTTTACCGGCCAATGTTTGTGGTTACGGGATATGCCCGATCAGCAAACGGAAACTTACGATATAAGGTTCGCGATGTCAACCATTTAACTAAGAACCGTGGTAAGAAAGGCTATATCACAACTCGGTGGGCTTATATCCGTCCTGTATATTACCAGACAAAGCATTCAACCGTAACGGTGATTAATCCACGTGGGGTTAACTCATATCGTTACAAGAATCTGACTGGCAAATCCAGGAACTATAAGCAGGGAACTGTTCTCCATGTCAAAGGCATTGTAAGGCATAACTTAACAACCCGATATGTGTTGAAGAACGGTAAGTATATTACCGCAAACCGAAAACTTGTTACGATGGGTAAGCAGAAGCAAGCCCGTTATGTCAAGGTTAAAAAAGCAATCTATCGTTACAAAGATGTCAACTTGAGCAAGCGCAACAAGCAGGCTTACTTCAAGAAAGGTACCAAGATCCGAATTAAGAATTATGATTTCTCCCACGCTAACAGCGTGACGAAGCATGGTACTTTGAGATATCATATCGCTGGTGGTTACATTACCGGCAACTCGAAGTACGTTAAAGTAATTAAATAGTTTGGATTCAAAAATGGTATTCCACCTCGGAATGCCATTTTTGTTTTACAATGAAAGATAACATGACTGGATTGGAGTGAACGACCATGATTGAACATGTCAAAGGTATCAGTGGATCAAAACTGGATGAAGTTGCTCGAATATGGTTGGACGGCAACCTTGAAGCTCACTCATTTATTGATCCGAATTATTGGAAGAATTATTATGACACGGTTAAGCAGGATATTGGGCATGCTGAAATGTTTATTTTCGAGGATAATGGTCATGTTGCTGGGTTCTTGGGGATGGACGGTCATTACATAGCTGGTCTGTTTGTTGCCGCAAAGTACCGAGGTCAAGGTATTGGTTCTCATTTGTTGGAAAGTGCCAAGCAGACCCGTTCCGAACTCACTTTGTCTGTGTATGAGAAAAACGCAAGTGCGTACAAGTTTTATCTCAAAAATGGTTTTCGCGAGACTATTCATAAATTGGATAGGGTTACCAGTGAGTTTGCGGTGAACATGAAATGGGAGAAGAGAGGGTCTTAAGATGGCAGATAGTAAAGTTCAACCACGAATGGGCAACACCGGTTTTATCATCTTTTTGGCTCTTTTAAGTGCATTTGTGCCGCTTTCGACGGACTTGTATTTACCGGCACTTCCTGACATGACTAAGTTCTTCGCGGTTCCGGAAATCGTGATGAATCTGACACTGATTCTATTCTTTGTGTTTTATTCGATTGCAACGCTTTTTTGGGGACCGTTGAGTGACCGATATGGTCGGCGGCCGATTCTATTAATTGGTCTGACATTGTACATGCTTGCCAGCATCTTGTGTGGCATTGCCACTAACGCCTATGAAATTATCATCTTCCGGGTTCTCCAGGCGATTGGTGGAGGCGTTGCCACGACGGTTGCGACTGCCGTTATCAAAGACGTTTTCGTTGGTCGCAAGCAGGAAACCACGTTAGCGATTGTCCAATCAATGGTCGTCATTTCTCCTGCAATTGCGCCGGTTATCGGATCATTACTGTTGACTTTCATCTCTTGGCGGGGGATTTTCTTTGCCCAGGCTTTACTTGGCCTATCAGTGATCTATGGTTCCATTATATTTAAAGAAACTCATCAAGCTGAGAACGGGACCACGAGTATCATCAGGTCATTTGGTCGGCTTGGGGCACTGTTGCTCAATCCTGGATTTACAGCATTATTGGTTACTTTTTCACTGATGTCGATTGTTTCACTATCGTATATTTCCTCTTCGTCATACATTTTCCAAGACACTTTCCATCTCAGCAGCAGGATGTTTAGTCTGTTCTTCTCGTTTAATGCCCTGGGAATGTTGCTTGGGCCGTTGGTTTATATTCCATTGTCCAAGTATATTGATCGATTCAAAATCATTTATGCCTCGTTTGGCATTTCGATTATTGCCGGAGTCCTCGTGCTGGTTTTCGGTCAAATGAGTCCAATTGCATTTGCCATCACCCAATTTCCAGCAACACTTGCCAGCAGTGCAATTCGACCACCTGGTACGTATCTGGTCTTGAAGCAGGAGGAAAACGATAATGGGTCTGCATCTGCACTTTACAGTGCGGGTGGAACGATTTTTGGCAGTGTTGGCATGGTGATCGTATCGATTGCCGAAGCAACGCCAATCGCGGCGATTGCGTGGATTAACATCATTATTGGCGCAAGCTGTGCGGTTCTGTTGTGGCTTTCACTCACGTTTTTAAAGAAAAAGATAACTGTTTAACACAAAAAGGGCGACCATTCCTGGTCGTCCTTTAATTATCCAACAAATTATTTTAATACTTTAACGGTAGCAGTCTTGTTACTAAACACGGTTTGACTAATTTGATCAGAATTCATATCCAAAGACTTGGCAGCGTTCTTTGGAGTTGAAGTGAGCTTGAGATTCATGCCTGTTTTCAGCTTGTTCAAAGTGGCTTTGCTTAACTTGAACGTGAAGTTTCCGTTTGAGTTTGCGTTCGTATTCTTCAATGTTGAACCCTTGGGATTCTTGAGTGTAAGTGAAGCCCCGGTTGAAGTTGTACCGGAAACTTTGTTTTTCTTCAAATAGAACCGGTTAACTTTTAATGTGTTCTTAGGTAGTTGCTGAAGTTCGGCACCCTTATTGATTGTGTAAAGGATCGTTTTGTCTGTGACGTTTGATGGGAAGTAGAATTGACCGTTCTTATACGTTACCTTCATGGTTGCTTCATTGCCCCAGTTCACGAATCCGGGAACTGTGTAGTTTTTCTCTGAGGACAACCATTCAGGGATTGACATTCCTGAGCTGACAACCAAGACATTGCCACCGGTTTTCTCAGCCTTTTGCGCAATGAGCGTTAATTCAGTATTCATTCGATCGATCACTTGAGTTGAGCTTTCGGCTTTCAGTGATTCTGGTAGGCTTGGGTCACTGTATTTACCAAAATCTACGGTTTCTGCAGCATGGTAAGCATCTTGTAATGCTGGCCAGAAGTCTTTGCCCAAAGCTTGCTGAGCTTTACTAAAGTCCTGTGGGCCGGAGTAAGTCCCTGCTGGTCTTAGTAATGGCATGGTGACCTTGTTGACGTCATCATATTTTTGGCCTTCAAAGCTGCCATAGCCACCCTCTCGCAGATTTGAATTCCAGTTGACCTTCAAGTTGCCGTTTCCAGAAGACTGCAATGCATAAGTTGCGGTTCTAAAGGTCCGCATATTGTCAGCGGAGTAGGCGGCTTTGAACTTTAACCCATACAAGCCGTAGCCAAGTTGATGGGCAACGGAAACACCGGTATCGGTTAGCGGGCTGTCCGCCCAGCCTTGTCCCCGGCCGTTGACGTTAAACATCGTTTGACCATGACGGGTTAAATAAATATTGACTGTTTTAGCAGAAACGTTTTGCGAAGATGTTCCGACACCAATACTAAGAGCTCCAGCAAATAATAGTGCAAACCAAAAATGTGATTTTTTCATGTTTACCCCTCCCAAAGTATGAACAAATGTATCTTTAGTTTAGCATTAAACCGTTGTAACCGGCATCAATTTATCTAAAAACTTTTGGATTGTTCGGCTGTAGATTTGCTATGATATTAGGTGTGGAGGTATTCTGATGAAAAGACTATTAAAAGCATTATTACTGCTGTTTTCCGGGCTGATCGTGATTGTTGGGGCATACGTTGCGTATGTGTATTTGACGTACCATCGGATTCCCGACAATGTGAAGCTGAAGCCTGAAAGTCGGAACGCGCAGCTGTTACAAACTGGCCGTCCATACAAAGCGATGACGTTTAATATCGGCTACGCTGCCTATCCAGATAACTATTCGTTCTTCATGGATGGGGGCAAATACTCGCGAGCATTCAGTAAACAGTCTGTGATGGATGACCTGTCGGGGATTCATCGAGCAGTCGCCGAAGAAGATCCGACTTTGATGTTCTTTCAGGAAGTAGATACAAATGGTGATCGATCGTGCCACGTCAATGAGGTTAAATGGCTTCGTCATCAGATGACCGACTACTCTAGTGTATATGCGCAGAATTATGACTCTCCCTATCTGTTTTATCCACTCACCCGCCCGATTGGTAAGGCCAAATCGGGTCTCTTAACCCTGGCCAAGGCAAAAATCACTGACAGCACACGTTACCAGCTGCCGATCGATACTGATTTTAACAAGTTTATGGATTTGGACCGGGCAATTTCTGTGACCCACATTCCTGTAAATAACGGTAAGCAATTAGCAGTCATCAATCTGCACATGTCTGCTTTCACTAAGAATGCTAAGGTCCGCAAAGCTCAAATTGATAAACTGTTCTCTAAAATGAAAATTGAACGGGAAGCTGGTAATTACGTGATGGTGGCCGGCGACTACAATCATGATATGCTTGGAAACAGCCCAGAAGTTTTCAAGACAACCAGCAAACGGATGAACTGGACACATCCATTCCCGGCAGACCAACTACCAAAAGGCTTCAGAATTGCCAAGCAGGGGCTCGCTGAAGCAAAAGTTCCTTCGGTTAGAGCTAATGGTACACCTTATTATCCAGGTAAGACGTACACGTCTTTAATTGATGGATTTCTGCTGTCAGATAACATCAAAATTAATCGAGTTCATGTGAAAAGTTTAGGGTTTAAGAACTCGGATCATAATCCGGAAATTTTGGAGTTTGAATTGAAGTAAGCGGCAGATCCATTGTTGCCCATTTTTTGTCGTGCGATCGGTTGAGTGTGGCATTTTATCGATCGTTTATAAGAAATCTTTGGATATTAAAAGGCGTCGTTACGAGGATATTAAATTCTCAGTAATGACGTCATTCTTTTCGATTAATTCGATACATGGAACAGCTTTTGAGGATAAAAGCCAAGTTGAAATATTACCTAATCTGAAGACGCCATTATTTGACGGTCAAAGATGGAAAGTGTTTTTATACTAATCAAAAAGATGACTGTGAATATGACGATCGTTATGATCCAGTCGTTATCACCGCTGTATGAATAGGACACTAATGGGCCCCAGTCCAAAATAAAATGGATTAAGATTGGCCAAAGAAAGCCGTTTGTTATGATGCGGACGACAACAAACAGCATTCCAATTGCCAATGCTGAGAACATTTGCTGGAAGACCATGTTAGCGGAGCCTGATGATAAATTGATGATGTGTAGGCCACTAAATAATAATGAAGAATAAATGGCAGATCGGGTTACGTTAAATTTGGTTCCTCTATAGATCCCTAATTGTAGAAAAGAAGAAAGGAACAAACCTCTACAAATTGATTCTTCGAAGATAGCTGCGGATAATGCATAGATCGTGTTTGTCCAAAAGTATCGAGATGTGAAGACTACATAAATATTTTTGGGAATATTGTAAATTGCCATATCAAAAATAATGACAATCATGCAAATGCCTCCCCATATGAGAACAGACTTGGTTAGTTCAATTTTCTTAGTTAATGCCTGGGTTGTCCCGGCACTCACTATAAAAATCGTAAAGGTAATGATGGAGAATACTAAGTTAAATATACTTTTGAAGTAAACTGAAGTGTCATAAATGAAGAAATTTGAAAATACAAAAATCATAAATAGCAATATTCCCCATTGTAACTGTCTGCCCCAAGTCCAGCGACCTTTATGAATCATCTTTATCTCCTTGTTTACAAAATGTCAGTCATTTTAGCGTGAAGCTCATCAAAGTCAGGTAATCTTGGTTTCATTAAACAACCATGAATAGCAATCATCTGATTGAAAATTACGAATCATCCGCTTCCGGTGCTACAACTTTTTGTTTCGTTATCCGAGAAATCACGAAATATCCAGCTGCTGTAAGAGAAAGTCCAACAACTGCTGTAATTGTCCATGCCATTCCAATTGAATAAGTATCTGATAACCAGCCGTTAACCCCAAGCGCAATGAGTGTTGCTGCTGCATTCAAAGTATTATTCACCGAAATTAAAGTTGTCCTTTTTGAGCCATTGATCTGTTTGTGTAATATGGTATATCGAACAACTTCATCAGATGATGTGAATAATACATGAATCCAAAACAGCATAATTGCTAGAGTTTTGAGCCCAACATTGGCGGCAAAAATGATTGTTCCTGCATTGATAATGGTGAGTAATGCTAACAGGGTCATCGTTCTTTTTACTTTTAAAAGATAACCGGCGATATAAGCACCTACTATTCCCAACAAGTTGACTCCGACTAAGATCCACCCAGTTTGGACAGTTTTCATTCCCTGCTGAAAAAATAGCTGCCATTGGTTGTACGGACCAGTAACAATTAACGTTATCGGTAAAAATGCCAGACTGTAGCAGAAGAAATTTTTATTACTACTGAGGGCATCCTTCATTGTTTGTAGGGTGATTGCTCTATTACTAATAGTCTTTTTGAAATTTTCTATGCTTACCGGAGTTTGTTGCTCAATTCTTCTTTCTCGCCAAGCAATCGGAATTGGGCATAGAAGCAGAATTGCGCCGGCTAATATCGGGTACGCCAAGTTGATATTAGCGAGAAATTGCGCTCCAACAAACCCTGTAATCAAGGACACCCCTGTGGAGATAGATGTAGTTAACGAAAAGGCATGATCAATTTGGTAATTTCTATCAATCGTTTTGGCTTTATCAACAAACCATGAATCAAGGGTTCCTGAATACAATGAATCTCCCATTGCAGTTAGGATTCCACTAACAATGAGGAACCATCCATTTCCGGTATCAAAGAAAAGAAATAATAATCCGGTGCTTCTGGTTATACAACTCAAAATGAACACGTTAATTCTTCAGAATTTGTCCGCCAAAATTCCTGAAGGCAATTCTGCAAAAAACGTCACCACCCAAAATATCGCGAGAAAAACGTTGATGTCCGCATATGTATAATGGATGTGTCTCATGAATAGGTAGATCGTGCCACTCCAAATTCCTAGTGCGCTGTTATACAATGATGTAAGTAAAATGAATTTTAGCAGCAGCTTTTTGATTGTTGTATGCATCCTTACCTCCTATCCGAGTCTGTCAATTATAGTAGAGCTCAAGTTATTGACAGAGTATCAAAAAGGCGAGAATCCTGGATTTGGATTCTCGCCTTTTGGTTTACTTAGATTTTCAATCTTACGTAACAGAAACTAACCGGTTTGGTTCACACTCTGCTTTTACCACCCAATCTTCCCTGTATCCTTTGGAATGGTAACCTCACCGTTCTCAACGGCAGTAAAGGCATCATCGAGGACTTGGAGAGCAGTATCAAGTTGTTCTCTTGGAATGACCAGCGGTGGCTGGAAACGCAGGATATTGCCTGCCAGGGTGATGATAACAACGCCATGGGCGAAAGCATAGTAAATAACTTTTGTTGCGGCGTCACTGTCAGGTTCCTTGGTCTTTGGATCCTTGACCAATTCAATACCACCATTGAGACCCCACATGCGGACATCACCAATCATTGGGTGACGTTTTTGCATGTCGAGGAACCGTTGCTTGGTATAAGCGCCGTCCTTGGCTGATTTTTCAACCAAACCTTCATCCTCAATAACGTCCAGGGTTGCAAGTGAAGCAGCTGAACAAACAGGATTACCAGCAGTTGTAAACAAGTGGGCAGGGGCATCAAGACTCTGCATAACTTCTTTTTTACCAACCACAGCACTCAGCGGCATGCCGGAAGCCAGTGATTTACCAACGGACATTAAGTCGGGTTCAATATCTTTATATTGCTGAATTGACCACATCTTACCTGTTCGACCTAGTCCTTGGTTGACTTCATCGGTTGCAAACAGGATGCCGTTATCATGACAGAATTTATAAACCAGCTGCATATATTCTTCCGGTGCTTTGACAATTCCGCCATCACCTTGGATTGGTTCGATTAAGACACAGGCAGTTTCGTCAGGCGGCAGAAATGATTCAAAAGGTTTCTTGAATTCATTGAAATAACGTAAGGAAATATCGTGTTCGGTTTCGCCAGGGTAAGTCCGGTATGAGTCAGGATACGGAACGTGAACCACACTGGGGAGCATTGGACCAATTTTTCTGGTCATATTGAGACTGCTTCCCGATAAGGTTTGCGAACCATAAGTTGATCCATGGTATGAACCCATGTAAGAAACAATGTATTGGCGGCCGGTATAGGCTCTCGCAAACTTGATAATCGCATCGTTTGCGTCTGAACCGGAGTTCCCGAAACTCACCATCTTAGGTGAGTCCCCGGGTGCAATTTTCGCTAACTTTTCAGAAAGTTCCATTCCTGGAACGTGGTGAAAATAAGCCGGTGTGTAATGGATCAACTTCTGTGCTTGATCAGTGATTGCTTTGACCACTTTCTCATGGGTATGACCAACATTAATTGCGGAGGCACTTGCCAGCAAATCAATGTATTTGTTGCCGTCGACGTCCACCAATGTTGCTCCATGAGCGTGGTCGATCACCAAATTATAATAGTTGATTCGCGCAGAACGAGCATAGTACTGATTTTCTTCATCAATTAATTTTGTAGCTTTGTCTAATTTACCCATGAAATCACCAACCTTTGTTAGTCTTTTTCGTGTTCAGCTTTTTTATCAATCGTAGCTGTTGAATGATTCATCCCATATGCGAAGTAGATGATCATTCCCAAAATGAACCAGCCAAGAGCATATGTCTTAGCTTGAATGTCCAAGCCCCAGAAGATTCCAAGGGCACCCAGGAAGCCAAGTGCAGGCAATACTGGATAGAGTGGCATCTTAAAGCTTGGCATCGGGATGTCTTTTCCTTCACGTGGACGTAATGCATAAACACCAAGGGAAACGAACATGAATGCGATCAGGGTACCAGCTGAAATCAGTTGGGCCAAGAAAGTGAATGGGAAGAAGGCACCCAAGGCGATAGCAATAATGGTTAAAACAATTAAAGCCCGATTAGGCAGGTTGCTTTCCAATTTACCAAGCCATTTTGGCAGCAGGCCGTCACGACCGAATGAGTAGATCAAACGAGATCCTGCCAGCATCATACCAATCAGAGCGGTGAACATTCCGACAACGGCGATGGCTTGAACAACGGTCGCAATTAATCCGTGACCGCTTTGACGTAATGCCCAGCCAACTGGTTCAGCGTTGTTTGCATAAGCAGAATACTTAAACATTCCGACTAAGACCAGTGATACGGCGATGAACAGGAATACGGCAATCACAAGTGATCCAAGGATTCCTCGTGGCATGGTCTTTTGTGGATCTTTGGCTTCGGCTGAGTTGGCAGCGATTGAGTCAAATCCAATGTAGGCCAGGAAGATTTCTGAAACCCCGGCATAAATTCCTTGCCAGCCACCGAAAGCAGAACCATCGGCGTTAACGTGGTACTTAGGAATGAATGGAGTATAGTTACTCATTTTGAGTGCGGTGGCACCAACGAAGATAAAAATTAAAATAGCAATAACTTTAAGAATAACCAATGTGTTTTCAACACGAGCGGTTTGGGATGCACCACGAGAAAGTAGTGTAGTAACCAATAGGATAACAACAATGGCGATGAGATCCATCAAACCGCCATTGGTTCCAGTTGAAGCGGTTGATAAAGCAACTGGAAGTTTAACCCCCAGAGGTGATATCAATCCTTGGAAGTTGGCCGAAAGCCCGGAAGCAACGAACGCCACGGCAATGAAATACTCGGCAAGCAATGCCCAACCGGCAATCCAGCCCCAGAACTCGCCAAACACAACGTTGATCCAGGAATAAGCGGAACCGGCAAATGGCATTGCGGCGGCCATTTCAGCATAAGCGAAGGCCACAATCCCGGCAACAATCGCTGCAGCCAAGAATGAAAGAGCAACGGCAGGACCGGCATGTTGCGCGGCAACAACGCCGGGCAGTGTGAAGATAGAGGTTGAAACAATGGTTCCAACACCCAGTGCCAGGAAATCCTTTGTAGTCAAGCTTCGGATCAAATGGGAATCCTTGTCTTGATAGACAAGTGGATCTTCTTTTCGAAACATTTTATCAGTTAAACGACTCATCTAATCACTCCTAATCTCAATATGAATTTTGATCGCTAAACGAAAACTTTTGATAATAGCAAACCGTTCAATGTGGAAACCACACATTGTAAATACGAAAACGATCGCGGCATTATCCCTCGATCACTAATTATGTAAAAAACTCTTACAAATCAACAAGTTTTCTGTTAAATTAACATTCAGCATGCGAGTAGTTTACCGCATTTTTAATGAGATTGTCAACATAAAATCTAATTAAAATCTCATTTTCGAAAGGCCTTTGTTATAATTATTTGGTAGGAAACTTCAGAATTTATTTGCCGAACTGTGTGTTAATCACTATAATAGTGATGTGCGACTGCGAACAGTCTGTTCGCAAACTAAATTACTCATGTTGGGGGCGACATTATGGAACTGACTATTAAAGAGTTGGCGGACGAATTATCGGTATCGAAAACTGCAATTAGAAAACATATGGACGACAAGTTCAGAGATACATACACGATAAAAAAGGGAAACAAGATCCTAATCAAAGATGAGGGTGTTGAAGTTCTCAAAGGTCAATTCAAGAGCCAGGAAGACCACGTGGCAAAAGAAGAGCAAAAGCAAACCGCTAACCAGTTATCAGTTAAGGGCAGCGACAAGCAGACTGCTTTGTTGGCAGAACAGCTTGAGGACCAGAGAAAGCAGATTGATGCAAAGGATAAACAAATCGCAGAATTGCATCAACTTCTTGATCAATCACAGCGGCTGCAGCTAGATGTTCAAAACAAGCTAAAGCAGTTGGAAAGCAAAGGTACTTCTTCAATTAAGCAAACCATTCCAGAATCAGTTAATGAAGAAGATAATGCGGAGGACAAAATTCCTGACAGCTATCAGCCTAGCAATGCGCGATTTCAAGAAGCAGGAAAGAAAAAGCACTGGTGGCAGTTTGGCAGATAAGTTCTTCGATTCATTTTTTGAGTAGAAACAAACATTCATGGATACGATGGTATCGACCGAAAATCAGCAATTATTGAGCTGAAGCAGGATAACCTGCTTCAGCTTTTTTGTTTCAACAAATTCGGTACGAATTATTAACCTATCATTATCAAAATATGCTACATTAAAGGCAAATAGGCATTGTAAACGGTAAAGTGAATGATCGAGCTTACGAAAAGGGGGAACCAAACATGTCGATTCAAACGATTCTGCAGGAAAGATACAAGGCCATTCAGGTGGAACTGGTTCGCTATCTGAACAATCCATATGATCCGGATCGAACGCATGACCTGCGGGTAACCATTCGCACATTGCGCGGTCTAATCAAGTTTTTGAAGCGGCGAATTACGCCAGAAAGCTATGACGTCATTAATTCCAATTTGAGTCAGGCCGCTATGCTGTTCAGTGATTTGAGGGAGTTGGATGTCCTGATCGAGCAGGCCGGCGCATACGCATATGCCCACCCCGACAAAGAAACGAACTATCAGCATTTGTTCAGCGTGCTGCGTGAAGATCGCCAAGAAGAAATGAAACGAACGCTGGCAGATGAAGCCATGACAACATTGAAGAATGAACTCCAGCAAGCTCACAAGCAAGTGTCAGCGTTAAAGTTCTCTGGCAATGATGACCTGCATCAGTATATTGTCAAAGAAATGCATCGAAGATATCATAAACTGATGAAAATGTTTGAAAGGCTTGATTCGGATGACTATCCGCAAGTTCACCATGTGAGAAAGCGGGCCAAAACATTACGGTATGCTTCTACCCAATTTGCAGATTTTGCCACCCGTAAAGCCAATAAGAGTGCCAAGCTTGCCAAAGATATTCAAGATGATACTGGGACAATCACGGATGCCCACGTTAATTATATGCGCTTGTATCAGCTTGCAGAAACTGTTAAGAATGATGACGACAAAAAGCTTCTGTTGGATATAGCAGACGATCAACTTAATAAGTTTAAGTAATTGAAGGAGAAAATTAATGGCAATTCTCAGCTTGACCCGCGCCTGGAACACATTAGAAGAACAGACGACAGTTCATGTCCTTTTACCAAATGAAATCCAAACAGACAAGAAACTACAGGTCCTTTGGCTGCTCCACGGATTAGGCGATAACGGCAGTGGTTGGATTCGGAAAACAAATTTGGAAGTTTTGACCAAATACACTAATCTGGCTGTAATCACCCCAGAGATGAATCGAAGTTTCTATATGAATACAAAAGACGGTCTGCCTTATTGGGAATATCTGACCCGAGAAGTGATACCTGAAATGCGAAAACTCTTGCCATTGTCAGTTGATCCTCAAGATAATTTTGTTGGTGGTGCATCGATGGGAGGATTTGGGGCATTGAAGCTGGCATTCACCCATCCGGATTGGTTTAGTGCTGTGATTCCCATGTCACCCGTTGTTGATTTGACTGAGCTCAAGTCGATGATGCCGGATTATCGGCTGATTGATGATCGTGATGGTATGAGATTAGATCATTATCTTGAAATATTGGCAACCACAGCACCGCTTTCAGAACTGGGCCGTCTTCGATGCTTTTATTGTGTCGGGGACCAGGATCCTCTGAAGTCTTCCAATGACTCATTTGTCAATCATATGCGAGACAATCTGAAAATGAAGGTTGAATACCACACTGGTCCCGGCGGCCATGATTGGCTTTATTGGCAGAGTATGTTACCTGAAATGCTAACCTGGCTTCTTGGTGTTCGATTGTCTGATGGGAAGCCTTTAAAGTAAACAAAAAACCAGTTGCCAATATGAATTGGTAACTGGTTTTGTTGTTAGTGGGCTAAGAAACCGAAATAAACGATAACAATGATACTCAAAACGATTCGGTACCATCCAAACACTTTGAAGTTATTGTGCTGAATGTAGTTAAGCAGGAATCTGATTGCGAAGTAAGCGACTACGAACGATACAAACATTCCAGTAAGGAGAATGGCCGTTTGGAGTCCAGTGAAGGCACCGCCGTTACTGAAGTATTTATAGACTTTCAGTAGAGAAGCGCCGAACATCGTTGGAATGGCTAAGAAGAACGAAAACTCGGTTGCAACGTAACGCGAAGTTCCGATCAAGATCCCACCAAGGATGGTTGCACCTGAACGCGATGTTCCTGGTACGAGTGAGAGAAGTTGGAACATTCCGATAATAAATGCGGTCTTATATGATAGACGACCGAGATCGGTAAATTGTGGTTGCCGGTTTGCGTTTCGGTTTTCGATTACGATGAACAGAATACCATAGAGCAGCAGCATTGCCGAGACAACCTGCCAGTTCATCAGGTGAGCATCCATCCAATCGTTAAACAACAACCCAATGACAACTGAAGGAAGAACGGCGACGACGACTTTGAACCACAAGATCCAGGTGTCGTGTTGTTCAACGTGGGTTTTCTTTGGGGACAGTGGATTCAATTTGTGGAAGTATATGACAACCACGGCCATGATAGCACCCAACTGGATGACAACATTGAACATATCAGTAAACTGAGTGGACTGGCTCATTTTGATAAATTCATTGACTAAGATTAAATGTCCGGTTGAACTGATTGGTAGGAATTCAGTGATTCCTTCAACGATTCCAAGAATAATTGCTTTGATAATATCTAACATAATGCTAACTCCCAATTTATTTTGATTTACTAAACAAGCATGCCATAAAATTGCTGACGAAGGTATCGTTTTTCCAAATATTTACGAGAAAAATACCAAATTTTAACATTATCCTGTCGATTCGACTTCCTTGCTCCATTTTGTGATTGCGCTTACAATGGCGCTAGTTAGACAAATGAGGAGGAAAATAACATGAAGGCATATGGATATGAACAACATGGGGATCCAGACGTATTTCAAGAATATGAGGTACCTGAGCCGAAACCATCGGCTAACCAAGTACTGATTCGAACGATTGCTGTTGGGTTAAATAACCGTGAGCGGGCAGAACGTGCCGGTATGGGCGGTGGCTTGTCATCACCTTATATTCCAGGCCGGGATGTTGTTGGCGAGATTGTCCAAGTTGGTGATCGGGTTTCCGAATTAGGCGTTGGTGAAATGGTTATGACCCACACAGAAAACGGATATGCTGAATTTGTCGTGGGTGATTTAGACGCAACAGTTGTTGTGCCGGATGGAATTACACCGACCAGAGCAGCTGGGATTATTACCCCCGGGTTGACTGCTTATAAAGCAGTTAAGTATTTTGCCAATGTTCAACCAGGACAGACGGTCATTGTCAAGGGCGCTTCCGGTGGTGTTGGTTCACTTGCAGTTCAGATTGCGACTGATCTTGGCGCCAATGTGATTGGGATTGCATCCAGTCATAATGAAGAATATGTGAAATCAATCGGTGCCACACAGTTTGTTGCTTATGATCAGGAAGATCCTGCCACTGTTCTAGCTGATACTGGTGATGTTGTTCTCAACACCGCAATGAACGGGGCCGGAACGGATGATGATGTCAAAATGGTCAAACCAAACGGTGTCATTGCCAGTGTTGCCCACAATTCGCCAATGACTGACAAACCATTGAAGTTTGTGCATATCTTCCCAACCAATGCCATGACTGATCGAGAAGCCTTGCAGGCAGTTATCGATTTAATGCGAGACGGCAAGCTGGATATCAATATTGGCTATAAGCTGCCGTTTAATCGGGATGGATTTGTAAAAGGCCATCAACTGCTTGAGGAAAAGCATGACGGCCGGGTGATTATTATTAAGTAGGATCGTGATTGTGCCAGGCCGGACTCTTTTGGGTTCGGTTTTTTTGTTGGTGGTTAGTGGTGGGAATGTTACTTTGTTGAAACGTGCTCCCCAAGCCAGCTTCTTCCGCTTTATCCAATAAGGAGTATTGATGCATAACCACATCAATACTCCTTATTAAATAAATGCTCCGACGGCTGGCAAACGCCTGCCTAGTAGCTAAGCGGCTTGGCTCGCACTCTAGCCGAAACGTGTTCGCCAGAGCAGCAACCTGCATATAAGCCAACTTGTGCCGAAATCAAACTCGATTTCATCACAAGCTAACTTATACTCCGATTGCTAATCGCTCTGACTCACACTCTTAATCAAAGTGCCGCCACTCCTTATCCATTAACGCCCGGGCTACGAACAATCCCATTGGCAAGAAGACGATGATTAACGCTGCCTTTGTCAGCCACAATGCGCCGACACTTATTTGGTTAATACCGATGCTATAGACTGCTCTGTAGATGTATAGTCCTGGGACCATGATGACAATTGAAGGAACTGTTAGTGAGATTCTTGGGTATCCATTATAGCGGTTGACCAGGGATGCAATTAGTCCCGCTACCAAAGCAGCGATAAATGCTGCAGCTGCCGGTGGCACACTCGTTAAGTCGACCATTTCCAGTCGTAGTGTATTGGCAACGGCACCGATTAGGCCGGCAGTCATGGCCATTTTCTGTGAACTGTTAAACATAATTGAGAAGCCATAGACCCCACAGAAACTGGCCGGAATTCTGAGCAACATTAACACGATTGGGGATAATCCCAACGGCAGGAAGTTTTCTGGACGAAAATCAAACAAGAGCGCCACCAGCCAACCAACCAAAGCAGCGACGGCTGTGATCATAATTGCGTAAGCCATTCGTTCCAGACCCGATCTCATATCCAGCTTGGAAATATCCAGGAAGCTGGTAATAAAGGGAAAACCGGGAATCACGAACAGCATGGCACCAATGTAGCCGGCCTCGTGCTGAGCCAGTACTTGAAAGTTGGCTTCAAATATTTTAAACGAAAACATATATGCCAAACAGGCAATCGCAACGGCAATGGCAATACTTGCAATTGTCGTAATGTGTTGCTTACCCATTGTTCCCCGGAAAAATTGGCCGATTCCAGCGCCAATGAAGGAACAAATCATTTCGGGAATCCCACCGCCAAGCAAAAAAATAAATCCGCTGCAGGCTAATGCAGCCGCAAACCCTGAAATGATCGGACTATATTGAACGGGCCGCTTTTCGATTTCACTAATTCTGGTATGAATTTGTTTAACGGTTGCTGTGCCAAAATCTCGTTCAAAATTGTTCACAAAGTTTTCTAGGGAGTTTAACTTGTCAGTATTCACACCGGTGTTGGGTAAAGCGAGAACTTGAGAATAACTGTGGTCGTTGATGAAACACGTAAACTGCAGGGAACTGAGCCCAATATCCGCCGAGCAGGTTAATCCCAAGACTCGGGCAACGGTGTTCATGGCATCACGAACCCGCCAGGCTCCGGTTCCACATGAGAGCATCACAATTCCAACCCGGCCAACGATTGAAGCCCGTTCCCTCAAGCCGGCTTCTTTGGCAGGGACAGATTCGTCCAACGTGAATGATTTCCAAGGAATCGTCATATGATGATTCTGAGATAAATGGAATTTTTTGGGTGCGTTTGGTTGCTGGCTGTTTGCCATGATTTCCTCCAGAATACTTTTAAATCGGTAAATGCATACAATTATGTATTATATGCGGACAGTGAAACAATTTTCAAGTTGGTAAAGGCTTACAGTTGAATATTTAATTAATATGAAAATAAAAAATCCTTGATAGTGGACATCAAGGATGGGGTGCTGGGATATTTGATTAAATTCTAAAACTTAGAAGCTGGGCATCAGTTTTCTGCTCAGATTTGATACAAGCGACTTCAATCAGCAAAATATCAACCACAGAAAGAAATCTGTCGAAAATCAATCAGACTTATAGACTTCAACTCTGGTCAATGCGTCTTCATTGGAAATAAGGTAAGAATATCAACCAATATTTCATGAATTTCTTCGGGGCGTAAGACGTGGTTATGATGCATGACATACGTCAGAACACTGATCGATAGACTGGATAAGACGGTTTGTTCCAAGGGTGATATTTCCCTAGGAATGATTTTTTTAAAGTATGAAGAAGCCACTTTCCACAAGGCTTGTTCCAGCGTTCCAGTGTTCGTTTGAATCGTAAGTAAGGCGATTACCCGTTCTCGTTCCCCCAGCAGCTCCTGAAGTTCAGGTGAAAGCTGCGTGAATAGATCTTCGAAAGACAGGTTGGCGTGGTTGATCGTCAACCGTTTTTCCAGCGCTTTGGCATATTCATCTGCAAAAGCCTTGATCATCGTTTCGGCCAACGCATACTTATCAACATAATGTTTATAGAACGTTTGCCTGTTGATCATGGCTTCCGTCGCAATATCCGTAACGGTCACATGTTGGAAACCTTCTTGGTTAACCAATTGAATAAAAGCCTGCTGGATCGCTCTATCGGTTCGCTTGGTTCTAAGGTCCGTCATCCTAACAACTCCTCCGGTATTATTGACAATATTATAACATGTGTCGTTTAACGTGACACATACTGCCAAATGCCTGCTTAGTTGTCAGCAGCCCTCATTTTGTAACTGGTGACCCATTGATTTCTCTTCTATACTTCATTTATCAAAACGAAAGTAAGAGGAGATATAGAATATGTTTAAGGTCTTTAAAAACAAGGGAATCTGGCTAGCCTTGCTAGCAGTGTTTGCTATTGTTGGTGTGTTCGCCACTTTACAAGTTGGTGTCAAAAATAATGTTCAACTTCACCGGGTACCCGTTGCACTCGTCAATGAAGACACGGGAAAGTCTGCGCAGAAAATTGATCATAAGCTGCGAAAAAAATTTACTGGTCACGACTCTCAGATCAAATGGGTGACCGTCATGCACGCATCCAGTCTCAAACGGGGATTCAACGACAAGCGTTACTATGGTGCTTTGATCATTAATCACCACTTCACCCGCAATCTAACAAGTCAAAGTACTTATGTGAAGTCTTTGATTGTCAAGCAGAAGTTAACGGCCGTGCAGAAGTCTGGTCAGACATTGTCGCCCATGATGAAGGCTCAATTAGCTCTTACTAAAGAGCATACAGCTACTGCACCTCAAGCCGCACCGCTTTCTGTCAAAATCAATCAAGGCATGAACGTGATGGTTGCCCAGGCACTTACCAAGGCTTTGCCTGCAATTGGAACCGCATTAGGTCAAAAGATCAGCCAGCAGGAACAGAAAGTTCTGGCGGGGAATAAAATTTATCTAAGTACCGCTAACTGGCAGGCTATTGGTCAGCCCATCAAGACGAATATCACGACCGTCAACCGCATCCCGAATAAAAGTGTTAGTGGGATGGCGCCCATGTTGTTCATCGTCTTTGCCTGGCTCGCCGCACTAGTCGGTTCGATGCTGATTTGGCGAGTCTTCCATAAGACCAAGCCAGCTGGCCGGTGGACCATTCGCCATCTGACTAGTCAAGTTTTGGCAGGCGGACTTGTAAGTATTGTCTCGGGACTGTCAATCTACTTCTTCGCCCACAACTGTTTCGACGTTGTCGTCCCGGATGCCAGCACGCTTATTTGGTTATTAATTGGTAATACCTTCGTTTTCTTTCTCATCCAAACATGTGTTTTGGATTGGGCCGGTTTCAAGGGGTGGCCACTGATTATCCTAGTTTGGATATCCTCTGCGGCGGTCCTGAGTTACGCCCCGGAGCTTCTACCAAGTCCCTCTCGGACATGGATCTATAGCTGGACGCCAATGCGCTTCAGTATGGATACCATCACAAACACGTTATACTTCCACAATGGCTCTGGCACGATGGCCAGCTCCCTTTGGACGATTGGCATAATTGGTATCGTCTTTCTAGGGATACTCTACTTAGTCGTCCTCAAAAAGGACCGACAAGGCCTCTTAAAATAAGGCTTCCCGAAGTATCTTTGAGGTAGATCAGCCAAAAGCGTCCACCATAACAAGCACCAATCCGGCTTGTTGTGGTAGACGTTTTTTTGTTATGGATATTTTTTCAAATTCACTTCATCAATTCGTCAAGTGTCAGCTTCAGAACCCATCATTATTCCCAAATTAGCTTCATTTGGATTGATGCTGCTTTCAAACTTCAGATAGATTGTTTTTAAATTTGCTTCGACGGCCGGCAGAATGCCTGCCTAGCCTACTTGGTGACGACCCTGTCCCCTCTATGTAAGACAAAAAATTCCAATGAGGAACAAAGACCGTTCCTCATTGGAATTTCTGACTTACACACCGGGGAAACCCGGGTCTCTTCGCACTCTATTCAATTGACACCAGCTGGACATTGCTTGCGCCTTCGACCTGCCGGATTTTCTCCAACAGATTATCGATGGTGCCGGTCAGGTTGCTCAGGTCCAGCGAGATCACGATACTGGCAATGTTATGAATGGGGATGTTTTGGTTAATCGTTAATACGCTGGCATTCGTCTCTGAAATGGTTGTCAGAACCTTCGACAAGATGCCGCGCTGGTTTTCGAGCATCAAGGAGATGACGGCTTTTCTGTCCATCATTCCTTCTTCGGGCAAGAAGACCAGATCCTTGTACTTGTAAAAGGTCCCCCGGCTGATGCCGACGACCTTTACAGCTTCACTGACCTGCTTAACCTTGCCGCTCTCCAACAGTTGGCGGGCTTGAATCACCTTATCAAAAGACTCTGGGAGAATCGAGCTATCAACGATGTAATACTTTTCCACGTTCACTTACCTCACTCACTACACCGGTTGAATCGACTGCCATCTTGCGGACAATCCACTTTGGAAATGCCACTTTGGCATCGGCAACGATTCGATCTGCGTCTTTTTCGTCTGCGGTGATGGCCATCATCGTTGAACCACTGCCGCTAATGTACATTGTGCCGCCAAACTGTTCGGAAATGTTTTTAGCTTGGCTGTAATCCGGAATCAATTTAGCCCGGTATGGTTCATGCATGCGGTCATCGCATGCTTCATGAATCATGTGGGTGTCACCGATCTCCAAAGCTTTGGTCATCGCAGTACAGTGGCTGACCTGATGAATTGCATCCGCGTAGCTTAAAGTTGTTGGTAACACTTTGCGGGCTTCGTGGGTGCTGACTTCGTAATCCGGAATCATGGCAACGAAGTGCAACTTGTCACTGACGCCATATTGGATAACCTGGGGTTCATTTTGATCATCGAGAAACGAGACGCACAAGCCACCAAGAATAGCCGGGGTTACGTTATCAGGATGGCCTTCCATCTGAGTTGCCAACACTAACAACTGATCAGTTGAAATGGCGTCATCGTACCAAACGCTGGCTGCTTTTAATCCGGCAACAACGCAGACCGATGAGCTGCCCAATCCACGAGCAACCGGGACGTCACCTTCAATGTCAATTTTTACGTTGGGAACGGGTTTGTCTAAGAAGTTACAACCCTTAACAAATGCTTTGTACACTAGATTGTTTTCATTTTGAAATTCTTTGGGGGATCCTGTGATGATAAGACGCTCCGAACTTTCGTCAAATGTAATGGTGGAATAATAAGACACCGCCAAACCGAGACAGTCAAAGCCGACGCCGACGTTGGCGCTAGTTGCTGGAACTTTGATCTTTATCATAGAATACCTCCTCAACTTTTTGTTTCACATAATCAGTCATTTGATCTTTTTGTAGGATGCTTTCGTGACGGACAGGCAGATCCCACACTTTTCTCAAGTTATCGGGAATCGGTGCGTGAGTTGCTTCGTGTAAATCTTTCATAACCTGTTGAACGTCATCGGAAGTTTCCGGCAGCACCGCATTGGCCACCGCATTGACAAATTTATATGGGCTGGCGGTACTTAACAGAATCATTGGCGTATCCGGATCAATCTTTTGATAGTCGCGCATCACTTTGTATCCGGCAGCTGTGTGGGGATCCATCAAGTAGCCGTTTTCTTCATAGACCTGGGCGATTGAGTTCTCAATATCGTCGTCGGTACTGTAGCCACAATAGAAGTCTTCTTGAATATTCGCCAAAACTTTCTTTGAAACTTCATACTTGCCGGTATCTTCCAGGTCGTCCATTAATTGTTTAACGTAATCGGTATCTTCACCGCTCTTATAGTAGAGGAGACGTTCAAAATTACTTGAAATTTGAATGTCCATACTTGGGGCAACCGTCTGGAAGAATGGGCGGTTACGGTCGTATACACCATGGTTGAAGAAGTTGGCCAAAACGTTGTTCTCATTACATGCGACAACGAATTTGCTCACTGGAAGGCCGAGCATCTTAGCGTAGTAACCGGCCAATACATCACCAAAATTTCCAGTTGGAACGGTGAAGTTGACCTTGTCTCCAACTTTGATAGAGCCGTCATTCACCAATTGTTTGTATGAGTCAAAATAATAAACGATTTGGGGGATGAGCCGGCCAATATTAATCGAATTAGCACTGGATAAGCTGACCTCGTCACCGAGGGATTTCTTCAATTCTTCATCATTGAAAATCCGTTTAACGTTGGTCTGAGCGTCGTCGAAGTTACCTTCAATTGCGGCAACCTTGGTGTTATCGCCGCCGGTTGTAATCATCTGCAGCTTTTGAATTTTGCTGACACCGCCGTCCGGGTAAAAGACGATAATTCCCATGTTGGCCAGGTCCTTGAAGCCTTCCAGAGCAGCCTTTCCAGTATCTCCACTGGTAGCAGTTAGAATCATTACCTTATTATTGTCGCTCAAAACATGTTTCATTAATTGAGGCAATAATTGAAGGCCGACATCTTTAAATGCACTGGTTGGCCCATGGAACAATTCCAAGACGTGGAAGTTGTCGACATTAACCACTGGGGTGATCTTTTGCGTATCGAAGCTTGATTTGTATGCGGCATCGATACTTTCATCAATTTCGTCAGCGGAAAAGTCAGGTAATAGGATACTTAGGACTGCTCTGGCAATATCTTGGTAATTTAATTTGATTAATTTTTCAAAGTTTACTTGGAGTTTTTCCAAGTCGGGATAAACGAAGAGACCCTTGTCATCAGCGAAGCCCTTCTTGATGGCTTGCTTGGCTGAAATTTGCACTGAACTGTTTCTGGTGCTCGTATAATATTTATTCATCAACTTTACTCCTTGCATTTCTATGATTTATATGATAATCTGTTTTCATGTTAAATACAAGTGTTTATTATTTGTGAACACGAGAAAATTGGAGGTTTGAGCTGTGAATATTGCAATATTAGGATTTGGGACAGTTGGTTCCGGCGTATACAAAATTATACAGAATGCAAAGCGCCAAGCCCAAAACCTCCATGTAAGGCATATTTTAATCAGAAAAAATAAAAAACCGGATTTACCGGAAATGACTGATAGTATTGATGAAATTTTAAATGATAAAGATGTTGACGTTGTCGTTGAAGTTATCGGGGGTATCGAACCTGCCCATCAATACATAGTTGATGCTTTAAAACATAAGAAGCATGTGATCACCGCCAACAAAGCGGTCATTGCTGAGTACATGGATGAATTTACCAGGATTGCTGCTGAAAATGACGCTAAGTTCTACTTTGAATCAAGTGTCGGTGGTGGGATTCCTTGGATTCAAGGGTTGGAAAGAGCCTTGCGGGTTGATGATGTCACCAAGATTCAGGGAATTTTCAACGGAACCAGCAATTTCATCCTTGATCAGATGCACCGCACCGGAAAACCTTTCAATGAAGTGTTGATGGAGGCCCAGCAATTAGGATATGCGGAAGCTGATCCAAGTGCCGATATTGACGGCATCGACGTTGCCAACAAGTTATGTATCAGCGTTGACATCGCTTATGACCTCTTCATCAAGCCAACTGCCGAGCTGCCAATCTTCGGGATTCGAAATATTACCGAAGACGACATGACGCATTTTGATAAGTTGGGGATGACCATTAAGTTGATGGGTAAGAGTCATCAGCGGGGCAATGAATTTGATTACATGGTTGAGCCAACCTTGTACTACGGCGATACCTTGGAGGCCCACACCCGCGACAACTACAATTTGATTTCACTGATTGGTGAAACCATCGGGACCCTGAAGTTTATGGGTCAGGGAGCTGGACAATTACCAACTGCCAACGCCGTGATTCAAGATATCCTGGATATTTATCAAGGCAAGGAACATTTGAAGCGCGAATTCAAAAGCAGCTTCAAGTTCCAGCCTAATTTGACCAAGAATGATTACATTGTTCGATCAGAAATTGACTGCTCGCCGTTATTCAAAGGGTTTGAAACAGAACTTCGCGGCGACTACCTATTGATTCACAATATTCCGGTCGGTGAGATGCACCGATTGATGAGAAAAGTGTTACAACGCGATGAATCAGCATTCATGGCAAGTTTACCAACTAAGAAAGGAGGAGCAGCAAAATGAAAGTAGCTAAATTTGGTGGAAGTTCAGTAGCAGACGCAGGCCAGTTCAAAAAAGTCCGCGCAATCGTTGAAGCAAATGCAGATCGTAAAGTAATCGTGGTGAGTGCCGCAGGTAAAAGTGATAGTGAGGCCGTGAAGGTCACCGATCTGTTGATTCAAGTCGAAAAATTGAGAGACGCGGGTGAAGATTATATGCCGGTGTTCAATCATATTCAGAGCCGTTTTGTGGGAATTAGGGATGCACTTGGTTTGAAGGTGGGCATTGAAACCGACCTCAAGAAGATTGGCAAAGAAATCCCAACTTGCAGCCATGACTACCTGGTTTCTCGCGGTGAATTTTTAACTGCCAAATTAATGGCCAACTTTTTAGGCTACCAATTCATTGATGCTGCCCGTTTCTTGGTATTTGACGAAAATGGTGTCAATTATGGTGAATCAATTAACCGTCTCCGTGATTTCATGAGCTATGACGACCATATCGTTGTTCCCGGCTTTTATGGGGTTGATGAAAATGGAATGACTCACTTGATGCCTCGTGGTGGGAGTGATATTTCAGGCGCTTTGCTGGCAAACTTCGTGGACGCTGATTTGTACGAGAACTGGACTGACGTGTCCGGTATTAAGATGGCTGACCCACGGATTATCAGCAACTCCCGTAAGATTAACGAACTGACTTATGAAGAGCTTCAAGAATTGTCATACATGGGCATTAGCGTATTTCAGGAAGAAGCCATTCAACCGGCCAAAGAAAAGCAGATTCCGATCGCCATTTTGAATACCAATCATCCTGAAGAAGATGGGACCCTGGTGGTCGATTCAGCTGAAAAAAATGGCCATCAGTTGGTTACTGGAATTGCCGGTAAGAAAGATTACGTTGTGATCTCAATCCAGAAGTACCAGTTGAACAAGCGCCTTGACGTCATGGCCAAAGTATTCTCAGTCATTCAAAAGTTCGGCGTAAAATTTGACTATGTTCCAGCCGGAACTGATTCGGTTCAATTCTTGGCAAAACGAGCAGACGTTGACGGTAAGCTGATGGCAATTGTTAGTGCTTTGAAGTCGGAATGCCAGTTGGACAACGTGAAATTAGAAAAGAATATCGCAATGGTTGCGGCTGTTTCCTCACAGCTGGGAAAACGCCCAGCCATTGCCGGTAAGATTTTAGATTTGTTGGACAACAGCCAAATCAAAATTCATTTAGTGGTTCAAGAAGGGTCCGACATTAAAGTCGTTTTCGGAGTTGCCAATAGCGATTACGAGAAGACGATTGAAAAGATTTATCGGAGTACTTCAGTAAGTGCGACCAGACTTAAAATGGTTATCTAATATGTAAAGATTGTAGAAGATAGAAAATAATCTATCTTCTTTTTTTATGCGTTCAGGGGGAAATAAATATATAAAATAATACCAAGTATAAAAATATATCCCATAAAGTATTTAAAAATCCCACTTTTTGTGATAACCTAACAGTGACATTAGCCAAGCAACGTGATACATGGGGTATTTCGCGGGTTACTGCCAACTACTTTGAAGGGGGATTTTTTTCTATGCATAATTTATGGAAAGATCAAGATCGAAAGGTCCATTTCAAAATGTACAAGGCCGGTAAACAATGGGTGTTTGCCGGACTTGCGGTTATTGGCTTGAGCGCGGGCTTAAGCATGTCCGGCGGAAACGTTCGCGCGGATTCCAATGTGGATGGTTCTGTTCCGCAGACGGAAAAAGCGGTGATGACTGATCCAACGCCGGCAGTAGTGGACAAGACAGCTGCTTTGCCCACTACTGAGTTGAAGCAGGCTGCGACTGCTCCAGCTGTGGAGAAGGCAAGTGATCCGCAGGCTGTCCAAACGGTTGGCGAGACACAAACCGGTAGTGATACTGCTGCCACGCCGGTTCCTGCTGAGAATGCACCAGCTGATGCGAAAGTGGATGGTAATGTTTCACCAACAGTAGCACAACCAGTTCAGGACAAAAAAGCTCAAAATAATTCCGTTGATAAACAAGTAGAACCATATACGTCAACGACAGAAAACAACACCGCAGCTGCAACCAATCCTGTGCAGTCCGCTGCTCAACCTGTTAAATCTTCATACCCACAGTTAGGTGCGAATGAACCCGATAACAATTCACAACAAACCGTTAGCGGACTTCAAGTTCAAGCGGATGATGCGAAAGCAACTGGTACAACAGCGAAAACCGATATTCCTGATGGTCCTGGTGTGGTTACAGTGACGCCGGCCACATTCCTGCAATATTTCACAAAACACTATTTCAATGATTGGGATGCAACTACAGGTAAATTCGGTTTAACAATGGACCTGCCAAGACAAGCCGGGAATACGACTCTCCAAACTAAGATGTATATGGGAGATAGCTTTCAGTTAAAGGGTGCAGTTATGTTGGGAAACCATGAACATCCCGAAACTGAGTGGGCAGATGGAATTACCTTTGGATTTAACAGTTCTCCAGTGGGTTCTGTGGGAAAATATGGGTCTGATTTTGGCATGGGAGGGTTGCAGAATGGATTTGGATTTAAACTGGATACATACTCAAATCCAGAACGTGATGATCCTGGTAAGTTTGGTAAGGGTCCTGGTCAAGCATATGCGGGTGGTTATTATCCAAACACGGATGCGTTTGGAGCTTTTGCATACGATGCCAAAGACAATACTTATCGGACTTACAATCCACAAAGTGAAACAGATCCAGCCGCTCCAAAATCATTAGGGTATGGACAATTAGAGCCAAACAAGTTCTATCCAATCGAGATTGACTATGACGGTAAGAGTCATGTGATGACGGCGACATTTGACAATACAACTTCCGGCAAGACATTGACTTGGAGCCACGATGTATCCGCCTGGGCTGGAAACAAAAAGGCTTTATCATTTATCATCTCCGCCTCTACGGGGGAGCTTTATGGAAAACAAAAATTCCAGCTTAAAAGCTTTAAATATACAGTTTCCGGAATTGCCAATGTGAAGTTTGTTGATGAAGACAACAATCCAATTCCAAATGCGCCTAGTGTTTCTGAGGTCTATGGCAGACTTGGTGAAGCAACGGAGCTGACTGATGCCACCGCCGCGATTCAAAAAATCGAAAGCGGGGGTCAATATTACTTTGATCGTGCTGTTCGAACAGGTACTGGAGATTTTGATGTCCTCAAGAATCAATTAACTATGACTAAGGATCCTCAAGACATCACATATTATTTTGCCAAGACCCAAACGGCAATTAAGGCTAATGATTTCACGATGTATACAGGCCAACCTTTTGGTTCTGATCTCAAAAATGTCAGTGTAATTGCCAAAGATGGAACCCACTTGCCTTCGTATAATATTCAGGTAACTTCCGATGGGGACAATAAGACTCCTGGAACATATGATGTTACTTACACAATCCCACAGTATGGCTATCAGGGTAGTCAACTTCCCTCGGTTTCCAAGACAGTTCATGCCACGGTTATTGAAAGTAAGGCCAAAATTGATGTTCATCCTGTAACATATAATGTTGGCGACCAGTTTGATCCAACTAAAGCCCTTACTTCTGTGACTGATGCTTCTGGCAAGCCGGTACCATTTGATGATCAATCATTATCAAATACAGTTATTGACGCAGCAAAGCATGTGGTTGATTCTGATAAGGTTACAAATCACTCAGGCATTTATGGCCTCCTGTTTGAATACAGTATAGATGGAATGCACGTATCAACTTCTCCAATCGTCAAAGTCACGGTTGTTCAGCCAGATAATGTGACAGTCAACTTAGTTAATGTTAAAAATGATGAGACTGTGAATACCGATGTACCGAAGAACCATCAGACAGATGATCAAATTGATGTCACGGCAAACAGTCCATATCTGAAGACAGTTATTCCGGATGGCTATCACTATGCAACGGCTGGTGATTTTACAGCGGATAAGGTGACGGATAAGGTTCAGCCAAAGACAAATCCGGCGTATACTGCCAAGAAACAAACGGTAACTGTTTATGTTGCGGGTGATACCGTAAAGCCAGGTGATGCAAATGCATTTACTCTCCACGACTTACTAAAAGATTCTAATGACGTTAAAGTTGGGAAGGATGTTTCACTTGGTGGAAATGTCGGTGATACCGTAGTTGCTACGGTTGACGCAGCTAAAAAGGCTGCCCATCCCGGTTATACGATTGTTCCCGGACAGAGTGATCAGAGCTGGGTTCTCCAATCTAAAAAGGGAAGTACAGCCAACTTTTACTTCACTGCTGATCCTCAAAATAATATTACGGTTAACGTGGTCAATGCGAAAAACGATCATACTCTCAGTACTGATGAACCAAAGGGCCACCATACCGGAGACATATTGGACGTTTCTCAAAATAGTTCCTTTGTTCAAGCCGTTAAGGGGAGTGGTTATCACTATGCAACCGGAAGCGAATTGAAAGACCATACCCAGCCTGTTAAGAATCCAGTTTATGACACGACTCCAAAAAATGTGAACATTTATGTTGCTGGAGATGAGCTTACTGATGCCAACGCCCTTGTAGTTCACTACTTAAAGGGTAATACATGGGATCATGTAAAGGATGATCGAAAAGTCAAAGGCACTGTCGGTGACACCATCGATTTGAAGCTTAGTGATCCGGAACAGCAGGTGCCAGGATATACATTGGTGCCAGGACAACAAGACAAGCCATGGACTTTAAATAATGCTCCCGGTCAAGAATGGGCATTTCATTATTCACCAAATCAGCAAAACAGCATCACCGTCCATTTCCTTGATGTGAACAATGATAATCCAGTTGGAGACCCTGTTAATCCGCAAGGACAGACAGGTGACGAGCTTAATTTGACCAAAACAAGCACTCAAATTCACGTACCTGAAGGTTATCATTGGGCAACTGATGCTGATTTGAAGAGCAATGGCAAGACGCAAATTCCTGAATTAAAATGGACTGTTGCTAAACAAAATGCGAATGTTTATGTAAATGGCAATTCGATTGATGACACGTCCGAAAATGCCTTAACAATCGATCATTATCTGGTTGACGACAATGGTAAGCCAACATCAAAGGCAATTGGAACTCCAGTTACGATTGGCGGTCGAGTGGGTCAAACCATCACCATTAATCCGCAAGATGTTCATTATGCTGTTCCCGGATATACAGCTGTTGGTAAAAATGTTGTCACCCGGACATTGGGAACAGGCAAGGTTGATCCGGTAAGCTTGTATTACGCTGCCAATAACAGTAGCAACATTACCATTCATGATATTGATGTGAACGGCGATCCTGATCACCCCGTATGGACCTATATTCCAACCGGTAAGACTGGTGAAAAGCTTGATTTAAATGATAACAAGAATTTGAACATTCCTGTCGGCTATCACAAAGCGACTGGTGAGGAATTAAATGGTCATACGCAACCAGCGGATCCAATATATTCTGAAACAGAGCAAAATGTGAATGTATACGTTACAGGGGATATGGTACAAAACGCCATTACTGTCCATCATTTACGACAAGATGAACAAGGGAAACCAACCAATCAAACAGTCGCACCTGATCACCCTTTGAATATCCGATTTGGTCAAAAATATTCAGTGGACCTGAGCAAAGAGCCACAAAAGGTCAATGGTTACACAATCGTTCCAAACCAAGTCGTTAAACCTGTGAAAGTGGGCCTAAATACTCATGAGAATGTGAATATTTACTACACCGGGGATGAAGCTTCTACCATTAACGTTCACCTGATTGATACCAATGTTAACGGTACGAAATTTAAAATCCAAGTGCCAGCTGGTCACACTGGTGAAGTTCTGAATTTGGATGATAAGTCCAAAGTTCAAATTCCAGATGGCTATCATCGTTCGAATAAGTCTGAGATGCCTGCTGGTGAGAGCCAGAGTAATAATCCAATATACACAACCAAAGTGCAGAATGTTCATGTGTATGTAACAGGTAATCCAATTGACAAAAATGGTGCGAATGCATTAATTATCAATCATTACTTGGCTGATGAAAAAGGGCAACCAACATCCCAATCTTTCGGAACACCCATTAGAATTGGCGGTAATGTTGGAGAGAAGATCACGGTTGACCCACAAAGTAAAGACTATCAAGTTGACGGATACACCGCACTTGGTAAAGGCACCATAATTCGAACCTTAGGCACTAAGCCTGTTGATCCAGTTAACCTATACTATCAGGCGAATGGTCTAAGCAACATTACTGTTCATTATTTAGATGTTAATAATGACAATCAGGTTGGTGACTCAGTTAATCCGGAGGGGCATACGGGTGAAATCCTGAATTTGGGTGAAACAAGTACCCAGATCCATGTTCCCGAAGGTTATCATT
>NZ_AZEA01000018.1 GCF_001435575.1 Lentilactobacillus sunkii DSM 19904
AAAATTTTGTTCAGTTTTCAAAGGTCTACATGGAAACACAAACATTTTTCATGAAACGAAGAAAATCGTTCGCATATTCAAATCCTTATGTCCCTTGCCTCTAACAGCAATAACAATTATATAACAGCCAATCTCGCAAGTCAATAAAAACTTTTCAATTGGTAATTGGTATATGTGTTCATGTCATTGAAGCAACGAGTAATATATTATCAGCTATTTCGACTCAGGTCAACAACTAATTCGAAATTCATTCAATTATTTTTCAACCGGAAAGATTAAAGATTGTTAATGGTGGGTTCAAATCCTCCCCACACCGGTCGATAACCTTGTATACTTGCAGATGAAATCTCATCGAAAGGAACTGTAATCAGTTGAAAAAAATTGTAATCATTGATGCAAAACGATCTGCTATCGGTAAATTAAATGGCGCGTTGTCTTCATTAACTGCTGAACAACTTGGCTCAAAAGTTGCAAAAGAACTTCTTGAAGCTTCAAAAGTCGCTCCAAGCGAAGTGGATCAAGTTATCTTTGGCAACGCAATCCAGGCCGGTAACGGTCAAAACATCGCTCGCCAAATTGAACTCAACAGTTTGATTCCGGAAAGCAAGACTGCATTCACTGTCAACCAAGTATGTGGCTCCGGCTTGCAGGCAATTCATCAGGCTCGCTCATCATTGCTGCTGGGTGAAGCTCAGACAATTATTGCCGGTGGAACCGAAAGCATGTCGAATGTTCCTTACCTTAACATGTCCCAACGTAAATCGACAAAGTTCGGGTCTGTCACATTATATGATGGTTTACAAAAAGATGGGCTGACCGATTCAAAAACCAATGAACCGATGGGTATGACTGCCGAGAATGTGGCTGATCAATATCACGTATCGCGTCAGGAACAGGATGAATTTGCCCTGCAATCCCACCAACGGGCGGCTTTCGCTACCGAGCATCATTACTTCAATGAAGAAATTGTTCCAATTGAAATTAACCAACGGAGATCAAAAGCACCAATTGTCATCGACAAGGACGAATCGATCCGAACCGATACCAGTATGACAAAATTATCAAAACTCTCACCATCATTCAAGGATCATGGGACTGTGACTGCCGGCAACAGCGCCCCGCTAAACGATGGCGCCTCCGCTCTTATGATGATGACAGAAGATCGAGCCAATGAACTGGGTCTCAAGCCAATGGCAGAAATTCTGGGATACGCCGAATCAGGAATCGACCCCAGCGTCATGGGATATGCCCCCTACCTGGCGATTAATAAATTGGTTTCAAATCTAAAAATGACGACTGATGACATTGATCTGTATGAAATCAACGAAGCATTTGCATCCCAGTCAGTGGCTGTTGTTCGTGATTTGGGGATTTCAATGGATTGCGTCAATATTAACGGTGGCGCCCTCGCTTTGGGTCATCCACTCGGTGACTCCGGTGCCCGAATTGTGACCACCCTGCTTCACAACCTGAAACGGACCAACCAAGAATTTGGCATTGCCGCACTATGCATGGGTGGCGGCATGGGTTCCGCTCTCGCCATTAGATCACTATAAACAGACAAAAATAGGTCGCAGTCAAAACATGAACGTTTTGACCGCGACCTTTTATTTTCGATTAAAGTTTGGCTCGTTCGTCTTCAGGCAGACTATCTTTGAATGAGGACTGGTAAAGCCAATAATATAAATGCTTAGTTGCTTTTGACATCTCCGCGTACTTCGGGTTGATTGATTTGACCTCTGGATAAACCCGCATCAAATGACTGAAAGCGCTGAAAGATCCAGCTTGAGACAAGCCATCGTAATCCTTTTTACCTCGACGTACCAGACCCATTAGCTGGTCAATCTGAAAACGAGCCAGTTGATCGACGTAATCAGAAATACTGGCTGTTAGTTCAAAGCTGGGTTCGGACACATTGCGGGTTGCCGCATACCGGCCGTCAGCAATGTGCTCCAGCAGACTATTTCTGGTTAATGTATATTGCACCATTAGTGGCATTAGGAAAACACTCTGCAGGATTTGGTGAGTTGTTTCAAATATCCCATAGCTCACCTTCACCGTTTCGCCCCGATCATTCACAGTCGGTTGATCCTTATCCAAGACGCGACTGTAGCGTAATCGGTAATTCTGATGCTTGGCATTTCTGGCACTCCCGGCATTGCTTAAATCCAAGATAGCCAGCCTCTCTGCCAAATCAGCACCAGATTTTGGTAGATCAAAGTAACGACCAACATCTTGAATAGCCGCCTGAGTCTTGGCAATCACGGTATCCCGATCAATGGAATCTGTTACGGGTGCCCCGACCAAGTCAGGATTGGATTTATTAAAACACTTATAAATAAGCGCATACAGTCCCAATGAGGCCAAGCTGTTCAGCATCCCTGCCAATGTATTGTTGACAAAAATATTGATATCGTCAGTCAAAGATACTTTGCCCAGGGCATCAGTCATCATCTTGGGTAAATCGTGCTCTTCAGTAAAATCGTCTTCATTATATGAGTAATTTTCAAGCAGTGGCCGTTTTGCATCACCCAGCGGCTGATTACTTAAAAAACCGTCGCTAATCTCCTTGGCAACCCCGGTCGAAGTTGTTTCCTCAGATGCGGATGCTTTCTTGGATTCGTTATTGATGGTTACAAACGGAGAAGCCCCGTCCATATATTGATTGACATGATTGAACCACTGATTAACCAAAGTGGTTTGCTGATCGGAATCCAATTCCTGCAAGGCTGAGTTGATTCGGAAAACAACGCCGCCAGTTCCGGCAATTGCCCGGACAAATTGAATGACGGCCGTTTTATATCCGACCACGAATTTATCAGGCGTATCGCTTTGACTCAAGTATTCGGAAAAGTGGATCCCAGCCGCACGGTCAACGGTGGAGCTGTCATTGTCCCCAGTAGCCCAAAGTGACATGTAATTAAATTGATCAATCGTGACAGCCTTGAGATCTTTTGCAGCAACCAAATACCCCATTTGGATTGCCTTTGACATTTTAAACTCTGCCAACGAGATACTTGGAAGCAATGGCTTGGGTAAAAACGAGCGCAGTCCTCTTGCAATTCGCTCTGAATAAATCGAACTTTTTGCGTATGTATTCTCACCGAGTACTTTTGAAGTCATTAATCCCAGCATATTAAATAATTTTTGTTGTTTCGAACGGGTATCGGAATCATTCGCCGATGTATTGGCCTTCTTCATGTCGAAACCACCCCCTAGTCTTAAGACTATGATATCATAAACCAGCACTAATCATGGGCTTCAAACGTGGAATTTACAAGTCTTTAACAATTTTTGAAATTTCCAAGCTTTATTTTTGTGCTTCAGGCACACTTCTTGTATTCTTATGGTAGAGATAAGGAAGGGATGTGAATGTTATGGGAAATCTGAAAAACAAGTCCGATGAATTAATCGGCAAGGCAAAAGAAGCTGTTGGTGATGTAACCGGAAACGAGAAGTTGAAGCTCAAGGGCAAGGCCCAAAAGACATCCGGCAAGGCAAAAGATAAAGTTGAAGACGTCAAAGAAAAAGCATCTGAAAAAGTTAATGACGCCTTGGGTGACGAAAAAGAAGATAAGAAGTAGTTTACTTTGAATCACCCTTAATGATAGTTGGTTGTTTAACAAGAAGATTTAAATAAGAAACCCGGTGGCCACAATCATTGTGGTGGATATACTCCTTCTTGAGTAGACAAGCAAATAATTAAAGCTTGTTCACTTAGGAAGGAGTTTTTGTATGGGCCGAAAAGGAATTCGATACACCTTAGAGGAAAAGCTCTTCTATATTGGTTTAGTTCAAGCTGGGTCAACAACTCGCGAAATAGAAAGACAATATGGTGTTAAGCACGGCCAGGTAAAAGTGTGGTTAGAAAGGTATCAGTTTAAAGGAGTTGATGGTCTCAAACGAGCACCAGGTATTCGGCAATATTCAAAAGAATTTAAACTTGGGGTAGTTCAGGAGTATCTTGCGGGTGGTACTTCGTACCCCAAATTGGCAAGAAAATACGAAGTTTCCAACATCGGGGTTATCTACCAGGGGTTTCTCGATATACTAGTGGGAAATCATTAGATTCCACTAGGAGGAGAACACCGTTGAATGAAGGTCGCAAAACAACCAAGCTTGAACGAATTGAGATTGCGGAATGGACGATTGCCCACGAAAAGCATTACACCGAAGCAGCCAATCATTTTAATGTTTCATATGGTCAGGTCTACAGTTGGGTCAAAAAATATGAAAAGGATGGGGCAGATGGATTAGCTGATCGTCGCGGAAAAGCTAAAGAAGATAATGGTCATCTTTCCGAATTAGAAAAGAAAGACTTGGAGATTAAGCGCCTGAAGGCACGACTGGAATATGTTTCAACAGAGGCAGCGATTCTAAAAAAACTTCAGGAAATCGAAAGGATGGATGCACACAAGAAAAATATCAAGCCGTTCAAACACTCTCCCAAAAAGTAAACCCAGACACGAAACAGAAGTATGGGATTAGTTTCATCTGCCAATATTTGGAGGTGTCACGTGCAGCATACTATAAATGGCTGGGTCATGAACCAACGGTTCATGAGCTGGAAAACCAAGCGATTTACAAGTACATCAAGCAATTGGAAGAAGCTAATCATTACATTTTTGGCGTTAATCGCTTGGTTACTTACATTAATCAAGAAACGCCTTATAAGGTTGGTCCCACTCGAGTTCGTAATATCATGCGTCGAGGTGGTATTAAAGCTTCTATTCGAGTTGCCAAGCATGATCGTAAAGCTGAGAAAAAAGAGTTTGTTTTGGCCAATAAACTCCTCACTGCGGATGCTGGTCATGATTTCCATCCAAGTCACCCGAACGAAGTTTGGGTGACCGACTGCAGTGAATTGCCCTATGGCATTAACGGAACAGCAAAGCTTCGTCTGAGTGCCATCAAAGATTTGTATGACCACAGCATTGTTTCTTGGAAAGTCGCCTCGACAGAAACCGCCGTGCTGGTCACCGATACTTTCAAAGCTGCCATTAAGAATAATCATGGTGTCAAGCCTGGCTTAATTCATAGCGACCAAGGATCGAGCTATACCTCCGAACGTTATAACACAGCATTGTCTGGAATGGGCATCATTCATAGTATGTCTCGACCAGGGACTCCAGGGGATAATAGCCCAATGGAAAGCTTCTGGAGTCACATTAAAACGGAGTTTTTTGCCTTCGAACAACCGTTATCTGAGATCGAGATGATCACGTCAATTCAAAATTGTATTAACTGGTACAACAATAAACGACGACAAGAAACACTCAACGGCATGACCCCAGTAGAATACCGGAATCATGCCGTTGATGAAACTGCATAACAGTTTTAATTATTTAATTGTCTACTTGACGCGGAGTAGCTCCGGTACCGGGTTTTTGCGTTGTAAAATGAGAAAGAATATTTTTTTATCTTCTATGTATTGCATGGCAAATCATAATGCTCTATAATTCACTCTCGTGTTATTTTGATCTAATCAATTGAATTAGAAATTTGAACAGGGACGTGATTGACAATGTCAGCAACATATTTACGACAAGCAACTAACGAAGATCTTTCAGAAATTAAAACAATTATCGATGAAGCAAAAGCGTTTCTTAAAAAACAGGGTATCGACCAGTGGCAAAACGGTTATCCAGCGTATGAAGATTTGGAAACCGATGTGAATAACGGTATTACCTACGTGCTGATCGTTGACGGCAAAATTGCCGGGACTGCTGCCCTTCACCAAGGGCTGGATGTCAATTACCTGAACATCCACGACGGTGAGTGGGTTAACGGCGTTCATGGCCGTTATACCGCCATTCACCGGATCGCCATGTCATCTGAATTTCGCGGCCAGCACTTATCCGATAAAATGGTCAGTGGCCTGATTACCATTTCCGGCGTTTTGGGATACAAAGACATTCGCATTGACACCCATCCCGACAACGCGGGCATGCAGCACGTCATCACCACCAACGGCTTTACGAAACGCGGCACCATTTATATGGCCGAAGCAGACGGCGAAGCATCCCCTCGTTATGCCTACCAACTAGTTATTGGGTAACCTGATAAAAAGGGGTACAATATGATCAATGAGGTGATATGAATGGCACAAGACGATGCTGACGTAAAGACCGCACTGATTATCATGTACGTCATCGGCGTTGTATGTCTGGGAATCACATTTTTCATTCTCGATAAAGTGAACGGAAAATGGTTTACGAAGTTCTCGGTTGGACTCGCCGGAGTTGTTTTGGTGATGGGAATTATTTTGGTAAATTTGATTAGCCTAAATTAAAAATCAATATTAAAAATGGTTGAAGACAAAACGTTAAGTTTTGTTTTCAACCATTTTTTTCAAAATTCATTCACTAGCACGAACATCTGCCGTTCCTGATCGGGCTACTTTCCCTTTTTAACCTGACTCAAATAAGCATATATTTTATTGTTTAAAACATGATTCACTTTAGTCAACTGCGATAGTACAAAGGCAATTACAAAGTAGATAAAATCGAGCCCAACGCTATTAAAAAATAGATGGCAAGGCCCATGGCAACGAGCAGGAACCAGAAACAAACCAATTCAATGATTTTTTTGAAATGTATTTCATCCACTCTTATCACACCTCGCCTTCCCCACCAGTTGATTGCTTCATATTACCAGGATCAAAAACTAGATTTTATCAAATGCCTGATCCAAATCGGCAATCAAGTCATCCGCGTCTTCCAAGCCAACCGACAATCGAATTAATTCATCCTTAATGCCCATTTTAAGCCGCTCTGGCTTGGGAATTTCAAAGTGTGACATGAATGCCGGCACCTCTACCAAACTTTCGGCAGCCCCTAAACTAACGGCTAATATGATCAGTTGAAGGCTGTTGACAAACTTGGCAGCGTCCAGGCCATCCTTAATTTCAAAGGACAGGACACCACCGGCACCTTCGGCTTCATCATTGATAATCTTGTAATCCTGGCTGGATTTATCCGCAGTTGGGTAGTAAATTCTTGATACTTTGGGATTACTTTCAAGATAGGCAATAATCTTTTCCGCATTTTGAATATGCCGATCCATCCGAAGATTCAGGGTCTGAATCCCCCGGCGTAACAAATTGGCTTCTTGGGGTGCCAAAACCGCACCAATCGTGTTTTGAACCGCATACACCCGATCACTCAATTCCTTGGTCTTGGTGACAATCATCCCGGCAGTGAAGTCGGAATGACCACCAAGATATTTAGTCGCCGAATGTAAGACAACATCAGCACCTAAATCCAATGGCTTCTGTAGATATGGTGTTAAGAAGGTATTGTCAACGACGACCAAGGCATCATGTTGATGCGCGACTTTGGCAATTTGCTTAACACTCGAAACCTTAAGCAGAGGATTAGTAACCGGCTCGAAGTATACCCCTTTGGTATTTGGCTTAAAGGCTGCAGCGACTGCATCCACATTCTGGGTGTCGACTTCGGTGAATTCCAATCCCCGTGGCTTCAAAAAATCGTTAACCAAGCGGAAAGTTCCACCATAAATGTTGTCACCGATAATAATATGATCACCGGGCTTAAAAAGCGCTAAAGCGGCATGAATGGCGGCCATCCCACTTGAGAAAGCGAATCCACGGTCACCGTTTTCCAACTCGGCACAGACTTCTTCGACCGCGTCACGAGTTGGGTTGCCTGAACGTTCATAGTCCCATTTAACATCCGAACCCAACTTGGGATATCTAAAGGTTGAGGAATTGTAGATTGGCACGTTCACCGCACCGGTTGAGTTGTCGTCAGGTCTGCCGCCGCGGACCAATAATGTATTAAATTTTACCATTGAAAGATCTCCTGTCTAATCAAAATGTGGAGCTACTGTACGGGAACTAATTGATCTGATGATAACAGATATAAGTACTTCTTTGAAACAGGTTTTCCAAGAATCTTTTCCAAAGCTCGGCCATACAAGCGCAGTTGACCCTCATACCGTTCACGAATCGTGTCAATCGTGGTTTTAGGTGTTAACCGGTCGGTCTTGTAATCAAACAGAACAACCCCGTCGGAAGTCTCAACATAACCATCAATAATTCCGTGAATCAAGATCCGTTGATCGTCATCCTCGTCAAAGTCTTTGAAGGCTTGATTGGCTTTCATCAACAGAGAGAAAGGAACTTCCCGATAAGTCGTGTCGGGATTGGCCAACACATCCTGGCCAACGTCACTGGCATAGAATCGAAGAATCCCGTCAACATTAATTGACTGAGCAACATTTTCTTGTAAAATGCCCGCCTTAACAAGGTTGGCAATCAATTCTGACACATTTTTCTCAGTTGGCTGCTGATGAAGGTCAACTTGCTGCAGGACCAAATGCGTTGCGGTCCCGATTTCGGTTGGCGCAGGCTTTTTAGTGCCATTTTCAGAAATAAACTTTGGGGTTGCCAGACTGGGCTGGGTGTATCGACCCGGTTTAATCATTTGGCTGCTGTCAATTCGAGCATTATTGCCCAACTGGACATTGTCGGGGTCATCAAATAACCGTTTGATTTCAGAAACTGACTGATAAGCAGTGGTTTGAGTAGCTGCCTGATGGGGATAGTCAAAGTTCATAATATCGGCAATTCGCTGTCGGTCCGGTTCTGACCCGGATTCCGTCTGATCCTGTCGCTCAACCCACTCATTGGGTTCGACAGCGACATTACCAGTCTGCATTTTGCCTTGAATGACCTTGGCATTATCGTAAAAGGTCAACGTAAAATGACTTTGATCATCCTGAAGCTGATTGACAATTTGACTGTCGCCATACGTCTTAATCACGTCCGGATGTCTGGAAATTGCCGGTCCAATCCAGTCCAAATACTTGTTGGCCGAATTTCGTTCAGCCATGGGGATCAATAAATCGGACTCATCGGTCTTTGACTGCCAGGCACTGACAACCGACTGAACGTCTAAAGTATCGCCTTTATCGCCCTTTGCCGGATTCACTTTACCTACTAAGAACAATCGCTGTTCGGCACGGGTCAGGGCAACATATAGTTTTCGCATTTCCTCTGAAAGGCCGGCATTCTTAGTCACATCGACAACTGCTTGGCGCTGCAAAGGCTCTTGAATTTCTCTGGTTTCAGTATCCAAGTATGAAATGCCGACACCCAGATGATCGTTTAACACTGCCCGACCACGGGTATCTTGGGGGTTGAACTGTTTGCCGATATCATTCAAAAAGACGATTGGAAATTGCAGTCCCTTGCTTCCATGAATGGTCATGACATGAACCATATTATCCGAAGTATTCGGAACTGCGGTCGCCAAATCATCATCTCTGGCCTGCATCCGTTCAATAAACAGAACAAATCGGAATAATCCCTTAAAGCCGTTCTTCTCGTAATCAGCAGCCCGTTCATAAAGGGCGTGCAGGTTGGTCTGACGCTGATAGCCACCGGGCATTCCGCCGACATAGTCCAAGAATCCGGTCTGCTGATAAATTTCCCAAATCAAAGCAACCAAGCCATCCTGCTGGGCCACATTCTTAAAATGATCCAATTGTTTAAAGAAAGTGTCAATCAAAGGATAGATGGCCTGTGCGTATTCATTGGGTTCCGAATTCGGGTACTCACGATAGAATTTCAGAACTGATTCATAGTAATTTCCAGTCTTTTGATTGATCCGCAGATAAGCTAACTGATTTTCATCAAGGCCAACGATTGGTGATCTTAAGACGGCAACCAGTGGAATATCCTGATAGGGATTATCAATAATCGAGAGTAACGACAGCATGACCTGGATTTCGGTTGTCTTCAAATAACTCTTGGCCCCGGTAATTTCAGCCGGAATCCCGTATTCTTTGAATACTTGCGACATGGTTAATTGACTGTTTCTGGTTGGTGAAATGACGGCGAAGTCGCCATAATCCACCGGCCGATAAGAGTCGCCATCCGCTACTTGTTCATGGTTATCCATAATTTGACGAATCTTTTGGGCAATCATTTCCACTTGGCCCTGATCGGCGTCCATCTGCTGTTCGTCAGGAAGCTCAGGTCCTTCTGTCAGTGGCTTTTTGGCACTGTACAGCATGACTTCAACATCGGCTTTAAGGTCATCCGGATAATACTTGGCACCGAACTGCAGCTTAGCTTCTGAATAGTCAATCTCACCCACCTGCCGGTCCATAATCTGTTCAAAGATCAGGTTAATGAAGTTATCGACGTTTTCCGCCGAACGGAAATTATCTGCCAGGGTGATTAACTCATTATGGTTATCTGCTAAAGCATAAGTATTTTGTTTATTAATAAACATCTGCGGATCTGCCAGCCGGAATCGATAAATCGACTGCTTGGCATCCCCCACCATGAAGCGATTACCGCCGCCATCCTTGGCCAATTTATTCAAAATGGCATCTTGAAGGCGGTTATTATCCTGATATTCATCAGTCATAATTTCATAGTATTGATCCCGCAGTTTGGCTTGAACCTGTCGTGCCTGTTCACTGTCACTGTTCAATATCTGGTAGGCTGCCTGCTCAATATCGATAAATTCCATCAAGTGGCGCTGATGCTTGGTTGCGGCGTACGCCGATCGAAAGTCGCGAACGGCCGAAATTAATTTGGCAACCCGCTTTTTAGAAGCGGCCATCAAATCAACGTTGGCTTGTTCATCAAGACTGAAATACTGCGCATAAAAAGCTTTCCAATCGTCTTTGTTCTGATTGTTAATTTCTTTAATTTGTTCATGATAAAATTTCTGGTCGCCCTGCGGCTTTGAAAGTGACGGTAATTTGATAAATTCAAACCCCAGCAGTGCTTCACGAATTGCATCAAATGACGAAAGTTTTGCGATGGTTTCTTGAAGGCTGGTAATGGCCTTTAGCTGATCGCCGAATGCCTTTTCATCTTTATCCAATAAGCCACTTTGAGCCAATTTGATCATGTACTCATGATTGAGCTCGATTCGGGCAAACACTTCATCGATCTTTGGAGCAATATTGGTTCGATAAAAGTCGCTTTCGAACAGGCTTTTACCCCCAAGGTCATAGAATGCTGTCGCATCATCCAGCCAGCCTTCAGGATCATCGGTAACATTTGCGAATTCATCCAGCCGATAAATCAAATCAGCCAAGCCATCATCGCTACGGTCACTGGAAAAGTTCTCGGTCAGGCGGGCAAACGACCCATCTTCATCATTGCCATAAAGGTCTTCACGAACAGTGTCCCAAACTTGATCCTTCAATAACTGCTTTTCCGTGTCGTCCGCCAGAATTCGAAAGTTGGGGTCAATCCCTAATAGATAGTAGTAACGGCCAACTAATTTTTGACAGTAGGCATCCATGGTTGTGATATCAGAAACGGCAACTTTTTGAATTTGGGTCAGAAGTCGACTCTTTTCTCCTTCCGGAGCGTTATTGAATTCTTCTCGCAGGGCAACCTGTAATCGTTGCCGCATTTCTTTGGCAGCAGCGTTGGTAAAGGTTACGACCAGCAGCTGGTCAACATCAATATGTTGGTTTTTGACCATATCAATAATTCGGTCAACCAAGACCCGAGTCTTTCCTGAACCAGCCGAGGCGGATACCAGGACATTGCCTTCAGGCCGGTCTTTGATTGCCTTTTGCTGATCAGGTGTGTAGTTAAATGCCATCGGACTGTTCCTCCCCTAACTTTTTCAAGATTTCTTTGACAGATTCGTTATCCACAAGCCGGTATTGGTTCTCCGAAAGAATTGGGTCGAAGTTCATGATTGATTTGTACGGGGTGAACTGCATCCCCGTGGTTTGGCCCTGCTTATATGGCCAAAGCTTAACGTCACCATTAAAAATCTTCGAAGCCGCATCAACGATTAGTTTCTCGGTGTGATCAAGAAATGCATTCAACTCCAATGGGTTAATCAACGACTTGGCGCCCGTGAAGCCTTTGGCAGTTTTTCTGAATGGATAAATTTGTGAATAGCCACTCTCTAAATCGTTTTCCAAATTGCCAATCAGGTCGTCATCATCGACTAAGATCCCGTTATACTGGTGTTTCTTTAACAGTGCCGCATCAAATGACTTGTTCTGAATTTCGTCAGGCTTGAACACTGCATTATAAATATGCAGATAAAGGGCCCCTGCAAGTGCGACTTCCTTGTCATCAGGGTTAAGCTGCTTGAGGTTGTTTTTGAGCACGTCCAAATAAGTCAGCAGCTGCATCGACGTGCCATCATAGGCTGCGTTGAAATCAAATTTCCGGTCGGATGACTTGTAGTCGACAATCCCAAAGTAGCGTTTATCTTTGGTAGTCATTGAATCAATCCGGTCAATTCGGCCACGGACTTTGACTGAACGATCACCGGGGAGTTCAAACTGCAAGCCTTTAAGTGCCTGCTTTTGATTTGGCTGGCCAAAGATCAACTCGGTATTTTTCGGCCGCATCGGTGTGAGATTCTGTTGGTCCCTTAGAGCCCGGACCATCTGCTGAACGGTCGCCTGCAGCTGCATGGAGATGTAGTGCATTCGGTTGGAACTGGTTAAGACAACGTAGTCAAAGTTTTGGGGATCCTGAATCAGCTTCTCAACAGTTTCATTAACCAGTTCTTGAATATCTTCATCGGTCAGCGTCGTTAAATCAATGGATTGCGCGTGAATCTGCTTCACAATATGGTCCATCGCGTCATGATAGAAAGTTCCGGTAGATGCAGTCGATAATTCAAACTTCGGCCGTTCTTGCAGTTTCAAACCATATTTTAAGAAATATTCATACGGATTCTTATAGAAGGTTTCCAGTTGAGAAATTGAAATGTTCAGTTCGGATCCGTATAAATCAGTGACAATCTGGTCGTCCAGTTTCTTGGGAACATTGGTGTAATGAATGCTCTTCAAGAGCTTGACTGTCTGCCTGCCAACATCCGGATCATGCCCCAAAAACTGCAGTATTTCTGCCCAATCCGAACTGAGATCATGGTTGTCCTTAAAAGAATTTTGAGCACCCTGAATCAGGTGATGCAGGGTGCCCGGCTTTGTCCCGACATATGGCATCACATCATGTTCGGAATCCGGAATTGCCGGATTATTAACCACTTTGAGGTTAAAGAATCGTTGAATCCGTGAAACATATGGTGAAAGTTTCACAGCTGATTCGTCGTTTAATTTATTGGTATAAGTAAAAATCAGCTTGTCGGAAGCCGTCATGAAGGCTAAATAATTCAAATACGGCTCAAAGGCCATCTGAACTTCTGCGGGATCATTCAAATACTGATCGTCACCGAGATTGCTTTGCAGCTGGCTGATATCGTCATCCCCAAAGAGGTTCTGGTTAATGAGCCGATCCGGCATATTGTCGTCGTTTGAACCAATCATGAAAGTGACCTTGCGATCATCCATCTGAACCATGCCGCTTTCAGAAACGCTGACCTGATCCAATGTTGATGGAATCTGGGAATAATCAGCTCCTTGGAATCCGGCGTAAATCAGTGACCAAAAGTCGTCTGGAACGAATGGCTTGTCACCCAGAATCTGGACACACTCATCAAGTAATGAGCAAAATGTCCGCCAGACCTGTTCAATTTGATTGGACCGATTCATGTCTCCGGCGGCGGTTGCGTCGTCACGCCAACTCTGAAGTCGATCAATCACACCGGCATCAGCTAAAAATTGATAGAGAATGCTAGCGGCTTCCTGGTTGGTTTTGGCTTTATAAAATTTCTTGTAAAAGCTTGGCAACAAGTCCCTGACAAGATGCCGAATAAGGTTGATTTGCCGAGAAATCTCCCGGTCCTGATCGGTAATTTTAGTCGATGCCTCGCCTTCATCGTCATCAGGCAGCCAAACATACTGCCAGTCTTCTTTTTGAGTCCAACGGCTGTCGGCATAATCATTTTTCAACACAAGATTGTCAGTCAAAGCCACTGCTCGGCGATAATCATCAACCGCCATCGGCTTGCCGTCGATCATCGGCAGAACTAGTTCGGATTTCAAAAAGCGCATCACATCGTCATATCGATAATTACGGGTGCGGTTTGGATCATAAATATCAAATACGGCACTTAATAATTCAACCAATGGATGGTCGGCCATCGATTTTTGAATATCCTTAAAGAATGGAATTTGCTGGGTGTTTAATACGGGATCCAAAATATTTTGATAAGCATCCAAGTGCCTGGTCAAAATGAGAAAGTCGGCATATCGATATTTCCCGCTGGCAACCATTTGGTGAATCATCGTGGCAACCTGATCGAGCTCGGAGTAAAGGTTGTCTGCTTGATAAATCTGAACTGAATCGGATGATAGTTGACTATTAACTTGAGGGGTTCCCAGACTGCTGGAAGCAATCCAGTACTGTTCAAGCTTTTGCATGTCGCCACCAACCCGCGGCTTGTCGGCCATTACTGATTTCAAATAAGGCACCTGATTGTCGGCGGCAAAGCGATACAGCTGATTGAACAGCTTGGCTGATTGAAAGAAAAGGTTGGGCTGTTGGGGCAGTTCAGTCGGGTATGGCCGATCCAACGTCAAAGAGACCGTCACCGAGGCGGCCTGATTAATAAGGGTCTGAACCAATCCAAATTCCTGAGCAGTGAATTTGGAGAACCCGGAAATATAGAAGTGATAACCGGTTAAATCAATATCGGCAAACTTACTGCTCAAAAGGTTGAGAACGGTATGGCTATCAAAATATTTGTCCGAAATCTGCTTCACATATTGAGAATAAATAATGGCAAAGTCATGCAATTTGTCGCGTAAATCATTGGTAATTGTGCTGTCTGAACTTTCCAACATCTCAAGCAGGTCTTCGGGCAGAACGTTTCCTGCCTGCATTTCGGCAATCTGAGTCGCAATCTGACCAATAAAGCCGGGATTATGAATTTCGTGGTCAAACAAAATAAGTTTTTCCTGGTTATCAACAATAATTTGATACAGCAGCATATTAATGCCGGCAGTGGTGATCCGCTGCTTTTGGTATTCAGGTGTGTTCCGTAAGAAGAACCAGGCGAGTCGTGTGAACGACAAAACCTGGACCTCACTTTGAGCGGTCGTTGATTCACCGGGATCGACTAATTGTTTTAAAATACTGACTTCTGATTCGAATTTAATATGGTTTGGCACCAAATAAAAAAATTGGTCATCCGGATGATCTGATTTTTGCTTTTGAAGGATTGCGACCATTTTTTCCTGATGATCAAGTCCACTTTTCCCGAGGACAAATTGTAGTGTCACTGCTCTCACCTCTTTAAAATTACTTTAATTTTAACATAGTATATTCCTAATGTTTGGGGAAGATTGAGAGGCATCTAGGAATCCAAACCAGCCCCGAATCGGCTATGAGAAAGGGATTGGCACGGTCAATAGACTGCATTGCGAAATTCAAAAGCATTATCATTGAACATTAAAAAAAAGAGTCTATTATAAGGGTTGGATGTACTTTACATCCATCTATTTGACCTAAATGAAAGCTTTATGCTTGCATTGATCTTGTTATGGAGCCTACCAGTGCATTCCACGATTAAGTATCGGAAGCAAGAATTTACGATCTACCCCCAATATGTCTTTCAAGTTCAGATACTGATAGGCCCTACTCCTAATAACGCCCAGCGAAAACTGGGTGTACATAAAACAAGAGTGCGCAGCAAGCCGATTAGCTTCTGAGCATTAATTTGATAACGAGTTTTGATGCGCACTTAGCATCGGAACTCGTTATCGGATTAAGCGGAGGAAGCTGGCTTGCGAAGCACGTTTCGGCTATATATAAGTAGATCTACAAAGCAAATACTGTAAGACAGAAAAACTATTGATGGACGCTTTTTGTTCATCGATAGTTTTTTTGTCTTACACAGTAGGGGTCAGGGTCGTCGGAACACATTTCGGCTACATATAAGTAAAACTCCAAAAGTGAACTTCTTAGACCCCGGAGCATAACTGAAAAAATTTGGTGGTGAGCGTTTTTTGCTCATCACTAAATTTTTTTAGTTATGTAGCAGGGGTCTGGGCTGTCGCCAAGTAGGCTAGGCAGGCTTCCAGCCGGCCGTCGGAGCGTGTTTGAGAAGCAGCCAATACCAGATAATAAAATTAGTGCACCAGAGTGTGACAAAGCCCGGTTAACCCCGGTGTATAAGGAAGGGGTTCCAAGTAGGCTAGACGTGTTTCACACGGTCGTTGGGGCTGCAGGAACACGTTTCGGCTACATATAAGTAAAACTCCAAAAGTGAACTTCTTAGACCCCGGAGCATAACTGAAAAAATTTGGTGGTGAGCGTTTTTTGCTCATCACTAAATTTTTTTAGTTATGTAGCAGGGGTCTGGGCTGTCGCCAAGTAGGCTAGGCAGGCTTCCAGCCGGCCGTCGGAGCGTGTTTGAGAAGCAGCCAATACCAGATAATAAAATTAGTGCACCAGAGTGTGACAAAGCCCGGTTAACCCCGGTGTATAAGGAAGGGGTTCCAAGTAGGCTAGACGTGTTTCACACGGTCGTTGGGGCTGCAGGAACACGTTTCGGCTACATATAAGTAAAACTCCAAAAGTAAACCTCTTAGTCCCCAAAGTGTAAGACAGAAAATCTATCAATGAACGCAACTTGTTCATCGATGGATTTTTTGTCTTACTTAATAGTAAATAACGATCCCAACCCCCAAACAAAAATTCACAATGTTTGAATTCACTTACAAAAAGTGATTAAATATAATCACATAGAACCGTTGTCACAACAGTATTGGCACCGTTTACACATAGTAACCATTCCAAAACATTTATTTGTGAATTTTTCGAACTATCTATTCCATAGGGGGATACAATTATGGCAAAAATTGCAATTGTTACCGGATCTGGTCAGGGGATTGGTGAAGGAATTGCCCGTCAATTAGTCAACGATGGCTTTACCGTTGCCGTAGCCGACATGAATGAAGAAAATGCCAAAAAAGTTGCTGAAGAAATTGGCAATGACTCCAAAGGCTACTATGTTGATGTTTCAAAAAAAGATAGTGTCTTCGGACTTGTCGACCAAGTCGTTGCGGACTTTGGCAAACTTGATGTCTTAGTCAATAACGCTGGAATTGCTAAAATCGGCACGATTCTTGACGTTGAAGAAAAAGATTTTGATCAAATTATGGGCGTCAATATTAAAGGTGTCTTATTTGGAATCCAAGCTGCAGCCGACCAATTCAAGAAACAAGGAACCGGTGGAAAAATCATCAGTGCCTCTTCAATTGCCGGCCACCAAGGATTCGAGTTGCTTGGCCCATACTCCGCAACGAAATTCGCGGTTCGTGGGTTAACTCAAGTAGCTGCTCAAGAATTAGCCAAAGATAAGATTACCGTTAACAGTTACGCACCAGGCATCGTGCTCACAAAGATGTGGGACCAAATTGATGCGGAAATGGCTAAGATCTACGATGTTCCGCTAGGTGTAACCCTTCAAAAGAACATTGACAGTATCGCATTAGGCCGTGGTGAAACCCCAGCCGATGTTGCCAACCTGGTATCATTCTTAGCAGATCCAAAATCCGACTACATTACCGGTCAAACCATCATTGTGGATGGTGGAATTCAGTTTGTATAAGAACAACGAAGGGAGCAGCCAAATTGGTTGCTCCCTTTTTCATGTCTACTATTGTTAGGCTCTAACCTTATTTTCTTCCATCACTTTATTGGTATAAAACTCCAAATCATCAACCGCCTGATCGTCTTGATCGCCTTGGGTCGTGATCGTGTGCAGATTTTGCTGGGCAACCGCCCAATAGACCAGGTTGGTCGTAATCGGCAGGATGTCTCGAATAACATGAAAGTCAAAATTTTCCCCGTTGTTTTCCTTCATATTAAGAAAGTTGTGCCAATCAGTGACCATATTAACGCCACTGTGCTCTTTTTTTGAAACTGCGGAAATAATGACAAAATGAGAATTGCGGTTTGCTTCCGCCAGTTGATCTTTTAGTTGTTGAATTTGTTCCGGTTCCAGCTTGATAGCCATCTTATCGCCCCCATTGTTTATTGATCAATAATGCCAACTGAATGATTGATTAACTTTTGTTCAATCAACATGTCATATGCCAACTTGGCAACTGCATTTGGTGAAACAGTTCCAACCGGCATTTTGCTTCCTTCATTAAATAATCGATAATCGGAAGCTTGGTCATCTTTTAATTGACTCATCCTAATTATAGAATAGGAGATTTCAGATTCATCAACAATCTTTATGGCATATCTTTGCTGTTTTATAAATTCTTGCTTGTCTTTGACCCCGGCATATTCTACCGGACCGTCCAATTCATCATCGACTCCCGCATATGAGAGCATGACAATATCGCTGATTGGCGGCTGCACCTCATCGACCGCTTCAAATAAAGATTCTAAATAAAGATCGGCATCATTAGGCCCGACTGCTATAAACAGCAGGTTGGTGTCTGGCAGGAATTTGGCGTACCCTTCGGCCGATTTCAAGTCACCTGAGTAGATTGACACATCAACGTCTTCGTTTGCCTTGAGCAAATTTGTAAGTGGCGGTACAACTTGATTGTTTTGATTAATGATCAGTAGTTTTTTCAATTGACAGCTTCCTAATCTAAATGGTTTATATTTTTGGATAAAGTACCATAATTAATGTGTACCATAATAATTATGGAAAATCAAAGGAGGACGTAAAAATGTCCGAAAATGTCAAAATTGGTAAGTCAGCTGTTGTCAGTACACCGCTTGGATTTGGAACCAATGCCGTCGGTGGTCACAACCTGTTCCCAAATTTGGATGAGCAGGCTGGAATGGATTCGGTTCGAGCTGCGTTGGACAGTGGTATCACAATGTTGGATACTGCTTTTGCCTATGGGTTTGGCCGATCCGAGGAACTCATCGGCAAAGTGCTCAAAGACTATGACCGCTCAAAAATCGTGATTGCCACCAAGGGCGCCCAGATTGTTAATGGCGATAAAGTTTCCATCAGCAATAAACCCGCAGATTTGGAAAAATTTGTTAAAAGCAGTCTCAAACGACTTGGCACAGATTACCTCGACATCTTTTACATTCACTTTCCTGATGATCAAACACCTAAAGATGAGGCAATTGCCAAACTTGTCGATCTCAAAAAACAGGGATTGATTAAAGCGATTGGAGTTTCCAACTTCTCACTGGATCAACTCAAAGAAGCCAATAAGAATCATGACGTCGACATCGTCGAGGACCAATACAGCTTGGTTCACCGTGATGCCGAAAAAGAATTATTCCCTTATCTCGAAAAAGAAAACATATCCTTCGTTCCATTCTTCCCACTTGCTTCGGGTCTCCTAACAGGTAAATACGATGGAAGTCCAGTTGATTTTCCTGAAGATGATCTTCGAAGCGACGACCCCAACTTTTCCGGCAGCCGTTTCCATGCAATTACGGAATCGGTCAAGAACTTGCAGCCAATCGCCGACAACCACGACGCAACAATTGCTCAGATTGTTCTGGCGTGGTACATCAAGAATCCAGATATCAGCGTGGTCATCCCCGGCGCCAAAACACCTGAACAGGTCCGCAGTAACGCCAAGGCCATGAATGTGGCGCTGTCGGATCAAGAATACAACACCATCGATAACGCATTTAGACTATAATCTTACGAAATAATATTTTATCAACCTCAGTGGCAGAAATCACTGAGGCTTTTCTTTTCATTCGTAATGTAACCACTTCCATAAATAAAGTGGCCTAATAATAAACAATTTCTGGTTTTAACTTAATTTAATTCGTTTATTGAACCTATTTGCGGATAATGCTAGAATTAATATGTAATTTTTAAATTATATCCGAACTATAGAGGGAGCTATTATATGTTAAATTCAATTGCCAAGTATTTCGAGTTCGATGAGCGCCATACGAATTTTCGTACGGAAATCATCGCTGGAATTACGACGTTCGTTTCAATGGTTTACATCCTGTTTGTTAACCCCAATGTGCTTGGAGTAAGCGGGATGGATAAGGGTGCCGTCTTCACTGCGACTGCCCTCGCTTCTGCATTTGGCTGTTTCATGATGGGCTTTATTGCCAACTACCCAATTGCCATTTCGGCCAGTTTGGGAATCAACGCCTTCTTTGCCTATTCCGTTGTTATCGGTATGAAGGTTTCATGGCAGACTGCTTTGGCCGGCGTCTTCGTTGCATCAGTGATCTTTATGATTTTGACCGCATTGAAGCTCCGTGAAAAGATCATCGATTCTATTCCAGCTGATTTAAAAGCCGCAATCGGTGGTGGTATCGGGCTGTTCATTGCCTTTATTGGGTTAAGTGACGGTGGATTAGTTCAAGCTAACAAAGATACCCTTGTCAGCTTGGGTTCCCTTCACGTTGGAACAACTTGGCTTACGATCTTCGGTCTGTTAATTACCGTTGTCTTGATGAGTATGCGAGTTCCTGGTGCCATCTTCATTGGAATGGTTTTAAACGCCATCCTGGGTATGTCCACTGGATTAATTCCACTCCCTCACCAATGGGTTTCATCAATTCCAAGCTTGAAGCCAACCTTTGGTGTTGCTCTGTCACACGTTGGCGATATCAATTCTGTTCAATTAATTGTTGTTGTCCTGACGTTCCTGCTGGTAACCTTCTTTGATACCGCTGGTACGTTGGTTGGATTGGCTGAACAAGCAGGATTCATCAAGAATAACAAGATTCCTCGAATCGGTCATGCATTGATCGCTGATTCTTCAACCATGCTGGTTGGTTCAGTTCTGGGAACTTCACCAATGGGTGCCTTCGTTGAGTCATCAGCCGGGATCGCTGTCGGTGGCCGAACTGGATTTACCGCCATTATCGTCGGAATCCTCTTCATCTTGGGAACCTTCTTCTCACCACTTCTGACTGTTATTACCAGTCAAGTAACCGCACCAGCTTTGATCATCGTTGGTATCCTGATGGCTCAGGCACTTAAAAATGTTCATTGGGAACAATTCGAAATTGCAGCCCCTGCATTCATTACGCTTGTCGGTATGCCATTAACTTACAGTATTGCGGATGGTATCGCCCTTGGCTTCATCACTTACCCAATCACAATGATTGCCGCTCGTCGTGGAAAAGAAGTCAGTGCCATGATGTACGCTTTGGCGGTAGTGTTTGTGATTTTCCTGTGGATTTTAAACAATTAGAGTGCGACGAGACCCGGGTTGCCCCCGGAGTGTAAGCCAGAAATTTTAAGGATGAGCGGTCCTTGTTCATCGTTGAAATTTCTGGCTTACACAGTAGGGGGCAGGGTCGTCGAAGCACGTTTCGGCAAAAGAAACTCCACCAAACAAACTAACATCAACAACAAAGTAAAACCACCTTCAAGGTCTGCCCACCAACCCGTTTTGACCTCAGCACCTAAAAGCGGTAACCTATAAAGGTTGTCTAACAACTGAATATTTAACAAGGAAGGAATTTGTTATGAATTCTAAGACTAATTTGTTTGGCATCAGTAACGTTCGTGACCTCACGAAAGCTGCTGTTGTAGCTGCACTCTACATCGTTATCACGATGGTCTTTGCACCCTTGGCTTTTGGCCCAGTTCAGTTCCGCTTTTCAGAAGGCTTGAATAACCTTGCTGTCTTTAATAAGCGCTACGTTGTGGCGATCACGCTTGGATGTTTTGTTTCGAACATGATGTCATCGCTTGGACCTCTGGACATGGTCGTGGGAACTGGTGAAACGCTGATTGCGCTGTTAACAATCAATATTGTCAGCCGCTTCATCAAATCACTGCCATTGAAGCTGGTTGCATCCGTTTTGATCGGAACCTTTTACATGTTTATCGTTGCTGGTGAAATTGCTTATCTCGGAAGCAGTGCCTTTTGGCCAACCTTCTGGGGTGCATACTTGACCACTGGTATCGGTGAATTTGTAACCATGACAATTGGTGCTGTACTGGTTTACATCATCAATATGAAATATGATTTGAGTAAATAAGTATCCCAACCGCAATCAGATATCCCTGATTGCGGTTTTTTCGTGCATTCAAATCGTTTACCTCAGGCTCAAAATCAATTAAAATGATCCTGTGAACAAAATCACAAATAAACTCGGGAGGTTTCAATATGAAAGAATTATTTGCAAGTCCCAACACCTACATTCAAGGCCCCGGTGAGTTATTCAATAGTGCACCGTACATTGAAAAATATGGTACCAAGGTGCTCCTGCTTTCCGATCCCACTGTTTTAAAAATTGTTGGAAATGATTTTATCGAATATCTGAAAAATAACGGTTTTGACGTTACCGTTGCTCAATTCGAAGGTGAAGCGTCCGAATCAGAAATTAACCGAGTAACGGCAATCGGCGAGTCCGACCAGGACCAGATCATCATTGGCCTTGGCGGTGGTAAAGCCGCTGATTCCGCAAAGGCAATTGCCGACAACCTCGACATTGCCGTCATGGTTGCCCCAACCATTGCATCAACCGATGCTCCATGTTCACGATTATCGGTTATTTACACTGACGATGGTGCTTTTGATCACTATCGCTTCTACAAGAAGAATCCTGAAATTGTCCTTCTGGATACCAAAGTTATTTCAGGCGGTCCCGTTCACTTACTGATTTCTGGGATTGCCGATGCGTTGGCAACCAACGTTGAAGCCACCGATGTTCGGGCAGCCAACGCCGACAACATGTTGGGCGCCAAGCAAACGATCGTGGCCGGTTCAATTGGTCAAGCTTGCGAAGACAACCTGTTTGAATATGCCGACTTGGCGATTGCTGCCAACAAGGCCCATGTTGCCACACCAGCACTGGAACGGGTTGTTGAAGCCAATACCCTATTAAGTGGCTTAGGCTTCGAGAGTGGCGGTTTGGCAGCCGCCCACGCCATTCACAACGGCTTCACTGCATTGACCGGTGATGTTCATCACCTGACGCATGGCGAAAAAGTTGCTTATGGAACTTTGGTTGAACTCATTTTGGATAACAGTGACCACGCCCGGTTTGAAAAGTTCTTGAAATTCGATCTCAAGTTGGGGCTGCCAACCACTTTGGCTGATCTTCACCTGGGTTCAGCTTCCGATGAAGACCTGATGAAGGTGGCCATCCAAGCCTGTGATGATAACGACACCATGGATTGTATGCCAACTGACATCACACCAGAAGATGTCTTTGCCGCAATCAAGGCAGTCGATGAATACAGTAAAGATTTTCAAAATAAATAATTCATGACAAAAATAAGGAACTTCCATGTGCAAGAGACACAGTTGGAAGTTCCTTATTTATTAATCAATTAATCAGTCACTTCATTAGTCACAATGATTCGGCCGTCATGCTTCTTACTTAATAATTCATGTCCCTGAATAACGCCTGCCAAAGTAAATGGTAGTTGATAGCCAATTCGAATTGAGAGCTTTTTCTCCGCCATTAATTTCAATAAGGCAGTCAACGCTTCAGCATCCGAAATGGCCTTGGTTGCAATAATTGGCTTGAACTGAAACGGCTTGTTGGATAATGGCTCATCCCCACCAACCGTGGTGATGATGCCATTTTCTTTCACAATTCGGGCATCACTGTCGCTGTCAGCCCCATTTAAAGCAGAGTTAATCACGACATCGGCGCGATTGGCAAGAACCAGCGCAGGATCCTGCTTGTTGTAAGCGACGTATTCCTGAACACCCAGCGATTTGACGTAGGCCTCATTTTTACTCGAGCCGATACCAATAACCGTTGCCCCTATATTCAAGGCCAATTGAGCAGCCAATGATCCGACCCCACCAGAGGCTCCCCTGACCACGACCGTTTGACCAGACTTAACCTGACCAAAGAAGTACACCGCTTGATAGGCTGTAATTCCGGGCGTCACAATCCCCGCTGCTTCAGCGAAGGAAACTTCATCTGGAATGATCACCGTTCGACTTGCCAACGCATATGCATATTCGGCGTAGGAACCATGGCCATGAGCCACAACCCGGTCGCCAACCTTGAATCCAGTAACGTTGGCACCAAGCTTGGCAACTGTTCCGGCAACATCACGGCCCGGAATTACCCGATGAGTCGCCTGCTTCCATTCACCAACCCGCATGGATTTTTCAAAGTTGTTGAGATTAAACGCTCTGGTATTAATTAAAACTTGATCATCAGAAATTTCTGGAGTTGGCACATCATATTCTTCAAAGACATCGGCAGCACCGTTATGATCGTATCCAAATGCTTTCATTTCTATCGCTCCTATTTTATAAGTCATAAGTTATAAGGAAAAAGTTCTCGTGAGTCCGCAATTGATTTAATAAAAGTGTAAGGGTTCTCAAACTGCATAGCAACCAAAAGGCCCTTTAGAAATTTATCGGACATAAAAAAGGATCCCACCACCCTCTAGGTGATGAGATCCTTATCTGGTACATGAACATTTGAAAGGCATTAGAACCAATCATTGACCAATACATGGTCGGTATTCTTTCTCGTTAAATATCTTCTGCAGGGTTGAACTGACAGACTACTCGGATCTAAGCACGCTGGCTTAGCACCTACATTATTTTCGGATGTCCCTCGTCTGTCTTGCAGGTGATTAGTTCATTCACCTTTCACTATTATTATATGATGTATTAGCGAAATACACAAACAATCCGACCCCAAATCAGCCTTGAAGATCACGGAAAATTTCCTGCATTCTGGTTTCGATATCATAGAGTTCAGCAGCATAATCCTTCAAATTATCAGCGTGCTGATCAACTTTTTTCTTAGGAACGTTTGTCTTATATCTGAGCTTATGTTCCAAGCTGGCCCACATATCCATCCCGACTGTTCGAAGCTGAACTTCCACCGGTACATCGAAAACCCCGTTGGACTGGAACACCGGCACGGAAACGACCAGATGGAGGCTGCGATAGCCACTGGGCTTGGGGTCTTTAATGTAATCCTTGCGCTTCAGTAAGGTGACATCGGACTGTTGAACCAGGGCCTCTTCAACCCGATAAACATCATCAATATAATTGGTAATCACCCTGATCCCACCAATATCTTTGATTTCATTATCAATCGATTTGGTGTTCATCGGAATCCGTTTCTTCAACACTTTCCCTACCAAACTACGGACGCTTTTCATGCGTTCTTCCATGTGGTGAATTGGGTTATGATCGTAGTTCATTGAGTATTCATCATCCAGGTTTTCAAGCTTGGTGCCAATTTCATTAACTCCGGCATGACGGAGTTGATAAACCTCAGCAAGGTCCTTCAAATTTTTGACTGGGCCCTTCAAAGGAGACTTTTCGAGATCCTTCATTACCTGTTTGAGATTCATAAAGTTATTGCGTTCCAATATCATTTTCGATTCCTCTAATCATTACAAAATTGGCGACAGCAGTCGGCTGAAGGTTTGCTTAAACTTCAACCAGAGCGACTGCTTTTCAAACATCTCCGGTGTCTGGAGCTCACTGACATCGATGTCATTTAAGAAAATATCGCGCATGTCAGCGGAGAATTTTTGATCATAAATAAACGAGTTGATTTCGAAATTCAGCTTAAAGCTCCGGTAATCCAAATTGGCCGAACCAACTGAAGCGATCTTGTCGTCAATGACCATGGTTTTGGCATGCATGAAGCCATTATTGTAATAGTAAATTTTGACGCCTTCTTCAGCCAATTGACGGGCATAATACTGGGTTGCCCGATAGACAAACGGGTGATCGGGCATACTTGGTACCATAATGCGAACGTCAACGCCGGACATGGCAGCAATCCGCAGGGCATCCATAACACTATCATCAGGAATCAGATAAGGTGATTGAATCCAGCAATACTTTTTTGCCATAGTGATTAATTTAATATAGCCCATTTTAATCTGCTGTAAATCTGAATCCGGGCCACTGGAAACAATCTGCATATTGACGTTTCCTTTGGTCGTGGTAACTGGGAAGTACTTGGCCTCAACCTGATCTTCGTCGATCTGATCACGTGGACTGGTGGCGTTCCAATCAAGGATGAATCGGGCTTGGAGTCCGAACACCCCTGAACCAATAATCCGGATGTGGGTATCGCGCCAGTTGCCAAACTTCTTCTTGCGGCCAAGATACTGATCGCCAATATTAAAACCACCGGTGTAGCCGATGATTCCGTCAATCACAATAATCTTTCTATGGTCACGAAAGTTGATACGGAAATCCAACAGAATTGATCGGGTGTTCAAGAATGGAAAGGCCTTACCGCCGGCGTCAACAAGCGGTTGGAAAAACTTTCTGGTAGTTCCCATTGAACCCCATGAATCATAGATCACTCGGACTTCAACGCCTTCACGAGCTTTTTGCACAAGCAGATTTAAAATCTCATTTCCAATCTTATCGTTGTAAAAAGTGTAAAATTCGATATGGATGCTTTTCTTGGCAGCTTCGATATCGCCGATAATCTTATGAAAAAGGGCGTTTCCACCTGTGAAGATGCGCACTTTGTTTTGCCGAGACAAAAAAGCATGATCCGTTGTCATGAACATATCCACAGCGGTTCGGGCACTGTTAACAACTTCATCGGCTGGTGTCTTATCATCGTGTCCCAACTGGTTGCGTTGCTCATTCAGCCGCTCATCCAGCTGCATCTGCACGTGTTTATGTAATTTGAATAATCTGTTCTTGGGCAGCTTTCGGCCAAGGAAGGCATAAGCAATGAAGCCTACCAGCGGTAAAAATACCAGCACCAGCAGCCAGGCCCAGATTGCCGCGATATCTCGTTTCTCCCTGAACACGGTGAAGATTGCCAGGATGGCGTTGATCACGACTACGATATTAAAAATCATCGACCAATCAATATTCATTTTTTCCTCCTCATTACCCGTTTTAGGATAAAATAAGAATACATACTGTAAGTATACTAGAAAGAAGCGGAAATATTATGAATTTGGCAAATTTTCTTGTGGTGGGGATTCATGGTTTCCACTCCATATTCTTTTTTCATTTGATTTTTCGAGAACAGCCGATTTTGGGCTTTGGGCTGATTTTGGCAATCGTCCTGTACGTCATTTATAGAAGAATGAATCGGTAGTCCTGATTCAAGCAACACAAATTTATTTCGAGGGAAGTCAATCATGAAAAAGCAAACGAACGCAGCCCGGTGGATTGCCCTGACAGCAATGGGTCTGGGTGTCTTTATGGGTCTCTTGGATGTCACGGTCGTCAATGTGGCCCTGCCAACAATGGCAAAAGGATTTAAAACAACATTTACAGATCTCCAATGGGTATTAAACGCCTATACGCTGATCTATGCCGTCACCTTGATGATCATGTCCAAATTAGGCGATATGTACGGCCGAAAGAAAATATTTTTGGGGTCAATGATTCTGTTTGTCATCGCTTCGGCAATTAACGGCATGGCACCGAGTCTTTTGATCCTCGATATCAGCCGTGGCGTCCAGGCAATTGGCGGTGCCGGCATGATGTCTCTATCCATGGCGCTGGTTGCTTCTAACTTTGAAGGCAAAGAACGTGGCCTGGCATTGGGAATTTTGGGCTCCATCATCGGTGTCTCATCGGCTTCCGGTCCTCTGATCGGCGGTTATTTAGTTGAACACTTTGGCTGGCCGGCAATCTTTTATGTAAATGTGCCATTTGGAATTCTGGCCGTTATTTTGACTCTCTTCTATGTCCGAGAAACGCCAAGTTATGGCAAGAATCATAAGATTGACCTAGCTGGAATGCTGCTCTCTGCCATCGGGCTGTTTGCCATCATTTACGGTCTAATCGTCAAGGAGGGGCATCCCCACTGGGCTTGGACCGATGGCCGGGTCAGCGGCTTAATTATTGGTGGAGTTGTCGTAATGATCTTCTTCGTATTCGTTGAAATGCGGGTTGAAGATCCGATGATTGACATTAAGATGTTCAAACGGCCACATTTTTTGGGAACAATTCTGATTGCGTTTGCCTTGGGGTCCGGGATATACGCGTACAACGCTTTCTTGACCGCCCTCATGCAGAACTATATTGGCTATTCTGCCGTCCAGACTGGAGTTCGACAGTTGGCTATCAGTGCCTGGTCGTTGTTCCTCGGACCAGTTGCCGGAATTCTAAGTTCCCGTTATTCCAAAAAGTGGATGATCGTTTGGAGCATGTTTGTTGGTGGTGCCGGCTTCTTATTGATGGCCAACTCAATCAGTCCAACCGTGACTTTCGTTGAACTTTGGCCCGGCATGGTATTAATGGGAATTGCCAACGGAATGGTCAACCCGCTGCTGAATACGGCCGGCATGGAAGGCACCCTGCCCCAAGATATGGGCATGGTATCCGGCCTGCTGAACGTCTTTCGACAGTTTGGTACCACGGTTGGTGTGGTTGGCTTGGGCCTGATTCAAGACGCCCAATACGAGAATCATTTGAACGGGCACATGCCCAGTTTGGAAATGCCAACCAAAGTGATGAGCAACATCAAAGATGCCCTGATTAACGCCGGCCCATTTTCCGGTCACACCATCGCCTTTTCCGACAGAATGGCCCGGGCGCCGTTTGCCAGGGCCCTTCAAAAAATCGTCATCCATGCATACGATAACGGGATGGCCGCGGTTGCGGTCACATCCGGCGTAATCGTGATTGTGGGTGGTGTTGGTGCTGCCTTGTTGATGAAGAATCATGTTGATAGTGTTCATCTGGAAGTTAAACAGAAATAAAGAGACTGCTATCTCATTTTTGAAAGAACAATAAATAGGACCAAGCCGGAATGGCTTGGTCCTATTTTGCATGCGTGCTCATTTCATCAACTGGGGTACAGTTTGAATCATTTGAGGGAAACGACAAGGTGTTCTTGTACAAATAGGGGCTCTGCTGAGTATGCCAGCACTGCTCGAAAGCGCTAACATAACTATATTATATTCTCCAAATGGAGTCTGAGCACTGTCGAAATCATTTGTTTTTTATGACCTCATCTGGAACACGACACTCGGATCCAATGACAAATATCATGCTACAAATCACTTCCATTTTGTCGATAGTCTGCTGGCGTAACCCCGAATATTTTTTTAAAATTCTTGTAAAAGTGACTCATATCCGTATATCCAACCTTGTCAATAATCTCTTCGATACTCATATTCGTAGATATCAATAATTTTGCCGCTTCACGCATTTTGATATCTCTGAGGAGCTGGGAGAATGAAAAGCCGGTTTCCCGTTTAATGAATCTACTGATGTATCCTTCACTCAGGTTAAAGTGTTGAGCCAAGCTTTCTAAATTAATGTCTTTTCTATTCACGCGAATATACTGAATAATATTTGAAACAGGTTTCTCATCAATAGACCCCTCTAACATTTTCGCATCTTTGGCATGATTTCGAATGAGCTGCCCAAACAATAACAAGACATAACTATTCAGAATGATCTGAGAACCATGCATCGTTGTTTGCGATTCATTATAAAGTCCGAAAATAATGTGTTCAATTTCCTGATCATTATCACAATGAATAAGCACCAATTGAGAAAACTGCCGGCGATACAACATCCTTAAAAAGAAGTTCGAGATATCATTTTGTTCCATTAATAATGGTGCGAATGCATCTTCGAACGATGACCGGCGCATGATAATATTAACAACGATATCTTCGTCTGCATTAGAAAAGAAGGCCTGCTTAAGATTAGGCGGAACGATGATCATATCACCCTGCGTCAAATCATAGTTTTTCCCATTCAGAAAGAATTTGCAATGGCCATTAAGAACATAAGAAATCTTCACGAATTCCAGTGTATGCTCCATAATTGGCAAATAACGCAAATGTTTAAAAACCACAATTTCAGAATTAAGATGCGGTGGATATATCAAATTTGATTTTGAATGGTTGACCTGCTCGGGATGAATGACTTGCTGTGAAAAGAATTGACTCTCGAAAAATCTGGGACGAATATCCGAAAGTGGCTTATCTGGAAACTGAACAGGATTTTTCATATTTGCTTTATACTGATCAGCAAACTCCTGCCAACTCGAGACCGGCTTAAAATGATCATACGGATTAGCCTCATACAATTTCTTATATCCAACCTCAGCGGTTTCAAGTTTCATGAATGAATTTAAACTTGAAGAATCCATCATTCTCACTTCTTTCTAAAACAAACAATGACTGGCACAATATACTTGTCCCAGCCGATCATTTGTTAATGTTTATACTTCTTGATAATCAAAACTGTTTTCGTAGTGTCCATCTCTCAGCTCAACCTTATCATATCCTGGAATATCGACTTGTGCGGTTGCACCGTAAGGAACATCAACTGAAACGGAAAGTTTGCCAGCTTCATAGGTCCATTCAACCTTTGCAGTACCAAATGGCGTTTCGTGTGAGGCCTTTGCAGAGGTTAATCCACCACCTGGACGGGGAGCAACTTCAAATTGGTGCCAAGCAGGAGCAGTCGGCTTAAGACCACCAACAGTTGCGTGAATCCAATCAGCAACGGATCCTAATGAATAATGGTTAAATGAAGTCATGACACCAGGGTTAACTGATCCGTCGGGCTCCATTGAATCCCATCGTTCCCAAGTTGTCGTTCCACCCATTTTTACCTGGTACATCCAACTTGGACATTCTTCGGATAAAAAGAGCTCATATGCTTCGTTCATGTGGCCTGTCTCGGTCAGAGCTGGAAGAATGTATGGTGTTCCGGCAAATCCGGTTCCAATTTTTCCATGTGCCCGACGAACAAGCAATGCTAAACGATGGCCAGCAAATTCTTTTGTTTCAGGATCATCATCAACCAAGCCAAATGCAATAGCAAGTGCATATGCACACTGCGTATCAGACGTCATAATTCCCTTGTCATTGAAGAAACGTTTTCTGAAGCCAAGATGTACATGAGCTGCAAGCTTGGAATACTCATCTGCTTCAGCGTCATTGCCAAGCTCATGACCCATTTTAACAAACATGTCACAACTATTGGCATAAAAGGCCGTGGCAACTAAATTCTTTTCAGTCATTGCCTTAACAGGATTGTCAGCAGGTGCGTTAGGATCCAACCAGTCACCAAGCTGTCCGAGTGAATATGGTGGCTTGCGATCCCAGACACCATCCTCTGAGAGATAACCTTTAACTTCATCAATCCAAGCTTTTGCAGCAGGATACTGCTTGGCAAGCATTTGTTTGTCACCACTTGCCATGTAGATTGCCCAAGGAACACGGACGGATGAATCACCCCAAATAGCAATTCCTTGTGGTTCTGTCCACTCGGCATATGGAATAAACGGGACATAGAATGGAACGGTGCCAAGACGTTTTTGCTCATGAGCAACGTCTTGCATCCAGCTGCTCAAGAATCCTTCAACATCGTAAAAGTAAGCTGCTGTGGGGCTGAACAATGAAATATCACCAGTCCATCCAAGACGTTCATCACGTTGTGGGCAGTCTGTTGGAAGAGAAACGAAGTTTGATCTCATTGACCACAAAGCATTGTCATCAAGTCGGTTGACATTCTTATTGGAGGATTCGAAAGTACCGGTTTGCTTCATATCTGAAAAGTAAACTTTGCATTCCATATCGTCTGCGGTCAAATCTCCGCGCCAGCCGCGAATCTCAGCATAACGGAACCCATGTGTCGCAAAGCGGGCTTCAAAGTATGCTTCTGAACCGTTTGAGACGTATTGGTCAATTTGTTGACCACGACGCAATGGGCGGGTTGACAAGGTGCCATCGCTTTCTAATACTTCAGCATGTTGCAATTCGATGACATCACCATCTTTAGCATTTGTGATGTGCAAATTGATCCGTTGAGTACAGTTTTGGCCAAAATCAATCTGCCAATCAGCTTTACCATCATATTCCCGAATCTTTTTAATCGAAAGTGGTTGATTGACCATAGTTGCCCGAACAGGCGGCAAAATTGGAAATTCCATTTTCCGTTGATCAAAAGGAATTTGAGCGACTGGATACCAATCCGAATCATCATAGCCGGGTTGATCAAAACCATCTTTTTCGAGATGTGAATCATATCTCTCGCCTTCACATAAGTCAGATTGAGTGATTGGACCCTTTGCTGATTTCCAAGTATCATCATGAGAATTTGAGAAAATCTGTTCACTGGATCCATCAGAGTATGTTACTTCAAGTTGGGCGAAGACGCCAATCTTATCGCCATAAATATTGGCTTTGCCACCCTTGAAGCCGATTCTGCCACGGTACCATCCATCTCCAAGATAGAATCCGAAAGCATTCTCGCCTGCATTCAAGTCATCCGTCAAATCATATGTCCAGCATTCCAGACGGTCATCATAACATGTCCAACCGGGAGTCAGAATGTCCTTACTCATTTCTTTACCGTTGACGTGGCCTTCAACCAGCCCCAATGCAGAAAGGTAAAGGCGTGCATAAACCGGCTTATCCTTTAACGTAAACTCATGTCTAATCAATGGCAAATGACGATGGTCAGTCTTTTCTTCAGGCCATGTTGGTCCAATAAATCCAGCAAGAAGTTCCCAGTATTCAAGAATTCCCTCATCGAATTTGAGTGGTTTCGACCATGCACCCTTTGAGTCACCATCAACCAAACGAGCTTTCACTTCAACTTGTTCCCTTGAAACCAATGGATCTAAAGGCCAGTTAAACAAAACATTGTTAACAGGTTCTGTCATGATTGATTCGGTTTTACCTTCTTGCCCAGGCATATGCAGGGTAATCTCAAGTTCAACTTCATCGCCATCGGCAACATGCCCATCGTACTTCCATGAAATCCGCGGTGTAGCTGTTCTGATGCCCAAAACATCACCGTGATAGTGCTCAACTTGTAAATCGTATGGTGCTTGTGCTTTAACAATCTCTGACATTCTAAAAGTCCTTTCCTCTCATCCAAGCTGTTTTCTAAAATGAATAATCCGATTTACTTCTCGATACCGTACTTACGTTGCAAGTGAATCATAATTGCTCCAGCAATGAAGCTGACAACAACGACTCCCGCGAAGCACCACATCGTAATTTTAATAACACCCGGCAAAACAAGTGCTGGTGTAATGAAAGCAAATAAAGCACAAACAACTCGAGAAGTTCCGTTGATGAGTCCCTGAATTGAAGAACGAACGTCAACTGGGAATGATTCTTGTGTCCAAACCTTGTACAAAGCTTCACCAGCCATCGGACTACCAATGTTATAGAAACCAATGGCAACGATGATTGCAATAAGGCTACCTCCACCCATGGTCATACCAACCATGGCAACGAACATAATAACGGCACCAATTACAAATCCAGTGTTACGGTACTTACTACCGGCAATTGATGAGAAAATGGCACTGACAACAAGGGCAATGACATTAAGAACAATTCCGGCACCTGTAGCAAGACTTTGTGAAGCATCAGCCTTGACCATCATGAAGGTCTGGAATTGGCCCCAAGTGTTGGCCAGCAGGTTCCAACCGATGTAGAAAATCAAGATAGCAACGAAGAAATACAAGAACTTCTTGTTTTGGCCAAACAGAATCTTGGTTACTGACTTTGTGGCAACTTGAGTACTGTTCTTTTGGTTTTCTTCATATCGTGCAGTACCTTCTTCATGTAATTCCTTGAATTTGCCTGACATTGTCCGCCATAACCAAGTGACGATGGCAAATACAACCAATAGGCCAAATACGATTCTTGCACCAGTTGCACCTGTCATCTTGGAAACAGCAAATGCACCGATGTATGAAATGAAGATACCAGCCTGCCAGAAAATTTGAGTTGATGAAACTAATTTAGCCGAAATTTTTGCATTAGGCGAATCTCTTGAAACAACCGTTAAGGAAATTGGTAAATCAGTTCCTGAAGCAACACCAGTGATAATGACACCAATCAACAAGGTGATGTAGTTTGGTGCAAATACGGCAATTCCCGCACCGACTGCATAAAACAGGTTAATCCAGTTAAATACTTTTATCAGACCAATTGATTCAGCAATTCGGCCACCGAACAATGATCCAAAGGCAATGGCAAATGTTAAGGCGCCAGAGATGACACCAACTTGACCATTGGTTAAACCTAATCCGGACTGCCACACAGAAATGGTTGCGGCCAATCCAACAATAATACCTGACCCAAGCATTGAACCAATCCCCGCGGCGTATGCCAGAGGACGGTAATAAGAAATATTTTTTGTGTCCATGATTAATGAGTCTCCTTATTTATAGCTAATTTTTTATTGTGATCCAGCTTGCGCTCGTGAGAACTGTATACTGGATCGGGAATGTTATGATGAGCAATAAACCGCATAACGAGTTCTGCAGACAACCAGCAGATGGCTAAAGAACCAACTAATAACCAGATTAAGAGTGTTGGTGAATAGGCCATGATTGCTGGTGTAACAAACGAAAAAATTGCGGTAACTGCACGAACGATTGAATAGCTGATACCTGTTACACTTGCTCGAACATGCACTGGATATAACGACTGACTCCAGATTTTGAATAATGGCTCTCCATGGAGCATATTGGCACAGCAATAAACAAAATATGATATGGTGAATATCCACCAAACACCGCCAAAGGCTGCTGATAGGACAAATGACAAAATACATAAGATTAAGCCAATCCGTGTCATCACATAACGGTACTTCGTGTCCGCAAACTTCATATAGATGCCGTACAGGACAAATGCACCGAGGATGTTAGCGAAGAACGCACACAAGGTTGAAAATTGCTGACTCCGACCGTCGATTGTTACCAGGAAGTAATTCAAGAATGATCCCCAAGTGTTGGCGGGAATATTCCAAAATAGATAAAATCCTGTTAGTCCAATCATTGGAACGAAGTAACGAGGCATTGAAATTAACTTTTTGAAGGGAATTTTTTCTGCAGCAATTTCCTCTTTAGTCGATGCCCGCCTCTCAACTGGAACGATCATTGAAACTTCCAACTGGTGAAATTTCGGTGATAACGCACGAATTGCCCAAGTGATCAGAGCAACGACTCCCAACCATGCAAATAGGATCCGTGAGCTCATGTATCCCAAGCTTGCTGTGAGAAAGCCCAGTCCTTGAGAAATAACAATGCCGCCTAACCAATAAATTTCAGTTGACGCAATCACCTTACCGTATTGATCGGGTTCGGTTCGTTCGGAAATGACTGCTAATGAAGTTGGCAAATCGGCACCCGAGGCAGCTCCGGCGATGAATAAACCAACAACAATCACAGGTAAATTAGGTGCCAATGCAACCAAAAACGTTCCGAGAGCAACAAACAGAATATCAATATTGAACACTGTTACACGCCCAAATTTGTCTGACAGGTAACCACCAATGGCAGAACCAAAGGCAACTGATAAAGTTACCAGTGTGCTTAAGGCCCCAACCCACCAAGCATTCAAACTAAATTCTGTTTTCCACATCGCCAACACAATTCCAGTCGTTACTAAAATACTAGCATCGAGATATGAGGCAATACTTGCGTTCATCGTCAACATCCATCCAGATCTTGATCGAGACTTCATAAAATACCTCCATTCATTTAATCTTCAATAATTGGAACCGTTTCTGTAAACGTTTACAAATATTAGGATATGCTCTGGCTGCCCATTCAACAACGTTTCAACTTATTGGCTTTTTATGACATGCACATAAAACCACAGTAGACACATATGATTGAGCAATTCGAAGCAGCAAAAAAAGCGTCAAGAACTTTATCGTTCCTGACGCTTCTCTATCAGTGGTTGGACAACCCTGTATCAAAAACATACTTTACTCATCCATCCAATCAATCTACTGCTTCCCAATAATATCGACAATGATACGTTAAGTTCTTCATGAGGTCCCAAATAAACCGTCAATTCAAGCTTTGATCGAGAGTATCACCACTTGCATATCGGAAAAAGCCAAAGGATCCATTGAGGACTCATTAGTGATGTCAGATAATGATATGTTTAGGTTTTAAACGGCTTATCTTTATGAAAATTGGTATACCTTTGAAGGGCAAAAGCAAAGAGCAGTTATGGTAACATATCGTTAAAAATGTTACCACAATTGCTCTTCTATTGCTACTTAATATCTTTCAGCGGACCTATACCAATTATTGATACAGTTCCGGCCGTTATGAGTTTCAGTGCCTGATGGTTAATCTAATGTGGCACTGATGATCAGCATCATTGGCCGTCTCAGTTCATCGCGCATGTCCGAGCTTTCAGCCAACATCTTATCTGTCGGTGTCGGTTCAATGACTTGGTTAAGTCGAAATCCAGCATTCAATAGTGTATTCAGGTAAGTCATAAGGGTGCGATGATATTTTTTCACAGAGTGGCCCAAAAAAACAGTTTCGCGACTGGATTCATCAAAGTATCTATCAACCGGCCAGTATTTTCGTTGACCATCATTACCTAGGATCCATTCTTCGTTGCCCTGAGCCGTGAAGATTGGATGTTCAACACTGATGATCAAGCGCCCACCAGAGTTTAGTTTTGATTTAATCAATTGAACCAATCCGGAATAGTCTTCGATGTAGTGAATCGCCAGGGAACTGATCACCACATCAAAACGACCGGCAAGTTCGTTAACTGCCATCATATCCAGTACCTGGTAATGAATTTGATCTTGATTGGCCATTGATTTGGCTTTTTGAATCATTTTGACTGATGCATCAATACCCACGACTTCACGGGCACCATGGTCAGCAGCATACCGACAGTGCCAACCATACCCGCATCCCAGATCAAGAACCCGCTTACCCGTGAAGTCGGGGAATAGCTTTTTAAGCTGATGCCATTCTCCGGCTGCCTTTAATCCATCCTTGGATCGAGCCATTTGGCTGTATGCGTTAAAAAATGATTCATCGTCATAAATATCAGACATTTCTTACCTCCATTAATTTCTATCGATACAACTCCGGCTGGCGATCTTCAAACACCGGCATAAATCCGCGGGCATCGTCAGTTTCTTTGGTATCAATCGTGAATACTTTTAATTGCGGCTGATCATCCAATGTCAGAATCTCATCGCCCATTGGATTATAAATGCCCGAATGACCGCCAAATGGATTGTCCGGATCACTGCCCACTCGATTAACGGCAACCACAAAGCTCTGATTTTCAATTGCTCGAGCAGCAAGTAACCGGCGCCACTGAGGGATTCGTGAAGTCGGCCACTCTGCTGGGACAAATAAGATTCGACTGTCGTCCAAGCTTAAAGTCCGCAGCCATTCTGGGAACCGAATGTCGTAGCAGATCACACTGGTTGCGTTAATTCCCTTGATTTCAAAATGATCTTCGTCAACACCGGATGCCAAATACTCATCCTCATGCATCAGGCCAAATAAATGGACTTTGTCGTAGGTTGTCATCAGCTTTCCATCGGGCGCATAGATATAGGTCGTATTGTAGAAAGCACCATTCTTTTCGGTAGAGACGGAACCCCCATGAATGGTGATTTGGTATTTCTTGGCCAATTCTGCCAGCAAAGTCTGGGTCCGCTGACCTTCCTTATCGGCTACCTTGTCCAACCGGGTCAAATCGTATCCGGTATTCCACATTTCCGGGAAGAAAATAATGTCCGCATTTTGTGTGGCTGCCTTTTGAACGTTTGGTTCGATTTGAGCAAAATTTTTGTCAGGATCACCAAATTTTATATCCAGCTGTGCCAATGCAATTTTGATTTTCATGTGACCGTCTCCCAATCGATTTTCTAAAAAGTATACAACAAAAAAACACATTCACCAATCAATGGCAATGTGTTTCACTCTTGTTAAATCACGGCTGTAATCGCAGCGATTAACCCGAAGATCACACCGGGCACGTCGGCTACAATCAAGATCCAATCCCGTTTTGGCTTGACCCAACCATACGCAACCCACAGTGCGGCGTTAATCGACGCACAAAATGGCTGAATAAATGAAGTTGGCTGCCCATTTAAATTCTGCAGAATTTCTCCTATGTATGAGATATACATGATCATATTGGCAACGGTCGCAATATCCCCAATAATTTTCTCTTCAGTATAAACATGCTTGCCTGCATGTACTTGACTCCCATTTGGGTGACTCAACTGACTTTGCACACTAACATCTCCATTCCCTCTTATGTACCGTGATACCATACCCGACGGGAGAATACTAGACATTCCGGAGATTATAGTGAACAATTTCTTGGATCAGCTTTACTGGAAACGGCTGATCGACAGGAAGTTGAATCGCTCCGATACTGGTTTTATAGTCTTTGAGCTGATCTTTGAATTCAACAATTGCTTTTGGTCCAGGATACAATCCGATATGATTCTTAAAATTAGCAAAGTGAATGATATTACTCTTATAATGAAAAGTCGGCATTCCATAGGAGATCTTCTCATCATAATTTTCTGGCATTTCATTTTTGATAATCTGATACAATTGTTGTAGCTTGTCTTGCCTTGATACTGGCTGGTTCTCGATGTATTCTCGAACTAATTTTTCCACTTGGCATTCCACCTTTTTGAATCTTTTTTAAATTATTTGATTAAAATCTGTTGACATTTATATTATAAGGCTCTAATATACAAAGCAACAATTAATTCGTCCATAAAACCGATGAAGTGGAGATCAAGATCATTGTGCACGCAAAGAGAGCTGCCATTGCTGAGAATGCAGCCGAACGCAGATGATTAAATGGACCACTGAGGGTTCTTCCGAAAGTTCGCAAGTACGGAGAAACGTGTTGGCATACGTAAGTTGTCGGAGGGATGTTAGTCCCTTGCTAAGAGTGATTAATTGGGGAACTTAACAGATGAAGTCTATCTCCCCTGATTAATTGAACTAAGGTGGCACCGCGGAATAATCCGTCCTTAACAATCAAATTTGTTATGGACGGATTATTTTTTTGCAATAAATGGAGGTCACACTTATGAAAAATGAAATTAAACGATGGCAAATCATAGATTGAACTTTAAATCATTAATTCGAACTTACTATAAAGGAAATCCTTGGAGGAACCTACTATGATAAAACAAGCTATTGAAAAAGTTGTTAACCACGAAGATCTTACATTTGAAGAAAGCCAATTAGTTCTCGATGAAATTATGAACGGCGAAACTTCAGAAATTGAAACTGCCAGCCTCTTAACCGCATTAACCGCGAAAAACCCAACTATCGACGAAATTGCCGGTGCCGCATCATCCATGAGAAACCACGCTTTGAAATTCCCAGAAGCCGGCAACGTCTTGGAAATCGTTGGAACTGGTGGTGACAAAGCCAACACCTTCAACATTTCTACTACCAGCGCAATTGTCGTTGCTGCAACAGGTACCAAAGTTGCCAAGCACGGTAACCGCGCCGCTTCATCCAAGAGTGGTGCCGCCGATGTCTTTGAAGCCCTTGGTCTGGACATCAACGAAGATCCAGCCACCAGCTTCCAGAGCCTTCAGGACAACAACCTTTGCTTCTTATTTGCTCAGGAATACCACAAATCAATGAAGTACGTTGCCCCTGTTCGTAAGGCATTGGGAATCCGAACCATCTTCAACATCCTCGGCCCTCTGGCCAACCCAGCCCATCCAACCAGCCAGCTCTTAGGCGTTTACGATGAAAGCTTAATCGAACCTTTGGCCAACGTCTTAAAGAAATTGGGTGTCAAAAATGCCATGGTCATCCATGGTCGTGACGGGCTTGACGAAATGACCGTTACCGATGAAACAGCCGTTGTCGAATTACGCGATGGCAAGCTCAGCAAATACGTCATAACACCGGAACAATTTGGCCTCAAGCGGGCACAACGTCAAGATGTTGTTGGCGGCACCCCTGAAGAAAATGGTCAAATCACCCGCGACATCCTGGCCGGCAAGAAAGGCCCCAAGCGCGACATCGTTTTACTTAACGCTGGTTCAGCATTACACCTTGCCCATCCGGAGTTGACCATTCAAGAAGGCATTGATTTAGCCGCCAAGACCATCGATGAAGGAAAAGCTCAAACAGAACTCAATCGTCTGATTGACTTCTCCAACAAACGCAAGGACGTGGTTGCATGATTCTCGATGATTTGGTAAATGTGACTCAAAAACGCCTACAAAGACATGAAGCAACCAAACCTCTATCAGAATTAAAGCAGGATGTCGAACAGATGCCGGCAACTCGGAAAGCGGATTTCCTGGATATTTTGAATCAACCCGGCCTTCACGTTATCGCCGAAGTCAAAAAGGCATCTCCTTCCAAAGGAACCATCGTCCAAGACTTCCCATATCTGGAAATTGCCAAAAGCTACGATCAAGCAGGTGCCGACGCAATTTCAGTTTTGACAGAGCCGGATTACTTCAACGGTCATCTCAACTATCTAAATGAAATCAGCCAGGAAGTTTCGGTTCCAACATTGCGTAAAGACTTTACCATTGACCCATACATGATCTATGAAGCCAAAGCTAACGGTGCTTCCATCATTCTTCTGATCGTCGCAATCATAAACGACCAGCAGTTAAAAGATTATCGTGAACTAGCTGAAAGTCTCGGCATGCAGGCAATCGTGGAAGCTTATACCGCTGACGAAGTGACCCGAGCATTGAAGTCCGGTGCCAAAATCATCGGCATCAACAACCGCAACCTGAAAGACTTCAAAGTCGATTTCAACAATAGTTTGAAATTACAGGCGATGGTCCCGGATAACGTCCCCGTCATTGCGGAAAGTGGCATTAAGACCCAAGCTGATGTTGAAACATTGGCAAATGCCGGGTTCAACGGCATCCTGATGGGTGAAACCCTGATGCGGGCCAATAATAAGCAACAATTAATTAAAGAATTCAAATCAGTATCCGTTCAATAAATATCGAGGAGGTGTGACCATGGTTCAAGTTAAAATTTGCGGGTTGATGAGGCCCGATGACATCCAAGCAGTCAATAAAGCGCAAGCTGATTTTGCCGGGTTCGTCTTCGCCCCCAGCCGCCATTATGTTTCATTGGAAACTGCTCTGGCTTTGCAGGCTGAGCTCAATCCAAAGATCCAAAAAGTTGGTGTCTTCGTGAATGAAACGACGGCTGAAATCCTGGCCATTTACCAAGCTGGCGCCATCGACATTGCTCAGCTTCATGGTAAAAGCACCGCTGAAGAGATTAAAGAATTACAGGACGCCGGCCTGAAAGTCATTCAAGTATTTGAACGCAAATCGATTGATCCACAGTCACTTGCCAACTATTTGATGGTCGACAGCGGCAAGGGTTCCGGTCAGGTGTTGAACTGGAAAGCCCTTCCCCACATTGACCGCACCACAATTCTTGCCGGCGGCTTAAATCCTGACAACATCAGCCAGGCAGTCACCATCGTCAATCCAGATATCGTCGACGTTTCAACCGGCGTCGAAACCGACGGTCACAAAGACCCCGCCAAAATCATGAATTTTATAAAAAATGCGAAAGAGGAATATGCCTTATGAAAAATTTAACTGAAGAAAAACAAACCAAACGTCCCGGGATCTTCGCCAATACATACGGCGGCCAGTACATCCCCGAAACCTTAATGACTGAACTGGAAAAAGTCGATAAAGCTTTTCACACCTTAAAGGATGATCCCGAGTTCAAGGCCGAATTACACGACTTGCTCGTCAACTACGCCAACCGGCCATCACTTCTCTACTATGCCAAGAACATGACTGAAGACCTCGGTGGTGCCAAGATTTACCTTAAACGAGAAGACTTAAACCATACCGGTGCCCATAAGATCAATAACGTGATCGGCCAGGCATTGCTTGCCAAACATTTAGGCAAAAAACGCCTGATCGCCGAAACCGGTGCCGGCCAACATGGTGTAGCAACTGCAACAATTGCTGCCCTGTTCGGCATGGAATGTGAAATCTTCATGGGTAAAGAAGATACGGACCGCCAAAAGTTAAACGTCTACCGGATGGAATTATTAGGTGCCAAAGTTCACCCAGTGACAACCGGTTCAATGGTTCTCAAGGATGCCATCAATGCCACCCTGCAGGAATGGGCCAGCCGTTCCGAAGATACTTTCTATGTAATGGGTTCTGCCGTTGGGCCTTATCCGTTCCCAGAAATGGTCAAACATTTCCAAAGCGTGATCAGTAAAGAATCCAAGCAACAGCTCAAAGCCAAAGAAAACACCTTGCCCGATATGGTCATCGCCTGTGTCGGCGGTGGTAGTAACGCCATCGGTAGTTTTGCTGATTACATCGACGACCCCAGCGTTAAATTGGTCGGAGTTGAAGCTGCCGGCAAAGGTGTCAACAGTGATAAGACAGCTGCTACCATCGAACGTGGAACCGTTGGGATTTTCCATGGAATGAAGTCTTTGTTCCTTCAAAACGAAGACGGCCAAATCAACCCGGTTTACTCAATTTCCGCCGGCTTGGATTACCCTGGAGTCGGTCCGGAACATGCAGCGCTCGCAAAAGAAGGCCGAGCTCAATATGTCGGCATCACTGACGACGAAGCTGTTCAGGCATTTGAATACATCGCTAAAGAAGAAGGCATCGTTGCAGCCATCGAAAGCTGTCATGCGGTTGCTTACGTTGAAAAGATTGCCCCAACCATGTCCAAAGATCAGATTATTGTCTGCACCCTCTCAGGACGGGGTGACAAAGATGTTGCCAGCATCGCCAAATATAAAGGAGTCGATATCGATGAGTAATTTATCTGAAATTTTCAAAAATCATAAGGCTTTTATCCCATTTGTCGTTGCTGATGACCCGGATTTTGATACCACAGTTGCCAACATTGTTGCGTTAGCTGAAGGCGGCGCTGACATTGTTGAAGTTGGAATCCCCTTCTCAGACCCAATCGCTGACGGTGGCGTGATCCAAGCTGCCGATTTGCGGGCATTTGACGCCGGCGTCCGGACCAAAACGGTCTTTGAAATCGTTGAGGCCGCTCGAAAACAAACCGATGTGCCAATCGTTTTCCTGACGTATTTAAACATCGTCTTCAAATACGGTTACGATGCTTTTTGTCAAAAGTGTCAGGAGTTAGGCGTTTCAGGATTGGTCATTCCGGATATGCCTTACGAAAGTCGGGAGGACATCGTACCAACCGCCGATAAATATGGTATCGACATCATTCCATTGATCGCCCCAACCTCCGGCCACAGGATCGAAAAGATCGCCAAAGCTGCTTCCGGATTCATTTACGTCGTTTCCTCACTGGGGATTACCGGTGAGCGAAACGAGTTCTTCAATGGCTTGAAGGACTTAGTCGCAGAAATCAAGAAGTACACCGACGTCCCAACCGCAATCGGCTTTGGGGTTCATACACCCGAGCAGGCCAAAACAATGGCCGGCATTGCGGACGGCGTGATTATCGGCAGTGCAATTGTTGATATTGTCGCCAAGCAGAAACAAAATGCACCAAAGGCTGTTGAAGAATTTACGAGATCGATTCGGTCTGCCATTGACGAAACTGAAAAAGCTAATGTATAAAAATAGGAGTGTGATAAAAGGCGGTTTTGCTACCGTAGCATAACCTAGGATTATTTTTTTGAGCTGAAGGCTCGGAAAGTCATCCTAGATTATGCATAGGGAGCAGCCTTTTGGAACACGTTCTGGCTATAAAGAAGGGTTCTACAATATCTGTTGTTGGTAATAGAT
>NZ_AZEA01000019.1 GCF_001435575.1 Lentilactobacillus sunkii DSM 19904
ATTGAAATGACAATTAGTAAATTTGTTCAAAAATTAAGAGCAACTTAGTTGAAACGCCACTCTATCGCCATTCTGTCGCCTTTTAATACAATTTTTTTAATTAGCTTTCTGACAACGTCTGTTCTTTCTTCATAGGATCCTGTCTTCATAATCGTTTTAGCAGACTCCAAAGTTTCTCTGATTGTGCTGATTGACTCCGTATTTGTTTCATCGGTAATTTTCTGAACTCGTTCCTGAAGATTGATACGCTCCTGAGTCAATTGGTTAGCTTTGGTGTTAATAACGTCCAGTGGAACTGAACCGGCAGTGTATAGCTCCATGATCCTACCTAATTCATTGCTGATATCTCGTATGCGACGTTTTAATGGGGTGGGGTCGTCAATTACATGCCCATTAGCATTAAGCAGTTTGTCGACTCGTTTGGGGTCATATGCGAGCTCCAAGATTTTTTTCATAACTTTATGCTCCAAATCACTTAATACATAAGTTTTAGAGCTACATCGTTCATCTGGATTCAAGCCCTCCTTAAGTAAAGCGCTTGGCTTACGATGATGGCAAGTATAGTATCGGTTCAGGACTGACCTGTCTTTATGAGCCTTGCTAATAGACACATCAAACCATGAACCGCACAGACCGCATCGCAGCAATCCCGAGAGCATGTATTTTGCTCGGAATGGCCTAGGATTATTAGTCAGTTTTGCATTCTTAATTTGTCTAACGGCGAGTTGTCGTTGAGTTTCATCAAACACAACCTCGTCGACAATTGGCTTCTGAATCCCTGGATACCATTTCTTTCCATAGGCTACTTCACCGATATAAGTGCGATTGGTCAGCAGATACCTGAGTACATGATAGCTCCATGGTAATTTCCGGCCAACGTGACCGGCTGAATCATATTTCATTTTCAGCTTGTCAACACTATATCCATGATTGTAATCATCGAATATTTCACGCACAATCGGTGCAGTGATTGGATTGGGTACAAGCCGACTATCAACATAGTCGTAGCCGTAGGGGACTTGTGAACCATTAAAAAGACCAGCTTTGGCACGTCCAACTCGTCCCATTTGCATCCTTTGAGTGATCTGTTCTCTTTCGAGTTGGGCAAATACTGAAAGGATACCAACCATCGCTTTGCCGAATGCCGTTGATGTGTCGAAATTTTCATTCAAGGAAATGAAAGAGCAATCATTTTTATTGAAAACATCTTCAATTAAAAAAAGGGTGTCTTTTTGTGATCGTGAGAGACGATCCAACTTGTAAACTAGAACCGTATTGATGCGATGCTCTTTTACATCATCCATCATTAGTTGCATTCCTGGCCGTTTGATGTTACTTCCAGAAAAGCCGGCGTCTTTGTATACTTTAGCTACTTGCCAATCCTTAACGTCACAGAATTTGGTCAGTTTGTCAACTTGTTCGTCAATCGAATATCCTTCTTCTGCCTGACCCGGGGTTGAAACCCGTACATATATACCAACAATTTGTTTATCCATTTCATATCCTCCCTCGAAACCGAAATTTACCTGATTATGATAAACCTTTGTACCCTTGTGACCGTTCATTTTCCCTTAGGACTTTTCTCAATTCATTTAATTCAGATTGTTGCGACTTTTGCTCGTCGGTTAGCTCGTTCTTATCTTTGTCTGAAATCGATATTACATACTTTACCAGTTTTACAGCTTCTTGATAGTCTTCTTCGTTTTCAGGAACTGGATAATCAAACATGAAGAAAGAGTCATCAACACCGGTATCTCGCTGCAAGGCTTTGTAGAAGCTCTCTAGGGTCATGTAACTGGTTGGTTCATACATATCTTCAGTAAATTCTCTTCTCAATTTTATTTCCTCCTATGAACGTATGTTCTTTTCACTGTTAAATAAAAGCCCAAAAAGGGCGATTATTGAATTGCCAATAAATTAGAAAAATCATGAATCGAAAACATTAAGACTCCGGTAATATGTGAGGTGTTGATGTCGGTATTTTTAATCAAAATTGGATCGATTTGGATGTTTCTTGAAAATGGATAAAGAACAATTTCAGTTTTGTATTGGCCTACTCTCAACAAAGCAATCTCAGTGTGGCCACTTATATTCAGTTCATATTTTACGATTGAGCCATCATGGATATATTTAGTCTTATCCATCTTGTCGAACGTATTAAATTCCAGAACACAGGCATAATCGCCATTCTTTAAAAACGGATTATCCTTTACCGTGTCAATCAAAGTCATATGATAATGCTCTTTATCTTGCAGTGCATCCAAGATGTTAGCGATTGAAATTTGCTCCATTGTCTACTATCTCATTTCATTAAACTTTATGGTACAAGTTAGGGAAAGGGGTACTTGAGGTTGACCTACTCCCATCTATATAAACCCTAATTAACCCATGTCCGACAAATTTTACAGTCATCCGACGATCAATGCCATAATCGCCAGGACAAGCACCATGAATTGAGTATGCGTGCCTGCCAACCTTCCGCCAATATGTACTTTTTAGGTACGTCGGGGCTGATTGAGTAAATCCGCAAATCACTGAGTGAGATTTGGCTTTAAAAAACGCATGAGCTGAGAAACCCAACGAAGAGGAATATACATTTCTTGTGTGCCAGGTTCCTCTGACTGCACTGGGTGTTCCGTCCCACCAGGTATGTGCTGAAACGTTGGATGTGGTGGCTAAGGTACCCACGGTTCCTAGTGATAATGCTGTAATAGCAAGTGCTAACGAATTCTTAAACTTCATGATTCCCTCCATTACATATTTTCTAATGCTTGTGTGGTTGCGCTCCGAGGTTCCCATAGTACCAGTACAATCCTACTCCAATAAGTATTGCAAAGATGATCATATACGGGTACGAGAAACTTGTCAGGATAATGCCGACGAGTAGAATACCCCAAAAGTATTTAAAGAAAACCGCAGTAGCCACTCCCATATACATAATAAATAAAATTAAAGCAACAATCCCCAAAATAATGATATTGATCACCCCTCCAATAATTTAATTTATAGATTTGAAATGGTACCCATACATGAGTCCCACGTGATGCAAATACTCTATTTGAATGCCGAGATCATCGGCAATCTCATAATCTTCATCAACGTGTTGGCGTTCAATCTCTTTAAGTTTTGCTTTGGATATGCAATGTTTCATTCCCCAATTTCGTGCTCTGTTCTCTTGTTGATAATTGTTTCCAGCCCAATAATCCGTGATATCCCCCGAGGATGTCAAAGCGTGTCCAATCTCTTCATATAACCATTGTAATTTCTCTTTATCGGACAATTCTTTGTTGATCATAATTTTCCCGTTTATCGTTAGGCCATCTAATCCATCGGGCATTTCCATGAATCGATAATCAAACTGAGGATACTGAGCCATTAATTGGTCGATACTATCCATAGGCATCAGTCCTTTTTATCTTGATGTTCTTTCAGGTAACGTGCTTTTTGAAATTCAATGAACTCCTGAATGCTTTTTTTCTGTTTATCTGTAAGGTTGTCATCCATATGAGCGGCAACCGTCAGATCATCATTTGTTTTGCGGCCAAGGAGATAATCAGTTGTTACATCAAAGATGTCAGCAAACTTATTTAGTTCTTCAGCAGAAACTCTGCGAGTTCCACTTTTGATTTTGCTAAATGCAGTCCTGTCCATTCCCATGCGACGAGCAATTTCCGCTTGAGAGAGATCCGACATATCCTGTAGATAGGATATTCTTTTTGCTAATTCTTGATCTATTGACGATGTCACATTCACACCTCCTTGTGCGCTAAACGCACTTTAAGAATAGCATATGTGCGATAAAAGAAAAATAAAATGTGCGAAATTGGCAAATTACCATTGACTTTGCGAATATCGCACGCTATACTTAGTTCATAAAGTTGCTAATATCGCACAGAGGAAGTGATACATTGGAAACCAAGGCAATTGAAAAACGGAGTATTAATTTGACATATGTACGAGAACTTCGACAAACAAACCATTATTCTCAAGCGAAGGTTGCAAAAGTATTGGGTTTGAATAGTCCTGACAAATATACTCGTAGGGAAAGTGGAGAGTACAACTTTCAGGCGGATGAAATCTTAGTTCTTTCAGAGTTATATAAAATTCCCATGGAGCGTTTTTTTAAATAAAATGTTGCTATAATCGCACAAGTTGAAAGGATGGTGTCTTAATGGAGCAAGAACTAATTGAGATCTTGATTGCTTTAAATGGCATTGACGTTTCGAAGAAAAAAGAAGCCAGTGAAGCTATGCTCGCTGGCGCGACCAGGCTAACTGAACTGGCACACAAGATAAGCAAATAGTTTCTGAATGATTCACATCGAAAGGAGGTGAGCAAATGAACTACGAGCAGAAGAAGCGATTAATTATTGATACATTGAATTTAACGCCGGAACAATTTGAAGCCATGACAATGCAGGATACCCGTAACGAGCGGTTAAACAAACTAACCAGTATGGCAATTAATCAATGTGACAAGGAATTAGAGCAGGAAACAATCGAACTTCAATATGAATTGCTCTAACTTTACTTTATCAATTTAGATGGAAAACGTTTGAACAAGAGTTTTCGAGGGGGTGATCAGAGTGAAAGATGAAAAATTTGCCAGGCAGCTGAGCGATAAGCTCCAAGGCATTAAAAAAATGAAGAGCTTTGCCCAGGCTGCCGATAATGTTCATCTTGCGAAGAGTTCCTTAAGTAATATCAAATCTGGTCGAAAGGGAACTAGCAAGGAAGTTCGGGAATCAATTGTAAAACGGCTCTGGTCGTTGAAGATGGCACTTTCCTCTGGCCGTGCTGATTACGGCATTCCGTCATTCTTAAATGATAAGAATATGCGTCTTAATCCATACGTGACGGCATACACACAACGTAAGGAGGAACAGGAAAGACGGAACGCTGAGATTAGTTATTTGCAGGCGATTTCAAAGATTCCTGAAAAACGAACAAGTGAGGATCTTCAAGCAATTGATACGTACTTCAAGGAGTATCTAGAGGAAATTGGTTCAGAAGAAACTGACTTTGATGTGAAGGCCAAAGATGCAGGGCTGACCGACCAGGAAGTCCAAGATATTGTTTCAGAGTATAACGACCAACTCGGTGGTTAAGAAAGATAGGAGTGATAGTAATGATTCAAGAAATCCACAGTTTTCGTCATAAAGTTCAGGGTAATGACCATTGGATGACCGATGAAGAGTTTCGTGAGTATAACCAGAAACATCCGATCGCAGATGAATCGATTCTGAAATTCATCATTGATCTTACAGCGAAACACAAGGAGAACCATGGGAAGAGGGATGCAGGATGATTACTTTTACAATCAGTGGCATTGTTTTTTATTCATTTTTCTTAGTGATTGCCTCAATTGTTTTCAGCAATCCAAAGAAGTATTTTGACGGCGGTTTATCGAAAGGAGATCTCAAAAATGGGATTAAGAAGTATTTTGAGCAGGTTAAAGCAGACATTCGAGAAATTCAAGGCAAATAAAAAGACAGTCATGAGCGGCCACTCACAACTGTCTAGGTTGAGCATTGAACAAAATATCTTTCAAGACAATTCTAGCGCGAGTTTGCGTCAGGTACAAGCACGAAATGGAGGTCATCAATTATGAAACAAATTAAACTGATCAGCATCTCTTATCACAATTTCAAGGGTATCCAAGATTTTCAAATCGAACCGGATGGTAAAAATGTCAACATCTCTGGTAAGAATGCCGTTGGGAAAACAACCTTGTTTGATGGCTTCTTATGGTTACTATTTGGAAAGAATAGCGCCGAATTATCCAAGTTCAATCCAAAGCCCTTAGATGACAGTGGCAGAGAAATCCTGGGATTAGAGCCAGAAGTGGAAGCAACCTTGGATATTGACGGTAAGACCACTACTTTACGCCGGAAACTAAGTGAGGTTTGGAGCAAGCCGCGTGGTCAAGCCGAAAAGATTCGTAAATCGGATAAGACCGAGCTGTATGTTGATGAAGTCCCTTACAAGCTGAAGGATTACACGACATTTGTAAATTCGATGATTGATGAGGATTCTTTCAAGCTTCTGACTAATCCCATGGCCTTCAACAATCTTAAATGGCAGGAACGTCGTGAGATTCTGCTGTCACTGATCAAAGACGTGAATGATGATGCGGTAATCAAAGAGACCAGCCATCCAGATGAATTGAAACAGATGCTTGGTGATCACACCGCTGAAGAACAACGCAAGATTATTGTCGCACAACGCCATAAGTTAAGAGCTGAAATTGATGGCATTCCTGCCCGGATCGATGAGGCTAACCGTGCCATTCCGGAGACCTCCAGCACTTCCAAAGAGATTCTCGAAGAGATGCTGAAGACTTATCACGAGCAGCTTAATGAAGAGCAGGCCAACTTACAAGCGCTCAGCACTTCAACCGGTTCACTGGATGCACGGAACAAAAAAGCCGAACTGGAAACTGAGTTAAATTCCAAACAGGCTTCTTATCAATCTGGATTCCGGTTAACTATTAATAGCTTGCATGATGATTTGTCAAAGCTGAAGATGCAACGGCATAATTTACAGTCCGAACTCAATATGAATCAGCAGGTTCTTGATCAGCTTGGCCAGACACAAGCACGTGACATGGACACCAAACAGAAGTTACTTGACGAATACCACGAAGTTAATGGTCAAACATTTGATGAAGAATCATTGACTTGCCCAACTTGTGGCCAAGCTTATCCAAAAGAGAAACAGGATGAGTTGCGCGAGAAGTTCAATACCAATCGTTCCGAGCAATTGGCGACCATTATTCAAAATGGTAAAGAGATTGCTAATCGGATTAAAGATGAATCGGCCAAAGCGACTGCCTTATCCAACCAAGTGGCAGACCAGGAGACTCAGCTAAAAACACTGACTGCCAAAGTTGACCAGGTCCAAGCCGAATACAACAAGCGCGAAAGTGCCATTGTCCCGTTTGAGCAAAGCAATATGTACAAGGAACTGCAGAAACAAATTGCTGAATGTGATCAACAGATTCAATCCGGATCAGGCTCCAATACTGAAGCTAAGCAAGTCGTCCAAGACAAGATTGATAAAGTCAACCAAGGAATTACCGACGTGACTAGTGAGATTGCTAAGTATGATACCGCTGACGCCCAACAGAAACGCATGACTGAACTCAAGGACGAAGAGAAGCTGCTCAAACAAACTTATTCAGAGCTTGATAAGAAGTCATTCATTCTTGACGAATACGTTCGTACAAAGGTTCAGGTACTTGAAAAACGCATCAATTCGATGTTTGGAATCGTGAACTTCAAGTTGTTTGAAACTCAAAAGAACGGCGAAATAAACGACGTCTGCGAGGCGATGGTCGATGGTGTGCCTTACAGTACCGACCTCAACAACGCGGCCCGTATCAACGCAGGATTGGATATTATCAATACCTTATCCAAGCACTATCAAGTAACTGCGCCAATCTTTATTGATAATGCTGAATCAGTGAACCAGATCATTCAGACGGATGCACAACAAATCAAATTGATCGTTTCAAATGATGAAAAATTAACCGCAAAAGTGGGGGAGTAAATCATGAAAAATGAAGTTAGTTTAAACGCCGTTAGTAATTATTTTGTACCACAGATTGAGAATCAACTTCGCAAGAGCGCCCTGGACATGACACCTTATCAGAAAATGTGTGTCACTGGTGCTATGCAGCAAATTTACCAGGTGATGATCGATAACGAGATGGACCCTAACGAGACTCGCAATAACATCTCTGATATCTTGCTAACTGTCGCTGCTTTACAGCTTAATGCCAATGCTGAACCCCGAGAAGTTTACTTTCAGACTCGTAACTTCAAGGATCGTCAAGGCAACTGGCACAAACAGATTGAAATGGGCATAGAGGGCGATGGTAATGATGCTTTGCTGAGTCGTTTTGGTCGCAACGTGGCCTATGTCCATCCATTCTGGCTGGTCCGTCAGGGTGACAACTTTGAATATCCCAAACATATGGGTATTAAATTAACACCACCGACGTGGGAACCAACCGGTGACACGGATAAGAAAGTCATTCGGGTCGTTTATCCCATTGATATGTATGTGGGTCCAGATTATGGCAATGACCAGGAACGTGAAACCACTACCGAATATTTCATTACTGAACGTGAGCAAGTCAAGAACAACCTATTAGCTCACATGAGTAACAACCTTATGCGTGAAAAAGACAAAGCTGAACGGCTCAAGCAGATTAAGGAATTTGCCAAAGATCACACATTAGACGAAATTCTCGACAGTGCCGAAATGATTAGACTAGGTAAGATTTCACCGGCTTGGAGAGAGCCTCAATCACGTGAAACCATGATTATCCGGAAGATGCGTAACAATATTGTTAAGAAGATTCCCAAGGACTTCAACAACGGTCTTGTTCAACTCAAGTATGAAGAAGCCACTAATGATTCGCTGAAACAAATGCGTCGTGACGTGACTGAAGAAGCCAACACGGAAGACTTTGACGAAGCAGTCCAGGACAAGCAGCAAACTGCTGACCAAAATGGCGAGATTGTTGACCATCCTAAACCGGCTAAAGTACCTGAGCAACCAGTAGAAACGCCGAAAACCCCAGAAGCTCCGGTAGCCCCTAAAGCGCCAGAACAGCCAACTGTACCAGGTCAACCCATGGACGAAGGTGATCCGTTTTGATCAAAGTTAAAGTCTTTGGATCAGGCAGCAGTGGCAATGGCTACCTGGTAGATGATGGACAGTCACAGTTGATGATTGAAGCCGGAATTCCATTTAAGAAAGTCGAACCAGAAATGAATTTTGATTTTTCTAAAGTGGAAGGCATGCTGATTTCTCATGAACACGGTGACCATACGAAGTATTTATCTCAGTTCGTTAAGCGGACATCGTTTCCAATCTATGCGACCAAAGGGACTTTCGATTCTTTAGACATGGCAGGAGCTCGTTATGAGGCCATGGACAAGCTCGAACCTGTTCGGATAGGTACTTGGACCGTGATTGCGTTTCCGGTCAAGCATGATGCTGCAGAGCCGGTTGGCTTCCTGATTATCAGTAGCATGGGAGAACGGCTATTGTATGTGACTGATACTTACTTCGTTAAGTACAAGTTCAACCACATTGATTACATGTTGGTTGAGATGAACTACAGCAATGAGATTGCGACCGAAAATGACCAAGAGGGATTGCTGAACCACGGGTTACATAACCGGATTCTTACCAGTCACTTTGAAATGAAGAACAGTTTGGACTTTATTAAGCACAATTTATCACCGTCACTCAAATGGGTGGAGCTAATCCATTTGAGTGACAACAACAGTAACGCTGAACTATTTAAGCACAAGACACAAGCATTAACTGGTGTGCCAGTGATGATTGCTCCCAAACGTTCCTGGTAAGGGGTAGCTAAAGGAATCATATGCCTGTGAGGGAAAGCAAATCGGATGTTGAAACAATTAAAACGATTGGAGCAAAAGGGGACTATGGCAAGACTAATCAAAAAAACTCGTGAAAACTATACGAATGTTAGCAACCAGTTGGTTCGTGATCAGCGTCTCAGCTGGAAAGCTCGTGGAATCTTTGTCTATTTGTGGAGCCAAGCAGATAATTGGCAATTCTATGTTGGCGAAGTTCAACAGCATGCCACTGATGGTAAAGATGCATTGCAATCTGGTTTGAAAGAATTGGAAAAGTTGGGTTACCTTCTGAGAAGAACGAAATTTACCGATAGCGGGAAAATCCGCGGAATCGACTGGATTTTGTCTGATTTACCCTCAAAGGGAAATTCCCTCCAAGGGGAAACACCTCCAAGGGAAAAGCCCGCACTAAGAACTAACAACAATAAGAATTATCAACAACAAGAAATAACAACTACAAGTAATAAAGAAGAACATAGTCCGGCTAAAGCCGAACGGAGTTTTCCTTGGGAATCGGTTATTGATTATTTGAATGAAAAAACAAACAAGAATTATCACCACACCGATGCCAACAAGCGTCTTTTACTTGCTCGACATAAAGAGGGCTTTACAACTGATGACATGCGTCGTGTGATTGACAACCAATGTTATGAGTGGTTGAACGATACGAGTATGAATCAATATTTAAGACCTTCCACACTGTTTAGAGCATCGAAATTTGAAGGTTACTTGAATAACCGTGCAACGGCAACACATAAGCCACAAACAAGGAAGGACTGGTTTGGATGATGAAACCCATTAATCTTAAATCTGATATTAACCGGATCATCACTGATAAGCATATAGACGTGAATCACTTACCAACCAAAGAACAACGTGACCAATGGTTCATTAAAATGGCTTTAAACAAATTGGCTTACCAAAAAGTTCACCAGTTCTATCGGGCTTCCGTTTGGTCAGGTAACAAGCCTTTAAGGTTTACCTTCAATGATTGGGATGTTACTAAGCAAGCCAATACCGCACAAGCTAAAGCCTTGGGGAATCACGCATATAAGCTCGCAAAACAGCTTCAAATTAACGACTTTAATGTTGTCTTAGCAGGTGACAGAGGCGTTGGTAAGACTTCACTAGCACTTGCAATGATGTCGCTTCTAATGGATGCGGGAAGAAGTGTGATGTTTGTATCAACTGCCGAATTGCTGCACCTTGTAAATGAAAAGTACAACGATGACGGCATCAAAATCCGCCTTCAGAGCATTACTGCCGCGATGAAAGAGGTTGAAATCCTGGTCCTTGATGATTTTGGAACCGAAGGTGGGATGACTGGAAATATCAAGCCTGTCCACAAGGATTTACAGAATATGATGTACCAGGTGTCGAACGCACGAGTGAATTTTGAAAAAAATAAATCTCGAGGTGCAACGATTATCACTACAAATAACAACAAGCAGGAGCTTAAACAGATGTACGAAAACAAATTAATTGATCGAGTTTATCCAAAGAATCCGAATCATCAATTGCTATTTGACAAAATGGAAGGAGTACGGAACGTATGAGTGAAAAATGTAAATTATGTGGTGGCACTGGTCGAGTATACGTGGACCTTGCCTTTGGATACACAGTTGAGGCATGCCCTAATTGTAACCAGAAATATCGACGAAGGATGGAGAAAAAATTCGGGGAAGCATTGTCTAATTGCACGAATGCTCACCATTCAGAAGAGTCCGACGCAAAGAAACAGGTTACTCAAGTTCAGAATCAATATTTGGTCGAGTAATCGGTCAGACTGAAAGAAAATACGATAATCAAAGAAGGATAAGGGAAATGTATAAAGCACTTGAATTAGGAACGGGCAAGCTGATTGCGATTGGGGAACATAAGAGCGACGTGTTCCGGCATCTTCAGGCCAATCACCCAAGCTTAAAGATTACGAAAAAGTACAGCCACAAGGGAAAAATCCAGAAGATTTATGACAACCCGATCAAGATCATTCAAGATCGGATGACTCCGGACGATGTGGCGTTGATAAGATACACGAATGCTAGGCATCCGGAACTTTTGGAGAAATAGGAGATGACTGATATGGATCAACTAATCAAGATTTTAAATCACAAAGGGAACATGGTCGTCAGTGGCCGGGACCTATACGACTTTCTGGGTATCAAGACACCGTATACGCAATGGATGGAACGAATGATCAGTTACGAATTTGAGGAAAACGTTGATTTTGCCGTGATTAACAAAAATGTGAAAGACGAGAGTGCCTTTGGTAATGTCCGTAAGATAACTGACCACGCCTTAACGTTGGACATGGCGAAAGAAATTGCCATGATCCAAAGAACTCATAAGGGTAAGCAAGCTCGTCAGTACTTTATTCAAGTTCAGAAAGCCTATCAACAACAAGCACGCTTACCTAAAACGCCGGATGAGAAGATTCATTTGCTGCTCGAAAACAGTGATCAGGTTAATAGGCAGGTTAAACAAATTGATACACGGGTTACCAAGCTTGAAGACGACCAACCAATTGCACCTGGTGAATACAGTTACATCGGTACACGCGTGAAGCATGCAGTTAACGAGTATGTAAGCGCCCATCACCTGGTTTTGAACAACAAACAGCGTAGCAAGTTGTATCAAGACATCAATCGAGGAGTCGCGGAAGTTACTGGTATCAAGACCAGGACACAACTCCGCAAGAAGGACTTTGATGTAGCTGACGAATTTATCACAAATTGGGTGCCTTCAACGGCCACGCTGCAAATCATTAAGCAGTTGAGCGGGGTTTCTGAAGGACAAACTGAACTGGTATGAAGGTGATCGTATGAGGCACAGAGATCGGGATCGAATTTTCAAAACATTTGTGCAATGGAAATTAGGCTATCCAACGCAGATTGATAAGATAGCAGCTGGTCAGTACATCGTGCAGACAGATGCTAATGTGGCAACATTCTTGTATGACGTTCATGGCGGCTCGATTCAAGTTGTTAAACGGGATGCCGTACGTCAATTGAGGTGATTAAATGTTCGGCAAGCTAACCGCAATTCGTGGAAATCAAATAACTATTCAACTGGACAATGAACTTAATCACTACAAGCTTGCGAAATGGGCAAATGGGAAGCAGCCAACGGTAGAACTGCATGTGGATGACAGTCGAATGATTAGTCCTGATCAACGGAGGAAGATATTCGCTATGCTCAACGATATGGCTCATTACTGTGGGTATGAGGCGCGAGACATGGAAGCCGAGATGAAGTTTCAATACTACATCAAGACTGGCTCAGAAGAGTTCTCAATGGCAAATTGCACCATGTCTCAAGCAAATGAATTTCTCACGTTCTTGCTCGATTTCTGCTTTCAATTTGGAATCCCGTTTAAGACGCGCACCTGGGATATGATTCCAGATACTTACCCGAAAGCGATGCAGTGTTTGCGTCACCGACAATGCGTTATCTGTGGGAAACTTCACAGTGATATCGACCACTTCACTCCAGTGGGAATTGGGTCACGGAAACTGGTAGACCATCGTAAATTGTACTTTGAGTGCCTCTGTCGTGAACACCACCAGGAAAGACATCAACTTGGAGCCAAGAGCTTCATCGCAAAGTATCATATCAAGCCTATCAGGCTATCTGAACAAGATTTAATCAATTTGCACATTATGACAAGGAAAAGAATGAATGAAATAGACGAAAGGATAGAACAAAATGAAGAACAGCAAACCAGAATTAGCATTAACAGGGATCCTATATAATTTTGAGCAAAAGTTTGGCAAACAGTACGACGTTCGTGACAGCCTGTTTGGCTTCTATTTGGCACAGGATGCCGTTGCACAACATTTGAGTAAAGAGTCATTTTTGAAGTTTATGGAAACACAATATAACGACGCTCTTGTGGGTCGAAAGGAGGATTTTCATGAAAAAGTATATTCAGATTAGATCAGATACCGATGAGGACCAGTTCATTGAGATTATTGGTGAAGACAAAGTGACTGGCAAACCTGTTTCGAGTGGCAATACCGTCTACATGCCAAGTGGAATGCACAAGCAAATCTTTGATATTCCATATCGTGCTATTACTGGCCGGTATTACAGCAAAGATGAACTTTGGGATAAGTACGAGGAGGAAGTCAGGCCATGAAATCAAAACAGGAAATTATAGATGGTTTGGTTGACGAGCAAGCACAACTGAATGTCAAATTCCTAAAACTAGCGATTGATATGAACACTATAGAGTTTGAAGATTTAGAGAGTCAGCAGAAGGTTTTACTTAACGCCCAAAAGAGCACTCTTGAAACTTACAGCATGATTCTAGTCGCTCGGCTTAATGATCTAACTAGGGAGGACTAACATGAGCAGAGAAATTAAGTTCCGTGCTTGGGAGAAAGAGACAACTGAGCCATTCCCTTGGAAGGGCGCTGAACAGGATGAATGCATTTTAAGCATTGATAACGATGGAACTATTGATGCAAAGTCGCTAGATGATGTTTGGGGTGACCATGGCGAGCATTCTGAATGGGTTGATCATGATGTGGAAGTTGAGCAATTCATTGGGCTACAAGACAAGAACGGCAAAGGCATCTATGAAGGCGACATCATCAGATTCACTGAAGAAGACACAGCTTCATTTGTCGGGCCAGTTGAGTACATGGCGGATGATGACTACCCGGCGTTTGATATTCCAGACAAATACATTCCTGAAGGATTCTATATTGAAAGCAACGTGATTTCGAACGGCGTTGCTCGAGGAATTCTTGAAGTCATTGGCAACGTTCACGAAAATCCGGATTTGTTGGAGGTAAAGAAATGACAAAACGCTACGCATTAACTTATGAGTTTAATTGGAATCAAGGATTCACAATGGCAAATGTTAATGTTTACGATTCTGGATCAGAAGCGTTGAGACAACTCCATGTTCTTTGTAGAAGAATGTTTCCAGAAACAAAAAATATGAAAGAGGTTTCTCGCATTCCAAAGGACGGTGAGGTAACTTGTGGATTCCCATTTAGAGGAATTGCCGCACGTTACTTAACTGATGCTGAGATTAAGATATACAAGCTTTATGGTAATCAGTCTCTAATTGATCAAAAACAAATGATGATTGTCTCGCCGGTTGAGGAGGCAGACAAATGAGTGAAAAGGTGAAGGTACCACAATGGTTCAGCGAATGGTATCTAGGAATTGATACTGAAGGGTTTGGTCTTAGTGCATCACGCCAGCAGATGGCTCTATACAAAATTGCTCGCCAAGATTTTGGTTACAATTTTTATGATTCAATATCAGACGAAGATGATGACATTGTCGTAACTTCGGTAGAAAAAGCAGTTGATTATGTTGAAAAACACCGAGTGGAACTTATTCGGGCAATCATTGATGGATATGAGGTTAAAGAGCCAAGGTATCTTATCAAGATTGTTCCAAATAGATTCTTGGCAATGTATTGGTCGCATGGCGAAGCAGTCTTATACACAACGGCACTTCCATATGCGGTTTCAAACCAACCGAGTCAAGATTATCGATTCAAATTCACGGAATCTGACTACCGGGAACTATGGAACCATAACATAACTTGGCAACCATTCCTGCCGCCGTTTGATGAAACTGATCCACATTTTGAGAAAGTGAGTGATGATAATGATTAAGGCTGAATTACCTATATATATCACTAATTGGATTGATGATTATTTTGACTTCTTCGTAAAAGGGCAAGGACAGTCAGAAAAGAAATTCTATTTAATGATGATCCGTAATGTTTGTCAGATTGCACTTGGTGAATCGGATAATCCTGAGCATGACAGAATTAATCGGGTTGGAAAATTCATCATTGCGCATCCTGATCAGTGCATTGACGAATTACTGTTCAAACTGTCGAAAGCGAGTGATGAAGATGGATGATAAAGAATATTTCAAATTTTTGCATTCGGCTCAAAAGTGCAAGGACAATGGATTTACCACCGATTATCAAATGGGTGAGACCTATGATGAGTTTCAGATCAGAATTAAAAATCGACAGCAGTTCTCAAGAATGGTTATCAAATTATTCTTGAATGAGTTCAATCGACGGCATCATTCACATATGACCGTTAGTGAATATTTAAAGTAAGGCAAATAAAAAGCTCCCGTTTCCGGAAGCTGGTGTTACATATTTAGCTCGACACTTAATTATATAACGCTATCAAACTGAAAATAAAGGGGCCTAGGGATGAAAACGAGAACGAAAAGAATAATCGAAGAATACTTACGAGAATATCCAGAAACGAACCGTTACCTCAAAGAACGTACCTTACAAATCATTTATCCATACAAAACGCCTGATGAAAACGTGGGCGGCGGAAAACCTCAGTACAAGTACGATGAGTCGGTGGTTTATACGGCAATTAGTTTGAAAGAAGACAAGATCCTCAATACCTTAAAGCATCACCGAGACATCATTGATGATTGTCTTGATGATTGTGGCGAGGATACTCAAATGATTATCTCCGAGCTGTACTTCAAGCGTCATCAACAATACACAATGGATGGCCTAATTGCGAATGAGCTGATTCACGTTAGTCGTACCCAAGCATTTCGATTGAGAGATAAGTTTATTCAAGAAGTTGCCGAAGGTTTGGATATCTATGATTTGTCTGATGTTGTGTAATTGGGATTAATTTGGGACTTTGAGGGGGTATAAGCGCTCTAAACTGGTAATGTGGGACTCATCGGATGATGGTTTCATTTTTTCTCCTTTAGGGGTGGTTGTAACGTACATACGAAGAGGGCGGCATCGCCGTGTTGGGTTCGATTCCCAACCAACCACTTTGTGCTTTGATTAGCACACCTTCAATGTTTAACTTCAAGCGGGCTGCAGTCTGGCGACGAGATATGGGTTCAATTCCCATTTGCAGCTTAACTCAAATGGCGGAATAAGTAGACGCTACTAATTGTGATGGGCAACTTGGTTGTTGTGGCTTCATAATTTGGAGGCTGGACATATAGCTCAGTTGGTAAGAGCGCATGCCTGATAAGCATGAGGTAACGGGTTCGAGTCCCGCTATGCCCACTAAGGCCATGTTGGGTGTAAATCCCAGCTTTGAGTATTGAATATTTTGTAAATAATGGGGGCATGTAACGTGGAAACTTTAATCAGCTTAATACTTATCCTGTTGCTGCCTTATTTATTTGCTGAGTACGGCCATAAGCAAGGGTGGTGGCACTAATGTCACCAATGCGTCGAACCGCTTATGGTTATGTCTGCACAACAGAAGAACAAATTGAACGCAAATTAGATCTTGAACTTAAGAAGCGTCGTGCTAAACAGCATGGCGCTTTTCGTTTACACAAAAAGGAGAAAAGACATGTTAAAAAACAACGATGAGGAACATTTGCGAAAGGATCAGGACTTCATACCGGTTTATCGCGCAGCAGAATCACGGTTATTCATTGATGGTCAGGAAATCAGTCACTTCTCACCGGATAAACCGATGTTTGGGATTAAGAATGGCCGATTGTTGATTACTTTGCTGATATTAAGATATCAAAATTGGGGAAAGATCATGCATGGCCATACTTTTAAAATTGTTTCTCCAGTCGATGATTCGAATGAACTTGTGATTTCTGGCAAGTACGATTCAGCCAAGGCATCAACTGATGGAGATATCATTTTTGATGGGACTGTTCCAGCGGTTACTATCTTGTTTGCCCTTGTTGGAGGATTCCAGGTAGATTTTGAACCAATTCCTACTAGGGATGTTATCTCATGACCAGCATATCTGGATTTGAACGTTTAAAAGTGGGACAAGCAAAGCCACTTAACTAAGGAGTTTGAGAGAAACATTGAGTAAACATAATAAACATACTAAAAGTCATAAGAAATCAAAAATCAAGGAGCGCAAGCGAAAAAGCTTAGCTGCTAGAAAATTGAATGAATTTAAACTAAAGGAGAAAAAGTTTAATGACATACGTTAGTTCAGTCAAAAGAGAAAGCTTCAATGGCCTTTTGGAAACCATTAACCATGGGGATGCACGTATTCAATTGCCACGACACTTCCAAAAGATCAATCTTTATAAAGATGATGATAGGTGGAGGAACTCCAAGGTCTATCAATTTAATAACGGTTTGTACCTTCAAGACGCCAATGCCGACGGAAAGATGTTATATGACCCATTGATTGATAGTTACAATAATTACCAACCTAACGCCCTACAGATTCATCTAAGTTCCCAACATCAACGTTATCTTGTAGAAGAACTGAATATTGCTAGTGGCCGAGATGGTTCTGAACTGGGGCGGATTATTGCTGATCAAAACATTAAGCGAAAGTATGTCACAATCAAGAATCTCAATCGTGGTTTCATCAAATCAATTAAGAAACACGAGAAGAACATCACCGTGATCAAAATGTACGACGGCTCAGAAGTGCGGTTGTTTACGTTGCCCTCTATGAATGGCATGGCACACATTGATGATGAGTTTTGGAGTTAACGACAAATAAAAAGGCTCCAACTAAGGGAGCCCCAGGCCAAGTGCCTATCTATTTGTCAGAATGCACAACGAAGCACATTCGGTGCTTAACACCTGTGATTTAATAATACTACAAAGGAGAAAAAATATGACAGAAAGAGAAAATTCGGATTATCAACGAATTGTTGATGAACTGGCTAAGCTTAAACCAGAAGTATCGAAGATGATTATGAGTGATAAGGTAACTACTTCGGCAATTACACAAGAATTAAAAGACGGGGACATTGATAAAGCTATTAGCAATCATGCACAAATCATGGCAAAAGCTTATGACCAATTCTCCAACATTCCTTTGATTGGTAGCAATTACGACTACCTGTTATTTATTATGTTGAAAGAAGTTTGGGGCGATATACCAGTACCATATGGTTCGAATAACTTCGTCCAATAAGTTTAACGGCTGTCTTTTACCGACAGTCATACATATTGAATTCTTAAGAGGTGAAATCACAAATGGCTAACACTGGAAAATCACATAAAAAATACTGGCTATCTGATGATGGAATTTCGATTATTGCATCAATGGCCCGCGACGGCATGACTAGCGAAGGAATTGCAAAGAAGATAGGTATTGCGTCTTCAACGTTTTACAAATGGCTTCACGAAAGCCCTGAATTATCGGAGGCGGTCATGGCAAACAAAGAGATGGCTGATAGGACTGTAGAAGCTGCCCTCTATCAATTGGCAACTGGCTTTAATTATTATGAAGACAAAGTCAGTGCCAGTGGCAAGCGTCTCAAACATGTTGAACAACACGAATCGCCAAACATCACTGCAATTAAAATGTGGCTGAACAATCGGCAACCAAAGAAGTGGCGTGATAAGCGAGAGATTGAGCTCTCAGGGCGGGTTGATTCATCATTCGATAACTTAGGCACGGATGAGTTAATCAAGCACCTGGAGAAGCTGGAAGGTGATAAGGATGGCTTGGAACCTGAATGATCCAAAAGAACAAGCAGAGTACGGCATTGAACTGGCTCTAGCCCGTCGACAGTACGAATATTATTTCACTTTATCGCACGAGAACCGTTATAAGCTTTATCCTCACGTTAAGTTGATTTGCTCTTATCTGCAGCGAATCATCAATGGGGAAAAGCTTTTTTTGTGCGTTGAGATGCCACCACGTCATGGTAAGTCAGCCAGTATCACTGAAACATTCCCAAGCTATTATTTGATGAAGAATCCGGATAAGGAAGTCATGATGGCCGCCTATTCAGAGGACTTATATACAAAGTTTGGCCGTAAGAATCGTGACAAGTTCCAGGTGTATGCCCCACAAATGTTTGGCTTGCAACTATCCCAGCAAACCAGTTCTGTTTCTGATTGGGGTATTAAAGGTCATAATGGCGGTATGTATTCGACTTCAATTCTTTCTGGTGCTACTGGTCGTGGTGCTGACCTGTTGATTATTGATGATCCAATTAAGAACGCGCAGGAAGCTATGTCAAAGACGATTCGTGACAAGATATGGGAAGAATGGCAGTCAACTTTCTCAACCCGATTACATGCTGATTCATCCTGCATTGTGATCATGACCAGATGGAGTGATGATGACCTAATTGGCCGTCTGCTTAAACAGAACGCTCGGCCATGGATTGAGCTTAAACTACCGGCTGTATGTACTGATGCTGATGATTTGTTAGGTCGAGAAATTGGCGACACACTGGCACCACAAGCACCACTTAGATACGACAAGGCATGGGCAGAACAGACCAAGAAAAGTGTGGGAACTCGTACTTGGGCAGCTTTATATCAGCAAAACCCTATCCCTGAAGGCGGTGGCGTCTTCAAACCGGACTGGTTGCGTTATTATGTGCCGAATGAACAGATGAAACATCAACTAGGGTTAGATGATAGTGTGGCAATCTTGCCACGCTTTTTTGATACTCAGGTACAGTCTTGGGATGCCACGTTCAAATCACGAGAGAATGATGATTACGTTGCCGGTCAGGTTTGGGCCTCACGTGGTGCTGATCGTTATCTACTACATCGAGAGCATGCCCGAATGGACTTCACACAGACGCTCAATGCCATCCGGCGAGTTACCAAAATGTATCCTAAAGCAACACGTAAGTTCATTGAAGATAAAGCTAACGGTCCAGCTATCATTAATACCCTACAGCACGAGATCGGTGGCATTATTCCGGTTGAGCCTCAAGGTGGCAAGGAAATTCGAGCATACGCAGTTACAGCACAGTTTGAGGCTGGTAACATTTATATTCCACATCCGAGCTGGCGCCCTGAAATTGGTGACTATATTACTGAATTAACCAGCTTCCCAACAGCCGCCCACGATGATGAAGTTGATAGTACAACCCAGGCTTTAACGTATATGGAGAAGTCTAATAACCTATTTGCCCGATATGGAATGTGAGGTGAGATTACTTGGCAAACAAACGAATGAAGAAAAAACAGAGCCGTCAAGATTCATTGGAAGCCAAAGTGAAGATTGCCGATAGTATGGCTGATGATCATAGCGCTTCACCAAAGAGTTACAGTAATTTGGTACCTAATGGGGTTACACGTCAATTAGACGACGCACAGATTCAAGCACTAGACCACGATAATCACATAGCTCATATGGTCATTACAATGCCAACCACTGACATGACGCGCAATGGCTGGGAGTTTACCTCAGATAACGAAGACTTGGATAGTATCATTAATCAGAAGCTTAAAGACTTAAACAGTCAGAATGTCTTTGCTCAGTTCTTAGCTGACAGGCTTAAGTGGGGCGACTCATTTATCGCAATCGGTGGCATTGAGGGGCAGAAGATCGATTCAGATCAACCACTAAATGAAGATAATCTACTTGACGTCCAATACATCCAGGCTTTTGACAGACGGATTGTTGGCAACATCATCACTGATAAGTGGCCGTTTAGTCCAACATACGGCAGAGAGGCCAATATTCAAGTTTCTGTCGGCAACTCTGCCTACGACATGGCAGCTAATAAACAAACTGATAACGGACTGATGAAGACCATTGATGCCTCACGGTACATGCATGCTGAGTATGGCAGGGATGAAAGCGACGACCAGGGTCATTCACTATTTGAGACTATCTTCGATGCCGTGAAGCTGGTTGATACAGCCAATTGGTCAGTTGGACAAATCATGAACGATTTGTCGTTCAAGACCTATTCATCCAACAGTGTTGATACAGCCAGTGCGGATCCAAAGCAGCTAGCCAAGTTAGCCGGTGTCATGAGTTATCAGTTCACAACTGAATCCCTGGCATTAATTGGTGAGAATGACCAGGTTGCAAAAGTCGGTACTCAATTATCTGGTGTTGATTCACTAATCAACTTTATGTGGGACAATCTATCAGCGGCAACTAATATTCCAAAGACCGTTCTACTAGGTCAGCAATCTGGTAAGGTATCTGGTACCCAAACCGATGTTCAGAACTACTATTCCTACATCAAGTCTCAACAAGAAAACGTCTTACGCCCATACTTAGAGCGTTTAGTGCGGTTACTGATTAAAGCTAAAAAGATTGGGAACACCGATCCTGACAGTCTTGATTGGCAATTAAATTTTAACCCGCTTTGGGAACAAGATTCATTGACGAATGCTCAAACTTCTCTGGCAAAAGCACAATCTTTAGCTCAACTTGTTCAGTGTGGTGCATTAGCCCCAGATGAGGCTCATGACGCGTTCCTGGATACCGACAAGGATAATGCCACCAATGCATTTACAGGTGACTCAGCAGACACTATAAAGCCATTCAAGGAGTTGACTGATGATGAAAAAAACGAGTTGGTCAACAAATACAATGGCGAGTCCAAAAAACATAAGAGTTGGTTCAAAAAGCTGTTCAAGTAGGTGATGTTATGGGTAAGTTAATCAAGATTCCTAAAGAGCTGTTGCCACGCATTGCACCTACTCGATTCTGTTATGGTTTAGAAGCCCGTTATCAGAAATATCTGGATAACATGCTGAAACAATGGTTCAAAAAGGCCGACCAGATTTGGAAGTATTCAATTATTCCAATCTACAAGCAAACTGCTATCTACCAAGATGATGATAGCAATGACAACGTGGCTGATCAGCTTAAGGCTTCAATGCAGTATCTTGAGGTTCAACTGGAATCTGGGATGAATGACATCGTGGTTGAAGCCTGGGTTAAGCAGTTCATTAAAGACGTTGATCAGTGGAGTTACAACGGGCTCAAAATTCAGATTGCTCCAAGAGGTATCGACCCAATCTCTACGGACCGCTTCTTACGCCAATACACCCAAAGCAAGATTGCTGAGAATGTCAGTCGAATTACCACTTTGCATGATCAATACGCCCAACAAGTCGAATCCACCATCTTTAATGGTGTAACCAAAGGCCAGGGCACTCATGAGATAGCACAGCAGATTTATAAGATTGATAGTGCCACTAGGGAGCATGCTGAATTAATTGCTCGTGATCAGACCGGCAGTATCCTTGGACAGATCAACGCTCATCGACAACAAGAAGCGGGTGCAGATTACTACATCTGGCAAACAATGGAAGATGCACGGGTTCGGGAAGCTCATCAGGAACTTGACCAGACCTTACAAAGATATGGTGATCCTGATGGTGGTGATGGAGGAATGGTTCCTGGCGAACCAATTCGTTGTCGTTGCGTCGCTTTACCTGTCTTTGAGGATGAGTTAGAAGAATACAGGAAACAAGGCTTATTAGCAGCATAAAGTGACTAATGCTCAGACACATGGTGGTGCAAGCCCACATAGTCACGTTACTAGGAATGGTTAGGCGTTCAGCGATGAACGCCTTTTTTCATGTCTCAAATTCCTAGCAAATATAGAAAAAGGGGATCTTAGTATGGCACAAGATAACAGTTCAACACCCAGTGTGGCTCCTGTTGATGAAGTCTATTCGAGTGATCTATCTCAACGTGCAAAGCAAGTGTCTCAACACTTTGGCAACTTGCAATTGACCAATCAACAGAAGAACTTCTGGATTGATCATCCGAATGACTGCACTTACTACGAAGACAAGGCATATCAAGTAAAGCCAGGAGAAATGCTTGCTGATGTAGCTAATCACTTCGTACGTGGCTCTGAGCAACTCCGTTGGTACAACGGCATTGCCCGATACCGGAATCTGAAGCCGGGTCAAACTATTTATGTTCCAGATCGCTACTTCATGGTTCCATTGGGCGAATAGGGGTGACAGCATTGAAAACTGTTACCAGATATGACCGAATGGCCATCATGGATTCGGCAATTGATGACGATGGTTTTCTCAATATTACTGCCTGTCCAATTGCCAAACCAGGTGTTTTTCCGTATCGCTTTTCTGACGGATCGGAGCTTATGGAAGCCAAACTACCGGATGATATTTTTTCACCCGGGACTGTCGAGTCGGCCAATTCAAAACCCATCACTAACGATCACCCTAATGAAACCGTAAAACCTTCTAACTACAAGAAATACGCCGTAGGGATGACTCATAATGACGCAACTAGCGATGGTCGACATTTAAAGGTATCAATGACAGTTGCTGATCAACATACACTTGATCAAATTAGGGATGGCAAACATGAGCTGTCCATTGGCTTTCTGGCTAATGTTGACGAAAATCCTGGTGAATTTCAAGGAACTCGTTATGACGCTTCTCAAAAGAATATCAAAATCAATCATATTGCCATTGTTGACTGTGGGCGTGCTGGACATGATGTCAATCTATTTGGTGATTCCGCTGAGATGGTGCAAGACGATAAGAAACAGAATGGAGGGAATCAAATGACTAAGTTAATGCTGGATTCAGGCGACGAAATCGAACTTGAATCTGAAGCTGCGAAAAAAGTTCAAGCCCAATTTAAGACATATAAGCAACAAATTACCGATGCCAAAGAACAAGCCAAGAAGAGCAAGCAAGAAGCCGAAGAATCTGACAAAAAAGCCAAAGCTGCTAAAGACGACAAGGACAAGGCCGAAAAAGAAGCCAACAAGTCTAAAGCTGAAGCTGACGCTGAAAAGGATAAGGCAAAGAAAGCCAAACAAGATGCTGCTGACAGCATCCAGAAGGCCGTTAAAGCGCGTCTATCCCTTGAAAAACAAGCTAAAAAGGTTCTTGGTGACTCTTACGACTTTGAGAGCAAGGACGATAAGCAAATTAAAGTTGATGCAATCAAGCAATTGAATGACAGTTTTGATGATAAAGGTAAGGACGATGTTTATATCAACACGTACTTTGACGCGATGCAAGATATTGCTGAGACTAAGGGCTTTGATAATGCTGGTGGCGAATTCCATAAGGATGGCGCCGACGTTAAAGAAAACAACTTGGATTTGTATGATAAGAAATTTGGAGGTGAAAAATAATGCCTAATTTCATTCCACAAGGAACTGGTTATGTATCTGGCCCACTTGGTGCCGGAACCATTGCCACCAACCAACCATATGTTGTGAACACGGACCACGCAGGTGATGTAACGCCATTTGGTGTGGCTGTTACGAAGTCTGGCAATGTCATTGCTCCAGCCGCTGATGGTAAGAACGTTTACGGTGTTACCTTAAACCGCTATTACATCCAAAGCTGGGACTCACGCGACACTGAACAATGGGATGCAAAGGACGAAATTCCAGTTATGCGTTCTGGTGCTGTCGCTGTTCAAATAAGCGCAGATGTTAAAGCTGGTGACCCAGCAACGGTTGGTGCAGGTGGTGTCTTTAAGACTGCTGCTGATGGTGATACGGTTGTTGGTCAATTCTTAGATGACGGCAAATTCAATGCTTCATCAGTTTCATCCACCGACTTTGGCCAGGTATCTACGGCCCCAGTTCAACTAAATTTGGGTGGTGCATATGCAATCACCACACCAGCGAGTAAGTGATGTCGTTGGTACCGCAACGGTCGGTAACGCGACTGCAAAATAGAAAGGAAGTTAACTAATCATGGCAATTGTTTGGAAGAATGGCGATGTGATTTCCGCCGACAAGCTCAATAATATGCAATTAATTTATTCAACGACTGATGTTAAGACCAACGATGCTACGGATTTGCCTGATGGTGCTGTAACTTTGGACCTTAATGGCGATCTGTATCAAGCAGCATCCGGTAAGCAAACTTTGTTAGGCTCATTTAAGGGCCCGCAAGGAGACAAGGGCGACAAGGGTGATACTGGCGACGCCGGAGCCGCAGGCCCTGCTGGTCCTAAAGGGGACACTGGTGCCGCTGGCCAAGATGGCCTAAGCGTCAAGTCTGGCACAATTAATGAAGATAAGAACGGTGCTGTTACTGGTGCTACTTTGAAAATGTCAGATGATTCAACCATCAACTTGACTCTTAACAAAGCGACTGCCTAGTTAGCAACCACAAATAGAAAGGAATGATAAAAGCATGGCTAATTCTCATGTAATGCTAGAGGCCAGAGATTTGAAGGCAATTGATAAGACTATTTATCAAGCACCTCAACAAACACTTTTAGCTCGTAGTTTAATTAAGCCTTATACGGATATTCCACAAGGCGCCACATCATACCGTTACTATGTTTCACGTAGTTTTGGTAAAGCAAAGTTGGCTGATGAACGCTCAAACGATATCCCAATGGTTGACACTGACTTAACACCGGTTGATCAATCACTGTTCCGGATCGAAGTTGGTGCAACTTGGACGGATGAAGAGCTCCAACAAGCTCATTTGGCTGGATTTACTCCTAACCTTACCAAGATTGCTACAGCGGCCCGTGCAATTGCGGAAAAAGAAAATCAGATTGTGTTCCTTGGCGATGACACTAAGGGCATTAAAGGGTTGTTTAATTCACCTGATGCCACAGTCACAACCAACGATGCTGGTCCATTTTCTAAAATCACTGATTCGGGAGCCATTGTTGAAGTAATCCGAAAGGCACGTAAGGCGTTGACCTTAATCAATGGATTTGCCAACATTAAGCCTGTTTTAGGACTTGCTCCTAATGCTTATGAAGAACTTAACCGTCGTTATTCAGACTACGATTCACGTTCGATCATGGCAGTTTTGCAAGCGAACGGCTGGTTCTCAGACATTGTTTCGATTCCTGAGTTAAAGGGTGCTGGTGATGGTGGCAAGGATTCGTTGGTCATCTTTGATAATCAACCGGATACGATGCAAGTCGCTATCGGAACTGAAATGACTCGCTCACAAGAAGAAATTGTGAACTTCTGGACCCACCGAATTGCTCTTTATGAACGGTTAGGCGGAATCATTTTGCGTCGTCCATACTTGGTTAACCGAGTTGACAACGTTTAGGAGGCACTACTTTGGTTAAAGTTGAAAACAAAACTCAGTTTAACCGAGTCATCAATGGCGTAATGGTTAAGCGGGGGCTCAATAACCTACTTTCTGCCGATGCCGACAGACTGAACCAAGGAATCAATGATCCATTAGTTCAAAGCCTGGTCAAAGCTGGACAATTGGTCATTGAATCAACCCAGCCACAACCAGCTCAAGCATCTGCTACATCTGCTAGTGTTACTGAGCCGGTTCAGGATCCTGACGTTGCCAATATGAACGTTGCTGATGCCACCAATGCCATTAACACTATTTCTGACAAGACTCTTCTAAAACAGTTACTGAGAGCCGAATCTGCCGGTGCTAACCGCAAAGGTGTTGTCGATGTTATCAACGCAAGATTGAAGTAAGGGGATGATCTGAATGGCAAGTAACTACACAACCGTTGAGGCTGTTAAGAATACAGTTCCGGATACATTTGAAGACGTTGCCGATGCTACCATTCAGCAATACATTTCTGATTCTCATCTCAAAGTGACTCATGATAGTTTCGCAACGAGCGATCCCGATATTCTGGAGCAAGCGGAACGGTACTTGACGATTCACAGGTACATCATTGGTACGTCGTCGACATTGGTATCCACTGAGAAAGTTGGCCCGATCCAAGTTAGTTACTTTAAGGCCGGTTCACAAGACTGGTTAAAGTGGCTGCAGTTAACTACTTGGGGTGCTGACTATTATCGCTTGTGGTCAATGTATGGTGATAACGGTATGCCACGGATTAGTTTGGCGGTGTTGCCTCAATGAGCTACAACAACCTGAAAAGAGGAATCCCAGAGTTACGTAAGCTCATGGGAAAGCAGTTGTTTGTCGGCGTACAGGGTAGCGAAGGAAAGATTGCTATGATTGCCCATGTTATGGAGTTTGGTGCTCATATCAAACCAATCAACGGCAAATATCTCACCATACCAAGTGAGAACGTACCGCATGGTCGGAGTGCCAGGGACTATAAGGATCTGCACTTTGTGACACGGGGAAATGGTAAAGGAATCCTAATCAATAAGGACGGACAAGTAATGTTCTACCTTGTACCAAGGGTAGACATTCCTGGCCGTCATTATTTTACCGAAACATACGATACGCATATTGTTGAATGGACGCAAAAATATCGAAAGCAGGTTCATGAGATTCTGATGGGAAGACAAACTGCTGATGGCTGTATGGAGTATATGGGGCAAGTTGTGGTTCGTGATATCCGAAAGGCCATTGTGGACTGGAAAGTGCCACATAACGCTCCAGCAACTGTTGCTCGTAAGCATGGTGTCGACAATCCTTTGGTAGATACAGGTCGATTGGTAGCATCGATTACTCACGAAGTAAGAAGGTCTTAGTATGCATTTGAAAATGGGTCGAATCATCAAGAAACAGGGAGTACCAGTTCAAATTTACAGCGCTGATAGTGATAAGGGAACGTCAGATGGCGGGTTCAGAACACCACAACTGATTGCTCAACGAACTCCTGATTTAGAAGCTAAATGGGTGCTGGTTCCCGCTGGAACGTATGGTGCAATGACCTTTCAGCGTAATGATGGTACTGATATTGATTACGACATGGAACTGGTTGGAACCAAGGCGTTTCCTGAGAACTCTGTGGTAATTGATGTCCGAACCGGCATTAAGTATTGGATTAAGCACATTGAGGACCTTCAAGGCTATTCAGATGTCATGATCTATGAACTGAAAGCGAGTGATAAAGATGAGCCAATCATTTAGCCACCTGGATTTCATGAATCATATTATTGGGGTTATCAAGGAGGCTACTGGATTAGAGACCACCTATGGTAATAGCAATGATAAACGGCCACCATTTCCGTACTTTGCAATCGTTCCGTTTAATTCACATCAGGCGTTGACCGTTGATGTTGTTGAGAATGAGTTGTTCTTAACAGGTGTTCAAATTGAATCACATGCACAGTCGCCTTATGAGGCTCAAGACAATCTTGAAGCCGTTCGTAAGGCGCTTTTTCGTCCGGACATATTAATTGAGTTTAGCAAGGCTAAAATGCGTCCGTACACGATGGATTCAATAGTCGACAACACCGTTTTGGCTGACCAAACTCAAGACTTCAATTTCCTGTTCACAATCACCTATATCGTTCGTGATAGCTATGTAGTGGCGGACCAATATAAACCACAAATTACTGAAACAAATATTAAAGAAAATAAGGAGCGTGATTAATAATGGCAACTTCTGTTGTGCCACAAATCGCCGATGTTGTTATCAACATTCAAGAAATCATTCCTGTACCAGCAATTGGCTACGGGAATTTATTAATTATGACTGAACAACCAACTGCATCTGCCACTGCTGGCAGTGCTGTCGCTGGTCAATCAACTGTTGCTACCAGTTCTGCACCAGATGATTCAATTGCATCTAGCACCGGCGGCAATTACAAGGAGTACACATCACTTGATGATGTTGCGGTTGATTATGATGAATCTTCAGCAACGTATATCAAGGCTAAAGGATACTTTGATCAATCGAATCACGGTAATTACCTGATGATTGTTCAATATCCAAAGAACAAGGCCTCAGACACATTAGCTGACTTCTTCTGGAATGGATGGTATTTTGCTGTTTTGGATAATTATGATGCTGACGTTGCGACTGAACTCGCCAATATGTTTGAAGCTAATGCCGGTAAGTTCTTATTACTTCAAGTTGAAGACTATAAGACACTACAAACCCTTGGTTCACAGAATTACACCATCGGATTACAGCACCCTGCAAACGAACCGCTGGATGCTGGGTTGGTTGGTTCCGTGGCCTCTTTAACTGTCGGGTCCCAAACCTGGAAGTTCAAGAACGTTGCTGGTGTCACACCACAGAAGTATAACAACACCGACTTTACAGCTATGAAGAAAGCCCACGTGATTGTGTACTTCACCACGACTGGTAGTTCCGTAGGTGAGACTTCTGAAGGTTTCACATTATCAGGCGAGTACATTGATAACCTGCATGGCGAGATCTGGATCAAGGTTGAAATGCGTAATCGAATTCAAGCGCGATTGCAGGATCCAACTACCGGCAAGATTTCATATGACAAAGTCGGTATTGACATTCTGGAACAAATTGTTCGAGATGTTTTAAGCGATGCTTGGAATAACAGCATTATCTTGACTGGAACTGACGGAAAAGGTGCTTACGATACTAGTTTTGGAACTCGTGAGCAGCAGTCAACCACTGATATCTTGGCCCGTGCCTATAACGGTGGAACATTCTGGTATACCCGTTCTGGCGCTATTCATGATGTCACTATCAACGGCTCAGTGATGAACTAGGAGGGAAACATAATGCAAAATAATGATAATTCAGGCTTGATGAGTATTTACAACGCCAAAAATGTCTCAATCATTGTTGACAGTACGTCCCTCTTTGGGTTCCAAGCTGGTGATATGGTTAGCTGGACTCAAGCGGAAGATAACGTCAACTTGGTAATTGATGCCCAAGGCACTGGTACCGGTTCAGAATCTAATGATAAGCACGGTACCGTAACCATTCATCTGTCTCAAGCATCACCAAAGATGAAGGACTTAAATGATTTGTTGGCAGCATCAAAGTACTTCTCATTCACTGCCAAATCTGACAACGAAATGATTGAATCAAAACATTCATGGGTAACTAAAGCGCCCGATGGTTCATTCTCAAACACTTTAACCGCTCGTGATTGGGGACTGACTTGTGTAAACCTCGGTTACACAGTACTGACAGCTTAATAATTTAGTTACTCAAAAAGGACTGCTATTTCGATAGCGGTCCTTTTGAGTACATACAAATATAAAAAATAAATGGAGGAATTCATCATGACAGAAACAAAGAAGACTACCGCAACTAACGACGTAAAGGTTCGTTTACGTCAACATAAATTCACATTTGAAAGTGCACCACTGAAAGCTGACGGAACCGTCGACGAAGCCAACAAGAAGGAAATTTCAGTTACTGAACAATTCCCAGGGCGTCGTGACGCCGTGGCCATTCTCGATGATGCCCGCGGTGCGGCGGGGATCGTTCGTGAAAGCAACTTCCTGGATGCTATTTTTGACAAGAAAAGCAACATTTTGATTGAACCTCAAACTCTGGGTTGGGAATATTTCGATACTCATACCGGCTTGGGTGACTTCTACGTCGAAACACTTTCCTTTCTTCAAGGCTAGTTTTGGGGAAGCCAATACGTTTCTGGCTGAAAAAATGGCTCAAGACGATGAGACCTATTGGTACATTCATGAAGCTTTGGGTGTGGAGTTAGATCAATTAGAGAACGCAACTGCAACTGAGTTAGCCTACTACATCAAGTTAGCAGATCTGCACTATAAGCGATTGCAAAACGTAACGGCCAGTGGAGTTAACACCGGCCTTTTTGGTAAGTAAGGGGTGAGAAGATGGCTGGCAATTTAATGCGGGATGAAGGAATCGGCATTCGTTTTGAGAGTGACCTCGCCCCTTTAATCAAAGCAAACGATTTAACTGACAAATTGGTTGATAAATGGGCAATTATCAACCGTGAACTCTCTAAATCAGGGGACACAACTAGTTTCAGTCGAGGGATGGCCCGTTCCAATGATCAAATCAAACGTAATATCGACTCCACTGGTCGGTTACGCTCTCAAATTAATGAAACTACCAGTGATATGCGGCGAATGGGCAACCAAGGCAGTAATGCAATGAACCAGGTTGCTCATGACGGATCAGCACTTGGCCGTACGTACTCTTCAGTAAAAGACAAAGCGTCTGGTATGTGGCGTAAGGTCAACGACAGTGAAGCGGCACGAAAGACCAATGCTGATCTTAACAAAGTTCAAGATAATTTATCACAAGTTGGAAATTCTGCGAAGAAGTCTAGCAATCGGGTGTCTGAATCGCAACGCAAGACTCGTAGTGAGACTGAACGGACTACAACAAGTTTCGGCCGATTAAGAAATGCCGGCAGTCGCCTGGCTAACATGGGTAATACAATTGCTTTAGCAATGCTGCCGGTTGCGGCTGCCTTCAAGAAATCAGCTGACGAAGCAACTGAGCTTGAAAACCGTTACAAGACAATTCAGAACTTACTCCACACCGGTGGTGAGTCAGCTGCGGCTTCTAAAGCACAGTCAAAGGCAATGGCCAAGGAGAATAATGGCTTTGCTTTGCAGTACGGTGTTTCGCCAACTGAAATGGCCAAAGGTGGCGAAGAACTTGTTCGTCGTGGTTATTCTGGCGCACAGGAACTGGCATCACATAAGTACTTCTTACAAGCTGCACGTGCATCTGGTGACTCATACAACTCTGTTGTGGGTTATGGTGCACCAGCACTTGAGCAGTTTGGATACAAGACAAAGGCTGGTAATTCTCGCAAGAAAATGGCAGCTTATACCAAGATGGTGTTGAACCAAATGGCATATGGTGCCGACCTTTCTGCCACCAACTTTAGCGGCATGGGTGAATCGTTAAAGTATGCGGGAGCTACTGCGAAGAGTGGTAATCAATCACTTGCCAGCACCATCTCTGATATTGGTGTGCTTTCCAACAATGGGCAAGACGGTTCAATTGCCGGAACCGGCTTAAAGAAAGTGATTAACTCTTTACTCGCTCCTTCAAGCGGTCCCAAAGGACAAGGTGCTCAAGCATTGAAATCCCTCGGGCTCACCCCGGATGATTTACGGGATTCCAAAGGCAACTTGATGTCGTTGGACAAAGAATTCCAGTTACTTAATAGTCATATGACCGGTATGAACGGGACTCAAAAAGCCACTATCTTCCACAAGTTATTTGGAGCAACTGGACAAGAGTCTGCTTTGATTTTGTCGGCAAATGTTAAACAAATGAAGGACTTGGATTCTCAAGTTGCCCGTGCTCCAAAGTATGGTAAAAATGGTTATATCCAGAATCTTGCACAAAAGAACATGTCATCATGGCAAAACCAAATTGATGTGTTTAAGCAACATCTGAATGTTATGGGCTTGGACTTTACCAAGACTGTTCTCCCGGGATTTACCAAGTTGCTTTCTGTTGGTAATAAGTTTTTAGGTGCCTTAATTAAAATGCCTGAACCAGTTAAGAAGTTGGTGGGGTATACGACTGCTGTTGCTAGTGGGCTAGCAGTTGCTTATACAACATCAAAATTGTTTAAGAAGGGATTCAACTGGTTAAACGGAACTTCCTCTGGGACCACTGTTGCCAACCGAGCAACCGACGTTGTGGAAGATGGTTTGGGAGAGGCTACTCGTACTGGAACAACTCATTATTCGGGTGGCAGTTTAGCCAACTTACCAAGCAAGTTGAATAATGCCACTTCTATACACACTGGTATTGGTAAGATGGCGGCGGTTGGAACTGGTTTAAGTATTGGTGTTAGTGCGGTATCGGCAATTCACGATGGACTTGATTCTAAAAAGGGTGGTCGAGAAATGTGGTCAGCCGGTGGTCAAGCTGCCGGAGCCGGAGTCGGCTTAGCACTTAGTGCTGGTAATCCGGTAGCTGCGGCAATTGGTGCATCGATTGGTGGGAGTATTGGTACTGCTTTTGCAGATTCCCCTGCAGTAAAGCAGCTGGGTACTTATCTAAAAAGCATTGATACGATTGAGTCGAGTAATCAATCTACGAGTGATCATGGTAATAATCACACTTATGGAAATCATACTCAGCAAGCTCAATATGGACAGAATGTTCAACATACTAAGTCGCGACGAGGATTGACTGATGTTTACAGTACTGGATTGACAACTGGCGGCAATACTCATAAATCTAAATCAGCCCCGCGCAAATTGACCTTGGCAGATAACATTGCTTCAATGCAGGCGGCAAGTAATGCCAACTTTAAGAAAATGGCTGGAGATTCCTGGGGCTTTATCAGCAAGTCACTTTCTCTTGAGAAAAAAGCGAATAGTGAATGGGCATCAAGTACCAGCAAGAGTTACAGCGCCGTCAGCAACACGTATCGACGGCTTGACACACTTGCTCAAAAGTATGCTGGTAAGCAGGAAGCCACGAACAAGAAGAACCTATCCTATCTTGAAAAGAATGGGTTACTAACTAAAGCACAAGCTCAAAATGATTACAAGACCACTAAAGGCTATTACAGCAAACGATTGTCAGCTTTGCATTCAAACATCAATAGTTTAATTAACGATGACAAGAGTGGTGGCAAGAAGCGAATAGCTGACATTCAAAGGGTCAACGCTGAAATTCTTTCGTTAACCGATAAAGGCGGACAGAAACAGAAAACGTTACTTTCACAGCTGAATAATCGTTCACGAAGACTAACTGTGGCCGGATATGGAAAGATTATCAGTGAGAGCGACCACGCCTATAAGAAGACGACTTCAAACGCCAAGAAACAATACAACACTGAAGTGAAGAGTGCCAACGATCGATACAAGAAGGCTGTTTCGATTGCAAGGAATACCAAAGGACTTTCGGCATCTCAACGGGCAACCATTATTTCCAATGCAAAAAAGCAGAAAAATTCATCGGTTGCTAATGCCAAGACTCAATACAGTGGCACATTGAAGTGGGCAAGGCAACAACGCAGAGATGTTGTTAAACAGGCTCAGATTGAAGCAGGATCAGCCAAGGATGCCTTCAGTAAAGCTGCCAAGGACGTTGGTAATAGTATTCCTGCCCTGATTACGCAGAATTTGAAGATTGGTTTGTCTACTGCAAACCCGAAATTTCATTCTGGTGACCTGACTAATAATATTGCTAAAAATAATGGTCGATCCAATGCTGGTTCAACTGGATCACCAAAACGTCCAAAGTCATATAAAGGCCCATACAACGGAGCTGACCTGACTAAGTTCGCTACTCACGCAAATGGTGGCAAGATTAGTCGTACACAGACGGCCCTTGTTGGTGAAGGTGGCCCTGAGTTGGCATATACAGTCCGCGGTAAGAATGCACGCCTATTGGGTGTCAATGGTCCTCAAATGGCTCGATTAAAGCCTGGGGAACATATCCTTAACGCCATGTCTACTAGACGGGTATTGGCTGGTAATTATGGTCAATCACTGCCTGGATATGCTCAAGGAACAAATGGCTTGAAAGCTTCGTCAGTGGGTAGAACCATGAGCAGGGCTTCGAATGACACGACCAAGTCAACTCACAAAATGAAGCGGAATACCCTTAAAGACTTTGATTCTATGCAAAAAGGAAGCACTGCTTCACTCTCAAAGCTTTCTAAGCATAACCGATCATCGTGGGGCGGTATTTCGTCCAAAACGGGTCACTACACCAATAACATCCGTAAGAGTTCTGTAAAAGATTTTGACTCGATGCAAAAAGGCGTACAAGGTCAAATGAATCAACTGCGTAAAGGTGTAACTAATGCTGCAGATGATACGGCGGTTGGCTTTGGCCACGCCCTGGGGCGGATGGACAATTACGCACATAAAGCGATGTCCAACACCATCAGCCAACTCAACAAAGGGATCAAAGGAATTGATAAGTCTCTTGGTCAATTTGGTGGTAATAACTCCGTCATTAATCCAATCCATTACGCGGCTGGATCAAACGGACAATTAACCGAAGACCAAATTGCAATGGTCAACGATGCCCCTTCTGGTCCACGACAAGAAGGAATTGTTCGCGGTGGGCAATTATATGCACCCAAGGGCAACAACCGTGTCCTTGGTCTTCAGCGCGGTGATGCTGTACTGAATGGTAGTCAGATGCAACGGCTGATGCGTTCAAATGGTATTACTCACTATGCCAAAGGTTCTGGCGTTTCTGATAGTGCACTACGTAGTATTGCTAAAACAAATGCCAAGAATCCAGCATCATTCTGGAATAAGAACTTCAATGTAAATGTTAAAGTTCAAGGCCCCGACTTGCAGAAAGGTATTACAAAGACCGCCAAGTCAGGGATGACCAAATATGGTGTTCCATGGGCAAATGCTGGGTGGAATGTCATAGAAGGACTCATTCAGAATACCGTGTCATCAAACGCTGGTATGGTTAAGGCCATGAAGAAGTATGGCGCTGGTCATCCATATGTTTGGGGTGGAAGTGGTCCTGACAATTTCGATTGTTCCGGACTGGTTATGTATGCTCTTAAACATGCTTATGGTATTTCTGTTCCTCACAATTCAGGCGCCCAATACAGTGACACTAGCGTTTTCAAGCACATTAGTCCAAGTAGTGCTGAACCTGGTGATGCTCTGTTCTGGGGTCCAGGAGAACACGTTGGAATTTATGAAGGCCATGGGAAATATTATTCAGCATTTAGTGACACACCGCCTCACGGTCATCCACAAATTGGGTCATACCCAGTTCATGGATACGGCGGAACTGGTCAGCTACTTGCAGCCAGAATCAAAGGTGTCCCAAGTGGTGCTTCAAATAAGAAGGCTTCCAAGGGAAATCCATTGGCTCGCCTTTTCAAGAAAGAAATTGGAAACAAGGCTTTAAAGTGGGTTGAAAACAACCTGGAAGTATCCGGTGGAAGCTTCGGTGGACAAATGGGCGGTAGTTCGATCACGAAAGCCATGATTGAAAAGGCTGAGCAAGTCATGAAGATTCCTCAAAGTATTCGTGGAAAGATTATGTCGAATATTCTGAAAGTTGCCATGTCTGAAACTGGGAATACCAATGAGATGCAAAAAATTCATGATATAAACTCTGCCAGTGGTAATCCTGCAGGTGGGCCATTGCAGTTTACTAAGTCAACTTTTAATACCTTTGCTGTACCTGGTCACAAGAACTGGGCTAGCCCTTATGATCAAGTACTCGCATATTTGAACAATAGTCAGTATCGCACTGCAGCGGGCATGACAACCATTAGAGGAACAACTAAATTCGATTGGTTAAATTCTGGGCCACATGGGCATCCACGTTTTGCAAAAGGTGGCATTCCAAAGACGAACCGGGCTTCATTAGTAGGCGAAAGAGGTGCTGAGCTATTTATGCCAAGCGTGTCAGGTCGTGTGTTTACGGCTAAAGATACCGCAAATATGGCATATAACATGGCGAAGGCTTCTTTAAATGTCATGAAGATGCTTCGAGAGCTTGATGCCGTAATCCGTAGGCCATCGACAGTTCCTACAAGAAATCGACGATCCATTCCGGCTGGTTCCGCTATCCATATTGAAACCCATGACAAATTCGAGTTCCACATTGGAAGCGGTACTGATTTGAATGAACGATCAGTAGCCAAGATGATTAAGGAAGCTGTCAAACGTGAGCGTCAAAGTATGGCTCGTCAGATCATTGAACAATTTGGAGGTGCCAAGTAATGGCGAAGAAAAAGAAATCCAAATATTTGACTGATAAACAGCTTAAAAGTGCAATCAAAAAAGACAGCACCCGTGTGCAGCATGAGAGTAATCAGATTGCGAGGTTGGATAAACACATTAAGGCCGATCAAAAGAAGTATGACAAGGCATCTGGTAGTGAAAAGACATCTTTAGGTAAGCGAATCAAGAAGTATGAGGGTTCAAAGAAAGCCCATACCGCCACAAAGAAGAAATATGCTACCAAACTCAAAACCGAAAAGGCAACTTTAGCCAAGAGAAATCTGAACGCCAAAGTTGAAGCTAACAAAAACAAGCTAGCCGGCAAGATTGCTGCCAACAAACCAAAGTTCAATGTTGGTCACATGATGCTTTATCGCACGGATAATCATAGCAGTGCCCTTGTCTTTATGTCTTCAGTTCCTGAGTCAGAAGACAATACGATCCAGGTGACACCCAACGCCTTACCAAAAGGTGAACCGACAGCCACTCATTCCCAACAGCAAGAGAAAGATATTTCAATTACTGCCCGAATTATGGGCACTGATGCCCAACAACGAACTGCCTACAACCAAATGCTTAAGTGGAAGGCAGAAGGGTGTGAGATGACGTATAAGGGGCGTATTTACTACAAACATTGCCTCTTTACAGCCCTTCACCGAGAGTATAACAAAGACGAAACTGCCTTGACGATTACTTTTGGTTTGCAGTTTATCGATTGGTCTGAGCTTAAGACAAGCGGTAAGAGTGCCAGCAGTGGTTCGAAGAATAAAACTGAGAATAAGTCGACCGGCGTTAAGTATGTGACAACTAAAGTTGGAACTACTTATGCCAGCCTTGCAAGTGACTACAACACAACTATCGCCAAGTTGGTTTCAATGAACCAATATAAGTCGTATGTGAATAACCTGCCAGCAGGTGTCAAAATTCGAGTTGCATAGGAGGTAATTATATGGCACTTCTAGATACTCTCGATGTAAGCCAAGAGGATTATGGTAAACCGTTTGATGTTATTCTAGGTGGCCGATTCTATGAGATGGAGATTGATCTAAACAAATTTGCAAACTTTCTGACGGCCTCTCTTTGGGATGCTGATGGCAACGCACTGGTAAACGGTGAGAAGTTGGTTATCAATCAACGTTTGTTTGCCTCGCTTAACTCAAACGATTTTCCGATTGAAGATATTGTTCCAATGGATGAATCTGATCAGGAGATAGAATGCAATGGTGACAATTTTAACGATACAGTCAAGCTAACCTTTGACGACCGGCCGGCTGATGGTAACGGATTTGATACACCGATTGCTGATAGTAATGAGACCAGTAATGCCGATTCGGATGATGAGACTGATATTGATCTGGCAGGTGATAGCGATGAGTAACAAGTTGCGATATCCAGTTCTTTATTGCACCATTGCCACTAAGACTGGTAAGAAGTTAGAGCTGGAGAACAACTTACGACCAGGTTCAGACTTACTGTTCACGTTTGATATCAACTTTAATATGGACGCAACCCCACCGGAATCAAGTGCTTCGTTCATTAATTCGAGTCAGCATATTCGTAACTACTTGAAAGCCAAGAATAAAGTTGCTTTCTACATCAAATACGAAGCGTTTGGTAAAACATTAATTGATGAGGGTGAGATCAAGTCTGTTGATCCCATTCAGTATGATGGTGTGACAACGACCGTTCCAATTACTTTCTCGTCTGGAAATGACTATAGCAGTATCCCTGCTAAGTCGATCCAGAAAGAAAAAAATAAGACGGAAGGCCATTACAAACGCGCCAAGGTGAAAGTGAAGGGCAAAACCGTTAAGCGACGTGTCCATTACTACACGGTTGAGGATGGCAAAAAAGTTGGCCACTACAAAGAAGGCCATGTCCACGTCGATGGTAAGACTGAAATTAAGCGGACGCGATACACAGTTAAGAAAAAGGTGTATACGAACTTATCTTTTAAAAAAGGCGTTAAGCCATCCGTTGCGATTAAGAAGATTGCCCACGAAGCTGGCATTAAGATTGCATCAATGAAACTTGCCCAAGATAAGCCTTTTAAAAAGGGGTACACCGTTTCAGGTAAGCCTTTAAGTGCCATCAACAAGCTGGTTAAACGATGCAAAAGCAAGATGTTCTATGAACGTGGGCAGCTAAAGATTGATGATCTTAAAAAGAGCAAAAAGACTCATATAATTCTCGACTATACGTCAGGATTGCTGAATGAACCATCTTATTCTGATGATTCGGAGTCTGGTGATGAGTTGTATGAGTCGACGTCATATCTATTGCCACAAATCACTGTACGAAGTACGTATGAGGTTCGTGGTGATTTCATTAAGAAGACGTTGATCGCTCAAAGCGGAACCTATAGTTTTGATGGCACGCAACCAACGATGACCGTTGACGGGTCACCGGCTAAATAGAGGTGTTCAATTTGGCAAAGATAACGAATCCATACAAAAAAGCTGCCCAAGCAATTGCTGAGGCAGCCTCACGGGACAATCATAATTGTCTCGTTGGTAAAATTGTGAAGTATGATAAAACTCATCATCTGGCCGATGTTCAACCATTAGTGGAGGACTTATCTGGTGACAAGATGGGAATTATCAATAACGTCACTGTCCCTTTTAGTATCTATTGGCTTGATGAAGTGTGGGAGCACATGGCTGATTATTTAACACCAGTTTGCCCTAAGGATGGGCAAGGCACAATGAAGATTACTCCACCGCCAAAAAAACTGGTGAAAGGTACCGAAGTCACTTTGATCATCCATGACTATTGCCTAGATGACTATGAGGTTGGCAAAGGTTATTTTGGTCGAGATGAAGACCCTCGTGAACATGATGTAAGTGACGCGATTATTGCAGCAATCAATTAAAGGGAGGTGTTCAAAATGCGTGATTTGATGATTACACCCTCTGGAGATACTGTTCAGGATGAATTAACTCATGATCTCACTGAAGTCTCTGGAACTGATGAACTAATGCAGTCAAGTGCTGAACTCCTCGGAATTGAGCAAGGTGAGATGGATGAACTCGCACCAGATTGTGGACTCCCACTGGATAATATTCTCGGGAAAGCCTATGACGACAACTATGCTGCCCAAGACATCTCCAACACGTTGATGAACCAAGAGCCTAGAATTGATGCAGTTGATGGCATTCAGATCACTCATGATTTGTCACAACGTAGGAGTACAATTGCTGTCAACATCCATTCATCTCAGATTCAGGATTCTGGCAATCAGTATGACGATCAGGGAAATTTAAAGATGACAGTAGGTGAGAATAGTGGCATTTGACGACACAGGTTATTACGTTGAAAGCTTTAATGAAGAAGTCAGTAAACAAACCGACGTTTTCAAAAAGTTTTTAGGGGATGATATTAATATTGACCCCCAATCGAACTATGGACGGATCATAAGAGCCGTAGCATACAACAACTGGAAAGAGAATCAAAAACAACAACAGGTTTGGTTGAATGGTTATGGCCAGTTTGCTGCTGGTGTGTCCCTCGATTACTTGGCATATAACCGAGGGATTTTCCGTAACCAGTCACAGCAAGCAACGGCAACTGTAAATATCACTGGGAGTAGTGCGGTTCTTCTTGAAGGTGGAACAACGGAGTTTATGACTGATGATGGTGTTTATTTTGTGCTTGTCGAAGATACCGTGCTTTCAGATGTTGATGGTGACGGAACTTTTACGGCAACTGCATCAGTTGTGAGTGAGGACTACTCCAGTGACACAAATGTTCAAGCCCATACAATTATTGAATTTGCAACTCCAGTTGATGGTGTTGATACCGTTGATAATCCGGATCCAGCAACAGGCGGAGCTGATGAAGAAACTGATGATTCATTAAGGCAACGGTATCTAGAAACGAATGTTGCCAACATTGGTTCAACAATTGATGGCATCTACACAGCATTGGATAGTGTCAACGGTATCCGAGATAAATATCTTGATAACAACACCAGCGCCACAACGGATGCCAATGGTACCCCTGCACATGCTCTTCAAATTGTGGCTTATGGTGGTCTTGACCAAGATATTGCTGATGCAATTCGTAAGGCAAAAGGTGCGGGGACTCAAACGTTTGGTAGTATTTCAAAGATTTCCTATGACATTGCAGGCAATCCCGAGACTATCAACTTTAATCGAGCAACTGAGGTTCCAATCTTCTTCTCCATTAATGTTAAAGCTAATAGTAACTGGAATGCTGACAGTGGAACTGATGACATTCTTAACGCCCTACAAAGTTATGTTAATAATCTCCATATGGGGCAACCAGTGTACATTAGTTCTGTATATGGATGCTTAGCTAAGGTGCCAGGAATTGACAGCTTTACAGTCCAAATGGGAACTGACAAGAAAAAGCTGGCTGCTACCGATGTGGTTTTGGGGATTACACAGGCACCTGTCGTTGACTCAGATGAAATAGAGGTGACGACCACCAATGGCTGATATTAAGCATGATGATAATTTAATTGAGATGGACGACACCCCAGCAATGCTGGGTAAGATGAGTCGCCTGACAAATCAGGAACCAGGCAGCGGATTCTATAAATTGATGGATGCGATCCTAGCACGTTCCCGAGATTATGACGCTGCTTTGGAAAAAATGAATGTCTTTCATTCACTCGAATATCTGAGTGGGAAGGCGTTAGATTACTTTGGTGAGCAGTTCAATGTGTATAGAGCTGGAGCAACAGATGATTATTTCAAATTCAAAATTCGTGCTGCAATTGTGGCTGCCACTGCAGATGGCACAACGGACTCAATTATTAAAGCTGTTTCGTACATCTTGGGTTGTGAATATTCTGATGTACGAATTGAACAGCCTTGGCAAACAGGTGGGGAAGCTCGGACAATTAATATTGCCGGTCTTCCCTTTAATTACGCCAATGATCCCAACGCGGTGAAGTTTCTAGCACAACAATTAACTCGCTCAGTTGAAGCGACAACCCGAATTGTCGGTATCGAGTTTAGCCATACTGATGAGCAAAGTCTTTATATTGGTTCAACTTCAATCGTTCAAGAACGTTACGTAATACAGAATCGGGGTGTGAATTAATGCCAGCTACATGGAGTAAAAATACGGTCACAAATCAGGCGATGACCATGATGAATCATGCATTAGGTGTGAGTGCGATTACGTTCACTAAAGCCGTTATGATCACTGATGATATTACCAAAGATACTGTCTCCCAATTACAGGCCTTAACGACCGTTAATTATAAGCAGACTAGAGTCCCCCGCGTCATCTCGACGGAAGATGATAGATCCCGTGTCGGTGTGACTATTGATAATAGTGATGTAAATGAAGATTACACCTACTATGGGGTTGCCTTATATGGCAAACAGAACAGTACGAATGAAGAGATTCTGTTCAGTGTTATCCCACTAACTACTGCGGCCACGATGGTTGCTAATGAGAATAATGTGGCGACATCCTCAATTTACCTGGATATCTATACCGATATTGTCCGTGGAACCCAAATCACGATCATGGTTTCAAACAGTGGCACACTCTCGCGTGAAGACGTGGAGCAAATGATCAAGACGGAAGGATACATCACTAAAGATGATTTGCCTGCCTTGATTGCCGATAATTTGCCAAAGGGGATTGTCACAGATGATGCTTCTAAAAATTGGCAGAAGCACAAAGTCACTGCTGATGATGGCACCCCGAAAGTTGTCATTGGATACGGTGACGATGCAAACGCAAAGATTAACGGTCTGGTTGGAACGGCCGATGCCGGAACAATTTCAATCGACATTGGTGCAACCAACAATGGTGCTGCGCATTCAGTTTTGGGCTATTACAGCAGCGCCAAAGACTGGGCCGTTATTTTGGCACAAACCAGTGACGGGACTGAATGGAGTATCAGCACTACTGGAACAACGGTTGTTTGGACACAAATCCCAAATAACGATTTGGTTAAACAAAAAGCAGATGACACTAAAGTTATCCATCGGGATCCAACGTCTGGCAAAGCAACGGACAAGACAGACTTTGCTGAAGGTGATTTGACTATCAACCAAAAGTCCGTCGGTGGCATGGAGCTTGAGACTGATGAAGCAACTGCCAAGAGTAAGTCACAAGCCGATCTTGGCAGTCTGTATATGTCTCCAGAAGAAAGCTAGGTGACTACTTATGGCAATGTATTTCAAAGGCCAAAAGGTAGCACCTTTTTTTAATGGCCAAAAAATTGATTCTGTTTACTACAAAGGTACCAAAGTGTTTGCCGGTTCAATTCCGGTCGGTACTGTTTTATGGAAGTCTTCAGATTCAAGAGGACAGGCATTTGGTGGTCAGATTACCAACACTTATGTTGATGTAGCAATTAAAAAGATGGTATCCAAGGAAACAACCATCACTGTTAAATATCCTGTTGAAAGATTGCCACACGGAATTCGTGTTCAAGGAATCAATTACATCAACGGAACAGGATGGATTGATCATATGAACACTGGTAGCAATCCTGATGTTTATGGGACTGACTTCAAGATTCCCAAAGAAAAGTTAAATGACTTCTCAACGGTTTCTTCAAAAAGTCCTGGCAATGAATTTCAAATCAAATATACAAATAATGTAATCGACTTTGGAAGTATGGGAACTCTAGTTGCTGCAACAAAGAATAATGATAACGACGACAAACAATGGTCACTTATTCAGTCGATCACAGCATATTAGGAGGAACACTATGACACAATCATTTAACCTCATGTTCAGCCTGGGGGGGG
>NZ_AZEA01000002.1 GCF_001435575.1 Lentilactobacillus sunkii DSM 19904
GCGTTAACTGGGACTTTTGTCCCAGCCCCGTCGCGTTAACTTATTGAAAAGGGAAAAATTCTCCATCCCCAAGATGATCCGTATTTAATCTTAAATCTATAACGTTTTGATCTCCATTTACCATTTTCAATAAATCATCTTTTGCTATAAAGTTTGAATGAAAAGGAGCGTCTTGATAGGCGATTTCCCAATCTCTCAAAATATTATAATCTTCTGAAAACTCTATGTTCTTTTTTACACCCTCAAAATCTGGAAATAATTTTGTACTGGTGGCTCCGTTTTCTTTTAAGCATTTTTGTAAGAAATTTCGACCTCTTTGCGGTAGTTTAAAGGTTATTTTTTCTAAAAGAATTTCGTTATTCCATGTGTATTTACCGCCGGATCGCTTCAAAGAATCTTCAGGATTATTAGATCGAAGCCAATCAGCTAATATTTCAATTTGAGAGCTTTGAATTTTAGCCTCATCGTTTACTTTTGTGCTATCTATGCTAGATAGTAGCCCCTGTTGTGATTTCATTCTTTCGTTTTCATGATCTGTATCATATACTATTAGCGGTAATTTAGGATATTGATTCTTTAACTCATCATATAAGGTCTTATTAAGTCTATATAGGCAATACTGGTGCCTATTGAAGTCGTCTCTAAGACAAAGCATTTTACAATGATTGATATGCTGATCTACAATATTTTCATCAACAAACTGTTTAATAAAACTGGTAAATGCAAAGTATAAAGCTACATAGACCGAATAACTCCAGTCAAGATAACTAGTGCTGAGTCCATAGTGCTGAGAAAGGCCATCTGCCAGCCCACTCATACCTACTTCTGAATACCCTCGCTCAGCGGCCTTTTTAACAACGTCAGAATAAATACTATATTGTTCAAAACTGACGTCTTTTTTTAACTTTCTAGCTAGGGTTGGAACTAAATCATATTTTTCAAAGGCACACCCTCGATAAATGAAATTGTTATTATCCTTAGCTTCTGAAATGATTTTTTGTAACGTAGCCAATATTGTATTCCTCCTGTATTTAAAGTTTGTAGAGAAGTTAATGCGGTTGTTATTTCCGATCAGAGGTGGTGCTTATGATGTTAAACCTTTAAAGCCCATAAATCCTAACGAAAGGAGTAGCCTAAGTGTCCGTTGCAGAAGCATTATAATTAATGCTGGCTTTCGGTACTTTTATTGTAGCCTTAATTGCATTGATTGTTGCGCTGATCAAAAGTCAGTTAACAGAAAACATATCATCAGCAACCAGATCACTCCACCGTTGGCTTTCGCCGACGGCACAAGTTGGGCAAAACTTACCTATACATTTGAGAGGAATCAATTTAGTTTCATGACATCTTTCACAGACAAATAGCCGGTAACCCTTACGAATATCACCACAATACTGAGATTTCGAACTTCTTTTTTGACAACAGGTCTAACTCCTCGTGAATGATTTTGTAAAAGCTTCTTCCAATTTTGATATTCGTTAAAAAAGATCGTCTGTAGGATATTCTTTTCCATGTCTTCAGTTTACAAGAAATATAACACGATAAAAAGCACAAAATCAAATTTTGATTTTGTGCTTTGAATTCATAAATTAATTGATTATTCCCACTCAATAGTTGCCGGTGGCTTGCTCGTAATGTCGTACACTACACGATTAATTCCATCAACTTCGTTTACGATACGAGTTGAAACGTTTTGCAAAACATCCCAAGGGATCCGTGCAAAGTCAGCTGTCATACCGTCAACGGAGTTCACGCCACGAATAGCAATGGTGTAATCGTAAGTTCGGCCGTCACCCATAACACCAACACTTCGGAATCCTGGAAGGACAGTGAAGTATTGCCAAATGTCGCGGTCTAAGCCGGCCTTTTTGATTTCATCACGAAGAACCCAGTCACTGTCGCGGACAATCCGCAGCTTTTCTGGAGTAACTTCGCCAAGTACCCGGATACCAAGACCTGGACCTGGGAATGGCTGACGCCAAACAAGGTTCTCAGGCATGCCGAGCTTTTCACCAATCTCACGGGCTTCATCTTTAAACAAAGTGTTCAAAGGCTCGATCAACTTAAATTTCATGTCCTTTGGCAATCCACCAACGTTATGATGAGACTTAATTGTCTGAGCGGTATCGGTACCACTTTCAACAACGTCGGTATAAAGGGTTCCCTGGGCAAGAAAATCAATCCCATTAAGCTTCTTGGCTTCATCGTTAAAGACTTGAATAAATTCGTTACCGATGATCTTCCGTTTCTTTTCAGGATCGGAGACACCCTTTAACTTGGTTAAGAATCGATCTTGAGCATCGACTTTAATGATGTTCAGACCAAACTTACCAACCAGGCTGTCCATGACTTCGTCGGCTTCGTTCTTACGAAGCAAACCGTGGTCAACAAAGATACTTGTGAGTTGAGTTCCGATTGCTTTATGCAAAAGAACACCAACAACACTGGAGTCAACGCCACCGGAAAGGCCCAAGAGGACCTTCTTGTCGCCAACTTCTTTTCTAATATGTTCAATCTGTAAATCAATGAAATCATCCATCGACCAGTTTGCTTCTGCGTGGCAGACATTGAAGGCAAAATTCTTCAAAATTTCGTTACCATACTTGGTATTACGAACTTCTGCATGGAATTGGATTCCATAGAAATTGCGGTCAGTATCCTGCATAGCAGAAATAGGACAATTACGGCTGGTTGCCACTGATGTAAATCCGGCTGGAACTTCGTTAACCAGATCACCATGGCTCATCCATACCGGCTGCTCTCTTGGCAAACCTTTAAACAAAACGGCATCATCTGAAGTGATTTGAATATCTGCATGACCGTATTCCGAGTCATCAGCCTTCTCCACTTCCCCGTCAAGGGTATATGCCATAATCTGCATGCCATAACAAATTCCCAAAATCGGAATGCCCAACTTAAAGATGTCTGGATCAACCTTCAAAGCGCCATCTTCATACACACTATTTGGACCGCCAGAGAAAATGATTCCCTTGGGGTTCATGTCTTTGATCTGTTTTGCGGACAATGCATGCGATTTAAGTTCTGAATATACGCCTAAATCACGGATTCGCCTTGTAATCAGTTGGTTATACTGACTACCGAAATCCAGCACCAAAATCTTATCGAAGCTTGATAAGTCAACGTTTGCCAAATCATACACCCTTTCAAAGTTCTTACATAAATAATAAACGATTCAACTAGGTTTGGTCAACATTATTCTGAAAATCCAAACATTAATATTTTCTCAGGTACAATCGATCGATTAAATGATTGTCCGTCTTGTGCATTATCATATCAGCTCGTGACCGGGTTGGCAGGATATTTGCTCGGAGGTTGGGCAAATCAATCGTGTCCCAAACTCTGCGGGCCATATCAAAAGCCTCCTCGCGGTCACCTTGGGCATAGTCATAATAATAGTTCTCCGGATCCTGAAAAGCCGTGTCCATGAGTCGGCCAAATCGTTCCAGATACCACTTTTCAATCAAATGAACATCGGCGTCCATATAAATTGAAAAGTCGGTAAAGTCACTGATATAAATTTGCTCGTTGCTTGGCAGCTGAAGGGTATTAATTCCTTCAATGATTAAGACATCCGGTCGATCAACCAAATCAAAACGATTGGGAATGATGTCATAACTTTGATGAGAATAAACCGGTGACTTGGTAACCGGCACGCCGGACTTAACCTCATTCAAAAAGGCAATCAGCTTTCTCATATCATAACTTTCGGGGAAGCCCTTCTTGTTATAGATCCCGCGCTGTTTTAATTCGGCGTTGGAATACAGAAATCCATCGGTCGTAATCAGCTTGACGGATTCACCGGTGAAGTAGTTGGACAGCAGCTCTTCAAGCACCCGCGCAGTCGTTGATTTACCGACGGCGACACTTCCGGAAATTCCAATAATAAACGGAACTGTACGCACCCGCTTATGCAGAAATCTGGCTTTTTTGGTCTGCCACTGATCAAAATTATTCTTTTGCAGACGAACCATATGCACCAGCGGCTTATAAATGTCGGCAACATCCTGCAAAGATATTTGATCATTGAAAGCCTTGATATGCCGAAGCTCGTTGGAAGTCAAAGGCAAATCAATTTCGCTTTCATTATTAAAATGTTTCCACTCATCTTTAGTGAATGAATAATAGTTTATTAAGTCATCCATGATATTTCTCCGATTAGTCTTTACTCAACCCAACAAGTATAACATTTACTTTCCTTTCAATGTTGCCTGGAATTTACAAATTGATGACAAAGAGGTCGGACCATTGTGATCCGACCTCTTGGTGCTTATTTTTATATGGCATTTCTCGTTCTGTTATTTTGCTGAAACGTGTTCGGACGGCTCAGATGCTTACTTCTAAGGCTGGTTTGTTTCAAGCCCAAACCCCGGCTTCAAACAAACCAGCCTTAGAAACCGCATCTACCGAGCCTTCTCGCACTCTAATCTAACTCATATTCATCCTTCGGCACCGTCTCAAAAATCGGTGACAGTTCCTTAATTGCAACCACGGTCAAGCGATGCATAGCCCGGGTACAAATCGTGTACACCAATTGGCGGTCACTTTCATCAGGATAACAAGCCTTCGATGCATCCCACATAATCACACTATCGAATTCCAGTCCTTTGGCAAGGTATGATGGCACAATGATAATCCCCTTGACCAAACGCTGATTCTCAGTTCGAATCAAAGTTGACTTAATGCCGAGCTCAGACAATTTACCGCTGAGTTCTTGACACTCTTTAAGGGTTTTGCCGATGATGGCGGTCGTCTCGTGATCAGCCAGGTTCAATTCAGACTGCTGCTTGACTTGCTCCACGCCCGCATCCATTCCGTCCTTCACGTAAATGTGTGGCAAATCGCCTTGACGGTTGAATGGAATGATATCCTGGCCGTTGGTCAACAGATTCTTCGTGAAGTTGGTAATCTGTTCGGTTGAACGATAAGATTTGGTTAATTGAACAACCCGCGTCTTATCTTCAGGGAACATGCTCCCCAACTCACCCAATAACTTCCGGCTGTTTTCGTGGGTGAAAATTGCCTGGTTCAAATCCCCAAGCAAGGTAAATCTTGCTCTTGGGAAACTGAACTTCAAGAATGCCAGCTGGAAAGCCGAGTAATCCTGAACCTCATCGATAAAGAGGTAACGGATATCCTTGTCACCGCGTTTACCTGTCATCAAGTCATACAGGTAAATGTAGGAAGAGGCATCTGCCAGTGACAGTTTCCCCTTCTTCAAGCGACCAACTGTTGCTTTAATTTCTTCCTGCCACATTTCATTGGTCACATCAAAATTGTTTAACTTGATGATTTGTGGAATGGCCCGCAGCATATGAATAAATTGATTGTTAATGCTCAACCAGTGGTTTCTTGAAATCTGCCGTTGAAGCTTTCGGAATGATTTAACAACAATTCGTCGGGCAAGAAATTTGAATTCTTTATCGGAATTCAAAATTTCTTCTTCGCCCTCTTTGTGGAACTGTTGAATTTCTTCACGCGAAAGGTTTTGAACGGCTTCTTCAACCCACTTCTTCTTCATTTCAACGTGGATCTTCCGATTCAAAATCTTCATTAATTCATCTTTGGTGGATTCAATTCGGTTGCGCAGATTGTAATTCTCGTTAAAGCCGTAATAGATTTCGGCGATTTTTTCTTTGGGGATCAACACTTCGCCATTAAACATTAAGTTTCTAAAGCGCATATCTTCTTTATTCAAATGATTGGCGTAAGCGCTGACCGCCCGGAAGTAATCCAGACTCCCTTTGATATCAGTGAGCTTTTGCGCTTTTTTATCAAGCTGCTCTGTAAACCGTTCGGACAATGTCTCCACCTGAACGCTTGGCAGTCGGTGGGAGCTATATTGATAGAAGGTCATTTGAACCATGTTCTGCTCGCCCAGTTCAGGCAGTACTTGGTTGATGTAATCATTAAATAGTTGATTAGGTGAAAACAGAATAATCTGACCAGAATGCAAATTACCACGATATTGGTAGAGCAGAAAAGCAACCCGCTGAAGAACGGCCGCAGTTTTTCCTGAACCGGCAGATCCCTGAACGAACAGGAGGTCTGAGGTGGTATCCCGGATAATCTGGTTTTGTTCCTTCTGAATGGTAGTGACAATACTCTTCATCTTGGTATCGGAGCGGTTGCTTAACGCATCCAAGAGCATTTGGTCCCCTACAACTTCCTCGGTATCAAAGACCGTTTTAATCTTGGAATTTTCAATTTGGAATTGACGTTTTAACTTGACATCAACGGTCTGTTCACCATCGGGGGTCATGTATGTGACATCCCCGATGCCGCCGTTATAATAAATACTTGAAATAGGGGCCCGCCAGTCATAGATCAGGTAATGGTCCGGCTGATCGGTAAAAGAAGCCATTCCGATATAAATCGTTTCGTCGCGCTTCTCATCACCTTCCCGAAAATCAATCCGCGCAAAATAAGGGTTCTTCTCAAGCTTATTGAGAGTCCCAAGTTCACGGGCAGCGTGCTCCTGGCGGTTCTCACGCTCGGATAGCATCTGCTGTTGCTGCCGAATCGACATGGCAGTTTCCATCATTCCACTATAAGTTTCAGTTTTGAGCCGGACATCGTTGTTGAAATTACGATTAATATCTTTAACATCCCGCTTGGTTGCCTTGATCTTTTTCTCAAGGTCCTTTTGGGAAATGTGAATCTCATCGATGACATGGTCCAAATGGTGTTGTTCTTGTGTTTTGATATTATCGGCCATTAATTTACCCCCTATAACTTGACTTAATAGTTTAGCATAAAACCGTTATCAATTCAAAAAACATTATCCTTTTGCCTGATAAAAGAACTGAATATGCTTAATCTTTATAATTGGTATACCTGTATATATGACGATATGATATGATATAATTTAGATGTTTTAAATAATTGTATACACAGGAGGACACATATGACTATCTCACTATATTTCGTTCGACATGGCCAGACATATTTAAACAAATACCACCGGATTCAGGGTGTAATTGATTCGCCATTGACCGATAAGGGAATCGAAGACGCAATTGATGCCGGTAAGCGACTGAAGAAGATTCCATTTGATGCCGCATATAGTAGTGACACCTCCAGAGCAATGAAAACTGGAACCCTCATCTTAAAAGAAAACCCATCTCAAGTAAACGATCCTGTACCGGTAGCCGCTTTTCGTGAATTAAACTTCGGCTACTATGAAGGTGAAGACGATGTCAAGACCTGGCATACCATTGGCGGTCCGATCGGCATTAATTCATTCCATGGCCTGATTGCCGAATTTGGTATCAGCAAGGCCGAGGACATGATTGCGGCTGCGGATCCATATAAAGACGCCGAGAGTGGCGACGCATTCTGGAAACGGCTTAAACCAGCCATTGATGAAGTCGTTGCAAAGGCAAAAGATGGTGACAAGATCCTGTTAGCCACCCATGGCACTCTAATTCGAAACGTCGTATCCAAATGGAGTGATATCCCGGTTGACGTTTCAACCAAGAACGGCAGTGTGACCAAGGTTAATTGGGATGGCAAGAATTATTCCGTTGAATACTTTAATAATGTGAGTGAAGACTTGTAAAACTAACGATATGTGTTCACAATTGTGTACACATATCTTTTTTTAAGATATAATGTTGTCGAGGTGATAAATATGCCAACAATAAAAGCAACCACAACCCGTGACATCCGCAAAAACTTTAAGCAATATGCTGACGATGTTGCAGACTATGACGATGCAGTGATCGTTACCAGGCCTGATAATAAAAACGTTGTGATGATCTCGGAAGCTGAATATAATTCCTGGCAGGAAACAAATTATTTATTAAAAACTGACGCTAATCGAAAGGCGATAAGAGAATCCCTATCACAGTTGGACGATAACAATAGCAAGGTACTCACTCCTGAAGATTGGGCAAAGATGGTAAGTCAGCATGAATAATTGTTCCTTGGAGTTCTCCCAGAAAGCATGGGGCGAGTATGTCTCTTGGGAAACCGAGGACAAGGAAACCCTCAAACGTATCAATAGTTTGATCAACGAAATCTTACGCCACCCTTTTGATGGTGCAGGAAAGCCTGAGCCACTGCAGCATGAGCTTTCAGGGATGTGGTCAAGAAGAATTAATAAACGTGACCGCCTTATTTATCGCGTATTCTCAGATAAAGTTCAAATTATTCAATTAAAGTACCACTATTAGCATTTAAAAAGAGGCTGGGACAAAAGTGTAAACTTTTGCCTCAGCCTCTTCTTTGGTGGTGTCATTCTTACTTAGCAAAAACGTGCTCAAATCGGCTGATCCCGGCCATTTAAGGGAATACATCAACCATTCCAGAACCGGGAATAATTGATGTATTCCCTTAAATTCTGGGATCAAATCGCCTATTTTCCCACTCTCTTATTTTTCATTAAATCGTTTCTTCAATTTCTTTTCACTGAACGCCATCAAACTATCAGGATCAACCTCATACTTATCACAAAGAATTAAGACCTGATCCATTACGTCTGCCAATTCTTCATGGAGATTGTACTCACGCTCACCCTTAGTTTCATGTTCCCCAGGGTGGTCACGACCAATTTCAATTGCGCGGATTGCCCGAGACAGTTCACCGACTTCTTCAGTTAAAAAGTTCAGCCGAATAAACGACGAGTATTTGTACCAATCGCGTTTTTTGTAAAAATCGACCAGCCATTCTTGATGTTGCTTTAAATTCATTTTGTCCACTCCAATATTAAAAGCTCGTTATGTATTAAACATAAAAAAGTATACCCACTCATTTTGGCAGAATTCAAGTGAAAATCAGTGCTTCCGTTTCCAGCCAATCCAAAAAATTGCAGAACAGATAATACTTGGGATTAAGAATCCCGCGACAAATACATCACCAAAGCGGCCGGAACCTAATACAGCCCATACCACGAGACTAACAAGATACACAAGTTCAAGAGTTCCCCACGCTGCTACATATGGATGTTGTGTAAACAACTTGTCCAACATTCAATCACCTCCACATTTAATTACTTTTATTGAACCACAAAAATTTGAAGAAATTGTGAACGCTTGTAACTGCCAAGCTCTGGTATAATGAAGGCGACAGGGGGTCCACATCATGAAGAAAATGATACCTATGATTGGTGTTGGTCTGGCCGGCGTTCTTTTACTCGCAGGCTGCGGCCACAAACAATCCAATGCGGAAGATGCATCGACTGCACCCGCTAATTCTACAAAATTAAATAATCTACTCTCACCCGCCAAGGTGAAGGTCCCGGAGGATTCGCAAAATTCCAACGGGGATCAGGTATATTCTCAGTTTTATAAAAAAGGCGGCCAGTGGTACTGGAAGCTGACATCTCAGCAGGACGGCACCATTGACAACAGTCAGATTAAATCAATGAAATCAACTGATCAAAATGATGTTTACAATTTCTCAATGGTTAGCAATAAGAATAAATCTTACAATATGAAATTCAACTGGATTAATGGCGGACATCAGGCATATACGGTCAATGCCGCCTACCACAACGTCAACAGCGACTTTATCCTTGCTGACGCCAAGGTTGCAGGCCAGTGGCAGACCGGCGCTCCTCAAGCTGTTCAAGGTACTTGGGCAACCGACTTTACCGAGAATTCCGGAAACGACGCGCAGAAGCTGCCATTTACCAAGCAATTCCTGAATATCACGAGCAGTGCAACCAGTAGTTTTGTGAATGAATACGACAGCAATCATCGTTTGTACAACTCAGAAACCGCCAATAAGACGTCAAACGTTTCATACAAACAAAACGGCGACAGTTATATCGTCAAATCTTATAACAGTGATGAAACACCGGTTGTTTACAGCATCTCGCTTATCAGTAATAACCAAATTAAAGTTGACGGTTTAACATCGTCTGATCTGACAATGTCGAAATCCGCAACGAGTCCAACGACCTCCTCATCACAGTCGTCTGCAACCTCGCAATCGGGTTCAGCGGTTAATGGATCGACAGCGGCTGCGACGAGCAGTCACTTAACCGATCAGCAGGTTGTCAACTGGATCTGGCCGTATGTCAAAGCAAAGTATCCTAATATGAACGTTGCCTCGACAGACTTCACTTATATGCCACAGATGCGAAATGGTCAGATGTATGTCAACGTTCTTGAAAATCACAGTGCTGCTGTCTTTAAGAACAGCGGTGTTGATACGGGCACTAATCCGCAGGTTGCCAGCTTCCGAGTAACATCTGACGGTGCGTTGGAACAAATGGATGCCACTACAGGTGATTGGAGCGTTGTTTCCAGCGGGTACAATGGCTAACTATTTGCTTCTGCAAAGCAATGACCATTCCAAATAAATACAAATTCAAAATGCATTGGATTGATTTAAGGATTCATTTATCCGTAAATCGACTCAATGCATTTTTATATCAAATTATTTAGTTTTCTTCTGCCGGTACCTGCCAGCCATTATCCAACATCTGATGGTACTTTCGGCCGATCGGGACCCATATTTTTGATCGTAAAATCAACTTCATTGATTCCCAAAACAGCGGATCTTGTTTTTCCTTTGTCGATATATTCATATGCATATATCGTCCATCTTCAGTATGAACCAGGATAAATGGGTAAAATACTCGAGCAAGTTGCGCAGGCACAATATTATTAATCATTTTAGTATCATCAATTAAAGTGGGCATGATTCAAAACTTCCTTTCAACATTTGAATACAAGAAGCATACCCACTTCAACTTAAAGCCAACTTAAAAGCCACTTGATTGTTAGCAAGAATGTTGAATTTTTCAATCACTGACTGTTAATGCACACCCATTTTTCCTTTGTAATCCTTATCAATCTTCTCATAATGTTCAGCTTTATACTTCAACTTGTTGTAAGACTTTTGCATCTTAAAGAGCCGTTCTCCAACCATTTCCAACTGATCGTTCAGCAAATCTTTTCGTGCTTGAACCGTATGGCTACCCTGCCTAAATAATGAAATATAATCAATCAAATACTCCACACTGACGCCGGCATCCCGCATGGACATGGCAAATGATACCCAGTTCAAGTCCTCTTCATCGTAGTCCCGATAATCAGCAGAATCCCGGGAAACTGCAGGAATGGCACCGACTCTTTCCCAATAGCGAAGGGTATCTGACGCAATCTGATACTTCTTGGAAACTTCATTAATTTTCATCGTGTCACCTCATTTATTGCTACTTATCATAAACCTTCGAGTCGACTTTAAGGCAAGTGATTTAGATCAAAAAATAAAGAACCAACCGTTCAAGTCAGTTCCTTATTTATTTTTATTCAGCAATTGGTCTGAGTTTCTTGATCACTTTGGCAGGAACGCCACCAACCATTGAATTATCAGGTACATCATTGGTAACAACCGCTCCGCCGGCAATCACAACATTACTTCCAATTGTAACCCCGGGCATAATTGAAGCCTTACCGCCAATCCAGACATCATTACCAATGGTAACTGGAAATCCCTGAGCCATGTATTTGCGTCGCTGCAAGGCGTCCACTGGATGATTGACCGTGTAGATATCCACGTTGGGACCGATCATGACGTTATGTCCCATAGTAACAGGCGCAATATCCAAAATGGTCAGATTATAGTTGCTCAAAAAATCTTCGCCAACTGAAATATTCTTGCCGTTATCGCAATTGAACGTGGACTGAACAGATACCCGTTCACCGGTTTTCCCAAAGATTTGTTTAATCTTGGCCGTCTGCTTTTCTGGTTCCGTCGCGGGAATTTCATTGAATTCCTGACATAGCTTGGCAGCATTGGCTTTTCGAGCAGCCACCTCATCATCTAAGAAATAGTATGGCTTGCCTGCATCTAATTTTTCTAATTCTGTCAATCAAAGTTCCCCTTTCAAAAAATCATTGTTGATCTGCGGATGAAGACAGATCATGAAGCTTTTCAAAATTCTCGAGATCCTGCTTGTACTTTGCAATCGCTGTATCACTGGAGAATTTCCCGAGTGGCAGCCGTAATGGTAATTCATCAGCATGATTGGTGACCTGATCATAAATAATTTGAGCAGCTTTGTCGGGATCTCCTGCTTCATGATGAGCTCCTTTGGCATTGCTTTCAATCATTTCACCAAACTGCTTATAATCATCAATCTTAGGCATAACTTTCTTTGAAGATCGGCCAGCCCAATCTGTTCTGAAACCGCTAGGCTCAATTAACATTACCTTAATGCCCAAGTCCTTGACTTCTTTTGCCAAAGATTCGCTAATTCCTTCGACTGCATATTTTGTTCCATGGTAGAACGCCAGAGTTGGAAATGAATACAACCCGCCAATTGAAGAAAAGTTGACAATCACGCCTGAATGGTGTTTCCGCATAGTTGGCAGGACGGCTCTTGTCATATCGACCAATCCCCAGACATTAACGTCAAACATATATTTTGCATCATCCAGATCGCTTTCCTCAAAAGTGGCAAAGTATCCTAATCCTGCATTATTGACCAATACATCAATTGTACCAAATTTTGACGTAGCAGCTTCGACAGCCTGCTTAATTTCTTGCTGATTGGTCACATCCAATGTTTGTTTAAGAATTTGACCGTGATCATACTTGTCAAGATAGCCCAGCTGATCAGTGTGACGGGCTGTTGCGACCACATTAGTATTTCCCTGCTGAACCAAATAGGTGGCCAAAGAACGACCAAATCCGGTAGAAGTCCCAGTTATGAACCATGTTTTATTTGCCATTATATATCTACTCCTTTTTGATTAACGGATAATTTTATGGTACAACTTAAACCAAGGTTCAAGTCAACACAAAAGAGAAATGAGGTAAAATATGTATTCAATTGGTGATGTAGCAGAAAAAATGGGAATCAGCACTTCGGCAATCCGCTTTTATGATAGAAAAGGACTTCTCCCATTTGTCGAAAGAGACAATGCTGGTCGCAGAAAATTTAAGCAAAACGACTTAAATTTTCTTGAAGTGATTAATTGCCTGAAAAAAAGTGGTGTGCCTATCAAAGATATCGCCCACTTTATTGACCTCTGTATGCAGGGTGACGGCACTCTTCGAGAACGCTATGACTACCTTGATCACGAAGAAGCTGCGCTTGAACAACGAATAAAAAAGATGAAAGATCAGCTCGACTTTCTCCGATTCAAAAAGTGGTATTATAAAACTTCTGTTGAAGCCGGGACGGAAAAGATCCATTTCACACCTGGAACTAACGTGGTAAATCCAGGCACCAAGCACCAATATCAAACAGCTTTGAAGAATGCAAATGATCTTTATAGTTTGACTAATCTCAATTCTAAAAAATAACAAATAAACGCTGTCCGAGTATGAAAAACTTGGATGGCGTTTATTTGTTGATATTGTTTTTAGTTTTATTCTGACTACCTAGCCGAATTGTGCTCCACCAAGCAAGGGCTTGCATCTAAAAGGCCCCAAGTAAAAATCAAACTCGATTTTCACTTGGGGCCCTCTCCACTTCTACCTAGCCGAATTGTGCTCCACCAAGCAGAGACTTGCATCTAACAGGGGCCGACCAAAAATCAAACTCGATTTTCGGTCGGCCCCTGTTAGATTTCAGTCTCTAAACGCTTGGTTCCGCACACTCTATTTTTTTAACCGTGAATCTTCCTGTGCGCGCTTTTTATACATAGGTATTTCATCTTCGCTGGCCCGTACCCAGTGATGCGGTACGATTTCCACTAATGAACGTTCCTTGCCGTCAAATTCTTGGCTGGCATCATATGGAATTTGCACACGTGCCCGCTCGTACTCTGGATCCGGCACTGGGACCGCCGACAGTAGACTTGCCGTATAATCGTGCAGTGGATGAGCATAAATCTCATCCGAACTGGCAATTTCCAGCATTCTGCCGTAATGCATAACCCCAATCCGATCACTGATGTACTTAACCATTGAAAGGTCATGAGCGATGAACAGATAGGTCAAATTTCGTTCACGCTGCAGCTTCTTCAACAGGTTAACTACTTGGGCCTGAATCGAAACATCCAACGCTGAGATTGGCTCATCAGCGATAATAAACTCTGGTTGAACCGCCAATGCTCTGGCAATCCCAATCCGTTGACGTTGACCACCTGAAAATTCATGTGGGTAACGACTGGAATGGTCTTTATTCAAACCAACAGTTTCCAGCAAATCTTCAACCTGCTTGGAACGATCAGCATCGTCCTTTGCCAAATGGTTAATGTCAATTCCTTCAGCAACGATATCTTTAACTTTCATTCGTGGGTTCAATGAGGCATAAGGATCTTGGAAGATCATCTGCATATCACGTCTGAAAGTCTGCTTTTGCTTCTTGGAATCAAGTTTTGAAACATCTTGCCCATTGAAGATAATCTTACCGGACGTTGGTTCGTACAAATGAATGATTGCCCGTCCAGTCGTGGTTTTACCAGAACCGGATTCACCAACCAATCCAAATGTTTCACCACGATAAACATCAAAGGTAATGTCGTCAACCGCACGAACCTCGTTGGCTTTACCAATGTTGAAGTATTGTTTCAGGTGTTCAACTTGTAATATTTTATTTTCATCTGAATAATCGATCACAGTTGTTCCTCCTGTTCTTCAACATGATTACCCTTGCTCTTGTTCAGTTCCTCATGAACAAGTTCAGCATAGTGTTTTTGACGTTCAATGATTGGTGCTGGTGGGGTCACTTTAGGCGCTCTTGGATCTAATAACCAAGTTGCCGCATAGTGTGTATCAGACACCTTGAAGAATGGCGGCTGCTTTTCAGTATCAATTTTAAGTGCATATTTATTACGGGCAGCAAATGCATCCCCAACTGGTGGATCCAACAAGTCGGGTGGTGTTCCTGGAATTGAAGGCAATTCAGTACCACTTGTATCCATCGTCGGCATTGAGTTCAACAGTCCCCAAGTATATGGGTGCTTTGGATTATAGAAGATTTCATCAACTGTTCCATATTCCACGATCTTACCGGCATACATAACGGCAACCCGATCAGCCATTCCGGCAACAACTCCCAAATCATGGGTGATGAAAATGATCGAGGTGTTGGTCTTAGCCTGTAATTCCTTCATCAAGTCCAAAATCTGAGCTTGAATGGTCACATCCAAAGCCGTTGTTGGCTCATCGGCAATCAGAATTTCCGGGTAGTTGACCAAAGCAATCGCAATCACGATTCGTTGTCTCATACCACCTGAAAATTGGTGAGGATAGTTGTTGATCCGCTGTTCGGCGTTTTCAATTCCAACTAATTTCATCATTTCCAATGCCTGGGCATAGGCTTTTTCACGTTTCATACCCTTATGAATAATGAGGGGTTCGGCAATTTGCTTACCGATCTTCATGGTCGGATCCAGTGAAGTCATTGGGTCCTGGAAGATTTCGGCAATATCTCGGCCACGAATCTGATCCATTTGCTTTCTTGACTTCTTTAATAAATCCTGACCTTTGAACATAATTGTTCCACTGTCGATCACAGCGTTGGGTGAATTTAACCCCATAATACTTCTTGTGGTAACAGTTTTTCCTGAACCGGATTCCCCAACAATCGCAAGGGTTTCACCTTTTCTCAGGTCAAAGCTGACATCTCGAATCGCTTTAACAGTACCGGCATAAGTATTGAAGTTGATTTTGAGATTTCTTACCTCAAGAACATCTTTATCGTTTTCCATCTCAAAACACCTACTCTCTACTCTTTGGATCAAGGGCATCACGAAGCCCGTCACCCAAGATATTAAATGCAATCATTAATACTGAAAGAACGATTGCTGGATACCACATCTGATATGGCAAGAACTGGAAGTTCTTCTGCCCATCGTTGATCAAAGTACCAAGTGATGCTTGTGGTGCACTGATACCTATACCAATGTACGACAGGAAGGCTTCAAAGAAGATCGCCGTTGGGATGGTGAACATCAAGTTAATGATGATGACACTACTCAAGTTCGGCAATAAATGCTTGAAGGCAATCTTCCAAGAACTTTCACCCAGCGTTCGAGCCGCCAGGATAAATTCCTGATTCTTTAGTTCCAGAGTTTGCGCCCGGACCAGCCGGGCCATGTTAATCCAACTGGTAATCGCAATTGAAAGGATAATTGCGGTCATACCTGGTTTCAATACCAGGATTAACAGAACCATAACAACCAAGTTAGGAATTGACAGCATGATTTCAATGATTCGTTGCATCAAAGTATCAACTCTGCCGCCGATCCAACCTGAAGTGATTCCGTAAACAACACCGAATGCCAAATCGAAGAAACTGGCAATCAAGGCAATTTCAAGTGAAATTCGAGTACCATATAAAATTCTTGAGAACAGGTCTCGACCAAGGTAATCGGTCCCTAAGATATAGAAATGGTTCCCAGCATGAGCTTGCGCATATGCGTTGATCCGTTCACCGGATTGCTCGATAGTTCCATTAAATCCGTTAATATCAATGCCCGGAATCTTGGGTGGTAAGTTCGCCAAGTTCGGGTTGGTTGCATTTGGATTATGTGTTTCAAAAATAAATGAGAAAAACGCTAGGATGAACAGAATAATCAACAGGACTAAAGCGATCATAGCTGCTTTATTTTTTCTCAATCGACGCCACGAGTCTTGTAAGAAAGTTAAAGATGGCGTTGCGATTTTTTCGTCGTCCAGCTTGGCACGATCAGCACCGGCAATTGGTGTGAAATCGTCAGCTGAAGTTTGTTTTGCATTGTCTGCCATTATTATTCTCCCTCCTACTTATTAATTCTGATTCGTGGATCAATCAATCCATAAACGATGTCAGTAATTAACAGCACAACACAAAGCATCGCACTATAGACAATTGTCAGTCCCATGATAGTTGGGTAATCGTTGGTCAAGATTGACTTAACGAATTGTTCACCAATACCAGGAATCGAGAAGATGTTTTCAACAACCATTGAACCGGTCATGATGTTAACGGCCAAAGGTCCAATAATGGTAACAACTGGAATTAAACTGTTACGCAAAGCATGGTGGTAAATAATTCCAACTTTGTTGAGCCCCTTGGCTTTCGCAAGCTCGATATAATCCGAGCTGAGCACGTCCACCATTTCCGTCCGCATGAATCGGGCGGTTTCAGCTAACGGCGACGCGGCCAACGCCAAGGTCGGCAGGACGGTATACATAAACCCGCCCCAATCGGCAATTGGGAATAACCTCAGCTTCAAGCCCAGGTAATACTGCAACAGTACCGCCAAAACGAATGAAGGAATTGAGATAAACAGAATTGAAATGATGGTAGCTGAAGTATCAACCCAGGTATTAGCCTTGATTGCACCAACAGCTCCAACGATTAATCCTGCAAGAACCCCGAGGACCATTCCTTGGCCACCAATAATCAATGATGGTCCAAGACGGCTGGAAATCAGATATGAAACCGGCTGGTTACTGAACTGGAATGAAGTACCGAAGTTACCATGAATCACTCCGCCCAGATATACCAGGTATTGCTGCCAGACGGGTTTATCCAACCCATACTGCTTATAAATCTGATGAATCTGTGTCGGTGTCAGCTTGGCTTGATTGGTCAATGGAGTACCTGGCATTAATTTCATCAAGAAAAAGGTGATTGTAGTGACGATAAACAAGGTCAGAATAATATAAAATATTCGTTTTCCCAAGTATTTTGCCATAAGTGTTCCTCTCATTTCTAATTATGTTGTAACTATTTTTTCATAAACCCCATAATAATGTAAAAGAGGCCGGATTTCAATAACCAGCCTCAAATACATTGAACTGTTCATTTAATAATTACTTAACGTAAGCCTTACTAAAGTCATACTGTGGTGATGTTGTAAAGGCTTGAACACCCTTAACAGATGAACGTACCAAAGCGGCTTGTCCTTGTTGATAAAGTGGAACAATTCCTTGATCCTGCATCAAGATCTTTTCAGCAGCGACCATATCGTTCCAACGAGCAGTTTCATTGTTGGCATCTGTAGATTCAGATTTCTTGATCAAAGCATCGTATTGCTTGTTTGACCATTTTCCATCGTTATATGAATTGTTTGATGTCATCAAGTCCAAGAAGTTACTTGGATCTGGATAATCGGCAATCCATGCAGATGTAACCAAATCAAATTGTTGACTTTCTGAACGAGACAATTTTGACTTAAATGGAATGCTTTGAACGGTAATCTTCAAACCAGGTAATTTTTCAAGTTGACTTTGGATAAATTCGCTTGATCGCTTACTATCATCGTCATCGGAGCCCAACAAGCTCAAGCTCAATGACTTCTTGCCCTCTTGTTTCAAACCTTTTGCGAATAAGGCCTTAGCTTCTTTCAGATCATAGTCGGTACCAGCCTTCACATAAGCTTGGGAAGCAAAGTCTTTACCGTTATGCTTAGCCATGCTTGCAGGAACAAATCCTTTAGGAGTGATATCCCCACCCTGCATAACTTTATTAACCATTTGTTTCTTGTCAATTGCCAATGCCATCGCTTTACGAATATTAACATTTCTTAAAGCTTTGATCTTCTTTTGGTTGAATTCCAAATAAGAAGTTGATGCTTGTGGGAACACCGTGTATGCTTTGTTCTTCTTATTGTTGGCAGCCAGAGTACCACTTAAAGTGGTGTAATCAAGCTTGTTACTGTTGAAACTGTTCAAACCAGTTGATGGTGTCTTAACAGCTTGGAAGTTGATCGTCTTAACTTTAACATCTTTGGCATTCCAATACTTGGTATTCTTTACAAGCTTCCAAGTATCGTTGGTACCATTCCAACCTTTAAGAATAAATGGGCCATTATAGCTATTCTTTGTGGAATTAGTTGCATAGTCATTACCATATTTGGAAACTGTCTTAGAATTCTGGGGGAAGAATTCGGGTTGGGTAACCATATATTTAAAGTAACTTTGCGCCTTATTAAGCGTAACAACGAACTTGTAGTTACCTTCAGCCTTAACCCCAAGTTTAGAAGGTGACATCTTACCAGCGTTGATCTTTGCTGCATTCTTAATATTGGCAAATATGTATGCATATTGTGAAGCCGTCTTTGGCTTAACGGTTCTTTGCCATGAGAATACGAAGTCTTTGGCGGTAACAGGATCTCCGTTGTTCCACTTAGAATGACGCAGATTAAATGTCCATGTTAACCCATCCTTGGACACGCTATAACTTTTGGCAACCCCCGGATTGGCCTTGTTGTTTTTAGCCATTCGAAGAAGTCCTTCGTTTGTACCATTGGCAACTTGTGCTGAATACAAATCAATCATCTTTGAAGTATCCATAGTTGAAATTGCTGCCGGAGTACTCCAATTGATCTCCTGTTTCTTAGATTGTGAAGACTTGCTCCCACACCCTGCGAGGATAAGTCCAGTAACGAGGACAACCCCACCGAGTTTCGCTAATGAATTAATTTTCATGTTGCGATACTTCCCTTCTTGATATGAAATATAAATTTTGTGATGCCCTTATTTTAAATTAAAATTTGATTAAAAGCAAACCAAATCCTGCTTTTTATTCAATATGCCTATTACAAAATTGGTATAGCAGGGTATTTGTGAAATCACAATTGCCATATTGACGGTGGTTTATACGTTCTGTTTCACTTATAAATAAATAGTGAAATGATTGGTCGAAATGATTTTCCGGGTAAAATACCAACCAATTATGACAATGGACCGCACAAGGTGTAAATCGATTCACAGATTCAATCAATCCTTTACTCACAATATGAGGAGGGAGTGCAAATGTGGGATATGCAAGAATTGTGTATAAAAGGAGCGGATTTATCCCAAATGTGACATCGTTGTGATAGTTGGGTGTGCGTTTTATGGCTTAGTTATTCGGCGGTGTTGCCGGCTAAAAGACTGCCTGGCCTACTTGGTACTGTACAAGGAAAAGCAGTCAACGATGAACACGAAACGTTCATCATTGACTGCTTGGGTTTGTGCTCGCATTGGTCATTTGTTTTGAGGCTGCGGGATTTGTGTTTGTTATTTTATTTACTGCTCCCTTCGGCCTTTGAGCTATGCTCCGACGACCCAGGGGCCTACTGTACAAGAAAAAGCAGTCAACGATGAACACGAAACGTTCATCATTGACTGCTTTTCCTTGTACTCCGGTCCCTAAACGGGTCTCGTCGCACACTTATTTCACACTAATCTTACTCCAATTCCACTGTGGTGCTGTTGGGAAGAATTCCACGCCTTGAATCTTTGGCTTCATCAATGTTGAAATTGCTGGTTGATACAATGGAACGATTCCTTGATCATTCATCAGAACCTTTTCTGCTTCAACCATGTCTTTCCAACGAGCGCCTTCATTGGCAGCATCTGTTCCTTCAGACTTCTTAACCAACGCATCATACTTGGCGTTGCCCCACTTACCATTGTTGTATGCATTCTTGGAAGTCATGATATCCAAGAAGTTGCTTGGATCTGGATAATCAGCGTTCCATGCACTAATAACCAAATCAAATTGGCCGCTTGCAGAACGTGCCAGACGGGTCTTATATGGTACGTTTTGGTTGGTAATCTTAACACCAGGGAGTTTTGTCAACTGACTCTGGATAAACTCAGTTGAACGTTTGGCAACATCAGTATCATCTGAGAGTAACGTCAGGTTAACCGACTTCTTGCCGGTTTCCTTCAATCCCTTTGCCCAATACTTCTTGGCTTCGTTCAGGTTATATGAAACGGCACTCTTAACGTATGATTCATCCGCAAAGTCTTTACCGTTACGTTGTGACATATCATCTGAAACAAATCCCTTAGGTGCCTGTGAACCATCAGCGAGCACTTTGTTGGCAAGTTGTTTCTTATCAATTGCAAGTGAGAATGCTTTCCGGATGTTCTTGTTCTTAAACATTGGGAATTTCTTCTCGTTCATTTCCAGGTAATAGATAGAAGCTTGTTTGTACAAGTGATAGTTCTTATCGTTCTTATACTGTTTAACTTGCGTTCCACTTAATGTCGTGAAGTCCAGCTTGCCGCTTTGATACCCATTCAAAGCAGTGTTTGGATCCTTGATTGCTTGGATGTTCAAAGTATTAAGCTTAATTGACTTAGCATTCCAGTACTTAGGATTCTTGACCAGTTTCCAATTATCATTGGTACCGTTCCAACCCTTTAATACAAATGGACCATTGTAACCATTCTTTTGAGCATCAGTTCCGTAAGCGGAGCCATACTTTTTAACGACAGAAGTTTCTTCAGGGAAATAGTAACTTTGAGCAACCATGTACTTGAAGTAACTTTGTGGCTTAATTAAGTGAACAACCAGTTTGTAGTTACCTTCCGCCTTAACACCAAGTTTCGACAAAGGCATTTTGCCGGCATTGATTTTTTCGGCATTTGGAATGTTATTGAAGATATACGCATACTGTGAAGCGGTCTTTGGATTAACAGTTCGTCGCCATGAATTGACAAAGTCACTTGCAACAACCGGCTTGCCGTCATTCCACTTCGAATGACGAAGATTAAATGTCCAAGTTTTACCATCCTTTGAAACGGTATAATTTTTGGCAACTCCAGGAACAACTGAATTGTTCTTGGACATTCTCAAAAGGCCTTCATTAGTTGCGTTAATGTTTTGACTCGAAATCAAATCGGTCATCTTTGACGCATCCATAGTATTGATGTTAGCAGCCACCATCCAATTGGCAGATTGCTTTTTGCTGCCTGAATCGGAAGACTTACTGCCACACCCCGCTAAAACAAGAGCGGTGAGTAGTCCAACGCCACCGATCTTTAATAATGATTTTGTTCTCATAAATATGAAACTTCCCTTCTGTTTATGTATTATCTGTGAACTTATTCATTTTAAATTAAAATTTGATTAAAATCAATGCCAATTTTACAAATTCGGCAATTCTTTATTACCAATGGATGCAACGTATACAATTAGATTGGTTGCTGTAATAACAGCCAATTCATAACATTCGATCACATTTTCTCTAATAATTGTGAAAAGGGGATTGTTTCATCTCCATGTCATCCACACTTTGTCTACGAATTAATTACATTTGTGTGTTATACTTGAACACATAATTTATTAGGAGGCACCACATGGATTTACAAGAAAGCTTAACTCCTGTAGTAACGATTGGACTCAATCGAAGTTCAAGCAGCTTTGATTATTCAATGACAGAATTGAATAACCTGGCTGAAGCAAATAATATGAAGGTTGTTGAAACCCTGGTCCAAAAATTGGACAAACCAGATCCCGCCACCTACTTCGGTAAAGGCAAGATTGAAGAGCTGACACAAGTCATCATTGATGATGGTGTTGACACCGTCGTGGCAAATGATGAATTGTCACCCAGCCAGATTCGAAATATCGAAAAGAACACCCATGCACGAATCATCGATCGAACCGGCCTGATTCTTGAAATTTTCGCCAACCGGGCACAATCCCGGGAAGCCAAACTTCAAGTTGAACTTGCCAAATTAAAATACCAGCTGCCACGTTTGCATACCAGTGCCAGCCAGCGTTTGGACCAGCAAACCGGTACCAGCAGTGGTGCTGGTGGGGCCACCAACCGTGGTGCCGGTGAATCACAATATGAATTAAACCGCCGGACCCTTGAAAAACGAATTACCCATGTTAACCAGGAACTTAAAGAAACAGCCAAGGCGGATCAGACCAAGCGCAAGCAGCGTGACCGCAGTGAAATGCCGACCGTTGCCCTTGTCGGGTATACCAACGCCGGCAAGTCAACCGTTATGAACGGCATGATCAACCTCTTTGGTGAAAATGAAGACAAACAGGTTATGGTTAAGAACATGTTGTTTGCCACATTGGACACATCAGTCCGAAAGCTGACCCTTCCGGATCAAAAACGTTTCCTATTAAGTGACACCGTTGGGTTCGTCAGTCAACTGCCTCACCAATTGGTTCAAGCTTTTAAGTCCACCCTTTCCGAAGCAGCTAACGCTGACCTGTTAGTTCAGGTTGTCGATTATTCCGATCCCCATCGTGAATTGATGATGAAGACCACCGAAGATACTTTGAATGAAATCGGCGTCACCGGGGTTCCAATGATTGTCGCTTTGAACAAAGCCGATAAGATGGAAGTCACCTTCCCATCAAGAGAGGGCGATAACCTGATCATGTCAGCAATGGACGAAAAATCACTGCAGGAATTAACCACAATGATTAAAGAAAAGATCTTTAAGAACTATCAGAAGCTGACACTCCTGATTCCATTTAGTGCCGGCGACATTGTTTCCTATTTAAATGAAAACACCAATATCGAGAAAACCGACTACCGCGATGATGGCACAGTCATCACGGCGGAGTTAAACGATGTTGATGCCAAACGATTTGAAAAGTACGTCTTACCAGCTGAGTAAGTAACTGGTTAAGAACAATTTTGAGGTTTATTTATTTTCGTAATTTTTGAGATGAGAAGAGAGGAAGAACAACCATGAAAGAACAAAAGGAAGTCACGTTGGACAGAGACCTTGGCCTCTGGTCAGCGCTATCACTTGTGATTGGAACAATTATCGGTGCCGGTGTTTTCGTCCGTCAATCAGCCGTATTAGACGACGCCGGCTCAACATCAATGGCCCTGTTTGCTTGGCTTGCCGGTGGTATTTTGACTATCACCGCTGGATTGACAATTGCTGAAATTGCTTCGCAAATGCCTGAAACCGGTGGCCTGTACGTCTATATGGAGCGGATTTATGGTAAGCTTTGGGGCTTTTTGTCCGGCTGGATGCAGATCATTATCTATGGCCCGGCAATGATTGCTTCGCTTGGCGCCTACCTTGCGATTTTGCTATCCGATTTCTTTGGCTTCCCAAGTAAGTACAATGCCATTCTTGCCATTGTCACAATTATCTTAGTCGGTATTTTAAATTTATTCTCTAACCGTTATGGTGCTACTTTTGCTATTATTACGACCGTCTGCAAATTGGTTCCAGTTGCAGCTTTGATTATCTTCGGCCTCTTCTTCGGTAACGAAAACGCCTTTGGTCAAAGCCTGGTTCATGTTCATCAATCCGCCGGCAACTTTGGGGTTGCCATCTTAGCTACTTTATTCGCTTTTGACGGATGGATTTTGGTTGCCAACCTGGGTGGTGAAATTAAGAACCCTCGTAAATTACTGCCACAAGCCATTACCCTTGGCATCTTAGCCGTCCTTGTCATTTACCTGTTGGTTTCCTATGGTGTTTACCGTTCAGTTCCAGCAGAACAGATTCACCGTTTGGGCACTAGTGCCATCCCTTACATTGCCAACCAGGCATTTGGTGAAGTTGGTGGAAAAATTCTCAGTATCGGAATCATCATTTCAATCGTTGGCTGTATGAACGGTAAGGTCATGACTTTCCCACGGATTATGTACGCAATGGCAAAACGTGGCCAGCTGCCATTCTCAAAGACTTTGTCATACCTGCACCCAAAGTCGCATACACCAATTTTTTCAACGATCGCAGAATTGATCATCGTTACGATCATGATCATCTTCTCTAACGCTGACCGTCTTTCAGAATTATGTATCTTCACTGTGTACTGCTTCTATGTCATGGCATTCGTTGGTGTCTTCTTGTTAAGAAAACGCAACCCCAACCAGCACCGGGTATTCTCAACACCCTTGTTCCCAATCACACCGATCCTGGCGATTGGTGGATCTCTATTCGTGATTGTCAGTGAAATCATGTCGGATCTTCCGGGTGTTTTAACGTCATTCATCTTTGTCGCAGTTGGAATCCCCGTATTCTACTATGAAAGTAAAAAATATCGTGAACGTGAAGCTGCAAAAAGCGCATCGATCGATAATGAAGATTAATCATTGAACCATTAAAGCCCACAAACAACCTGCTTGTGGGCTTTTTGAATGCGTTCATTTAAAGTATCACAACTGCTTTTCCAAAACTATCATGACTGTCAAGATAAGCTTGAGCATCAGCAGTATGCTTCAGATCAAACGTTTTGGTTGGTGCCACATCAATTTGATTATCATTAATGATATCGAACAAATCATCGAACTTCTGTTGGTTAAGGGCTCCTGATTCAAAGCTGGTTAAATAACCACCATTCAGTTGAGAAATGGGTTCAAAATGAGTGAGATCCCATACACCACCGAGTTCACCGGTGACACAGGTAATGCCCTCATTCTTAATGAATTGCATTGAATTCGGCAATGAGAGGGCACCAACCAGTTCAAGAATCCGATCGTATTTCTTATCAGTCTGGAGTTGATTGTCTTTATCGAGGACAACTTCATCAAAGCCGACTTTCTTAAGTTCGTCCGCTTTTTCCAAATGCCTTGTTGAACCTACCAACTTAATCGACGGTGCCATCGCCCGAGCCAATTTTCCGGCTGCCACCCCAACCCCGCTGGTTGCACCACGAATAAGCAGCGAATCAGCATCATCAAGGCGCAATTTAAGTAAGGAACCATACGCTGTCCCATATGTTTCCGGAACGGCTGCCAGGTCCTGAACATCGAGTTGGGTATCAACTGAGTAGATGTGGTTATTTGGCAATAATGTATATTCTGCATAACTACCGTTAAATGCACGCCCCATGCCACCCATGACAGAAACCACAATTTGACCTTTTTGAAGTCGTTTTGGATCAGTTGTCTCAACAACCTCCCCCACACATTCAATGCCAAGGATCCGCGGCAATTTAACCGACGGGGACCAGCCATTTCTGGTAAAGATTTCCGAGCGGTTAATTCCAAATCCTTTCACTTTCAGCAATGTCCACCCATCTTTAATCTCAGGCATTGGTACATCTTCATAAGATAAGGCGGTCGGTCCACCCGGGTGTCGTAATACGACTGCTTTCATATTGATTGCCTCCTAGACACTTTCACGTTCAGTAATTTTGATTGGCGTATACATCGAATAGAAGTCTTTGAACGACTCACTGACCAACATGTCCATCCCCTTGGCGCCCATCTCAAAGAAAGATTGGGTAAGGCTTGTCAGCTTCGGTCGGACAATATCACAAAGATAAGTGCCATCAACTACAAGAATGGCCAATCTGTCTGGGACCTTCATGCCATAACTCATCGCCTGATTGAGGATGCCAATTCCAGCGAGGTCACTGGAAGCAATCATTGCGGTAAGTTCTGTGTCTTTTCCATAGTGCTTCATGGCACTGACCCCGTCAGAATAAGTAAAATGGCCGTGGCGCACCCAGTCCTCGTTGAATTCGAGTTGGTTGTCACGCATCGCATCCCGATAGCCCTCATACCGTAAATTACCGATAAACGAGTGCAGATCAGTGGCAATGAAGCCGATCTTACGATGGCCCTTATTAATTAAATACTTGGTGGCCTGGTAGCCAATATCAAAATCATTTGACGAAATAAAAGGAAATTCGCTGTTTTTCAACGTCATTGATATGAATAGAAATGGGATATTGGCACTTTCCAATAAGGTTTCATTTGCGGGATCCAAATCAATTGCGACCAGTAGAATTCCCATAACCGATCGTTCAATCACTGTCTGAATTGCTTTTGCTTGGACGGCTGCATCCCCTTCACCGGCAAATATGATCATGACACTCAGCCCACGGACAAGGGCCTGCTGCTGAATCCCTTTCAAAATCTGATCGGAAAAGTTTGTCTCCGTTTAGCTGACCAGCACGGCAATCACATTGCTGCGCCGGGTAACCAGCTCAACCGCGTTTTTATTCCGTTGGTAACCCAACTTTTTGGCAACCTCGCGGACCTTTTTTGCGGTCTTTTCCGAGTAAAAATCTTTTTGATTGGATAGGACTCTTGATACTGTTGCCGGTGAAACACCTGAAATCCGGGCAATATCTTTGATTGTTGCAGCCATTTAATCACCTCTCAACCCACATTATCTTCGGCTAATTCTCTGCTGACAATTATACCATATGGGGTTATCCTTGTTTTTTACTCAAACGTTTGTGATACGATGATATAGGGATTGCAAACACACATCACTGATGTTAATATCAACGAAACAGGCCATCTAATTCAGTGGCCGACTTTAATGGAGGTACATATACTAATGACACACAAATGTTGGCAAAATGCCGTTGTTTATCAGATTTATCCACAAAGTTTTCAAGACAGCAACCATGATGGTATCGGCGATCTGCCGGGCATCGTCAGCCGGCTGCCGTATCTGCAAAAATTAGGTGTTGATGTCTTGTGGCTCAACCCAATTTACGACTCACCCTTAAAAGACAACGGTTATGACATCGCCGACTATGAAAAGGTTTTGCCAACTTATGGCTCAATGGCGGACTTTGATCAGATGCTTAAAGAAATCCATCATCACGGCATGAAGCTCTTAATGGACCTGGTGGTGAACCACACGTCCGACAAGCATCGTTGGTTTCAAGAAAGCAAACAATCAAAGAATAACAAGTATGCCGACTATTATATTTGGCGTGACCCGGTAGACGGCCATGCACCCAATAACTGGAGTGCTGCTTTTGGCGGACCGGCTTGGACCTATGTGCCTGAGCGTGGGCAATACTATCTCCATTTATTCTCTCCCGGCCAACCTGATTTGAATTGGGAGAATCCCCAGGTCCGCGAATCGGTTTGGAACATCATGCGGTTCTGGCTGGACAAAGGCGTCGATGGTTTTAGAATGGACGTTATCAACTTGATTTCAAAGCCGGCTGGATTACCCGACGCACCGGAACCTGCCACTTACGGGATTGTCGAAGACTTAGTGGCTGATGGTCCTAAATTAAACGATTATCTGCATGAAATGAATGACAAGGTTCTCTCGCACTATGATGTCATGACGGTTGGTGAAATGCCCGGCTCAACCCCCAAGGACGCAATTGCATATACGGGCTTGGATAGTCATGAATTGAACATGGTCTTCCAGTTCGAGCATGTTCACTTATCACCGAATCCAGATCCACGTTTGGGTAAATGGGACGATACCCCGGTCAAGTTAACCGAGTTAAAGCAGGCACTGTCACGTTGGCAAAAAGCGCTTGATGGCAAAGGTTGGAATAGTCTGTATTGGAACAACCACGACCAGCCGCGAGCCGTCTCAAGGTTTGCCACCGATGATCCAAAATATCGGGTACGAGCAGCCAAAATGCTCGGCACCACCCTTCACATGATGCAGGGAACGCCGTTTGTATATGAAGGCGAAGAACTGGGTATGACCAACGTTCAATACACCAGCCTGGATCAATATGAAGATCTGGAAGCCCTCAATTCCTGGCATGAGTTGGTTGATCAGGAAAAGCTTGTCGATCCGCAAACGATGCTGAAATACCTCAACAGCCGCTCACGTGATCATGCCAGAACACCGATGCAGTGGGATGACAGCAAAAATGCCGGTTTCACTGACGTTAAGCCATGGTTCGCACTAAATCCCAACTACAAGGATATTAATGCCAAAGAAGCTGTTGAAGATAAACAATCAGTTTTCTATCATTACCAAAAACTAATCGAGTTGCGTCATGATTCTGATTTAGTGAAATTCGGTACTTATGAAGAACTCGACCCTGATGATGACCTGGTATTCGCCTACCGACGCCATTATGAAGGTAAAACGCTGTTGGTCATCAGTAACTTCACGGATCAGACTGTTACACGGGACTATGATCAAGGTAAGGCATCAAAGTTGGTCATCAGTAATTATGATGATGATAAGGGTGCTGAAATTCGGCCTTATGAAAGTAAAGTTTATTTATTTGGATAATTGAACATCTATGGTAAATCCCTGTTATGTGTGCGCATCTGCACATTCAACAGGGATTTTTTGACGTTATCAGCAAAACAAAACGGCGAGCAAAACGTAATACATAAATAGTTATGGATGCTATAATGAAACCGAAAAGTTTAGGCCGTTGATTTTATTGACCTGAACTCGTCATTAGAACAAGGGGGAATAATTATGTTCTATTCTAGAAAAAAGTTGCACGCTGTATCTGACATGTGTTTATTTGGGATATCAACTGCAGCAGCGCTACTTATGTTGAGTTGGAGTCCTAGTTGTTCAGTCCGTGCAAGCGCCCCACCTTTACCCGAGAATGACATTCAGTTAACCGCCAACCAGTCGTTGAGCAATAACTTAAAAGGTGGAAACTTTCTAAGCAACTTGGTTCAGCCCATGTCCGTGAAAGCCGACGATTCTGACCAAACAGGAACTAATGGGAGTTGCAAATGGACATACAATGCGTCAAGTAAGACATTGACCATTAGTCCTAAGGGCACGACAGGAACACTCCAAGGCGGAGTGGCATGGCCCGTACAACAAAACGCAGCAATTATCATAATCGAACCAGGGGTATATGCAGATGCAGATTCACAACAAGAATTCGGCTTCTTCCCTGAATTGACGGAAGTCAAAGGTGCTCAAAACTTAAACGTCAGCAAAGTTAAAAACATGCGGACTATGTTTTCCGGAGATAATAACTTGGTTTCCATAGACGTTTCTAACTGGGACACAGGTAATGTTACCAATATGGACAGCATGTTTCATGATGATTCCAAACTAACAGCGTTAAATGTTGCAAAATGGGATACAAGTAAAGTTAAAAATATGGAAAGTCTGTTTGACAATGATCTGAGCTTAGCAAGCTTGGACGTTTCTCATTGGAAGACCGGTAATGTTACCAATATGAGCAGTGTCTTTTATGCTGACAAAGCATTAAAAACACTAGATGTCTCCAACTGGGACACAAGCAACGTTGAAAAGCTATTTTATACCTTCGGAGCATGCAATTCATTAACTGAGCTAGATGTTTCGAAATGGAATACTCCTAACGTAACCAACATGAATGCTACATTTGTGGGTGACAGCTCCTTACCGAGTCTTAATGTTTCACATTTTGATACCAGTAAAGTAACAGATATGGAGCTGATGTTTGGCGGATGCAGTTCTTTGGAAAAGTTAGACGTTTCAAACTTTGTTACTGATAATGTTACAAACATGTCGAATATGTTTGGTTCCGATTCAAACTTAACTGCGCTTAATCTGAGCAACTTTAATACTGATAAGGTCACAAATATGAAGCAGATGTTTCTTGAAGATACCAATCTTCAACAATTAAACCTCAGTAGCTTCAATACTAAACTAGTAACGAGATGGGATGGACTCTTCTGGGATTGTCCTAATTTATGGAAACTGACACTTGGAAAAGATTTTGCCGTAGACGCAAGTGTTCGTTTAAGCGACGTTCCAGGTGATAACCGCATCATCCCTGATTCCGATCCAAATGGAGCACAATACAAAAACACAGCACCGTTCTGGGTACCAGTTGAAACTGGGACGGACCATCAACCAGCCGGAAAAGAAAACTACTGGACTAGCAATAAGTTGATGACAGAACGTCCTGCGATAACTGAAACCTACGTTTGGCAGCAGTCACCCGTCAAAGATTTAACAGATGTAAAAGTCCAACCACAAATCAATCTACCGATTAATGGTACTTGGACACCTGAGTCTGCATTTATTTCAGCTACGGATGCCAATGGAAATCCAGTTACGTTCAACAAGATTACTGTCGGCGGTGATCAGGTCAATACAAGGAAACCTGGGCAATACAACGTTTCATATACGTACGGTTCCAAGACAGTCTGGACAAAAGTTGTTGTCAGTCCAGACGCAACCAGCATTAAAGTCAACCCAGAAGTTGATTTGACCGTTGGTGAGAGTTGGAGTCCAACAATGGGATTCATTTCTGCAACTGATGCCCAAGGTAAACCAGTATCGTTTAGTAACATTCGAGTGGGCGGCGATTATGTCGACACGACCAAAGCTGGAACCTACTATGTTACCTATACTAACGGCAAAATGTCTGCAACAACCAAAGTCGTTGTCAAAGCAAAAACAACTCCGTCAACACCTACTCCACAGCCGACACCTGGAAACAATGGAAATGGTAACGCCGGTGAAAATGGGCAACAGAATGTTCAAAAGAACACCGTTGTTTATGGCATTAACAAGCTTTATCTATACAAACACGTCAACTTCAACAAATCACAACGAATCATGAAATACGTTCAAAAGCCACGAATCAATCGGCCAATGTTTGTTGTCCTAGGAGATTATCATGATTCAAATGGTCAGCTCCGATTCAAAGTCAGAGATGTCAACCATCACAGCAAGTCTGACGGAAAGATCGGTTATATTACCGGATCGTGGAATTACGTTCGTCCGGTATACTACCAAAGCGATCACAAGACTTTGACTGTGATTAATCCAACTGGTGTGAATGCATACAGGAACAAGAACCTGACTGGCAAGACAAGGAATATCAAACAAGGTACTAAAGTGAAAGTCGTCAAGTTTGTTCGTCACAACTTAACCACCCGGTATGTATTGACCAACGGCATGTATATCACTGGTAATCGGAAATTGGTAAAATTTGGTAATGTAAAATTTACCAAACATATCAAAGTAAAGAAGACCATTTACCGTTACCGAGATGCAAACTTAGCTAAGAAGAATGGTACTATCAGAAAAGGCTCAATTCTCAAAGTTAAGAAAACTGCATACTCACAAAAGTACAATCCAAATAAGTATGGCAGCCTGCGTTATCAAGTTAGCGGTGGCTGGATAACCGGTAACGGTCGTTACGTCAAAGCGTTTAAGTAATTCAGCTGAATAAGTTAAAGCAGGGCCTCAGTTTTCTGGGGCCCTGCTTGTGTCTTGGAGTCAAAATATGGGAAGGGTCCTTAAAATTTAAAAAGGCAAATTCAAGCCTCTCATGTATTAATTAAAGTATACAAAAACCCGATTCAACTTACCTCATGATAGTTGACTCGGGTTTTGATTAATATTTGTGAATAATGTTTTGCTATCCTATTTCGAAGGGTAAATTTTAATTTTGTTTTTGGTGGTTGGTTCACTGTTATTTGGATAAAACGTGTTCCGACGCAACTGAGGCTAACTTCTAAGTGCACTTTGATTAAAGTCCCAAACCCAGGACTTCAATCAAAGTACCCTTAGAAACCGCCTCACCCGTTGCTCGTCACACTCTCTACCTTTCCGCACTCTGGACAACTTCCTCCACTTCGCCCGACTTCTTGGCTGTTCCCAGTCTGTGGTCGAGGTACTGTGAAAGCAGTGACAGTGAGTAACATACGATGAAGTACATGACGGCTAACGCCAAGAACATTGGAATTGTGTAGTTGGTGTTTTGCCCGTAAATGATTTGCGCATGGTTCATCAAATCCGGCAGCACAATGATTGTGGCCAATGAAGTATCCTTAACCAAGGAAATAAATTGACTAACAATGGCTGGAATCATGTTCTTGATGGCTTGCGGCAGGATAATATATCTCAACGCCTGCCAATAAGACATTCCTGTTGACCGGGCACCTTCCATTTGCCCGGTTGGAATTGAGACAATTCCGGCACGGACAATTTCGGCCACCATCGCCGATTCAAAGATCGCCATGGCAATCACCGAGGCCCAGATTGGATCCGGCTTAAAGCCGATATTTGGTAATCCAAAATAGGTAAAGAAGATAATCAGGATCAATGGTAAGTTACGGATGATATCAATCACGAACCCGACGATCGCTGATAAATATTTAATTTGAACATATCTGATAATTCCTAAGATAACACCGAAGATGTAACTCAGAATAATCGAACAAACGGAAACCAGGATCGTAACCCAAGCCCCTTCAAGAAGGAACCTGATGTTAATCCATGAATACGCACCTAAGACTGTTAACATATCTCGATTCCTCCTTTATGCCAATTTCTTTTCAAGATAACGCATGTAATAACTCAACGGCAAAGTCAAAATCAGATACAGAACACCGACACAAAGGTAAGTGCTCATACTTTGCAGTGAGTCAGAAGCAATCACGTTACCTTGATACATCAAATCAAACCCGGCAACAAAGGCTAGGACTGAAGAGTTCTTAACCAAGTTAATGAACTGGTTGCCCAGTGGTGGAATAACGTATCTAAATGCCTGTGGTAAGACAATGTAACGCATCCCCTGCCAGAAGCTCAATCCATTGGCACGGGCACCTTCCATCTGTCCTGGATCAACAGATTGGATACCTGAACGAACCGTTTCGGCGATAAATGCTGAGGAATAAAGAATCAGTCCAATGGTACCGGAAACAAACCCACTGATCTCAACAATATACATTGGAATAACAACGTAGAAGAACATTGTGATAACCAGTAATGGAATGTTCCGGAATACTTCGATATAAATTTTTGCAATGATTCGTAAGAACTTGTTGGGGACAACTTCCAAAATGGCGAATCCGGAACCTATGATCAATGCGAAAATCAATGCAATAATACTGCAGAGAAGTGTTTGACCCAAACCATAAAGCAGGGCACCACCATAATTTTGAAAAATACTTATCATCGTTCTGCCCCCCTAAAATCAAATCCTTTAACCTTGTGGAACCACTTGTAAAGGAGCTTGTTGTATTGGCCGTTGTTTTCAACTTTGGTCAACGCGCTGTTCATAGCATCCCTCATCTGGCCTTGGCCTTTATCAACAGCGATACCATATGGTTCTTTGGTAAATGTCCCGCCGACAACCGAATATCCTGGGTTTTCAATTGACATACCATAAAGAATACCGTTATCAGTGGTTAATGCATCACCCTGACCGGACTTCAAGGCAGTCAATGCTTGAGAATAATCTGACAGTTGAAGAACTTTAGCCTTTGGCGCGAACTTTTTAATATTTTGAACAGAATTTGAACCCACAACACCAAGAACAACGGCGCCGTTATGGTTCAGATCCTTCACGTTCTTGATTGGACTACCATTCTTAACGAGGATGGCTTGCCCAGCATCAAAGTATGAACGGGAAAAGTCAACTTGTTTAGCCCGTTCAGGGGTAATTGTCATGGTTGCCATAATGGCGTCAATGTTACCATTTCGAAGTAACGGCATCCGGGTTTGACTGGTAACTTGAATGAATCTTGCTTTACCATCTTTGCCCAGAATTTGTTTGGTCATGGCTTTGGCCAAATCAATTTCAAATCCCTTGATCTGGTTGTCTCGAACATCCATGAGCCCAAACAGCTTGGTATCAGCTTTAACACCCCAAGTGATCGTCTTAGTCTGCTTATCATCCTTCAACACATTCTTTTGTGATGCCGAACTTGAACAGGCACTTAACGAGACGACCATTAAGAGGAGGGTTAATAACAACCCAATTCTTGATATGATCTTTTTCATGATGCAACCTCCCAATAATGAAATTTTTAATGCGTAATAATTTTTCCAAGAAATTGTCGTGCACGTTCATTGGAGGGTTCACCATCAAAGAATTTATCACTTGTGTCATCTTCCAAAATCCGACCGTCATCCATAAAGATAACCCGGTTGGCAACTTCACGAGCAAATCCCATTTCGTGGGTAACAACCAACATTGTCATGTCGGAATCTTGGGCAATCTCTTTCATAACGTTCAAAACATCATCGATCATTTCAGGATCCAACGCACTGGTTGGCTCATCAAACAAGAGGCACTTGGGTCTCATTGCAAGTGATCGGGCAATTGCGATACGCTGTGCCTGACCACCGGATAATTGGGCAGGCAGCTTGTTAGCTTGGCTTTGAAGGCCAACTTGATCCAGCAGCTGCATTGCCAATTCTTTGTTTTCCTTTTCCGGCCGTTTCAACACAATTCTGGGTGCCAACATGATGTTTTCAAGCACCGTCTTGTTCGCATACAAATTAAAATGCTGGAACACCATGCCGACATTCTTGCGAATCCGGTTAACATCCGTTTTCTTATTGGCCAAATCCTGACCATTAACAATCAATTTACCTTCCTGAATGGGTTCAAGACCATTAACTGTCCGAATCAAAGTTGACTTACCAGAACCTGAGGGACCGATTAAAACAACGGTTTCACCTGCTTCAATCTTTAAATTGATATCCTTTAAAGCATGGAAATCGCCATAATACTTTTGTACATCTTTAAACTCGATCATTGCCATGTCATTTTCCTCCAATGCTTTCAGGCTGATTATTAAAATCGCCTAAGAATGATACTACTTCCATAATATGTTAAAAAATTTGATTGGTCAAAAAAATGTTTCAAAAATTTTACTATCATGTTACATTTCCTGCCAACCGCCTAATGAAGCGATAAGCAAATCGTCATTCACAACAAATATGGATGCATAATTTTGGGTAATTATCTAATTATAATTCACAATAAGTGAAAAGGGAAACCTTTATTTGCATAAACTTTAATCTAATGCTCATATTATGTATGAAAAATGAGAGATTAGAGTAATCAAAAATCAGGCCCCATCCGCAACCGAAACGATTGCAGGATTAAGCCTGATTGAGTTTAAATTATTGATTTTCTGAAATATAATCAAGAATCTGAAACATCACATTCTTATTTTCGGCCGGCACCTGTCGGGCCAAGATTTCGTCAGCCGTCTGATTTAATACCGATCCTTCAATATAAGGAAAATCATTAACGACCATTTCACGGACGTTGTCTTCCTTTGGTTCAAAATGGAACTGTAAGCCAACCACGTGATGATTCAATACGAATCCCTGGTTTTCAAGATCGTCACTTGAGAACAACAAATCGGCACCATCAGGAATTTCAAACATCTCTTCATGCCAGTGTAACGCGGTCAGCTGGCTTGGCAGCCCGGGGATTACTTCCGACTTTCGATAAACCGACGCCCAGCCGACTTCCTTTGCAGGCCCTTTGGTAACTTGATACCCAAGCGTTTTAACAATCTGCTGGGCACCAAAGCATGCCCCAAAGATTGGGGTATTGTTCGCCAGTAACTGCTTAATCAGGTCCCGTTCCTGCTTGATCCATGGTAAATCATCGTTAGGACTCATGGGTCCGCCAAGGATGACCAGCATATCGGTTTCATCGGCGCTTGGAAAATGGCCAAACTGATACGGATGATAAATATACATCTGGTGACCCTTTGCGTGTGCCCAGTCTTGAATTGATCCCGGCCCCTCGTTTGGGGTGTGCTGTAAAACGTTGATTCTCATGATTGATTCCTCTCATTTACAGTTTCTTATATGCAACCATTGCTCTTAACGTATAATCTTGAGGTGCTTCGATGACACCAGCCCGACCAATTTGCTTGTATGGTCCGCCAACGAGTGTCACTGACGCCAAATACAACTTAACGTGAGTCAGGTCCAAAGAACTAACAGACTGAAGCCCGACTCGTCTAATCTCGCCGACCGGATAGATTTCCGACTGGTTTAACCCACAATAGATGACCAAAGCCGATCCTTGCTTGCGCATCTCGAAATAAGGCATCAAAACACCTTTGCCGATTGCGTAGACCGGCTTGCTGTTAACCTTCAACAGCTCAAAAATCTTGCGATCGTTCATGCCATTATAGTCTGCTTGAAACAGCTGCTGACGTTCCATTTGAGCAACTAACCGGTCGATGTTGGCCTGTTGGATGGGACTCACTTCAACCTTAGCTGGAAGCAGATGCTGATCATCAAACAGTCCATTCGCTGGAACGTTCCGTTCTTCTGAGATCACGGTTGTGCCCATCTTGGATTCAACCTGAGTTTCTCGAGGATGCTCCTGAATGTGTAACACTTTGGCCAGCTTGGGTGAAATATCAAACCACGGCTGCCTCTTGGTAAAGTAATAGAAGAAGTTGCAGGCTGTGAAGTACATCAAAATAATGGCAACCAGAAGCAATAGAATGCCCTTGGTAAACATTTGATTTTGAAGGAATCTAAAGCTGATGTAAAACAGATAAATATCGCCAAAGAATCCAAGGACCGTATAGATCCGACTTTTAAGAGTCACGTTAATATTAAAGTAACCCAGGTAGTGGTTAACCATGTCCAAAAAACTAAACATTAGTTGCCTCCCTCCCCTGTGTTGCCGGTTGTAATATTGGCGTTGGCATCATTATTATTCTGTGTCGTTGTTCCGGTTGTCCCAGCACTACTGGATGAGGCATCGGAATCATTGTTTTTGGTTTGAGTGTTGGTTCCATTTGTATTGGTATTGGAATTATCAGTCCCGCCGCCAGTAGTTGTTCCTTTATTGGTAGTTGTACCCTTGTTGGTTGTCCCACCAGTAGTTGTGGACTTATTGGTATCCGTATTATTATTCGTTGTTGTATCATTAGTCGTTTGATCATCTGATGAGCTGGCATTCTTTTCACTTTCTGCCTTTTCAGATGATGCTTTGGCCGCAGAAGATTCCTCTGCCGCCTTTTTCTTCTCTGCTTCTTCTTTTGCCTTTTCCGCTTTAGTTTTGGCATCGGAATCGTCAGTCTTTTTCTTCTTGCCGTAGATTGAATCTGAAATTTTCTTTTGATTGGTCGTTTGAGTGGTTCTAGGGGTTCCTTCATTTGTGGACGTGACATTGTTGACCACAACGTTGGTAGCGCCAAGTGCCAAAGAAATAGACAGAATGGCAAACGGCGTAATTAATGGTGGAATTCTGTTATCCATTCAAAAAACTTCCTTACTAAATTTTGTAGCCTCAATTATCGCACATTAATCTGAACGAATCCTAAATAATTAGTTAATTATTCATTAAGTTGACGCAATCAGGGCACAAACCGTAGATCTGGAACAGATGGCCGGTGACTTCGCAGCCATCCAATTGAGATGTGATCTCCGGACTCAGTGGACAATCTTTTAATTCAATCACTTTACCGCAGTTACTACATATAAAGTGGTGGTGATGTTCGTGTTGGAAATCACACTGAAATTTGACTGATGCCCGGTCGCCCTGGACCTGACGTTCAACGATCCCTAAGTTGGCAAACTCGGAAATGTTGCGGTAAATCGTGTTGTGACTCATATTCGGAAAAGTTTTGCGCATGAAATCATCGATGCTGGTGACTTCGACAAATTTATGTGTCGCTGTTCCCACTAAAAACTCAATCATTGCACGGCGTTGTTTGGTCATCTTAAAATTATTTTCTTTTAAAACCTTGGTTGCTTGTTCGATAGATGCAGGCATGCCATTCACCTCTAATAAGTAATTATTACTGTTTATTGCATACTACCATAATCCCTGACCAGCAACAACTATCCCGACAGCTAGCCACGGTATTTCTCAACAATCTCATCAATTTGACTGCGAGTCTGTTCCCAATCATGGTTCACTACTTTGTAGGCTTTGCCCTGTAATTCGTAAGGCATCTCGAGATCCCGGTTGTACTCCTTGCTGCTGACGCGTTTGGCGACCATTTCGGCATTATCGCCACGGCCCTGCATTCGACGTTGAAGCTCGTTGGTATCACCGACCTGCAGAAAAATAATCACAGCCTTTTCGCCCAACTTTTCCTTATATGTAATGGCACCGGCTGTATCCAGCACAATTGTCGCCAGCGGGGACTTCTCCCAGGCATTTTCCAACCCCTCATAAGATGAACCATAGTACTGTCCTGCATAGTGAACCGATTCCAAAAAATGATTTTCAAAAAAAGAATGCTCATCTTCAAAATAGTAGTCGACACCGTCACGTTCATAGTCCCGGGGCGGTCTGGTGGTGTGGGTGATCACCCGCGCCATTTTATATTGATCATGTAAGTAGTCCCGAACAGTGGTCTTGCCGCTGCCGGCAGCTCCTGTAATGACAAATACGCGATTTTCCATCATCTAGTCCTCGATATTTTCTTTATTGCGGATATATGCTTCGGCACTTTTAAGCAACTGACGTAAATTATCATAGGTCAGCTTCTCGTAGGCATCTTCATAGTCAAACCAGCCAAACGAATTAATTTCTTCATCCTGCTTGCGGACTTTGACTTCCGGTGCAACCCGGCTGACAAAGAAAGTGACGTCTTTGTGATGGCCGTTATTCATATCATATTCAACTTTTTGCTTAAAATTAGAATCAATCTGAGTCTTCAAATTGGTTTCTTCGCGGATTTCTCTCACAGCCGTCTGAATCAGATTTTCATTCGGTTCGACGTGACCTTTTGGCAGACCCCAGAAGTCAGAAGTGGCACTTTGCAGTAGCAGGTACCATATTTTGCCGTCTCTTATTTGATAAACAACTGCTCCACTTGCATATTCAGTAACCATAATTTATCTCCTTTTATACCTTCATCGTCTTTTTAAGCAGCATTGGCGCCACAATCGTCGACAACACAATGACAATGATAATCTCTGAATAAAGATTCTTCGCCATCAAATTGGCAGACAGCCCAATCTGGGCAATAATCAGCGCCATCTCACCTCGAGAGACCATTCCTGATCCGACGATAAACGCACTGCTCCAGTTCATTTTGGTCAACCACGCTCCAACCGCGCCACCAAATAGTTTGGTAATAATTGCCAGTAAAGTCATGATAACGATGAATCCCAGGTTTTTAATGACGTTGTTGAATTCCATGTCCAACCCGATGCTGACAAAGAAGATTGGAATAAAGAATGTGTAGCCGACTGAACTGACACTGCTGGAAATTTCGTCTTGAAATTTGGTTTGAGATACCGCTACCCCGGCGAAGAACGCCCCAACGACGGAACTCAGACCCAAGGCATCTGCGGACCAGGCCATGGCCAAACAGATGACCAATGACGTAATCGCAACCGAACCATGGACCGGCAGCCGCTCTGCCAGGCGTAAAACCACCGGCGCAACCCACTTGACCAGGACAATTACACCTAAAAAATAAACCAATTGATAGATAGTTGCAACCAGTAAATTAGCAGAACCTCCGCCGCCGACGCCAAATGAACTAACGAAGATACTCAACAGGATAACGGCAATAATATCGTCAACCACCGCCGCCCCCAGGATCGTGGCACCTTCTTTGGTGTTGAGCTTTTTGAATTCCCGGAGGACCTCAACGCTGATTGAGACCGATGTTGCGGCAAAGATGACGCCCCAGAAAATGGAACGTTCGAAGCCCTGCCCCATGATTTGGCCGTAGATGTAAAAGACCACCATCGGGAACAGGACGCCGATCGCCGCGACGCTCATTGCCGGTTTGAAATACTTCTTCAACAGGTCCAAATCACTTTCGATTCCGGCAATAAACATCAGGATGATGACGCCAATTTCAGCTCCGGCATGCATCAATTCGGTATTTTGGAGCACGCCTAAAATTCCGGGACCCAGAATCACCCCGGCGATCAACTGACCAATCACGGCAGGCATCCCCAACCGTTGACTAATCGCTGCTGCTAATAAAGTTGCAATTAAAATGAGTGCAATTTGACCCACAAACGCCATGTAAAAACCCTTTCTTCTTTCAAAACCCGGTCTTGTTCTATTGATATTAGTTTAACATACCAATTGACCGGGTTCATGCCGTGGAATCGGTATTTTTTTGGTGTTAAATCCAATCAAAAAGACCTTTGGCAATTTTCAGCCGAAGATCTTTTTAATTTCTACATTATAATCATTAATCCAAATACCCTTTGGTAGCCGCAATAATCTCCTGGAGCCCCTTCTTGGCATCCGAGAACATCATGCTTGTCTGGTCTTCACTGAACAATGGGTTTTGAACTCCGGCATAACCGGTACTCATTGAACGCTTGATGACGACAACTGATTTCGATTTATCAACATCCAGAATTGGCATCCCGGAAATCGCATTGCCCTTTTCCCGAGCTAATGGATTTGTAACATCGTTAGCACCGATAACCAGTGAAACATCGGTGTTTTCAAACATTGAGTTGGCTTCATCGAGTTGCTTCATTTGATCATAAGGCACGTTAACATCGGCTAACAAAACGTTCATGTGGCCAGGCATCCGGCCGGCAACTGGGTGAATTGCGTAATTGACGTTAATCCCAGCGTCGGTCAACAATTTGGCCAACTCGGCAACTTCGTGTTGAGCTTGGGCTGCGGCAAGACCATAACCAGGAACGATCATGACATTATGCGCATAAGCCAGCTGCATCCCGACATCATCAGGTGTTGTCTTCTTGATGTTGGTTGGCACTTCGGCACCGGCGCCGGTACTTGTATCGGAATCACCACTACCAAAGCCGCCGGCAATGATATTGGCAACTGACCGGTTCATTGCTTCGGCCATTTGTAAGGTCAAAATTGTTCCGGCCGCTCCAACCAAAGCACCAGCGATAATTAAGACTTGATTATCAATAACGAATCCGGCAAAGGCAACGGCTAAACCGGTAAAGGCGTTCAAAAGCGAAACCACAACCGGCATGTCGGCACCACCAATTGGTAAGGTCATCAACAGTCCAAAAATCAAGCTGGCAGCCAACGCCAAGATCATTGGCCAATATGCGGAAGGAAAACCAATCATCCAAATCCCGGCAACAATAATTGCAAGTACGGCGATACCATTGATCAATTTATCTCCAGGAAATGAAATTGGCTTGCCGGCAACATGTCCAGACAATTTTCCAGTGGCAATCAATGAACCTGAGAAGGTAATCCCACCAATAATAATATCAAGTAAAACTGGAATTGAGAAAGCCAAGCTCAGTGAGGTTCCCAAAGCCTCGTGAGTATAGTCAAAGATACCAATTGTCGCAGCGGCACCACCACCAACGGCGTTAAACAACGATACCAATTGAGGCACGTCGGTCATTGGCACTTTACGAGCTTTAATGACACCATATAGGATTCCGATTAACAAGCCGGCAAACAAGACACCCCAGCCGATCAAAGTAATCTGTCCTTTGGCAACAATTTCAATTAAAATCATGACAACTGCCATGGCCATCCCTAAACCGGACAGCAGGTTACCATTTCTGGCAGTCTTTGGTGAACGCATCATATGAACACCCATGACGTAGCAGACCGCAGACAGCAAATAAATCAATGATGCGATCGTTTTAAGCATTGACATTATTTGTCGCCTCCCTTGTCAGAAGGGTTCGGTTGTTTCTTGGGACGGTTAAACATCCCAAGCATTCGGTCAGTAACCGTATAACCACCGGCAACGTTGACGGCGGCGAAGAAAGCGGCCAAGAATGCCAACAAGTAGAAATACCAATTGTCGGCTTCAGCAGCAATCACAAACGCCCCGACGACAACGACCCCATGAATCGCGTTGGCGCCTGACATCATAGGGGTCTGTAAGGTCGAAGGAATTTTACTCATAACTTCAAACCCGACAAGCAGGCTTAAAACAAAGATCGCTAAATTTGTATACAACTCTTGACTCATGACTATTGATCCCCCTTTTCAGCAGGCTTTTCATCTGTATCGGCCGGCACGGTTTCAGCTTTTACAGGCTGCTTGTCCGGCAGATTCAGAGCTTTTCGAACCCGATCGGAAATAATCTCACCATGATCGGTGGCAACCAGCTGACTCATCACATCGTCTTCAAGATCAATCTTAATTTGGGCATCCTTATCGGAAACATCGTTAATAACTGCCTGGACGTTCTTTGAGAACATTTCAGATGCAGATGTGGCCATTTCACTGGCTAAATTACCAGCACCGATAATTTGGACACCGGAATCCGTAACCACCGTCTGATCGGGCTTTGATCCGGCAACGTTCCCGCCGAGATCACTGGCTGCCAAATCAACGAAGACACTACCCGGCTTGGCGTTATCAATTGCTTCTTGGGGAACCAACAGCGGTGGCTTTCTCCCAGGAACTTGAGCAGTGGTAATTACAATATCATTTTGTTTGATAAACCCAATCAATTCAGTCTGCTGCTGTTTAATTTCATCCGCTGACAATTGACGGGCATATCCGCCTTCACCAACGGCACTGACTGAACTGGTCAAAAATTGTGCGCCCAGTGATTCAACTTCACCTCGAGAGGCGGGTCGAACATCATAGCCGGATACAATCGCACCCAGACGCTTAGCTGTTCCGATTGCTTGTAAGCCGGCCACACCAGTTCCCAATACCAACACCTTAGCTGGCTTGGCGGTTCCGGCAGCGGTAATCATCATTGGAAAGTATCGGGCGAATTTGTCTGCGGCCACCAAAGCGGCCTTGTAACCGGCGATTGAAGCTTGTGAGCTCAAAACGTCCATCCCTTGAGCCCGTGAAATCGTCCGTGGCAGCAGTTCAAACGAAAGGGCCGTGACCTTCTGCTTGGCAAGCTGTTGGATACCGTCCAAATCAGTCAATGCTTTCAGCAAACCAATGAGGATTTGTCCCTCATGAAGCTTGCCTAAAGTCTCTGAATCAGGCTGATCAACGACGGCAATTAAATTTGCCTTGCTGACGGCGTCATCTCTGCTGACAATCTTTGCGCCGGCATCTTCGTATGCTTGATCGGCAAAATAAGCATTCTGCCCAGCGCCCTTTTCAATCAAGACTTCAAATTGATTGTGAACTAATTTTGCTGCAACGTCCGGGGTGATCGCGACACGGTTCTCATCACCGGATTCCTTCAAAGTAGAAATAATCGTAGACATTAAAGCTACCTCCTTCACATGTGTGTGGAAACGCTTAATACAGCATTAAGGCTAGTCTTCTTAGCTTAAAAATGCAACGATTTGTGACCGTGCTTACAAGCATAAAAAAACGAACTAAAAAGACATTTTTAGTTCGTTTCCTGTTTATTTCATGCATGGCTTGTGAATTTTTCAATGAATGTTTGAGTCAGGATGTTTTATTTTTTGTAGCCAAAATCCGGAATGTTAGTCCACCGATTCTTCAGATAACGCACAACCATTTTTGGTTCACGGGAACGGGTAAAGATCCCCTTCTTGTTACCTTGAACCCGTTGAATCCCAAACTTGGTCTGGAAGTCCGCAAAGTTCCACAGCTGTTCGCCGACAAAGTGTGGAAATTCATCGAAGACTTTGCTGGTCATTCGATAATAATCTTCCTGGAACTCTTCGGAGAACGGCTCATCGTAATTACTATGAAGGCCGGGAATCGTGTCGGCACCATATTCGGTATACATAATCGGCTTATCTGGGAACTTTTCAGAATATTCTTTTAATTCGTTCCGGGTTGCTTTTTCGGCAGTCTCCAGGTCGCCGTTACCAACATACCAGCCGTAATAACGATTCAGTGCAATGACATCAACCAACGAAACACAGTTATCGGTCTTAGGATTGGCCATCATGATACTTGTGTACGTGCATGGCCGTTGTTGAGGATCCAATTGACGGGCTTCATCGAATAACGGCTTGAAGTATTCATATGCCCCCTTGGAATAAGTTGCTGCCTCATTGGCAATTGACCACATTGCGACACAGGCGTGATTTTTATCTCGGTCGATGATTTCTTTAATGACTTGTTTATGCGCATCGGCCGTCTTCAGCTTCGTCCAGGTATCATCTTGATAATCGTCACTTTCAAGCATCGAAACATCGAAGCCAAAGTTAACCAGCAGGCCGACAGCCGGGGTTTCATCGATGACCACAATTCCTTCACGGTCACATAAACGCATCATTTCTTCCGAATATGGATAGTGGGAAGTCCGAAATGAGTTGGCTCCCATGTCTTTCATCAAATGGATATCCAGTACATTGACCGGCTCATTAAACCCACGACCGTGGACGTAAGAATCCTCATGTTTGCCAAATCCTTTAAAGTAAAACGGCTGCCCATTGATCAAAAATTGGGCGTTCTTAACTTCAATTTTGCGGACACCAAATTCTTCCGTGTATGAATCAATCGCTTCACCGTTTCGAATTGCTTCAACCTTGGCGGTATACAAATATGCGTGACGAGGCTGCCACAAGTGCACGTCTTTGATTTGTAAGGTTTGATCCGTAGATTCGCCACTGACAACCGGATGACCATCCTGGTCCAAGAGCGTGACTTTCACCTGATCAAAGTCACCAACAGTTGCGACTTTAACATGGACGTCAGCACTGCCGTTTTCCAAATCAACGTCAGGCACCACAGTGATATCACTGATGTAGGCAGTCGGTGTTGAATAGATTTTGACGGGTCGTTGAAGGCCTGCGTAATTGAAAAAGTCAAAGTTTTCGTCAACGTGGCGGTGCTTGTGGCCTGCTTCATCAGTGGTCTCAGAATAATTTCCAACCGGAAGAGTCGAATAATCGAGAATGTTGCTCAACTTGACCGTCAGGCGGTTATCACTGTCGTTAAGATATTGATTAATTTCAACTTCAAATGGTGTGAAGCCACCCTTATGATGGGTAATTTCATGGCCGTTGAGATATACCCAGGCTTCATGAGTAGCTGAACCAAAGCGCAGAACCAAGCGTTGGGAACGCAGCGGCTTGGCAATATCAAAATGCGTTTCGTACCAGACAAAGCCGTTGTGTTCCCGAATTTTCTTTGAGGCCGTTTGATCATTAAATGATGCCGGAACAGCGATAACGTCGTCTGTTGGTAGTGGCTTTGCAGGATCAATGGGCGTTATTTCTTCATCGATCATAAATTTCCAAAGTCCTGATAGGTCTAAGAGCGTCCTGCTTGGTGTTGTGAGTGGGTATAGCATAAATTAATTCCTCCAATCAATCATATTAATTGTCGATTTTCCTGTTTAATGTCCTCACTATAAGCTAAAATTTAAACAGATACTTGTCATATTTTTACTTTTATAGCATTTTAATGACTTTTATGTAATCGCTAACAAAAGGAGTTGTTGCTTATCATCGTTGATTATCGTTCAATCGCTGGAATCATTCATTCGCTCACCAAGCTGGGGGTCTCCATTTATGATTCGAGTGGCAAACCAGTTGGGCAATTTCAGGACAATCCAGTCGCCAGTTTTGAACGAGTCTCTCCCGTGGCAGAAATATTACGGGAAGTCAAAAATTTTCAGCAGACCGACTATTTATCGTACGTTGACCCGGCAAGGCTTTCCTATGTCGCTGTCAGGCTGTCGACACCGGCTGACGGTGCGGTTGTTGTGGGACCGTTCCTAACAAATTCACAAACAACAGATGAAATCAGCACCATCATGATTCAAAATTCTTTCAAAATCAGCGATCGCAATCAGCTGGAACAGTTTTATCAAAGCCTGCCGATCCTGTCACCAGACCAGCTGACCGATGTGGGTGTTCTCCTGGTTAATCTTTTCATCAAGTCGCCGGTTAACGCCCAGCAGGGAGCACAAATCACCCGGAGCATTCAACCAAGGGAGAAATCGGTGGTTGTCGTCAACTCGGAACATCGTAACCAAATTGAACAAAACTACTCGAATGAGGACAAAATCACCCATGCAATTGCGACTGGCAACGAGGTGGCCGTCAATGAACTGAATCAAACCATGGGCAGACTCTTTGACTCTTTCTCCAATCGAATCCCCAATAAACCGCTTCGTTCATCCAAAAATATTTGTTTCGTATTCAATACCATCTGCAGGATTGCTGCTCATAAGGGCGGTGTGCACCCAGTATATCTCGACGATATGTCTGAAAAGTACGCTCTGCTCATCGAACGGCAAATCTCAATAGCGGGCCTGCATAAGCTGGTCAACTCGATGACTGAAGATTACTGTCAACTGGTTCAATCCACGTCAACGCCGGGCTTTTCCCCAATTGTTCGACGGGCAGCAGACTATGTCTTGCTTAATTTGGGCGATCCATTATCACTATCGGAGACCGCACAGGAGATCGGTGTCAATGCATCCTTTCTCTCCCGAAGATTTAAGAATGAAATCGGCATCACCTTCACTGATTACGTTAATTTAAAGCGGGTTCAACAGGCAAAATATTTTCTGAGCAGCCAAACGTCAACCATCACCGATGTCGCATTAATGACGGGATTTTCAACCATCAATTATTTCACCAAAGTCTTTAAAAAAGTCACTGGTGAAACGCCAAAAGAATTTCGAATGAAAACGGCCGTCTCGCACGCTTCAAAGTAAGGTATAATGGCGATAACAAACATTTTCTGGAGGCAATTATATGAAAATCAATCAGTTTGCATACGTTCCAACCAGCCATGACAAAATCGTCCAGGAACTCGCAGATATTCACTTTCTGACATCCAGAACAAAAAAGATGGCTGACCCGGTTATGCTTTACCGGCAATTATTACTCAAGTTCTTCATTGAAAAGCAAAGTTTGGCAACCCGGGTCCAAAAAGTTTCCAACTTGATGGCAACACCAAAGCTCAACGCCTATGAATACACCACGAATTCCGATTCGGTCACAAAACTCGCCTTCTATAATGTCGGCCTCCAGTTATTGGGATTTGAAGTCGGTTTGGACTTTGAACTCACCGATCCATTCAAGGCCATGAAGGAATATCGAATTCCAGCTGCCATCGTTGACGATACGCTGAACCGCAACCAAGTGATTGATGCATGGTACAAATTATTGAATACCCGCACCAAATTTGGCCAAACGCTGATCGATTATTTAGCCAGTCAAGGTTACTATCATCAATTCTTTGGAACCGATGATTTAAAACGGCCGTTAATCTTCAACGGCAAGTCTCAAGCAGTATTTGATACCAGTAAATTGATTCATGACGTCGTTTACGTTGAAGCCCCGCTGGATAACGATCATGACGGTAAACGCGACCTCCTGAAAGCTGAAATAATCCGTCCGGCCGATACCGAAAACGGCTTAAAAGTTCCGATTGTCTTCACAGAAAGCCCATATGATCAGGGAACCAATGACAAGCAGGCTGATGCACTGACCCATGATGTCAATCAAGAAAAAATCACCCGTAAGCAGCCCAACAATTTAACCTATGACGATATCAAAGTTGATTATGACAACTCAAACCTCCCTGCCCCACGGCAAGTCAAAGCGACCAGCAAAGTCGCTGAAGAATCGTTTGTCAAAACCTGGACTTACGCATTAAATGATTACTTTCTGGCCCGCGGCTTCGCGGTAGTCTATTCTTCGGGCGTTGGGACAAAAGATTCTGACGGTGTTCGGACAACCGGAACCCCTGATGAAACACTGAGTGCCACTGCAATTATCGAATGGCTGCATGGCGATCGAACCGCGTTTACCAACCGGAACGATCAAGTCGGTATCAAGGCTTGGTGGTCAAACGGCAGTGTCGGTATGACCGGCCGCTCATATCTTGGAACCCTTTCAACAGCCGCAGCGATGACCGGAGTTGATGGTTTGAAAACTGCCGTCGTCGAAGCCGGTATTTCCAATTACTACGACTACTACCGCGAAAACGGCTTGGTCGTTGCCCCTGGTGGATTCCAAGGTGAGGATGCCGACGTGCTCGGCGAGTTGACGTTCAGTCGTGAGCAGTCGGCTGCCGACTATCTCAAAATTAAGGACACATGGCTTGATCAGCTCAAAAAGCTGACCAACGGCCAGGATCGAACAACCGGCAGTTACAACAGTTTTTGGGACAACCGGAATTTGTTGAAGAATGTCAATATCAAAGCGGACATGCTGCTGGTTCACGGCCTCAACGACTGGAACGTCAAGCTGTCACACGTTTACAATCTTCGTCAAACTTTGAAGAATGAAAACATTACTCAAAAGTTGGTCCTCCATCAAGGCCAGCATGAATACTTAAATAACTTCCGTTCCGTTGATTTTACGGATATGGTCAATCTCTGGCTGACCAACAAGTTATTGGACGTCGATAACCAAGCCAATAAAATCCTGCCTGATGTTTTGGTTCAGGATAATGCCGAACCGGAAACTTGGACAACTTACAAAGATTGGGGTGGTGACGCTAACGTCGAAACCATTTCATTGGACAATGGCCGCCTGACCAATCTCAACGAAAATCACGTATTCAGTGATAAATTGCCGGATGATCTATTCAAAGAATATATTGCCAACACCAAGAAATGGCAAAAAGCGTTGTTCACAAAGACTCACTCCAAGCTGAATAAACATGCCATTAAATTGGTTTCGGAACCGCTTGACCACGACATGACCGTTGACGGCCAGGTGAAGATTACTTTACGGGCAACCAGCAGCGCAGATCTTGGCCTACTGAGTGTCGCTTTGGTCGATTATGGCAATGCCCATCGGCTAACTGCCGTTCCCCAAGTCCTTTCCGCCCAAAAAATTCTTACCGGATACCACTGGCGAAAGGATGATCTAAAAGAATTTCTGCCTGAGAAAAAAGAAACGGCCTATAAGAAATTTACCGATGCGCATATGAACATGCAAAACCGGACCAATAATTATAAATCAGATGATCTCAAGCCAGGCCAGTATTATGATTTCACGATGCCTTTCCAGCCAACGTTCTGGCGTCTGCTTAAAGGGCATCAACTTGGGATTATTATTTACGCAACCGACATGGATTACACAATCCGCAGTAACCAGGACATCTCGTACACGATTGATCTGGGTGCCTCAAAGATTGAGCTTCCGTTGCTTCCTACCGATGATAATCAACAGTAAATGTGATATGATTTTTATAAATACGAATAAGGATAGGTGATTTTATGAAACAGGGAACAAAGATCATTACTTTGGATAATGGCTATCACTTATGGACCAACACGCAAGGTACCGGTGACATTCATTTGTTGGCATTACACGGTGGCCCTGGTGGTGAACATGAATATTGGGAAGACGCTGCCAAGCAGTTAAAGAAACAAGGCTTGGACGTTCAGGTTACCATGTACGATCAATTGGGATCATGGTACTCAGACAGTCCTGACTTCAGCGATCCTAAGAACCGCAAGGACATTTTGAACTATGATTACTTCTTAAACGAAGTCGATGAAGTTCGCGACAAGCTCGGCTTGGATAACTTCTACCTCATCGGCCAATCATGGGGTGGTTTACTGGTTCAAGAATATGCAGCTAAATTCGGTCAGCACTTAAAGGGTGCCATCATTTCTTCAATGGTTGACCGGATCGACGACTACACTGAGCATTTGGAACAAGTTCGTGAAAAAGCCTTGACCCCTGATCAAGTTGCCTACATGAAGGAATGCGAAGCCAAGAACGACTATGACAACGACAAGTATCAATCATACGTTGATATCTTAAACAAGGGTTACATCGACCGTAAGCAGCCTTCAAAGCTGTCACATTTGATTGATGTTACCAACACCGATATCTACGGTGCCTTCCAAGGTGACAATGAATTCGTTGTGACTGGAAAGTTGGCTGAATGGAACTTCACTGATCAATTAAAGAACATTAAAGTGCCGACTTTGGTTACCTTTGGCGAACATGAAACCATGCCGATCGCAACTGGTAAACGGATGGCCAAGATGATTCCAAATGCCAAATTTGTATCAACTCCTGAAGGCGGTCACCATCATATGATCGACAACCCGGATGTTTATTATGATCATCTGGCAACCTTTATCCGCGAAGTTGAATCTGATACTTTTAACAAATAATATGTACCGGTAAAATTCAAGAAGCAGGCACGATGAACGGCAATTGTTCATCGTACCTGCTTCTTTTTGGTTATTCAAGGGTAAAAAAAGGAACTGTCAAATATTGCTTTGACAGTCCAAATGATTACAGACTACTCTCACGCTGAATTAACTTTGTCCCAACAATCACCAACTTGGGAATCAGAGATTGATCTTTGGGGTGGTCAAAAAGCATCTGTAAAGCCTGTTCAACCATTGACTCATTGTGAACCCTAATCGTTGAAAGAGCCGGTTGCGTATACTTTGCGATGTCAATATCATCAGTCCCGACCAGGCTGACTCGTTGAGGAACCTTGATTTTACTTTGCTTTAATGCGCGTAATGCACCTATCGCCATAGAATCATCCCATACCAGGAAAACATGCGGCAAGTTGTCACCGCAAGCTTCGATTGCCTGATTCATGAGATCAAATCCGGCTTCAGGACCATAAGAGCCACAAAAGATTCGATCTTTGGAATAAATTCCCCCGCGTCTCAAGTGTTTTAAAACTGCTCGCGTCCACGGATCGTCCAAGCCGTCACTGTCTTTGACGTTTTCATGTCTAGCAAGAATGCCAATGTCGTCCTGGCCGGTTTTCCGAAAATGATCGATCGCTTGGGCAACCGGCGTGTCCAGGTCGGAGATAATGCTGTCAATCCCGCTGGAAAACAAGTTCTCCCCAACGGAAACAACCGGAACCTCACTATCGATCAGATACTGAATCTGCTGGTCGGTAAAATGCCCCAACGCAAGAATCCCGTCAAATCCGGATAACCTTGGCTGAGTATTGCTCTTAAAAACCACTGTCTGAGCAGTGATCCCCATTGAGGTGGCGACTGTTTCGATCATTGAACGAAGAGCTTGGTAATGGTAATCACTTTTAGCACGAAATATTTCAATCGATGAAATGATTGCATACCGCTGCGGTGATTGACTGGATTTTCTGCGATATTTGAGAAGTTTGGCCACCCCAAGGACCCGTTGTCTGGTCGTCTCGGATACAGACAGCGTTGTGTCATTATTCAAAATTTTGGAGACGGTTGAAATTGAAACCCCAGCTGTATCAGCAACATCTTGTAATTTTACCATCATTTTTATCCCCCTCGAATGATTTCAAAATGATAACGATAGATGCATTCTCAATGCGAAAGTTTGAATGCATGAACCAATTCCCACGCTGCAAGCACCGTTAGCAAAATTCCAAATCGTAAGAACAATATGCGGGCATCATTGCTTGAATCAATGACTTTGTCGACATACGGACATAAGAAATTTGCCATATTTGAGCCAATTAGTAAGACCGTTGATGCGCCATTTGAATAACGTGGCGGCATTGTTGACAAGGCCCGTGAAAAAATAGCAGGAACATATAATCCAAAACAGTAGCCGATAATGAAGATTCCCAAGAATGCTGAAAAGACAGAGCTTGCTCCAGACAATATGTACATTGCGGTAAACATCAGTCCCACGCTTACAAAGAGTGTGTATTGCCTGGTGATCTTCACAAGTGGTCCATACATCAGACCGCCAAAGATTGTTCCCACCGACATGACGACAACTGACAAGGATCCCATTGACGCATTGCCAATCCCGCTATCAGCAATAAATGACGGTGATTTAATATTGATTGTCATATACGCCAGCATCAATACAAACAACAAAACAAAGTAGTACCCGAATTTCTTCAGGCCTGAATTCGATAGCTTTCCGGCAACTGTGTCATCGGTCTGACCCTTTTTGAAATTCACATTAGGCGTATACATCATATCCAATATAAAGATCGGGACACTGATCAAATAAATCAAGAATGCCATGCGCCAATTGAAAGCCATCAAGATGAGGCTGACCAGGAGTGCTCCGGTTGTCGCACCAATCCCTTGAAAAGTATTCTGATAACCAAGCAGCTTTTCTCGGAGCGATCCGTTATATAGAAAATCTATCATGCTGACGGCCAATGAATTGAACAAACCAATTCCCGCCCCCAGCAACGCCCGTGAAAAGAGCAGGAATGTGATTGATGGTGAAACCAGCGACATCACTGTAGATATGATGACCAGAGACAATCCGACCAAAGTGATCTTTCGGGTCTCGATGATTGAATCCAAAAATTTGCTGACAATCACAAAGATTGCCATTGTGATGGATGGAATTGTCACGGTTAATTCAATCGTCGCTCTTGAAACGTTTGGAAATTCGGCTGCAATTTCCGGAATTGTGGCTGCAGTTGCACCAATCGACATCGTTAACAGTGAAAGACACAAGATCGAAAGGACTGTTAATTTATTTTCTACCCTCATGGTTGTTTTACCTTTCATTTTTAATACCTGAATACAACAATATTGCGAAATTAAAATGTTCATTGAATTAAATTAGTCTGGCTGAATATTGGACATCTGGCCCTATCAACCGTTTTCGCTCACAAATCATGATTCATTCTACTATGGGAATAATCATAGTCAATGCTTTTAGTAAAACTTATTTAATTTTTGCCCACAATTTTTAGATAGTAATTATTTTTTCTCATTTATTAGCCATAATATATGCATATATTGCTTTCAAAACGCTTGTGGCAACAATATTAATCTATTTGCCATTCTTTTTACTAAAATGCTGTAAAAACTCATTGACTTCTCAAAGAAAAAGAAGTTAAATAATACCTGTAAGCGGTTACGTAACCCTGCGAACGTTTTCATCACATACATTGATTAACGAGAAATTTCTCAATTTTCTCAACTTTAAGGAGGAAAGCATTTTGAAACGAAAAGTTACTTGGCGCAACATAGTTGGTTATGGTGCCGCCGATTTATTCGGAAACGGTGCGATGTCCGTTGCTTCTACTTGGATCCTGTTCTTCTATACAGCATTTGGTGGTTTGTCACCAGTCCTTGCCGGAACGATTTTAGCCATCGCCCGTGTTGCCGATTCATTTATCAGTCCACTGATGGGCTACATGACCGATCACTTTGGTGCCACTAAGCTTGGTCGCAAATTTGGTCGTCGTCGATTCTTCTTGCTTATTGCTATTCCATTGATGTTCTTATACATTATCATTTGGGTAGCTCACATGGGATTCTGGTACTACCTTGCAACATACCTATTAATGGAAGCCTTTACAGCCTTGGTTATGATCCCTTATGAAACTTTGGCTGCTGAAATGACCGATAGTTATGACATGAAGTCGAAATTATCAAGTTCCCGTATGTTATGGTCAGCACTGGCAACCTTCCTGGCATCATGGTTACCTGGCCGAGTATTTGCCGTTATGGGTAAGAACAACCCTAATGCATTCTTAACTGTTGGTATCATTCTTGCCGTTGTATTCTGCTTGGCAATTGGATTAACTTACTTCTCAACCTTTGAACGTGAAACTTCAGGTTCACCTGAAGAAATTGCTTCAATCGTTAATGAAAGTGCTGCAAAGACAGGCAATCCACTTCTTGCCCTTTGGAACATGATCAAAGACATGGGTTCAGTATTTAGAATCAAGTCTTACGCATTGCATTTAGCTATTTATCTTTGCTCATTCACCGCTCGTGATATTATCGGTGCTACTTACGTCTTCTACATCGTGTACGCAATGAAGAGCAACCCTACAGAAGCATCAAACATTTTGACCTTTGGATCAATCATTGGTATTCCATGTAACTTGGTATGGCCAAAAATTATGAGTAAACTTGGACCTTCCAAGTTACTTCGAATCATGTACCTTATGATGTTCTTCACCGTTGCCTGCTACGCTGCCCTCTTCTACGGCCAAGCTGCAGGAACAAGTTGGGGAATCATGGCCCTCTATGCATTACAGGTTACTTGGGGCGTTTCAAACTCCGGTACCGGTTATGTTCCTTGGACTGTTTATACCTTTATTCCTGATGTTGATGAAATCGTTACGAAACAACGTCGTGAAGGTGTCTTTGCTGGTATCATGACCTTCGCCCGTAAGACAACTTCAGCTCTTGCACCATTCTTAACTGGTATCGTTCTTTCCGCATTTGGATTCAGCGAAACTGCTAAGACTCAAAGTGCAACTGCTATGAATGGTTTGATTATCTGGATGGTTCTTGGTTCAGGTGTCATGCTTCTTGCAGCCCACGTTATCACTTACTTCTTCCACTTGGATCGTCAGCATCATGGTATCCTCCGTGCTGAAATCGATCGACTTAAAGCCGGTGGCAAGATGTCAGATGTTGATCCTGAAACAAAGAAAGTTGTTGAAAGCTTGACTGGATTCAAGTACGAACAACTTTGGGGTCACAATAATATCGTTTAATAATTAACCACTACCAATGGACTAGTTATTATCGACGAAACTCAAATGGGAACCGACGAATTGCTTGATTCGTAGGTTCCCATTTTCATGTCCTGAAGATTTGGACGCACTACAGTCGTTTGTAACGCCTTTTGTACTGCTGATGAATTTGGCATCGTGGAGTGTTCTTTGGGGCGTTATATCGCAATTATCAAAGTCCTGTAACTGTGGTCCCCAATTCCACAAGCGATGATAGATCAACCACGCCTTCTTCAGAGCCCCGAAACTAAAAAGCAGGAAATCATCTTTCGACGACCTCCTGCTTTCCTGTGTGTAATTAATGATTTATTGGGAACGGATATTTCGATATTTATCAGGTGTTATGTTGAATCGTTTCTTAAACGCTCTGATAAACCCGCTGCTATTGTTGTAACCAACTCTTTCACTGATTGCATCAATACTGTCATCCGTTGACTTCAACAGCTTTTTAGCTTGAAACAGCCTGTACGAAATCAGGTACTCGTACGGTGTTACACCAGTAATGTCTCTAAATACTTTTATCAGATAAAATTTGGATAAATTTGCTGCCTGACTGATGTCATCAATTGAAATATCCTCGCTATAATGTTGATGAATATAGTCCAACACCCGATCGCTGTAACTGTCATTTACTGGAGTTGCTTCCCGATGCATCTTTCGTGAAATCAGCTTCATATAAATGCCATCCAATAAAGCGCTGTTGATCAAATCATTTTCTTTGAGAGGTTTTTCAAGGTTGTCGACAATCTGCTTAAGGTCCTTGGCAACAGGGTTGTCCGATCCCAGTTCAATCGGGCGAAATGGCTCTTCAATGAGTTGCTTATTAAATCCATCCCCATAACTGGATAAAAAGTTCAGCCAGGTGAACTGCCAGGTTTTGGAAGATGCTGATGCATAGCTTTGAGGAATTTGCGGATCCAAAATAACCAACGAACCTTTTTTTAATGAATATTCCCGATTCTGATACGTCAATTTGCCAACACCCGAAACAGTATACATCATGCTAAAGAATGAATGGCCGGCTCGATTGGTATAAAAAGTGGGATTTGCAAAAAATTCACCCGCTTCCACCACCAGAAATGGAACTGACTTCATATCATCATAATTTTGGTTGGTATACCAAAGAGACTGCTTTTGAATATCCAATTTATAATTTAACATGCTGCACCTCACAAGGAATTAGAATGAGCTCATGAAATCCTCAAAAAGAGAAGAACAGTGTATTTTCTCTTCCAATATTCAGATCTACAATTAATCATACATTGTACCCGTTGTTAATCCAAGAGCTTATGCGGTTGTATAATACGCAAATATTCAAAAAAAGCGTGTTGCCATCAACGGCAACACGCTATCAATCCTTAGACAACACGAAGTTATTTTTCTAATCTATCCGTTACTTCTTTGAGTCATCCTTCGAATCATTATTAGCGCTTGGAATTCCAGCAACTGTCTGGAATACGTCAGCTAATGTCTGACTTTGATCGGCAAACTTTTTGTGCAAAATCAACTTACGAAAATCTTCAATCGAGATAACTTCCTTTTGCTTGAAAGGAAGGGGTAAGTTTGACTCGCCGCCGGTTGCTTGAACGCCGGTTACAAGAGTAATGATGATCCCTTTATGACTGTCCAGACGAACCGTGTAATGTTCATAATATGAAGGAATATCATACGAACCGGTCAGTTCTTCATGATCCTTAAAATAATTAGTGATATAGTCTCTGAATTCAGATTCAGATTTTAATGCTTCTTTCCAAGCATTGTTATCTTCTGCCATAGTAAAGCTCCTTTCTGTTTAGTAAAATAAACTTTTCCAAAAAAATCAGACAAAACTCTCTTTTGATTAACCACTACCATCTATATAATGGTCTTAAAAGTAAGCGCTGTCAATACTTATGTTGCTGAATTCTTTAATCAATGCAACTTTTTTCGTTCAGATTTTCAGTCGACAAAATGAGTGCAAAAGAAAAACAGTCATTTCCATGGTAATAATGACTGTTTGAATGCGGTAAATAGATAAATATTATATTTTTTAGTAAATCATGAAAACCTTTAAAGTGAAAAATCCCAGTTAGTTCCTCAGTGAGTCCCTCTGCAGTAACTTAATCGGCAATACATAATTATCCAACAACTGATCTTCATTTTTTTGAAGTCGATTAAACAAAATGCGGACCAGCAAATCGGCAATGTCACTAACCGGCTGAACGATCGTACTCAATTCAGGATGATATTCTTGAACATAATTTGAGCCATCATATCCAATCACCTGAACATCTTCCGGCACCCGCATCCCCAATTTCTTCGCTTCTTGGATACATAACAGCGCCGTTTGATCGTCAGTACAAAAGACGCCATCAGGCTGATAGGCACCAAGCTTTTCTCTCAGTGTTGCCCGGCGGATGGTCGGCGTCGCATTAAACGGAAATTCAACCACGCTAACAGGCAGTTGATGGGCTTTGGCGATTTCCTCAAATCCGGTTATCCGACTATTGTTGGGGGCCCGTTTTTCCAAGCTCCCTGATACTAGCATCAACTTCTTGGACCCCTTTTCAATCATTGTCCGAGCAGCTAACTCTCCGCCGGCTTGGTTGTCGCTACTAACAGTGGGAATTTTGTTTTGGAAATACCGATCATAGGAAACAATTGGTAGCCCTGACATTTTGTACTCCTTGATCCCCTCATTATGGGAACCGGTGATAATCCCATCCACCTGATTCGCCATCAGCATTTTCAGATACTGTTGTTCTTTTTCGGGATTGTCCATACTGTTACAGATAATCGCCTTATATCCGTGACTAAACAGATTATTTTCGATTTCTTCAACAACTTGGGCAATTAATGGATTCTCCAAGCTGGCAAAGATCAAACCAACTAATTTAAACTGCTTTCCTTGAAGCACGCGGGCCGCCAAGCTGGGCTGGTAATTGAGCTGCTGCATTGCCGAAAACACTTTTTCTTTGGTCTCTGCCGATAGGTACCCCCGCTCATTAATCACTCGGGAAACAGTTGTCACAGAAACCCCGGCCAACTTTGCCACGTCAGCTAATTTGGGTTGCATCGGATCACCTTCTTATCGCGTTTTATTAGTATCAGTATAGCATATCAGAAAAATTCTTTATGTTATTTTATGTCAAACGATTGACATATTGTGATGTAAGCGTGTATCATGTGTTTTGTGAAAGGGGTTTCAAAAATCATGAGAGGTGAGCAAATTGATTAATAATCAACAGAATCCAGCCTGGTGGAAGAACGCAGTTGGCTATCAAATCTATCCTAAAAGCTTTTATGACAGTAACAATGATGGCATTGGCGATCTTCAGGGAATTATTCAAAAGATTCCATATATCAAGTCACTGGGCGTCAACTTTGTTTGGCTGTCACCGTTCTTTGCTTCTCCAAACATCGATAACGGTTATGACGTATCAGACTACCAAGATATTGACCCACAATATGGCACGCTGGATGACACATTTGAGATGATCAGAAAATTCCATGAAAATGACATTCGTGTCGTCTTCGATCTGGTCATCAACCACACCTCGGATCAACATCACTGGTTCAAAGAGGCTCAGAAATCAGTCGATAACCCCTACCATGATTTCTATATCTGGCAAAAGCCAAAAAATGGCAGGGAGCCCAATAATTGGGTATCACTATTCGGGGGCTCGGCCTGGGAATATAATCCGGCAACCGATGAATATTACTACCATCTTTTTGCCAAGCAGCCTGACCTCAACTGGGAAAATCCCAAGGTTCATGATGCCGTTTCACAGATTATTGATTGGTGGACTAAACATGGCGTTGACGGCTTCCGATTGGATGCCATCTCCCACTTAAAGAAAAATCAGTCCTTTAGTGACGTGACTGACCAAGAGGCTGCCATGAATAACGTTCCCGGCATCGATAAATTCCTGAGCGAACTCAGCGATGACTTCAAACGTAACCATTTGATGACCGTTGGTGAAGCCGGTGGCGTACCCGTCACCCGAGCACAGCAATGGGTTGATTCCAAAGATGGTTACTTCGATATGATCTTCCAATTCGACCACGTCAGCTTCTGGGAAAAGTTCGCGGTGGGTAAAGTCGATGTCGCCATGCTGCGAAAGGCGTTAACCAATTGGCAAAACGGCTTGGAAGGCATTGGCTGGAACGCCCTATTCCTTGAAAATCATGATTTACCAAGGGCCGTTTCGTACTTTGGCAATGACCGGGACATGCGCCGGCAAAGTGCCACCGCCCTTGCCATGATGTACTTCTTAATGAAGGGGACCCCATTTATCTATCAAGGTCAGGAGTTGGGCATGACCAACGTTGACTTTGACAGCATCGATGAATATCGCGACCTTGATTCCAGACGTTTCTATCAAGAAGAGTTGGCTAAGGGAGCTACCAAAGCAGAAACTTTATTTAAGCTCCGAAGCAAGAGTCGGGATAATGCCCGCACCCCAATGCAATGGACTTCAGCGGGTGGTTTCAGCAACCACGAACCTTGGATTGAAATGAACCCGAACCACAAGATGATTAACGTTCAAGACGAAAAGCAGAATTCTCAATCGGTCATGAACTTTTACAAAAAGTTGACCGAGCTTCGACTGACAGACCCGATTCTTCTAAACGGCAAGTATCATCTAATCGATACACATGACCATCAAACGTATGTATATACGCGAGAGTCCGGCAGTACCGGCTATATGATCATCACGAATCTCAGTGATGAACCAGCCGGTTATCATGTCCCAATCGAGTATCAAAACCTCAAATTAATTTTAACCAATCAACCAGACCTCCAAGACACAAGAGCCATGAAGCTTCAGCCATGGTCAGCCTATTTATACAAATACGAAAGGACAACCTCCCATGAAATTAACGAATAAAGCAATGCTTATCACTTACCCCGACAGTTTGGGGAACAACCTCAAAGACCTCCAGAAGGTATTACAAACCCACCTTGATGGTGTCGTTGGTGGTGTTCATTTACTTCCATTCTTCCCATCATCCGGTGACCGCGGCTTTGCCCCAATGGATTACACCAAAGTTGACGAAAAATTTGGTAACTGGGACGATGTTAAAAAATTATCTGAATCCTACTACCTGATGTTTGACTTCATGGTCAACCATATTTCCAAGCAATCAAAATACTTTAAAGACTTCCAGCAAAATCACAATGAATCAGCCTACCGCGATCTGTTCATTCACTGGGATGAATTTTGGCCAAAAGGTCGTCCAACCCAAGAAGACATTGACTTGATTTATAAACGCAAGCCAAAAGCGCCGGTTCAAACAGTCAAATTTGCTGACGGACAAAAAGAAGAGGTCTGGAACACCTTTGGCGAAGATCAGATTGATATGGATGTCACCAAAGAAGTGACCAAGAAGTTCATTAAAAATACCCTGAACTTTTTAATCGACCACGGTGCCTCAATTATTCGATTGGACGCTTTTGCCTACGCCGTTAAAAAATTAGGCACCAATGATTTCTTCGTAGAACCTGAGATTTGGGATCTGCTCAAAGAGATCAGTGGGATCACGGAACCTCGTGATACAACCCTGTTGCCTGAAATCCACGAGAATTATCATATCGTTCGAAAGATTACCGACCATGACTACTTCAGCTACGACTTTGCTTTACCAATCGTGACCCTGTACAGTCTATATTCAGGTAAGGCCGATCGTTTGGCCAAATGGTTGAAGAGCAGCCCTATGAAGCAATTCACCACCCTGGATACCCATGATGGCATCGGCGTTGTGGATGCCAAAGACATTTTGACCGATGACGAGCTTGACTACACCAAAGCAGAAATGTACAAGGTCGGCGCCAACGTCAAAAAGGTTTACTCCAGCACCGCTTACCACAATTTAGACGTCTATCAAATCAACACAACTTACTACTCTGCACTTGGTGATAACGACCAGGCCTATCTGATGGCAAGAGCCATTCAAGTATTTGCTCCTGGGATTCCCCAAATCTACTACGTTGGTTTATTAGCCGGTAAAAATGATTTGGACCTATTGGAAAAGACCAAAGAAGGTCGAAACATCAATCGTCATTACTATTCAATGGATGAAATCGATCAAGAAACCCAACGCCCAGTTGTAAAAGCACTCTTTGATCTCTTAAAGTTCAGAAATAAGAGTCAGGCATTTGATCTTAACGGTTCAATTGATGTTCAGCAGCCTAGCGACAATGAAATTGTTGTTACCAGACAATCAGCAGATGGTAAAGTTGCAGCAACCCTTTCTGCCAATCTGAAAACTCAACAGTTCACAATTACCGAGACGACTTCTGACGGTCAAACCAACGAAGTGTTAACCAGTAATTTAGCAATCGTTAAATAAGCTGCACAAATATGAAAAGAGGATTAAAAATGAAAATGACACAAACATTGCCTGCGGGTTCCGACGCCGTTACAAATACGGAAAATATTACCAACAAAGAACGACTCAGCTATGGTGCTTCCGACTTTGCCTGCAACATTGCCAACGGAATGGTTGGAACCTACCTGATGTATTACTACACCGATGTCTTCGGCTTAGCTGCCGGCGCAATCGGAACCCTGTTCTTTATTGCCAGAATCGTTGATGCTGTCTCTGGTCCAACTTGGGGAATCATGATTGATAGAACCCATACCCGTTGGGGAAAGAGCCGACCGTTCTTCTTATGGTTCTCCATCCCCTACGCCATCTTCTTTATCTTGGCATTCTCCTCGGTTCCACTTGGACCGTTGGGAAAGCTGGTCTGGGCATACGTGACCTACATTGCAATTGATATTTTATATTTGGGAATCAATATTCCCATTACGTCAATGCTGCCCAGCATCACTGCCTATCCACAAGAACGGGTCCGATTCAGTACAGTGCGTCAAGTATTGGCCACAACTGGTGCGACTCTGATCTCAATCATGGTTTTGCCGGCTGTATCCTTCCTTGGCCAAGGCAATGATAAGAAGGGATTCTTCATCACTGCTGTCCTGGTCTCAATTGTGACCGCATTCTTACTGCTGTTAACATTTAAAAATACCCGTGAACGTGTCCATCCCGCCCATCAAGAGAAACTTTCTCTCAAAGAATCCGCTCGAGCCCTCAAAGGCAACTGGCCTTGGATGATCATTTCCTTGATGTATTTCTTCTTCTGGATTGGAATGCAAACCAAACTCCAAGTCACGGTTTACTTCTTCAAGTACAACATGCACAACGCCGATTTGGCCTCATTCATGCTTGGTCTACAAGCGTTGTCACTGGTTGTCATCGTCTTTACACCGTTCCTGACGCGCCACTTCGGTAAAAAGGGCACCATGGTCATCGGCCTTGGTCTCTGTGTCATTAGCCAGCTGGTCCTGGGTGTCGGTGCCAAAATGATGAACGTACCAATCTTGGCCGGTGCTACGATCCTCGGCTACTTTGGAAATGGCTTCTTTGCCGGCCTGCTCCCCGTTATGTTAGCCGACACCGTTGATTACGGTGAGTGGAAGAACGGGGTCCGAGCTGAAGGACTTGTTACTTCATTCTCCGGAATTGCTTCCAACCTCGGAATGGGAATGGGTGGTGTTGTCACCGGGTTCCTGCTGAGTATGAACGGCTATGTTGCCAACCATGCTCAAACTCCTCAAGCATTGAACGCAATTGAAATGAACTTCGTTTGGGTCCCATTCATCGGCTTTGGTATCGGGTTAATCCTGATGTACTTCTACAAGTTCGATAAAATGCAGCCCAAGATTGAAGCAGACTTGAAAGCCCGCCATCAAGCCGCATAAAACCCATCTCATAATAGGATTAAGCCAACCGGAAACTGCTATCAAATCAGTTTTTGGAGGCCTTAATCCTATTTTTTTGATTTTTAAGTTGACAGATGTAAACTTCAGCGATAAGATAGAAACAGTTAAAGTTTACGGATGTAGACTTAAAGAAGAAATGGAGATGGCGTTTTGAAATTAATTGTCTTAGTGATTGGCCTTGGAATTATCGGCTTTATTGGTTGGTGGTTCTTCGCTAAGCATCAAGTTGCTGAAGAAAGTGCCGCAGTTGCCGATGATCAACAAGTTGTCGACGTTGAGGTCAAAGGTGGGTATTCACCAGAAGTTGTTATCTTGAAAAAAGGTGTTCCCGCAATCCTCAACTTTACCCGTACGGATTCATCATCATGTTTGGATCGGGTTATATTTTCAGATTTTGGGATTAATCAAGAACTTCCCCAAAACGAAAAAGAGTCAATCCAAATCGATACCGACAAAGCTGGGGAATATGCCTGGCAATGCGGCATGGATATGTTCCACGGTAAATTAGTCATTAAATAAATGGAGGAATTAATTATGAGTGAAAACAAACAGACAGTTAATGTAACAGTTGCAGGCGGATACGAACCATCAGTCATTAAGTTGAAGAAAGGTATCCCTGCCGAAATTAACTTCAAGCGGACAAACGATCAAGGATGTTTAGACGTTGTCCATTCCAATGAATTAGGCTTCTCAGAAAAGCTCCCCATCAACGTCACCAAAACCGTTCAGGTACCAACTGACAAATCAGGTGAATTTGGCTTCAGCTGTGGCATGGACATGTTCAAAGGAAAAGTCGAGGTGGAATAATGAGCATTACAAAAAGATTTTGGATCTCTTTAATATTCTCTCTGCCGATGTTGGTTGAAATGATTCTTAAGCCCTTCGGCTGGATGATGCCGGGTGGTGAATGGACCATGTTTACCCTAACGACCGTTGTCATGGTGGTCGCAGCCGGACCGTTTATTCAAAGCGCCTGGTCATCATTTAAAAAGCACCACTCCAATATGGATACTTTGGTTGCCATCGGAACAACAACCGCCTATGTTTACAGCATCTACGCAATGGCGACAAATCAACCAGTGTTCTTCGAGAGTGCCGCATTTGTAACAACCTTTGTCCTGCTTGGCCAAGTATTCGAAGAACGGATGCGCAATAATGCGTCAAACGCCGTGGAAAAATTAGTCAACTTACAGGCCAAAGATGCCGAAGTTATCCGTGACGGCAAAGCTGTCAAAGTGCCGGTATCTGAGATTGTGGTTGGTGACATCATTAAAGTTCGTCCCGGCGAAAAGATTGCCGTGGATGGCCAGATTGTTACCGGTTCATCAACGATTGATGAATCGATGATTACCGGTGAAAGTATGCCGGTTGAAAAGAAGATCGGTGATTCCGTTGTTGGCGCGACCGTCAACGGATCTGGGGCGTTCACATTTAAAGCTGGCAAAGTTGGTAAAAATACCATGCTGGCCCAAATTGTTGAGCTGGTTAAAAAAGCTCAGAACAGTCATGCACCAATTCAGGGATTAACTGATAAGGTTTCTGAAATCTTCGTTCCCCTTGTTTTGATCATTGCCATTTTAACTTTCTTGATTTGGTACGTCTTCATCGGTGCCAGCGTCGCCAGTTCATTAATCTTTGCCGTATCAGTTGTTGTGATCGCCTGCCCATGTGCCCTTGGTCTGGCAACCCCAACTGCATTAATGGTTGGAACCGGCCGCAGTGCTCGAATGGGAATCCTCATCAAAAATGGTGAAGTTCTGGAAGCCGTTAATGACGTCAAAACTGTTATTTTCGATAAAACAGGAACAATCACCGTTGGTAAGCCTCAAGTAACTGATGTAATTGGTAATTCAGATAAAGTATTAAGCATCGCCGCAAGTTTGGAACAGTCATCCGAACATCCTTTGGCAACCGCAATTCTCAAAAAGGCCAAAGAAGCCGGATTGGAAATGACCCCATCACAAAACTTCAAGGCAATTGAAGGAAAAGGGGTTCAAGCTGATGTCGACGGCGAGAGTGCGTTTGTCGGTAATGATAAATTACTCACCGACATGAAAGTCAGTGATTCTCTTAAAGCAAAAATGACCACCCTTCAACACCAAGCTAAAACCGTTGTATTTGTTGGGCAAGGTGATCAGATTATCGGCTTAATTGCCATTCAGGATGCACCAAAACCAACCTCTGAAGACGCCATTTCAGCCCTTAAATCCAAAGGTTTGAAGACCGTTATGCTGACCGGTGATAATCAGGCTGTATCTCAAGCCATTGCCGATCAAGTTGGCATTGACCAAGTTGTCGCGGACGTTTTACCAGGAGACAAAGCTGATCAAGTTAAGAAATTCCAGCAGTCCGGAAAAGTTGCCTTTGTTGGTGACGGTATTAACGACGCCCCAGCATTAAGCACCGCTGATGTGGGAATCGCCATGGGATCGGGAACTGATATCGCCATTGAATCCGGTGGAATTGTCTTGGTTAAGAATGATCTTCGTGATGTCTACAAAGCATTGGAATTAAGTAAGAAGACGTTCAACCGGATCAAACTGAATTTGTTCTGGGCATTTGTATACAACGTCTTGGGTATTCCAGTCGCAGCCGGATTATTCTACTTTATCGGCTTGGCACTAAGCCCCGAATTGGCTGGCTTGGCAATGGCCTTAAGTTCATTGTCAGTTGTCACAAGTTCCGTCTTGTTGAACAGAGCCAAGATTACGCCAAGTGCTGAAATTGCTTAAGCTTTTCGTTAACTAAATATTGTAATGCACTCAAAATGGGTGGCCCATAAGCGATAAACTTATGAGCCACCCATTTAATTTGATTTTAAACTCGTTTAAAGATAAGCCTGGTAGCCCAACACAAACGCCAAGATGACAGCAAACACGCCAACTGCCAGCTTAATCACGTTTGAAGGGATATACCGGACAATGATCGGCCCAATGTATCCACCCGTGAATAAGCCCAGGAGCAATGGAATAATCACTTCCCAGGCAATCGGAATCGTGCATATGAACATGATGGCAGCCACGATGTTGTTGCAAAACGACGCAAAATTTCGCATTGAATTATAAATTGCATAATTTTCATGAACAATTTTGGATAGGACCGCAATCATCAACAGACCTGACGCTGCCCCAAAATAACCGGCATACATTCCAACCAGGAACGTACTCAGCCAACTAACAAAAGTGGCCAACCGAGTATTAACAGCCTGACGACCTCTGCGCTTTGGCGATAAAATCATGATTCCGGCCGCCATAATAAAGACCGGCACGATTTTCTTAAATCCGGCATTTGAACTGTGGATTAGAATGATCGCCCCAAACACACCACCGAGGGTATTCAACACAGCAATTTGAAAAGCCTGTTTCCAATGCCCATGCAGCTCACGTAATGATGAAGTGACAGTTCCTAATCCGCCGCCAACTTGGGCAACCGTAATCGTCGCATTCGCAGTAATTGGTGCAATCCCCACGGACAGCAGGACCGGGTACAACGTCAAGGACGCCATCCCCACGATCCCCGTTAAAATTCCAGCTAATAAACTCATCAGTACCAAATAAACAATTGAAAGCATAATTCTCCCCTCACATCAACGGCACTGTTTGTTTTGGTTACGCCTGCACTTACCAATAGTTACTTTCATATTAACACGAATGCTTTGATTTCAGTGACTTGAACCCGGTAAAACTGTGATCGACGAAAGCTTTCGAACAAGAAAATGGCAGCCTGCAGCTGTATCCGCTTACATCCGCCAATTAAAAAAAACTCAAGGCGCAGTGCAACATTTAGGGGAAAACATGACACGCCTTGAGCTGATGATGCTTAATAATTTTACAACAGGTTAACCCGGTAAATCAAGGATAATTTTTGGTAATAAAATGCCACACAGGTCAAAATGTGTGGTATCGTGATTTATATTATTTTTGTGATTCTTCTCGAATAACCGGCTTTTCTTTCAAGCTCAGCTGCTCAACGTTCAATACCTTATCAACCAATCCGTCATAAAAGCTCGACTCATGGCTAACAATAATCAGGTTACCGGGGAAACGGTCAAGGGCTCGTTTCAGAGCTTCCTTGGTTTCCTCATCCAAATGGTTGGTGGGCTCATCCATGATCAGAAAATTGGTTGGTGTGAATTCCATCATTGCCAGCTTAACCTTGGTCTGCTCCCCACCGGAAAGCTCACCAATCGGCTTAATCGCATTGGCAGCGTCCAGGCCACACTTTGCCAACTTGGTCCGAATGGTTCGTTGGTTCAGCTTGGGGAACTTATCGGAAATAATCTGCATGGGCGTCATGCGGTTATTATCCCATTCAAGTTCCTGGCTGAAGTAACTGATGTGTGACGACGGTGAAAACTTGGCGCTTCCACCCTTGGCAGGTAATTGACCCAAAATCGATTTAATCAAAGTTGATTTACCAACCCCGTTAAATCCGGCAAAGCCAAACTTTTCACCCATTGAAATGGTGAAGGTCACCGGCTTAAGCAAAGGCTTGTTATATCCAACCGATAAGTGGTCAACAGTCAAAGCTTCGTGAGAACCGGTTTCTTCATATGGAAAGTTGAAGCTTGCCTTGATATTGGTTGAAGGCGGATCAATCTTATCCATATGGGAGAGCTTCTTCTCCCGTGATTTGGCCATCGTCGACTTTGAACCGGCCTTGTTTTTACGAATAAAACGCTCAGCTTTTTCAATTTCAACCTGCTGCTTATCATATTCACGCTGCTGGAACTCTTCTCGTTCAGCCCGCTGTCTCATCGCCTGCTTGAAGCTGCCGCGATATTTGGTAATCTTACCAAAGGCAACGTTAATAATACAGTTGGTGATCTTTTCCAGGAAGTCATAATCATGAGATACAACCAGGGCTGAACCGGAGAACCCATTAAGGTAATCAATCAGCCAGTCGATCTGGGCAGTATCCAAATAGTTGGTAGGCTCATCAAGTAAAATCACGTCTGGATCAGCCAGCAGCATCTTAGCCAAGATAATCTTAGAACGCTGCCCACCAGACATCTTACCAACCAGATGATCTCGGCCAATGTTATCCAAGCCTAATCCTGTAATGGTTTGTTCGATTCTGGTATCAATATTGTAGAAATCGCTTGAATCCAAAATATCTTGAAGCTTCCCAGCCCGCTCCAACAATTTATCGTCAGCGGTCTCGGCATACTTGTTATACAGTGCATTCAATTGATCGCTGGTTTTGTAGAGATCGGCAAAAGCAGTTCTCAAAAAGTCGATGAGGGTCAAGTCTTCCTCAACGTCGGCATATTGGTCCAAATAACCAATCTTGATGTTTTTCTGCCACTTTATATCTCCAGAAAGCGGCAGTTCGCTTCCGGTGATGATCTTAATCAGAGTTGATTTTCCAACTCCGTTTTGACCGACCACGCCCATGTGCTCGCCTTTTTCAAGCGTAAATTCAGCATCTTTATACAGATCTTTCTCGGCGAAACTCATTGAAAGATTTGATACGGATAGTAATGGCAAAAAAGTTCACTCCTTAATTAATTCGAATACTACATACATTTTGTTACGTTACTCTTGTTTCCTATAGTAGTCAAACTAATCGTGCGAAGAAATTTTGAAGGTATATAATGTAAACATCACTTTTTAAAGGATGAAAAATAATGAATATTAGAGAAATTGAGTACATTACGATTCCAGTCTCAGATTTAGAAGCCAGCCTGCGCTTTTACCACGAGGTTTTTGATTTAAAAATCGTCGACTTGCCAAATGGTGACAAGGGTGCCGACCTTAACAAAATGTTTTTGGATTTTAGACAGGAAGAAACCGTTGATAATCCGATTTCTTTTGGCCTAATCGCCAAAGATAAAATGGTCGATATTAAGGCCCACCTCATCAATTACTTCGTCGATATTGTCGATGAACCAACCCAGAAAACCGAAGTAAGGAGAAACGTTAACTCGATTACGATTCTCGATCCTGATAAGAACCGCATCGAGGTTAATGAGTTTAGATAATGGATATAACCAGGTATCTCTCAACTAAATCGCTGCAGGTTCTGAAATTTATCGGGTTTTTGGCTGTGTATCTAATTGTGGAATCCGTCTTTGAAATTGCCAGTGATTACGTCAAGAAGCCATTAGATGCCCGCCACCTGCTTGGCTTTTCACTAGTTTTGATTGCCGGTGGTCTAGCTTTGATCGGCTGGCGGTATGGCAAGCAGCTTGACGCTAACAACCCCCGAAAGATTGGCAGAAAGAAGCCAACCGCCCAACGAATTGCCCAATTGATTTGGATCTTTGTCCTGATGACAGCTGTCCAAATCTTCTGGCAGTGGCTGATTTCCAAACACATTCTGACTCTGCCGAGCAATCAGCAAGCAGTTAACGCCGCTCAAATGAAAAATCCCGTCTTAAACATCTTTTTCGCCGGGTTTTTAGCCCCAATCTTTGAGGAACTCATTTTCCGGGGAATCTTTATGAACTACTTCTTCAATAAAGATAATCGGCTGAATAATATTTTGGCCGTTTTAGTCAGCGGCGCGATCTTCGGCTTTGCCCATGAACTGAGCTTTGATGCCACGTGGATCATGTATTCAATTCTGGGATGTTGCCTGTCGTTTGCGTACATGCATTTCCGAGATATTCGATACAGTATTGCCTTACACATGATGAATAATTTGATTCCATAGAATAAAGGACAGCTGAATTTTCAGTTGTCCTTTGTTTTATGGGATTATTTTGAATTCACAATTTTATCTCTGGCAGCTTTTGGAATCTGGTTATAGGTAATCTGCTCATATTGATTAACCTTCTTGACTCGTGACCAGCCAATTCTAATAAACCGATTTTTGACAAACCTGTGACCATTGATGGAACCGACTTCCATCCGTTTATGATTGCCGTCTTTGTCCCATCCGTTCACGATATAATAATATCGCTTTGGATAACCGGCCGGGGCCTTTTCCATTCTTTCAACGTGGCCGCTAACCTGGCCGTAATAATAAGTATTCCCATAATTATAATCAAGCCAAAAGCCACCAAGCAGGCCGACAACTGCCACCACGACAATTGTCGTAATAATTGTATCCTTCTTCATTTTCAATCCCCCGTCTGATAATCATGCGTTTAACCAAAGGATAACCAGATAGTGAAAAGCCGTCAATTACTTTGAATCACGACTATTTTCGAGCCATCCGTTCCAGATAACTTTCAAGCTTAGGATCATGAGCATGCAGATACATCCCTTTGATTCCCCGCCGCAGCAAAACATTCAAAGAGTTCCGGAGCAGCTCAACCTTACTTGCTTCATAGTCTTCGGGGCTCATGTCCGCGCGATGCTTGAAGATTTCCACATCGGTCACCTTGCTGGGATCGACGCCCAAGCGGTTATCAGCAGTTAAATAAAATGGCGGTCCAATGATGATACCGATGTAGTTCAAATCAAATCCCTGAACAGTATAAATACTGCCGACTTCATTGATGGTTTGCGGCTGTTCGGCCCAAGGGGTGCTGGTGAAATTATATTGGTCCCAAGGCAAATGAAAGTTGCCCTCGTTAACCAGGTGCTTGCCGCCATCCAACGTCGAAGGATAGCCGCTGGTAGATGTCATCCGTGATAAGCCGTATTTATCATTCTTTTTAGTAATCGTTTGAAACATCTTCTCAGCATCCGGGAAAATCTGAAAGTCGTAATCCCCGATATCTGAAGGCACGTGGCCTATCACATCCCCATCAATGAAATGGTCCAGCCAATCCATCAACTTGGGACTGGCCTGCATTCTAAACTGCTGCTTTAGGTGGACCAAATCATGCGGGTAGGGTTCGATCAACTTTTCCAATCGGGCCTTGTTCCAAAAACTCTTCGTCCGCAGTACCTGGTGAGGATCGAAGACGACAATCGTGACTCTACTCAGCTGAATGATATCTTTCAATTGGTTGTCACCATAATAATTATTGTAGTGATCTGGCTTGCTTAATAACAAATGAGCCTCATCGACCACCGTCAAATTCACGTGTTTGTCCTGCTTGTGCATTTGATTGATGAAGCTGGTCGGTCGCTGATAATATTTCTTCAGCATGTTGGGTGTTTGGCCGGCAAGCTCGCGGTATACTTTCAGAAGCTCTGGATGGTTGACCAGAAAGTAAGAATCATCCACTTCTTGAGCCAACTCAGTAAAAAGTTGGTTGAGGATCAGACTCTTACCGGTGCCGGCATCCCCCATCAAGACAAACACAGCGTGTCCATCTTCTTTCAGATGGGTGCGGGTAAAGTCATCAATTTGCTTAAGGACGGATTTTTGGTGATCAGTCAATTCAATATTTTTCGAAAATGCATTTAAGGTATGCGACTCTAAAGATTCCATCGATTTACTCCTTCAATAAAAGCTGATAATTTAATGATAGCTTTTTGCCACACGATTTTCCACAAAGATAAGGCTTGCAATCGCCACCATTTATAATGAATAATAGATTTAAAATGACCTTCGAGGAGAATTATGATGCCAACATTTATTAACGGAAAGATATTCATGGGAACTGGGACAACCAACTTCGTTTCAGCAATGAAAATTGAACACGGCAAAGTAACTTGGATTGGGGATTCAAATGAAATCAGTGATCCGGATGCCATCAACCTCAACGGTAAAACGGTCTTACCAGGCTTAATTGACGTGCATACCCATCCAAAGTACATTGCCGATGCTTTGCACGGGGTTGCTTGTACCCCGCCAAACGTCAATAGCATTGAAGATATGAAGACTGCCCTGCGGCATTCGCCAGCGTTGGGCAAAGGTGCTGATACCTGGATTGAAGGCTGGGGCTTTGATGAGACCAAGTTAGCCGAGCACCGCACCCCAACAGTCGATGATCTGGATGAAATTTCCACCACTCAGCCGATTTTTGTCTACCGATCAGATTGTCACTCATCAATTGGTAACTCAAAAGCATTAGAACTGGCTGGCATCACCCCCACAACGCCCGATCCGGTTGGCGGCTTTATCGGCCATTTCCCAGATGGACGCCCTAACGGTTATATGAAGGAGGTGGCAGCCACCCAGTTACTGATCAAAGCCAAATCTGCTCAAAGCTATCAAGGCGACGTGGATAATATGGTGAACAGCTCCGAGCACTATCTGAAAAATGGAATTGTCGCTATCGGTGAAATGATGGGTCGAATTCGACCATACGATTCACTAAAGCTCTATCAGGATTCGGTTAAAGCCGGCTTCAAACCCAAGTCATCGATTTACTACGTTTATGATGAAGTGGCTGGAAACACTAAGCTCAAGCCAACCAAGGACAATCAACTAAGAATTGCGGGCATCAAAGTCTTCATGGACGGCAGCATTTCCGGTGAAACCGCCTATAACAGCCAACCCTACCCCAGCGGTAAGAATGGTGTATGCCTAACTGATGCCACCAAACTCAAACAAACCGTTGCCTACGCAAAAGCGCATGATCTGCAAGTTGCCATTCACGCCATGGGTGACGCTGCTATTCAGTTAATCTTAGATGTCACCGATAGGATGGAACCATGGCTGGCAGACCGCCCATCCATTCGAATTGAACATGCTTCTATTTTAAGTGATGAAATGCTCAATCAAATCAATACGGCAACCATGCAGTATGCGTTGGTGACCCAACCGATTTTCCTCTTCGCAGAAGATGAATCGTATCGAAATTATTTATCACCACAACAGTTCAAGGAAGCCTACCGAGTAAAATCAATGATGGATTCCAAAGCCGAATTTGCCTTGAGTTCGGATGCCCCATGTACGCCATGGGCAGAACCTGACAGTCCATTTGTCAACATCTATGCCGCCGTGACTCGAACTGCAGTTAACGGTGACGTGGTCAATGCAGAAGAGGCCATCAGCGTTCCAGAAGCGGTTCTCGCGTATACCAGCTGGCCGGCCAAGATTGGTGGTTTCCAACAGAATGGCAAGCTGACACCGGGATATGCAGGTGATTTTGTCATTTTGGATCGCGATATTTTCTCGGTTCCACACGATGAAATCAAAGACGTTCGGGTTGAGGAAACTTGGATGGCTGGGGAAAAAGTTTATTAGACACAAAAATCACACTCGAATTGAGTGTGATTTTTTATGGGGTGAAACACTTGAAGCATTGTGACTTACAAATGGTTTCAATAACCACGAAACATTAATCTTTTGCGTTCAAACGAATAACATTCCACGAAAGTGGCTCTAAGTTGGCAGATACTTTGTTGTCAGAAACCGTTATACTTGATAGCGTCTGTAACTTCATTGACTGATCTTCATTTGTTTTTTTGATATCATATCCACAAAACTGTGTTGCTTCAACAATACCTGTCACATCAAAGTTTGCTAACGTGGATTCAAATTCAACTTTTTCCTTGGACTTGTTTTCCACGAAAATTGTTAATTCATCCTTATCAGGATTAAAAGTTGCCATTGAATCAGTGTAAGGTACATCATAGTCTTTTGCCTTATACGCAGGAACATCTTGTTGGGATTTCAACGCAATTCCTTGAGCAAAATTTGAAACTTGCATGAATGGATAAAAGATTGATTGATACCAAACTGATGGTTCGCCAGTGGTATTCGTCATAATTGGTGCAATGACATTAATCAGCTGAGCCAAACACCCAATCTTTACACGGTCAGCATGTTTCATGAGGGTAATTGCGAGACTGCCTACAAGTAATGCATCCTCAAAGTTATAATGATCCTCAAGTAGGTGGGGTGCTTCCTGCCATGGTGCCTGTTTGTCATCATCAGCCTTTGAATGGTACCAAACATTCCATTCATCCATTGATAAATTAATCCGTTTATTGCTGTGCCGACGGGCCTTGACTGCATCACAAACAGCGACAACATCACTTATGAAGCCATCAAAATCGACAGACTTTCCTAAAAATTCAGCCAGATTATCATCATAATTGTCATAATACTGATGGAGGGAAAGATAATCTACATCATCATAAACATGATCTAAAAGTGTTTCCTCCCAAGTACCAAAAGTAGGCATCGTTCTCAACGAGCTTCCACTCGCTACTAATTCGATATCAGGATCAACAAGACGCATAACTTTGGCGGTTTCGTGAGCTAAGCGACCATATTCGTAAGCGGTCTTATGCCCAATTTGCCAGTCGCCATCCATTTCATTACCGAGGGACCATACCTTAATGTTAAATGGTTTTTCAGCACCATTTTGTCGACGCATGTCACTCCAGTACGTTCCTTTGGGATAATTACAATATTCGATTAAATTGCGAGCTTCATCAATACCACGAGTCCCAAGATTAACGGCCATATCAGGCTTTGCACCAACTTTTTGACACCACTTCATGAATTCATGAAGGCCAAATTGATTGGTTTCTTTACTTCTCCATGCCAGGTCAAGTTTAGTCGGGCGCTGATCCTTTGGACCAATACCATCCTCCCAGTTATAGCCTGACACAAAGTTACCACCTGGATATCTGATTAATGGAACATTCAATTTCTTTACAGCTTCAATCACATCTTTTCGAAATCCGTCTTCATCGGCAGTTGGATGGTCTGGTTGGTAGATTCCTTCGTAAACGGATCGTCCTAATTGCTCTGTGAAGGATCCCCACATTCTGGGGTCAATCTTAGAAATTGTTTGATTGCGGTCAATGAATAATGTTGATTTGATAACTCATCCCTCCATTTCAAAGAATTGTTACATCACTCTTTAGAACTCTCAATTTCAGATTCTTTGCCTTTATCAGCCTCAATTTCACCAGCTTGGACTGGATCTTCCTTCTTCAAAGTGAACGCAGCAAATAAGGTAATGGCAAATACCATGATACCCATCAAAACATAAGTGTGTTGGTAACCGATAACGTCATACAACTTACCAGCAACAGATGAGAATATGAACACCGAAATTTGCTTTGCAAAGTTGGAAGCTAAAGCATATACAGTAGCATATAAACGAATGTCAAATGCCCCTGCAATGTATTTCATGATCGAAGTAAGAAGCAATGGCATTTCCAGTCCAGCAATTAATCTAAAGAATACAACCCATCCCCATGTCGGTGATAATGCTGATCCTAGAATACGAATACATGTTAAGAATCCATAAATGATAAGCCCATTTCGTGCACCTATTTTGTTAATAATCCATGGCATTGGGAACATTAAAATAAATTCAATAACCGTTTGACCTGAAGTCATGTAGCTGTATACCAAAGTACCTTGTGCTGCTGTATCAAAAAATGTTTTGAAGAAAATAATGAATTGTTGGTCAAAAACATCAAAGATTGCTGAAGCACCCATATAAAAGATAGCAAGGATCCATAAGTTCTTGATCTTGAAAACAGACGTAACTGTCTTCCAATCGAGTGAGTTAGAAGTGTCTCCGGCTGCAGCAGCATTTTCCAAATTGACCTTATCACTAAAGAGAAGTAAGAATGTCAAGACAATTGCGGCAGCAGTACATGCCCAGAAAATTGAATCTGGTTTCCATAGGAACAAACGTCCGGCAACTAATGATGCAACAATTCCAGCGGCTGAACCACCTAGACGTGAGTGACTATATTCAAAACCGTTAGCTAAGCTGGCACGCTGTACATATTGTTCAATAACACTGACACCACCATTTAAGATGAAACTTAAGAAGGTACCAGTAACAATAGCAACCAACCCAGCATTAATATGCATCAATGGAACGAATAACCACTGGAAGTATGGTCCAATAAAAATTGCAACAACAGAGATCGTAAGAATTAAATTTTTCTTGAATAGTAATTTATCCGATAAAACACCAAACACAGGTTGGAAAAGCAGCGAAATTCCAGCCATCATTGAAAATACAAGACCCGATTCAGTTCCATTCAAATGGCCAACTTGTTCCATCCAAAGGGTCAAATACCCATAAACGGTTGCCCAAATGAAGAAGTAACTAAAGTGTGAAAATGGGAATCCCCAAAAGTGCTTATTTTGCTTTTTTTGTGGTGCTTCTGCACTATTTTGCATATTTAAATGCCTCCTGAATTATTTGTTAATCATAGTTATAAGGAACCGGCTTACCAAAGTTAGGGGTTCCATCATCATTCCAGTTAAACGCCTGAACCTTTGTATGACGGTTGGGATCGTATAACGGATCGCCTTTAATGTCGGTATAATCACGGCAATGATAAACAAGAATATCGGTTTTACCATCTTCGCCGACTGTAAATGAATTATGGCCAGGACCATATTGGTGAGTGGCCATGTCGCTTTGGAAGACCGGCTTCTTGGATTTAGTCCAATTGCTTGCATCCAAAAGATCTTGGTCGTCGGGAATACTTAGCATCCCCATGCAATAATTTTCATCTGTTGCACTAGCAGAGTAAGTAAGGAAGAAACGACCGTTTCGATGAATAACGGCAGGCCCTTCATTTACCCAAAAGATCTTTGTTTCCCAGTCAAACTCAGGCTGCGTTAACATAACGGGCTTTGTCTTAAGAGTCCAAGGATTTTTCATTTCAGCAATATAAATGTTTGAATTGCCTTTAATCTCGGGATCCTTTTGTGCCCAAACATAGTAAAGCTTGTCGTTGGCTTCAAAGCAGGTTGCATCCAATGAGAAACTGTCCATGCCAGTTTCAACCTGGCCATGCTCAGTCCAGTCATCTTCACTCCGCATTGGATCAGGATTGTCACATTCGATACAGAACATTCTGTGTTGGAACATACCATTCTTATCGAAAGCCGTTGTTTCAGCAGCCGCAAAATAGATGAACCATTTGTCATCAATGTAGTGAATTTCCGGTGCCCAAATTAATTGGCTCATGGGACCGCTTTCATGTTTGCGCCAAATTGTCCGTGGTGCAGCATGCGCAAGGCCCTCCAAAGTTTTGGCACGGCGGATTTCAATTAAGTTGTATGCCGGAACAGAGGCAGTAAAGTAATAATAGCCATCTGTATGTTTATAAATATATGGATCGGCCCGCTGAACAATCAGCGGATTTGTATAGACTGTCAATATAAAATCCTCTTTTCTATAATTTGTTAAGTGACCTTTCGATCACCTGTGCACATACTTATAATATTTCCAGTTGTTGCTTTCGACAAGCAATTATGTAAATGTTTTGATTGTTTTTGACTTAGAATCACAGTTTTGCTAAGATAAAGGTGTTTCGTAAACGGTTTCAATTTTAAGATTAATATTTATGTTGATTGAGACTATTAAAGACAAGCAGACTTAATAAATACCCGATTAATTAAAACGTAAACTTTGAGCAGGAGGTCACAAAGGTGGACTTAGATATTTCCAACGACTCATTAGAGGTCTATAAGGCGCTCGCCAGTCCCGTGAGAATTAAAATCATCCAGACATTGTCATCACAGAGAATGAGCGTCCAAGAATTATCCAGTAAATTGAAACTAAGTAGTACAATCATCTTGATGCATTTAAACAAGCTTGCCGATGCCGGGATTATCGGTTTTGAACGACAAGGCCACAGTAAAATTTCTTATCTGAAAGTCGATAACATTAACGTCCACTTTTCGACGACGATCTACCCCGCATTTGCGGAATATCAGACGCAGGTTCCAGTGGGCCAGTTTACCGATTACTCGGTGACCCCATCTTGTGGTCTCGCCGGCAAAAACGACTACATTGGTAAAGTCGACAACCCAAAGTATTTCATGAGCCCCGATCGAATTAAGGCCGGCATGATTTGGTGGACTGATGGCTTCGTCGAGTATCAGTTTCCAAATTATCTGGAGGACAAAGACAAGCTGGAAATGCTCGATCTTTCTATGGAACTCGGTTCTGAATTTCCATTTTCCAACAACGTTTGGCCTTCAGACATCACCTTTTATATTAATAATGTTGAAGTTGGTACATGGACCAGCCCTGGTGACTTTTCCGATATTCGTGGGAAGTACACGCCGGCCTGGGTACCTGATAACGTTAACCAATACGGCCAATTAAAAGTTGTTCGGATTACCGACCACGGCAGCTATCTTGATGGCCAGCCGTTCACCGACGTTTCCATCGATGACATCGACTGGAAACAGCCGACTTTTACCGTTCGTTTCGCGATCAAAGACAACGCCAAGCACAAAGGCGGCTGCACCATTTTCGGCCACGGATTCGGTAATTATGATCAAGATATTCAGATGAAGCTTTTTCATAGCTAACACATATAAGAATAGGATGGCGATTATTTATGGAGTTTGAAGATCGGATGAGAGAATTCATTTTAAGCTTTTTGGAGACGCAGCCTAACCATGTCAATCTGAAAACAGTGCAAAAGTTAATCGATTATGGTAAAAACAACAACTATCGTGCGCCCCAAATCTTGAATGAATTGGCCAAAATGGATCAAAAGCATGAACAGGTGTTGACAGCCACCTTTGATATTGATTTTGTAGACGGCGTTAAATTGTTCGATAATCACGCGGATAAGTGGCTGACCGACAAGGGAACCGCCTATCTTAAGGAGCTCAAGCATCAACAGAGTAACAGCGATACCGTCGACTTTCCAAAAGAAGAAGCCCAATTAGAAACAACTCAATTCGATGGCTACCTGACACAGCTCACCGCCATTCGCAGCACACTTAAAAGCCAATCCGAGAAGGTTACCCTTCAAGAGTTCGCATTGGAATTGCGGCACCTCTTAACCGACACCAAGAAGCTGGACAAGGGTGCCCTCAATAAATTCAAACCATTTGTCGATCGCAACTGGAATGAACTATCAACGCCAATGACGCCAATTTTGGTTGAGCTATCAAGACGCTTCTTAATTGAAAATAGTTACGATGACTAATCATCTAATCAAAAACGAGCACCAAACCCAGTCAATCCTGAGTTTGGTGCTCGTTTAATATCCATTTAAGCTTAAAAATCTATTATAATGTCTGAAGCCACTCAACACATAGTGGGAACCACTTGGCAAAATGATCATCGGTACGGTCGTTGTTGACGATTCCAACAAATTTGTTGGCAAGGCTGAAACCGTGGCCACCAGTACTGAACAGATGAACTTCAAAATTAACACCATTCTGATACAACGCATCAGTGTATGGATAAATATGGTCAACATAAGGTGCCAATTGATCGCCACGGGCACCGAAGATGAAGGTTGGCGGTGTGTTCTTAGTAACCTGCTTAGTAACATCTTCACTGTGAATACCAATCTTTTCGTCCAATGCCTGAGTGAGAACTGGGTAGCCTAATACTGCGAACTTTGCCTTGGTATCCTTCTCATTGGAATAAGCTGCAGCCAGTTGACCGCCGGCTGAAAAGCCGATAACACCCAATTTATTGGTGTCCACGTTCAGGTCCTTGGCGTTCTTGGTAATGTAATCAAAAGCCATCTCAATACTCTGCTTGGCTTCTTGATAATCTTTCTTTTCATTAACCGGGTATTCAACCACGAAAGCTTGATAACTCTTGGTTAGAAAAGTCAACGCTACTCGAGCTGCATCCCGTTCTTTAAATGTCTTATAACTTCCGCCGGGCAGAATAACAATCCCGGGTAAGGCAACGTCACTGTCAGCATCATAAATATCCAATTTGATGCCTTTTTCTTTATCAAACACAACTTGTTTAAAATTCATACAATCACCTCAACTACTATGATAAGTTGCGATGAAAGAAAATACCATTAGAAAATCTTTTCATTTTGCCGGATCACTACGCCTGTCTTGATTCTCTAGGGTTATTGGATTTTTTTATACGGTTATTGGATAAACTTATAAACTTTTATAACAATTTGTCGTATAATATCAGAGTTAGTATCAAATCTGGTTTCACGCGGCTTTCAAGCGCGCTTTCATCAAAGTACCACATCAATATTTCTGGGGAGAAATAACATGACAAGATTTTACAAATATGTCACCTATGGGGCCATTGCTTTGGCAACACTAGGTGCCACTCTATTTGGCTTTACGGTTAAAAATCAACCGGCAAGCCACACTACTGCGGATACATCCAGGGTGCAGGTGGATTACACGACCCAAGTGTTACCACATGCTTATGGATTGAAAAAGAATGCCAAGCTTTACACCGACGTCCATCTAACCAAAGCGGTCAGTGCCAAGCCTTATCTAAAGAGCACCTGGTATCGAACCGAAGAAGCTGATCTAACATTAAACGGGAAAACTCGTAAAATATTCAGAGTGACCAATACTGAGCAGACCCATACTTTTTGGGTCGCCAAATCACAACTGATGGGAATCTCTTCAAAATCTTATAACGTTAAATTAAAAGCTGCCAAAAGTCACTTTCTTGGCCAAAAAATTGGCGTTTTGGGCGACTCGATTCCTGCCGGTTGGGATGGCTTTCATTTCTATGCCCATAGTTCATTCCCTGACTGGGTTGCCAAATATCTGGGCACCGGAACGTCGGTATACAATTTTGCCTGCCCAAGTGCAAGAATCGTTGGCAACCGCTGGGCATATTTAGGTACCACCCATGTACCACAAGACTTATCAGCGGTTATTGCCGATAAGAAAAATCAAATCAAGAAAATGAACATCATCTTCATCCAAATTGGGACCAATGACTACACCAACTATTCCGGATCAGGCTCGTTGACCAACGTCATCAGCCATCTACGCCATAACTTGGCAACCGTTCAAAAGCTGAACCCGAATGCTCAAATTTACGGTATCCTGCCAATTTCAAGATATGACGCAAACGGCAGAAATCGCCAGAACATGCGGGATATGTACGGTTATACGTATGGTCAATTGCGATACGAGGAACAGAAGCTGTATCGGGCCCGTGGTGTGAAGGTCATCAATTTCCAGAAGATTGCCCCGAATATCATTACCGATCAGAACAAAAATGTGACATTAGAAGATCACGAAATCCATCCAACCGCTGAAACTGCTCAAAAGTTGGGCTACGCTTTAGCAAAAGCACTGGCTGAATAGTGATAGATAAATAAAGTCTTTGAAGTTGACTGCATAGGTCACTTCAAAGACTTTTTAGTTTCTAGTAAATATGGGGATCGATATATTTCTTCATGTAATCATCAAACATTTCCTGGGTTGGATGGTGATCGTCATCCACTTCTGGGTGATAGACAATCTTATCGTCAGGCACTTCATACAGATGAAGCTTGCCTTTAACTGGAAATGGTTCGATATCATATATCTTTCCAAGCTGCCATTCATACTGTCTGGGTGCCGGATTCTTGATGTCTACCAAATCAATCACACAAGTTGCGTACCCCGGCATTGTGCCTCGAATCTTCATTGCCGAAGAACAAATCAACAGTTTCCCTCGATAATCCGTTGACCAAGATCGATACTCGACTGTCTTTTCCCCTAACAAAATCATCATTGCATAATCGCCGTGTAAGGATAAAGCTTTCATGTTCATAACCTCCCTAATTTTGGACCTTTATGTAATCATATTCATAACTCTTTTCACTTATCATACCCCTTCTATCATTTTTATAAAGCGCTTTCTGTAAAAATTGAGGCCAATGCGTGCAATTTAATGAAAAGACTCTTTTATTACTTTGGTTTCACTTGAATGTCGACGGATGTTCGTCGTATAATTGGCAAATCAAGACTGGATATTATATTATAGAGTTTGAAAATATTGGGTCTTATCGAACCTTATGATATAGTGAAAAATAATTAGTATCAGTGTTCTGGGGGACTGAAATTTTAATGAATAATTTCTTTTATCGACACATTAAGCTGTTTGTCGCAGCCGTTGTTGTCGCATCAATTTCATTTGGCATTTATAGCCATCCAACCGCTGACAAAGCTGGTGTTCAAGTCGCTTACACGACGCAAGCATTGCCACACGCATTCGCTTTGAAGAAGAACGCCAAGCTTTATACTGATGTGCATTTGGCCAAATCAGTAAGCAGCAGGAAATTCGCCAAAGCTGCCTGGTATAGAAGTCAAACTGCGAAGTTAATTTATGGTGGTAAGGTCAAAATTGTCTACCGAGTAAGCAGCGCCAACCAAAAGTATACTTTTTGGGTCCTGCGATCTCAGGTTAAGAATATTACATCCAAATCCTATAATATCAAGTTAAAGCAGGCTGGGAACAAATTTACCGGTAAAAAGATTGGTGTCTTTGGTGATTCAATTCCAGCCGGTTGGGATGGTTATCACTTTTACTTCAACAGCTCTTATCCCGACTGGACAGCAAAATACCTAGGAACAAACACCAAAGTGTATAATTTTGCCTGCCCAAGCGGACGAATTGTCGGCAACCGGTACGCCTACATCGGAACAACCTTGGTTCCCCAAGATTTACATGCCGCGGTTAAGGCTCACCGAAATGCGATCAAGCACATGAACATGATTTTCATCCATATTGGGACCAACGACTACACCAACTATTCCGGATCCGGCAGTTTGAAGAACGTGATGCGCCATCTCCGGTACAACGTTCGGGTAATTAAAAAGTTAAACCCTCATGCCAAAATTTATGGGATTCTGCCGATTTCCCGATATGATGCAAACGGCATGAACCGTGAAAACATGGGCGACATGTACGGTTACACCTACCATGATTTGAGAGTCGCAGAAGCCAAGCTGTACAAATCAATGGGTGCCAGAGTGATCAACTTCAAGCAGTTCGCTCCAAATATCATTAACAATCAAAATAAAGATGTAACGCTGCAAGATCATGAGATTCATCCAACACCGCAAACCGCCCAGAAGATGGGATATGCGTTGGCGAAGAAATTAATTGGATAACACAAATAACGAGTTCTTGGATTCACCGAGGGGTGATCTGCGAGCTCGTTTTATTGTTTGAAAGGTCTGAATTCAATTAAACAAATTGCAAAGCACCCACCTCAAGCCCACATGCCAACAATGTTATACTGAACGTGAGGTGGTCATCATGAATAAATCGCGATTGGAGTCTTTCACTGATGAAATCATAGCCATTGCTGCCACCATCATGGTTCTGGAGATCCGGGTACCCAACAACGTTTCACTATCTGGACTCACCCATCTATGGTCGGCATTCCTATCATATATGGTCAGTTTTACATTAATTTATATGGTCTGGTATTCACATCACAGAATATTTGCCAAGGCAAAAATGATTTCCAACAATGCCTACGCGTTAAACGGTGTCTGGATCTTCTTCATGACTCTGACGCCATTTACAACGGCCTGGATCGGTGAATTTCCCAACAGCACCTTGCCGGAAATTACCTATTCGGTTATCCTGCTGTTGTGGTCGATTACTTACCAAATGCTGAATCGACAGATCCGAAAAGACAATCCGGAAATCAAAAAAGATTTAACCCATTCACTCAGATTTCGTCTGCCATTATATGGCGGAATGTTGGCAGCTTTGATCGTTTCATTTCTCATCCCTGTCCTAACACTCATCATTATTGCCCTCACCACAATTTCACTGGCAATTCCAATGCTGTGGCGGAACAAGAATTCTGCATAATTGAAATCAAATCAAAAAGGACAACTCAGCCGAGTTGTCTTTTCTTTCGGAAACGATTTAGTTATTATCTGGACGGCCAAGGACCAATACATAGCCGTTCCAGTGGTTGGCATCATCACTTTCGCCATCGTATCCTTTAATGTTATTCACAATCTGAATACCAAGCTTATAACCGGACAACGAAGCCCGCTTACTTGCGGTGTAGCCTTCTTTATCGAGCAACTGCTTGATTTCAGTTAACTTAGTGGCATTAGATGCAGTCTCATGGGCATACAGCCATTTTTGAATTGATGAGAATACTTTGATATCCGTGTAACCCGTTTTACTGATTGGATTCGGATCGCCATCTGACGTATTGTTAAAAGAATCATAATCATATGCGGCGATTCGTGATAAACCTAAATCAACGGGGCTGTTCGGAAATAGCTTAACAATCTCTCGTGCAAGTTTCTGCTTCTTACCATTTTGAATGTAGTTGCTGTAGTCTGCACTATCAGTAAACTGATCAATACTGGTGTATTCAATCTGCGAATAATTCATATTGTGTCCAGCTTCAACTTGAGAGGCAGCAACATAGCCGGATACGCTCTTACGAATTGGCGTGTTGCCATCCGGAAACATTGTGACAAAGTAATAGGTACTTTGCTTCTTGTTATGACGAAGAGTAACAGTTGCTTTTCGACGCATATTGGAAGCTGGATAGTTCTTCAAATTAGCCCGTTTCTTGGTGTGACGCCAATTCCAAATATACACATTTTGCTTGGAATTCTTGGCGTGGAATGTCGCCATCTGGTTCCCCCACTTCTCTTTGATGATTTGGTAACCGTATGGGCTGACTCCCTTGATCAATGCGCTGGGACGAACCCATCCCTGGTGGCCGGCGGCTCGATCAGCAACATAGTAATAAATGGCTTTGGTGTTCTTATGAGTAACCCGAGCTTTCTTTTGAACGAACAGCGTGACCCCTTTTAACTTCGAAACTTTATAAAGTCGTTTTTGAAAGTCTCTTTGAGTATCGCTTGGATATCGTTTGCCCGACCAAATAGCGGCCTTTGATTTCAAATTAGCATGGTACGTATTTTCTGATGAATCTTTATAATAATTTTTCAAAACCTTAACCCGATAGCCGTTATGGGCAGCTTGGGCGGGTTGTGGATTGGCAATCATATCCAATCCGACAAACGCCAGCATCACGCCAATCAGTTTAATCTTTTTTTTCATCAAATACCCCCTGTTTCAATCTCACTATCTAACTGTTATCAACTTTTCCCAAAATAAACGTGTAGCTAACTTTCCGCCCAAACATATCATGTTCTGGATAGTTGAAGGAAATATTATTGACGATTTGAATACCAAGCTTGTATCCGGATAGGGCGTCACGCTTGCTGGCAGTATATCCTTCCTTATTCAACAACTTCTTAATTCCGGCGATCTTGGTTGCGTTGGAAGCATTTCGGTTGGCATATAACCACTTTTGAATGGTTGGAAATGTTTTGATGTCAGAATATCCTTTTGTGCTGATTGGATCCCATTCTGCGTCAAAGCTCTCGTCAAAATGATCGTAATTATATACGGCAATTTTCGATAGTCCCAAATCCGGTTGAGAATTCGGGAATAGTTTAACAATCTCTCTAGCCAACTTTTGGTTTTTACCAGTTTGAATGTACTTGTTAAAGTCAGTGTTATTCACAAAATCCTTTATGGAAACAAAATTCATACCGGTATGATCGGGATTCAGCCCTGTGGCAATTGCCACTGCGGGAACATATCCGTGAATACTTTTATCCGTCCCATGCGGAGAACCATCCAGATAAACGTATTTGGTATTCTTGCCATTGTGGCGCATCACAATATCGGCAGTCTTAACATAATTTGCTCCAGGATAATGCTTTAGATTGGCCACTTTCTTAGTATGGGTGTAATTCCACATGTACACATTTTTGTTCTTATATGCATCCTTAACATGAAAGGACGTAAATTTCCCATACCATTTAATACTGGTAATCTGGTAACCATAAGGACTGAATCCGCGCTTTAACGCGTTGGTGCGGACATACCCTGAAAAGCTACCATAACGGTTGGCCACATAATAGTAAGTGGCACTCTTCGATTGATGATAAATTCGTACTCTTTTTTGAACAAACCAGGTTGTCGTCTTATACTTGGAAAGTTTAATTCCGTTCTTACGAAACTCAGATGATTTAATTGTTGTTGCGTTTTCGTTTTGTTTGCTGATCCACAAAGTTGCCTTGGACTTGGGATTTGCGTGAAAAGCAACGTCTGAACCCGAATTGCTTTTTTGAATGTAGGTTTTTAGTGTTTTGACGCGGTAGTTTCCACTGGCAGCTTGTGCCGGTTGCGGATTGGCAATAACGGCCAATCCGACAAGCGCCACCATCACGCCAATCAGTTTAAAAAGTTTTTTCATCAAATGCCCCCTCTTTCAATATCAGATTACCATATTAAGGTTACGCCCGTGTTAAATAACGCATTCATTTTCGTCATATTAATTAACCTCACATGTTGACGAAAGATAAGTAATCATTTAAAATTATAGTATTCTATCACGAAAGGAAAGATTGCTATGAGTTCACTTGTTAATCGCAGTTGGCAAAGCCGGTAACAAGTCACATCGATGCAGATGCGACTTGATCTTAAGCATGCGATCATGAACGCATCTGTACCGGCAATCTTTCGGAAAACGAACGGTCTGTACAGATGATTCCGGCAGGCCGACTAATCACGAGTATTTCGGTCTGACCGGAATACTCGTTTTTTGTTCGTGTTAATGATGGGTATTTTTAAATTATTTATATTGAGGGAGACAGCTATTATGAAGAAAAAATATTTGATTTCAGGCGTTATCGTCATTCTTGTGGCAGTTTTGGGCTTTGCATTTTTCCAAAGCAGCCAGAAACAAAAGCCACAGGCCAAGCCAACCGTGGGAATTCTCCAATTGATGTCACATCCAGCTTTGGATGCCATCCATAAGGGAATCATCCACGGTCTTGAAGAAGAGGGCTACAAACCGGGCAAGAATATCAAGATTGATTTCCAAAATGCCCAAAATGATCAGAGTAATTTGAAGACCATGAGCACTAAGTTTGCAAATGAAGATGCCGACCTTTCAATCGGAATTGCCACCCCATCTGCTCAGGCGTTGGCCAACACGATTACTAAAAAACCAGTGATTCTGGGTGCCATTACTGATCCAAAAGGTGCCGGATTAGTTAAGAACAATAATAAGCCCGGCGGCAACATCACTGGTGTTTCCGATCAAGCGCCGCTTAAGGAACAGCTTAATTTAATTAAACAGTTCATGCCTAAAATGAAGACTTTAGGAATTATCTACACTTCCAGCGATGATTCTGCGGTTGCCCAATACAAGATGTTCGTTAAATTGTGCAAACAGGAAAACGTTCGTTTGAAGGCCTACTCCATTGCCAACACCAATGATTTGACCCAAGTTGCCGAACAAGCTGTTCGTTCAGTTGATGCTATCTATGTACCAACCGATAACACCATCGCCGGTGCCATGCAGACACTGGTTGGAGCAGCCAACAACGCCAAAGTTCCAGTCTTCCCTGCCGTTGATACCATGGTTAAGCAGGGCGGCGTTGCCACTTACGGCATCGACCAATATCAACTGGGTGTTGCAACCGGTAAGATGAGTGCCCAGATCTTGAAGGGTAAGAAGAAGCCATCATCAACGCCAATCAAGTTCTTCCGTCATGGAAAGTTAATCATCAACGAAAAGCAAGCTGACAAGTTGGGCATCAAAGTCCCTACTAACCTATTGAAAGAAGCTCGTCAAAAAGGAGAATTGATCAAATGAGCATTATCGTATCAGCCATCGGCCAAGGATTAACCTGGGGAATCGTCGGTATCGGCCTGTTTCTCACCTTTAGAATCCTTGATTTCCCCGATATGACCGTTGAAGGAACCTTTCCAATGGGCGCAGCAGCCTGTGTCGCCGCTATTTATTCAGGTGCATCCCCACTGGTTGCAACCCTGATCGCGTTTGTGGCCGGCATGTTGGCTGGCCTGGTCACTGGACTTCTGTACACCAAGGGAAGGATTCCGGTCCTGCTGGCTGGAATCCTGGTCATGACCGCTGCTTACTCAGTCAACTTAAGAATCATGGGACGGGCCAACCTTTCATTATTTGATAAACCGACAATGTTGAAAACCCACTTTCTGGAATCACTGCCGCCCTACTTTGACAGCGTCGTTCTGGGAATCATCGTGGTCGCCATCGTGACTGCGTTAATCATCTACTTCCTACAGACCAACCTTGGGCAAGCCTTTATCGCCACTGGTGATAATCCCAACATGGCCCGTTCATTGGGGATTAGTACCGATGCCATGCAAATCATGGGCCTTGGAGTTTCCAATGGCCTGATCGGTTTGGGTGGGGCATTGGTTGCCCAAAATAACGGCTTTGCCGACGTCAACATGGGAATTGGGGTCATCGTTGTTGCCTTAGCCTCCATCATCATTGGTGAAGTGGTCTTTGGCGACTTAACCATGAATCAACGGCTGATCGCTGTTACGATTGGTAGTATCCTCTATCGATTCGTGATCTTGTTAGTGCTCAAGTTAGGCTTCAATGCCAACGATTTGAACCTGATCTCAGCCATTGTCCTGGCACTGTTCATGATGTTCCCGGTGTTGGAGAAACGCTTCCGAATCCGCCACACTTTAGTAAAGGGGATGAGCAAGCATGACTGAGCCAATCTTTGAATTAAAAGACATTGTTGTCACAGTTAACCAAGGAACGCCTGAGCAGATTAACATTATGGATCACGTTAATTTATCAGTCTTTCCCGGTGATTTCATCACAATTCTTGGGTCAAACGGCGCTGGTAAATCAACTTTGTTCAACGTCATTGGCGGCAACATCCCCGTTACTGAAGGTCAAATCCTCTTAAACGGCCGCGATATTACCAACATGTCGGTTGAACGCCGAACCCGCTTCCTCAGCCGAGTCTTCCAAGATCCCAAGATGGGCACAGCACCTCGAATGACGGTGGCTGAAAACCTGCTGCTTTCCGAAAAACGGGGCCAGCACCGTGGCTTTGGTCCACGTCACCTAAAGACACATATGGATAAATTCCACGAGATCACTTCAACCATGAACAACGGTTTGGAGCATCGGTTGAATACCGCGACTGGTAAGCTTTCCGGTGGCCAGCGTCAGGCATTGAGTTTCTTAATGGCGACCATCAAGCGGCCGGATATTCTCCTGTTGGATGAACATACTGCCGCTCTTGATCCACAGACGTCCCAAGAACTGATGACTGCCACCAACAATCAAATTACCCGTAATCACCTGACCTGCTTGATGATCACCCACCATTTGGATGACGCATTAAAGTATGGAAATCGGTTAGTCGTCTTAGATAACGGAAAGATTAGTTACGATATTTCTGGCGATGAAAAAGATAATCTCACCAAAGAAGAATTATTGAGTTTCTTCAATGATATTGAAGAATAGTACACAATTAACTTCATTTATAACTATGCAAGGGTGCGTCCAATGCTTAACGCTTTGGGTTCACTCTTTTTTATTCGACTTTTCGGTTATACCTGAATTATGAGAAAATTAAAAGCGCTTTCTTTTCAAATTCTATAGCTTCTTATTTATAATAAAGACGTGCGGGATGTCTATTTTGATTCCTATTGTGATTATTTTATATATTTTCAACTTATGTAAATAATTCGATTTTTCTTCACAGAATCTTTATAGGTATTTTGTAAAATCTAATCAGTAAAAGAAAAGGAAGTGAGCATTATGCAAAATCAACAATCAACTCCAAAGAAACGTAGATTTAAGATGCCTTCGGCGTACACGATCTTATTTCTGATTATTATATTTGTAGCAATTTTAACTTGGATCATCCCCGCTGGTCAGTACAGCACTGATAAGGCCGGCAATATCATCGCGCATACTTATAAGGCGGTTGCTTCTAATCCACAAGGAATCTGGGACGTCTTCTCTGCCCCAATTTACGGAATGGTTGGAAACGACACGACTGAAGGTGCCATCTCCGTTTCTCTATTCATCTTAGTTATTGGTGGATTCTTGGGAGTCGTCAACCAAACGAAGGCTCTTGATGATGGAATTGCCACTGTTGTCTCAAAATACAAAGGCAAGGAAAAAGTTTTGATTCCCCTGCTGATGATTTTGTTTGCACTTGGTGGGTCTACTTATGGGATGGCCGAAGAAACCATTGCCTTTTACCCACTGTTAATTCCAGTGATGATCGGGGTCGGCTTCGATTCGCTTGTGGCCGTCGCAATCGTGCTGGTTGGTTCTCAGGTTGGATGTTTAGCATCAACGGTTAACCCGTTTGCGACCGGTGTTGCTTCACAAACACTCCACATTTCACCTGGTGACGGAATTATTTCCCGTGCCGTGTTATTTGTGATCGTGGTTGCCATCAGTATTCTGTTCGTTTACCGTTACGCAGCCAAGATTGAGAAGGATCCTTCGAAATCTTATGTATTTGAACAACGTGAGGAAGACCTCAAGCGGTTTGCCTTGAATCATGAAGACCAACCCGGCACTAAGATGACCGGCCGTCAAAAAGCCGTTCTCTACATGTTCGGGTTGACCTTCGTCATCATGATCATGGGATTAATTCCTTGGGATCAAATCAACAAGAACTGGACCTTCTTTACCAGCTTCACTAAATCAGTTCAAAATGTCCCATTCCTGGGCAGTTTGATTGGTTCAAACCTGGTGCCGTTTGGTTCATGGTACTTCACCGAAATTACCACCCTCTTCTTCTTAATGGCAATCATTGTCATGTTTGTCTTCCATATGAAGGAGTCGACATTTATTGAATCATTCTTAGCCGGAATGAGCGACTTCATGGGCGTTGCCATCGTTGTTGCCGTTGCTCGTGGGATTCAAGTTGTCATGAACGACGGGAACATTACCGCAACTGTTCTGCACTGGGGCGAAATGGGCTTGTCCAACCTCGGTTCAGTTGTCTTCATTATTTTGGCCTATGTCTTCTATATCCCAATGTCCTTCCTGATTCCATCAACTTCCGGCCTTGCTGCCGCAACAATGGGAATCATCGGACCAATGGGTAAATTTGCCGGCGTTGACCCAAGCCTGGTTGTAACTGCATATCAAAGCGCATCCGGATGGGTTAACTTAATCACACCAACTTCAGGTGTTGTCATGGGAGCCTTAACAATTGCCCACGTTAACATCACCACTTGGTGGAAATTCATGTTCAAACTGATGGTTTACCTGTTCCTGGCTACCGCTATATTCTTAGGGGTAGTGGCGGTGATCTAGAGTGTAACGAGCAACGGGTGAGGCGGTTTCTAAGGGTACTTTGATTGAAGCTCCTGGGTTTGGAGGTTTAATTAAAGTGCACTTAGAAGTTAGCCTCAGTTGTGTCGGCACACGTTTCCGCAAGGTAAAATAAAACCTAAAAACCACAAATTCCACAACTTAGGAGGCACCAACACACATGTCAAAAAAATTAGTCACTGAAAAAGAACAAAGCCAAGCCGTTGAAGGCTTAAAACGCTTAGTCAGCAAGCCTTCCGCTTATGATCAAGCAACGGTTTCCAAAACCACCCCATTTGGTCAAGGAATCGATGATGCTTTGACAGAAGTTTTGAAGATCGCTGAAGAAAATGGCTTCAAGACCTTTAAAGATCCTGAAGGTCACTATGGTTACGCTGAAATCGGCTCTGGCGATAAAAACTTTGGTGTCATCGGTCACATGGACGTTGTGCCAGCCGGTGATCCAAACGATTGGGATTCCGATCCGTTTACCGCAACCATCAAGGACGGTTACATCTACGGCCGGGGCACTCAAGATGATAAGGGACCATCAATGGCAGCGATGTTTGCCGTTAAAGCCCTCGTTGACCGTGGATATAAATTCAATTGCCGCATTCGATTCATCTTCGGAACCGATGAAGAAACCCTTTGGCGTGGGATTGCCGTATATAATCAAAAGGAATCACCGATTGACTTCGGGATTGCTCCTGATGCGGAATTCCCATTGATTTATGCTGAAAAAGGCTTGGAACAATCCTATCTCGTCGGACCAGGAATGGATCACCTCTCAATTGATTTGAAGAATGCCTTTAACGCCGTTCCTGCCAAGGCCCCTTACAATGGGCCAAAGTTGGATGAGGTGAAAGCCGCTCTTGATAAGCATGGTTTCAAATATGACGATCATGGCAGTGACGGTATCACCGTTGTCGGCAAGGCTGTCCATGCCATGAACGCCCCTCAGGGAACCAACGCTGTTTTGCGATTGGCAATTGCCTTGGATGACGTTTTCCCTAACAAGGTACTCGACTTCTTCGGTAAGAAATTCAAGGAAGATGCCACGGCTACCAATTTGTTGGGTGATGTCGAAGACGAAGCATCCGGTCACTTGACCATGAACATTTCCAGTCTCAAGATTGATAAAAAAGAGACCAGAATGCAGGTCGATATGCGGATTCCAGTTACCGTCGATCACGATGAATTGATTGAAAAGCTTAAGAAAGCTGCTGAACCATATGGACTACACTACGAGGCATTTGACTACGTTGCCCCACTGTATGTCCCAACCGACAGCGATCTCGTTAAGACTTTAATGTCAACGTATAAGGACTTAACCGGTGATGATACTCAGCCGCAAATTTCCGGTGGTGCCACATTTGCTCGAACAATGCATAATTGTGTCGCTTATGGTGCCATGCTGCCGGGAACCCCTGATTTCATGCATCAAGTCAATGAAAATTGGGAACTTAAGAGTATGTACAAAGCAATGGATATTTACGCCGAAGCCATTAAGCGGCTTTGTGTCGATTAAAGTTAAAACCACAAAAAGTCCTGAGAAATCTTTTCTCGGGACTTTTTTTACATAAATGTTGTGATTACTGACGATTGTCTGGATTAGTAGTCGGTGGCGTATATTCAAGAATATCGCCGGGTTGGCACCCCAACACTTCACACAATTCTTCAAGTGTTGAGAAGCGAATTGCCTTGGCCTTGCCGGTCTTCAAGATTGATAAGTTGGCCATGGTGATCCCAACTGATTGAGACAGCTCGGTCAAGCTCATTTTACGGTCCAAGAGTAATCTGTCCAAATTAATTTTAATTGGCATGATTGCCCTCCTTAGACAGTTAAGTTGTTTTCAGTTTTGATATCGATAGCATTCTTTAAACACTCGGCGAGAATGGAGATCACAGCATAAATTCCGAATGGAATGACAACAAAGCAGCCGGTGATAACCAGGGCAAACCATTCCCATCCTTGGCCGCCCATGGCAAAGATCGTTGGTGCAATTCCCAAACTGATAACTGACATGATCAAAACCTGGTTTTTAATCCGCTCAACAACTGCCAGAGTAGCTGTCGAAAATGCCGTGTTTTGCCGGATTAAGTTGAGCAACCGATTCAGTAAAATAGCGACATAACAGCCAAATCCGATTTCAAGCCAGATGGTGACAAACATAATCCAAATCTGATAAGGAACGTCAGACACGTGCCCACCTTGGAATAGTTGAAAAATCATCACCACTCCAAGCGTGACAAAGACAATAACAGCCAACAGAATAATGGATTTTAAAAATAAAATTTTTCCTTTCATATTCAACGACCTCCTCAAATGTTGAACCAATAGTACCACTCGATTTATTGATAAACAATAAATTAATATTGATTATCAATATCTTTAACAATATTTAAGAACGCAAATTGTGGATGGCACGGATTTGTTTCAAGAAAAAAGACGCCACTCACTGCCAAATGCAGTTACGACGTCTTTGGAAATCTTGATAACGGTTGAATATTTTATTTTTGACCTTCTGCCTTCGCAGCAGCCTTCAAAGCAGCATTCTTCCGCATGTCCATTTCAATCTGTTCAAGCGTCTTGCCACGGGTTTCTGGAACCATGTAGATGACGAAGAAGATCGAAACGATGGCGAAGAATGTAAAGACGGCAAATGGTCCACCAACGTTGTTATTGAACACATGGAGTAATTCCAAGAAGAATTGTGAAACAATGAAGTTTCCAATCCAGTTGGCAGCTGATCCAATTGAAGTACCAACGCCACGGACGTTCAATGGGAAGATTTCACCGATCATCAACCAGCAAATTGGGCCCCATGAAACGGCGAATCCGAAGATATAAACACCAATCAGAATCATGGTTGGAACAGCGGCGTCTTGAACCTTTAAGGTGAAGTTCAAAACGGACAGAATTCCAATTGAAAGTGCCATGACGATTGAGCCGAAGAGTAAAATTGTCTTACGGTTGAATCGGTCCATGATATTGTATGCCAAGATCGTGCAAAGGAAGTTGACAATCCCAATCCCAACAGAAATCCAGATCGCGTTGCTTTCAGGGAATCCAAATCCTTTGATGAAGACTTGTGGAAGGAAGTAAATGACTGAGTTGATACCAACTAATTGCTGAAGCAGCATCAATAAAATGGCAACGATGACCGCCGGACGGGCAAAGGTAAACAGTTCCTTCAAACCGCCCTTTGGCTGATTGGCAACCATTTGAATATCAGCCAATTCTTTATCAGGATCCTCGTCAGTCTTGGCACGGAGTTCATGCAGAACATCCCGAGCCTCATCGATATTACCCTTTTCAACCAGGTAACGTGGTGATTCCGGTAAGATCATTGACCCAATGAACAGCATCAATGCTGGGATCAAAGCTGACCCAAGCATCCAACGCCAGTCACGTAAGCCTAAGAGGTTGTGGTGCAGGAATCCTAAGTTTGAAACATATGCCAACAGGATTCCCAACGTGATCATCAGCTGAAACATGGTTCCAAGTGAACCACGGTGAGGCGCATCAGCCAACTCTGCCAGATAGGCAGGTGTCAACGCTGACGCAGATCCAACAGCGAAGCCTAAGATAATTCGGGCGATAATCATTGAAAGAAAGCCTTGGGCAAACATTGACAATCCAGAACCAATTAAGAAAAGAATGGATGCCAAAACCAACAAACGCTTTCGGCCAAATTTATCAGACAACGAACCAATCGATAAGGCACCGACTGATGAACCAATCAAAACAGACGAAACAATAAAGCCGGTCTGCTCGGTTCCTAAATTAAAATTACTTTCAATCAATGGTGAGGCACCTGAAATAATACCAGTATCAAATCCAAATAAGAGGCCACCCAATGCACCAAAGAAGAAAATAAAGAACGTACTTAAATGTCGTGCTCTCAAGATATATCCCTCCCCAGGGAATAATTTATGGAACGGTTACTAATTGTAAGCCCTTTCATGTCAAATGCAAACAATTTTACTTGCCTTTTTTCACATTTACCTCCTTTAATTGACATTTTTCCATTAATTCAAGTGTAAAAATATCTCTCCTGAATATCAATCATTTACATTTTCAATCAATAATTCATGCCCACAAAGCAACTCGATGTATGATTAATTGAAGATAGTTAGGTACCAAAGCTTTTTACTTGTCTAATTAAAAATACCGTGTATACTTCATATTGTTAGGTACCTAATCAAAACAATCAGAGGAGAATTACTATGACAGACACAAATAAGAGAAAGGTGCTCGGCAAGTTCTTTGGCTTCCTCCATGGAACTCAACGATTTGCCCGCCACCAGGAACGTCCTTATCACCTTCGCGGCCAAAATCGGGTGCTCATCATCCTTTCAAAGGAAGGTACGCTGATTCAAAGTCAACTGGCTGAAATCATGGACATCCGTCCTTCATCAATGACTGAATTGCTGTCCAAGTTGGAGGAACGTGGATTGATCACCCGGACCCCCGATGAGAATGACAAGCGGGTCACGAATGTTTCGATTACCGATGAAGGTAAAAAGACAATTGCTGACGACGATTCAACCGACACGATGCTGGATGAAATCTTTGACGGGCTATCCGATGAAGAATTGACCCAACTTGATGGTCTTCTGGACAAGTTGAATGACGGCTTGAAAGCTAAGCTTCCAGATCGTGACGACGAGCCTGAATGGGGCCGATTCCATCACCATGGATTCGGTGGCCCTCATGGTCATCACGGCCACGGCAGGCCTCCATTCGGCGGACCTCACGGAGATCCTCGCGGGCATGGGCCAAACCAATTTTTCCCACACGACTAATTGAATAATCACGAAGAAGCTGGTCAAACATTAAGTTTGCGCCAGCTTCTTTTTGTCTATCGCGTCGTTACATGAACTAAAACATCTTTCTTCTTACTCATTTTGATTCTTGCCTGAGCGGCTGCTAATCTGGCCACCGGTACCCGGTATGGCGAGCAAGATACATATGAAACGTTGATTGATTCAAAGAATTCAATTGATTTTGGATCGCCACCAATTTCGCCACAAACACCGATCGGCAATCTTGGTTTAGTGAAGCGGCCTTTTTCCACCGCCATCCTCATTAACTCACCAACCCCATCAACGTCAACGGTCTGGAATGGATCCGCTTTTAGGAGACCTTTTTGAATATATTCCGGCATGAATGAACCAATATCATCTCTTGAAAATCCATAGGTCAACTGAGTGAGATCATTGGTGCCAAAGCTGAAGAAGTCTGATACTTCGGCTACTTTATCAGCGGTCAGACAAGCCCGCGGGATTTCCATCATGGTGCCAACCGTGTAGTCGAGCTTCGCACCCTTCTGATCAAACAAACGCTCCACTTGGTTGACAACGATATCTCGAACCCACTGCATCTCCGCTTTTGAACCGGTTAGTGGAATCATGATGTGGGGTTCAATTTCCAATCCTTGGTCATGAAGGGTTAAGGCTGCGCCGATAATGGCCCGAACCTGCATTTCGTAAATATCTGGGAATGTGACTGCCAATCGATCACCACGGTGGCCCAACATCGGGTTGATTTCTTTGAGGGAATCAACTCTTCGGGTCAAATAATCAGGATCAATCCCAAGTTGATCGGAAACTTTTGCAATTTCTTCACTGTCATGAGGTAAAAATTCGTGAAGTGGCGGATCGAGCAGTCGAATCGTCACTGAGCGTCCCTCTGAAAGCCGATATAATTCGTAAAAATCCCCCTGTTGCATTGTTTGAAGCTGTTCCAATGGTGCTTTTCGCTGTTCGACGTCTTCGGCGATGATTAAACGTCTCATTTCCAGCAGTCGTTCCGGCTTAAAGAACATGTGCTCTGTTCGGGTTAACCCGATTCCATCGGCGCCAAATTTCAACGCCTGGGTAAAATCGGCTGGTGTATCCGCGTTGGCATAGACACCAAGATCGCCTTCCTGCTTGGACCATTTTAAGATTGTCGATAAATCATCATTCACCTTGGAATCATTGGTCTGAATTTTTCCCAAATAAAGATTCCCATTGGTACCATCCACAAAAATCCAGTCGCCTTCTTGGAGCTGATTGCCTTTGATTGATGCAACGCCATTCTTGTAGTCCACCTGAAGGTCGTTAACCCCAACGGCTGCCGGTGTGCCCATCCCTCTGGCAACTACCGCAGCATGGGAAGTCATGCCGCCACGTGAAGTGACAATGGCTTCACTGATAACCATCCCTTCAATATCTTCTGGTGAGGTATCCTGACGGACCAGAATCACTTGCTCATGCTTGTCGTCATGGGCGGCTTTAGCGGATTCGGCAGTGAAATATATCTGTCCGGACGCAGCCCCTGGTGAAGCCGGTAGTCCACTTGCTGCGGGTTGGCTCTGTTTTAACTGGTCTTCGTCAAACTCGGGATAAAGAATTGCGCCAACTGAATCCGGATTAATGCGTAAAAGTGCTTCAGTTCTGGAAAGTAGTCCTTCTTCCACTAAATCCACGGCAATCTTTACAGCTGCAGTTGGCGTCCGTTTCCCATTTCGGGCCTGGAGCATGTACAAAGTGCCGTGTTCGATAGTAAATTCCAGATCCTGCATATCCCGGTAGTGGATCTCAAGTTTCTTAGCAGTTGCCACAAATTCGTTATATAGATCGGGCATGGTCTCAGCCAAGGTACTGATTGGCTGTGGCGTTCTGATTCCGGCCACCACATCTTCCCCCTGGGCATTCAGAAGGTACTCGCCGAAGAGTTTGTTCTCACCAGTGGCCGGATTACGGGTAAATGCAACGCCGGTGCCTGAATCTTCGCCGGCATTTCCAAAGACCATCATCTGCACATTAACGGCAGTCCCCAAATTACTGGCGATATGATTCTCACGGCGATACACCTGAGCGCGATGATTGTTCCAGGATTCAAACACTGCGTTGACTGCGGCAAGCAGCTGAACTTTGGGATCTTGTGGAAACTCTTTGCCGCTTTGAGCTATGTACAGCTCCTTGAACTTGCCAACAATTGTATGCAAATCTTTCACCGTTAAGTCGAGATCAGAGTCATAATGATTCATCGTTTTGATGTCTTCCAAGACTTGGTCGAAGGTTTCTTCCGGGATTTCATAGACGACGTTGCCAAACATCGCCAGCAATCGCCGGTAACTGTCATAGGCAAATCGTTCGTTGTCGGTCATCTTAGCCAACACCTGAACGGTCTGATCATTCAGGCCGATATTCAAAATGGTATCCATCATCCCGGGCATGGAAATTGCCGCTCCCGAACGAACCGATACCAATAATGGATTGTTCGAACTGCCAAAGGATTTACCGACTTTCGCACTCAGCTGTTCAAGTGCTTCATCAATTTGGGCCAAGGTTTCGTCGTTCAATTGATTCTGGTTGTCGTAGAATGCCTGACAAGCCTCAGTGCTAATCGTAAAGCCACTTGGTACCGGGAACCCAAGAGCGGTCATTTGGGCCAAATTAGCACCTTTGCCGCCTAACAAACGACGCATATCCTTGTTACCTTCTTCAAAACGATAAATATATTTCATATCATGACGTCCTTTCCAAGCTGGTTATCATTTTATTTGGTGGATTTATCATATATGATACGTTTTAATAATGCAAATAAAATTTAAAAGAACGTTTTATATAAAACGCCAAATAAATTGCGGTTCAAAGGATTGGAACCATTCAAAAGAAATTTTATATCTCGGATTTTTTGTGAAATAATACGTTTTTTTGGATACATATAGAATCCAATATGTTAAAATCAAATCAAGTGGTACGGACCAACTATTTAATATGTCTGGAGAGAAATTTTTGAAACTAACCAAACGTCAAAATCAAATCGTTGATATCGTGAAGAAAAACGCCCCAATTACCAGTACCCAGATTGCTGACAAGCTCGGTCTGAGCATGCCGACGATTCGAGCTGACCTTAGACTGCTGACCGCCTTTGGGACTCTCGAGGCAAAGCCAAAAGTGGGTTATGCCTACAATGATTCTCCTGAAGAGCGAATCAGCTACCAGGAGCTATATGCCGAGCCCATCGAGGGCATTTTGCAGAAGCCGACCGAAATTCGGGAAGACGCAACATTGACTGAAGCCGTCAACACATTGTTTATCGAAGATGTTGGTTCGCTTTATGTCATTGGCGATCACCATGAACTGGTCGGATTGATCTCCCGAAAAGACTTGCTGCGGGCCACTTTGAATAACACCAATGCATCGTTAACATTAGCAAGTACCGTCATGACTCGGATGCCCAATATTTTCACGGTCACTCCCGACATGTCGGTCCTTGAATCCGGTCAGCTTCTATTAGACCGAAAGGTGGATTCACTGCCGGTGGTTGATAAAAGTGATCCCACCAAAGTCGTTGGCAAAATTACTAAAAATCGGATTTTCCAACATTTCATCAACAGTGTTCAATCATAATTTCCCAACACTGAAGAGCTCAGGCAAATGCCTTTGCTCTTATTTATATTGATTGGAAATTTCCAGACTTCAATTTTGCTTTAAGGCTCATTTAAGGTGAATAATGTAAAAATAAACTATTACAATATAACTAAGGACGGTGATCGGACAAAAATTATGCTGAAAAAGAGAATTGAATGGATCGATATTGCCAAAGCTTATGGCATCATTGCTGTGGTATTCGGACACGCAATGGCGAGCGGCAATACAACAAATATTATTTACTGGTGGCATATGCCCCTCTTCTTCATTGTTGGTGGCTTTTTCTTAAAGCCAATCGATGCAACGAAACTTGCACACTGGAAAAAGTTCTTTAATAAACGAATATATCGAGATCTGCTGATTTATTTCATCGCTGGAATCGGTTTGATCCTGCTGTACAGTATTTTGTATAACAAAGATTGGAATTACCTGATTAATCATTTATCAAGATTGTTGGTCGGTGGACGCACGTTAAACCTCTACACATCAACGTTCTGGTTTGTTAATGTCTACCTGCTTTCAATCACAGCCGTAACGCTGTTAATTTCAACCGTTAAGTCACGCTGGATCCAATTTGCGGTTGTGGGGCTTGGACTATTTCTATCCACCTGCTATGACAAGATCGACTGGATGAACTTGTACAATTATCAGACCATGCCGTGGAACCTGGACATCGTCTTAATTGCCGCTTTCTTCACTTACGTTGGCTACTTGTTCTTCCACACAAATTGGAAATGGATTCAAAAACCCATTCCGATTACATTATTAATTGGCTTGTCGTTGGGATTGATTGGACTATATTTGAATAATCAATTTGATTTCGAATTCTCCATGAAATCTCATCTGATCCAATCTTCTGAGCCTAAGGTATTGATGATTGCGACCATCCCATTGATTCTGTCATTTACAGTCATGGGGATCTCGTACCTCACCAGTCAGTTGCCGATTGGCCTTCTTCTATCGACGATTGGAAAGCACACCATGATTATCATGTATCTCCATGGTGCCCTGTTGGACATGGCCGAACAAGCTGGGATTGAAGACGTCGTAGTCAAAGTTATGATTGCGGTTGTCATTCCAATGTTACTGGCGTTGTTAAAGCAGCCGGTGGCCAAGAGAAGCAGTATTTATCTACAAAGTTAATTAATCGTTCCAATCAAAAAGAGCTTGGAAGCAAAACCGTTGTTTTGCCTTCAAGCTCTTCATTATCTATAAATTAGTTGAATTTTAATTCTAAATATTCTGCTCCGTCCAAAGGATTAAAGCGGTATGGATCGATGGCTTTGAACCCTGCAGCGTGATATATCTTCAAGGCCCCTTTCATCGATTTCAACGTATCCAAACGGATTGCATTGTACCCAAGATCTTTCGCACTTGCGACGATTCTAGCAACCAATTCCTGACCAATTCCCAGCTTGCGGAAATCATCCCGGACGTACAGACGTTTCATTTCTGCGATTCCAGGTTCAAATTCATGAACCGCAACCGCCCCTGCCAAGTGTGAATCCACATATGCCAGGATCAGGTCACCCTTGGGCTGATTATATCGGGTGGCTAAATCATTGAGCTCATCAGAAAAATCCTGGAAACTCAAATCAAATCCAAGTGATTTGGAATATTCAAGAAAAATCTTTTTGGCAGCCGCAAACTCCTCAGCGGTATTCGCATGTCGATATTCAATTTGTGCTTGATTTGCTTGTTCCATATGACGCTCCTTTCCGATATTTGGGAGTAGTTGATTAAAAAGACGTTTTATTTACGAGAACGACGTTGGTGAAGTAAGCGTTGCTTTTCTGCTTCAGCTTCCTTATCAGCCAACTTCTTCTCATGTTCACGTTCACTGGCAGCCTTTTGTGGCAATACCAGGTTCAATACGATACCGATGATTGTGGCAAAAGCCAATCCGGTAAACTGGAACTGACCCAGTTGCAGATAAGCATTCCCAACACCAATGACCATAACGGTTGAAGCAATCATCAGGTTGCGCTTCAGTCCCATATCAACTTTGTTTTCAACCATAACTTGAATACCGGCTGTCGCAATGGTTCCAAAAAGCAGGAAACTGATTCCGCCAATAACCGGTAATGGCATCTGCATGATTAAGACGTTTAATTTATTAACAAAGGCGAACAGAATTGCAAACATCGCAGCACCCATCAGAACGTAGACACTGTGAATCTTGGTAATTGCCATAACGCCGATATTTTCACCGTAACTGGTCATGGCAGGCGCACCCACTAACCCGGCAAACAGTGAGGCGGCACCATCACCAGCCAAGGTCCGGTTCAAGCCGGGATCCTTGAAAAAGTCACGGCCGGTCAATTCATCAAGGACCATAATATGGCCCATGTGCTCAGTCATGGTAACGAAGGCAATTGGCGTAATGGCAGCAATGGCCGCCCAATCGATGTGGAACTTGTAATCAATTCCGGGAATATCAAATGCCGGAATCTTGAACCATGGTGCACTGGCAATGGCGTTTAAGTCAACAATTCCACAGAATACGGAAATGATATAACCGCAGACAATCGCCAGTAAAATTGGAATCAATCCGATAAAGCCTTTAAATAACATGTTAAAAATAATAGCTAGGAATAATGTTGCCAAAGCAATCGAAAAGTAAAGCAGGCTATACTTGCCGTTCTTCATCATGGCATCTTGAGCGGCACTTCCTGCCAGTGACAAACCAATCACCATGACGATTGGTCCAACCACGATAGGCGGTAAAATATGATCCACCCAATCCGAACCGATTGCCCAGATAATTGCGGCAACGATCATGTATACAATACCAACACCGATAACCCCTTGGGCAATTCCGGGATAACCGGTCGTTTTCATCAATGCCAGCATTGGTGTAATAAATGCAAAACTTGAACCCATGTAAGCCGGAATCTTACGCTGGGTAATCATAATATGAAGCAAAGTACCAACACCGGATGCAAACAGCGCAATACTTGGGCTTAATCCAACCAGCAATGGGACGATAACGGTTGAACCAAACATTGAAAACATGTGTTGCAATGATAATCCGACCCAAGGGAAAAACTTGGGCATATCGTGGATATCCAGAATCGCGCGATCATCGTGAAATTCATTCTTGTCTGCCATAAATATTTGCCACCTCAATAGTATTTAAATCTTTGAACTCCAAAAGGCAAAAAAATGTCTACCCCGTCAAGTGAGGTAGACACCAATTCGAGCACCGCTCGTTTAATATCGTCCTCTTACCAGCCTCACGGGACCGGAGTTAAAGATTCATTCATTGTCATAATTATAATATACCGCGATAGGTTGTCAATCTATTCTTTAATGGGCATCTCCATATCAATATGGGGAATACCGTCTTCCAGATAGACATCGCTGACGTTCTTGAAGCCAAATGATTTGTAAAATCCGTTCAAGTATTCCTGCCCAGCCAACACTATCTTGGTTGTTTGCGGCATTAATTTAGGAATTTGATCAAGGGCTTCTTGAACCAGCTTTCGCCCACGACCATCACCCCGATTAGCAGGATCAACGACCACTCGGCCAATCCGGGCAACCGTTGCATTTTCCTCGGGAATAATCCGTGCATATGCGGTCAGGTCATGATGAGCATTAGTAATCATCAGGTGGTAAGCGGTCAAATCGTCATCATCGACCTCCTGGTAATAGCACCTTTGTTCAACCACAAAAACTGCCACCCGTAATTTATATATTTGAAAAAGCTCCTTGGTTGTCACCTCGGAAAACTGTTTGACTTCAATTTTGTCCATATCTGCCATCCTTATAGTGATTAGAAATACAAGTTTTCTGCTATCTGTTATAATATATTCAACTAGATCAACATGCAATAAAAGAATCTAAATGAGGTATTAATTTGAATAGGCATGACGATGAACCACAATACAAGAAGTATGACTTCAATTCCACAGAAACCAGGCGCCAGCAACACCGGAAACAATACAGCGGCTGGTGGCTTGCGCTGCTGATTTTGATCATTGGAATTGCCCTGGCCCTTTCGGTTAACTGGGTGATGAGTTCCAATAACCATAAATCCAATAACACCACCAGTTCGATCAGCAAAACCATCAAGAAGTCCGAAAGCAAATTTGCCGGCAGTTCCAAAAAAGGTGCGCTAACCAGTGAAGTTGAAAAACATCGGGTGAATGCTTTCAGTAACAAATTGAAAGACGCTCAAGAAAGCGGATTGAATCCTAAGGAACGCCAACAGTTCCAGCAACAGATCAACCAAGAACAGAATGAAACTGTTCGATCCCAAGAGCAAAATCTGCTCAACGGCGTGAAGAGCGATAAACCAGCCAAGCCGCAAAAAACGCCAGACCAATTTTCAAGTACCCACACATTTGCTTCAATTCAAGATGCAAAGAATTGGGCGAATGCGACCAAGCAGCAATGGTTAAAGGCCGGTTACGTCAATTATACGATTACATCAAACGGCCAGGGCTACTACGTTTTGCGCTTTGTTAAGTAATCAAATTCATATTAATATAATTATCAGGCAAAAAGACATATCATTGAGACGAGGAGGGATGAGTATGGACGTTCAAGTACCATTGAAAAAAGGACTTTTAGCAGATAAATACAGCAAGTATGCTGGAAAAGCCGACATGCTTGGCGGTGAGCCAATTGTTTCATTTCCTATTAAATTAAACGATGTTCCAAAAGATGCCAAATCTTTGGCATTAACCCTGTTAGACTGGGATGCCGTTCCAGTCAGCGGCTTTCCATGGATTCACTGGACTGCAGCAAATATCGCACCAGATATCACTGAAATTCCTGAAAACAACAGTCAGCAACTGAAGATTCCAATGATTCAAGGCCGAAATAGTACTGCCGGTGGCTTGATCGGCAACAATGATCAAACAACGGCCTGGCACTACAATGGGCCAAATCCACCTGATAAAGTTCATAATTATCACCTGTCCATTTTTGCACTGGACACCAAATTACCATTGAAAGATGGTTTCTGGTTAAATGAACTCCAAGATGCAATGCGTGGACACATTCTTGCAACTGCAGAGTTCGTTATTCCAAGTAAGCCCTAATTTTTCTGAAAGTGATTTTTGATTTTCAGTTTTTAAGCGTTATTTCGTGGAATAATTAGTGATATAATGAACTTAAATTAATTTGTGGGAGGTTTCTTCATGGAATCCAATTATAAAACCATCTTAGTACCAGTGGATGGATCCAATCAATCAGAGGATGCATTAGCTAAAGGTGCACAATTTGCAAAAAATAACGATGCTCATCTTGATGTTCTTCATGTTTTGAGCACGCAACAATACGGTTACAATTATGGTGGAATGGTGGATGGAGATGTGATCAACAATCTCGTTGAAGATACCACTGACTACCTCAACAAACTGGTTGATAAGATTAAGAAGGAATCTGGACTTGAAGATATTTCAATCCATATTCGTTTTGGTAATCCGAAGACCGTTATTTCAATGGAATTCCCACGAGACCACAAATCCGATTTGATCATTATTGGTGCAACCGGGATGAGCCGTCTCCAACGGGTTCTTGAAGGATCGGTTTCATCATTTGTTAACCGAAACGCTAAGTGTGACGTGATGGTTATCCGTACCAATACTGAAAACAAACCATATGTCCCATTTCCTAAAGACTAATTAATTCGAGCATTCAGAGATGGATGCTTTTTTTGTTTAAAACGAAAGAAACCTTCAAAGTAAAAATAACTTTGAAGGTTTCTTTCATAAGATTAGCAATTCAATTGCCGAGTAGCTGTTAATTAACACCTTGGGCAATGACCGTATAATACTGTTTTCCGCCAACCGTATAAATACTCGAGGCAGCTTGATCATCACCATAGGCACTATCTTCATAATAAACCGGTTTGTGATTATTATGGACAGTTAATCGATACTTGTACGCTCCAGAATGTCGGACCTTCTTCTGCGTAACCCCGGCCAGCCTTTTACTTGTATAAAGATAAACATTGGCTCCTTTTTTCAAAGAGCGATTAATCTTTACCGCACTGTTAGGCTTTGTCGCATAATAAACTGTCGTTGTGTGGTTGCCGGGCAAGCCGGTATCCGTATCGGGATATTGTTGTAAATTATAGCGGTAGTACTCCAACCATCCGTCAGAGGTGATTTTCAGTGCATCACTGTTGAATGTGGGTAATGCATGGATTGACGTTAAACCACCAGATTGCAGAACCCCGCTTCCATAAGGCAGCGCATAAGTTGGCCGCTTAATCCTCGTCAATCTGGAAGTGGGTAATTTAAACTTAAAATGAAGATCACCGCTCCCAAATATTTTCGAACTGACTGTTTTTCTTTTAAGATGATAACTAATATCGGCCGTCGCATAACCTTGAGCAAAAGCCTGCTTTTTGTAAAAGCCCTCAGCGGCAATGACTGTTCCCTTGGGTAAATAAGTGGATTTAATAATCACTCGCGAATCCGTTTTAGCTCGATATAAAAGATTGACTTTCGTCTTTTTGTTTAATCGATAATAGTGGTTGGAGAATAAGCCGGGATTATCTTTGAAGAAATCAGATCCAACCGGTGACGTCTTTGTTTCCGCCTGAGCTTCAATACCACCAAATCCTAGGATTCCGGCAAACAACCCAAGTGTGAGTAATGTGATTAATTGCTTTTTCATTTGAATCTCCTTTTTTCCTGTCAAACCTGATCAGTTTGTGGCTGAAATTGCATAGTATGATGAACCGCCAAGCGTATACAAACTAGCGTATAGTCGATATCCAATCTCCGAATCATATTTGGAATACGGCGTATGAAGATTGTTTAGCGCTAATCGATAACGGGCATTCCCCGTTTTATGCACGTGCTTGTCATTAACACCTTTCAAATTGTGTTTGAAGTATAAATATGTTTTGTTGGTGGATTTAATCGTCTTGGTAATTTTTGCATATGCGGTTGGCTTTTGCTGATAGTTCAGGGTAACTGTTTTCTTCCCTTCCGTAAACGAAACAGGATGATACCGATAAAACTCAACGTACCCATCTGAAGTGATTTTGACTTGATTACTATGGTAATCACTATTACCAAATGCTTTAAGACCGCCAGACAATAAACAATTGCCCTGATTTGGTAACAAGTATGCCGGTCGCTTAATTCGGGTCATGTATTTTGGATTAACATTCCAAAAATTGGTGGGTAGATATCCAGGACCATATGCCCCTTTGGTGTAGGCTTTTCGTTTAGCTTGATAACTCAGATCAGGTGATGTATTTCTTCGAGTGTCATCAAACGAATTACCTTGAGTAATGACCGTTCCTTTTTTCAGGGTAATGCGTCGAACAACTTGTTGCTCCCCACTCTTACCACTGAACCTTACTTTAATCTTTGTAGGTTTGTTGACACGATAAAACGTGGTTGCATTGACTTTACTAAGAAAATTAACTGTTGTTGTGGTTTCTTTTTGAAGTTTGTTTGATGCACTTACGTTTGGCGATGCACCCAATGTGCCAAACACTAAAGCACAAAAAATAATTTTTAACCATTTAGCTTGCATCGAGAATTCCCCCTATCATTGTTGCTTCAATCATAGCATATTGTTTGCTATGGGATTTCATTTCAAATCCGGAATCCTTTTTGTTCAGCTTAATCTCGTTATACAGAAGCCCCTTTGATTGACGTGGTCTCTCAACAAGGTATGATTAAATCAGTATATGTAAGCGCTGTATTTTGAGAGGAGATTCGACTATGAAAGTACTTGTTATTGGTGGTATTGCCGGCGGTCCTTCCTTTGCAACCCGACTACGACGGATTAACGAAGATGCAGAGATTATCATCTTTGAACGTGGTGCAGCCATCTCAGTCGCAAGCTGTGCACTGCCCTATTATCTTGGGGGATTGATTAAAGATCGTTCCGCCGTTATTGAACGAACACCAGAAATCTTAAAACAGAAAAATAATATTGATGTCCGGCTCTTCAATGAAGTCACTAAAATTAATCCAGAAACTAAAACTGTTGATGTCCACAATTTACAAACTGACGACACCTACACTGAAAGCTATGATAAATTGATCATTGCAACCGGCGCAAGTCCAACAGTTCCTGAAATTCCGGGGATTCACGATGCTGACAACGCATTTGTCTTAAGAGCCGTTACAGATGCTGACAAAATCAAGACCTTTATGGAAGAAAAGCATCCAAAACACGTAACCGTATTGGGTGCCGGTTCCATTGGGATTGAAGTTTCGGAAGCCTTTGTCGATAACAATATGGACGTCACAATTGTCGAACAGTCGGGCCACGTTGCCTCACCATTTGACCCGGAGATAACCGATATTGTTGCTGAAGAGCTCAAAAAACAGGGCGTTCACATTATCCTCAACGAAAGCGTCAAAGAAATTCAGGACAACGGTCATACTTTGATCTTGGATGATGGTTCAGTTCATAAGACTGACATGCTGTTTCTGGGAACCGGCGTTAAGCCAAACAGCGAAATTGCTGAAGCAGCCGGAATCAAACTGTCTGATGATCACCATATTATTGTTGGCAAACAGTTGGAGACAAATCTCCCGGATATTTACGCAATTGGCGATGTCATTGAAACAACCAGCCTCATCACCGGCAAGCCAATCCCAAGCCTGCTTTCGAGTGCAGCAAATCGGCAAGGACATTTATTAGCCGATATTTTAAATGGCAGTCCGCTTGAATACAAAGGCTTTATCAGTGCCGGGGTATCGAAATTCTTCGACCTGACAGCCAGCTTTGTTGGATTCACAGAACAAATCCTTCAGCAGATGGGGATCACCAATTATCGAACCGTCTTTATCACCCCATTTGATCGGGCATACTTTTATCCAAATGCCGACCGGGTTAATTTCAAACTAATCTACGAAGATAAGACCGGGAAAATTCTCGGTGGCCAGGCAGTGGGGCGTAACGGAATTGATAAGCGAATTGCGGAGCTGTCCGTCGCAATTACCGGAAACCTGACCGCATTTGACCTGCCATCCCTGGAGATTCCTTATTCACCGCCATACTCATCAACTCGGGATGTCCTGAACATTGCTGGGTATGTGGCAATCAATCAATTAACCAACAAGTCGGCAACCATCAAAGTCGACAAGATCCCAGCAGAAGATTTAAAGGCCGCAGTGTTCCTGGATATTCGTGAAGCGGGTAAGCCTGCCACCGGATCGATTAAGCCAACTTTGAGTATTCCGTTATCAGAATTGCGTGATCGGATTGATGAAGTTCCAAAGGACAAAAAAGTATATATTACCTTCCGAAAGGGCCTTGGTCCCTATAATGCGACTAGGGTCTTGGCTGGAAAAGGAATTAACGCAACGATGATTGAAGAATAACAATATATTCGATGAAAAAGGGAGATTTTTTGGACAAAATGTTCATTTAATCCCCTTTTTATTGAACTTCAAAGTATAATATAGAGTGAAGACGGGAGTGTGATGATATGCCGCGAAAATTAAGACCAAATGCAGCAATTAAGAAAGTATTGAAAATCTATCAACAGAATTTCATGAAAAATCAATTTACGACACCTCAAAATGATGCCCTTCATCTAATATTCAATCTTGGGTATACAGTGAGTCCTGACGTGAATGAAAGTTCGTATGGCTACGTTAAAGTTGTGAACATGGATACGGGGAAATCGCTTGTTCTGACAAACTTAAGTGGTAACAAAGCTTTACTTGATGGTGGAACAACGGTCATTTCCGAACCGGATTTGGATTTAAATACGTTTGACTATGTAGACTATCTGAATTCGAAGGGTGATAATCCGGACTACCTGGCACCATCTGTTGCTAATTTGACAATGCTGCGGAATCGTTTGAATCAGTTGAACGCAGACTTTGATCGGTTGAAGAAGTTGAGAAATGATTACCAGGAACATCTGGCAAGTATTGACTCGGAATACAATAAGAAAGTCAGTTCATTCATTACGATTGTCAATCAAGTTGAGCGGATGTCGAATAAGATAACTGAAGACAATGATGATACGAAATCATCCAAGTAGAAAGTAGGATTCGTCCTGCTTTTTTATTTTACCATGAAGGAATGATTTTTGGTAAGATTTTTCTATATGCGGTATTTAATTATAATAATATTATCCCTTTTTAATCTAATTATAATCGTTTTCACCCCAAATTATAATAATTGTTCCATAAACTCTACTTTGTTGCATAAAAATTGCAAACATATTTTTTGGAGGGACATATTTTATGAAAATTTCACGTATCGCACTTGCATCACTCATTTCCTTTGGTGTGCTTGGAGGAGCAAGCTTGAACGCTTCTGCAAGTCACCACAGTCACTACAACAAGGTTCTTTGGAACAAACCAATGGCACATAAGAAAGTCACGTTGAAAAACGGTAAGGGTATTATTTGGAACAAACCATTTAAAACTGCTAAAAATGCCAAGATTATGTACCGAATTTCACACAAAAAGGGTCTTGTCTTAACAACCATTCGTCACATGAAAGTTAAGAACGGCACTATTTATTACTTCGTCAAAGCTGGCAAGGTTACTGGTTGGATCAACAAGAAGAGCATTAAGTTGGTTAAGGCTACATCAACCAAAACTGTAACGGAACCAACTCGTACTACACCTGCTCCACAAGTACCAAAGACTACCACTCCATCAACTCAACAAGGCTCAACTGCTAACGCAAACAAGAGTAGTCAATCAAGTACTAATGGTTCAACTGCACAAGGTACAGCGGTTCAAGGTTCAGCTGGCACTGTTACTAACTCTTCTAGTTCAACTGACAACGGAACAGTAACTACTAACAACGGTTTCAAATTGCCAGTCGATCATAACAATCCGTTTAGCACTTACGCAGAAGGTACATTGAAAGATCATACTTACGTATACCATCAAAAGTATTTTGGTAAAAAAATTGTTAACCAACGTTTATCAGACGGACTTCCAAAAGGTACAAAAGTAACTGTTGCTTTGAATACTCCACATAGCAACCGAAAAACGCTTCTAATCAAGGCTGAAACTCCAAAGGGAACAGTTTATGGATATGTACAACGTTCTGAAGTTCAATTCCAAAATCCAACTGACACTGATGCATCAAAAAAATCAACAAATTCTCCTGTGACTAATACAGCTACTAATACAACTCCTAAAGCTACTAATCAAAGCCCAGTTGCCCCTACTAGTGCTCCTGCTACTGTTAGCCCCCAAGCTGGCGTTACGGATCCTAGCACACCATTTACAGGTGCTAATCCATATAATTGGGGTGGTGCCACGGGATCTAAAGAAACTGTATCTACTAGTGGCAATCCTTATCGTTGGGACGGCTCTCAAGCAGCAAAAAGTGTTGTTACTCCCACCGGCAATCCAACACCTTCTACACCTGTGATTCCTTCAACTCCCGCTTCTTCAACGGCCCCCGCTGTTGGCAAATCATCTCAATGGGATAGCAACGCCTCGACCGCTACACCTGTTTCACCATCAACTAGCAACCCTTATCACTGGGGATAATAAACCCAGATAAAATTAACAATCTAAACAATTACACCAGACATCCCCTGTGGATGTCTTTTTTCTTTCCCCCAAGTCCATATTCAAAATCAATCAAATTCCCCCAACCCCCTGTTACGATACATATACGAAGCTAAATCAGGCTTTCATTAATTTGCAATCATTTATATCTTTGTTAAACTAGTTGTCATTGCTAACAGGAGGTATACATGGATTCAAAAAACACAACAAAGATTGGACTTTTTCAACTCGTCATGCTGACACTGGGATCATTAATTGGTTCCGGGTGGCTTTTTGGTTCTTGGGAAGCAACTAAGATTGCCGGCCCTGCAGCAATTATTTCCTGGGTTATTGGTGGTATTGTGATTGCTGCAATTGCTTATGATTATGTCGAAATCGGTGCGATGTTCCCTGAAGCTGGTGGGATGAGCCGCTATGCGCAATACTCCCACGGACCGTTACTAGGCTTTATTGCTTCTTGGGCCAACTGGATTTCACTGATCACACTGATCCCAATTGAAGCTGTCGCAGCCGTTCAATACATGAGTTCCTGGCCGTGGTCTTGGGCCAATTGGACCCACTCGTTTTTAAAGGGTGGTACCATCACCACCTCGGGTTTGATGGTCGTGTTTCTGTTCATCTTAGTGTTCACACTGTTAAACTTCTGGTCAGTCAAACTGCTAACCAGCTTTACGAGTCTTATTTCAATTTTAAAAATCGGCGTTCCAGCATTGACGATTATCATGCTGACAATTTCCGGATTCTACCCACAAAACTATGGCCACTCGATTCATGAGTTTATGCCATATGGATCTGCACCTATTTTCGCTGCCACTTCGGCTGCCGGAATTATTTTCTCTTTTAACGCATTCCAGACCGTTATCAACATGGGGAGTGAAATTAAGAAGTCACGAAAAAATATTGGTCGGGGAATTTTTATTTCCCTGCTGATTAGTGGTGTTATCTACATTCTCCTTCAGAGTACCTACATCACTGCAATGAAGCCTTCAACCCTGGCATCAACCGGTTGGAGCGGTTTTGATTTCAATTCACCTTTTGCTGATTTGGCAATCATGCTCGGGATTCGCTGGCTTTCTGTTCTGTTATACATGGACGCTTTTGTCTCACCTGTTGGAACCGGGGTTTCCTTCGCCGCTTCAACCGGACGGGCCCTTTACGCCATGGAAAGCAATCAACACATCCCCAGCTTTATTGGTAAAATCAACCAAAAGTATGGGATTCCACGGGTTGCCATGATCGTCAACTTGGTATTGAGCATGCTGATGGTCTCCATATTCCGGTCATGGTCAACCTTGGCAACTGTTATTTCCACCTCAACCTTGATTGCCTACTTAACTGGGCCAGTCACAGCAGTTGCCTTTCGCAAAATGGCGCCTAATTTCAAGCGTCCTGTACGATTAAAGAATCTTGGTTGGATGGCACCCCTATCCTTTGTACTGGCCTCACTGGCGATTTATTGGGCAATGTGGCCAACAACGATCGAGGTCATCCTCGTGATCTTGATCGGACTACCATTTTATTTCTATTACGAATATAAAGCAGAATTTGTGAATACCAGAAAGGCGTTCTACTCAAGTATGTGGATGATTGTGTACCTAATCTTCATTTCCGCCATGTCATACCTGGGTAGCGAGCAGTTCAACGGTATCAACTGGATTCATTACCCATGGGACTTTGTTGTGATTTCACTGGCTTCCCTCGTCTTTTATTATTGGGGAATCAAGACGGCTCACGTCTTCCCTGATTTCTATCAGGCTAAAGAGCTGAACGACACCGTTATTATGGATGATGACGATTAATACAAAAGTAAAAGGCCGACAACTGCAAAACGCAGCTGTCGGCCTTTTGAGCATAAGTGGTTCTGTGCCCCTGCCAAGGTAATCTAATGATACCGCAATTTTAATGACAAATCCAAATCAATCCAGAAATTCCCAAACCGTTTTGGCAAAGAAGATCACCAACACGACAATAATGATCGGCCGGGCAATTGCACTGCCAAACTTCTTATAATACGATGCACCCAGGAAATTGCCAATAATACTGAAGATGCCGGCGGTCAAGCCCAATAGAATCATCACTTTGTCATTCATCAAAAAGACAACCAAAGCGGTCACGTTGGTGGTCAGGTTGATCACTTTTGTGTTGCCGGCGGCCAAATTCAGTGGCAGATGGGCAATCCCAACCAATGTCAAAATCAGAAAAGTCCCGGTTCCGGGGCCATAAAAACCATCCCAGACACCAAGAGACACGGAAATCAGTAAAGTGGCAATAACCTGCGAAGCACTTAACTGATTTGATTCCGCCATCTTGGGGTTCAAAGCATGCCGATTCAACAATAAGTACAATGCAGTCAGCGGCAGTACGACCAACAAGATAATTCGAAAATAATACTCTGAAATATGTAATGCCAAGTTGGCCCCCAGAGACGAGCCGATAATTGCTGCAATAACGCTAAAAAATGCTAATTTAATCCGAATATATCCACTCCGAGCAAACTCCAAAGTCGCAATGGTCGTCCCCATGGCTGAGGACAGTTTGTTTGTTCCAACTGCGAAATGGGGTGGGATTCCCGCCATCAAATATGCCGGCAGGGAAATCAACCCGCCACCACCGCCAATCGCATCCACAAACCCGGCCAGAAACACCAACGGACACACAATCAAAAATTCTGTGAGCATGACACCATCTCTTTTCAACGTTTAGTCATGCTTTTAAGTGTACCGCTAAATAATCCTATCGGAAATAGGATTTTTCGCTCCCAGATAAAAAAGCCGCCAGTTCTGACAGCTTTTCACTGAACTATATTTTGATTTTGGTAATCTTGTGGCGATAAATATGTCTTGGAATCACCCAACATCTCGGCTAATTCCATTATTTTCGGTGGCAATAGTCCCACTCGCTGGAGTAGTTCCCGGTCACCAAACAAGTCCCTTGGTGTTCCGCTGAATTTGATCTCACCGTGTTCCATTACTGTCACTGAGTGGAATTCTTCAGCCACCCAATCCATATCATGGGTAATGGTGATCACTTGATGGCCAGTCGCTGACAGCTCACGGAAAATATCCGTGACCATCCGTTTACTTGGCCAATCTAATGACATCATTGGCTCATCGAACAAGTAAATTTCCGGATCGACTGCCAAGACGGTCGCAATCGTCAACAACTTTCGTTCCGATAGGGACAAGTCATATGGATTCTCATCAGATTTATCCGCCAACCCAACCTTTTTAAGAACTTCGACGGCACGTGCCGCATTCTGATCCTTATCTGAATTGACCTGAGAGAGACTCCATTCGACTTCTCGTTTGACCGTCGCATTGAACAACTGATCATCAGGATTTTGAAAGGTAATGCCAATCTTTTTCAACCGTTCACTGGGTTTGAAATCATTCAAGACAACACCGTCAATCGTGATCCTACCGGCATCCTGCTTCAAAAGTCCAGTCAACAGTTTAAAGATTGTCGACTTCCCAGCACCATTCTGGCCAACGATAGCGGTCATCGAGTCCGAAAACAAGTGTTGTTCAACGTTTAAATTAAACGATTTTTCCGGATAGGCAAACTGTAAGTTATGAAGCTCAATTTGTGGCATCAAAAGCCTCCTTCAATTCCTCGGCAGCAACGGGAAAGACATCTCCTGTTAACCGCCAATTCATCTTTTCGGCCATCTGATAGACCGTTGGTGTAGGTATCTGCCACTCAGGTGACAAGTGATTAAAGACATCCTGGGGGCTTCCTTGAGACACCAGTTCACCTTCACTCATGATCCAAATTGAATCCGCAACCTCGCACAAATCGTCAATCTCACTGCTGACAATGAACACAGTGGTATCTTTGACGGTCGTTAGCCAATGAAAGAACTGCTGGCGGCCAACCGGGTCCATTTCACTGGTGGGATCATCCATGATCAAAATTTGAGGCTGCGTAATGATGGCCGTTGCAATGGCCAGCCGCTGCATTTGGCCGCCAGACAAGCTTTCAGGCTTTTGTCGCAGTTGGTCGGTTAATCCCATTTGAGCAGCAACATTTGCCACCCGCTTGCTGATAACGTCAGCTGAGGTCCCTTGATTAATCAGATCAAACGCCAGCTCGTCGGCAACTGTATCGGCTAGGCCACTCAGTTGACCAGCTGGATTTTGAAGCACCACGCCAGTTGACGTATTAAAGGCAGTCCAATCGTCCATTGGTGATCGGCCGGCAATGGTGTATGTGCCGCTGATTGTTGCCGAAATAATTTTGGGAATGATTCCCGCCAGGACTCGGCACAACGTTGATTTGCCTGAATGGCTGTTGCCAACAATGCCAATGATCTGGCCAATTGGCGTGTTGATATTAATATTTTTAAGTTGAGACGTCTCCATGCCGGAATATCGGACATTGAGATTCTCTAAAACAATCCGTTTATCTTCGTCCATAATTTCCACCCGATTAAAACAACCGCGATCATCGTCAAACCTATGTGCCACATACCAGCCAACCGGTAATGCGTATCAGCTTTCAGCGCTTTTCGTTTAGGATTGTCAAATCCCCGCAGCTGCAGAGAAATTGAGCGCGTCATCGATTGGTCGAGCGTCTTGATAACCAACGGAATTAATACCGGCAATACCGATTTTAATTTTTGGAGAATTGTCCGTTGTGGATTAACGCCCCTCACCCGTTGAGCCTGCTGAATTTTACGCATGTTGCCCATGATTTCTGGCAGGATATAACATACTGACATCAAAACATACACCGTCTTATACGAAAGACCAGACTGTTCCAAATATTTGGCATTCTCCGAGATCGTTGTGGTCACCATAAAGAAGCCACTGGCTAAGATAATCACCAAAACCCGTGAACCAAGCGTCGTGGCGTACATCAGACCTTCCTTGTAGAAATTGATCCCAAGGACGGAGAACAGAACTGTCTGATTTTTACTGTAGAACAACCCTTGAATAACCAACATGGTGAAAATCAAGAACAGGCTGAAGCCGAGCGCCTTGACGGTTGTCGAACTGATTTTTGAAAATACCAGCAACAAAAATGCCGCCGTAATCAGTCCGGCTTCCATTATCAAATTGGTGCCAGCAAAGCTCAGCAATGCCATATCCAAGATGAACAGCAGCTTGGTAATTGGATCAACTGCGTTATACCATTTTGATTTGCCCGCGGACTCGTCCGAGAGCATGCTTTGATCAGTCATTATTTATCATCCCTAAAAAATCGGACCATCCGTTGCGGTAATTGACGGTAAATGAAGAACGCCAAGTAAGCGACACAGACTTTGTCCAAAATATCCAATACAAATTCATCAGTAAATGAAGCCAACCAGACAGGCAAATGATTTGCGACCATGACGGCAAAGAGTGAATCTCCCCAGGCAATCCCGGTCTGACCACCCCAGAAAATAACGTTGAGCGGTGTTGAAATAACTGCTGAAACAATGGCGATAATAATTGCTGAAACAAATACTTTCTTAGCTGATGAGAACCAGCCTCTTGCGTGAAGAATTCCGACTGCGATACCTATTCCAATACTTGTAATCGCGTAGACAGTGGAAATTGGTGATAAGGTCAAGCCATAAATGACGTTATTGATGAAACCACTGATAGCTCCGGCAACTGGTCCTGCCAACATGCTGGCGAGAAATGTTCCCAAAGATCCCAGCCAGACGGGTAATTTCAATCCTTCCGCCAATGCTTTGGCAACGTAATTGATCCCAACAGCTGCTGGAATCAGCGTCATTGTTGCTGCTGACAACTTAAACTTCCACATACTTGTTCGATTAATCGGTTCTGTTTTCATAATTTGCTCCTTTAATTCCAAATTAGTCATAAAAGTAATGTCGACTTTTAAGTAAAAGTAAAAAATACTTTTAATTTGACTTGGCATTTATTCTACAATTTTCACAAAAAATGTCAAGAACTCAGAATCTTTAAGAAAGCGGAAAATATTTCAAATTTTGCTAAGGAAACCATAAGATGGCGACCCATAGGTATCAATTCAATTTATGTATGCTAATACTGTAATTAAATATGAATGTTCACTTGGGGGTAAAATCATGATACATAAACATCGCAAATTGTTCATTATAACTGGAACAATCGTTTTCGTCTTCTTAATTGCAGCACTATTCGTCAAAGCTGCTCTCAGTCCGGACAGCACGCCTGCACCAGTATCAGCAATCAAACAAGATATCGCACCCAATAAAGTCTTTGAGTCCTACAAGTACCCTTACGACTTGGAGATTATTCACTCTGACGCAAAAGTCTATTCCAAGCCTGCCGGTACCCGGGGCTCCAAATACCTTGGGACAGTCAAAGCCAATCACCTTTCACACAAGATCACTGGTTTGACTCGTTCCGATCTGAACCACCTGCGGTCAGAGGGTTACATCTCCTTCAAACAATCTCACCATCAATATTGGATCAGTGCCCAAAATGTCCATTTTCGAAACCTCAACAAGCTTCGCGGCAACGATCCAAAAGTGGAAGCAGCTATCAATGCAGGCCTGAAGTTAGTCGGCAAATCCAAATATGATTATGGTGGCGGCCGAAATCTCAGTGACATTAAGCACCATAAATTTGATTGCTCGTCCTTTGTCCGTTATTGCTACGGCAGGGCCGGCATCACGTTGGGCAATATGGACAGCGTGACGACCTACACCCTGGTTGCGATGGGTAAGCCGGTTAAGTTTCAGAATATGAAACGCGGTGATATTTTCTTCTTCACTAATTCAAAGGGTCAAGTCAATTCCCATGTCGCCATTTATCTGGGTGATCATTTATTCCTGCATGACCACGGTCAATCGGATACCGGTGGTGTGGGCATCTCAACGCTGAATGCACCAGGTTGGCTGAAAGAAACCAACGGAACCGTGCGAAGAATTGCTTAGAATATTGAATAAGGTCTGATACATTTTCACACTGTATCAGACCTTTTGATTTCTCAAAAATATTTAATTTAAAACGGCTTGTCCTTCTCGGCGATATCTCGTCGAAGTCCCTTTGCCTGACGATCTCGGTCGTCGTAGAAGTACCAAACGCCACTGAGTGCAAAGACAACGACCCCAGCAATAATCAATTCCCATGAGAAGCTGAAAATCAGATACATCGTCACTAACAGCGCAATGATGGGGATCAAATTACCCCCTGGCAACCGAAATCCTTGCGGTAATTTACTGTGATTTCGCAGTTTAATTGCCGCCAAAATGGTTGGCACATATTGAACAAACGAGGTAAAGACGATGCAGGATGCCAAGAACAGGTAGTTCCCGGAAAAGAGCATCAACGCACAAATCCCACATGATAACAATAGCGAGACCATTGGAACGCCACGCTGATTCTGCTTACCCAAAACATGTGGTAACAGCTGATGTTCCGTGGCGAGCGAACTGGCAATTGTTGGAGTAGAAAAAGATACTGACAAAGCCACTCCCAGAATGGAAATGAGCATCCCCACCAACGCAAGATCATAGCCAATCGTGCCGGCAATATGGTAGAACGAAGCGGCAATCGGTACATTGTCATTCGCCAAGCTACTCCCGGACACACCAATTGCGGCCAGCTGGACCACCATATACAAGGTGGCCGATGTCAGCAACACACTGATCAGCGCTTTGGGCAGCGTTTTCTCAGGATTGTCCATCTTAGAAGCCGCAATCGGTAGAAATGAAAAGCCGGTAAACATATAAAAGACCATTCCAAATCCCTGATTAAACCGGCCAAACAATGATGAACCAGCGGATCCGGCATCCGTCACATGACCAAAATTCGCGGGGTGAATGAAGAATAACGCCAATGCCACAAATATAACCAGCACGCTGATTTTGGCAACCGTTGAGATGTTATCAACCCAGTCCATGAAGCCAGAACCAAATAAATTTAAAATCGTCAGCACCGCCAGGATCCCCAGCGTCGTTGCCAGATAATATGCATGCTGATTCAGGCTGGGAATAACGCTTCGAAGACCGGTGACGAAGGCTGATATTTCAGTCGCCATGGTTACAATGCCCAAAAGCCAGGTAAAGATGCCGATTTCAAAGCCGGCAAATTTACCAAACGCTGTGTACGTGTACAACCACGCACCCCCGTCGCCAGGAATCTTGCTGGCCAAATTGGCGAAACACAGCGCAATCATCAGAATTGAAACCCCGGCCAATGGCATTACCACTGCACTCAAGTCACCAATTTTGGCGTACACCCGACTGGGCATCAGAAAAATCCCGGAGCCGACAATCCCATCGACACCGAGAAGAAAGACGCTGAGAAAATTAAGTGTTTTAATTCGTCTATGTGCCACTTAAAAGACTTCCTTACTTTGAACTAAGCTGACTCTTTTTCAGCCGATTTACCGGTCTTCCTTTTTGAATCCAAGTAACGAACCAGCACCAAAACCAAAGCCAAGGCGGAAATCACGGTTGCAGCCCAGAAAACATTTGCAAAAGCATGCATGAACCTGATACCGACTGTCGGCGAGACCCGTTTAATTCCAGGAAGCTGGAAGAACAGCAATGATGAACCAAAACTGATTCCGATCGTCATCCCCAATGTCCGGGCAAATGAATTCAGCGAGCCGGCAATCCCAGATAACTTTTTGTCAACCAGTCCCATGGTTAAAGCATTGTTTGGTGACAGGAAGATCGCCATACCAATACCATTTAACACAATTGGTGGAATAATCTTCCACATATCAAGTCCATTCGGGAAGAATGCGTAGCCAACCTGGGAAACCATCAAAATCAGCAATCCAACCACTGTCATCAATTCACAATTAATTCGATCAGCCAAGATCCCCGCAAATGGTGTCGTGCAAAGCATGGTCACCGACTGAAGCATGATAATTAAGCCACTGTAAAACGCAGTCATGCCATTATAACTTTGAAAATAAAATGGCAGTAAAATATTTGAAACGGCATTGACCAGCATCACCAGAGCCAGTGCGGTAACGGAGGTCACAAAGCCCAGATTACCAATCACTTCTGGCGCAATCCATGGTAGATTGGATTTTTTATCTTGGACAAAGGCCAAAAGTGAAATCGCACCACCACCGATAAAGAACGCTAACCCCATTAACAGCCCGGAACGGCCGCTTTGGAAGAACGAACCACTCAAGAAGAAGATAATAATGCCAAGAGTGAACAGGTTCTGGCCAGTCCAGTTGGCACCTTTGGTTACTTCGCGGACCCGTGCCCATGATTCTTTGGGAACCGGCAGAAATTTGAACCCCAACCAAAGAATCACAATGCCTAAAGGAACGTTAATCCAGTAAATCCATCGCCAGCTAGATGCGGATATAATCAGGCCGCCAATCCCAGGACCGGAGATTGAGCCGACAGAGATAAACATCGAAATAACCGCCAGCGCTTCGGCCCGTCGTTTGTCAGGAAAATACTGCGTCACAATTCCCATCGAGTTTGCCATAATCATGGCAGAACCAATCGCTTCAATCACCCGACCAAATAAAATAATCGCATATGCTGGCGCAAAACCGGTAATCGCCGATCCAACCACGAACGTCACACCACCATCCAAGAAGACCACGTTTTTAGACAAGATGTCCCCAATGTGGCCAAACACCACCAGCAAAATGGCGGTGGTAATCAAGCCGATTTGCACAATCCAAGTCGCCATACTACTGGAAATATCCATATCAATCGCAATTTTTGGAATCGCCAGGTTCGTACTCGATCCAGCCAAGGCGGTCAGAAATGAAAACATCCCCAAGACCGCAATAATTGAATAACTTTTCCCCTTATTTTCAGCGTTGTCAGCCATAATATCCCCCCTAGTTTTCAACTTTATTTATAACACTAATTCAAGGAAAAATTGGGAATGGTGCTTGAATGATTTGGGGGAACGTCAACAGATAAGAATGTTTTAGTGCCATTTATTGACATCTATGTAATCACATATATAATTACATTAGGTGGTGATATTTATGAATGTAAAAACTCGTAAACAAGGTAATTCATTAGTCATAACAATTCCTTCAGAATTCAAAATTGATGAGAATGTTGAATATACACCAGTAAAGGATGAAAATGGTGTTATTTCATTTGTACCAGTACATCATAATATCTTTGATGAAAATCCAAACTATGACTTTAAAAAAGCACTAAAAGAAATGGACATTCAAGATAATGGGAAAGCTGTGGGTAAAGAAGATGTCTGGTAATATTCAATATCCGGATCAAGGAGACTTGATTTGGATCGATGCTGAACCGCATGCTGGACATGAATATGGTGGGCATGATTCAAAAAATCACAACATTCGCAGACCCATGTTGGTTGTCAGTTCTGATAAGTACAATCATCGAACTGGAATGGTTGTCGGGTTTCCTATTACATCAAGGATCCCCAATCACTTCCCAGCATCTTTAAAAATTAGCTCTAACAACATTCACGGATACGCTATATTAACTAATTTACTTGGCTATGACTTCTGTGCCCGTAATGGTGAAATTGTTGACCATATTCCAAACAACATTAAAGTTAGATCACTTGATGCAATCAAAGATATTTTCGATTTATAAAAAGTTCGCCATCCCAATTTGAGATGACGAACTTTTTGTGTATTCAACTTTAATTACGCTTTAACTTCAGTTTTTTGCTGCTCCTGATAATTTGAAATCACATCCAGGAACTGCTCACCATACTTATCCAGCTTGTTTTCCCCGACACCTTTCACATCCAGCATCTGAGAATCATTGGTTGGCATCACAGCGCTCATTTCATGCAAGGTCTTATCAGAGAAAATCACAAATGGCGGAACACCCTGCTTCTCGGCCAGCTCTCGTCGTAATTGACGCAAAGCTTCGAACAAATCATCATTTTCAGATAATGCTTTAGTGGCCTTAATGGAAATCTTCCGGGAAACTTTTTCTTTTCCTTGGAGAACATCGGCACCCAAAGCCGTTACTTTGAGCACTGGGAATTGACCACCGCTGGCTGTTAAATATCCGGTTGCGGTCAAATAATCAATCAGACCAACGACATCTTTTTGATGCATGCCTTTCATAATCCCATAAGTTGAAAGGTCGTCAAAGTGAAACTGCCTGATTTTCTGAACTTTTGATCCAGTCAATACTTGGGCAACCAGGCTCTTACCAAAGCGTTCCTTCATCCGCAGAACACACGACAATACTTTTTGAGTATCAACGGTGATGTCCTGCGATTCTCTGGTATCCAGGCAGTTACTGCATCGCCCACAAGTTGGGCCTTCATCCCCAAAATACTGCAGGATAAACTGTTGGAGACATTGCTGAGTATTGGCATACTGAGTCATGATCTGGAGCTTCTTGTAAGCCCGCCGCTTACTTTCATCATCCCGTTCGGACTGATCAATGAAGAAGTGCTGGGTCTGAACATCCCGTAATTTGAACAGGAGAATCGCTTCGCTGGGAAGTCCATCACGACCAGCCCTGCCAGCTTCTTGATAGTATTCTTCCAAGCTGCCGGGAACCGAATCATGGATCACAAAACGGACATTACTCTTATCGATTCCCATTCCAAATGCATTGGTGGCAACCATGATCAATGCCCGATCATATAGAAAATCATCCTGATTCTCGCGGCGTTGTTCCTTTCTCATGCCACCATGATACATTGTTACGGAAAACTCGTGCTTTTTGAGAAGCTTGGTCAGCCGTTCAACTTCTTTTCGCGTGCTGGCATAGATGATGCCGGATTCACTTGAATTCAGTTTCAAATAATCAAGCAAATACTTGTCACTATCCTGCCCTTTGATCACCTTGAAGGCCAAGTTATCCCGCTCAAAGCCGGTCTTGACCTCTTCATTAATATGCAGTCGCTGTTTAATGTCATCGGCGACTTGTGGTGTAGCCGTTGCCGTCAGCGCAACGATTGTCGGATTTGACGGTAATTCATGGAGTCGTTCGGTCAATGCCAAATAACTTGGTCGAAAGTCGTGGCCCCATTGGGAAATACAGTGAGCTTCATCGACAGCTACCAAATCAATCGGTAAACCGGCTAGTCGGGAGAAAGCACCAGAATCCAGGCGTTCTGGAGACACGTACAATAATTTAACATCGCCATTGCGGGCCTGGACGAACCGATCATCGATTTCGTCAAAGTCCAGACTACTGTTGATAAAGGTCGCCGGGATACCATTTTCATTTAAGCCATCGACTTGATCCTTCATTAAGGCAATCAGAGGTGAAACAACCAGTGTCAAACCTTCCTCCAGCATTGCCGGGATCTGATAACACAGGGATTTCCCACCACCAGTCGGCATGATGGTTAAGACATTCTTGTGTGCCATAATGTCGTCGATAACAGCTTGCTGTCCCGGGCGAAAGCTGTCGTATCCAAATTTAGTTTTTAGAAGTTCTTGGGGCGTCATTTCGTCAGTCCTCTTTTTTCGAATAATCACACCTTCTAGTATACGAAAATTATGGCCGACTGTCTGCCTCGAGCGTCAAAGATTAAAACATTTCGGCTTTATGATATTCTAAAATCAGCATACTAACTGAAGCGGGTGATTATAATGCAGCAAATCTCAATGCCAACTTTAAATCAAAATATTAGAAATGGATTGAACTTCACTTGGTCGACTCAGGCAATCTTATTCTGTGCGATCATCATTGCTTGTATCGGGCTAAACGTGGATTCTGCGCCGATTGTCATTGGTGCCATGCTGATCTCGCCGTTGATGGCACCGGTTGTCGGGATTGGTTATGGTCTGGGCAATAGTAATTCCAAAATATTGATCCAATCCCTGCGTCTGCTGTTCATCCAGGTGACGATTGCGATTGTTGGGGCGACTCTTTATTTCTTCATCTCACCTTTAAACGCCACCAGCGCACAACTTCTCGCAAGAACCGAGCCAACGCTTTGGGACGTCTTGATTGCGTTGGTTGGTGGCTTTGCCGGAATCATCAGTTCCGCCAAAAAAGACGGTGGCAACATTGTGCCCGGAGTTGCCATCGCCACTGCCTTGATGCCGCCACTTTGTACCGTTGGCTATGGCATCAGCCATTTGAACACAACCTTCATTGTCGGTGCCGGCTACCTGTTTTTGATCAACGCCTTCTTCATCGCGTTGGCAACGGCCATTGGCACAATTTTCTTCCGCGTTCGCAGTGGCGAAAAGCTCAATGTGCCGGTCCGCCAGCAGATCGTGCTCTTACTCATCTCGATCATCATAGTCATTCCCAGTTCAATTTCTGCATATTCAATCGTGCATAACTCATACATCAATACCCAACTATCCCAATTTATTGAAGCGAAATTAAACGACCAGTACATTACGAAGCAATCGGTTTCTGGGAAACAAATCGAGCTGTCGGTGATTGGCAAACGGCTCAGCGAAGAACAGGTTAAAGACCTTACAAAATCATTGAAAGACTATCATCTTGATGGCTACCAACTTGAGCTCAAGCAATTAACCAAAGGTAATTACATCACGCCAAAGGAATTTCAAAGTTATATCAAACAGACCGGTGACACTGATGCCATCCAGGAGAACGTGAACTCAACCGGTACCAGCATCGATACTGGGACAAGTCGTAACAGTAAAGTGTTAAAACACATTCAAACTGATCTGACCAAACGATATCCAAAGGAAATTTCAGACATATATGTTGGTAAGGTGAAGGATAAAGACGACAGCGCTAAACAGCTGGTGATGATTGACCTATCTAAAACAGGTGAATCCAGCAGGTCGAAAATTAAAAAAACTGCTGACAAATTAGCTGCCGATGAAGATGTTCAGACAACCGTTCAATTTGTCGATGGTTCAGCGAAAAAATCATAATTACTGATTGAAAGAAAAAAGACGGCACTTCGTCGAATTGTAATCGACGAGGCACCGTCTATTTCATCATTTGTAAATATCTTTATTTCTCCAAATATTTATTTTGCAATTTGGTTAAATCAGCTTGGCTTAATCCGAGGCCTTTTTCAAGGAACCCTTTCATTGAGCCGTAATGAGTTTCGGCTTCTTTATATGCTTCGTCCAAATAAGCTTTTTCAACAATCAATCCATAGTAATCCTTCTTAATCGTGGCTTTGCTGGCACCCTTCTTTTTTAGTTCGGCAAGTGCCTGGTCATTGGTTGCTTTACGGTATTTGTTGGATAGTAAGTAATCTTTGTAGATGGTAGACTTGTTAACGCCGAGAGCAGTCATAATCAGCGCGGTACCAAATCCTGCTCGATCCTTACCGGCACTACAATGCCATAACACAGCTTCATTACTTGGTACGGTTAACAATTCATGAAATAGAGTTTTGTATGCCTGACGGCCTTGAGCTGTGTCGACAAAGTACTTGTAATAGTCGATCATCCCAGTTTGGCCATCGGCAATCTTGTAGTTTTGCTTATCTTCTGCATCCGAGACAACCGGATCCTTCACATATTTGACCCCAGCCATCTTCTTATCAGGGGCCTCTTTCATTTCAGCCGGTGTTCGTAAATCAACATCCACGGCCACGCGATGTTGTTTTGTTAAAATGGCTTCATCATTTGCGGTCAGTGTATTCAGCTTGGCTGAGCGAACCAGCATGTTGGGCTTAATGACTTTACCGGATTCGGTTTTGTAGCCACCTAAATCACGGACATTAACTGCGCCTTCCAGCTTGATCTGTGAGCCCGGTACAACCGTTTCTTTGGTTGTTTGGGTGGCTGCAATCGCGGTCGGTGCAGCATAATGGGATGCAACGGGTGCTCCAACGGAAAATAAACCTAAAGTAATAGCAATTAACGCAATTTGCTTTTTCAAGATTGTTTCCTCCAATTACCCTTTAATATGTTACGGGTACATCATAGAACCCGCTTGTAAAGTTCAGGTAAAAGGAGCGTAAAGGTTTGGTTGAAATACAAAATAAAGCACCAACCTCAATCATGTGAGGTTGGTGCTTATTTGACTAATAGGACAGTTTTACGAATTTAGGATTGGCGGTAATGTAACCACCCTTAACCTGGAACCGCTTGGTGCCGGACTTGGTATTATCATACTTGTGGCTGTAATCATAAGCCCTGATACTAATCTTAGTTCCCTTCTTGTAATGACCATTCTTCTTAGTGGTATTGACAGTGGTGTACCGATTAATCGCTTTTTTAACGACCACTCGTTTCGGTTGTTTCTGACTGCCACTGATCACAAGCTTTCGATTGGCAGTGATAAAGTTGCCGTTGCCTAGCATGTAACGGGTTGTCAAATTATGCTTCACAATTGAGTTGACTTTCAAGACAGTTCCCTGTTTGAAGTTTTTAATCTTTGTTCCCAAATGTTTTTCGTTATATTCATTAACACCATTGGCACTAATCACCGTGACGGTCTTTGGCTGTGCCCTATAATAGACTGGACGAACATACTTCTGGTTGGCAGTGATGTAGCCAACCTTCGCTGCATGTTTGCTGTGATGGTTGACGTCACGAACTTTATACCTCAGCGCGCCACCCTTGGACCGTTGATAATCCAGGACCACAAACATCGGCCGATTAATTCTTGGCTTCTTCACGTACATCGCAATTCGCTGAGACTTTTTGAAATCAGCGTGTTTATAAATGTAAATCTTCTTGAGTGAATAGACGACGCCATTCTTAACCTGGGCGTAGTTTGGCAATTGTGTTCCATCTGGAAGTGTTGGACGAGTTGGAAATACCGGTACTGTCGGTGTTGGAGTAGCCGGTGGATTTGGCGTGTTGGGATTTACCGGATTAACCGGATTACCGTTCTTTGTGTAAACCAGCTTGAATGTCTGGGCAGTATCGCTGATCTTGCCAGTCTGTGCCGGATCGTACTTCTTAAATGTATATCCGGCAATATTTAATTTATATTGATTAGTCGACAAGTCGAATGCCTGGTCAATGTTACCGGTAATTGTCTGGGCTGCATGAATTGAATTGCCCTGCTCATCAACGTATTGAACGGTCACCGGCTGAGCAGTTTGTGGGGTGATTGTGTATGGCATCAGATATCGTAATACCACAACATCTCGCATATCTGGATAAACGTAGTTGGCAATCATGTAATAGGTATAGGGGTTTTGAACCACTTTGGCAGAACCACCCCATGGATTAGTGGTATCAATACCTGGCATGATTTGATCAGATAAGCCTTGATACTCAAAATCATCCCCAACAATTTTCTGGGTTCCTTTCACGGTACCGTTTCTGAAAACCTGTATGCCTTGATAAGGACTATTTGCATCCAGTGGAATGCCAAAACCTGCACCAGATAGTTCCAATGCGTCCCGTTGGTATGGCTGATATGATTTAATGTCTGAAGCTTTAACATTCTTTGGCAACGCATTCACGAACGGTGCTTTCCATGTATAAGAGTTGGTATGAAGGTTTTGAACTGGAAAAATGACCGTTTGATCCAAATAATTGAACCCATTTGTGTATTGATCAGCGTCAAGAACATTCAGGTTGGAGATGCAATTGACGTTAATATAAAGTGTTTTGACATCTGGTAACTTGGCAATTGGTGAAATATCGGAGATTCGGTTCCCACTCAAGTCAATATAAGTTAATTTTGTTAAACTTTTCAGCGGCGATATATCAACAATATCTCCATGGAAGAATTCTGGACCATAGTTCAAATCTGTTGCAAGTTTGAGATTCGTTAGGTTTTTTGCATACTCGATTCCTGTAAGCGAATAATTCCCTGGATTAACACTTGCAGGTCCAATTGCGCCGTTACCCCCATCGATCAATTGGGTGGCAACATTTTCATCATAGGTGCCAATCGGCCAACTCAGGCTTGTCAATTTCCCGAGGTCGGTTTTAAAAGTGTCAGCGGTAAAATCGCTCATCTTAAAATCAGGTCGCACAATATTTTGGCTCTTCATATTGAGTAAAACCAATTCCTGAAGCTTTTGATTCGGCATGATTTCATTAATGGCCTGTTGATCAGTTGCGTCGGCTTTAACGACAATGCAAGTAAAATTGTTGCCGGTGTTTAAGTTGGTATTTAAAGAAGCAAACGAAAAGAATACGAGTGAAATCAGCGATACAATAGTTCCTAATATCCATTTAGTGACTTTCATGACACTGCCCTCCTCAAATATGACTATCTACTCATTAAGATGATAGCATGGATGTAAGCGCTTTATTGATTTATTGCTTGTGAAAATGTCCCCAATAAATATGTCCCATCAAATAAAACACCAACCCTAGAATGTCATCTAAAGTTGGTGCTTTATTTAATATTAATAATATACATTTACATATTTGCTGTTGGCAGTCACATAACCACCTGGAACATGGTAACGCATTGTTCCATGCTTCTTCGCAGAATATCGATCAGAGTAGGTCCAAGATTTTACTTTTAGAATTGATCCTTTCTTGATGAGTTTGTTTCGCTTGCTGAAATCGGCATTATTATAACGGTAGATGACTTTCTTTACTTTAATCTTTTGTGGCTGTTTGGTTTCACCGCTAATCACCAACTTTCGGTTACCAGTAACATAGTTTCCATTCGCTAATTGGTAACGAGTGGTCAGGTTATGATGCACAAATCCGATCACTTTCAAGGTTGTTCCCTGCTTGAGGTTTCTAACCTTGCCGGTCAAATTCTTGTTGGTATATTCATTGACGCCGGTTGGGTTAATCACCGTTACCTTTTTGTGATTACTTTGATAGTAAACTGGACGGACAAAACGCCATGAGGCTGTGAGATACCCCTTCATGCCGGAAGTCTTTGAATGATGGTTAACATCTTTCACGATGTAACGCAACTTTCCTTGGCTATCCTTGGCGTAATTGAGGACAACAAACATTGGTCGATTAATCCGGGGCTTCTTGGTATACGCAGCAATCCGTTGAGACTTTTTAAAATTAGCGTGTTTATACAGATAAATCTTATTCAGTGAATAGACCACACCGCCTTTTGCGCCAGCATAGTTAGGCAGCTGGGTTCCATCAGGCATTGTTGGACGAGTAGGAAATACCGGTACGGTTGGCTTTACATCAGGCTTTACATCTGGTGTCGGGCCAGGTCCCGGATTTGGCGGGGTGACATTACTCTTCTTATATTTGAAAGTAATTGTCGTATCCTGGCTGAGCTTGCCCGTCAAATTCTTATCACTGATTAAAGTATAACCGGCAATATCCGGAGCAGTTTCGTTATAGCTTTCGTTGGCAGGAATTGTCTTTGTTTGATCTTTTTGGGAAGCGATTGGTTGACCGTTTTCATCAAGGTATCGAATCGTCAATGTGTTGGCAAACTTTTCATAGACATAAGTGTTGGTCGAGCCTGGATCAAGATTTGTCAAAACAGTTCCATAATAAGTTAAAACGTCCAACGGATAAATATGTTGGTAGGTAATATCGTTAACTGGCACGTCAGCCCGCAGCCCGGCAAACAGTTTGTCAGCTGAGAACACGTATGTTCCATCGCTTTTAGGCTTTCGCATGACCAATGCCGTAAATTTATAATTACCAATTGTCGTTGGGAAGTTCGGATCTCGTTTGGGCAGATCAGCATTTAGGTAAGTCTTGGATTCTTTTAATTGCTTACCATAGATGTCAGTGTAAAATATCTTAACTTTGTCACTTTCTTTGTTTTGAGCATCAGGAGTCAACGTAATTTTATTAGGTTTTGTCGACTGATGATCTTCAAAGACAAAATAGACATTAGTGACGGAAACATCTGCCAGTCTTTTTGGCCAATTAACATCGACAAAAGTAAAATTCATGGTTGTGTCTTTTTGATCCCGGAAATACATTTTCCCAATGTCCGTTTTTTGATCATTGTAAAACCCTCGAAAAGTGTATCTGCCATTATCAAAAGACATCTTTAGATATTTTGAAGCGTCAAAATAGGTATCGAAATATTTGTCAGTTGAACGTACCGTGATTTCTTGATTATTAAATGGGACATCAATCGGATCGCCATAAAGGTCGACGCCGTGCAGCACATATTTCACTTCATTTACATCAGCCGATACTTGGGTCGACCGAAATAAAGAAAAGTGATGGTCATTTTCAGAATTATCCCGATTAAACAAATTAATTCCGAAAATAATTAACAGAGTCATCAAAGCAACAGTAAATCCCTTTAGTAGACAGGTGAAATAACGCCTTTCATTCTTACTTGAGTTTGCCATCATGATCGACCTCCTATGGTGCGGTAACTGCGATCTTGCCAATGTGTTATATACCATATTACATCTTAATTATACTTGGTTAACACACGACTGTCATTATTTTTGGCTGGAGTCGAAACGCTTCATAAGTAATTTATGAGTAATTGGGATTCCAAATAATCATGTTTAATAACAAGCTTCTGTGATGACGTGTTCGTCTCTCATATATTTACTAATATGTTCTTTAAACTTCCTTAACAAAAAGGACGATCCTCACAACTAACACCTGTGAGAATCGTCCTTATTTGTATCATATATAATAATCAGACTCGAAAACTATTCGGTCTCCGTCTCCTGAGCAAATTCCGAAATTTCTTCTTTTTGATGGCCATTGATATTGCCTAATTTAGGCATCAAGCATGCAGGAATAAGTGATCGGTCTCCACTTTGATTCCCTTTTTATCCAAAATCTTGGTTAACTGCTTCTCGACCGTAAACAAACTGCCGGAAGTTCCAAACAAGAATACTTCTTTGACCATCTTTGGATCAAGATTGCGGGCAAAGTCCTTCAAATGGGCGTCCACATTTAAATTATAGACACCGCCGCCAAGATATAATCGATCAACCGGCTCACTAATTGGTGTGTCGATTGTCTTTGCTTCAAGATTTAATTGCTTGCCCAACAAATTGGCAAGCTTTTCAGTATTCCCCGTGCGTGAATAATATCTAATTGCATCCATATTTGCCATCTCCTAAAATCAGTATAGTTCTGTATGCGCTTACTTTCAATTAAGAACGCTAATCCTTGGCGCTTGCCTGATTGAGGTGAAATAACTTCGAAGTTAAAAGTAAAGCGTTTACATTTCACAAATATGGCACTACACTTAAGTAAGTAACAAGAAGATAATACAAATAGTCTTAGGGGGTTATTTATTTATGGTTGAAACAATTAGTGGTTCAGATGCTGTTCTTAAAGTTTTGGAACAATGGGGTGTTAAGAACATCTACGGCCTGCCAGGCGGCTCATTTGACTCGACCATGAATGCAATTCACAATCAAAAAAATGAAATCAACTACATTCAAGTCCGTCACGAAGAAGCTGGCGCAATCGCCGCTGCCGCAACCGCAAAGCTGACCGGCAAAGTGGGCGTTTACTTCGGCTCAGCTGGTCCTGGCGCTGTTCATCTATTGAACGGGCTTTACGATGCCAAAAGTGACGGTGTTCCTGTCGTTGCCTTGGTCGCTCAAGTTCCTACCAGCAACATGAACATGGACTTCTTCCAGGCAATGGATGAAGAACCCATTTTCGATGACGTTGCCGTTTGGAACCGCACCGCAATGACAGCTCAATCACTGCCGCAAATGACTGACGAAGCAATCCGTCAAGCCTACATGAAACATGGTGTTGCCGTTTTGACAATTCCAAAGGATTTGGGTTGGGCTGACATTAAGGATACTTACGAGCCAAATGTTAAGTCTCATCAAACACCAATCTATCCAAGTCCCCGTCCTGAAGATGTTCAAGACGCCGTTAAGCTGATTAATGAAGCAAAGTCTCCTATGATTTACTTCGGAATTGGTGCTAAGGACGCTGCCGATGAATTGAAGGAAGCTTCCGAAAAGTTCAAGATGCCATTAGTTTCATCATTCCTTGCAAAGGGTATTATTCCTGACGACTACCCTGCCTACCTTGGATCAACCGGACGAGTTGCACCAAAGCCGGGTTCGGAAGTTGGCTTCAACACAGACTTAATTCTCTGGGTCGGCACCAACGTTCCATTCAGTGTCTTCCTGTTTAATAAGCACGCCAAAGTTATTCAAATTGATATTCAAAGTGAAAAGCTTGGCAAACGCCGTCACAACGATGTTTCAATGCTGGCTGATTCTAAAGCCGCACTGCGAGCCATTCTGGATGCCGGTGAAAGCCGTGAGCCATCTGATTTGTACGAAGCAGCCATTGCTGACAAGAAGAACTGGACCGACTGGCAGGACAGCTTCAAAGACTCGGATGAGATGCCCGTTCGTCCAGAACCAATCTTTGATGTTTTAAACCATACTGCCTCTGACAAAGCTGTCTTCGCTGTTGATGTCGGCAATGTCGATATCAACTTCGAGCGTTTGATCAACATGCATGGCGATCAGAAGTGGGCAACTTCAGGCATTTACGCAACCATGGGCTTTGCATTGCCAGCATCAATCGCAGCTAAACTGGAATATCCGGATCGTGACGTTTACAGCTTGAGTGGTGACGGTGGCTTTGCGATGTTGATGGAAGAGGTTATGACCCAAGCCAAATACAACTTGCATGTTGTCAACATCATCTTCACCAACGAAACTCTTGGCTTCATTGAAGCTGAACAGACTGATGATACAAATCAGCCACTGGAAGGTGTTGATTTACCCGACACCAACTGGGCCGAAGTCACTAAGGGTATGGGCGCCGTTACCTACACCGTCCACACCAAGGAAGATATGCAAAAGGCCATCGAGGACGCAAAGCAGACCGACAAGCCGGTTGTCATCGATGTTAAATTAACTCACAAGATGCCGTTAACCACTCAACACATGTTCATCGACACCTCATGGCAGGATAAAGATAAAGTTGCTGAATTCGTCAAGAAGTATGACGCTCAAGACTTGAAACCATTGAGCTACTTCTTGAAGGAAGCAAAAAATAAAGAACTTCAAACGAACTAACGTTTAATAAAGTCCGATAAAAAGTTTATCAAAGGCTGGAGACATAACGTTTCCAGCCTTTGACTTACATAGATTCAACTTCGAGGGGTGCAATAAATGAAAGTGATTTATCTAAATCAAAACTCGCAAGCACATCAACAAATTGCGACAGAACGCCCACTTGTATTGGCACTTGGTTTCTTTGATGGCGTTCATAAAGGCCACCAAAAAGTCATTGGGACAGCAAGAAGGATCGCCCATGAGCACGGATATGACCTCGCTGTCATGACGTTCAATCGCCATGCCTCACGAGTTTTTAATCATGGTAAAACCGCAAGCTTTCGCTACCTGACAACCTTGAAACAAAAGATTGAATTGGTAAAAGCAAATCAGGCCGATATTTTATACGTCATTGATTTCACCAAACAATTTGCGGCCCTTTCTCCCAAAACCTTTGTCACGCGTTACGTCCTGGGCCTCAATGCCAAAATTGTGGTTGCCGGATTTGATTACACCTTTGGCAAGGGTGGCACGACAACCATTGATTCACTTGGCAAAATCAGTGGCGGCAAGGTCAAAACTGTTACTGTCCATGAACTGTCCAGTGAGCAGCAGAAAATCAGTTCAACACGGATCAGACATTTAATTGGCGCTGGTGATATAGATGAAGCCGATCGCCTGTTGGGTCATCCTTACGAAACTACCGGCAAGCTGATTCACGCGCAGACAAATGGATTGTCCATCGTCAACCCTTCCAGCCGCCTGCAGCAGTTGCCGGAAAGCGGCCGCTATCACTGCGAAGTCCGGGTGGCTGACAAGACTGCCACCATCCCGGTGAAGGTCGTCCATACCAATGACGATCAGAGAGGCGGCATCATCTATATCAACCGCAAACGATTCCAGAAACTGCCGCATATCAATTCCTTACCTGTTTCGATTAAATGGCTTAAATAAAACAGTACAAAAAACGGAGGCCGAAGATAGATGGCCTCCGTTATTTTTCTTGTTCATTAACCAATCACTTTAACATACTTACCATTTGCAGTTACGTAACCGCCGGTAACATGGTAAACCTTTGTTCCGTGTTTCTTGGTGGAATACGGATGGGAATAAGTCCATGTCTTAACTTTTAGAACTGTGCCCTTCTTGATGAGCTTGGTTTTCTTGCTAAAGTTGGCATTGTTGTAACGATAGGCAGCTTTCTTAACTTTGATCTTGTGTGGCTGGTTCATCTTACCGCTGATCACCAACTTCCGGTTACCGGTAATGTAATGTCCGTTGCTTAACTGGTAACGAGTGGTCAGGTTGTGATGGACGATTGCTTTAACTTTCAGAACCGTACCCTGCTTGATGTTCTTAACCTTTCCTGTCAGGTTCTTATTAATATATTCATTCACACCGGTTGGGTTAATCACGGTCATAACGCCATGGTTACTTTGATAGTAGACTGGACGGACAAAGGACCAGCTTGCTGTGATATAGCCCCGTTTGCCATCAGTCTTACTGTGATGGTTAACGTCTTTTACAGCATAACGCAGAGCGCCATTCTTAGCCTGAGCAGTGCCGGTCACCACAAACATTGGACGGTTAATCCGTGGTTTCTTGGTGTAGCTGGCAATTCGTTCGCTCTTCTTAAAATCTTTGTTCTTGTAAACATAGATTGGCTTCAACGCATAAACTGCACTGCCCTTTTTAGCCTCCACTACCGGCTGATTACTTGGAGTCGGAGTTGGTTGAGGAGTTGGTGCAGGCGTTGGACTCGGTGTTGGATTTGGGGTAGGAACGGGATCTGGTTTTGGTGTCGGCTTTGGATCCGGGCCTGGTTTAGGTGGCGTTGTTGACTTGTTGTACCAAAAGATAACTGCCTGTGGCAATTCACCAGTTGAAAGTGATTTGGTCACATTGCCATTTTCAAAGGTGTTGTCTTTGGTACTGATCAATTCATACATCAAACTACTAGCCTTCTCGCATGTCTGGCATGTTAGGAACCCGTATGCCAGCGCTTCACTTCGAGCATCAGGATCAGTCAAAGTAGTGTATGAATCAACGGAATCTTGAGCTTCCATTTCCGCTTGCTCTTTAGTTGCACCATGCTCTATTGCGCCATCGTAGAAAAATTTATAAATCTTATCTTTATCGAAATCTGCATTCAGATACTGAATTCCTTGATTTTTCTTAAGTTCATAACCGCTGATGGTTGGTGCAGTAACAGTAGAATTGAAACCGGCTTTTTGATTCTGCCCGATTATTGTGGGATTTTGAATATCCTTCCCGGTCGTTGCGTCTTTATAGAATACCCGGATTAATTCTGGCAAATCAATGATCGCAGGAGCCTGTGGATAAAGGTGAACTCCCCTACCAGCTGTTGGAACAGGTGTGAACTCATAAATAATTTTGTTTGTAAATGCAATCTTATCATTGATATGGTTACTGTCTATAGACTTAGGAACGGAACTTGGTATTGGAGCAGAAACAAGATAGTTAAACCAATTTTGGGGATCCGTACCAAGTTCAGTTACTTGATATTGATCAGGTGTCAACTCTTGGCCATCATTAAATACATTTAACTTCATTGAAGTTGGCTTTTCACCGGCCTTTTGAAGAACAATTTGAAATTGATCCGGTCGTGTGAGGGTAGCAACAACGTCACCAGAGGCTCTCCACTGATAATCATGGTTGATAGTCACGTAATCGCCGGCATATTCTGACTGGTTTATGGGTCCAGTGTCGGGTTCATCAATAAATTTCAACAATGGATTGTTCTGCCACTTCGTCCAATTAACTGGATTCGACACACTCTCGTTGCTATGCGGATCAGTGGCAGCTTTGGAAATAATAGTTGTCATCCCTAGTGTCAGCATGAATGCCGCAACACTTGCTAAAATAATCATCAATTGTTGCAGCCAGTGTCGGGTACGAATTGTGTTAGTCATATGAATAACCCCCTTCGGCAGATGGAAAGCCAAGCATTCAGGTGGTATCTGTTCGCTTTTAATGACCGTTTCCATCCCTAGACTTCGGAATATTACAAAACAATTTGGAAATGTTTAACCAAACTGCTCTCTTGTTCACAACTATATGATAACGCTTTCGTTAAGATTTTTGTTGTAATTTGACTTATTATTTTAATCTCAAAAAGTGTCGTGTCTTGTTGTTCCTCATGGGATCACACTGTTTACAATCTGGTTATTATTATTCATTATAAGTTATATTTACACCATACTTTATCCTGGATTGGTAAAGAAAATAACATTGAGACAACATAAAATAAGAGCATCTCACTCCTGGCAGCCGGCCGGCGTAAGATGCTCTTATTAATCTTAATTGAAAGAATTTAGTATGTTATTTGTTCAGGTCTTGAAATTGCTGCTTTTTTTGAATGGGAAACTCTGTGGGCTGATCTCTATTCATCAATTCTTCGGTCAATGCGACTTTGTATATCGTCTGATCATCATATGGCTGCATATAATAGGTCAAATTTTGGGTATCCATGTAACCACGGTACTGGGTGTAATCCTCAGAACCATCCTTCTTAATCTTGACACCCTTTGGAATCTCAACTGAATTTAAAATATGGCTTAATTGTGTCACCGTCTGGTCTGTCGATACCTGATCAGTATATTCCCGCATGAATACGGTCCGGATAAATCTTGAAACAGAGGTGTAGTCACCAGGCAGTCCCAACCCACCGCTTCCGGGGCCAAATGACGTGACTTGATAGCCGTCATAATCTCGTGTTGGATGTGGAGTTGGCTTGAGTTGGGTATAGTTGCTCAAATTCTTCAAATGCCAACCAAAGTCTGGGCTGTTGGTCATAACCCCAACTGGATTCCTCATGTAACGGACGCCATCTTTGCCAACTTCCAGGACGTAGCTGTCCCCGGAATGATCCGTGATAATCCAGTGAAGCGGCACACTGAAGCCCATCAATTTGACTGGTGCAGAAACGATATTCAGATGTGCCAGAAGATTGGACAAATCGGCACAGCTGTCGGCGTTGCCTAAAATCCAATTCAGAACTTCATGTGGGGCAATGTTGGTTTTGCCATCTTTAAGTTCCTTGGCAAATTGGGCTTCACCACTAAAATACAGAGCTGCAGCACTTAGCCCCTTTTCATTGACGCCATCGACCAGGATATAATTGTCGAGATTCCGACCAGTTCCCACAAAACTGTATTGGGTATGATATTCTGATCCTTTTACATCACTTTGAAATGTTTGATCTCTGGGAATAACTACCGGCCGACCTTTTAGTTCAAAGCCAAAATCCATCGTTCGAGCTAAAAAGTTGTCGCCGGTTTCAGATAAGAAAGTTACGCTTGTACACATGTTTGTTTCGCCTCGTGATATTAGATTTAATCAATGAGTTAAGTTTACAAGGACAGTAGTTGATTGGCAATACAGGTCAATTAGTGGGCACTTTTTAAATAACGGTTTTGTAATACTCTTAAAGATACAATTATATAATTCATATACATACATGTTATAAACTACATCTAATAGAAAGTGGATCTCAACTTTCTTTGCTGGTATTTTTAGGAACATAAAAGTCTAACAACGAACGTACTCAACAGGCGTCTTAAGTTCAATCGCTAATTGAATCCGATCAAATTGAATAATGTACTTGTCCCTTTATCCAATTATTTTTTAACGCACCTTACCTTTACATGAGATTACCAAAGAGTTATATTGAAAGCGTACACATCTTGATGAGTTATCGATTGCAGTTTAAGGGGGTTATCGAAATGAATATTCGCAAAATTTCAGTTTGGACACTTGGTATTATTTTACTTCTTCTGATGATAGGCCCTGGTAATCCGGCCCAGGCATCTGCTTTGGCAAAACCTCGGATTAATAGAACCAGTCACCACGTTGCCGCCAACAAATTAAACACTAAGAAGTCAGCACGTGCACATGTCACTGCGAGTGAAGGTACGTGGGGGACGTGTCCTGTCACACTGTCCGATGATAAAGTGTTGACTATTTATCCCGGAACGTTGGGAACTAATGAAGAAATGCCATCATTTATTGACAGCTTTTCAGTTGATAAAATTATTTTTCGAAAAGGTGTTATTTTACCAAAGAATTCATCGAAACTGTTTTTTGCAATCGGAGTGAATAGCTTCGAAGGCATTAATGATCTTGATACCAGCCATGTAACAAATATGAGACAGATGTTCCAGTATGATCATGGCCTTCAGGGACACTTAGATCTTTCAAACTGGGACACAAGCAAAGTTACCAACATGGGCGGAATGTTTGCATCCTGTTTCGGGCTATCCAGCATCAATGTTGCCGATTGGGATACCAACAATGTAAACGATATGAATTATATGTTTGGAGAAGACCAATTCAAAGATATAGAAGTTTCGAATTGGAACACCGATAAAGTAACAGACATGGGGTCAATGTTTCAGGGTGACGAACAATTGACCCATTTAAACATCTCAAATTGGGACACCAACAACGTTATTTATATGCCTCAAATGTTTAAACGCATGCCCAAATTACAGTCGTTAAATCTAAGCAAATGGAATACCAGGAAGCTTCTTCCAAACCCAGATGGGCCTACACAAGATATTTTCACCGGCGACACGAACCTTTGGCAGCTTAAGCTTGGACCAAATACTGTTTTTGATGGAACCGAAGGCCTCATCACCCCACCCGGCAACAATACCGCGCTGCCTGATGGAAGTGGCAACTTGAATATCGGCCCAAAGTGGATGGCTGTTGATCAAAACGGTGTCGATAATGGTACCGGTGACGTTCATAATCCAGCAGGTCAAACCTATTCGGTCAACGAATTGTATCAAAAATACAATCCACAAACCACTAATGCACCAGTTGAAACTTACGTTTGGCAGCAAAAGACCGTCTCAGCACCCATCACCATCAAGTATGTCGATGAGAATGGCAATGTGATTCTGCCAGATAAACAAATCACTGGCGAATTCGGAAGTGCCTACGACGCTTCAACAGCTCAATATAAAGTTCCAACGATTAATTATAATGGAAGCATTTATAATTTGGATAACGCCAAACTTCCACCAATGACCGTACTGAAAGGCAATATTGGTGCCACCAAGCAAACCATCACATTCGTTTACCAAAAGGCACCAACACCAACCCCTAATCCAGTTAACCCGGTCAATCCTGTAGTTCCAAATCCACCGGTCACACCGGTGATTCCAACCAACCCAGAACAGCCAACAACTCCAGGTGGAACACAAACCAATTACGCTGCTGTCAAAGGTGAGGCAGTCTACGCCGTTAAGAAGATTTACATGTACAAGTCCCCTAATTTCAACAAATCAAATCGCAAGGTTCGTTACAACAAAGCGCAACGAACAAAGCGACCAATGTTTGTCGTAACCGGATATGCCCGTTCGAACAACGGTGCCTTGAGATACCGCGTTCGTGACGTTAACCATCAGACTAAAAATGCCGGGAAGAAAGGCTACGTCACTGCCAGCACGAAGCATGTGGTTCCGGTTTATTATCAATCTATCCCGAAATCACGTATCATCAAGGTAATTAACTCCAAGGGAATTCATGCTTACAAGAACAGGAATTTAACAGCCAGGGTTCATTCATACAAGAAGAATACCCGACTGCACGTCAAGAAGATCGTCAAGCACAACTTAACCACCCGTTATCAACTGACAAACGGTCGATATATTACTGGGAATAAGCTGTTCGTGATTCAATCGAAACGTTAAAAACAACTAAAAATGATTTATAGCAATAACAAAGGTGACACTGATATCTAATTATCGGCGTCACCTTTGTTTGTCATATTAACCTTTTGCCAGTCTTCCCTGAACAAAGACCTGCTTCACATCGTCTTTTGATGCATTATAAATGATCTTCTCAAAAATCTGGTCCATGGTTTCTTCATTAAATGACGGCATTGGTGATTTGACGACTTGCAAGTCAGCCAAATAGCCCGCTTTGATCTGGCCAGTCTTTATATGAAGGCTCTTAGCCCCACCAACTGTGGCAAGGTAGAAACCGTTTCTAGCTGAAATTGCATCGTTCTCAGTTCCCCTTTGAGCAGGATCCAGTTGAGAATTCACACCATCATGAAGCATCCGTGATGACATGACCGCCTGACGAATATTCTGGTACAAGCTTGGCGAATACCCGCCGGAAATGTCAGTTCCCAAGCCAACTTTGACATTCTGCTTCAAAAGCTTGCTAACTGGTAGAACGGCATTGCCAAAGTAGACGTTTGAAATCGGGCAATGGGCCACGGCAACTCCGCGTTCTTTAAAGGTATCCAGATCAGATTGATTCAGCAAAGTTCCGTGAGCCATTACCGATTTGTCAGTCAAGAGGCCATATTCATCAAGGACTTCTGCATCCCGTTTATGATAATGTTCCAAAGCAAAACCATTCTCCCAGTCACTTTCACTACAGTGGGATTGAACCGGCAGATCATACTTCCTCGCCAGCCTTCCCAACCCTTTCAAAGACGCCGGTGTACAGCTGGGCACAAACCGCGGTGTGATCACAGGTGTTTGTTGAATGTCAGCGGTCTTGTTTAATTCCATCATTTGTTTGATGAAGGTTTCCGTATCAGCAACTGCACTTTCTGCAGAAGCATCCCGATAGTAATCAGGTGTCTGATCCGGATTATCCATCGCGACTTTACCAATGAATCCGCGTTGATTATGGTTCATACAGGCTTTGGCCAACTCAAGGTTTGCCTGATTATGAGTCGTTCCAAAATACAGCACCGTGGTGGTTCCATTTCCCACCAGCTCGGTAACCAGGTTATCGTAAACCCGTTTGGCAAAGTCAACATCGGCATACTTCGCTTCAAGTGGAAATGTGTATGTATCCAGCCACTCATTTAACGGTCGATCCAACGCCACACCGGCATTCGGCCACTGTGGTGCGTGGACGTGAAGGTCGATGAAGCCCGGTAGCAGGTATTCGTCCAGTTTTAATGTGGTAAGTTGGCCAGCTTTATTGGCTTGCTCCTTAACTGCTGAAAAATCAGTTTCTGATTCATCGATGATTCGATCGATATATCCCACGCTATCAATGCAGATAAGTTGATGCTGCCGACACTCAATGGATGATTTGTCTGCTGATGTGATAGTGGGACCCTCGATTACTTTGACAATTGCGATAATGATCACTCCAAGTTTTCAAATTTACATTGACTTGAATATATCATTGAACCGCAAGTTTGAATAGGCTTAAATAATTGCTAACTAAAAAGGGCCACAGAAATTTCTGTAGCCCTCGGGGTTGAATCACATTTGGATTTTCAATCGACCTTCTTATAGTGAGCAGCTTCCTTCGCATCAAACCCGGCTTCCCGTAACTTGGAAGCAACCGAGACCCCATCTTCTTTATCGACATGGATTTCAACAACCTTGGTGGTCCCTTGGTGGGTGACCATTAACGTCTGAATATTTAAATCATTTTCAGCCATTATCTTGCCAATATCAAAAATTACTCCCGGCCGATCCTTTGGAATAAAGACCTGAACCACCGTGCCATCCTCGTTATAATCGGTGACGTCCAAGAACGCATCCAAAATATCGTTGTTGGTAATGATCCCGACAACATCCCCCTGATCGGTCACCGGCAAGACACCCACTTGATACTTTCTCATTTCATAAATGGCGTCTTCCAGAAAGTCATCTGCCTCGATGGTCCGAACCGTTGTCTCCATCACTTCTTTGACGGTCATTTTGTTCAATAAGTAGTTATATTCATAAATTGATAAACTTGTCGCTTTGGATGGTGAAGCCGCCTCAACGGTGCCTTGAGTGACCAGACCAACTAACTGTCCGTCACTAATCACCGGTAATCGGTGAATGTTATTTTCTTTCATCATATTCACCGCCACACTGACCTTGGTCTCGGGCGGCACGGTGATGACGTTGGTGGACATAAAATCTCTTACACTCATTTTTAACCTCCCAAATATGCCTTTTGGACATCTTTATTTGCCAGCAGCTCGTCGCCTGTACCGGTCATTTGGATCTTGCCGGTCGCTAAAACATACCCGCGATCAGCGATGGACAAAGCCTTTTTGGCGTTTTGCTCAATTAGTAGAACTGTTGTCCCCTGTTTGTTGATTTCTTTAATGATGTCAAAAATTTCATTGATAAAGATTGGTGCTAACCCCATGGATGGCTCGTCAAGCAAAATTAATTTCGGATTGGCCATCAATGCCCGGCCCATGGCAAGCATCTGCTGTTCACCACCGGATAATGTCGCGGCATCTTGATTCTTCCGCTGTTTCAAGATCGGAAATCGTTCAAAGACTTCATCAAAGTTTTGCTTAATCTTCGCCCGATCCTTCACCAGAAATGAGCCCATTTGAAGGTTCTCCATAACCGTCAAGCCGGCGAAAATGTGGCGGCCTTCAGGCACCTGTGAGATTCCATCCGCAACTACTTTCGGCGCAGACTTGGATTGAATTTCCTGATCCTCATAGGTAATCTTGCCGCTTTTGGGTCTCAACAATCCGGAAATTGTCTTTAGAATGGTAGATTTTCCGGCCCCGTTTGCGCCAATCAACGAAACAATTTCACCTTCGTTAATATTGAAGCTGACGCCTTTCACAGCGTTGATCACACCATAATTTACAAATAAATCATCGACTGTCAATAACATGGGTCAATCCACCTCCTCGCCAAGATAGGCTTTGATAACTGCCGGGTTCGATTGAATTTCGGCAGGCGTTCCCTTGGCCAGTAATGAGCCATGATCCAGAACGTAAATTCTTTGTGCCAAATTCATGACCAGCGACATGTCATGCTCGATCAACAAGATTGTGATGTGAAACTTTCGTTGAACCTTAATGATCAACTGCGTTAGTTCGGCTGTTTCCTCAGGGTTCATCCCAGCTGCCGGTTCATCCAAGAATAGAATTTGCGGTTCGGTTGCCAAAGCTCTGACAATTTCCAGCTTTCGTTGCGTCCCATAAGGCAGATTCTTCGCGAGAACATCAGTATCATTCTCCAATTCAAAGATTTCAAGCAGCTGTTTGGCCTTTTCAGCCAGCTGTTTTTCAGTCTTGTAATAACTTGGAAACCGAAAGATGGTGGGGATGAAGCCTTCTTTGACTTTACTGGTCATGGCAATTAAAACATTCTCCATAACCGTCAAGTCCTTGAACAAACGAATATTTTGAAACGTTCGCGACAACCCCATCTTGGCAATCGTATAAGCGGGTTTGCCATTTAACGGATAGGTCCCACTGTCGCTATTGAGTACGATTGACCCAGAAGATACCGGAATCACCCCAGTCAGCAAGTTAAACAGCGTCGTCTTGCCGGCACCGTTTGGACCAATCAGCGCTACTAATTCATTGGTATCCAGGTGCATGGAAACATTTGATACAGCAGTCAATCCGCTAAAGTTTTTAACCACGTTATCCACTTTCAAAAGCGTCCTCATGATTCAACACGCTCCTTTCGTTTGGATCGGCTGAACAGCCGCTTAACCGAGAACTCCCAAGTTCCAAGGAGTCCGGATGGTTTGAAGATCATGATCATGACCAACGCAATCGCGTAAATCACCATCCGCAGAGCACCGAAGTTCTGAAGCACCGTATCCAGCACCCCAAGGACAACTGCGGCCACAAACGTGCCGGTGATACTGCCGACACCGCCAAGGACGACGATGATCAGAATCGAAATTGATTCCATGATGCCAAAGTCGTTGGGGGCAATTGTCTGCAGGTATGAAGCGTGAAGCGAACCAGCCACTGCGGCAGTCGATGCCCCCAGGACGAAGGCGGCGAGTTTCCATTTGGTGATGTTAATCCCCATAGCTTCAGCGGCAATCTCATCTTCACGAACTGATTTAACTGCCCGGCCGGCCCGACTATGGATAAAGTTGACGATGATAATGGTAGTTAGACAAACCATGATGTAGACGGTCGGCCAGTCGGCAAATTGGGGAATGTTGAACATCCCGGCAGCCCCACCCGTCATCTTCAGGTTATTAATAATAATCCGGATGATTTCAGAAGCCCCCATGGTCGCGATGGCCAAATAGTCACCCCGAAGTCGCAAGGTTGGAATTCCAACGATTAGTGCAGCAATGATTGAAACGATAATGCCAATAAAGATTGAAGCATAGAATCCGACTGGTGAACTGGCAGTTTGGGTCACAATTGCGGTCGCATAGGCCCCAATCGCCATGAAGCCGGCATGCCCCAGTGAGAACTGACCGGCAAATCCAATAATCAGGTTCAACCCGGTTGCCAGAATGATGTTAATCCCGATGGTCACCAGCATGTTGGCAATGAATGAGTCGATCACCCCGACGAGAATCAGTGTATTGATGAGATAAAAGCCGGCAATCATCACGATCAGCCAAATCAAGTTGTATTTAAAATTTGCTTTCAAATGTGATCACCTACACTTTTTCTTTTGTATTCTTGCCAAATATTCCAGCTGGCAGAATCAGGAGAATGACGATCAAGACGAAGTAAACCACTGCGTCTTTGTATGCTGACAAGCCAATTGACTGAACGAATGTCTCCAGGATTCCGATGATAAAGCCACCGACAGATGCGCCGGGAACCGAACCGATGCCTCCAAGAACCGCTGCCACAAAGGCCTTGATTCCGGGTGTCATCCCCATAAGTGGGTCAATCGAGTTATAGTACAGCCCAATCAATACGCCGGCTGCCCCTGCCAAGGAGGAACCCAAGGCAAAGGTGAACGAAATGGTCCAATTGATGTTGATACCAACCAGTTCTGCGGCGTCGGCATCAACTGATACCGCCCGCATGGCCCGGCCCATCTTGGTCTTCTTAATAATCAATTGAAGTAAAATCATCAAAATACAAGAAGTGGCCAGAATGAGAATTTGAATATTTGAAATTTGGACCCCGCCGAGATGATAGTTCACCTGCTTAATAATTTGCGGGAAATCCCGGGTATTTGACGTAAACAGGTATGACATCCCATTTTCAAGCAGAAATGAGACGCCAATTGCAGTGATCAACGCGGTAATTCGTGGTGAATGGCGGAGCGGCCGGTACGCAAAGTACTCGATGATTACCCCGCTGGCGGCTCCTACCAACATGGCAGAAAGCAGTGCGCTGATGAAGTTGAAGTGCCACACGTTGATCACGTAGTACCCCCAGAAGGCGCCCAGCATGTAGATGTCGCCGTGGGCAAAGTTGATCAGCTTAATGATGCCGTAAACCATGGTGTACCCGAGAGCAAGTAATGCGTATATGCTTCCTAATGAAAGCCCGTTGATGATCTGCTGAAAAAATGTTTGCACGGTTGTGGATCTCCTCTCGTTGGTAGATTTGGTTTGATTTGTGATTTATTAGTTGTGATTTGTAGTTTTGGAGTTTGGGATTGGTTTGATATTTGTTTTTTTGAAATAGTCGTTGCTCGACTGCTACTTGGATTAGGACTGCTCCACGCAACTGATGCGGTGTGTAAGGAAAAAATGATTAAAATCCAAAATCGGGATTTTATCATTTTTTCCTTACACACCGCATCACCCGTTGCGTTCCGCACACTACACTATTTCACATTAAACGACTCACTAACCTTCCCCTTGGTCAGCTCTTCAATCGCAATCGGCTTCTCCGGGTTATGTTCCTTGTCCATTGTGATATTCCCGGTAACGCCGTCGAAGTTCTTGATCTTTGCCAAGCCCTTTGCGATTTTTACTGAATCTGCTGATTTTTCATTTTCAATTGCCTGCTTGATCATGTATACCGAATCGTATGCCAATGCTGAGAAGGTTGGTGCGTCCTGGTTATACTTTGCCTTGTACTTATTCATGAACTTCACAGCGGTTGGGTTTGCCTTCGCTACATCGTCCGAGAATGGGGTTGTGTAGTAAATCTTTGAGGCATTGTTGTTACCAGCGATTTGAGCCAGCTTAGGATCAGCCATTCCATCACTACCAACGATTGGCACATTGATGCCGGCTTGACGGGCCTGCTTGATGATCAAACCAATTTCTGTGTAATAACCCGGTGCGTAAATGGCATCAATTTTCTTTGATTTAAATGATGTCAAGACTGCATTGAAATCTTTGTCGCCAGCCGTGAAGAATTGGCTGTCAACGACTTTACCGGTGTAGGCTTTCTTAAATGCTTTTGCCAATCCGGTTCCATAATCACTTGAGTTGTCAGCATATACGGCAACCCGCTTAGCCTTCAAGGTGTTGGTCATAAACTTGGCAGCTGTTGCGCCTTGGAAATTGTTTTGGTAACAAGCTCTAAATACATATGGCTGAACTTTGCCGTTCTTCTTGAGCGTGTATGCCGGATCAGTCGCTGATGGACTGACACTCGGCACGGCTGCTTTGGTGATATTTGGAATTTCAGCGGTTCCGGCGTTGGTGGTTGCAGGGCCGACAATTGCGACCACTTTATCGTTGTTGGTCAACTGAGCGGCAACCGATGCTGATGTGTTGTTGGAAGTCTTGTTATCCCGAATCACCAGCTTGATCTTTTTCTTCTTGCCGTTGACGTTGATGCCGCCATCTTTGTTAATTTCAGATGCAGCTAATTGAATCCCCTGCTTTTGTGATTGGCCATAGCCGGCAGCTGCGCCGGAAAGTTCCATGTTGACACCAATCTTGATCGTGTTTCCAGTTGTTTGATTTCCCTTGGTCGTTGTCTTGGCGGTACTACATCCGGCAAAAACCCCTGCGGTCATTACAATTGCGGCCATGCTGACAACTTTTTTCATCGTGCTCTTCTTCATAAAATCTACCCACTTTCAATTTGTATGTATTTTGTCTAACTGCGAACTTCAATCATTTGGATCAGGTAACACCGATAAGCATCCCTCCTTGGGCAAATAAAAAACCTCATTCTTTAATGAATGAGGTTTTGAATCTGGATGTATCAAGCCCTCATCATTAAAAACGAAATAAGGGCTCAACTTGTATGATTGCCTGGTAGCTATTCACTACTTCGGAATCAATGTCGGGTCCTTGATTTTTAATAATAAGGCTAAATCCTGGTTGAAAGATGGTGCCACTCGGTTGTTAATAATTGAATTAATAAGTTTCATGACGCCGTCCTCCGTTTCCAAAATTTTATTATGAGTAGAACTATAATTTAGTTTTCATATTCTGTCAACTGTTTTAATAAAATGTTTTGTAACAGGATTCTGATAAAACCTCATAAACATGTTATTTAGTGCCGCTATTACCTGCTTTTTAGGCAAGCTACAATAACAGAGGCTTTCCGTTGCTTTTAAAAATTATTTGGGATAAGTTGGAACCAGAATCTGACAAAACAATTGATGAAAGCCGAGGCGGTCATTTTGACAAATACAATTCTGCTGGTTGAAGATGAAGAAGCTCTGAGCTCATACCTGATTCCGGAATTGAAGTTCGAGGATTATCAGGTCTATTTGGCAAAAGACGGCCTTGAAGCTTTACAGCTATATGATAATAATCGGGGAAATTTGGATTTGATTATATTAGATTGGATGTTGCCCAAATTGGACGGTCTGGAAGTTCTTCGACGCATTCGGAAAAATGACGACATTCCAATCATCATGATGACCGCCCGTGATTATGTCGGCGATAAAGTTGCAGGCTTGGACAGCGGTGCCGATGACTATATTACCAAACCATTTGAAATTGAAGAACTCCTCGCCCGGATTCGGGTCATGCTGCGTCACGAGAACAAGCATACGAAAAAGAGTGACTTATACACGGTCGAAGATTTAACGTTGAATACCAAATCGCGTCAGGTCACCCGGGTCAACAACCTGATCCAGCTGACGCAGCGGGAATACGAGCTGCTATTGACATTGATCCGTCATGCCGGCGACACCCTCACCAGAGATGAACTCTTGGACTCGGTATGGGGAGTTGATTTTGAAGGCCAACCCAACGTTGTTGACGTCTATATTCGCTACCTGCGTAATAAAGTGGATCGCAATTATCCAAAGCAATTGATCCATACCGTCCGCGGAATTGGTTACGTCTTATCTGGAAATTATCAGGAATAGGAGAATCAGCGTGCGAAGAAAAAAACGTCAGACTACTTTTCAAGCAATCCGCCATAATTTTATTATTTTATTTTCCTGCTTTGCCTTTTTGACCGGAACAGCAGTCGTGATTGTTGTCGGCGTCAACCTGGTTCACCAGCGCCAGACCGAGTCGGTGGAACTCCTGCGAAGCTTAAATCGATCTTTCATTGACGATAAGCCCGACTGGCACCAGTGGCGGCGCAACAGCAGTATTAATACTCAGGATACTTACGTCAGAGTCTCCAGTCAGGCCATTTCACAAGAGCAATCAGTGTTATTTTACTCTAAAGGTGCAAAACAATTTCTGGCAGCCAAACCAAATGAAATCTCAAAAATCATTCATCTGCCTTTCTTTCCCGCCCTCATTTACGCGAAGGGATACGGCCTATTTTACTATCGGTCAGGTGTCCGGCACGGAGATCAAAAAAATATACATTCCGAAATTTGGATCAGTCTCAATCCGATCATCAAAACGTTAGGCTCAGTGGTCTTGGTCGTCATCATCGTCTTAATTTTGGGATTAATTCTGGGCTGGTTCCTAATCTCACTGATTGCCAAACGCCTGACAAGATCCTTGCGTTTATTGCAGGAAACAGCTCAACAGCAAAGTAAGTCGGTCACAAATGTTGAAAATCTGCTTCCGGTTCCCGACTCGCCAACTGAAGTTCATGAACTCTCGGCCAGCTTCAACGCACTACTAACAGCAATTATTGAGAATAATAATAAAGAAAAAGCCTTCATTTCAAACGCCTCCCATGAACTACGGACGCCAATTGCCGCGATTCGTGGTCACATTTCACTCGTCAAGCGCCGGGGTAAAGAGCATCCGGAAATCATCGATCGTTCACTGAATTTTATTGATGATGAGTCAGCGAAAATGCAGGCGCTGGTTAACAGTCTGCTGGCCCTTTCACGGGCTGACAAGGAAGTCGTTGAAAAGAGCCGCTTTGACTTGGTCGGTATTGTGAATGAAACCGTAGAAGAAGAACGCGTCGTTCTCAAACAACCGATCAAAGTTATTGGTGAGCCTTCCATGATGGTAGTTGCAAACCAAACCAACATTTCACAGATTTTGTCAGTCTTACTCGATAATGCCGGCAAATATTCTCCTAAATCAGCCGACATCACAGTTCTGATTCACCAGGATAACGGTCAGACGACCCTCTCTGTCCAAGACACGGGGGCAAGTATTGCCGACGAAGATAAGCAGCATATCTTTGACCGCTTTTATCGCGGCGATCATGCTCATAACAGCCAGATAGCCGGGAATGGGCTTGGACTGTCGATCGCCTCTCAACTGGCAAAATTGAATAATCTGACCATTACAGTGACCGATATTCAGCCCCAGGGTGTCAGCTTTAACGTGATATTTCCAAAGGATGGACCGCTTGCCAATCAACCAAACTGAGAAATTCACAGAATCTGCTCATCTCAAGCTACGTTCACACTTGATTGGAAACAGCTATCATGATCACATCAAATGAATTGAGGTAATCTGCATGATAACCATTTTTCTCACAACAGTTCTTCATCTGAGCACCACCCTGCCTGCCATGATGGCCAATTACGGTGCCTGGGTTTACGGCATTCTGTTTTTATTGGTCTTCGCCGAAACCGGCCTAGTTGTGGCGCCGTTTCTGCCCGGTGACTCCATTCTCTTTTTATTCGGATCACTGGCAGCTTTTCACAATTCAATTAACATTTACAAGCTGATCGTCATCCTTTCAATCGCCGCCACGATTGGCGATTTTATTAATTTTCATATTGGCCGCCACTTTGGCAGCCAACTTGCGGATCACCCGCATTTATCAAAACTAATCAGTCCAGCGACCTTACAAAAATCACAAACTTTCTTTGCCCGTCACGGAAACGTCGCGGTTTTTCTGGGCAGGTTTGTTTCAATCATTCGGACACTGGTTCCGTTTACTGCGGGCATGAGTGGCATGCTTCCCAATACCTTCATGAAATATAACGTAATCGGCGGCATCAGCTGGGTCATGCTGACGAGTTTAAGCGGCTTTTTCTTTGGTAATGTTCCCTTCGTCAAAGAAAACTTTCAACTCATGACGCTTGTGATCGTCCTTATCTCAACCATCCCAATGGCCATGACGTTGTTAAACAATCGGTTCCGTCACCGAGCCTCACGATAAACTGTTAAAAACTGAATAGCACAATAAACCATTGGCTCTAAGAGTACCTCTCTTAGGGTCATTTTTTAACGTCCACTTTCTGATAAATTCTCATTTTCTTCTTTTTTATCGCCTGTATAAGCTTTTCGCCAACCACTGTATTCTTTAAGCGTCAATCAAGCACAGGAAAGGAGAACATGATGAGAATCGAAACATTCACGAAGCACCCCTACATCACCATCGGTTGGGCCACGTTTCTCACCCTTGCCATTACGGTTGTTGTCCGACTGCCACAGTTGATCCTGTTGGATATGCAGGCGCTTGAATATGTTCACCGCTTTATAACGCCTCAACGGACTGAAATCTTTAAAGCGATCACGTTTAGTGGGAGTCCAACGGTCACAATTTCGATTGTGTTGATTTTGGCAATTATCCTTTGGAAAATGAAAATGGTCTATGAAGCACTGATCACAATCACGACTGCTGTCACCGGAAACGTTGCCTGCCTGTTCGTTAAATTCATCGTTCAACGGCCCCGACCGACAACCATGATCACGCCGGCTTCCGGCTACAGTTTTCCCAGTGGCCACGTCGTTGGATCGGTCATTTTGGTCTTTGTCATTGTTGAATTTGGATTTCAAATCATATCTTCTATCCGACTAAAAATTTCACTCACCATGATCATGGCTTTTTGGTTGGCAATGGTCGCAATTTCTCGGGTCTATTTCCAAGTTCACTACCCCGTCGATGTATTTGGCGGCGGCTTGTTCTCACTGCTATGGTGCGAAACGGTATTGGCAGCTTTTCGTCAAAAACAAGTTGACCTGACTGAATTGATCCATGATAAAAGAGGGATCACTCATGACCTTTAAATCAATCAAATCGCAAACCGTCTTGTTCATGCTCGTCTCTGGATGCTTATCATTCATGACGATCGCAATCATATTGGCGGTCAATCACATCACCCCCTTTGGGAACCAGAATCTTCTGGTTGGCGATATGGGTGCTCAATATTCACCGTTTTTCTCGTTTTTTAAGCATGCCATTGCGACAGAAAATTTCTCAACGTTCTCATTTCACACGGGGGTCGGTGAAAATATAGTGCCGTTGGTGGCTTACTATCTCTTGAGCCCATTTAATGTCATTATTCTGCTGTTCTCAACCAGCCAGGTTCCAACGGCGATCACCATTATTCTGATGCTGAAAGTGAGTGCCATTTCGGCAGCCATGAGCTTCTATCTGGTCAAACATTTTCAGAGTTTCAACTGGATGAACCCGATTTTTGCCGTGGTGTTCGGCATCTGTGGTTACGTGACCGCGAATTTCATCAACATCATGTGGCTTGACGGACTCATTTGTCTGCCATTAATCTGTTATGGAATCGATCGGATCAAGGACGGTCATTCCGGCAGTCAGCTGTTTATCTGGTTTAGTCTGTGTATCATCGTGAATTACTATATTGGTTATATGATTGGCATTTTCACAATCATTTATGCCGTCAACTTGATGTTGGCTGGCCACTTGTCCGACTCCGGAGTCAAAACCCGGCTTAGCAGGAATCTGCCCTTCATTAAGTCCTTCAGTTTTACACTGTTGTGCAGTGTTCTAACAAGCATGGTGGTGCTGCTTCCTGCAGGATTGGGGATGTTTCAAACTGCCAAAACATCACCAGGGGATGCATCTGCCATGGGTGCTGTGACTCACCCGCAATTTGGATTTGAAGTTTTTTCTCAATTGGGCCTTGGCGGTCAGGACTACGTTAACCGACTATTCCATGCACCGGCCATCTTTTCATCGCTTGCAATTATTCTGCTGGTTTGTGTCTATTTTGTTCATCCAAAAATTAACCAGCAACGTAAAGTCGGCACTGCTTTTACGCTGATTACTTTATTTCTAAGTATGTTGATCGAGCCGGTCAATCTTGCCTGGCACATGTTCAATGAGCCGTCCGGATCGCCGTTTCGCTACTCATTTTTGCTGAGCTTCATGCTGATAGTTACCGCTTATGAAGCGTGGCTGTCGAACCCAAAGCTGATTGCCCAACGCTTTAAGTTCGGCATTCCAATAATGATCGAAGTCTTGCTGATAATCGGCTGGCTGTTCATCAAATACGGCAGTTTCACCCCGATTAGCGGTTACCTGGGACTCCAGCCCAATTCGCCGAAAATTCTAACAGGCAATTTGGTGTTGGTACTGATGTTTGCAGTTCTGGTGTTTGTTGCCCAGAAAAGATTGACCAAGATTGCATTTGGCAGTCTCGTCTTATTTGAAATGGGCAGCAACTTTGTTTCCACCCTGCAAAGCGAGCCCTTTGGCAATCAGACAGCATATGCAACTCGATATACGCGTGAATCTGCCCAACTTTCACCGCCATCAAGCCCTGGACAGCAGCTTTACCGAAGCAATGTCAGCGATCCACTATTAACTCCGGCGTTTACAGAACATTATTTGGGCTATAACGACCCGATGCTGTTCAACTTCAATGGCCTTCAAGAGTATAGCTCGACATTAACCGAGTCGTTGCGGCAATCATTGAAGGAACTTGGATTATTCAGCAAAAATCAACGGCGGATATCCACTGCCGGGACGACGGCCATCTCCAACATGCTTCTGGGAGTGAAATATACCCACCAGGAAAATACACCGCCGGTTCAGAACACCACTTATGTTGGCATGGGCTTTCCAGTCACCGCGAACTTTACTGCACTTAGCCTCAAGCCGGGCGATATCTTTTCGAATCTGGAAAACGTCCTTCAACGTATCAAGCCGACTACCCAGCCATACCTAATTAAAGACTCGATTTTAAAGAGCACGCGAATCCAGACGCACCAATCAGGCGCATTTGAATTCACAATGAGGCTTACTCCCACCATGAGCGGGCCGGTGTATATGGATACGTTGGACCCAAGCTTTGATTACTCTGCAATCTTAGTTAACGGCCACCATCTTGAGACCATTGCGAATACCCTTCATAAAAGATACCTGGTCAAGCTTGGTACATTTGGCAAAGGGCGTTCTCTGATTGTTAAAGTCAGAAGTAATCATGCCAAGACAATGGCTGAGATGAATTTTCGGACGCTCAATGAACCGCAGCTGATTGGATTAGCACAAAGATTAAAGTCCGAATCGTTTAAGCCAACTTTCAGCAACAACCGCCTTGAAGGAAACGTGACTCGGACAGACACTCGTCAGCAATGGTTGTATACGTCGATTCCGTATGACTCCGGTTGGTCTGCTAAGGTGAACGGCCAACAAGTCATGACCAGAAAAGTCTTGGGTGACTTTACGGCAATCCCGTTATCGGCCCAACATGACACAATCAGCATGCGTTACCGAACCCCGGGTCTGCTGATCGGCTGTTTCCTTTCGCTTTTTGGCTTGATCGGGTTTTACGCCAACTTGCTGTTCAAGCGATTATCGGAGGTTGATGGGCGTCACTCGGAGGTTAAAAAATCACGTTAGGATGAAAATCCCGCCCCACTGGAAGAGAAAAAATACCCCCAGAAACCAAATATGTCGTTTTGGCTTCTGAGGGTATTGCTGTCGATTAATAAAATATCGTTACTTCAGATAAGACAGTGGCTTCTGAACTTCAACTTTGGTGCCGTCGTATTTATCTTTGATATATTTTTGAATGGTAGCATTGTGATAAAGCTTAACCAACTTCTTGTAGTTGGCGTTGTTCTTGTTCTTCTTGGCAGTTGCCAAAATGTTGATGTTGCTCCTTGTGCTGACATCAATCTTTTCATGGAAGATTGAATCTTTCAATACGTTCAAGTGACCTTCCAAGGCAACCGTGTTGGAAATCAATACGGCATCCAAGTCATGAACCACTCGTGGGCCGGTGGTATCATCAATTTCCTTGAATTTCAGATGTTTAGGATTGGATACAATGTCGTTGGTATTTCCAAGAGCTGGGAAGTTCTTCTTGAGCTTGATTAAGCCGGCACTTTGGAGGAGCAGCAAGCCCCGAGCGGTGTTGGCCGGATTGTTGGCAATGGCGATTGTGGCACCATTTGGAATTTGGCTGATTTTCTTGTACTTATCTGAATAAATTCCCAGTGGTTCCAAGTACGTCGTACCCAAAGCAACCAACTGGTTCTTCTTATGCTGTTGGTTGAAAGCCTGGAGATATGAATATGATTGGAAGGCATTCACATCAACGCTGCCTTGAGCCGTGGCATTGTTGAGCTGAACCCCATCAGTAATCTGTTTGACTTTAATTTTTAATCCTAACTTTTTAGCCTGCTTACTATCTGCGATGTGATTCCAAATATCATAATCCGATCCCTGGGACCCAATTGTGATTGTGGCATTTTTTGCAGTTGATGCATTTCCTGTGAACGAATGAATACCAAACACAATACCGATAATGACCACCAGGCCAATAATTGTATAAATAATTCCCTTACTATTTTTCATGTGAGATCTCCCTTAGTTTTAAATTAAATTACAAATGAACCGTTTTTCTTGCCAGCCAGTCGCCCAAAAATTGAACAAGAAAGACCATTAGTAAAATCACGAGCATAGCAGCAATGGTGACATCATTTTGATATCGGGCATAACCGATACTGATTGCGACATCCCCAAGGCCCCCCGAACCAATCGCCCCAGCCATTGTGGTTAAGCCAATCAAACTGATGACGGTCACAATCGATGCTCGAATCAGGTCGGGCAAGCCTTCGCGCAAATATATTCTGAAGATGATTTCAAGATTCCCGGATCCCATCGACCGTGCCGCTTCAATAACTTGTGGATCAATTTCCAGCAATGCATTTTGAACCTGCCGTGCATAGAACGGAAAAATACCAACAACCAAGGGGACCAATGCTGCCGTGGTTCCGACGGTTGTATGGACAATAAAATTAGTGATCGGAAACATCACCGCCAGCAAGATAATGAATGGAATTGACCGAAGCAGATTGACAACTTTGTCCGTTAAACCGTAAACGTAGCTGTCTTCTGCGATGCCGCCTTCTTGGGTAATCACTAGGATGATTCCAACGACCAATCCAAGCACACCGGCGATAACCGATGACCAAACCGTCATATAAATGGTGTCCCAAATACCTTGAACAAATTGTGGCCAGATATGGGCAACGTTAGGAAATATTTGCTTCAGCATCATTATCAGCTCCCTTCTTGCCAGGCAATAGTTGAACTCTTACCCCGTGGCGATTTAAAAAGTTAATCCCGTCAGCCAACCTTTTGGGGGTTCCTGACAAAATGATGATGAGATACCCAATCGACGTGGTTTGAATGCGTTCAATATTTGCAAATAAGATATTCGCTTTGAGCTGATAGAGCTCGGTCAAGTCTGAGATTAATGACTCTTTTGTTGCTTTATTTCTAAATTTCAAATACAGGATTCTTTCACCTTCAGCCAAGTCCTGCAGATCCGGATCGGCTTTGATTTGCTCCAAAGCACCGGTCACGTTGGCGGATGAATCGACGAAGTTTTGCGTCAGGGCTTGTTGCGGATTCGAGAATACTTCCGCTACCTCACCCCGCTCGATAATCTTGCCGTCATCCATCACTGCAACATGATGACAGATGGATTTTATCACCTGCATTTCATGAGTAATCAGGACGATTGTCAATCCTAATGTCTCATTCAGATGCTTAAGAAGGTCCAAAATATCGTCAGTGGTTTTGGGATCCAACGCACTGGTGGCTTCATCGCTCACCAGAATATCTGGGTCATTCGCCAAGGCTCTGGCAATCGCCACTCGCTGCTTTTGGCCCCCGGACAATTGCTCTGGATACGAATGTTCAAATTCGGCCAACCCAACAACTTCCAACAAATGCTTGGCCTTAGCTTGACGTTTTACTTTGCTAATTCGTTGGCTTAGCAACGGATATTCAACGTTGTTGAGGACTGTTCGTGAATTCAACAAATTGAAATGTTGAAAGATCATGCCAATCTTTTTTCGAGCCTTTCTCAACTCGGAACTGGAAAGCTGCAGTAAATCTTTACCACTCACGGTTACTTTTCCAGCAGTCGGCTTTTGGAGAAGATTGATGGTTCTAACCAATGTGCTTTTGCCGGCTCCGGAATAACCGATAATCCCGTAAATATCACCTTGTTTAATCTGTAAATTAACTTTATCGACCGCGTGGAGTGGCTTTCCATTTGACTGAAAAGTCACACTCACATCGTGAAGATCCACAATTGGGTTCTGTAAATCAGTCATATTTTCACTCCTTACTTATTTCATGCCATCAAAAAAGCGCTCCTGTATCAATACAGAAGCGCAAAAACGCGGTACCATTCTGAGTTCATCTCATTAGTTGCCTAACAAGATCTCAATTACCATCTCAAATTGAAATGGCAAGTCGCATAACGAGGACTACCCGTCTGTCATTTTCATTGACGATCATGACAGCCAATCATCGGCCATTTTCGTTTTCAAACAAAGATCGGCTTTCATCAACTGCCGACTCTCTGGACAATGTTTGCAAACTACTTTCCGAATCAAATTGTTTCATCATACTTCGTTAATTACTCGATGTTCCAAACACTCTTAGCGGTCTTAATCACCAACGCCAGCTTGTTCCACTGGTCTTCTTCGGTCAAATGGTTTCCCTCTTCAGTTGAGGCAAATCCACATTGTGGTGAAATACATAGGTTATCTAGTGGAATATACTGACTGGCATCCTTGATTCTTGCCTTCAAGAAGTCCTCTGATTCCAACTCGGGTTTCTTGGAAGTGACAATTCCGATGACTACTCGTTGGTTGCGACCGTTGTCAGCAATCTTCTTTAATGGTTCAAATCCGCCTGAACGTTCATCGTCATATTCGAGGAAAAAGCCGTCGATATGGAGTTGAGCCAGGTAATCCGCAACTGGATCATAGGCGCCGGCACCGGCCCAAGTTGAATCATAATTACCTTTGCAGACATGCATGGTAATGGTTAAATCGTCTGGTTTGCTGTCCACAATTGCATTAATTGCTTTAACCGCAGCCTCAGCCAATGGTTTGAGCTCGGGCTTCAACGTCTTGTTGGAGAAGCTGGCCCACATCCCCCACGAGGTGTCATCAAGCTGGAGATAGCGACAGCCCAAGTCGTAAAAATGTTGAACAGTCTTTTTGTAGGCTTCTATTTCATCATTTAAAAATGTGTCAAAATCGCCATCGTAGTATTCGTCAAATACTTTGGCATCCTTGTTAGGGAAGAATACCGATGGACTTGGGATGGTTTGCTTGGCAGTGACGTCTTCAGGGACGATGCTGTTCAGATGCTTGAATCCGTCAAAGAATGGATGGTCCGGATTATATTCGATTTTACCGGTAAATTTAACCCCGCCGGCACGAGTTTCTTCGCCATTGAAAATAAAGCCATGTTCTGGAACGAAGTATGTCACACCTTTTAATCCGGCAAAGAAATCAAGATGCCACCAGCTGCGACGAAATTCACCATCGGTTACATCCTTCAAGCCAAGTTCAACCTGCTTTTTAACGATTCGACTGATTTCTTGATTTTCAACTTCACGCAGCTGGTCGACACTGATCTTCTTAGCTTCGTAATCTGCCCGTGCCTGCTTTAATTTGCTGGGTCTTAATAAACTACCAACTTCATCATACCGATATGGAAATTTTACCTTTGTTGCAACTGTCATTCCAATCACTCCTCTTAATTTTTCGAATAAAAAAGTCCTCATACAGGATTTACCTGTACAAGGACGAAATTGTCGTGTTACCACCTTAGTTTTCACGCAGTTCACACTGCATGACTCATAGAGTGCTCAAGCAGATGCTCGAATACTCCAACGCGATAAGGTGCGTTCGCCATGCCGGCTTACTGAAGCTCGCCAACATTTACTCAAAGACCATATTCACCGACTCCCAGCAGTTCACTTTCACCAAACGTGAACTCTCTAAGTGCTGTTTGTCGCCTACTCATCTTTTCACTGCTTTTGTTTATCAATTTAACATTAGATTTTAGGCTTTATTATGAGAATGTCAAGTGAGAATTTTTAATTTTGCAATATATGTGAGCCAGGTAATTGCAAAAATAGGATTTTACTCAGTTGCAATTTTAGTTTTTTCTACCGCTTAACGTATATAATTATGAATAAGATCTATAATAAAAGTGTTAAATCATATTATGACTTGGGGGAATAAATCTTGAAAAACAAACATTTTCTTTCACTCATTTGTGCTAGCTTAATTACGACTGGTGTCTTAGGTGCCGCTGCCATTATCTCGCCTAATATCACGCCCACTGCAATTGTTGCACATGCGGCAGATACAAACTTCGATATTAGTAATTTTAAGGATGGCCAATGGTTTCTCTACTGGTTGCCTGATGATGACATTTTGCCAGATTACATCAATAACAACTTTAGTAACCAACTAAATAGCCTGAGTGAACCAACTCAAATACCTGCCACAGCTATTAGTAATGATAGGGATAACGGTACTGACGGACAATCATTTACAGTTTCCAGACTTCAACTTTTTCCTAATAACTTAGCAATTGTTGGATATGCTCCGTATGTTAGTGACGCCGTCAAAATAGAGGTCGGTGAGTTTTCACCAACCGGTGCAAAAATTTCAAATGGCAGCTTAAAGGTCGAACCGGCCGACGCCCAACATACAAATGACAACTATGGGATTATTGATGGCATCAACACAATTCAGAACAATAATATTGCTGTTGTTAAGATGACTCCTGTAAAAGCGAATTTGACCGGTACCTTGTATTTATTCTTTAAAAAAGCAGGAACAGGCCAATTCAAGCCAACTTATGCATATTCATATGCATTCGATAGTTCAGCTACGCCAACTCAAATTACTGATACCACTGGCACAAGCACAATTGACGCACCCACTGGATCCAAAACATTGCAATTAGCACAGACAGGATATATCGATCCACAGTGGACTGGTGGAGATTCTAACGTTAAGATCGATGCAAATGGAAAGATTACTGGACTCGACAACCCGGATGAGGCTGGTAAATCAGTTACATTCACTATCAAAGATCAGGCAGCACCAACGGTTACACACACATTTATCATCAGAGTTCCGGCAAAGTCTAATCCAAATAATGGTGGTGGTTCAACAAGTGTAATTACTCCAACAACACCAAGTACGCCGACACCAACGAATCCTAACTGGAATCCATCCACTCCAAAGAATCCAAATGGAACCGGCTTACCAAACTACGCTGCAGTTAAAGGTTCAGCTGTTTATGCCATCAAAAAAATCTACATGTACAGGAGTGGCGACTTCAAGAAGTCACAACGGATTGCCACTTATCCAAAACAAAGGCGGATTAATCGACCGATGTTCGTTGTAACCGGCTATGCTCGTTCGAATGGTGGTGCATTACGATACAAGGTTCGTGACGTCAATCATCACAGCAAGACCGCTGGCAAGCGTGGTTACATTACAGCTAACCGCAAGTATGTTGTGAGAGTTTACTATCAATCGATGCCTAAGAGTAAGCAAATCATCGTTATCAATCCCAAGGGTGTTCATGCATATAAGAACCAGAACCTGACCAACTATGTGAAGCACTTTAAGAAAGGCGCTCACTTGCGGGTCAAGAAGATTGTTAAGTATCATTTGACCAGTCGTTATCAGTTGACGAATGGGAATTATGTCACAGCTAATAAGAAACTGGTTATTCAAGGAAAACATTGACTTCAACAGTAATCAGGATGTGTTTTCATGATTACGCTGCCTGAAATAGAATGGCCTCACCATCTGTTCTGATTCTAAATGAAAAGCACTGGCTAATTATAGTCAGTGCTTTTTGCTGCTCTTTAATTCATAGTCAATCCGCCGTCCACTGTCACATTCTGTCCGGTCAACCCACTACCTGCATCCGATCCTAGAAAAGCAACTGTTTTAGCGACGTCTTCAGGGGTCGTCACTTTCCTTAGTGGTGTACTATCCTGAATCATTTTAAAGACTTCCGGCGTAGTGACTGCACTGGCATCCGTCATCTTGAGCAAACCACCCGATACCACGTTCACGGTAATGCCATACTGGCCCAATTCCACAGCTAGATTCCGTGAAAAACCAATGAGTGCCGCTTTGGCGGTTGTGTATTGATGATAGGCCACCACTGGGTTTTGATAAAGATTGGTACCAATGCTGACAATCTGACCACTATGCTGTTTCTTCATTGTTGGTAGTGCACTTTGAATCACATTGAACGCACCTTTAAGGGTTCCGTCCAGTTGGGCTTGATAGTCATCCCAAGTTAAATCAGCAAATTCCTGCTGCGCAACGGGATCAAATTTGAATCCGACCAACGCATTGTTGACCACTGTATCAATCGATCCAAACTTATCTAGTGCCTGCTGAATCATTCGATCGACTTCTTGGCGGTTGCGAACATCCGCTTGAATCGCAACGGCATGATCAGACCCAATCTTGGCAACAACCTGCTCTGCTAAATCCTGGCTGTGGAAATAGTTGACCACATCGTTGTAACCAAGTTTTGAAAACTGAACCGCAATTTGTGCACCTAACCCACGACTTGCACCGGTAATTAATACTGTCTTCGACATGTTGAATACCTCCAAATGATATTAGAATGACTACCGCTTTTTCATTAATCACAAGGAACCCATAAGCACAAAAAGAGGTTGAACTCATAAAGAATTCAACCTCAAAAACAGGATTTTAATAAAGATTTTCTCCAGTAATATTAGTTGCATTCCTACGCTGGTACTAACCAGATCAGGTAAAAAGGGTCTAAGATTGCAATGCAATCTAATCTCAGCACAATGGCTCCCCTTGCAGTTAATTTAAGCAACTAGATTATAACAGAAAATGATGATAGTTACTTCAAATACTCTTACTTGTTATTTGTCGATCCAAAAATGTTAACCACCCACAAATCAAGCCAGCTTAATCAACACAACCCCAACCAGCATCACAATCATCCCCACAATCTGTGCAAGGACCACCTGGCTTTTAACCGACCGCCACCAGCCAAATTGCTGAATCAAAATGGAGCCGAATATCTGGCCGATTAGCCCCATCATGATTGTGAGACCGGCACCGATCTTAGGCACCGTGATCACTGATACGAGGACAAATAACGCACCTAAGAATCCGCCAAGCCAGTTCCATGGCTTGGCTTTTTTTAACTCTTGGATACTTGGAACGCGTTTATCAACAGCCAACGCCACGATGATGACGATCACCGTTCCAACGCCAAAAGAAATAAACGATGCTTGGCTTGGGGATGCCAACAACGTTCCTAAATGGCCGTTAATGGCCTGCTGAATTGCGGCAATAAAGCCAACCAACACAGCCCAGCTTTGCCAGCCCATCACGACCAATCGATCTTTACCAGACACCGTTGATGAATCAAACTCTCGAACATCTTTATTTCCAACACTCGGCAGTACGACCGCAGTTAAAACGCCAACCGTCATAATGGCAATTCCTGCCAATCTTGCCAGTGTTATTGGAATCTGACTGGTACCAAACCAGCCAAACATATCAATGACCGATCCCATGACAATTTGCCCCAGGACTGGCAGAATAACCGTTTGAATTGCCCCAATTTTGGGAAATAATAAAACATTTGATGTTAAATAAACTGAACCAAGTACCCCACCCAACCAAATCCAAGCAGGCTGAGTCTGAACAAATGTTGAACTCGGAAACACCCTGCCGCTCATGACTAACGAAGTGACGGCCAAGAAAATGGTTCCGACCACAAATGAAATTGCAGCAGCGATAAATGGTGACTTCACAATTGTTCTTAAGTCAGAATTGATTGGGCTTTGGTTGGCCAGCATGAATCCGGCCACCACGGATATAAGCATGAATAATAGCATTTTGATTTTCTCCCACTTCAAATAATAGTCAGTATTCATTTCTCAAGTAGGTCGTTATTATACACGACTCTTAAGAAATGTTACGAATATTGGCCTGATGATTAAGGAGAGCAACTACTCAATAATTTAATACAACTTTGTTGTCCCGTCCTTATCAGTCTTAGGGGTCATCAACTTCATGTATTCGAGATACTCTTTTTTCGCCCATTCAGGCACTTCGGGGTCAATATAATCCCCATTTTTGCCCTCTTTCCAATATTCAAGTCCTTTTGGTGCATCTAACATAGCCAGCATCTCCTTTATTGTAAGCATACCTGAAATCAGATTAGAAGCCACGAAAATCGACATTTTTCTTGAAATCATCATTCATTTAAGTTAGATTCATTAGCGGAAAAAGATAAGACTTTCTGCTTGAGCTAAAACGGCTTGTTTGTTATTGTTAAGCAAGTTAGGTGCATTACATACGGCTTAAGTTTTCGCATATCCATTATTCATGGGAGGGCAATTATGAACCAGGGGCTGAAACGATTTTTAGGAACATTACTGACTGTTATTGGAATCTTTCTATTTTTCGACACATTTGTGAAAGCGGATACATTGTCGAACAACCTGCCAACCGGCAATACGAGTCAGTTGCTGAAGGATGATCCGATTCCAATAGAGGGTCAAAGCGGCAAGATCGGAACCGTTGACTGGCGCTTTGATGGCGATCATACGCTTTACATCGGGCCGGGAACAATTACCAGTGAGGATTTACCAGCTGAATTTGCAGAAGTAGGCGACAACTATCCCTGGAATGGTGTTCCTGCACAGTATATAGTTGCAGAATGGTATTTGTGGAAACGAAAAGTCACAACAATGGTTATCGAAGGCCCTCTTTATTTAGAGGGAAAAGCTCCTGTAGATTTTTTTGCAAACATGAATAATTTGACAACTATCGTGGGTATGGAGAACATGGACACGTCTAAAGCAACGAGCATGTCAAGAATGTTCTATTACTCTCGGTCACTAACTTCAATCGACTTATCACATTTGGATTCCAGCAATGTAACTGATATGTCGATGATGTTTTCGACCGTTTTCACTGACAATTTAGATCTGTCCCCTTTAGATACCAGCAAAGTTACCAACATGTGGGGAATGTTTAGGGAAGCCGGAATTAAGCACCTCAATCTTAATTCTTTCAACACCAGCAGCGCGACCAATATGAACAGTATGTTTTTCTATGCTGATCAGTTGACCAGCCTTGATGTGTCAAAGTTTGACACTCGTAATGTAACGGACATGGGCTGGATGTTTGGTAATTTACCGCAACTAACAACACTTGACTTGAACAATTTTGTAACACCAAATTTGCTTACGAGTGCATCCATGTTTTCGGGCGATTACTCACTGAAGTCGCTGGACTTATCAAACTTTGACACTACTAAAGTCACAAACATGCAAGATATGTTTGCCATCGACCAACAATCCAATCGACAATCTCAACTGTCTAAATTAGTGCTTGGGCCAAAAGTTAATTTATTGTCCGATGCTCCTTTACCTGCCCCGCTTGGTTCTGATAAATGGCAAGCTGTTGACAAAGGAACGATTACTAAGCCTTTAGGCAGACCGGCGTATCTTCCTGATGATTTAGCCGCCCTATATGGTGCCACTAATCCTAAGCATCCAACCGGGACTCAAACTTGGGTTCCGGGAGGTGATTTACCAGACTCGACAACACTTAATGTTCATAATGTCACCATATACGTTGGTGATAAGTGGGATCCTAAATTGGCCTTCACTTCGGCCACTGACATAGATGGGAATCCTATAGGCTTGGATAAGATCACCGTTTCAGGGACAGTGAACCCTGATGTACCGCAGATTTACAAAGTAACCTATACAAATGGGAAAATTTCCACAGGCATCAAGGTTCATGTCATGCCGAAAACTGCCCCGAAACCTAATCCCACACCTGTGAACCCAACACCAAATCCGACCCCTACTCCAAACCCAACTCCCAACAATCCAAACTGGAATCCATCAGATCCAAATCATTTAAATGGAACCGGATTGCCGAACTACGCTGCAGTTAAAGGTTCAGCGGTTTACGCAACTAAGAAGATTTATATGTACAAACACGGGAATTTCAAGAAATCCCAACGCATTGCCACTTATCCGAAACAGAAGCGAATCAATCGGCCAATGTTTGTGGTGACCGGTTATGCCCGTTCCCACGGTGGCACCTTGAGATACCAAGTCCGTGATGTTAACCATCACAGCAAAACTGCCGGCAAACGTGGTTACATTACTGCCAACCGGAAGTATGTGGTGAGAGTCTATTATCAGTCAGTTCCTAAGAAGAAATTGATCACCGTTATTAATCTTAAAGGTGTTCATGCTTATAAGAACAAGAACCTAACCAAGCAGGTCAAACACTTCAAAAAAGGTTCACATTTGCGGGTTAAGAAGATTGTTAAGTGGAACTTGACCACCCGTTATCAGTTGACCGATGGGACTTATGTGACGGCTAATAAGAAGCTGGTTATTCAAGGGATGTACTGAGATTAATCAGAATATACGAAAACGGCTCTCGACAGAAATGTTGGGAGTCGTTTATTTGTTATATTGGTTTAACGCTGCTTACATTTATTTTCATAAATGATGAAATAAATGTTTTCTCCATTACAAGGTAGATATATAATTAACATGTTAATTCAGCAATGATGTTAACTAATGATAAGCAAAGAGGGGATTACGTAAATGAAGAAACGGAAAATATTGTTGGGAACAGTTGCCCTGTCGCTAGGATTGTTATTTGCAGTTGGCAATTCGAATGATGTGAACGCTGCAAGTTGGCATAAGGGATCTCCAAAAGCATTCATTGGCACTTGGAAATCTGATGGTTATGCTGCATACAAATTTACTAAGAATAAGATCACTGTATATGGAAAAGGCGGTGGAACTTCCAAGTCCATGTATAAATACCTTGGCCATAAAAAGTATACCGTTAAATACAAAGTTCAAGGATACCATTACAAAGAAACCTTCACTTATATTAATGGCCATAAGCTCAAAGGTCAGGGCTATTATTTAACTAAATGATCGCCTTCTTACCCACCATCATCAATAAAGAATGTAAATAAAAGTTTAAAAGGAAGCCTGCCGCAAGAGATTTCATCTCCATGCGGCAGGCTTTCTTTCATTACTATTTATAATACCGATTCATTTAATCTGACCCGTACAAATTGGAAATATCTACACTCATTAATCACCTTCAGATATCTCTACCAGATAATAGAATTGATGACCGCCAACGGAGTATCTCGTCCAAATGCCCTGTTTCCAGTCCTCATCGCCATAGTTCCACTTCTTACTAACAGTTTGGTGTTTAGTGATTGATAAGCGATAATATTTGGCCGACACCTTTTTTTCAGTTAATCCAATAACCGGCTTTTTGTAATAAATGTAGGATGTCTTGCCTTTTGTTTTAAAAGAATAAATTTTGACCGCTGTAGTTGGCTTAATGGTCCAGATTGGATTATCAACCGCACGGGATTCATGGGTTGCTTCCCAGCTATTTTGAATACCGTAATGTTTTAATCGCGGGGTGCTGTAATACTGGAGGTATCCATCGAGGGTAATGTAAAAAATGGGTTTATAGTTGCCTGCCTTGCTGTTGGTAAATCCAGTTCCAGCCTGTAAAGCAAGCGTTCGAACCGGCAGCTTTAACTTGTATGGCCTGAAATACTTGGTCGTATAGTGCTTGTTGTAAGTTTTCGTAGTTTGAGGCACCTGATAGATCCGCTGCTGCTTTTTATAACTAATTGCACCACGGGTAAAATATGCCCAAGATCCGCCATTGGTAGCTTCTACTTTGAGGATTGTTCCTTTTGGCGAGATAATCTTGTGACCTTTCTTGCCGTTTACCTTGGTGTATTGCCCGGTGAACAAAGGCCGTTTAACCTTGACGTATTGAATGTCGCTGTTTTCGCCCAAATTAGTGTAAGCATGAGCAGAAGCTGGTAATGACAGCAAGATGCCAATACTTAAGATGCCACTCAAAATTAATTTTTTAGTTGCATGTGATAGTTTCAATTTCATGAACATTGTCTTCCCCCTCAAACCATTTTCAATTAAACGATTCAAATGCATAATCATGATACCATCTTCAGCCTTGATGATAAAACATGGGAAAATCTGTTTCCCTCATAGTGCCTAAAAGCAATGGTAACCTGCCACTTACGTTATACTAAAAGTAGTTGAATTTACTGAACACGTTAAGGCGGTATGCGACATGATTGCGACAATCATCACCAGCATTATTTCATTCATTGGGACCAATATTGATGACACGTTTGTGTTGGCAGTCTGGTTCTCACAGGTCGATTCCCACTTTCAGAAGAAAGATGTTGTGATCGGCCAATTTGTTGGCTTTGAATTTTTAGTTCTGATCAGTGTGTTTGCCGCCTATGGATTGAGCTTTTTACCCACAGACAAGGTCGGTTGGCTGGGTGTTATTCCAATCATCGTCGGCATTCAAAAGTGGTATCAATACCGCAAAAAGACTGCAGAGAACCCTGAAGAAACCGCAGTTAAAAAAGTGATTAATCATGACTTAAAATTCCGCATTAACAAAAAATTGCCCCACCTGACCCGGATCATTCGAACACAGATGCTGTCAGTGGCATTTGTGACCATTTCCAACGGCGCCGGGAACTTAACCGTGTACATCCCATTATTTTCGGAATATTCGGTTGGAGAGCTCATCCTCACCGTTGTCGTCTTCACGATTATGACCGGCGTCTGGTGCTTTATCGGTTACACAATCGCCAACTTACCATTTATTAAGGACAAGGTGGAGCACTACAAGGAAATCATTATTCCGATTGTGTTTGTGGCTATTGGACTTTATGTGTTGTGGGAAAGTGGGATTATATGAGGATAATGTTCGAGAATATTAAAGCGGGAATCTGTGATGGATTCCCGCTTTTTGTGTACACAGCATGATAGATTTTGTTTTGAAGTGAAGTCGAAACCTGTTTCAGTGGTTAACTGGTTAACTCATCTAGATGTATCGATTAAAAGTGGTCTCAGGCTCTCAAAATTAAGAAATGATTGGATGGAGCAAGGAAAACAGATGGATAAATAGTACGCTAAAGTAAAAGCATTACCGGAGCAATAATTAATATACCCAGGTTGATTACCCAAAATTAATAGCGATGATTAATAGTAATTGAACTATAATGTAAATGTTCAATGTTTGAGGGATCGTTAAAAAAACGATTGAGGGGAGTTTTTATCGTGAAAAAATCAATTATTGCGGTGGCAATGGCAGTAACATTATTTAGTGGGGCCACTTTTCCCACCGTTGCCCAACCAGTTACCGTAACCGCCAAGACACATTCAATAAAAAAAGCCAAGGTAGTGAAATACTATCATCACCACTACCAAAACTTAAAACTGAAAAAGGGCTACTTGTATCAAACTAAGACGCTGACAAGGAAAATACATAAAGCCAAAACTTATCAGAATCGCACTTTCAAATCCAGGACCCAGGTTAAGTTAAAGAAGGCTAATGGCAAAAACGCTTTATATTATTTTGTCTATTCCGGCAAAATAAAGGGCTACATTTGGTCCGGCTATATCAAACACAGCAAAGTCAAAACGACCACCAGTCAAAAGCCAGCCACACCAACCCAATCGAATAATAATTCTGGTAATTCAACTAACGCTGATGCTAAGCCGTCAATTACTAAAGACCAATTGATGACCTTGATTAATCAGAGCCCGGATTTGGATCCGACCGGTCAACTACTCAGTTTAACCAACGCCGATTACGTGGCTTATGCTGATGTTTTGTGGAAAAACTATAATTTATCCGGCTTCATTAATGATGCCGATAATTTTCCACACGACCAGCAAAACATTACAGTTGCGGACTCGGTATTAACTCCATACGTTAAAGTGGCCATTGATAAATGGAATGCGGCATTAGGACAGACCGTCTTTACAATGGATTCCAGTAAACCGGCGCAACTAACTGTCGATTTTGGTAGTTTAACGAATGCCGATGGTCAATTTGGGGGTAGCACGATTGATATTGATCAAGCAGCATTCAATGACTCAGAAACTCACCACCACGACGGAACTGATTCGGCTCAACAACAGGCCGCTGCCAACTTTAAAGCATTAGAAGCTCAACGGCAGCAAAACATTGCCAACTATCAACAACAAAAGCAGGCCATTAAGGACAAGTATCAACAATTATTGAATCAATTGCCAGATGCGGCGGGGACTCAGACTGGTATGGCAGAGCGTGAGCAGTTAGGCAAACAAAGGCAGGCTGAATTAACTGCGGCGATGCGAAATTATAATCAAGTTAATGACCAAATCAACCAGCAAGAGGCAATGGCTGACGAAAGTGACAGTAATTACAAAAACAATCCAATGGATCCATCACGCGCAGCGACTGATTATTGGTCAGGTGTTTTGGTCCACGAATTTGGTCACGATTTAGGTCTTGATCATACTCCTTACCTTTCCGATATAATGGGTGCTTATTGGTATACTGCCACCGAAGATGGCTTGCCGCAAGAATATTATAAATATTCTTGGGATCGAGAAAAAGATGATACGACCAATCACGACAGTGGCGTAAACACCGTCACCCTTTCCCAACGCGATATTGATCGCGCAAAGTTGACCCACGCTATGAAGGCTTGGTAAAAATCAATCTATCAGTAATGTCACCTTCTGGGTGGCATTTTCGTTTTGCTTTAATTAACTATAACGTAGACTGGTTTTAAACTCTTTCATAACCGCATCCTTCTCAACCTTCGCTAAACTTTTTAACTGCTTTCTTTTGCTCTGCAACTTGCATGTCGGTATCGCCAAAGGACTATTACTGGTTGCATTAACATATCAGCATACAATTACTAATATCTGGCTATTCTCCTAGATAAAGCTGAATTTTGAACATATCCTGCCCTTCGTCCCCCTTATAATCGAAAGCTATTTACAGATGTGACAAAAAAGTTGAAATTATTTCAACTTTTTATGAAACATGCATTTTATCTATTCCTGATAGCGATATAATTAAATCGTTAATTTTGTTGGGTTAATGAATAATTATTGGGGGGTTACATAAATGAAAACTAAAATAATGATCGCAACAGGACTACTAACAATTGGACTCGGACTTGGGGCTGTTAACACTCCTGCTAATGCGTCAAGTTGGCATAAGGGAACACCAAGAGTCACAAGAGGTCATTGGACGAACGGAAATGCCAAATGGTATGTTACCAAAAAAGGATATAACCTTGGTGTGGTAGGTGGAACTGGGTACAACATGTTTTGGGGCAAACCATATTACAAGTACGTTGGTCATCATGTTTACAGAGTAAAATGTTTTGATTTTCCATTAAACCGTATCAGAACTATGCACGTTAAATACTACTCATCACATAAGGTCAGCTTTGGTGGCACAATTATGCACCGATATTAGTAAGTATCATTGCAAAAGAAAAGTAGGAAAGTTCATTACTTTAGTACCAAACATGTAAGAATATATTCCTATTGACATAAATTGGATTTGTACAAATAAATATTGCTCCAAAAATAAATTTTCTGAGGGGAATTATGTATGAAAAAAGGATTTGCTTGGGCCTTAATGTTTATGGCTATATTTATCAGTTTTGATTTGTTTAATACTAGTAATGCTTATGGTTCCAGAATTAAGTATCTGGCGAAATGGGATGCAACTCCAGTTCCCTATAATCTGAAATTAGTTGGAAAACAGACAAAAGTTCCCGTGTATTCTTCAAACGGAAAAATCAAAAAATACTATGTTGAAAGATATGGTGAAGTAAATGATTTTAATGACGATCATTTCTTTACACGAAAAGCTAAGATTAATGGTCATGTATACTACAAAGCGGTTTACGAAAATCCATATCATATCAATCCATCAAAATTTACGTATTATGGCTGGATCAAAAGTCAAAATGTTAATAAGAAAGTTACATCATATTTTGGACCATTATACGCAACCAGTTTTGCAGATAATGGATTTATATCTGGATATTCTGAAAATAAGGCCCCATACTTCGGCCTATATGGACTGCCCAAACAATGGACTGATAATATTAGCGACACCGTGGCAGGGTTCAGACAATTCAATGAACTTGATGTAACCTTCAGAACAACACAGGAAAATGATTCTATTGGGCTTTTAATTTGTCGTGGAACTGCCCATACAATAATAATCAGTGGTTATGGACAAAAGCATCACGGAAAATCCACTGCAATTAATTCAGATATTGTCGTCAGGAGTGGTAAGACTCGGTCATTTCGACTTTGGGACAACGTTAATAAGTGGATTACAGGGGAAGTATCGAATAACCGCGATGGGCATTGGCTGACTTATAAGTATCAGTTTAGGCATGCTAACCATATCGTTACTGTCGATAATACTGGAAAATTCGTTTTCGACGGAGTAACAACACATTATGGGCTTAGTTCCGTTGTCGATTCAAAAGATGTGCCTAATAATTAATGATGGCTTCCATTGGTTATCACTTTCAAATCAATATCTTTAAATATTGCTAACTTACATTCAGCAGCTAAGCAATGGCTTTTTATAGGATCCTTTTGATTGTGTTTTAGGATTCAGCTGTGTGCCCAGAGCCAAAACAAAAAAGCCACCGATCACTCAGCGACTTCCCTTATCAAACTCGATTTAATTCATTAATGCGTCCCCCGAGGACACTCGTGCACTTCGTACCATTTAGTGCATCACCGTAAAACACCGTCATAATAGGATTCATGACCAAAGTGATCTTCGTAGATTCGTATCTATTCAATCTATTTTCGGTAAGTTTTCGGTAAACTTTCGGTGAAAAATAACTTTAGTGAGGGCAATGAAAAGTCGCTATCCACAACGGATAACGACTTTTTTGATTGCTATGATTTTTGATTTTTTTCGGAACGATGAAATAGTGAGCCAATAATTTCTGAACTGTAATCAGACAATATTCCAAACACCACGAAGATGTATCCGATAAACGTCCACATATTCATATTCCATACACAATCAATTAATTCTTTCATTTTGTTTATTCCTTCTTCTATTTATTTTTTATCAGGTCACGAGTATCAACGCCAATATAGCTTTGTCCAACATATCGAATTGCTTTGAAGATTTGAAGCTTAACATGCTTCTGTCTGATACGTCTTTGACTAATAAGCGAGATCAAAGCCTGTTTAGCATCTCGATAATCCCGAAAATATTCTGTTTTAGTACTCCCAAATATCGGTTGCGACTTTTCTCCATAAGTAAACGTAATTACGCGACCATTAGTATATGTCCCGATGAAATACATATCCTGATGGCTCCTGATCGTTATTGCGAGATACTCATTTTGTTCACCAATCCCCTTACTAGGAAAATTACATAGTTGAAAAACTTCATGCACATCAGCTAACCCATAATCCATCATGTCTGAATTATGATGAGAATAGCATTGACTCTTTGCCTTGAACGAAACAATCTTACCGATACTCTTATCTTGTCTTCCTGGTAAAACTTTAATTAGTCTCTGCACCCAGACATGGTCAGTTACCAATTTGCCTTGCTGATCTCGAACATTTTGAACTGCTGTTGTTGGAAATCCGTCTTCATCGGCACCATAAGCGCTGATCTGGCAAATAAAATCCCGGTATCCGACATTTGCCAGGTGCTTACGCATGAATCCGCCCCTGTGCTTTCTTGGAACATGAACTTAGATCTATGGCATCCAATGAAGCTTTAACATTATCACGAATTTGGTCTTCACTTGTACGATTTTTCTCAGGTTCATACAGATAAATCAGTTGAATACCATTATCATCACAATACTGTTTCTTAATCCTGTCATGCCTTTGTGTTGTCGTTAATTGATCTGAATTATAAACCGTAACTAAGTGTTGTCTTCCTTGATACTCAATCGCAATTAAAGGTTCCTGATCCTTGGAATACAAGATAAAGTCGAACGAAAGGACCTTTATATCTTTGCAACCCTCAAAGGAAACTTGCTCTTGGAAACTCATCCCATATACCTTCAAGTAATCATGAACCGCTCTTTCTCCATGAGAAGCATTGAAGCAATAGTAGCAGCAGTGCTGCTGATCTTTATCAAGAACACTATGAGGGATAACCATCATGTCTTGTTGGCAATTCCGATGGTAAATCCTGACTGTTGAATGTGTATCTTCATAAGGACCGTCTAAGATATACTCCCCATCTTTCGGGTACTTCTTGTTCAATTTTTGGATAAATGTGCCACCGTCCATCGGAATTTTATCATTACATATAGGACAACAAGTCTTACCGTCAAAACAACTACGCGCCGTCACTCGAAATTCGTGATCGCACTCATGATGATAAAGTAGGACCTCATGGCCTTCACGGATGTACTCACTTCGAAGCTCAAATTTGCCTTCATTCGCAAACTGGTCATTTATATGATCAATCAGCCTTCTACTTGTCCACTTCTTCCGATCACCACAATTCGGGCACGGATTATAATGTTTGGTTTTTCTGGGCTTGCATATTGTGTGAGGTGTCGTTTGCCATTGAGCATGGCAGCTATTACAGACTAAGGTTGTCTCCCGCTTAAAGGCGTGATAATCAGATTCGCTAAGAATCGAGATCCTATTGCCCGTTAGTTCTTGCACCCTTCTATTTGCTTCTTGAAAAGTAATGATCGTACCCATAACATGAATCCTCCTATCGTCTGTTATCACCTACAAAGTGAATGCATGAACGTTGTAGATTGATTATAATCGCACACTTTAAATAATCAATATCTAATCTAATGGTATAGGTATCGCTTATATATTGAATCACTATTGTGCCAGTTTATGACTAGTTATACTCTTATATTCCATGGGTGTTATGGATTCTAAAGCTAACCAAACAATTGCTAATCAGTTACAACAATTGACACTGACCACCTTGACCACCAAAAAATTCAATCAGGTACACACAACATACAAATATAAATACTTTTAAAATTTGTCATAAAAAGTAATGGTATCTATGGTCAACCCGACGAGTAACCACCTTAATTCAAGGTAATCTGATGGAAAAATAAATTTGGTATAGTTGGAGATGAATATGGCTTGCTTTGCTTCTTTTTAGGCACATAGGTCGAACCATCAATATGTGGTTAACCTTGGTAATAGAGAGGTATACTCTTCGCCTTTACGGCGAAGAGTACTATGAGCCGCAGGCGAAATAGTGCCCAGGAGCAAGCTTGCTTGCGGGCCGGCAGGCCAATGTCTTATTCTCTGAGATACCCCCGCAGATAATGGCCAGGGCTTGTTTTTCGCTTGGGTTTGAATCCTTTCTTCTTGGTCAAGATACTTAAGAGTTCGTTTTTGCTAAGGACTTTCATATTATGAACACGCGACCATTCACTGTAATTACGACTTAGCTGTTCGCCTGATAGGAAATTCCCTTTCCAGAATGATTCTCGATCATCCAACCAGCTGCCAACAGAATCATTTGAAAGAATCCAAGCTTTAGTGGCTTTTGTGATATCGGGTGTATTCCCAAATGCGATCCCCGATTGTTCCTTTCTCGCTCGCATAAACTCCTGAAGGCATTGATGAACAAATGCTGGCCGTTCATTTTCAATCTGATCGGTGGGATGCTTTTTCTTGAATGCCTTGTTAATTTTTGGAGCAATTACTGGCAAAATTTTGAATCGTCTCAAAACACCAGTATCGTTGAGATCGTTTAACTGTGGCAAAACATTGGCACTAAAAAGCATTTTCGCATGGTTCTTCATCTGAAAGCCATCAGCCCCTTTAAACTGAATAAACATGGTGTCTTCGCCAGTGGCACCCTTAAGAAATTCCAGATTTGTCATGACTGTTGAATCAATGTCGGCAAAGATGTTTAAGTCCTTATGATATAAACCACTCGTGTTGAACTCTGAGCGACCTGATAACTGCTTGAGTGACAATGCTGAGGTATTACTGAACCCGACACACTTTTCAATATAATTGAGCAGGTGCGACTTACCATGTCCACCCTCTGACTGAATGATCAAGATGATCTGTGAATAGTCATAAGAGCGGTAGAAACAATATCCAATGTATGCCATTAGGAATTGTACGTTTCCTTCACCTACTAGATCGTTGAGCCATGAAATAGTGTGTGGCGTTTCCTTTTTTTGTGTGTCCAAAGCATAATCATGGGAGCTAAGGATATAGTCTTCCTTTTTTGACTTCTGGAGCTTGCCGGTATTTAAGTTGAATGTTCCATTCGTGAAGGCAACCAAATTTGGATCACTCTTATCAAAGGGGTTATCCAAACCTTTGTCGTCATAGGAACTGGCTTCTATAAATTCAGTAATTGTACTAGAACGCTGTTTATTCCACTGAACTTCATAAGGATCTGTTTCATTCACTAGCTGCTTCTTAATGTGACGCTTCATTTCTTGCCCTTTAAACAACTTCCAAGCCCCTAGTCTGGAACTATACCAAGCACCCGTTTGTAGTTGTGAAACACTGTGGTAAGAATGCTTTTTGAGGATATATTTTGCTAATAATCGTTCATTGATTATCGGTTCTAACTTTTTGTCCTTAATTTCTTGACCTGACATCTTAAATGAGATCCAAAAAGGTGAATTCTTATTTGCTAATTTTACATAATTATCACCCAAGGTTTCCCAAGCTTTACGTCCATGTTTATCAATATATTTGTCAGTCTTGTCACCTTCATATAAATGTAGTTTGACCTTTGTCCATTTCTCTTGCTTCACGTTAAAACTCCAATTCTAAAATTATTCGGTTTTTCCATACTTTTTAAATACTTTTATTCTGAAAAATCCGTATCAATACTTTACCATACTCAAATTATAAATAGCAACCCCATCATCATATATTTTTTTGCGTACCCTTTTAACAAAATAATGTTCGAGGTTGAAGATCACAATAAAAAGCTCAGCAATAACTTGCTGAGCCTTGACATAGGCGCTATGTGAACTCTCACAATAATGATGATGAAGTGATGATTGAGTACAAAGTTATCCTAATTCACAAAAAAGTGTGTCCCTGAACAAACTTTTTTCACAAAAAGATAAAATATTCATTTTATCTATTCCTAAGTAGATATATAATTAAAATGTTAATCCAGCAATGGCATTAACTAATAGTAAGCAAAGAGGGAATTACATATATGAAGAAATGGAAAGTGTTGTTGGGAACAGTAGCTCTATCGCTGGGACTATTTTTTGCTGTTGGTAGTTTAAGCAGTGTAAGTGCGGCAACATGGCACAATGAAACTCCCACTGTATTACGTGGTAAATGGGAAACCAAGCCCTTTAAAGTCCGTTATTATTATGATGATGGTCATAAGGGTTGGGGGCAAGCATCATGGGGCTATCACATTACAAAGCATCATATCGGTGGTTGTGAATTACAAACCGATTTGTTAACTGGCAAGGTTACTAAAACCAATAGCTCTGGCCCATATTATCACATTCATTCCTATAGTAATTTTGCTGAAGGTTCATATAAAGTCGACAAGATTAAACGGCTGTCTAGGAACAAACTATTAATCAAATCAGGTAATAAGAATCGCGTTTACTATCGGGTTAGACATTTTCATATTTATGCCAAGCCTTTATCTTAATATTGTTTACTTTAAAGGAATGAGGAAACCACATGAAAACTAAAACAATGATCGCAACAGCAATATTAACAGCTGGATTAGGAATTGGTGCGTTGACCACGACTGCTAATGCAGCGAGTTGGCATAAAGGTACACCTTCTGCACTACGAGGACTGTATCAATATAAGCTCCCTAAAAACTCAGCTTTAGGATTTGGAACTTTCGTGCGAATTACCCGAAACAAAATTGAAATTAGTCAGTCGGGAATGTCTGCACGTGTAATAAAAAATGTTACATATCATAAATTCGGAAAATATTATCATATCCACGGTCATCGGATCCATATGGGTATGTACAATAGCGGCAATGAGAACTTAGTCATGTATCGAAAAAATAACTATTTTGCTTTCAGAGGGTATAAGCATTTTGTAACTTCTGGATTTTATGGGGCGCACTATGCAAAGAAAACAAACCATATCAAAGAAAATGGATAAAGAGGATTATAAGAATGAAAACTAAAACAATGATCGCAACAGCATTACTCACTGCTGGATTAGGATTAGGTGCGGTAAGTACGACTGTTAATGCAAAGGCCACAACAATACCCAAGAATATTCGGGGAACATGGTATCACAAGTATCCTTATGATCCTGCCTTTAATACAAACCCATATGTCACGAAGATAAAAATGTATGCCCACTCAGAAACAATCAAAGATGGAAATAAAAAATCATTTATTATAGGTAAGAATCATCTAATGGGGAACAACTTTAAATCAAAGTTTCGCTTTAAAGGTGGTAAATATCATATTGTCACTGTTCATGTGATAGGAATGGGCGATGCCCCTGCGTACATTTCTGCACATATTAGAATTAACGGACATAAGCATCATGTTTTGCTGGAAGCCCCGCAACAGGGTCATACATTTGATGTGTTTACACATTTTAAGCCCACAAAAAATTATCACATTCAGGGAACAATCAAGTATTAAATATCAATCTTATTGAGAATCTGTTTCACAAATCACTTTTAAAGGGGTAATCGAATGAAAACTAAAACAATGATCGCAACAGGACTGCTAACTGCTGGATTAGGATTAGGTGCGGTAAGTACGACTGCTAATGCAGCAAGTTGGCATAAAGGTACACCAAGTGCATTAAGGGGCAAGTGGAAAACCAAGCCGTGGACTCAGTCTGGGTATAAATATGATTATCGCAGTTTTATATCTGCACATAAGATTATTTCCGAAGTACGCGGCTTAAACGGCGGTCCAAGTGACATGGCTGCGCCAACAGTGCAACATGCAAGGTATAAATATCTAGGGAACCATCTCTACAAGTTCAAAGGAACAAGTTTGGGAACGTCACCAAGTAGCTGTTACATCAAGTGGAAAAGTCACAATCATATTGTGATCAAACCTTGGTCAAACAACAAAGTGTTCAGTTATTATCGTTACTAGATAAAATTTGAATTTTATATGTGAGGAGAATGAATTTGAAAAGAATTATATTGGGGATTTTAGCCACCTCTGGAATGGCATTGGGCTTGGTTGGAAACAATCAGGCAAGTGCAAATAAACAGCTTAAATCTGCCCCAGTTTCTATTAGAGGAACTTGGTACCATTTTTATGGTAAATACTACGGAACAAGGGCACATATGAACAAAATGGTCATCGGTAAGCATTCGCTTACTGAGTACTCCAATGGTCATACTTACTACTACAAGGGCAGCAAATTTGGTGTTGATCAGTATAGAGAAACGATACGATATAATGGATATAAAAAGCACTACTATTATTTCCACCACTTAGTTACATTTGGAGATACCCCAGCATATGCTCCTGCACACATGAAGGTAGCTGGCAAATATCGTCATGTATTGTTAGAGTCTCCACAACAAGGTCCAACACCGATTTACACTAGATTTAAGCCATCAAAGGTTTATCAAATTAGTGGGCATTATCTTGGCAGCTATTTCTATTAATATTGTAATTAGGTGAAGATAAAATCACAGTTTTATCTGAATGAATTGCAAAATAGAAATAGTTTGTTGTTTTTGTTGACTGAGGTAGATACATTGTATATACTTTACTCATAAAGAGTAAAGGAAGTGTTCTTATGTCTCAAACCTTAAATGAAGATGGCAAAACAAAATTATCCAAATGGGGTAATTCAAATGCTACCAGAATACCACGGAACCTAATTGAACAATTGGGTTGGAAAGACAATGAGAATCTATCGATAAATATTGAAAACAATTCTTTAGTTCTAAAGCCCCTGTCTAATCGCCCTGCCAATATCCATGAGCTATTCGCTGGTTGGAAGGATGATGGCAAACGCGACACCGAACTGGATTGGGGAGAAAGTAAAGGTAATGAGCTGAAATGGTAAGACAAGGCGATATCTTTATTGTGAACTTTAACCCCAGTAAGGGGCATGAACAAATGTCACAACGACCAGCAATTGTATTGAGTAATGATTTAGTTGCTGAAACAAGCAATATGACAATTGTTGCACCAATTAGCAGCACTTCAAGGCACTATCCTATGTATCATCGGTTACAAACAACGACGAAGGTGTATGGACAAGTTCTATTAGATCAAACTACCGCATTAGATCTACGTGCTCGTGGCGTTGATGATAATAGCGTCGTTGAACACATATCTCGGCAAGAACTTGAAGACATCATTTACCAATATAGTTTGTTATTTGATATTGGGTGATGAAATCACGATTTTATTCATAACAAAGCAAACACAAAAATGGCTCTCGACATTCATTGTCGGGAGCCTTTCTGATGGATAAAATTGGGATTTTATCAGGAATATTGATTCCATTAAGGGTGATAGATGTATAATAAATATGTTAAATATTGATAGGGTATATTAATTATTGGAGGGATTAGTTTGGTAAGAAAAATACATTGGAAAAATATTCTGTTAATTGGGTTTATGGCAATTATTGGTTTTATGACATTCAGCCCAAACTCTCAAAGAGTTCTTGCAAGTTCACAAGGCCAAATGTCTAACCTTGGTACTACTAAAGGGACTCCAACAACAATTACGCCTAAGCTTGCAAAGATTCCAACTGATGATAAGCAGAACTTGGATACATCTGCACATATTGTCAATGGAAATCATATCAATTTGCAAACAGGATCTTTTTTACTTCAAGAAATGCAAGCGAAGTATATGTTGGACAATATATGGACTACCCAAGTCCCCAGCGTTTTAAATAAAGCTGGCTCAGATGAGGGAGAGAATTGGACGGGAACTGGTCATACTCGCGATGGCATTACAGGTGAGGGGAAAGATGGAGCAGGCGTAACATATACATTCACAGATGGAAAGCTCTTGATCGTACCCGATGACTCAAACATAGTTTCACAAACTGATACGCTTTGGAATGCTGCTTATTACACAATTGACGAACACCACATAATGATTAAATGTATGGGTGGAACTTGGGACGGTACAAAGAAAATGGATGATAATACATACACATACTTCTTTGTAACAGTCACAGGACCTTCTAGTATCAACGTTAAATTCATGCCATTTTCTGGTCATTATGATGGTCTAGACTACATCCATTTCCTAATGGATCTAGATCTTACCGAACAGGAGACGAAAGGTACAAACATTGACAATCCAAGTAGCAAAACAACTGATAAATATACTAATGTGATGGCATTCAACTTACCTCCACGCCATTCAGATGATGCGTCAGAGCCTTCATGGCAAGTATATATTCCAACTAGAAAATTAAATAGTTTTACAAATCAAATATTTTCTAAAAACCAAATTATGAAAAAACAGTTAGCTATTGCCAAACGAGATCCATGGCATGTTCAACAGAAGATCGAGACCGATGCGTGGCAAGAAACAAACGGCAACTTCCTTAAAAGCCTATACGATACATTAAAATCTGTGGAAAGCCCTAAAAGTATTTCGAATTTTAAAAAAGCTGTTAATATAATGAAAGCCCCTAATCCAGAAAAGGACTACCCAAAATTCAATAAGTTCATTAAGAAATACAAGAATAAACATCCTAAAGCATATAAACAAATTCGTTCATTTGAGAAGAAACATCCAAGCAGTATCACCAAAGAACGAATGAAGTTAGAGCCGATGACAAGGATACAACGATCGCAAATCGAATCGTTAAAAGAATATATGATTCAGTATGCAAATGCAAAGCTGAGTAAAGGTGATTACGACTACAATAAGCTTAATAAAATTAGTTCAAAACTTGATACTGTATTGCGAGGCAAGGCTGAGTTTAAAGAAACCTTTGATAAATACATGAGAGGTTATAATATCTTAAATGATGTTATATCATTTGAACGAGCCATTGTATATGTTGGCGAGAGTCAAAATGACCCAGTTTCATTCATTAATAATCAACGGGACTTAGAGTCATTCCCTGTTCAGAAAGTTGAAAGTCAGAATATAATTAATGCTTTCGCACAAGCTTATCAAATTAATAATAAAACTAAGTCAGGTTATATTGAAATGACCGCTCATGTAAAAGAAAATGGCTATCCAATGTACATCACAGTCCAACAAACAAATGATGCACCAGATGGTCTCGTTCCATATACTTATTAGGGTTATTTCAATTTAGAAATGAGAAGTGTTGAACCAAAACGGGCAACGCTTCTTTTTTTTGCATGGTTGGATTTAATGAATAGCGCGCATCTAATCTCAAAAAACATATGAATTTTGATTATACTAAAAAAGCCCGAATTCAATTCGGATTTTCCTAGTGATTGCAAATATTTGGAGCGATTGAACTCCGTATAGGATTGTAACACATTTAATTGCCATTAGATATTCGAGGCAATCCCCTTTTTCTATAGGATTCTTTAACCCAAAATGACATATGGGGTTGAGCAAAAGTAGACGAAAGTGCAACTTTTTGATAATTTAAAGCGCTTACTTTACATGTTAATATAATCACATACAAACAAGGAGGATCACTGATAATGAAGAAAATACTTGATAAAGTAACATTAAAACATGGTGCAGTTCTGAACGATCGACTTGTGATGGCCCCGATGGTCACATGGGCAGGAAATGATGATGGAGACGTCACTCAGGAACAACTCGATTACTATGCAGCTCGATCTCAAGTTGCTGGAATGATTATTACCGAAGCAACGTATGTCGACCCAGCAGGTATAGCATTTAAAGGACAAATTGGAATTTCATCAGATAAATATATCTCAGGATTAACGAAGTTAGCTGATGTAATCAAATCACATGGTGCGAAAGCAATACTTCAACTTCATCATGGCGGGCGTCAAGCTGCTGTTTATTATGATCGTGGAGGAAGTCCAGTTGTTCCAACCGAGAAAGATTATCCTTTCATAGATTATCCAGTCAGGACAATTACTGAAGGGGAAATTTTGAGGGTAATCAAAGAATTTGGTGAGGGAACTATTCGTGCAATTAAAGCAGGATTTGATGGCGTTGAAATTCATGGTGCTAACCACTACTTATTACAACAGTTCTTTTCTGCATACTCAAATGAGCGGACCGATTGGTACGGAGGATCACTGGATAAGCGAATGAACTTCATTTTAGATATCATTTCTGAAGTGGAGAAAGTTGCTAAAGAGTACGCAAAGCCAGACTTTATTATTGGGTTAAGAATTAGTCAGCAAGAGATTCATGGAGAAAATTACGGCTTTGGTTGGGAAGATAATTGTGAATTTATCAAACGACTGAATTCTACTGCGTTAGACTATTTGCACATTTCGGCAATGGGTAATGCTGTAGATGGTTGGAAAGCACAACCAAACGATAAAGATGCTAGTTTTACAGAACTATATGCAAAGTCAATTGATCCAAGCATTAAACTGATTGCATGTGGTGATATCCTAACAGTTGAGGATGCAAAAGAGGCTGTACAAGTTGCAGATTTAGCTGGATTAGCAAGAGAAGCGCTAATGGATCCGAAGTTTGGTAAAAAGTTGCACGATGGTAAACCAGAAACAGTTGTATCAAGAATATCAAAAGAACGATTACCATTGCTTAAATGGCCTTCAGGATTATATGATGTAATTATCAAGGGCGAAGGATGGCAGGGGGATATCCCAAAACACGGTTATGTTACGGATGTACCGATGCCCGGCGATGAAGAAGTTGTTGAATATCAAAGAAACTAGATAACTAAAAGCAACGGTCCAATTACAGGATCGTTGCTTTTAGTTTGTTAATTTGTTAGTTGTTTTCTGCATAATATCCATTAACATTGGTGATAATAACTTACTATTATCATAAACCCAGCCTAAAACAAATCTATCGTCTACCAAGTTTTCGACACTTATGCTTGGCAACTTTTCCAGTGGAGAATAGACAGAAAATTTGGTTTGCCAGTCACGAGCGAACGTTACAGCATTCAATTCACGAATGGATGACATTATTGTCCATGGATCACTAGTTCTAAGAACAACATCTAATGGGCCGCACAAATACTGAAGTTGTCGGAAGATATTTTCGTTATAAGGATCATCAAACAGCACAAACCTTTGTTGCCGTAATTGGGTGGTCGTAACTTGACGACAGTTCTTCAATTCATTATGTGCAGATGTAAATAATCGAAGATGACCGTCATGAACGGGGCGGAATGCCAAATGTTTGATATCATTATGACTATAATCATTGATCGCTGCAAAGCCGAGATCAACACTATGATGAGCAACTAAATCGACCACGTCAGCAGAAGAGGTCTGTATAAGATTTAGTCTGAAACTCATATTTTGCTTTTGCATTTGAATGTACTCATTTAAAAACGGCTTTAAGATTGTATTTGCAAAAGCAACCGTAAATACTTCTTTCCTTTTTACAATTCCTAGATTGGATGCATAGTCCTTAAACTTAGACGCATTATTTGATATCTGTTTGGCAAGTGGTAAAAGCTCCTCTCCTTCAGGAGTGAGTTGTGTACCATTGCGATCCCTTTCAAAAATTTTGACGCCAAGCTCTTCTTCAAGTTGAGAAATTGACTTACTAAGTCCTGACTGACTAATATGTAATGCATCAGCAGTGTTCGCCAAAGTTTGATATTTTGAAAGTTCAACTACATAGATTAATTGGTCCAAAGTCATGTTAGTGTCTCCTTTTGTCTTTACGGGGCATTAAATTAAAGGCACAGTTAAATCCCGATGCTGAAGTGATCAAGTGAATTGTCAATCTCATCCTCAGTGATGCCGATGTAGCGTTTCGTAATTTGTTGTGATGAATGATTGAAAATCTCCATCAATGTAGCAATATCATGCGTGCGCTTGTAATAATGGTAGCCGAATGTTTTGCGCATGGTATGTGTGCCCAAGTCATCACGGCCCATCTGTTTACCCAACACCTCGAACATTCGGTAAACGCCATTTACAGTCAAGTGTTTGGATCGATCTTTGTATGATGGAAACAGCCAATCATCATCCGATTTATCAGCAATATATTCATCGATTTGTTCGGCAAGGTTTGATAAGTTTAATTTGCGACGTTTGTGAGTTTTTTCTTCCACTATATAGGGCTTTTTGGTATTTCGAAATTCACCAACTTTTCGAACGACAATATCGCTGGCACGGAGCCCCGTATTAATTCCGAACAAAAAAAGTAATAAATCACGTTTGCCCATTTTGTTTTTGCTCAAAAAGAATTTTGCAGTTTCAATATCGGTTTGAGTGCGCAAAGGTTGGACGTTTAATTTTTGACCTTTATTAGTATTATGCTTTTTAGTTTCCATCATTTGATCCACCTCGATTACAAATTCATTTTACACTAACGCACGCTTACATTCAATACCGTGCGTTATAACCAGTGAAAATTTAACGCACGGTTCCGAGGATAATCTCGTTAAACCGTGCGTTAGAAATGAATCGTTTTAAGAAGCCTGATTTAACGGTAAATGTTACGCACGCTTTTACCCAAAAGCGTGCGTTAGCATGTCAGATACTTGCCTATATATTTTGCTTAGGAAGAAGTTGTCATATAATCTAAATACACAGCTGAAGGAGGAAACGTCATGAATAAAAAAATATTTGTTACTAGAGTATCTTCAAACAACCAAGTTACGATTCCAAATACAGTTCTCAAAGCTTTACATGTCAATCCATCCGATGAAATTGAATGGACTGTAGAATTGAACGACCTAATTACTGTAAGGAAAGCATCCCCACAAAAGAACGACTTCTGGAAAGCAGTTGATGCACAAGAAAGAAAATACGGCAGTGTGAATACTTCAGAAATCAACTGGGGAAAAGACGTCGGCTCAGAAAAACTAGAATAATACAGTCACTCATTCTCGGCTTAATTATCAATTGCCACCACACAATACATCTTCATCCAGTCAATCATCCTATTAGGGTTGCCATCCATATAATATTGGCTTAACAATCGATTGAACATATCAAACTGCTTAAGTGGAACATTGATCAAGTGATGTCCTTTGCCCAGCAGGATAGCATTTGCTGCCACGATGGCTGTTCGCTTATTGCCATCCCAAAACAGCTGTGAGCGCATCAGATAAAGCATCAGCTCCAAGGCAGCATCAAGCAATGAACGCCCCTCACCCATCACATTGATCAATGACCGTTGGACTGACTTTTCATCAGGAATGGGAGGAATGTAACTGACTCCACCGATTTGAACACTGCCCGTGCGAAGCTTACCCCACTCAAGTGACTCATCCTTTGCAACAAAACCATTGATTGTTTTGATGGTTGAAAGATTAAAATCGGGTTTTGTGTTAATAATGTAGCTCCAGGCATCCCTTAAGTTGGCTATTACGAGTTGGTCGTCATCTGAGACGGCTTGAAGCTTGTTACCTTGTAGCAACTCACCCACCTGGTCGTACGTAGCATGAATATCTTCAAATTGAGCTTCCGAGTAAATCAGATTAATCAGATTGGACTTTATGAACTGAATATTATTATGTATGTTTGCTTTGTGCGTCATCCTTTAATGCCTCCTGAATATAGTGGTATTCGTCATTTTATGGGAATAATTCTATGTGACAAAACACCTGCAGATACTTATTATCACCATAACAAATTTAAAAGCTTCAATTTTTTGAAGCTGCAATATTTAGAATATCTAACATTCATGTCCAACCAAAGCTATGCACCCTGAAAAGCGGGGGTACTTTCCTCGTTTGTTCAAAGCATGATCAGCTAATATGTGGTAGCTGGTGCAAATATTTATCATGGGGTAATTGAAGATAAGGTTCTCAATTCACAAATCAAATCTTAAGCCTTTTTCTTACTCAAAGAATAGCGTCTTGAAGCCGTTCTACCCCAGATATTAGAAATTATTGGGCCAGGCTTTTTTGACTGGCCTCATGGGTGTTTGCACTCCTTCGTCCAGTCACTATTACTTGTGAATTTTTAAAATCAGGTATTTGGTTGTTATTATAATCGAAAAAGCCTGATGGTGCTCACACCGTCACATGATTGTAAAAAAAAAGAGGCGTCTCAATGACGTCCCTCCTATAGATGATAATAATTGCCCTCGCTAAGACTAATTAATTTTAATAATTGTTATGTTCGTAAAACTCGTTGCAGGCTTCTTTGGAAATTCGCAAAAGGCCTTCGATATTGATAACCTTTAACCCTGCTGGGATGAACTTTCGTTCTAGTGTGGATCTCGAGCAATTCATATACTTGGCTGCTTGATCAATCTTCATATATTCAGGAAATTGTGACTCTACTTTTGATTGGCCAAACATTTCATGCACGGTACTTTGAATGACGGATTGAAGTTGCTCTAAGAATTCCTTTGGTAATGATAAAGTTGCTTCCATACACGTCTCCTTATCTAAAATTTTGCTATGTTTCTCAGCTTTATTATGATATCATATAGATGATTTTAAAACAATACTTTTTAGATACTATTTATCAGTAAAAGTTGATTCAATACTTATCTCAATATAGAGAAATTCTGAAAGAGGTGTTCATGGATGGTCAATGTAAACAATCAAGACTCGTCCAAGAAAGCAAATGCTACCAAAAATGATGTGAATGAATTTACGTCTCCAGGGATGCGGATCAAAAAAATCAGAGTAGAGAACAGTATGACTCAACAACAATTCGCTGATGTTCTCAATGAACTAACAGGCACCACAACAATTTTAAAGGGCAGCGTCAACAATTGGGAACATGATCGTAACTTGCCCAATAAGAAACGTCTAGGGGCAATTGCGCACTTAGGTAACACATCTGTATCAAGCATCGTGAGTGGTCGGTCGTTTGGTCAGCAGATACTCATTAATGAGTCAGGGATGGATGTTATCAAAACAAAAGTCAAAGAAGCATTGGCATCCCAGAGCAACATTGAACTCACCAAAAAGGATGAGCAATTAATTGATGCGTTCATTGGCCTACTCAACGCTTTAAAGTGGTCAGGAAAGACAACGCTTGGAAAAGATCTTGATAATATCCTCAAGACCTTAACAGACGTTATCAACACCCCTAAGAAAGTAAACGTTCAAAAGTTGAATATTCTGTTTATTGAATTTGTAGAGAACTTAAAAAGATAGCCACTTCCCCATCCATTGCCCTCGCTAAGCAACGATGGAGGAATAACTAACATGAACAAAGGTGTACATGCATACAAGAAACAAAACAAGACTTATTACCAATTCCGTGATTATTTGGGGACTGATCCCATCTCAGGAAAGAAAAAGGAAGTCACCCGTTCTGGATTTAAGTCAAAACGTGAAGCAAAGCTTGAGCTAGATCGCCTGAAGTATGAATATGAACATTCCAATCCGTTCCAAAACACCAATATCACGTATGGTGAAGTGTTTGAGATGTGGTACAAGGTTTGGTCTACAACCGTTGTCGAAAGCACCCAGAATCGCGTTTCTGGCATATTCAAGCATCATATCTTACCTGTCTTCAGCCAGCGACCAGTTTCCAAGCTTGATGTTCGCTTTTGCCAGAAGTATGTCGATACCCTTGCGAGTGATATCAAGAGTGTCGCCAGCATTCGAAAGACTGGGTCATACGTTGGTGCCGTGTTCCGACATGCGATGAGATTGGGATACATCAAGAACAATCCGATGACTTTGGTGATTTACCCAAAAAGCAACGTTACACAGAGTAATAACTTTTGGAACAAGGACCAATTAAAGCAATTCTTGAAGATATTGGATGAGCATTACGCTGATCATCCCCAAATGCGGACATACTTTTACTTATCAGCAGTAACTGCATGCCGAAAAGGTGAACTGTTAGCCTTGCAGTGGAAAGACATCAATTTCAAAGAACGATCAATCACAATCAATAAAACCGTTACTCGGACTTTGGATAACAGTCAGGCGATTGGAAAGCCGAAAACTGCCAACTCAAACCGTGTAATCTACATTGATGAGCGGACTGTCCAATTGCTCAAAGAATGGAAGACTAAGCAAAAAGCCTTTCTACAACGCAATGGATCGAATACCATCAAAATTGATCAATTCATATTTACCACGAGTGAGAATACGCTGCTATCATTGATGACGCCTAACCATTGGCTCACTAAGATCATCAACAGATTCAACTTAAAGCAAATTTCACCCCATGGGCTTAGACACACAGTTGCCACCCTACTGAGTCAATCAGGCATCCCTATCAAGCAAATTCAGATGCAGCTCGGTGATTCAGACGCGTCAATCATCTTAAATACCTACACCCATGTGGATGAGGCCATCAAAAAAGAAACCACTCAAAAATTCAGCAGTTTCTTGGCACTTTAAACATTTTTCGGTAAATTTTCGGTGAAAAAAATAAGAACCCTTGATATATCAAGGATTCTTGCCTGTATTATGCGTCCCCCGAGAGTCGAACTCGGATCATGAGGACCGAAATCTCATGTGCTATCCATTACACTAAGGACGCCTTACATCATTTAATTATAGCGGTTTTTGTATATTAATACAACCGGCAAGCTTATGAAAATTCCGCCGCAGCTTTGTCGGCTTGATCCTCTAAGTACCACATTAATTTGTTGCCGTCTTTCTCAAAATCGGCTTCAAAGGAATCGCCCATTGGCGGGATCTTCTTGAGTAAGTCATGATGGACACTCTTAATTTGAATCTCTTTACCGACCAATTCACCGGTATCATAATGGCCTTCTTCAGCTTCATCCAGGTAACCTTGAAACGCATCTTCAATAACCTGTTTCATCAGTCCGTCCCTTGTTGTTTCGGGGTGACGGGCTTTTTCAATTGCGAATCGATCTTCAAATTCATGCATATTTTCTGGATAATCTAAAGACATAATCAAACCTCCAACTTTTCTCTTACAACCTATTATAAGACAGGAAAATCATAAATAACACGGATATTGTTTGTATGCACCCTATTTTTTTATTACTGGCTTTTACCCTCCTCTAAACGTGTGCTGACGAACCAGATGCTCACTTCTAAGGTAACTTTGGCTCAAACCCAAGCCCGGGGTTTAAACCAAAGTTACCTTAGAAACCGCATCTACCGGTTCTGATTACACTCTTTTCGCTTGCATTTAACTACTGGATAGCCCACCATATAAGGTGTGAACTGCTTTCATCACGAAAATGGGAGGTAATATGATGACACAATCAATTACAGTCGAAGAATCACGTGAATTAGATGACAAAACCATCAACAAAATCGGCATCCCTTCCCTAGTATTAATGGAACGTGCCGGACTCAAGATTTATGAAGATATGATTAACAACAAAGATTTAAACCTGGACAATGTCCTGATCTTAGCCGGAACCGGCAACAACGGCGGTGACGGCTTGGTAGTTGCCCGCTTACTGGAAACCCACGGCTACAATGTCTCAATCCTAACTGTCGGCAATCCGGATCATGCAAGCCATGACCACAAGGCGCAAGCCCACATTTGTGATTACTATCAAATCAAGAAAGTCTTCATGAACGAAAAATTTGATAAATACACAACGCTGGTCGATGCTCTCTTTGGCAGCGGCTTGTCACGCAATGTTGGCGGTGATTTTGCGACAATTATCGACAAGGCGAATGCTTCTGCAGCGAAGATCCACGCCATTGACATTCCATCCGGCTTAAACGGCGACACTGGTGAAGTCATGGGCACGGCAATCAAAGCAGCCTCAACTTCAACCATCGCCTATCCAAAGGTCGGCATGCTCAAAGATGAAGCAAAACCATACACCGGCAAAATTTATGTTGATGATATCGGCATATATCGTGGAAATTCATTTGAAAATGAATAATTATTAATATATTATTAACTTAACTAGATTTCTCTAATATTAGCGGAGGTGCCCTCATGGCTGACAAAAAGACACAAGGCTACATTAATCTTCACGACGTTGACCCAGACATCATTTTTGACTTGAAGTATGCGACAGAAGATAATTTTACCCATCAGGTTGTGTATGATTTTGACCAGGCAATTGCGCGAATTGACACAGCGAAAAAGCTCGCCAATGCAAGTAAGGACCTCAAAAATCAAGGCTACCGAATTAAGATCTGGGACGCTTACCGACCGACATACGCGCAGAAGCGGTTGTTCGAAGTCTACCCTGACCCAACGTGGGTAGCGGAGCCGGATCCAAACTTCAGCCATCAAAAAGGCGTGACATTTGATCTGACTTTGACCGATTTAGATGGCAACGAAATCGAGATGCCGACCCCATTTGACGATTTCAAAGGCGGTGCCAAACGTAGTGAGAAATCATCATGGACACCAACTGCGCAAAAGAACTACGATATTCTTAACGAAGCAATGCTCAAGGCAGGATTCAAAGGGTATGAAAATGAATGGTGGGACTTCCGCGATTCAGACATGGACGAATTTGGCCCATTAGAGGTCGATCCAAAAGATTATTAATTTGAGATATTGGGAGTATATGACATGAAAGTTGGAATTATTGGAGCTGGTCCACGGGGGATCTTGATGACCTCCCAATTATTTAATCAATATAAATATCACAGCGAACAAACCGAACCATTATCGATCACGCTGTTTGACCCAATCGGAATCGGCGGTCGGGTATGGCGGACTGACCAATCAGACGAACTGATTATGAACAGTGCGGCTGATCAGATCACTTTGTTTACGGACTCTTCTGTCACAATGTCGAGTAAAGTCTATGATGGCCCTTCTTTGTTTGAATGGGCACGAAGCGACGAAGCTAATTCATATCTCGCCTCACACGGCTACTCGTCTGACATCGTTGCCGCAGCGGCTCAGCTGCAGATTAACGGTTACGCACCACGAGTTTTATTTGGCGCCTATATCAAATGGTTCTATGATGATTTGATTAGCCAGCAGCCAACCGAAATTTCAACTTCACTGATGAAGGCCCAAGTCACTAGTTTAACGTACAACGATGACCACAAACCGGTAATCAAAACCGATGATGGCACCTATACGTTTGACAAGGTAGTCATGAGCCTTGGTCAACAGGATAATTACCTCAACGATGAGGAACAAAGATTAGCCACATATGCTCAGGAAAACGCCCTGAATTATATCTCACCAACCCACCCAGGCGACGCCGACCTTAGTGCCGTTCCTGCCGGCGAATTGGCCATCATTCGCGGCTTGGGTCTCAGCTTTATCGATTATGTATCCGAGTTGACCCTTGGCCGTGGCGGACATTACATGCGCAACGAGGATGGCAGTCTGTTCTACCAGCCTTCCGGTAGAGAACCCCGGATTGTCGCCGGCTCGGGACGCGGTATTCCATACTACCCAAAGCCAATTAACGAAAAGGGCTACGGGGAGTGCGAGGTTCCCAAGTTCTTAACTAAAGAAAATATTGAAAAGTACTCAAAGGACGGCAAGCTGCCGTTTGATAAATTCATGGACTTACTGTTGTCTGATTTGGAATTAGTCTTCTACAAACTCACCATTAACGATAAATATCCATATAAGAGCGCTAATGAATTTGAAAAAGAATTCTTGAGTAATCCCGATAAAAACGCGGTTCTTAAGCAATTTGGATTCCAAGAAGAAGATTTCTTCGAGTGGGATTATATCATTAATCCGTTTAAAGACGTTCAGGCAGTTGGGACAGAGGATTACCAAACCGTGCTGATCAACTGGTTGAACGGTGAAATTGTCGATTCAGCCAAGGGTTCAAAGACTGGTCCGCTGGCAGCCGCTAGAGACTTATTGCGAGACTTCCGGCCAACCTTCCGGCAAATGATCGTCGATGACTGCTTTACCAATCAGGAGTATGTTGAAAAATTCCTGGGAAGCTTAGATTCAGTTATTAACTTCCTGATTATGGGACCACCAGTTGTCAGAAGTGAACAATTATCCGCGTTGATTCGAAGCGGTGTTGTCACCATTTTGGCACCCGGTATGCAGGTTAAGGGTCAAGACGGCTGGTTCGTAACTGCCTCACCAAAACGCAATACGGATAAGTTCAGATCAGCATCCCTCATCGAAGCACGGGTACCCAAAGCAAATCTGGATATCACGGCCAACCCAGTTATGGAAAGCTTGGTCAACGCGCAGCTTGCCCGCACCCACAGATTACCGATCAACGGCGAAAATGTTGGTGTGCATGCCGTCGACGTTGATCCAAAGACCGACCAATTGTTGGACATTAACGGTGATGTTCAACCCGACGTTTACATCTGGGGTTCTTCACTGGATGGCTTGCGTTATGTAACCAATGCCGCTCCACGTCCTGGGGTCAATGATACCAATCTTCAGACAGCTGATAAATTAGCTGCTGAAGTGTTGGGATTGCCGGTGGCGGATGATGTTGAAATGGATTAATTAAATACAAATGCAGTGAAGAGTCGATACAAAATGTATCTTCTCTTCACTGCATTTTTTGTTTATCGATTAAACAATCTTATTCCAAATAAACGGGCCGAATCACCACCAGCACCTTCAAAGCTCAACTTGATGGTCAACTTGTTATTGATCAAGCTTTCAGGAACCGGCATTGTTTCCTGATAGAAGCCCTTCTCGTCAGCTTTATGGGTCTTATCAACCGTCAAGACCTGATCAAATCGGGGGCTTTCGTCAAATCGGACCACAATTGACCGCCCGGCATCCTCAATGTTTAAAGTCAATGTTAAAGCAACATCTTGCTTAGCTTTGGCAAGCGGAAATTGATAGCTGAACCAGCCATCCGAATGAGCAATTCTGAAACGTCTTCCTTTAGCATTGTCTGCCTCGGAATGACTTTGCTTCAAATGTTTATCGAATTCAAAATTATTATTATCAAAGTTATCCAATTCAGCAACCGTCTTCATCCGATATTCTTTTATCATTTGAAGCTGTTGTTCGTGTTCCTTGGCTTCTTCTGATCCTGCCTGCTGCCACTGGAAGTATATCCCGTAACGATTGTGATAAGTCTGGTAATACGGAATGAAGATAATCCTTTCCTTGATATGGGGTAGTTTTACCTTAACCAGTGAATCGCTTAAATTGACATCAACAATCGCCTCATCAGCAAATGAATGCTTCCATGTTTGCCAGTCCATCTCAGTCGTCAGGGCCGCCGGAGCTCCTTGATCATGGGTGCTGGTACGGACAAGAATTCCGTTCGGCTGATCAGCGTCCAGTTGATAATCCCCTAATTGGCCGGCAAGGACAAACGGTCCATACTTAAATGCAAGATAGCGAGGGTTGTCCTTTGCGCTAACAATCCCGAGACTCATTGGCATTTTCATATCAATGACTGTCCCGGCGTCAACATTATCGATCTCCCAAAATTCAGCGCTTTCATCTGCATCCTGAGCGATCCCGTCAACAAATAACATCGCCTTTTTGTCCAGCCATCCGGGATTTCTCAGTTTCAAATTGATCATCTCAAAGCTGTCGTGTACCCTCAGCTTTGACACCGCCATGTGAATCTGTCCGGATTTCCGATTCACTTCTTCATTGAGTCGCAGATTTTTGGCGTCCAACTGCAAACTGTTTGAAAAATATAAGTTGAGATACAAAGTATCCTTGGAAATGAAGTAATAACTATCACCCAACTTGGTAAAGTTCTCAATACCAGTACCAGTACAGCACCAAAACTCATCAAATGGCCGGTTAAATACCTTCGTGTAGCCGGCACCCATGGGTTGAAAATAGGTCGTCATTCCCGTCTTGGGATTCTGAGAACCCAGAATTGCGTTGGTATAGGTCTGCTCGTAATAATCCAAATACTTCTTGTCGCCGATTACCCGGAACAGTTCCCGACTTAACTTCAGCATATTATACGTATTGCAAGTTTCACAGGTTGTTGCCCCATCTTCCAACACTGCATCATGAAATAGTTGATCCGGTTCGTGGAAATGCTCGCTTTGACTATTGCCGCCGGTCACGTAAGTATGGTGATCAACTACTATCTGCCAGAAATTAACAGCAGCTTTGAAGTACATATCCAATGATGATTTTTCATCAGCATTTAAATACTTGTCAGCCATTTTATGATCGCTGAATATTTCATAACGCTGCAATGCCCCAATGAGCTTGGGAATCGTTGTGTTGGCATGTTTGCCTGATAAGAAATCCTTGCCATCGGCCAATTCTTTAAATAGGGCCGTTTCATCAAAGTAGGTTGCTGCGGTCAAAATGCGCTCGTCTTGAGTGAGCTCAAACAACTTATAAAGAGCATCATTCATCCCACCGTACTCAGTCTTGAGCATCTGTTTGGCATCTTTTAGATTCAGCATGCGATTATAGACGTAAATTCCAAATTTATGGGCGATTGTCAACGCCCTTTCCGCCAAGACAGAATCTACACTTTGAAGATTAGTGCTGATTGCCAAAAGTCCTGCTAATAATTTATGCAGATTGTACCAGGGAACCAGCACATTTTCTTTTTGATTTTCAGGAACCGATTTACCTTCGACTTCATCTAACGCAATTTCTCGAAACGCCGATACATAACCGGCACTTTCAGGATGCTTTTGCGCATACACTTTCTGCACAGCCTGTAGACCGTTCACCGCCGTTCGAATTTTGTTCAACAGCTGATAGCGGGTATCATTGTCTTTTACCGAGACCACTGCTTGAGAGACTGCCGAAAGATAGTGGCCGAAGAAATGACCACGGAAATTCAGTCCATTGGAACGCTCCCATCCCTGATAGCCAGTTGATTCAGCAGGTGTGACTCCGGCAACCTCGTCAAAGGTCACAAGAAAACGTTGAGGATCAAGGGCCAGCAGATAGTTTACGGTCTGTTTTTGCGCATTCAATATTTCGGGATCCGTCAGCGTCACGAATTGTGAACTCACATTTTGTTTCATTGTTGGCCTCCATTCAGCATCATTTGTTCAGCCTTCTCACTATTTTTCAGAAGATTGCCGAGGACTAATTAATACGCTAACAGAGTATGGCGGTAACACAAGCTCCTTACCGGCGAAAGGCTGGCGAACTGCCGAAATCTGATTATTCGTTCCAAGCTTGTTCTCCGCATCCGGTTTGCCGGTTAATTGATACAATGAGCCGTTACTAAAGTTCGTAGAATCCACCGCAATTGTTTTCGGCTGATCGGTGACGTTAACTGCCTTAAAGTAATATTGATCGGTATTTCTGTCATAACTTAGGTTGGTGTACATTGGCTCAATTGTTGTTGGGGTAATCACGACGTCGTTAATCTTTTCGCCATCAATAAACGTTTGAACATGACGGTTAGAAACGACTAACTTGCAGTGATATGTTCGGCCTTTTTCCATAGACCATGTTGTCTGTGTCCAGTCTGAATCAGCTTTTCCATGGTGAATTCGAACCATTGAATCCGTATTGGCCCAACCTCCAAGGATCCAAACACACCACTTATCAGAACTTTGTTGACCAAAGCAGAAGTGAGTCCCTTTTGCATCCTGGTCCGGCTTGGTCACGTCAAAGGTGATGGTGTAATCTTTGGCGTCCGTGCTTCCCAACTCAGCTTTTTCTTCATGATCGACAGTTTGTGCATCAAATTTTTGCTTCTTACTGCCATCATCAAGAACAATATTTTCAAACTTGGCTTTGGCTTTATCGCCTTGAACAAAGAACTTTCCGTTAAGCGGCTGATCATCGACAACTTTGGCTGCCGGTAGATTATTCAGCTGATACGAAACATTATCGGTTCCTTGATACTTCATAAATAGCTGTTGGACGTAATAATTGACGGTTGGTGAAACTTCTTTCTGGTCAAAGTAGATCAAATCGGTTCCCCAATTTTCGTAATCAACATTACAGAACAGTGGCGCATAACATGCCAGCCCGACTTTGTTTGCATTGCGCTGAAGGCCAATCATATAGCTTGCTTCAACCACTGCGTTATACCATTTATTTGCCTTTGATGCGTATTCTCCTAAAAATGCCTTTGGTCCCTTTGGATCATATGAATCATATCTGTGCTGATTAGCTAAGAACCATTCCGGTTCCTGATAATAATGTTCGTCAACCAGATCAGATTGATTTTCCCGGGCTGATTTCCAGCCCCGGTCAAATTCCTTACCGGCAGCAAATGGGCCGGCGGTGTTAATAATTTTAATGTTGGGGTATTTTGCTCGAATGGCTTTATGGAAGTATGGATACCGATCAAAGAATGCCTGGCCAACCTCTTCATTTCCAATCGCAATATATTCCAGGTTAAATGGCTTGGGATGGCCCAATTCAGCTCGAATTTTCCCCCATTTGGTATCCGTGGAACCGTTGGCAAACTCAATCAAGTCAAGGGCATCGTCAACCCACTCGTCCAACTGATCAATCGGCGCTTCCCGATCATGATGGGGATCATAACCACCGGGTAAAACGGGCAATGGCTTAGCACCAATGTCTTCGCTTAACTCAAAATATTCGAAGTAACCCAATCCAAGGGTTTGATTGTAGCCCCAATTATTTCGTCGTGCCGGCCGTTGTTCAACCGGCCCAATTGAATTTTTCCAACGATACATGGCGCCCCGATCATCAGGATCAAGCTGACCGTCATGGACAAGGCAGCCACCTGGAAACCTAAGAAACTTGGGGTGCAAGGCTTTAAGAGCCTCACCCAAATCTTTTCGAACATAATTCTTTCGATGGTTAAACGTATCTTCAGGGAATAATGAGATCATATCGACTAAGATATGGGACCCTTCAGGAAACTTCAATGTCAGCCTTCCGGTGGTTGTTGTCTTATCAGCGGTAAAGGAAGCTGAATACTTCATCCACTGATGACTCTCAACTGGAATGACCGTTGGTACACCTACTTCGGTATTATCCGCATCGGTCAGACGAACAATGACGTTCTTCGTACCGTTAAGAGCTTTGACGAAGAAAGAGAAATCGTACTTTTTTCCGGCTTCAATGTACATCCCTTTGTTATAACCAACATTGGTCAACGTAACATCCTTATTTGTGTCAACCGACAAATAATGAAGGTTCTTCGTATTCAGCGGATTAGCTGTTTCCACTTTTAAGCTTTCAGGATCGCTTAATTTCCATGCAGTCGTTGATTGGTAATCCTGTTTATCAATTGGTGCAAATTCAAACGAGCGGTTTTGAACCATTTCAGCGTACAACCCGCCATCAGCGGCATGATTGATATCTTCAAAAAAGATTCCGAATAAATCGTTGACCGATGATGTTAATTTGTTATTAGTGACTAATTGTGGTGTATTCAAAATTATTACCTCTTTCTAAAAACGGACGTAGACAACAAAAGAATGAACAAAATCAATATATTCATTCTTTTGCAAGTAACAATTATTTAACAGATTTAATTCTAAAGATTAAGAACGCACCGATTAATTCAATTACGAATGAAGCGGGGAATATTGCTTTATATCCGCCAAGATAAGTAACGATCAATGATGCAACAACAGTTCCTGAAATTTGTGAGAACGTGTTAGCCAAGTTGATGAATCCCATATCCTTGCCTGAAGTCTCGGCATTTGGCAATACGGCCAAGTTCAAGGCACCATCAACGGCGTTATAAACACCATTACCAATGGCAGCCAAGACAGCGTATGTCAAGATGGTCCAAGGTTTGTTATCAAAGAACGGGAAGAATTGAGCAATACCAATTAACATTGTTGATAAGGCAACGGGTGCTTTTAACCGACCGATCTTATCAGCAACAGGTCCTGAAATTGCTGTGAAGACAACTCCGAATACCAAGTTAATTAATGAAATTTCTGATAATGTCTTACCGGCTGATTGTTGACCCAAATGCATGTAGTCGGTCAAAATGTATAGCATGTATGCCGTAGCAATTGTACCACCCATAACCATCATCAATTTCCCAGCAACAGCGTACCAATAATCCCGGGCACCAACTGTTGGCAGTGAGAAATGTAACCAAAGTGAACGCCAGGAAAACTTCTCACGTGGTTCATCCAAGTTGCTGCCTTCGTGAGCGAACAAAACATGCAAAATACCCATGACAAATCCACTTCCGGCCATGACATACATACCTAATTTAGGATTTCCCAAGAATTGAGCAGCAATCATTGTCATAACTTGAATAGCAGTATATCCAATTCCGTAAAGTGTCGAAATTGTTCCTCGCCATTTTGGTGCAATTCGGTCAGCTTCCTGGGCAACCATGGCTGCAGCAACCGCATTTTCAGCAGCGGCAACGAATCCCCAGACAACGACAATCGCCCAAAGATTATGTAAATTGGCAACCAAGCAGATTAACCCGGATTCAACAATCGTTCCACCTAAGATCCAAGGCTTTCGTTTGCCCCATTTAGTTCTGGTGATATCCGACAACCCACCAAAAAGAATGTTGGCAATTGCGGCAACAATTGATGATACAGAAGCCATAATCGCAATTGCGGCAACCTTTCCACTTGGATCAATTTGCGAGAAATACTGTGGAAGTAATGTGTTACGAACGTTTCCGGCTGGTGCCAACCAAACAAATGGTCCAATCAGCATTGCCAGACCGAATAGTTTAGGGAACTTCGGCTGTTCGGCATTCGTCACTTTGGCGTTTGTTGGTTCGGCAACAGCCTCTTTTGATTCTGATTCATCCTTTTTAGACATTTTTCAAACCCCCTATGGATTTTATATGCTAGAAATCGTTTACATTTTTTCAAAGCAGTGAATCTAATTACTATTTCACTGTGATCGTGACAACACTCTTCGAAGGTAAGTCCATACTTAAGCCTTCATCGTTAAGTGTTGCGCCGGAGAAGTCTTTTTCGACAACCTCATCCGGATCGTCAAATGTGTTATGAGCATCCAACTTATTTGCAGTCAGGATCTTTGCAGAATCGATGGCCTTAAATGGCTTGATTCCAACAAAATTTACATCTTTGGAATCATGAGCATCATAATTACAAATTGAAATGGTCAGTTTGCCATCTTTTTGAGATGCAGCGTAGGTGACGTTTTCAGGCACCTCACCAACTCCTTCGACAAATTCGGCATCCATATGCTTTTGATACATGTCGAACACGTAGTAGGTTGGTGTCTTAATCATCTTGTCGCCTTTGGTCAAAATCATTGACTGTAGAACATTGACCATCTGAGCGATGTTAGCCATGTACACTCGATCGGCATGCTTCTGAAAAATATTTAAATTGATGGCAGCAACCATTGCATCACGGATTGTGTTTTGTTGGTGAAGAAAGCCTGGATTGGTGCCCTTTTCCACGTCGAACCAAGTGCCCCATTCATCAACGATTAAGTTAACCCTTTTTTCAGGATCGTATTTATCCATAATCGTTGAATGACGAGTGATCAACTCATCCATGTGCTTTGCACGAGTCATGGTTGAGTCCCATTCTGATTCAGGAAAGTCTGTGGCATCACCTTTATTTTGACCCCAGGTACCTTTAGGCAATGTGTAAAAGTGAAGACTGATACCGTCAAGATATTTGCCAGCATACTTCATAACTGTATCTGTCCAATTGTAGTCGTCTTCATTCGGACCGCAGGCGACCTTATAAATTGGATGATCCTTGTCATATTGTGGCATGAATGTCTGATACTGACGATAAACGTCTGAATAATATTCAGGACGCATATTGCCACCGCCACCCCAAGATTCATTGCCGATTCCGAAAAATTTCACTCTCCACGGATCTTGGCGACCATTTTTCCGGCGCAAGTTGGCCATCGGTGATTCACCCGGCATTGTCATGTATTCAACCCACTCGGCCATTTCTTGAACAGTTCCACTGCCGATGTTGGCATTGATGTATGCATCCGCTCCAAGCTGGTGCAATAATTCGAAGTATTCGTGAGTACCAAAGTGGTTGTTCTCAGTTACATCGCCCCAGTTGGTGTTAACGATTTTCTTTCGAGTATCCATAGGCCCAATCCCATCAACCCAGTGGTAAGTATCCGCGAACAATCCGCCAGGCCATCTCAAAACTGGCACGTGAATCTTCTTCAATGCATTTACGACATCACTACGCATGCCGTTCACATTAGGAATTTTTGAATTTTTTCCAACGTATAGGCTTCCATATATTCCATTTCCTAAATGCTCCGAAAATTGGCCATAAATATATTTACTGATTTGTGGGCCACTTTTCTGAGGTACAAGTTCGATAGTCATTTGACTCAACCTTTCATTCTTTTAATATGTTCTTAGTAACATAAATGTTAATTTACTTTGATAGCATTTGTTAATAATTACCGGTAAAAGTTTTAACGTCTTTAATATAGCGCTTACAAATCCCAAAGTAAACAAGTTTTTACTAAAACGTTGATTATTTTCATGTATTTAGTATAATGGTTAACAAGAAGCCGCTTTCAGCCAAATTATCCTTTATAATTGTAATATAAACATTAACAAAAATTAGAGGTCATCTTATGGATATAGATATTTCAGATAAATCATTACCGATATTTGCAGCTCTCGACAGCAAGGTCCGAGTTGAGATTATTCGCCTGCTATCCAAGAAGAAAATGAATGTCTCCCAAATCTCAAAAGCAATTCATTTGAGTAGCCCAATCACCCTCATGCATCTTAACAAGTTGGAAGAAGCTCATATTATAAAGACTCAGAAGAAGGGCAATCAGCGAATTTCCAGCCTCCAGGTTGATACCATTAACATCAAGCTTCCCCAACAGCTCTATATTCCTTATGAAAATTGGGACATCGAACTGCCAATTGGTCAGTTTACGAATTTCGATGTTCAGCCGTCATGTGGACTTGCCGGCCAAAAAGGCTTCATTGGCAAGGTAGACAACCCCAGCTACTTTATGGACCCAGGGCGTTATGAAGCAGGAATGCTTTGGTTTGCGAAAGGTTACGTCGAATACCAGATCCCAAACTACTTGAAAAAAGACCAAGAACTGGAAATGATCGAACTATCATTAGAATTAAGCTCAGAATTTCCATTCTCCAACAATCGCTGGCCTTCCGACATCACAATCAGTCTGGATGGCAATGAAATCGGCACTTGGACAAGCCCTGGTGACTTCTCTGATATCCGTGGGCGCTACACTCCGGATTGGGTATACGATGATATGAACCAATATGGAATGCTCAAATCACTGCGAGTTTCCAAACATGGCTCGTTTATCGATGGCCAGCACTCCGCAGATACAACTATTGAAGAGCTTGATACAACAAAGAATTCGTGGACTTTACGCATTGGTGTCAAAGATGATGCCAAGCATGCAGGTGGCTGTACGATCTTTGGTAATAAGTTTGGAAATCACGATCAAGGGATTAAGGGACGGTTTTATTTTAGTGAGGATTAAAAGTTAAGTAATTGCTCACAACCACACAGTAGTTCATTGACACTACAAAGCACTGCTTCCAAAAATATTTCCATGTTGATGATCATTCTTCAAAGCAAAGTAATTGGGTTATGAATGTATTCTAAATAAAATTGTGAATCACGCTTCAAAGTGTACAAGCTAGCATGACCATACACATTTTATGAGGCTCAATTAAGCGCTTTCCAAAATGTGTCCGCTTGAACTATAATGAGCTTATGACCCAAATAGCCGAAGGAGTGAAGACAGTGGACAACAAGTACATATCAATTTCCTGCTTACCAATCCCAACTTTTATTCAGGGTGGATACGCCATTTTTGACCCTGGTGAAAATCACCCCAATCGGAACGACTTACAATACTTCGTTCTAATGTTCATTGTCAAAGGCAAATTATTCATATCCGAGGACGATGTTAATTATACTGTTACCCCCAACGAAATGTTCATTCTCCTTCCGATGCATCACCACTATTCTTGGAAGCCGATTGACTCGCAGACTGAATATTATTGGATTCATTTCTATGCAAATGGTAAATGGATACAAGACAGCAAGCCTGTTAAGACTGGTTCAAAAGTTGCCATTCCAACGCTCCACTACTTCACACCCAACGTGACGTTGTACCTCAAGAAACAGCACGCATTCAATAATCAGGAAAGTTTATTTTCCATAATTAATAAGATATTTAAAAGCAGCGCCCAGCAGAACGACGTTGGATTCTGGCAGGCTCAACACTTATTCATCGATTTACTGCAGATGGTTCAAACTACTACCAATACTGAATCACCTGCAGAGACACTTGCAGGTCGAATTCAGCTCTACCTACGGGATCATTTTGATGAGAAAATTACTAATGAGACGCTTGCCGATACATTCCACGTTCATCCAAATTCAATTATTTCCAGCATGAAAAAAACATTTGGAATAACACCAAATTCCTTCTTGCGTCGATATCGTTCTGAAGAAGCAATCAAGCGTTTACTAACAACCAATGAGCCCGTCAGCACAATTGCGCTCGAGGTCGGCTATACAAATGTGTACTACTTTTCCAACGCTTTTAAAAAAGATTATGGTCTTGCTCCCGCAGAGTATCGAAAAAAATATGCAAATAACCAGGTAACAACAAAATAGGAACTGCAGCAAATCACACGATTTGCTGCAGTTCCTATTACGTTACAGTATCTACTTGTTCACTTTAACTCGAATCATATTCCAAGATAACGGTTGAAGATCGGCTGAAATTTGGTTGCTGTCCATATTAACTTTTAATGGTTGGAGCTTCATCTTACCATCACGATTATCCTGTTTAGGATCATAACCATAAAATTGTGTTGCTTCAATCACATCAGTAACTTTCAAATCCCTTAACTCGGTAGTAAACTCCAAACGATCTGTTTGGTTTTTGTTTTCTGCAAAAATTGTCATTTCCCCATTCTGATCATCATAGGTTGCTATGCTATCAAGATAAGGTACTTCAGGAAATTCACGTGACTTGTATGTCTTGACATCAACCTTTGGCGCCAATGCAATGCCCTTCCCATAGTTGGAAACTTGCATAAATGGGTAGAAGATTGACTGATACCAAACGCCTTCGTCCGTGGTCATAATTGGCGCAATAACATTAACCAATTGTGCAAGACATGCTATCTTTACACGGTCACTATTCTTAAGCAAAGTGATTAGTAAACTTCCAACAAGTAAGGCATCTTCAAAGTTATAAATATCTTCAAGCATATGTGGTGCTTTTTGCCATGGTTTAACTTTTGTGTCAGCTTCATTTGAGTGATACCAAACATTCCATTCATCCAACGAAAGATTAATTGTCTTGTCAGATCGTCGTTTTGCCTTTTCGGCGTCACAGATGGCGACAACACCTTTAATGAATTGATCGAGGTCAACGTTTTTTCCCAAATAATTCTTAAGATCGGTTGGATCGTCATCATTATAAAATCCATAATATCTGTGAAGTGACAGGTAATCGACGTTGTCATAGCACTGGTCCAAAACGATTCGTTCCCAGTCACCAAATGTTGGATTGTCCATGGATGAACTTCCACATGCCACCAACTCGAGCGAATCATCAACTGCACGCATGGCTTTGGCGGCTTCATTAGCTAAATGACCATATTCATACGCGGTTTTTTGACCGATTTCCCATGGACCATCCATTTCGTTTCCGAGGCACCAAGTCTTGATATTATATGGCTTTTCTTGGCCATTTTTCTTTCGCAAGTCGCTCCAATAAGACCCACCGGGGAAATTACAATATTCAACTAGATTAGCTGCAGCCATAATTCCACGAGTACCAAGATTCACAGCCATGTTGGCTTTCGTTCCAACTTTTTCAGCCCAATTCATAAACTCATGAATACCAAATTCATTGGTTTCGATCGACCGCCAAGCTAAATCAAGACGCTTGGGCCGGTCTTCTTTAGGACCAATTCCGTCTTCCCATTTGTACTGGGATACAAAGTTTCCACCTGGATAACGGACAATGGGAACATTTAGCTTCTTGATGGCATCAATGACATCCTGGCGCAACCCGTCTTTATCGGCGGTTGCCTGCCCAGGTTGATAAATTCCGTCATAAACTGCCCGGCCAAGTTGCTCAATAAATGAACCATAAATTCTTTCATCAATTTTCGAAATTTGACTGCTTGGATCGACTGTTAATTTTCCTTTCATGATTATCCTCCTAATCTTCTGAGTTCAATTGACCACGACGATCGATAAGTGTTGATCGAATTGATGTTTCATTCCGTTCAAATTTGACATACAGTAAAATCAATAATCCACCAACAACAAAGAAGATAGCTGGCAACCATGAAATACTGAATTTAATAGCGGAAAGCGTTGCGGCATTTTGCACAACACCAGCTTTATATCCTGCATGTGCAAGAACGACTGAAGGTGCCCAGCCACCAAGTCCGGAACCCATCTTGATTGCGAATGAACTTCCGATGGCAGTAAGGAAACCACTGGCACGAATCCCGTTCTTCCATTCACCATAATCAACAGTATCGGCAAGCATTGCGAACGGCAAAGTAACTGAAATTCCAGTTCCGATTGAAGCTAATGACCATGCAGCCGACAATCCAATCAATGAGTGACCGGTAAATGAAATCAGGATCTGACCAAACGCTGCCAGGAACATTCCGGCCATCAATACATAAGACTTGCGGAACTTTTTAACCAAGAATGGAATGGCAACCATCCCGATAATTTGGAACATAACCAAGGCATTCAAAATTGAGGCAAAGCCTTTTTGGCCAAGATTATATTGAGTATAGTAAACAACAACTGATGTCCGTGAAGCATTTCCCAACCAGTAGAAGATAAAGACAATAACCAATATGAACCATGGCCAGTTTGACTTGGCAGCTTTAATTGATTTGAGAATTGAAATACCTTTTTTAGGCTTATTGATTTCGCGAGTGTCAAAGAACGCAAACATTAACAGGCAAAATCCGATAACTGCCAAGATAAGTGCTGTGTTTCTCCAACCGGTTTGAGCATTGTGGCCAAAGAATCCAACAAAGCTCAAAGTAAATGTTGCAGTAATAAAGTAACCAATCATTCCACCAATGCTTCGTGTACTATTTAAGCGAATTCGCTGATCTGAATCGTTGCTTAAGTTAGGCAGGATCGAAGTGATTGGGGTACCAACACCAGTGTATGAAATACCAAATAACAGGTATGTAACCAGTGCCCACCAGAATTTACCAGTGGTACTCAAGTCTGGAGACCAGAACATTAGAATGAAGAATATTGCAAACGGAAAGGCCATCCAAAGCCAATATGGTCGACTTTGCCCCCACCGAGTGTGGGTATGGTCAATAATGAATCCCCAAATTGGTGCATCAAAAGCATCCAGTACACGTGCTGCCAACAGAATGGTTCCTGCGGCTGCGACTGATATTCCAAAAACATCAGTATAGTAATACAAAATAAACGTCGTTACAGTTGTGTAAAGCAGGTTACCTGCCGCATCGGTACTAGCATATGCCAGCATACGGTGAAACGGAATTTTTACTTTACTATTGATTGCGTCTCCCATCGAACTTTTCATTAGTAATTCCTCCTAAATTCATTCATGAAATTGTCCCGTTTTGGGATCTAAAATAACGCGACGGCTTGATGTAAATAACTTCTCATTTGAACTGAGATTAACGTACTTATGAGTATATGGAGCAAAGCTTTTCAACTCATTACGATCATTAGAAAGCTTGGTCATCGAACCGTTAATTGCATGATATTGACCCTCGGAATCAGAATATATATACGTAGTTTGGCCAAAACCGTTAAGGTAGGCAACTAGTTCCTCACCCATGTCCCAATCATCCTCACCAGTGTATCCGTCAGGGAACAATCGACTGAAAATCCCACCATCGGATGCGAAGATTGACTGGCCAAACCGGTTTCTCGATAAATCTGGACGGTTCAAGTTTGGTCCCGCAATACTGTACGTAGAAGCCGCTTCACCCGGTTTCAAAACTCTGTCAGTCGTTGATGCATTTGAATCATACATATAGAGAACAGCATTAGTTGCCCGATAACCAGCCTCAACCAATTCAACGTCTTGAAGAGATTCTCCGGTCATCTGGGCGGACGCTGCTGTAACACCACCCCATAACGAATGAATCATATAGGATAGTGCCTCCCACCAACGATCAGGGCTCTGAGAACGGAAATCATTGCTAAAACCAATATTTGCCTTCAATAGTTCTCCATAAGTTTTTGCTGCATCGGTCTTTCCAGTTAAGGCTAGCGCACCAGCGGCTGGACCAAATCCAGCATTATCAAAGAAGTGCTCCGTCATAGCTGCTGCCAGGGTGCTACTGGTTTTCGCGACTCTGTTAGTAACCGCTGCCCATGATTTTGAAATCTCGGAATACTCCTGATCAAGTCCAGCAGCCTTAACATCCCTCAACAAGTCTTCAATGTACAAGAAGTAAAGACCCAGCATTTGGGCTTCCTCTTTTCCTCGTTGATTATCATGAAGATCCGGATTAACCCGCATGTCGAATACTTTTGCAGCCCATGCTAAGTATTCTTTTGGTGAATGGAGTTTTAAATATTTTGCCGGAACTTTGGATAGCATGTAGAATAAGTGACCAATGTATTCAAAGTCCATTACGCGATAAAATTCGCCATACAACTTGCGTGGATGGATAAAGTCTCCATCAATGAACCACTTTGGTCGAACATATTTAACAGCACTTTCCTCAACCTGTTGAATCTTCTTTGCAGGATCACTCACTTGGTCATCAAGAAGACACTCCTGGATGATAAAAGTCATCTTCCCAAGGGATTCACCTTGGTTTGAAACCGGGCCAAAACTATATGGAACCTTGCCATTCTTACCAGAATAAGAGTGTTTAGAAACATAATCTGCACGATTTCTAAGTAGTTGCCGAACTGAACTCATCACATTAAAGACGCCCATGTCGGAAGTACCGTCGTTAAATGTGACAATAATCTCATGCTCTCCATAGCCGTTTGGAGAATATATCAGCTTCTCGCCATCAAGACTGTTAGTGATGTCCTCTTCAACAAGTTTGCGGCCATTATTGTATTTAATCACGATCTGACGAATTTTCTGATGATCGGCTAAATGAATTTCAAAAATTTGCTTCTGACTTTCTTGGATCAACGGCTCAAAGCTAATCCGTGGATGCCCATATGACATAGCGACATCATAAAAGTCATTCTCATCTTCAAATGGTTGAAGAGCAAAAGTCCATGAAAGCGATTTGCCAGGTTCAACGGACACCTTATTTTGTGGATAAATCCAATCCTTATGAGGACGCTTATCAGAATCATATCCACCTGCTAAGATAATTTCATGAAACAACATGCCGTCCAAAGATGGGGAAACGTTTTCAAAAAAGCGATTGGTATATTCATTGTATGTTCCCACTGATAAGACACTGCCACTTAACTGATAGAGCCCCATGTTAGGCTTTGTGTTATCTCTGCGAACTGCTGCGAGCTTGGTATAATTTCGAGAAATAGATGGAAATACGGCGGCAGACTGGTTCGCATTCCGATGAACATTCTTGTCTCTGAACATGACATAAGCCAAGCTGACCCAAAGTCCAAGATTATCGATAGTCACTTTATCGGTGCCGATGTTATTGATGCTAAAGTTCCAACGCAATGAATGATCAACCAATTCAAAATGTTGTGTTAACGCCAATTGAGCAATGTGATATGTAATCGAACTGTCAGTATCATTGATTACAACATCCGGTTTCTCATCGATACTTCGATACTTTTGACCATTGATCGTAATATTAAACTCACCAAATAGTTTATCAAAGTCATCATAATTCAATGATTTCAGATATTCCGGGTCAATCACCCAGTTCATATTTGATGAATCATTGGTAATTTGTAAATTTGTAATTGCCCCCCGATCATTCTGGGAAACATTTAAAAATTTGGACTTCATTATTAAATCCTCCTTTGTTTTGTGGAATTGTTTCAAGCATTTAATTTGCTGGAAACGCTTACGATGTAATCATAAAACGTATCAAGTCTGATAGGAATGGGATTTCAGATACAATGTTTATATAATATGTGTGAAATATTTTAAAATAAAATGAATTGTATTTATAAAAATTCACAAATTTTACAATACCTTTCAATATATATAAGTTAGTGATTGCTGATGCAAGGCAATCACTGGCTATATTAGTTGACAGGCCCAGTTAAAAAGTATCACAATCAATTTATGATTCTTCACAGCAGGTGACCATTTCCGCTATTCTGTGAGGGATTAGTTTGATGACAAAAAGTCATAAAAACCAGTGTTCATCCAACTAAGTTGGCACTGATCATATGATTCGCTAATGGACTTTTGAATTTTGAATTATGGATACTTCATGAGTTCCTCAGCTGTTATTATCGTTGGTTTTGGTTTCGATCCGATTTTAGGTAATTCGTCCTCTCTGAAAACGGCCCCTAGTTCCAGATCCCTCCGTTTAAAAAAACAACTGAGACGATAAACAAGACCCGTTTATCATCTCAGTTATTCTCTTAATGCTCAGGATCTCCCGAGGATGGTTTTTTATTTTCTTTTGGGGTTCAGCCTACTCCGAGGACGGCAAATAAACTCAGATCCTTGCATGTAACCAAAAAAATCCGACGGGAAACACAGGTTCGTTTCCCATCGAATTTTTCCGGTTACACTCCAGGATCTCCCGGATGGGACGTTAATGTCATTTTGCGATTCAGTCTACTCTGAGGACGGCTCCTAGCTCCAGATCCCTCCGCTTAAAAAAATAACCGAGACGATAAACAGAGCCCGTTTATCATCTCGGTTATTCTCTTAATGCTCAGGATCTCCCGGAGCTACTCGCCCACTGTATTCATAAACGACTTATCCGGTATCCGGATCAAGCTAAACCGATCGGCCTGTCTTCCGGCATGCAATCCGATTCCGTTGAACAAGTTCTTCTTATACGTGGTGGTAACGGTCGCTACCCACGCCTTCTGGTATCTGGTATCCAAATGGTCCAGCCACTCCTTGTTCCACTTGTAGCTTTCGGCCTGAACGTTCAAATTACTCTTGCCGTAAACCACTGTGGCATTCGTGCTGTTCACCAGGTACTTGCCGCCATCAACGTAAAATGTATAGTTTTGGATCGGCTTTCGACCGACACCATTCTTGACCGTTACATAATCGGACTGGTCGGCCCGGTAGCGGATAATCAATGGTTTATACGAATAACTGGTGGTAATTCGGTTCTGGTCCATTTTTTTAACATCCAGGAAGAATGTTGAATATGACATTCCCCACAAGAATACTAAAAATATTGCCAATTCACTAAATGAAATCCAAAAATTGTGCCACGAGAAACTCTTTTTTTCAGTCACGATTAACCGCAGGCGGCGTGCCCGCATATCGTGAATAATGTATGCAAAGTAAACAATCAGGAGCAGCCACAAAGCCATTCCCACTAAATTCCAGGCGGATTTCATAATCATTCCCCTTTTTCTCTTTGATAGCTTAAGTTTACACTAAAAAATTATAGAGTGCGAGCAGGAGCGGGAATAATCGGAGCATAAGTCTGCCGCGGTCAAAATCGAGTTTGATTTTGATTGTGGTAGGCTTATGTGCAGATTATTGCTCCTGGGAGCACGTTTTTGCTTTCGTCTAATGCTGGCTTGGACGTAGATTGCTGGTCCGACGAGCACGTTTAGTGTAAGCCAAACACCACTCCACATGATTCGTGTTATATTTGATGTATATCGTACCAACTAAAATCAACCAACGAGGTGACCCACATGTGCACCAGTCTCACACTACAAACATTGAACGAACACGTCCTGTTGGCCCGAACCATGGACTTTCCTGTTAAAGCGGCATGGCGACCAGTTCTCATTAATCAGCCAAATTATGAAACCGCTTTATCTGGAACCCGTCCCATTAAGTATCCATACATTGGCGGAGGCCGGACTGAAGAAAATGACAACATTTTGGTTGCCGACGGCGTCAACACGCAGGGTCTAAGCTGTGCGGAATTGATGTTTCCGCTGAAAGCTCATTACTTGGATAAAGAAGTCGACGACAAGCTCAATTTAACACCTCAGGACTTTTTACCATGGGTATTGGGCGAGCATGCCTCACTTGATGAGGTTAAGTCTGATCTCGATAACATCGCACTAATCGGCAAATATTGGATGGCTGGCCGTGAAGTTTTCTCGTTTCACTGGATTTTAACCGATAAGACCGGTCAAACTCTGATCATTGAGCCAACCATTAACGGCTTGGAAGTCATCGACAACTCGATTGGTGTCATGACCAACTCACCGACTTACCCGGAACACATGCAGAAATTAGAGAAGAAACTGCAGGCAACATCCGAACAAGAATTGGCTGATAAAGCCGAACAGCTTATTCTCACCCAAGACCTGCCAAAGGCAACCAACACGCCAACCACCCGTTTTCTGGTAGCAGCTGTCAACAAACTTGGTGGCCAGGAAAGCCACACTCAGTTTGAGGCTAGAAATCGCCTGTTCAATGTACTGGATGAAGTCTCCATCCCTTACAAGCCATCGATGAACGACCATCCCAGCTTCAACTATACGCATTACATTTCCGTATTGGATTCCACCGATCAGACTTACTACTTCAGGTATCATGATTCTGAGCAGCTGCTTAGTTTCTCATTAAGCGACTTGGTTAAATTATACCCAGATGCCAGCCGATTCTTAGCTTAGATACTCGTCGATTTTTCGTTGGACGCCCTGATCATTATTGGAATACTCAGTCACATTTTCAACTTTCTGCAGTAAATCCGCTGCAGAATTTTTCATTGCATAGCCTTCTTGAACAGCATTGACCATTTCAAAATCGTTGCCGTTGTCACCAAAGGCTGCCACGTCGTTAAGACTCAGGTCCCATGATTCAAGCAGCATCTCAACCCCGGTCAGCTTATCGGTGCCATCGGCCATGATGTCCAGCCCATTCATACCGGAAGAAATAGCGTTCAATCGGCCGCTGAATTTGTGATTAAATTCATCTTGGCGTTTGAGAACCCCGCCTTCTTCCCAGGTAATATCCAGCTTATAAATTGAGTCGAAGACCAGCCGCAAATCGGCCATTGACTGCATGTCTTCATAGAAATATTTAGACGCTTGGAAACGATCGGAATCTTCGGGCAAGTTGCAGTATGTCCCATTTCGTCCTACCAGAATCACCTCGGCACCTGCAAAGCTGGGCTCACTGAAGATCCAATCCAAGGCCTTTTTCAAAATCAGATGATCAATAATTTCTTCATGAACAATCACGCCGCGCTCATCGATGACCAGTGCGCCGTTGTTACAAACATATGAGATGGGGCCGTGGACATTCTTGAATAATCCCAACAGATGCTGGTATTGATTGCTGGAAGCCGAGATGAAGTGCATCCCTTTTTCCCCCAGCTGATCCAGCTGCTGCTGGAATTGATCCTCGTCAAAAGTTCCCTGATCATTTAAAAAAGTGCCGTCCATGTCGCTCGCGATAACTTTCACCACAATGGCTCCTCCTAAATATTTTAAATTTCAAAAATTGGTTACACTCTTATTTTAAGGGAATAGTTTCGTTTGTAAATTAATTTTATATCTTGTATACTAAATTTGATCATACAACTATCTGGGGTGCCTTATCGGCTGAGAAAAACCCATCGAACCTGATCTGGATAATACCAGCGAAGGGAGCATGTTCCGTTGTATTCAGATGGATTAATTGCATTTAGATGATTTTCTGAGGTCAGGGCAAAACAACAGTTTTGTACCTGGCCTCTTTGTGTGCTCAGCGGTAAGGCTTCCAGAGAACGATTCGATCAAAATTTTATTTGGAGGTCTTGTTATGGATAACAAGAATCAGGCAACCACTGGCAAAAAGCAAAGCCAATGGACGCTTAGAAACATTATTTTAATTGCATTAATTGCTATTTTTACTGGTATTATTTTTTGGGGAGCCGGCTTCCTGTACACCGCTTTGACCGTTGCTCTTACCCCATTTGGAATGGCTCCATTCGCCAATGACTTGTTAATGGGTCTTTGGTGCATGGCCGGCCCACTGACAGGATTTATTATCCGCACATTCGGTTCAGCCTTTCTTGGTGAATTCCTGGGCGCTTCTGTTGAAGTCTTTCTCGGTGGCCAATGGGGTGCCGGTGCCTTTATTTCCGGACTGGTTCAAGGAATTGCATCCGAACTTGGATTTACTTTGACAGCCTACAAACGTTACGACTGGTTCGGTCTGAACGCATCAATCTTTACGACTGTTGTTGTGACATTTGCCTGGGACATGATTCGAAATGGTTATGACAAATTCAGTCTGCCATTGCTCTTGGGATTATTTGTTACCCGTTATATCTCAACCTTCATCTTTGCCGGCGTTTTGACCAAGATGATCGTTAAGTTATTGGATCGTAGTAAAGCAATCAATTTGTAATTATAGGGGTTTTGATAATGACTGATGTTTCGATTAACCACTTCACTTTCCACTATCCGGAGAGTGACGTTAAAGTATTGAACGATATTAATATCACATTCAAGAGTCATCACTTCTCATTGCTTTCAGGCCCTTCCGGCAGCGGCAAATCAACCTTATTGTACTTTATTGCTGGATTGTATCCGCACTTTAGCGGCAATGACGCGGTTGGGGAAATCAAATTTGGCGATACCAATATCAAGGATATCCCCAGAGAAAAGGTCAGCCAATCTGTCGCAATGATGTTCCAGAATCCCAACCAGCAGTTTGCCATGGACACGGTCGTTCACGAAATGACCTTTGTTTTGGAAAATCTGCGAATTGCCCCGGATAAGATGGATGATATTATCACCCATGCCCTGGAATTCTGTGGCATCAAACGACTGCGGTCGCGGGTCATCAACACCTTATCCGGTGGTGAAAAGCAGCGGGTCGCGTTGGCCTGTATCGTGGCAATGGATCCACAAGTCATCGTCTTGGACGAACCATTCGCCAGCATTGACCCGGACTCACGTGAGGATCTGATCAACAAATTGAAGATCCTCCAGGAAAAACATGGGAAAACCATCATTCTGGCCGATCATGATTTGACCAGTTACCGCAATTTGGTCGATGAATTCTACTACTTGGATCCCGATACCCACCACATCAATCTTTTGGATGATGAGCAGGCCGAACATTTCTTCAAGAATTTTGAGTCAACTCAAACCATCAACAAGAAAGTTGAGGTGCCAAGTGGTGATGACAATTCCATTCTTAAAATCAATGATTTTAAGTTGGAACCCCATCACTCTTTGTTATTAAAGCTGAATCATTTGGACTTTTATAAACAAAAAACAACTTTGATCACCGGTGCCAATGGAATTGGTAAATCAACCCTGTTCAACGCTTTAACCAAACTCCTGCCATATGAAGGCACCATTGTCTTTGACGGCAAGGATATCAAGAAAATCCGGCCGTTACCATATGCAAAAAATGTGACGCTGCTCTTTCAGGATGCAGAAAATCAATTTTTGAACATTACTGTTAAAGAAGAGCTTGACCTGTCGCTGGCTAATCGAACCAACACCGACTATACCCAAGCTGACGTTGACGACATGCTCAACAAGCTTGATATGGCTGGCCGAGACGACCGGATCGTCTATTCACTCAGTGAAGGACAGAAGAAGAAGCTTCAGATTATCGAAATGTTAATCATGAATCCACCGGTATTATTGATGGACGAACCCTTTAAAGGACTGGATTACCATTCATTGGAAGTCGTTGTCGGTTTCTTGAACCGTGCCAAAAAGGATTTCCACCAAACCCAGATCATTATTTCTCATCAATTATCCGGTTTGGACACTCTGATTGATTATCACGCAACTTTTAAAAATCAAAATCTGGCTTACCAGGAGGTTATCAAATGAATCCTGGAATGAAACTATTATTAGTGATGCTGATAGCTTTGGAAATTTCATTTACCCAGAGCTTAATTGTTAACTGTATCTTAATTGCGGTCAGTTTTGTGTATATCTTGACCCAGCATATCAGAATGAAAGCCTTACTGGGCATCATCTTCTGGCCGCTGTTTCCTGCCGTTGGACTTTTCGTATCTCAATGGCTGTATGGTAGTGCCGGCATTCACTTTGCATGGATCCTGTTCACCCGTATCTATGCCTATGTATTTTTAGGTGCCACATTCACGCTTACCAGCAGTATTACCGACCTGTCACTAACACTGGAGCAGGATTTTCACCTGCCTTCCAAATTTGCGTACGGTGTTCTGGCCGCATTTAACCTGATGCCAAAAATTGTCGAGGAAGTTCAAATCATCAAAACATCGGCATTAATGCGTGGCGAGGCGCTTCACTTCTGGTCACCAAAGCTGTATTTCAAGTCCATTCTGTCAGCCATTCAGTGGTCGCAAAATCTTGCTGAAGCCATGACTTCTCACGGATTTGTAGAAGATTATGAGCGGACTCATTATAAGATAATCCGCATCACAGCCCTCGACTGGACACTGTTCTTTGTTTTACTGATAATCGTTCAAGTCCTGTTATTCTTCATCAGATACTAAACGCTGTTATTCCAACATTTCATTTTTTGACTTATAATTAAATCAGAGAGTGAAAATTGGAAGAAGGCGTTTTTTATGCGGGCAAATCTATTTGCATTTGCGTTTGGTATTTTTTCGTTGGTCGTAGGACTTATTGTTGATATTTATGGGTTGGTCAATCAGTTTGGCTCGCTGGACAGCGCCAAGGTCGTCTTGATCGGTTCGATCATTTTAGCGATCGGATTGGCATTCCTGTCCCTGCCCAACCGGTGGGAACGATATGCCGGTCAGGCTGTGGTTGGATTAGGCCTACTGTACTACTTTTATATTCAAACCAATAAGCTGTGGGTCGCAATTGTGATTGCTCTGATCGCGATGGCATTAATGGAATATGGGCTCAAGCATCGTTAATCTGTGTCAAAATTTCAATTATTGGTATAATGGATTTATAGAACATCGTTGAAATGCGAATTGATGGAGGAGAATTATGATGGCAGAAAAATTTAGTACCTTAGCAGAAGAAATTATCAATTATCAAAAGAAGAACGATATGCCCGATACAGCGTTAGCATTTAACCTGCACATATCAGTTGAACGCCTCCACAATATCAAGTCAATGGAATCAGACCCCACACCGGACGAAAAGAGAACGATTGAACAGTTTGTTCGGTAGAGTGCGGACTGGGGCGGTTAGCAACCAGTGTCTAAGGTACTTTGGACGGAAATCGAGTTTGATTTTCGTTCGAAGTGCCTTAGATGCAGGTTGCTGCCCCAGGGAGCACGTTTCGGCTAGAGAGAAGCAAAGCACAGAAGAAGCTCCACTCAAATCTAAAACCACAAACAAATTCCACAAAACAAAAGGGACTGAAGCCAACCGCTTCAGTCCTTATTTCATACATATTAACTTTCATTACACCCATTACCGACTACCCGAAGCATCCCGAGCCACCGCCAACGACAGCAGCTGAACAGTCGTTTTAAACAACTTTCGTTTGGTTTCCGCATCGGTTTGTAAAAACCTTTGAACTACCAGCCAGCCATTCCGAGTGGTCATGACTTCCCGCCAATAAGTATTTTCATTAATCGAAATCATACTGAACAACTTGTCCAAGTAAAACTCTTTTGCGGAATCTTCCAAATCAACCACAAATTTGCTGGATAATGAGCTGACGCCTTTTGAGAGCCTGCTGATATCTGGTTCTTCAATGAAGGCCGTTCCGGAAACCTGCCATGTAAACAAATCGTGTTGACGAATGCCGACTTTGGAACTTTTTACAACTTGGTAATCTGAACTTTCATCAAGAATGGCCCCAATCACTGAATTTTTTGGCATCATCTTCAGCACTTTCGCGTCTGTCTTTGATGATAGATCATTCCGAAACCCAGGACCATCAAGATTATAAACCATCTTAATTTTGTCTTTTAAATCATTGGGAAGTTGAGCCGCAACAAATTCTGCCAAATTGCCGCCTTTGGAATGCCCGCCGAGGATGAACTGACAATTTGGGTTCTTCTTGTTAACAGCCATGAAATAGGCCACTGCCATCTTTTGGGATGGAATTGTCTGCATGAACGACATGTTCAAATCTTCTTTCCAGCCAACAACACTGGCCACCGTGCCACGGTAGGCAATAAAGCAAAGATTATCGCTCAGGTGATAGGTAACGGCGGAAAACTGGTATTGCTTGTCGCAATCTGTGACATTTACAAATTCAGTCCACCTAATACCACCAAATCTTTTGCTGCTTTGGAATGCTTCAACCAGGTCTCGGTTGCCTTGAGGGTTCCAAGTCCCTTCGTACAAGTTCTCCGACCGGCTGCTGACAGCTAGTTCACCCAATGTCTTCCCACTAGCCACGTTAAAGTCCAGGTAACTGGCTTGAGAGAGAACGGCACTGTCAACTTGGTTAAATGGCAGATCCTGAAAACTTGTATTTGCATTTTTGATAACGTAATCGACTAAATTCATTAACATAACTCCTTAAGCTCCGATGCTTTCGTATGCATCCAACAGATTCTGATAGTGATTCTCCTTGGTTCGGCTATTAACTGCCTCGTTGACGAAATACGGTCTACCAATTTCAATGACAGTTTGTCCCCACTTGGAATGCTTGATTGTTGCCGGAACAACCGGTACCTGACTCGCATGGGCAATCATTAGATAACCAGGTTTGATTTGAGTTGAAAACCGGGAACCAGTTGGAAAGATGATCATCGACTTTGAACCACGTCTTAATTCTCTGATCGGCATTTTAATACTTCGGGTTCCAGGCTTTTTACGGTCAACCGGGAATGCATTCAAATGACCAAGAAGGGTTCCGAAAAAGAAGTTTGAAAACAATTCCTTTTTGGCCATGAAGAAGAACGTGGTTGAAACGAGTGTCACTGCAAGAACCGGTGCATCCCACAAATAATGATGAGGTGCCACAAGAATAAAGTTGATGTCGGGTAAATTCTCTTTACCGACAATTTTGATTGGTCCAAGATAGATGGCAAAATACATTTTTAGAAGAACTCTGGCAAAATGATATAACATTATTTCCCTCCACTATTCACGTCAAATATGATACTATACTAGTATAAGAGCATCTTTTTATACTAGTATAGTGACAATTCAAATTAATGCAAGAGGTATCTCCATGAAAAAAACAAAAGACAATCAAAATTTAAGAGTCGAAATATTGAGTGCAACTGAAAATCTCTTTATTCAACACGGTTATAGTGCAGTTACCTACAGTCAGATTGCCAAAGAAGTCGGTATCAGCAAATCACTTCTTCAATACTATTTCCCCAAAAAATCGCTCCTGCTGGAGCAAATTATGTATGCGAATTTCAATCAATGGATTGCCAGCATTCCCGTAGAGGAAACTTATGCCAAGCTGGCGACATTTTTAATGATGTTTTTCAAATTTATTTCCCAAAACCCGCAAATCCACAAATTTATTATTGAGATCATCGAGAACAATGAACTTTTTGACATCTTTATCAACTATTTCCAAAAATGGTTAACCAAACACGACCTTCTGACGGGTAATCAAAGTAAGATCCGGTCTGCATTGCTATTTGCGTTAAGTGGTGGCCTACAGCTTTATCGCTTCAAAGATAATTTGAAGCTGCCAATCAATCGCATTACGTCAACCATCATGACAAGCTTTCTCAGTATGCTGGACGTGCCAGCCAGCCTAATCAAAAATACGCTGACAATTGCCACAGATACTTTTGATCAGTTAAGTTCCACTACTTGGGAATTCACCACTGATTTTAAGCAAGCTGATTGATCAATTGGTGTCGACTGGTTCACAAAACTCAAAAATCACGAAATCGGATCCATTCAAAGTTCAAACGAATTTTGAATGGATCCGATTCTTTTTAAGGAACTTATGTCACATTCGCTTACTTTGTGTTTATGGTTGCAACAAAATCATCAACAATTGACCAGGAGCCTCTTTGGTTCGCCTCAGCGATAACAATCCGGTACATCAACCCATGCAAAGCAGGAATTGTCACTTTAGGCCAAGATACATCATAAGTAAACTGCCGAATATTCTTCCACTTACAAGATAGTTTATGTGCGTCTCGCCATTCAAAACACTTGGACACTATCGGCCTTCGTAATTTCTGGAAAATGGTTGATTGTCAAACACAACATTTTCTAAAAAAACAGTTCAGGTCAATATATTTAAAATCGTATAAAATATTACATGATCTTAACCGAAAGGCTCCAAAGTATTCCTATACCGGCAATCGTCCGTTATAATCAATTCAAGAAAGCGCTTTCTATATCGTAACAAAGTTTTACCTGCTATATGTCCAATGTTTTTTAAAAAAGTCGCAATAATTTTAACTATTTTGATTATTGAACACCCTTTAATCAATTACAGGAGGATCGAATGAAAACAATTCATTATTCACCCTTATCTGGAGAATCGAAAAATTTTGAATTACAGACAAACTCTGAAAATCAAATTATCAGCATCGGAAACCCACACGACCAACATCATATGGATTGGGTTAAGCCTGGTGCAGTTTGGGGTAAAGTCCATTGTAAATATGACCTGGACGTGAAAGTCACTAGAAGGTTCACCGACGCAGGCGATCTCGAGGAAACAATGGTGTTTACTAATAACACAAGTTTTGACATCTATACGCTTAGCGACGGTATTGGTATTTACACGCCATTCCCCGATTATTACACGAAAGCCAGCATTGGTCTGACCAAATGCTGTAATGCCCATATTTGGTGCGGAAATACTTCAAGCTACATCATGGGCCTTCGGCAAGGCGGTGAGGCTCCCAACTTGGGATTGATTGTGCAACATGGCGGCATACAAAGCTACAGCATTGAGAGAGGATATGATTTTAAAGGCCGAGAGGAGGAAGTCAGCAATAATCGTGGGCTGATGATTCTTCATCCGGACAACTTTATTCTTCATCCAGGAGAATCATACGAACTCGTTTGGAAATTGACTTGGTTCCAAGATAAAGCAGACTTCCAAAAGCGGTTATTAAACACCCAAGATTACATTCACGTCTCTTCTCCTGCCTTTGTGACAATCGGTAATGAACCAATTCAATTTCAGGCTCAGTTTGGAGGCAACTTACCTGAAACCCCACCGACAATCTTATGCAACGGGGAAAGAGCCGAGTACGAGATTCAAGGTTCAGCTGTTTCGGTAAAATATCCGGTGATTCAATCAGGAGAATATACCTTTACAATCACCTGGGGTGGTGCGAAAACGAAAGCCAAGTTTTTGGCAACACTGCCATTGAGCCAGATTGCAAAGTCACGGGTCAATTTCATTGTTAATAAACAACAGTGTATAGATCCCAAGGGCCACTTAAATGGTGCGTATTTAATTTATGACAATGAGGAACAGGCCCAATATTACAGTCATCTTAACGACCATAACGGTGGCAGAGAACGGGTTGGCATGGGAGCGTTAATCGCTCTCTATCTTCAAACGCATCCTGATAAAAAGCTTCACGCCAGCCTATCAAAATACGTTGACTACGTTACGAGGGAATTATTTAATCCGGATGACGGAACCGTGTATAACGATGTACAACGAAATAATGATCAGCCCCGCCTATATAACTACCCATGGATTGGAATCCTCTTTTTGGAAATGTACAAGTTGGAAAAGGACAGCCAATACCTGAACTGGTACTTTAAGTTGATGGTTCACTTCTATTCACTTGGTGGTGACAAATTTTATCCCATTGGACTGCCAATGCGCGAATCCATTAAAACATTCCGTCAAGCTGGACAAACCGACCTCGCCGATAAACTACTCAAAATGTACAAAAGACACGCTGATTTTATCGAAGAAACCGGACAAAATTATCCTGAAAGCGAAGTTTCCTATGAACAGAGCATTGTCGCTCCAGCTGCGAGATATCTTTCAGACATGTATCTCATGACCGATGAAGAAAAGTATCAACAAGGAGCTCAACTTCAGCTTATGGGGTTAGATTTATTTGAAGGATTCCAACCAGACTATCACATGAATGAAGTTGCCATTAGGCATTGGGACGGTTATTGGTTTGGAAAACGTCGAATGCTCGGTGACACCTTCCCTCACTATTGGACAACCCTTTCCGGACTTGCCTTTTACGATTCAGAATTGGTGATCGGGACTGATCAATATACTCACAAGGCCCGAAAATCATTCCGTTCAATCCTCAGTCTGTTTAGAAAAGATGGCAGTGCTTCAAATGCCATGATTTACCCAATGACAGTAAACGGTGAAGTTGCCCACTTTTATGATCCCTGGGCAAACGATCAAGATTGGGGATTATACTATATCCTCAAACATAATGAATTTTAGGAGGAAATCATAATGGATCAACAAAATCTACATGACGGTTGGGATGAATACCGTTCAAAACGGATCTATCAATCAAAGAAGAAGATTGGTTTCTGGCGCTCGATTGGCTTTGGTGTCTTCTCATCATATAGCCAGGCGATGCAGGGTATGGTGGTTACATGGCTCCTTTTCTTCTACACAAATTTTTGTGGTCTAAGTGCCGTAGAGGGTGCTTCGATATTCGCAATTGGCCGTGTAATAGATGCATTCACAACCCTACTGGCAGGAAATATTTCTGATAAGCTGTATAAATTTAAGTTTGGCCGTCGGTTTGGTCGACGACACTTCTTCATCTTTATGGCTGCCCCTGCCGCACTGTTAGCCATTACTCAATGGGTTCCGGACATGAATTACCTCTATTACCTGTTAACTTATTTGTTCACAAATATGCTTCTCTCATTTCTTGAGATCCCATATGATACACTTTCAAATGAGATGACAAAAGATTACAATCAGAGGACCAAATTATCCACTTCTCGAATGGTCTTTGCCGGGGCGTTTGCACCAGTCATCCAGTGGGTTATCGCACAAATGTTTAAAATGTGGCCAAAATCAAGCCCAATTCCATACATCACTGCTCAAACCATTTTCTCTGCAGGAGCATTTGTTCTTATCTTGGTTACTTATTTCACCACATGGGAACATTTCGTGTCAAAAGAAGAGGCTGCAATTGAAGCTTCCCATTCACAACAACACAAAAATATCTGGTCATTATTTATGTCAGCAGTCAAAAGTTACGTTTCAACTTTCAAAATTAAAGCATTTCGGATTCATCTGCTTATTTTTGGTGCCTCGTACTTAGCTGCCTCAGTTTGGGGAACCGTATTTGCATACTACATTATTGATGTCATGGGTCAATCATCATCGACTGCAGCTTATCTGAGTATGTTTAGTCTCGTCTCAATTCCAGTAACCATCATTGCTGGATGGGCAATCACAAAGATCACCCCAAAAGCATTATATATGTATGCATACTTACCAATCTTAGTAGCATGTGGGGCGACTGCCGCAATTGCATTCATTCAACCGCCGCATGTGATCATTTGGCTAAGTATCACCTGCTTCTTGTATAACGTTGGCCAATATATCCTCTGGTTCATTCCGTGGAATGTGTTCCCATTCATCCCCGATATTGATACAGCTGTCACTGGTGAAAACCGTTCAGGGGTATTTGCATCGGTAATGATGTTCATTATGCAAACATTCATCGCGTTGGGAACGATCGTGGTAGGTTTATTGTTAGATGCCGCTGGCTTTGTCCAGTCCAAAACGGGTATCTTGGTACAACCAACAAGTGCTAAGCTGATGATCATCGGAATCATTAGTTTGGTGGTTGGAGCTTTGATTATCGTTGCGATGCTTGGTGCATTCAAGTTCAAAGTTAACCGTCAAACCTCACAAATTGTTAACGCAGAAGTTAATCGTCTTAAAGATGGTGGGAGCATGTCATCCGCAGATCCCGCAGTAAAGAAAGTTATCACCGAGCTATCTGGAATGGATTATGATAGTATCACAGTTTGGAAAAAATAATCACCTAATTTAGCGCTTATGTATAAAAATGTGGCTGAGATTTAAACAATCTCAGCCACATTTTTGTGTTATTGAATATGTTGTAGGTAATATCTACTCATCATTTAAATGCAGCTTATCTAACAGCCTTTTTGATTTAAGGTTTCGGTTGTTATAATCATTTTCCAACTGGTTTGTGATTTTGACAAATTCCCGATACTTTCTGGGAGACATCCCAGTTTCATTTTTAAAAACTGTACTAAAGTAGGAAGTGCTTTGAAATCCCAGTTCATCCGCAATTTTTGCGATGGAATCTTCAGTTGAATTCAGCAACTCCTTGGCAGTCCGAGATTTTGAAAGATTAATATACTTTTGAACAGTTGTATTTTTATATTTCTTAAACATCCGACTCAGATATTCCCGTGTTACAAACAATTCCTTACTTATATCGGCAAGCGACAAGCTAACAGCGGGGTGTTCCTCGATATATTCAATGGCGGTCTGAACCAGTTGTTCTGGTGAGGACGCCTTCCGATTACGATCAGACTTAACATCCCTATTGATTTGTAAGAATAACTGGCAAAGTTTGCAGACAATCATCTCAAGATAACCGGGACGCTTATTAATTTGTTCATCTACAATTACCGTCATTGTCCTTTGAATATTCTGTAAAATAGAACTTGGCAGTTGATATACCCCGGTAAATTTATCAAAGAAATCAAATGTTCCAAAACCGATTAATTCCTTCATCTTCGTATCTGTATAATTTCCATCAAATTCGATCACAATTCGAGTGTGACTTTTCGAGTTCATCATATCAATTCTGTGAGGAATATTAGGCTTAATAATAAATAAAGAACCTGGTTGGGCAGGATAGGTACGCCCATTGTAAATAAACTCACCATCGCCATCAAGAATCAGCATCAGTTCACATTCAGGATGATAATGCATATCTCTTTGAGCTTGTGGGTGGTCAATATAATTGAGTTCAGTTCGAATAAACGTATCTCTGACAACATGTGCTTTGATCATTTTATCACCTGAAATTTCATTTGCAGTATTCTAGTAAACGCTTACATTCTTATTCTACATACTTTTTATTAAAATGACTACTTAATTAACAAAGTCGTCATTTACATTCCCCCACCAACCGAGGGAATGTAAGCTAGGTTCTTTAGATTACTGTTAATAGAGGACATCATCAATTAACCTTCTCCCAAAGGAAAATATCTGACATGCCAACTCATTCCTGCAAAAAATTTAGTTGATGAAAACCTAAAAACTGAGATAAGGTTTCCAAAAAGCAGGGAAACCTCATCTCAGTTTATTTTGGTTGTTCGTCAACCTTATTGGTAATTAGTGACTGGGGCCATACAGATTCAAAACGACAACCCCAACCAAAATCAAACCAATTCCAATAATGCTCGCAGCGTTGATCGGCTCTTTCCACAAGACAATCGAGATAACAGTGGTCATGACAATTCCGATGCCGCTCCATAATGCGTATGCAAGATTTAGACTAAGACTTTCCATTGCAATCGCCAGGAAAACAAAGCAAAGTCCATAAGCACCGAGGGCCCCAACGGAAGGCCAAAAAATGGTAAATCCGGTAGATGCCTTCAGCAAATTCGTTCCCAACAGCTCGCCAACAATGGCAATTATTAAAAATACATATCCCATGTTTTCACCTCAAAGTGATGAATAGCTTATTAATTTATTCAGCAATGAGGTCGTTTACCAAAGAACATCCCATGCAAGTGCCAAGTATAATGTTTTATCCATTACTTTGACCAATCCTTTTTGATAGTGAAAATAGTATACCATTCGAAGATACAGAAATGTCAGGAAAACTTTGAAATTCAATATATAAACTTGCCGTCAATAAATGACACGACTCCAAATTCTGCCGGGTCGTGCCATTTATTGCCGTGGAGATTACTCGTATTGTTACTTTAAGATGATCGCAAGTGATGACCAGCTGTCAGAAAGCTGGTATTACAATCTACTGAATTTGTAATAATGATCCATCTTACGGTCAACAAAAATGAGTGCGTTGAATGATTGCAACTGTTCATGTATTTATAGACTACTCGAAAATACCAATTTCCTTCTTCTAATATTCCGTTTTCTCTTAAGTTGTTCATCGTTCTGTGATTTCTTTTCGAAATTCTGCCTTAGGTATCAAACCCACCTTCAATTTTGAATATCTTTCCTGAGATCTTGTTAAGCAAGCCACCATGGATCATAAGTGTAAGGTATTATGGCAAAAATCGTTTTAACGAAGTTTAAATGTCATTGCCCATGTTGACATAAGGATCTACAGATATAAAAATACTGTTCAATAAACTAAAACGTCCGGTGGAAAAGATCTCCAAAGGCTCAATAATATGTGGCAACACCTCCCGATGCCATCTAACAAGTGGGTTAGATGATCTATGGGAAAAGTGTAAGCCCTTGCAAAAAGATTTTTAATGCAAATTATTTGATATCTAATTACCTTTTTTGACATTGAGATTTCCTTAACAGTTTTAAAAGGTTATACCGAAAATTATCCGTATAATTTTAAAGTAGCAAAACATTTATTAATTCGTTAGTCATGGGGGATTCAGAACAACACAATTTAAAGAGCTAAGCGTTAAGTCGGAAACTTCACATAATTATTCGGATAAATAAAAAACATCTTGACTTATGCGGATAAATAAAATAATATTTGCCTGTAAGCGTATTCGCAAAAATCGTTTTAATGCTGGTTCAGTCTGGGTACTGAATACTAATAGAAAGAAGGATTCTATTTTGGCATCTAATTCGATTTCAGGAAAAACAAATTTTAGGGAGAAACTACATTTTTGGGATTACCTTGGCTTTGGAGCTGGGGATATGGCCATCAACTTCACCTTTGGTTCATTAGGAGTGTTTGTCGTTTACTTCTACACGAACGTCGTTGGACTGTCAGCTGGTGTTGTTGGGACAATGATGTTAATATCACGGTCATTTGACGGGATCATCGATATGGTTATCGGTGGTTTGGTTGACCGTACACGAAGCCGTTGGGGGAAAACTCGTCCCTGGCTTTTATTTGGCGCCATTCCGTTTGCTGTATTAACAGTATTAATCTTCGCAGTTCCAACAAATATTTCTGGTGTTGGCAAGATTGCTTATGCGTTTGTTTCGTATAACGTCTTGATGATTTCTTTCTCATCCATTGCCATTCCATTTGGAACTTTGAACTCACTGGTTACTCGGGATCGACACCAGCGAGAAACATTTAACATTTTCCGAATGACAGAAGCTCAGATTGGTTTGATTATTGTTACCAACCTGACAATGCCATTGGTTCAAATGTTTGGCGGTCAACAATTTGGCTGGATCTTAGCATATGCATGTCTGGGTGTTGGTTCAATTGCCCTACTGTGGATCGTATTCTTTACACAGCGTGAACGTGTTCAAATCACTGAAAAGCAGGAAGAAACGCTCACAGTCCGCAAGCAATTATCATTGATCTTCAAAAACAAGTTTTGGATCCTTGCCTTCCTGTTTGCGGTCACATTCAGTGTTACAACCGCTTTTAATCAATCAACAATGGTTTATTTTGCTCAGTATATTTTGCATGATAAAAATTTAGTTGGAATTATGAATGTTTTATACTACGTTCCAACTATCTTAGGGTTCTTTGTTTCTGTTAAACTGTTCGATAAGTTTGGTAAAACAAAGATGATGGTTGTAGGTGCTGTTATCAGTATCATCGGCTATGCGATGCCACTGATCATGCCAAAAAGTGTTGGCTTTAATGAATTTGCTCAAGTCATTAAAGGCTTGGGTCAAGCCCCACTTCTTGGTTCATTATGGGCATTATTCCCTGACACCATTGAATATGGTCATTGGAAAACTGGTCACAGAATCGAAGGATTACTTTATTCCGGTGGTAGTTTAGGTCAAAAGCTTGGTCTGGGTATTGGTACTGCTGCTGTTGGTTGGGTATTAGGTATGGGCCATTACAACGGAGCCGTTGCCACCCAATCAGCCAGTGCGGTCCACGCAATTTACTGGATTTTCATCTACCTACCAGTTCTCTTCTTTATTCTTCAGTTGATTATTCTCCACTTCTACACGATTGATAAAATATATCCAAAAATCATGGATGATTTGAGAAATGATAGATTTGCAGACGGTGCGGACAAATAGATATTTGGAGGCAATTATAACAATGGATAACAAAGTTACAGGAAAAATCGATCAGTTTGATGATTATCAGGGTCATCCGATCAAAAAACTGACGTTGAAAAATTCAAATAATGTTTCAATTTCCGTTATCACGTTAGGATCGACGCTGTATGAGTTAAATGTCCCCGATGAGAACGGTCAACCTCATAACATCGTCTTGAACTACCAGCATAGTGAGGATTATCTCAAAAATCCGTTTTATGTATGTATGGGAATTGGCCGGGTAGCTGGTCGGATAGCTGACGGGAAATTGGTCATCGATCAAAACAAGTACAATTTGCCAACCAACGAAGGAAGTACAACGCTGCATGGCGGCCCGCATGGATTTAATACTCAAATTTGGGATGGCAAAATTGAAACCCAAAATGGTCAAGACGTCATCGTGCTTCAGCATCTCCAAAGATCAGAGGATGATGGTTTCCCTGGTGATATGGATGTCACAATCACTTATTCACTTTCAGACGATGATGTGGTTTCAATTAAGTTCACTGCCAAGAGCACAGAAGATACTGTTTTCAACCCAACTCAGCACACCTATTTCAATCTCGGAGATGGCAACACCATCAACGATCAACTTCTTAAGATCAATTCAAGTCAGGCACTCAAACTGGATGATAAAAAGATTCCCACCAAAGAAAGAATTGATGTCAATAACACCCCTTACGATTTTAATGGCTTCAAAAAGTTAGGTGAGTCTATTGCTGCGATGGGGAAAACTAAGGAAAAAGGGTTCGACGATGTGTTTCCTGTTAATCCGGACACCAATAACATCATTGCGGAATTAAGAGATCCGGCCACTAACCGTGGTGTGACTGTGGAGTCATCCCGTGACGGCATGATCTTGTTCACTGCAAACTCATTTACTCACGAAAATATGAATTTCGTTCGTACGAATGGTGTTGGTAACCCATACTTAGGTGTCGCTCTTGAACCAATGTTTTTAGCTAAACCTGGTCAAGATAGAGATTTTTCAGAAATGAAAGTTCCTAAGAATCACCCAGTTACTCACACGATCAAATACCACCTCAGTTATTAGTTGTCATTAACTCTCATTAACATTTTTAACTTAATTCGCTCAATATTAGCACTCTGCTTTCCTTTCAGTGCTGGTATTGGGCGAATGTTTTTATATCGACTCTTTTGCGAAGTAATATAAATTAGACTGGCATAATGACACTTATCAGAAATTGATCGTCAAAAAAGAACAAACGCGTTATAATATGAGTGTAATTCAGATTGATATTCTAATATGTCAAACAAGATCAGCGCTGCAATTTAGTCCACAAAAACGATTTAAACGGTGTTAACGGGGGTATCTTAATGAAATGCTTAATCTCATCAACACAGTTTCCAGTAACGTTCACAGTCGGAGGAGAATTCAGGACGTCATTACCATGGAAGCATGACGTTGTCTGTAATGAAGACTATGAATTATTTATCATGCTGAAGGGATCATTGTATCTAAACCTTGACGACCGATCAGTCACTCTGAAACATAATGAAATTTTGCTCGTTCCAAGCGGCGTCACAATCAGTGGCAGAGAAAAATCCAGCAACTTATCCTTCCTGTGGCTACATTTCCTTCCGTCAAAAGATTCAGACCTCAGAGAATTCGATAACCAAGAAATCAAACCAATGCTCGCCAAAGATGGTTATCGGCAATACGTGCTACCCGTTCGAACGAAAGTTGAGAACACTGACCACCTGGTGATAGCAGCTTATGATCTCCTAAATCGTGTACATAACGACGTTTATGAATTTGAGAAAAGAAATTTTTTGATGACCAATATATTATTGATAATTAGTTCAGAATTTTCCCAAAGAATATTGGCTGAAGACGCCGATCGTCAATCAGCAAGAATTTCTCAAATAAAAAAATGGATCTGTGAACATCTGGATAGCTCGCTTAGAGTTTCTAAAATAAGTCAAATATTTGGGTTGTCAGAAGAATATCTATCAAGAACTTTTAGAGAACATGAGGGTATGACAATCGTTCAGTACATGAATGTTCAAAAGATCAAAGTGGCCAAAGTTCTACTCCTACAAAGTTCACTGTCAATCAAGGAAGTTAGCAACTTTTCATATTTCCAGAATGAGAAACAATTCTTTCTTCAATTTAAAAGAATCACCGGAACAACCCCACTCAGCTTTCGGGAAGCTCATAACGGAATCCATACAAACGATTCACTCATTGACCCTGATCTCCCAATTCCCAAACGTGCCAAGTTTATCTTAAGGGGCTTGGAGGAGAAATAAGCAGATATATTCTTAGTGAGAGTTGCTGCTGTTTTTCTACTGAAAAATCAGTCGAGATATTTGCACAAGATCATATTCGCTTAATTACCAAAACATGATCTACGATTACAACTGAAAAGGGAATTGAGCAATAACAGCTATCTGCTATTACTCAGTTCCCTTTTACTTACATATTTAGTTGGCATCAAGACAGTTGATGATTATGGAAAAATGGTTATCTTTTTGTCTTGTTACCCTTGGATTTTTTCTCCGCCTGATATCGGCTCATGCCCTCTTTATAGGGATTACCAAACAACTTGCTCAACCCCGTCCACCATGAATTGGAACTAGTGGGCTCTTCGCTGTGACCGTCATCTATCGGCAATTTCTTGCCACAGTTCGGGCACACAACATCATCAGGCTTCAACTTCGCTCCACAATACGGACAAAATAAAAATTTCTGTTCGGCCATTTTGCTTACCTCGATTGTTGCTTGTTGCGGTTACGATTGGTGTTTCGCTGACGGCGCTTTTCAGCTTCTGCTTTTTCTTGGACAGCACTCGCTTCACGAATCTGTTGTTCGCGTTTTTGACGTTCTTCCTTTGCTTTATCGTCAGCCACCATCTGATTATGAATGATGTTCGCCCGATGAGAAAGAAAGTTCCAGCCGCCAATCAGGAATAGTGCAGAAACGATTGAGTATGGGAAGGTATACCACGGAAAATAAGTTCCGCTTTTGTATATCATCGGGCCAAAATAATTATACGCCGCCATCAAAACGGTGATCATAATCGTCATCTTCAGCGTATTAGTCAGCCATTTGGGAAATTTGAATTTCTTCTTTTTTGCCAAAGCGCATCCTCCTAATCAATTTCATTTTCCGTCAAGAATGCTTTGAAATAATCAAAAGCCATCTCGCGGATATTTTCAATCCCGATTTGTTGGGTCGGCAGCTCGCCGTCATCGTCAACATCCAATAGTTCAACGGTTAAAACACCAGTGTCAAGGTTAATAGCAGTCGGGTATCCAGCGAAGTTTTCTTCGTCAGCCGTTTCAAAGCGAATCACTTTTTGATACTGAATCGATTGAGTAATAATATTAATCAAAATATTATCGGCATTATCAAAAGCCCGGTCTGAATTCAGCACGGACAACGCAAAATGCTTGTTGCTTTTATTTTCGGCGACAAATTTATCAATTACTCGAAGGTAATCGGAATCTGTAATCAGCCTTGCAATATCATCATACCTGATCCAGACGTATCCGCCAAATCGACCATTCATGTCGACCACCATCATCACAAGTTCATTGTGGTTGCTGGAGATAATCTTGCCGACATAAAAGTATTTACGGTCATCATTGGTATCAATAACCAGCCAATCACCGGAATTCCTGAACTTGGTCACGACATCGCGGAATGCCGTTGGATCTGAAATAATTGTATTTACAATATGATTTTCCGGCTTCACCATATCCAACACGTTCTGCAATAATTGTAATTCGGTACCGCCAAATTCAATCCCACGAATATCGTCAAATTGAATGTTAAAAACAGGCCGTTTTGAAAAATCGAATTTATTAATGTTGGTAAAAGTCATCCCGTCTTCATGAATTTCGGAGATGAGGCCTTCGTTGTACTTAAGCTTGCCGGCTTCTTCAGTGATAATGAGGCCAACTTTTGATTCATCGTGAAGGGTTTGAATAACCCGATCGAATAATGAATCACTCATCTTAATTGGCAGGTCAAATGCCGGCTGGGAATTGAGATGATGCTTTTCATCAAATTCAATTCGGTCCTCCATATTTGCCAGATCATAACTGTCAGTTTCAACCGACTTAACCGATGACAACTTTAAATAAACCTCACCGTCCTGAATACCATAGTCATTATAGGTCAGCATGATGAAATCTTTGTCACTTAAAAATTGAATGACACCGGTATACACGATGTCGGAATCATTTTGAAAGGCGTTAATTAACTGCTCATCGATTTGGGCGGTGCGGAGCTTGTCGTATAGGGCTTTCATGGTGTCACTTCTTTCTTGTTGGGGTGGGGGTGGGGGTATTAGTTTGTGGTTTTAGATTTTAGTGGAGATTCTTTTGAGTCCTACTTTTATCTTGCCGAAATGTGCTCCGACGACCCAGATGCTAACCTCTAAGAGCGCTTCAACTAAAGCCCCAAAGACCAGGGCTTCAGTCAAAGCACTCTTAGAGACCGCATCTCCCGGGTCTCGTCGCACTCTACGAGATTGCATTCCCCATAAATTCTCTCAACTCGTCTCCATGCATATTATCACTCAATCCCACTAAAAGCTTGATTCTTGCCTTTTGACCATTCAGCCCCTGGCACAGAATTGTTCCCATTTTTCCTAATTGGATGCCGCCGCCTTGATAATCGTATATTTCTTGGGCAACACCGTTATAACATCTGGAGACCAGGACGATCGGGATACCGTTGTCAATTAAGCTTTGAATGGCTGGTAGTGTCTTTGGTGGGACATTTCCCGCACCCAGACCTTCCAGCACTAATCCTTTGGTATTTTTATTATTAATTGCTTCAAATAACGAACCGTCCATTCCTGCATATGCCTTAATCAAATAAACGCCCTCAACCACATGATTGATATCACACACTTCAGTCTGAATTAACTCCTGGAAGTATTTTGCTTTGTTTTGCGTTACAATTCCAATTGGCCCAAAAGTTGGCGTCCGGAATGTGGCCACGTTGGTTGTATGCGTCTTGGTCACATATCTGGCAGTGTGAATTTCGTCGTTCATCACAACTAATACACCTTTACCGTAAGATTCGTCGGTTGCCGCAACCATGATTGCATTTCTAAAATTATACAATCCGTCAGAACCAATTTCGTTGGATGAGCGCATTGCTCCCGTAAGTACTACAGGGATGGTGTTGGGTAATGTCAAATCCAAAAAGTAGGCTGTTTCTTCCAATGTATCGGTTCCATGGGTAATCACGACGCCGTCAACACCTTCGTCAATTGCTTTCATAATCCGCTGCTTAATTTTTAACATCACTTCAGGGGTCACGTGGGGTGATGGCAAATTGAACATTTCGTCAGTGATCAGGTTAATCTGACCCTTTAAAATAACTTGTTCTTCTGCGATTGGGTTCTCATCGTTGGGAACCACTTCGCCCTTTTCATTTTGAGACATTGAAATTGTGCCGCCTGTGTGAATTGCAAGAATTGTTTTCATTAATTTCATCCTCCGTCAACCTGTTAATCTATACCATTGTACCGTAAAATGGAACTTGTAAACTTACAATCAAGAAAGAAGTCGACAGATATGCCAAATTCCGACCGATACTACACGCCGCAAGATTCAAAAGACGCTATGCGACAGATCGAAAAGCTGTTCAATAAATACAAGGACGCCCCCATCACGCAAGAACTCGTTACCTACCACCAGAATTTGGTAAACCGTCTGAAGACCGATATCATGGCAGCTGCCAAGCAGGAAAATGTCCCGGCACGAATCGACTCAATCAACTCAATGATTGACGTCATGGAACGCTGGCTGAAAGTCCGACTGGCAGGAAATCCATTTAACGGCAAGATGAAGAATTTCAAATTTGTCGGTGCTGAATCACTGCCCAAATTTAAGCGCCACGTCCATAAAATGAATGGCAGTTCGGAACATAGATCATCGCGACACTAAAACCGGAGTGCGAAACAAAACGCCTAGTCGCTTTCCTTGTTGCGACTCGCATTCAATCGTTATAATTATTATATCCAATTATATTAGGAGGAAGACCGTTGAGCAAAACCATTGTTGAATTAAAAAACGTCTACAAAAAGTACGACGACGGCTTTACCGCTCTGAAGAACATCAGCTTTAAATTACAGGAAGGTGAATTCTACACGCTCCTGGGCCCCTCCGGCTGTGGTAAAACCACCATCCTTCAATCAATTGCCGGCTTTACCGAAGTCACGTCTGGCCAGGTCTTATTTGACGGCAAGAAAATTAATGACATCCCGGCAAATAAACGACAACTCAATACTGTCTTTCAAGATTACGCATTATTCCCAAACATGAACGTTTTTGAAAACGTCGCTTTTGGCTTGGTGGTCCACAATGCCAAAAAAGATGAAATTCAAACTCGGGTTCACGATGCTTTAAAAATGGTTCAGCTTGAGCAATACGCCAACCGAGAAATCAGTGAGCTCTCTGGTGGCCAGCAGCAGCGAATTGCGATTGCCAGAGCGATTGTTAACCGGCCCAAGGTATTGTTGTTAGACGAGCCGTTATCGGCCTTAGACGCCAAGTTACGCAAGGATATGCAGTACGAATTGCGTGAGCTCCAGCAAGACCTTGGGATCACCTTTTTATTTGTGACCCATGATCAAGAAGAAGCCCTAGCAATGAGTGACGAAATCTTTGTCATGAACAAGGGTGAAATTCTTCAAAAGGGCTCACCCGTTGATATTTACGATGAACCAATTAACCACTTTGTCGCCGACTTTATCGGTGAGAGCAACATCATTGAGGGAAAGATGGTTGAAGATTATCAAGTTGCCTTCCTGGGGCATCAGTTCGAATGTTCCGATGCCGGCATGCGGCCCAATGAACCGGTTGAAGTTGTTATCCGGCCAGAAGATTTGGTGATCACAACACCGGAAAAGGGCAAGCTGCAGGTCAAGGTTGATACCCAGCTGTTCCGTGGCGACTACTATGAAATTCTCGCGTACGACAAAGCCGGCAACGAATGGCTGATTCATTCGACCAACGCCAGTACTGATGACGCCATTGTCGGCCTAACCTTTGGGCCTGACGATATGCATATTATGCGATTTAACGAAACTGAAGCCAAATTCAATCACCGGCTTGAAAGTTATGAAGATTAGGGGGCTGAGAGATGAAGAAAAACTTTCGGGGATTATTTTTCACGCCCTATGTTTTGTGGCTGGGCATGTTTGTAATCGCACCCGTCGCTTTGATTTTTTACTATTCATTTTTTGATATTCACCACAACTTCACCCTGTCCAACTACCAGGAGTTTTTCACTTCGGGAACATACCTGACAATGACGGCCAATTCGGTGCTTTATGCATTTTTAATTACGTTATTCGCCATTCTGATCAGCTACCCGATGGCGTTGGTGATCAGTAAGCTCAAGCACCGGAATTTGTGGATTCTGTTGATTATTCTGCCAACCTGGATTAACCTGCTGCTCAAGGCATACGCATTTATCGGCCTATTAAGCCACGATGGTCTGGTCAATGAACTGTTCCAATTCTTTGGGCTCCCGGTTCAACACATGCTGTTTACGGATGCCAGCTTCATTCTGGTTGCCGCCTATATTCAAATTCCATTTATGATTCTGCCAATCTTTAATTCATTAACCGACATCAGTGATTCTTATATTCGTGCCAGTCGCGATTTAGGCGCTACCAAATGGCAGACGTTAACCAAAGTCATCATCCCAATGACGATGCCTGGGATTAAATCCGGCATTCAAATTGTCTTCATCCCTTCGCTATCACTCTTCATGCTTTCACGCCTGATCGGTGGTAACAAGGTCATCACTCTAGGAACTGCCGTTGAGGAGCATTTTCTCACGACAATGAACTGGGGCATGGGCTCAACCATTGGTGTGGTCCTGATCATTTCAATGGTCATCGTCATGCTGCTGACCAACACCAAGCGTAAAAGGAGGCGGGCATAATGGAAAACAAAGCCTCCAAAACCGGTAAAATTTATATCACAATCGTCTTTTTGCTATTATATATTCCAATTGTTTATCTGATCCTGTACTCATTCAGCAAAGGCACCACCATGACCAATTTTCAGGGTTTCTCTTTAAAACATTATGGAGAACTTTTCGCCGACAAACGCATGCTGGCAATCTTTCTAAACACGATTTTAATTGCCCTTCTATCATCCGTTTGTTCAACCATCATCGGAACTATGGGTGCTTTGGCTGTACATAATGCCAAACGCCGTCACGAAAGGGAAACCTTGCTGTCACTGAACAGTATCCTGTTGGTTTCACCCGACGTTATCATCGGTGCCAGCTTCCTGATCTTCTTTACCGCATTGAAGCTGCCGCTGGGATTTTGGTCAGTGCTCCTAAGCCACATTGCCTTTGAAATCCCCATTGTGCTTCTGTTGGTCTTGCCACGATTGGACGAAATGAGCCCGTCAATGACCAACGCAGCCATGGATTTGGGCGCCAGTCCGTCACAGATTCTGAGCAAGATTATCCTGCCGTATATCCAGCCGGGAATCATTGCCGGCTTCTTCATGGCGATCACCTATTCACTGGATGATTTTGCAGTTACCTTCTTCGTCACTGGTAACGGCTTCACCACCCTGTCAGTTGAAATTTACTCACGGGCCCGTCAGGGAATCAGCTTGGAAATCAACGCACTTGCTGGCATCATGTTCATCTTCTCGTTGATTTTGGTCGGCGTTTACTATGTGATCGAAACCCACAATACCGGCAATGGTGATAAGAAGAACATTGTGGAGGTGACTGATCGATGAAGAAATTTCTCGCAGCATTCATTGCAATCCTGGCGATCTGTGCCGGCTTGGCCTATGGCAGTAATCAGTTAACCAAATCAACCGGCGATACCGGCAATAAAGTTCTTAACCTCTACAATTGGGGCGATTATATCGACCCGGCCCTCCTGACCAAATTTCAAAAGGAAACCGGTTATCACGTCAACGTTGAAACTTTCGACAGCAATGAAGCCATGTATACGAAAATCAAGCAAGGCGGCACCAGTTATGACATCACCGTTCCTAGTGATTACATGGTTCAAAAAATGAAAGCTGACCACATGCTGATCCCACTGGATAAATCCAAGCTTAAGGGCATGAACAACTATGGTTCTTCATTTATGAACAAGTCCTTTGACCCCGGTAACAAGTATTCAATCCCCTACTTCTGGGGAACACTTGGCATTATTTACAATGATCAGTCGGTTAAACCCGGTTCGCTTACCCACTGGAATCAGCTTTGGAGCAAGAAGTACCGCAATGATATTATGTTGATTGATTCATCTCGTGATATCCTGGGATTCTCGTTGATTTCAATGGGACATTCGGTGAATACAACCAACTCGACCGAACTGGTCGCAGCCAAAAACAAGTTGAATCGACTATCTCCCAACGTCAAAGCAGTGGTTGCCGATGAAATTAAGATGTACATGGCTGAAGGTGAAGCCCCGGTTGCCGTTGACTGGTCGGGTGAGGCGTCAGAAATGATGTCGCAGAACTCGCATTTGCATTACGTTGTACCGACAGAAGGCAGTAACATGTGGTTCGATGATTTGGCCATCCCAAAGACCGCCAAGCATTTCAAAGCAATTTATGCCTTTTTGAACTTCATGAACAAACCGGAAAATGCCGCTCAAAATGCTGAATATATTGGTTATTCAACACCAAACATGGCAGCATATAAGCTGTTGCCAAAGAACGTCAGAGACGACAAACAGTTCTATCCGGATCAACAGGTGCTTGACCGACTGCAGGTTTACAGCAACCTCAGCCCACAAAAAGTGCAGGAGTATAATGACTTGTATTTGGAATTCAAGATGCACCATTAACACTGGTTAATCATTCTTAATTGGTCTTTATACCCGAAATGCATTAAACTTATTACGAGGTGAAAATAATGGCAAAGAAAAACATGCGACAAGAGATCATTATCGATATGGACGAATTCATCGTCACATACGCAGCAACACTGTTGGATCCAAATGAAAATCTTTCAAAATTGGTGTACGACACAGCAAAAGAAGATATCACAAAGTGGGACGACTTGTTCCACGATCAAGGATTCGGAAGAAAAAACAAGTTTCTTAACATCGGCCGAGGCTATCTGAGAGATGCACTCAACTTGGACGCCGAAGAAGCAGAAAAGCAAGGTGACCAATTAGCCCAAGAAGCCATCGAGTACTTAGGAAAGCACACCGACTTCTTTGAGAACTGGAGAACAGACTAGAGAGTGTGACAAGCCCCGGGTGACCCCGGAGTGTAAGACGAAAATATCAATGATGAACGGTCCTTGTTCATCGTTGATATTTTTGACTTACACAGTAGGGGTCAGGGGTATCGGAACACGTTTAGAGCGCGACGAGCAACGGGTGAGGCGGTTTCTAAGAGTGCTTTGACTGAAACCCCGGTTTTGGGTTTTAGTTAAAGTGCACTTAGAAGTAAGCCTCAGTTGCGTCGGAGCGTATTTCAGAAGCAGCCTGGACCTGAAAACAAGCGAAAAGCTGTTGCCTCTTGGGCCATGTAGGTTAGGCAGGCTTTCAGCCGGCCGTCGGAACACGTTTCCACTAGATAACAGCCAACAATCCCCAAAAGAAATTCAGAATACCAAACAAAAACAGCCGTCCCACTGGATACACAACATCCAGTGGGACGGCTATTTTGCACCCAAATCCGCAAGCTTTTTCCACCAACTTCCCCCAACTTTGTATCATAATAGACCTGTTTAAGTTGTACACAACTCTACAAGGAGGTCATCCAAAATGAACAACGCACCTGCACAAACAACAACCCAAAAGAACGGTTGGTGGATCCTAGTATCAATCGGCATGTTTGCTTTCATGTCCAACTTGGATTCAAGTATTGTCAACATTGCCATGCCGATCATGGCAAAGCAGCTCCATGTACCAATGAATCAAATCGAATGGGTGGTTTCCTCATACCTGATCGTCCTAACAGCGTTATTGCTATTTTTCGGTAAATTAGGGGACATCTATGGTAAAGTCAAAGTTTTCAGAATTGGGACAGTCGTCTTTCTTCTCGGATCCTTCCTATCAGGCCTGCAAATGAATTTTCCGTTTCTACTGGTTGGTCGGTTCATTCAGGGAACCGGGGCTGCCATGACTCTTTCAAACACTTACGGCATCACGACTTCCACTTTTGGCATCAAGGAACGTGGCCGGGCAATGGGATTTGTCGGCACTTTCGTTGCCCTGGGTGCAATCGCCGGACCCGGACTTGGTGGTCTGATTTTATCCCAGTTATCCTGGGGATACATTTTCTGGGTCAACCTGCCAATTGGAATCATCGCCATCATTTTGGGCGCAATTGTCATGCCGAAGGCTTATCAAACAGTTCCAGGGACAATTGACTGGTTGGGGTTTATCAACTTCTCACTGATGATTATCGGCCTGTTCCTGGGGGTCTTCATTGGCCAGGAAATTGGATACACGAAGCCTGTCCCACTGGCATTATTTGCATTGGGAATCGTGACGCTCTGGGGATTCCTCCACGCTGAGAAGCGGGCTAAGAATCCACTGATGCCACTATCTTTATTCAAAATCAAGCCATTTTCATACGGCCTTGGGGCTGCGGTATTGATTTTCCTATCCAACTTCTTCACTGTTGTTATCGTGCCCTTCTACCTCGAAGATGCGCGCAGACTCACTGCCGGTCAGGCCGGTGCCTTGTTAATCATTTTCCCCATCATAATGGTCTTTTCAGGACCGTTTGGCGGTTGGCTGGCCGATCATTTTTCACCTGCCCGGATTGCCTCGATTGGCTTGTTAATCGTAGCGGTGGCCCAGGCAATGTACATCTTCTTGACCTTAACCAGTCCAATGTGGGTCTATGTCGTGATCACGATTATCATGGCCTTTGGAACCGGGCTGTTCCAGTCGCCGAACAGTGATATTGTCATGTCGGTCGTTCCAAAAGATTCGTTGGGGAGTGCCGGAAGTTTAAATGCCCTCGCCCGAAATGTCGGTATGATTTCAGGAACTGCTCTTTCTACAAGTGCCTTGTTTATCGCCATGAGCATCAAGGCCGGGTTCCATGTAACTAATTATCTGCCACAGCAGCCGGAAGTCTTCATCTTTGGTATGCATATCGCATTTGCAGTATCGCTGGTCATTATTCTTGGCGCCCTGGGACTGTCAGTCATGCAGGGACGAACAGTTAAACCTGGCGATTTAAAATAGTACAACACAAAGTAAAACAGAGAATCGGAAAAATCCGATTCTCTGTTTTTTATTATTCTTTAATTGTTGTTGCTTGCCCTTTTCGTTTCCGATATTCAATCCGTCCAAGCTTGATGATTTCCGTGATCACCAGCACGATAAATCCGGCAATGGTTGGAACTACCCAGCCATAGAAGAAGTTGATGCTGCCGGTGTGGAAGACGTCCTGCATAAATGGAATGTAGAACATTGCAGCTTGCAGTGCCAGCAAGATGCCGATGATGATAAACGCCATCTTGTTTTCGAAGAAATGCTTCGAAATGATTGGATATGAGTTTCGGATATTGAACAGGTAGAAAATCTTACCAAAGATAATGATGTTGACAGCCATGGTACTACCCAGAACGGCCGTCAGGACACCTGAATCGACGAATCGATCGAAGGTAAAGATACCCAAGGCGGCAATCATAATTGAGACATAGGTAATCTCAAAGACATCCATCTTGCCGAGAATCCCTTTCCTAACATCACGAGGCCCCCGGACCATGATTGACTCTTCGGCCGGTTCAAAAATAAACGCGAACTGAATTGTCAGCGCTGAAACCGTGTTAATCCACAGCAATTGAGTCGGGAAAAGTGGTAGTTCCTGGCCCATGATCATACTAATCAAGACAACCAAACCTTCAGCAAAACTGGTTGGCAGCAAGAATCGAATTGTCTTTTGAATGTTGTCAAAGACGTGTCGGCCTTCCGCAACCGCCGAAACAATGGTTGTAAAGCTGTCATTAACCAAGACCATATCGGCCGCCTCTTTGGCAACGGCGGTTCCTTTGATCCCCATGGCAATTCCGATGTTGGCTTGCTTTAAAGCAGCCGCATCGTTAACACCGTCACCGGTCATGGCAACGATCTTGCTGTTAGCTTGTTGAGCTTTGACAATTCGCAGTTTATTGGCCGGAGTTGTTCTGGCAAAGACGTTATAACGGCCAATATTCTTGACCAACTCTTCATCGGACATTTCATCAACTTCAGGTCCAGTAATCGCATGAATACTTTCATCCAAATCAAGCTTGCGGGCAATTGCCGAAGCAGTATCCGGATGATCGCCGGTGATCATGTTAACTTTAACGCCCGCACGGCGAAGGCTTTGAATGGAAGGAATTACTTCTTCACGAGGTGGATCAATGATCCCGACAACCCCGCTCAACTTAATGCCATCAGAAATCTTTTCCTGATCAATTTCATCAACGTTGGCCGGGACATCTTTGTATCCCAGAGCAACCACCCGAAGGCCCTGCTCAGTCAGCTCGGCCACTCTGGCATACCAAGTCTTGTCATCAAAGCTTGGGTCACTTTCCTTTGCCATATCGAAAATGGTTCCGGGAGCGCCCTTGACCATCAATTCATTATGGTCAGTTTCTTTAATCAACCGAGCACTGTATCGGTAGGCCGAGTCAAATGGCAGCGTATCCAGTTCGTCCACTTCCGGCTCACGACCGATCAGCTTATGGAATAAAGTGGTCAACGCACCATCGGTCGGTTCACCGTTTAACTGCCATTCGCCGTCAGTCTGAACCAACTCGGCATCAGTGGTTGTTCCGGCAATATCAACCAAATCACGGAAATGTTGATCATTCTTCCAGTCATATTTCTGACCATCCAACAGCACATCACCGTCAACGCCTTTGTCGTTGTTAACAAAGCCAATTCCAGTAACTTCATAATGATGTTCAGCCGTAATTACGTCGGTAACCGTCATTTCATTTTTCGTCAAAGTACCGGTCTTATCTGTATCGACAATATCCACGGCACCAAGGGTTTCAACGGCCGGAAGAGTTTTGACAATCGCACCCTTTTTAGTCATTACCTGAACACCACGAGCCAGGACAACCGAAGTTGATGCCGGCAGCCCTTCAGGAATTGAACCCACAACCATTGTGATAATCGCAATCGTCAGGGTTGGTAAACTATAAATTTTAGTGTACAGTCCAAGAACAAACAACAGGACCGCGATTGCCACAATAAAGAGTGACAGGTTCACGCCTAACTTGTTCAGATTTTTCATCAACGGTGTGACCTGAGACTTAACCTCGGCAACACTCTGCTGAATCTGACCGATTTGGGTATCTTTCCCAGTTGCAATCACAATTCCGACACCGGATCCTTGAGTAACCGCGGTTGACGCAAATGCCATATTTGAACGCTCTGCCAACGGCACCGAATCCTTATTAATCGGATCTTCGGTCTTTTCAACGGAATTGCTTTCACCAGTTAACGTTGATTCCTGTGCCCGCATGTTATCGGCGGAAATTAATCTTAAGTCGGCAGGAACTGCATCCCCGGCTTCCAAATTAACCAGATCACCCACAACCAATTCCCGTGCCGGCACTTCAATCTTGTGCCCCTCACGAATCACATAGTTCTGGCTGACCAGCAGCTCTTTAATCTTACTTAACGCATTGTCAGCCTGCATTTCCTGGAAAAATCCAATAAATGCGTTGGCAATAATAACGATCCCAATAACCGCTGAGTCTGAATAATGGTGCATAAACAGTGTGATGACGGCAGCAGCAATCAAAATGTAAATGATGCTGTTGTTAAATTGAAGTAAAAACTGCAGCAGCTTGCTCTTCTTCTTGGCCGTTAATTCATTGTAGCCATCCCGAGCCAACCGCTTACCTGCCTCTTGTTCAGTTATACCGTCTTCCGCGTCGGTCTGATACTTCTTAACCAACTCGTCCGTGCTGTTCTGCCACAACTTTTGATCGGGAGGAACCTCGTTCATATTGTCTGCCATTTAATGTATCACCTTTCCTTTTATAAAAATAAGATTGTTGTTAAGAGTATTATAATATATCCCACACCCTTTTTGGTAAATAAAAATCTTTCAGTCAATAATTTAATATTTGCAACAAAAAACAGCCGATGCCATCAGCTGTTCATTCGACTCTATTCTTTGACAACGGTCCATTCGTTAATTGACTTGCCGGAATCATCCTTCAAGACCAGCCAGCTGTTGGTACCGCCAAAATACAGGAACAGTCCAACCTCATTAACCGACTTCAAAACGATATCCTCAGTGGTCGTAAAATCATCAAAGCTATCAGCATGTTCAGCACGTAAGCGTTCCGCAAATCGGGCTGAAAAGCCAAGCGAGCCGTCTTTATTAAGCTCAGGATCAGGCTTCATGACTGCTCCTGCTTTAATCAACATCTCATTACGTTTCTGCCAATAAACTGTGGCTTTGGCACCGTCATGATCAACATGAAATGGAATCTGACTAACCTGCTTCGTAAATCGGTGACGGGGCTTGCCCTTAAACTTCTTCTTCGGCATGAATATGGATCTGAACCCGAGGCCATTTAAGACAGTTAAGATTAAATCCCGAAACTTCTCAACCGTTGGCCTCTGACTGCCAGGAAGCTTGATATTCTCCAGTTGATCAGCTTTAGTCATTCCCTGTTCCAGCGCATATTCAGAAAAGCTCTTCGCCAGGTAATCAGTTTCCAAGTCCCATGCTGGTTCAATGACAATCACCCCGTCGAACTTCTTGTCAACCGGTTCATCTTGGACACTGACCAATTTGCCGTTCTTCAAATACAGGTTGACTGTGCCAGGATTCGACAAATTCTCGCTGGTAATCAAAATTTTACCTTGGCCCTTCGGTAACTCGATGACTGTAGAGCTTTCGTTGATTTCAACATTTAACTTCATTTGACGCCCTCCCCAACAACCTTTTTAATCAAATTCATCATACCATTAATACAAAAAAATAAGCTCATCACCCTCATTTTCGGGCAATGAACCTATTTTCAATCGAAGAAGAAAGTTTGTTATTCAGTTGTTACCTTGTTAGTCAGATTACCAGACCATTTCCAATTTTTAACTTCTGGAATATCGGTTCCGTTTTCGCGGATGTAATCGTGGTGCTTTTGAAGCATTTGATCCATCTTGGCCACAAAGTCATCGGCCTCATCAGCAAATTTGGTTCTGCCAATCGCATCCTTAGCCAAATGGTAACGGTCAAGTTCGTTCAAGACCCGCATATCAAATGGTGTGGTAATATCACCGTTCTCACGGTAACCGTGGAAGCTGATGTTGTGATTGTGCCGGTTATATACCAAGCCACGGAAGGTATTTTCAAAGCCGTGGAATGCAAAGATAACTGGTTTATCAGTGGTAAAGTACTTGTCAAATTCAGCTTGAGTTAAGCCGCGACTGTCCTGATCTTCGTTGCTTGGACGTAATCTCAAGATGTCGATAACGTTGATAAAGCGAACTTTCAGCTGTGGGAATGTTTCATGAAGCATATCAATGGCAGCTAAACTTTCCATTGTGGCTTCAGTTCCGGCAGTGGCAAAGATAATGTCAGGGTCGCCTTCGTCATTTGATGCCCAAGGAATGATGCCTAAGCCGTCGTTAACCAGCTTGGTAGCTTCATCCATTGAGAACCATTGTGGGCGTGGATGCTTGGAAGCAACGATCAAGTTGATCTTCTCACGGGTTTGTAATGCTGTATTCATAACAGCCAACAATGAATTGGCATCGGCTGGAACGTACTCATTTACAAGTTCATGACCTTTTTCAGCCAAATGACCAAGCATTCCTGGATCTTGATGGGTATAACCATTGTGATCTTGCTGGAAAGCGTGGGAAACGTTCATGATGTTCAATGAAGGATAATCATGACGCCATGACTGTTCGTTGGCCTTTCTGAGCCACTTGTAGTGCTGAGTGAGCATTGAATCAATAACCCGGGTAAATGCTTCATATGAAGCAAAGAATCCGTGACGACCGCTTAATACGTATCCTTCAAGCCAGCCTTCAGCTTGGTGTTCTGAAAGCTGTGAGTCAATAACCCGGCCTTCAGGAGCCATGTTTTCGTCATTAGGGCTCTTGATTGGTTCTTCCCATTGACGTTTACCGTAATCAAGCATTGAGAAGAACTTGTTGGATTTGGTTTCGTCTGGGCCAAATGCTCTGAATGACTTGCCGTTGCGCTTCATAATTTCGGTGTAGAAGTTGGATAATACTTCAGTATCTTGCGCTTCCTTGTCACCTGGCTTGTCAATCTTCAAGGCATAGTCTGCTGGATCAGGCATATCCAACTTTTTGGGGTTGATACCGCCGTTGACGATTGGGTTCATCGCCATGCGTTGATCGCCTTCAGGAGTGGTTGCTTTGATTTCTGCCTTAACAGAACCATTGCTGTTAAATAGTTTTTCAGGTTCATATGATTTGAGCCAGTTAATGAGTAAATCTTTATGTTCCATTTGACCGGCACTGACAGGAATCGGTACTTGGTGAGCTCGGAACGAGCCGGCGATTGGATTGCCATCAAGGTCAAACTTGGGACCTGTCCAACCCTTTGGTGAGCGAAGAACCAGCATTGGCCAGTGTGGTAAAGTGTCGTCATTGTTGTCACGGGCGTTCTTTTGAATGCTCTTGATTTCAGTGATAATTGCATCCATTGTCTTGGCCATTGTCTGATGAACTCGAGCATAATCTTCAGGATCGCCTTTGGTCTCAACAAAGTATGGCTCCCAGCCCATGCCTTCAAAGTACTTGGTCAAGTCGGCATCGCTCATCCGGGACAGAATGGTTGGATTGGAAATCTTGAATCCGTTCAGGTTCAACATTGGCAGGATGGCACCGTCATGGATCGGGTTGATAAATTTGTTGGAGAACCATGATGCAGCTAATGGGCCGGTTTCGGCTTCACCATCACCAATTTCAACTGCGGCAATAACGTCGGGGTTGTCTAAAATTGCTCCGGTACCGTGGGCGATGGAGTAACCCAACTCGCCGCCTTCATGCATTGAACCTGGTGTTTCTGGAGCCGCATGAGAAGCAACGCCACCTGGGAACGAGAATTGTTTGAACAGTCTTTGAAGACCAGTTTCATTCTGGGCAATCTTTGGATAAATTTCACTGTAACTGCCGTCAAGATATGAATTGGAAACCATGACCTGACCACCGTGACCGGAACCTTCGATGTAAAACATGTTCAAATTATATTTTTTAATAACCCGATTTAAGTGGGCATACATAAAGTTCTGTGAAGCAATCGTGCCCCAATGGCCAATCGGCTTGATTTTAACGTCGTCAGCGGTCAAATCACGTTTGAGCAACGGATTGTCTCGCAGGAACAATTGTCCAACGGATAAGTAGTTGGCAGCTTTCCAGTACATGTTGACTTTTTGCAGGTATTCATCGGAATCGAAGTTCGTCATATTAGTAACCTCCTGAATTTAACAGTAACGTTATTACCAATTTGATTATTGGACCGGTCCAAATCAAATTACAAGTTTATTGTATGCCTGCATGACTGATAATTCAATGGTTTAAGCATTGTGATATTTTATTTTGATATAGACAGAATTTATATTAAAATCATTTTGTATAAATGGTTCATTAATAAATGCCCCCATCATCTTTCTTGATGGGAGCTTTGTGCTAATAATGTTTTGACCGGTGAACGTGGAGATACTTTGCTAGAAAATAAGCCAGGTCACAATACAAGGTTTCAATTTCTTTCATCGTCAGTCCTCCAATACATACATGACGCGTTTCAGTTCATTCAATGCATCCCCGGGATTCTGCCACTGAAAATCATAGCCCAGCGATAGGTTTCGGTAGCGAATACCGCTTTCCAGCACGCTGTTAGGCATGTGTGAATGGCCGCTTAACGACAAGCTGACATGGTTGTGCTCGAAAATTTGTCGATAACGGTCACTGCCTAACTGATACATAAAACGATCGTAAAATGGGATTGGCATCTGGCGGGCCAACTTCTTAGTTGGCAGCATGTGACTTGCCACCAGCAACTTCTTGCCGACGACATTCATCTGATTGATTTGGTGCTGCCAGTCAAAAATCTGTTGAGTTACCCAAAGCCGATCACGACGATAGCTGATTTGATTGCCATTAATATACATTTGGTCAGGCCAAACATGCTTGGCGACAAAATTGTCAGCGTAACGCGATCCTTTAGCTTCCGAAAAGCCGTTTGCGAATGTGTAATCATACCAGCCGTTGATGCCGGTGATTACCCAATGATCGGTTTCAATTGGATGCTTGGTCAACGACATCGGCAGGTTATCCAGGTCATGGTAGGCATTTCTTGAAGCCTGCTGGATCTCATGCACGGTCTTTTCGCGTGGATGATCAACATATAAGTCATGATTACCAACCAGCGTGTAAAACGGAATTGAAATATTGTCTTCCAGCCGTTCATAAAACAGCAGATTCCGCTGGAGACCATTTGCCGAATCACCCATAATCACTAATTGGTCTAATCGTTCATCCTTGATCAGCTGCTGCAGAACAGTCACGAAATCATATTGGCGGTTAAAGTCCGTATGTAAATCCGACACAAATCCGATGCGCATGGTTAGCCTTCTTCCAAATATTATATTATTTTCTTTTATTGTATCTCACAGAGTCATTTCATCGACAATATCTGATCATCTTAAAAAATTCATTATTAATAAATCATCTATCACTAATTTACGTAATTAGTAATCAGACACAAATCAAAAATAGATTGATTCATTTGATTATATCATTTATGATATAGACAGATGGTAGAGGTAAACAAAATGAAGTTTCACTACTATGATTATAAAGAGTTCCGGAAGTTCCTTGATAACCTTTCTGAAGAAGATATGTCAATTATCCTTTCAAAAATCAGAATGGCTGAAAGGATTGGTATTGTTTCAGCTATGAAATATCAGTTCATCAAAAAACTGGAACCAAATTTGTATGAAATTAGAATTTATTTATCACATGATATCAGTAGATCCATCTACTTCAAGTCCGTGGAAGGGAACTACGTAATCAGCAATTCATTTATCAAGAAGACTCAAAAGACACCTCAATCTGAGCTAAAGAAAGCTCGCCATCGCAGGAGGAAATTTAATGACAGAAACAGAGAACCTAATCAAAGATCTCAGTAAAACTCATCCTGGATTAAAGGAAAAAATTGCTGTCCACGATGAACAATTCAACTATGCAATGGCGATCATTGATTTGAGAAAAGAATCCGGATTAACTCAACAGCAGCTTGCCGATAAGATTGGCGTTCCACAGCCGACTGTTGCCCGTTGGGAAGCCGGAAATGGCAATATCACCATAAAAAACTTGGAAAAGATTGGCCGTGCAGTTCATAAAAGGCTAGTCATATCATTCGAATAATCATTAAAATCAAAACCGGAAAATCACGACTTTAATCGTGACTTCCCGGTTTTCTTGTCTACAGATAGAACATTAAAAAGACTGTGCTGGCAACATTTGAACAACCGTGAATGATCCAACTTGGGAGGATTGACCCACCGGCTAATTGTTCGTTGATGTAACCCATCAAATATCCAACGAGACCAGTGAAGATAAATACGCCGAGAATGGTGAAGATACCTGAGGAACTTACGATTCCAAATACATGAATCGTGGCGAAACAGGCTGCCTGTGCTAAATTCCCCACCAAGAATCCAAAGTAGCTGATCAACCGTTTACCAAGGAACCCCCGAAACAGAATCTCTTCAGCCAAGGCGGTTTGAATAAACGCATAAAACAGCATCGCAATCATGGCGGCTGGAGTTGCTTTGGCAAACTGAGTGTTGGCAAGGTTCTTAGTGCCTGTCACAAATATGATCAACAAAAGCCCAAGGGCAACTAAAACCGCAAACACAATAACCCCCATCCCCCAGATTTTTGATCGATCTCCAACAACTTTTTTGAGTCCGATCCACTGGAAAAAGGACACCTTTTTGTCAGTGAATAACCACCAAATGAGAGGGAATAATGAAAATAAGATCAATTGCAGAAATGAAGTCATTATTTCGTTTAATAAAACGATCATAAAAAGCCCCCTTTATTTGAATCAAATGATTATGTTTAGTCCATTGTATCAGGGTTTGAGAGCATCTGACCATATTCAGGTATCAAAAAAGCCTATCGACCAGGCCGACAGGCTTACAAACAATATTTATTTAATATTAACCGAGGTAAGGATTATCAGGTACGCGAACCAAATCGTCAGCAACCAAGCGCTCAGCAATCTGGACAGCATTCCAAGCAGCACCCTTCAAGAGGTTATCGGAAACAACCCACATGTTGAATGCTCCTTCGTTTTCAAAGTCGGGACGAACACGGCCGACAAAGGTTTCGCGCTTGCCTTCAGCTTCGATAGATTGAGGATAGATTTGGTGGGCAGTGTCATCTTGTAAGACAACGCCATCTGCGCCATCCAAAGCAGCCTTGATTTGATCGGCTGTGGCATTCTTATCAGCAACTTCAAAGTAGACTGACTCACCATGGGCAATCCGAATTGGCACCCGGACACAAGTTGCAGTAACCTTGATGTCCTTGGCATCCATGTCATCCAACATGATCTTCTTGGTTTCATGGATCATCTTCCACTCTTCGTGAGTGTAGTAACCGTCTGATTCAAAGACGTCAATTTGTGGTAAGAGGTTAAAGGCCATTTGATAGTGCTTCTTGTCACCTTTAGTTGGCAGAATCTTTGGATCAGTTGGTTCACCATTCAAGACTTGTTGAGATTCTTCCATCAATTCGTTCAATGCTGATTGACCGGCACCCGAAACGGCCTGATAAGTCGAAACAATGACCTGCTTCAAACCATACTTCTTGTAAATAGGTTCAAGACAGACCACCATTTGAATGGTTGAACAGTTGGGGTTGGCAATAATGCCGCGATGATTGTAAAGCGCCTTTTCGTTAACTTCGGGGATAACCAACGGAACTTCTTTTTCCATTCGGAAGGCACTGGTATTATCAACACAGACAGCCCCGCGTTTAACAGCTTCCGGTAAAAACTTCTTGGAAGTTGAACCACCAGCTGAAGACAAAACCAAATCAATCCCGTTGAATGAGTCCGGTGTGGTTTCTTCAACCGTGTGATCTTCACCACGGAATTGCAATACCTTGCCCGCTGAACGTGATGAGGCCAACAGCTTAACACTCTTAACCGGAATGGTTGACTGCTCTAATTGTTGAATCATGCGGGTTCCAACAGCTCCCGTAGCACCTAAAATTGCGACGTTAAACTCTTTCATCTAACTAATCCCCTTTTCGTTATTTCGTTAATGCAAGTAAATAATCGTTCATGCGATCCATGGCCAACTTGATGTCATCATCAGAAGCAGCGTAAGACATCCGAATCCAGCCTTCACCACCGGGACCAAATGCTGATCCGGGGGTGACGCCGACTTTGGCGTCCTTTGCCAAATGAGTTGAAAATTCAACTGATGTTTCGTTTATTGTATCAGGAATCTTGGCAAAAATGTAAAATGCGCCTTGAGGCATGACAATATGCATCCCCATTTTCTCCAACCGATCGGCAATATAGTCCCGGCGTTTGTGGTAGGCAGCCCGCATTGGGACTGGATCTTCCAGCCCATTATTCAAGGCTTCGGCAGCCGCATATTGGGCTGGATTGGATGGTGCAGTTACCACAAATGCATGCATCTTGGAGGCGTTGGTAACAAAATCCTTTGGAGCTGCAATGTAGCCGATTCGATAACCGGTCATCGCATGGGATTTTGAGAGACCATTAATTAAGATTGTTTGTCCGGGAATCATCGTGGCGATTGAATGATGTTCAACACCGTAAGTCAATTCACTATAGATTTCATCGGCCAACACAAACATTTTGTGTTGAGAAATAATATCAGCGAGGGCTTTTAACTGCTCCGCGGTGTATTCAACACCAGTTGGATTTGATGGATAGTTCAAAATAATGGCTTTAACGCTATCACCATTTTCATCGAGCGCTTTTTGAAGCTTTTCAGGAGTTAAAACAAAACCGTCATCAGACGTATCAATTGTGATCAGTTCAGCGCCGGCCACCTTGATAATAGGGAAATACAACGCAAAGGCAGGGGTTGGCACGATGACCTTGTCACCTGGATTAAGAATTGCGGTCAATGATGAATAGATGGCTTCAGTTGCACCGACAGTGACCACAATTTCAGTATCCGGATCATAATCCAATCCGGTTCGCTGCTTGAGGTAATTGCTAATTCCACTTCGCAATTCCGGAATTCCTTTTTGAGCGGAATAATGAGATTTATTTTCTTCAATACTCTTAATGGCCGCCTGTTTGGCGTGTTCCGGAACATCAAAATCCGGTTCACCAATGGTTAATTTGACGATCCCGGGAATTGATGAAATTTCCTGATCAAATTCACGAATTCCTGAAGGCCCTACTGATTTCACATTTTCATTAATAACATCTGAAAGTTTGCTATCTAACTGTGGCATGTTTTCCTCCTGATTTTAATTACATAATATTTTCTAGGCCAACGATTAACTTGGTTGCTTTGGCTGCTGCTGGGACGGCCAGTTCAACACCGCTCATAAATGAGCCGCGGTCAAACGAATCCTGCCTGATGGTCAAAGCTTCACCCTTACTGCCGAAGAGAACTTGTTCATGGGCAACGTATCCGGGCAAACGAACCGAATGAATCTTAATACCGTCATAATCACCGCCACGAACACCTTTTAACGTTTCTTCGGTCGCCGGAGCCGGCTTCTTGCCTCGGACTTCATCGATCATCTTTGCAGTGGCCAATGCGGTTCCTGACGGCGCATCAAGTTTGTCGTCGTGGTGCATTTCAATGATTTCAACACCGGGCATATACTTGGCAGCTTCCTTGGCGAATTTCATCAAGAGAACGGCTGAGATACCAAAGTTGGGTGCGAGAATCCCACCAACGTGGGTTTCATCTGCTAACTTGATCAACTCATCGACTTGGTCATCGGTCATCCCCGATGTTCCAATCACTGGGTGGATGCCGTGTTGAATGGCAAACTTGGCGTTGTCAAAAGCTGCTGTCGGAACCGTAAAATCGATCCAAACATCAGCGTCAGTTTGGATGTCGTCCAAGCTGGCGAACAACTTCACGCTGTCATCCATGCCCATCCCTTTGAGATGAACCGTGTCAATTCCAGGATTATAGGCACCAACCATTTCAAATTCATCATTCTGATTGACCATCTGAACCGTTTTTTGCCCCATCGATCCCATAAAGCCGGCCACTAAAACTTTAATCATTGAGAAAACTCCTTCGTTTATCTATATAAATGATTCCAAATCATCTGAAATTAGCTTTGTGCCATTTCAGTTCCGTCAACAGGAATATCTTCGAGGCTCTTTACACCTAACTTGGCAGCCAGGGTTGCTTTTTCCTCATCGTTTAATGAAACGATTGGCAGACGGCAGTCACCGGCACCGAAGCCCTGAACATTCAAAATTGCTTTGATGCATGATGGTGATGGGTACATGAACAAGGCTTGAACTTTAGGGGTTAAGAAACGCATCAAATCTCCTGCAGTTTCAACATCGCCGGATTCAAGGGCATCGTACATTTTCCGCATTTCTCTACCATAGATATGGCTGGTAACGGAAATGACACCGTTGGCACCAACTGCTTTGGCAGATAATGCCTGAGCATCTTCACCGGTGTAGACATTGAAGTCATCCGGTGTATTTTGAACCAGATATTCCAAATCTTCTAATGAAGTACACTGCTTAACCCCGGCAATGTTTTCGTTGTGTGATAATTCAACAACCGTATCATTGGCCATGGTAACGCCGGTTCTGCCTGGGATATTATAGATGATCAATGGAATTGGTGACTGTTCGGCAACTGCCGTGTAATGAGCGATCATCCCGCGTTGATTTGGTTTGTTATAGTATGGCACAACGACCAATGCGTAATCAATGCCGGGAATGCTGCCAACTTCAGCGGTCAATTGAACTGTTTCGGCAGTGTTGTTGCTGCCTGTTCCGGCGATGATGGTCCCACGGCCGTCCACGATTTGGGCAAACCGCGTGTATAATTCAATCTTCTCATCATGGCTTAAAGTTGGCGTTTCACCAGTGGTTCCGCCGATAACAAAGCCTCGGCTGCCTGTTTCGATCAAATGATTGGTCAATTTTTCCAAACCTTCAAAGTTGATGTTCCCGTCTTCGCCAAATGGTGTCACAATCGCTGTCATAATATCTGCACTAATCATAAAAATCCCTACTTTCTTTTTATTGGTTTAATTGTTCATCCTATATTCAAGAAATCTGGTAATTGAGTTGATGCCCTTTGGAATGGAAGATTCCTTCGGGTTCAATGTGGCTGAATGAAGCTGTGAAGTATCATCCACACCCAGCCAAAACATGGTGCCTGGAATCTTTGATAAGAGATAGCCAAAATCTTCTCCGGTCATTGCCGGTTCAGTTTCCACAAATTCGGTTTCCGGATCCTGTTTGGCAAACTCAATGAAACGTTTGGTCAACTCATCGTTGTTTTCGACTGGTAAATAACCGCCTTGGTTAAATTGAATGTTGACCTCGGCGCCATAACTGGTTGCCACTCCATTGGCGACCATTTTCAGTCGATCAACGATATGTTCGATCATCTTTTGAGTTAGACCCCGAATTGTTCCTTCGATGCGGGCCTTTCCGGCAATCACATTACGAATCGTGCCGGCATCTAATTTACCAAAGGTGATTACACCACCTTCAATTGGATCAACACTTCTGGAAACAATCGTCTGAACCTGACCGATAAACTCAGCCGCGGCAACCACCATGTCGTTCGCATTTTGCGGGTATGCAGCATGGCCGCTCTTACCAATCAAATCGACGTTGACTTCGGTGGTACCGGCAAACAACGTACCCATCCGACAGCCAATCGCACCGGCTGGTAGGCCAGGATTATCATGGAGCCCATAGAATTCATCGGGTCGCCATTTACCTTTAAACACGCCCAGTTCGTAAGCAACCTTACCGCCGTTTTCGCTTTCTTCGGCAGGCTGGAAGAAAAAGATCATATTATCTCTAGGCTGATGTTCCGTGAACCAATTCAGAACCCCCAAAGCCACGGTCATGTGAATATCATGCCCACAAGCATGCATCACACCGGCATTCTTGGATGAGAACGGAAGCCCGGTCTGCTCAGTGACTGGCAGTGCATCAATGTCGGTCCGATAACCAATCGTTCGCTTGGGATCGGAACCATTAACGTATACCAGAAGGGCAGTTGGTAAATCCGGAATCTCTTTTATTTCAATGTATTCTTGATTAAAAGATTCAATCGTCTTCAGCAGGTAATCGTGAGTGGCCGTTTCATGCATTGCCAACTCGGGATATTCGTGTAAATGTCTGCGAATTTGAATTAAATCTTCCTTATTAAGTTGACTCATTGAATCACAACTTTCTTAAATCGTCTTCAAGTCCAGTCTCTGAGGTGGTCTTTTCGTCAACATCTTTGACTTTTCGGGCAGGCACGCCGGCAACCACTGTGTGGGGTGCAACATCTTTGGTCACGATTGAACCTGCAGCGACAACCGCACCTTCTCCAACGTGAACGCCTTCGATTACCACGGCGTTTGCACCAACCAACACGTTGTCGTCAACTTGAACCGGTTTGGCTGAGGCTGGTTCAACAACCCCTGCCAAGACGGCCCCGGCACCAATGTGGGAATGCTTTCCAACAATCGCCCGGCCGCCTAAAACAACGCCCATGTCGATCATGGTGTCATCGCCGATTTCGGCACCGATATTGATGATTGCGCCCATCATGATCACTGCGTTGTTTCCTATTGTAACGTGGTCACGGATGATGGCACCCGGTTCAATCCGGGCATTAATATCTTTAATATCTAATAATGGAACAGCTGAGTTTCTGGAATCTGCTTCAATTTCGTAATCATCAATTTCAGCTTTGTTCTTCTTGAGAAAATGTTTGACATCTTCCCAGTCACCAAAAAATGTCGCTGTGTGTTTCTCGGCAAATGCCTTGATTGACTTGGGGAATTTGATGTTCTTAATTGATCCCTTAAGGTAAACTTTTACTGGCGTTTTCTTCTTTGCATTGCCAATAAAATCAATGATTTCGCGTGCACTTAGTTGTTCCATTATCATTCTCCTATTTAGTGTTTTTTATTCACTCATTTTTCTATTTAATCAAAAGGTTCGTCAAGTGAAACCAAATCTTCAAAGGTTTCTCGCTTGATGGCGACCTGGGACTTGCCGTTTTCAACAAAGACAACTGCAGGTCGTGGATTACGGTTGTAGTTGGATGCCATTGCGTATCCGTAAGCACCGGTGTCCAGCATTGCCAAGACATCGCCCGGCTTGGTTTCCGGCAAATCCTGTTTTTGAATCAGGATGTCGCCGGATTCACAATACTTGCCGGCAACCCGAACAGTTTCCTTAATTGGTGCGCTTGGATCCTTAGCTAACACTGCTTCATACTTTGCTTGATAGAGGGCTGGTCGAATGTTATCGCCCATGCCGCCGTCTACCGTGACGTATGATCGGATTCCCGGAACGTCTTTCCGACTGCCGACCGTATATAAATTGTATCCGGCAGGTCCGGCAATTGATCGACCCGGCTCGATCCAAACAGCCGGCATTGGCATATTGGTTTCTTCAGTCCGCTTCTTAATTGCTTTAACAATTGCATCCACGAACATCTCAGGTGCAATTGGATCATCTTCTTCAGTGTATTTGATTCCAAATCCACCGCCAACGTTGACCACTTTGGCAACATAACCGATTTCCTTGTTCCACTCTGCCAATGTATCAATCAGCTTAACGGCTGCCATTTCAAATCCTTTAACTTCAAAGATCTGTGACCCAATATGACAATGGATACCAAGCATATTCATCCGGTCATCTTCAAGGACCAAGCCAAGTGCTTTTCTGGCTTGACCACTTTGAATGTCAAAACCAAACTTGCTGTCAACTTGGCCGGTCTGATCGTACTCATGGGTATGAGCGGAAATTCCCGGGGTCACTCTCAACATCACGTTGATATGGGATTGACGGTCATCCAAGACCTCCTTGAGCAAATCAATTTCATGGAAGTTGTCCAGGATAATCACACCAATTTGGTGATCAACCGCCATCTCCAATTCTTCGCGGGATTTGTCATTACCGTGGAAGCTGACCCGCTCCATTGGGAAGCCGGCTTTGATTGCCGTGTACAATTCCCCGCCGGAAACAACATCAATGTGGCCATCTTCTTGGTTGATTAACTGAAACATGGCGATGCAGGCAAATGCCTTGCTTGCATAACTAACCGCAAAATCAACACCGTTATCCTGGAACACCTTTTGGAAATGGTGGATCTGGTCGCGGATGGCTTTCACATCGTAAACCACTAATGGTGTTTTATATTGTTTGACCAAATCCAGTGAATCCACTCCCCCGATTTGTAAGTGTCCCGCCTGGTTCGTTGATAATTGGTCGATTTGATTCGTCATGTCTTCTCCTCCAAATGTTTGCTGTGATGTTTGGTACTGGAAATAAAAAAATCTCTTTATTTAGCTGTGCGCTAAACAAAGAGACTCAGAATTGATTATTTACATAATTCCGTATCATTTGTCGTTAGCGCCCCGCAGCCGACTTATCCGCCGCGACAGTCCAAAGCCTATTAAGCCAAGTCCCAGCGCGCCAAGTGCTACCTCACATGGTGCTTCGGCAACCGCCCCTTTCATTAGCTTCAAAGTCCAGGTAGGGACTCCACTAATTACTGATGTTGGTTGCAACCTCTAATGATTTAATTGTGATAAGTTTATAATGATTCTCATAAAGTGTCAATACTTTTACAGGTTGTTTTGCAAATTTATGCAGACATGAGTCCAAAACAGCTTGCCTCTTGCAAATAAATTCAAAACTGCTAAAATTCGTTTTAACAATCTCTAACCGAATTGTTAATTAATGGGAATATCCAGGGAGTGATCAAAAGTTATGAAAGTCGTTAAGTTTGGGGGCAGTTCGTTAGCTGATGCAGCCCATGTGCAAAAAGTGATCAACATTGTTCAAAGTGATCCGGAGCGAAAAGTGGTTGTGACCTCTGCTCCGGGAAAAAGATTTTCCGGCGACATCAAAGTAACCGATCTGCTGATCAAATACGCGAACGCAATCATTGATCGGACTGATTCAAAACAAATTGTGTCAGACATCTTTAGCCGTTATCAAAAAATCGGCAATGGGTTCAAAGTGCCACAGGCAGTTTTGGATGATATCCAATCAAAATTAGCCAACCTGCCAAATCAACCCTACCCAAATGACGATTATCTCATGGCTGCTTTCAAAGCCCACGGTGAACGTTTAAACGCGGAACTGTTTGCCGCCTGCTTAACTGAAGCTGGAACCAAAGCCCGATTCGTTGATCCAAGCGAAGCCGGAATCTTATTAAGCGATGATCCGAATAGTGCGACAGTTCTGGAAAAGACATACGATAACCTGGCCCATCTAAAATATGGTGATGAACGATTGGTATTCCCCGGTTTCTTTGGCTTTACCGAAGCCGGCCGGATTGCCACGTTTGCCCGGGGTGGTTCAGACATTACCGGCTCCATCCTGGCCCGCGGACTCCACGCTTCGCTTTATGAGAACTTTACCGACGTTGATGCGATTTACGCAGCCAATCCCAAGATTGTTCCCGACGCGCAGCCGATTCACAAACTTACTTTTAGAGAAATGCGTGAATTATCTTACGCCGGCTTCTCGGTATTTAACGATGAAGCCATTATTCCCGCAATTCAAGGTCAGGTTCCCATTAACGTCAAAAATACCAACAACCCGGATCTGCCGGGTACCCTGATCGTTCCCGAAAAAGATTTCACATCCAAACGACCGGTTACTGGAATCGCCGGTTCCAACCGATTTGCCGCACTTTATCTGCACAGATACCTGCTGAACAAGGAAGTCGGCTTTACCCTTAAAATCTTACAAATCCTGTACAAATACGGTGTCTCATACGAACATATGCCTTCAGGAATTGATGATTTGACGATCATATTTGACCGCAGTCAACTGGACAGTGATACAATTAAAAAAATGTGTCATGACATCCAGGCTCAACTCAACCCTGATACATTAGACTGGATCGATGATTATGCAATCATTATGGTCGTTGGAGAAGGTATGCGGGCGCGGGTAGGGACCATTGAGAACATCATCCGACCGCTTGCCGAACACAACATTCCCGTTCACATGATCAACCAGGGTGCTTCACGAATTTCAATCATGTTAGGCACCCGGCAGTCAGATGCCGACGCAGCAGTTAAATACATTTACCAACATTTTTTTAAAGAAAATCCTTCCGTTAACCAACTTGAATATCAGACGGAAGTCTAAAGGAGGAGCGTCATGGTGGAATTATTAAAAGTCCACGGTTCACAGAACAAGTTTTTTATTCTGGACCAAACGGCATTAAAAGCTAAATTATCTCAAGATGAATTGGTGGCTTTGGCCAAACACATCACCGAACCTGAACATGGACTCCTTGACGGTGCCGATGGCCTCTTGGTGATTGATGCTTCTGATCACGATGGCGCCTTGGGCAGCATGCAGGTGATCAACACCGACGGCAGCATTGCGTCAATGTGTGGCAACGGTTTACGAACCGTTTCCCGTTACCTGTCGGATAAGTTCGAAAAGGATGCTTTCAAAGTTGAAACGATGGACAGCGATCTTCACGTTCACCGTGAAGCCGATCTCGCTGATAACGTGCCAACTTTCAGCGTTGAAATTTCGCCAGTCACTTTCGCAAAAGAAAGCCTGCCCTTCGACAACTTGGGCACTGATACCTTGATTAACAAAGAAGTTCCTCAGTTCGCCCCCGGCCTGAAGTTCACCGCAATTGCGGTTCCCAATCCACATCTGATCAGCTTCGTCGATGAAGCAACCATGCACTCAAAGACTTTGGGACAGCTTGGCAAGATGCTCAATGAGCCAAACGCTTACTTCCCAGACGGTGTGAATGTCAGCTTTGCCCAAATTCTGGACCATAACACGTTGTTTGTCCGCACGTACGAGCGCGGCGTTGGATTCACCAATGCTTGTGGAACCGGAATGTCTGCAACCAGCTTGGCGTTTTGCTTGAACCATCCAGAAATGGCGGACTTCGATGAACTCATTTCAGTCTATAACCCGGGTGGAATGGTTAAGACACGCGTTCACAGCCGAGATGATACCTTCTCAATCGATCTCATTGGGAACGCAACCTTTACTCACAAAATTGAAATTCCAGAAACTGACCTTCATGCCAATGAATTGGATCACGCCCAAATCACCGAAACCGGTGAGCAGACCGATTATTTGAAGTTTGTTGAAGGACTCAAGAGTCAATCAGTTAAATAAATCAAAAAATGATTCAGCAAAATTTGCCGAATCATTTTTTATTTTGCTCTCGTAACCATGTTTCGTGGATCAATTGATTAGCCATGACCTTACAAATCATCTCAATCAGCTGATCCTGCATGAATGTGTTGGCGTCAAAGTCAGCCGCCTGCCCATTGATTCCAACAATGTGCATCCCTTCCGTTTGAATGCCAATGTTATAGTTCGCAAACGTTTCAACAATCGCTCGAAGCTTATCTTCGTTCATCATCCTACTGGCCTCCCAGTCGTAATTTCAGCCGCCACTCGTCTTGACGAACCTGATTTTCTGTCAACCGTAAATCCATGTATGGGGCGACAGATAGTAGAAAATCTTTAACGTCCTCATAGTGGGCTTTACTGGAAAAGTAATGGTTGGCTTTGCGTTGAGAAAGTTTGTCGATTTTTGCCTGTAGAGTTTTCAAGTAATCTTTCACCAGTTGAATCGTGTTCTCACGAATACTGGCAACATAAGCAATCTTTTCATCCTCAGGATCCTCAATCTCCAGCTCTTCACGGAATTTAAAGGTGCTGAGTTCGTCGGCATCGACATTCATCAGCTGAAGTTCTTGGCTGCTCACGGCATCGGCAAATAACTTGATGTCAGTCTGATCCAAATATTTGGGCAGTTGATCACTACTCATTTTGACCATCAAAACCGCCTTTCTGGCAATTCCCTGACCGAACTTGATATGAATAACAAAGTTCTTTTTGCCGATGTAGTTCACATTATCCAAAATCAGTTGCGGATTGTGGGTAACCACTTCGCCCACCGCAAAATATGTATCGTGTTTGGTTCGATAAACCTCGCCGAATTTTGGCGTCATGATGACCCTTCCTTTCGTGATGACTCATACTCATAATTTTACTTTACTTGGCGATTTTTTCAAAGGCAGGATTTTCCAAACATACGTTCAATAATTTTGTATAATAGACGATAGACAAATCGAAATGAAAGGGAGGGGTTAAGGATGACTGTGCATCAGGTCGGCATCAGAGAATTAGTGGAATTTTTGCTGCGCACCGGCGATCTTAGCCCCGCTCTCAGCAGTGAAAATACTGCTCAGGAAGGCAGCCGGATTCACCGCAAAATCCAGCACAGCCGGCCGGCATCTTATCAATCCGAAGTCGCACTAAAAACATCCATCCAGTACATGGATGATGAATATGTCATCAGTGGCCGAGCTGACGGCATCGACGAACGGGACGGCAAACCCTTGATTGAGGAAATCAAAACCTCTGACTTGGAGTTTAAATCCGTTCCAGATTCCACCCTTCAGCTTTATTGGGGCCAGGTAAAAGTGTACTCGTACATCGTCATGCACCAAGATGACATTAAGTCCGTCGACCTCCAGCTCACATACGTCCAAACACCTGACGAGAAGATCACGACCAAGACTCAGACCATCACTAAGACCGAATCAGAACTGTTTTTCACGGCCCTGGTAACTGAATTTGAACAATGGATCAAGCTGCGCCACGACCTCGATGAACGCCGAATTGCTTCCGCCAAGAAATTGGAATTTCCATTCTCAGACTATCGTCCCGGCCAACACAAGCTGGCAACCAACGTTTATAAGACAATTTTGCTGGAAAAGCATCTCTTTGTGGAAGCCCCGACTGGAACCGGCAAGACGATTTCAACCCTCTTTCCTGCCATAAAATCCATGGGTGAACAGCTGATCAACCGAATCTTTTATTTTACTGCCAAACAGAGTACCCGCCATGTCGCCGAAAACACGATTTCAATTATGGCCAAGCAGGGTTTAACCCTGAAAAGCATCACATTAACAGCCAAAGATAAAATCACCTTCCCAGCTGAAAAAGATGTTCCACCTGAAAAAAATCCCTACATGGTCGGTTATTATGACCGCGTCCGGCCGGCTATCAAAGATATTATTCAAAACGAGGACCAAATTACCAAAGCAACCGTTCAAGAATACGCTGAAAAGCACAAAGTTGACCCGTTTGAATTTTCTCTCGACGTCAGCTTGTTTTGTGATGTCATCATCTGTGACTACAATTATCTTTTTGATCCTCAAGTTCATCTCCAACGATTCTTCTCATTTCCAGATCCCGGTAACTGTTTTCTGGTCGATGAAGTTCATAACCTGGTTCAGCGTTCCCGGGAAATGTATTCCGCCACTTTGGAATCATCACCGATCAATCCATTATTGGAACAGCTGGTTAAACACAAGGCTGCCAACCAAAAAGTCATTAAACGGTTGGAATCATTGAAGCGGTCTTTCAAACGTTACAGCAAGCCGGCTGCTGAAGTCGTTGACAAACAGATTTCACAGTTGGCGCCACTGGATAATTTTAATAACACCCTTGAGAATCTGATTGAAACCATTCATCAATGGCTGGCAACTCAGACCCCAAGCGACACGGTTGACGCCATGGTGGACTACTATCTGCAATGTCGGCGTTATTACCTGATCAGCACATTCTACGATGAAACTTACCGGACTCGAATCATCATCGGTGATCATACAATCATCTTCCGCCAGTTCTGTATGGATCCCAGTAAACAGCTCAAAGCCAGTCTCAATTTGGGCCGGGCCGCCATTCTCTTCTCGGCAACCCTCAGTCCAATTACTTATTACCAACAGGTCTTGGGCAATGAGGATGACAGTCTCAGCATGATTTCCCACTCATCATTTCCACAGGAAAACTGCCAGGTTGTCATCGCTAACAACATCAATACCCTGTATGCGAACCGAGAGAACAGCCTCAAGCCAATTTGTGAAATGATCTTTACGATGATCGCCCAGAAAGCCGGCCATTACATGATGTTCTTCCCATCAATGGCTTATTTAAATGCCACGTTAAGCAAATTTGTCGAACTGCACCCGGAAATCGCCGTGATTAATCAAAAGCCGGAAATGGACAACGCCGCCAGAACAGCATTCCTTGATGAATTTCGAACCGCTGACGGCCAAACCAAAGTCGGATTTGCCCTACTCGGTGGGATTTTCTCAGAAGGTATTGATTTGAAAAATGATCAATTAATTGGCGTCGGGGTTATCAGTGTCGGCCTTCCGGGCATGAATAAAGAATCCGACCTGATTCGCGACTATTTCGATTCTTTAAATGGTCAGGGATTCTCATTTGCCTACCAGCTTCCCGGCTTCAATAATGTCAGTCAGGCTGCGGGACGGGTCATTCGAACTGATACCGACAAGGGCGTCATCGTATTGATGGATCAGCGATTCAACCAGACCCGATATCGACAAATCTTTCCGCAAAATTGGACAAACATTAAAGTGTCTAATAACGCCACTCAACTTAAAAACATCCTTCACAATTTTTGGAAAAATGGGAATCGTTAAGTGTTCTCGTTACAATTTTTATGATTGGGTGTATACTAATATCGCTGTTCGTTAATTGAATTAAAGCCAGGAGGGGTAATAATGAAATTAGCAATGTATAATAATCAGCCAACATTTGTCGCACTCCAAAACGATCAATTCTGGGGTGTGCCAATTACTGGTTACGACTCAATCGACGAGATTCTAAATGATTGGCAGAATTTTGTGTCCAATGTATTAATTAATATCAATGACGATAAAATTATCGATAACGACCAGGCAGAACAACTCGACCCAGAGAAGTTCGAACAACCTGTTCAGCACCCACGTCAGTTACCTGCAATTGGGTTTAACTATCTTGACCATATGAAAGAAATGGATATCGTTAAGCCTAAGCGGCCAAACGTCTTCAACAAGTTTGTCAGTTCACTAGCAGGCCCACAAAACGCCATTCACTTGAGTGGAAAAACAGTTGACTGGGAATCCGAACTCGTTGTCGTAATCGGTAACGGCGGCCGCAATATTAGCCGTGAGGATGCCGAAGATGCCATCGCCGGTTATATGGTTGGTCAAGACATTTCCGATCGAACGGTTCAATCAATCGATGGTCCAAGTACTCAATTTGATCTCGGAAAATCATTCAAAAATTATTCACCAATCGGCCCTTACATAACAACGATTGCCGGTGTTGATGATATTGTCTCAAAAAATGTCGTCACTAAAGTGAATGGTGAAATCATGCAGCAGGCAACGATTGATAAAATGATTTTTGATATCCAAACCCTAATCTCTTACATTTCAAATGTCATCGAATTATATCCAGGCGACTTAATCTTTACCGGTACCCCAAGCGGAACCGGAGTCGGCCGCGATCCGCAAATCTTCTTGAAGTCGGGTGACGTATTTACCAGTGACATCGATGGATTGGGAACAATTACAACACACGTTAACTAAAAAGTGTGCAAGTAGTTTTTTGACCGTCAAACTTCTATTCAACCAATACATTCAAACACAAAAAGCTGGAGCTAAATCGTTGTGATTTAGCTCCAGCTTTGTTAGTTTTGAGAATGTGTTTATTAAACAGTCATTTTTATTAAAGCTTTTCGATGACCAAGAGATATCCGGACTACTTTTTTCTAAGGATAGAGACACCTTCGGGAACCGTAAAGTCTTTTTGAATCATTGTCAATTTGCCAGACTCGCTGTCACGCGTGTACAATGTGGCATTGTCTGAGTTTTGGTTCAAAGCAATGATAAATGATTCGTCGTCACTGAGGTTGAAGTCTCTTGGGAAGTCGCCTTCCGTTGAGATCCGTTGAATCAATGACAGATTACCCTTTTCATCGGAGCTAAAGACGGCAAGAGAATTGTTACCACGATTTGAAACATACACAAATCGACCATCTTTGGAAACCCGAATGGCAGCGGCTCCATTATGTTCTGTCCAATCATCAGGAATCGTCGAGTTAATATCGCGCAATGACAAGACACCTTTGTCGGCGTCATAGTCTACAACGGCAACGTTACTGCTCAATTCGCCGACCAGATAAGCAACCTTCTTCTTGGCATCAAAGTAAATGTGGCGAGGACCGTAACCATCCGGCATTTGTAATTCACTAACCGGAACCAGCTTACCGCTGTCTTCCAAGTCGTAAATAAAGACCTTGTCGACACCCAAATCAACAGCAACAATTCTGCCTTCAGGAGTTAAATTGATATAATGTGGATGAGGCCCGTCCTGTTGTTCTTTACGGAATCCAAGCGTACCTTTGTCCATGATTCGATCTGCTTTGGAAATGGAACCATCGGCAGCAATCTTATAAGAGTTGACAGTGCCGGCATGATAGTTGGCTGTGAACACAAGCTGTTTGTCTTCATCAACTGAAATATAAGCCGGGGAAGTTTCCTGATCATGAATGGAAGCAATTGGCTTTAATGGGAAATCATCACTTGAGCCATCCCATTCAACGAAACCACCGGTAACGTTTTCCTGATCGTCTTTAACTTTGGTGATCGCATAGATGCGCTTTTTATTTGATTCTGCTACATAGGTCGGATCAATGGCGCTGCCGACAAATTTCAAATTTTGTAATTTTTGATTGTCCGTATCCAATTCTAATTGATAAACACCTTTACTGATTCTTCTGGTATATGTTCCAAGTAAGTATTTTTCTATCAAGATTTTCCCTCCAAAATAAGTTTATATGTTCATTATGCCACAGATAAAACCGAACAAAAACAACTTTGAAAGCTTTTTCACGAAAGGAACCGGATTTATGCTATCTTTTGAAAAGTTTCATCCAGTATTGACTGCCCACCTGACTTTGGATTGGTTAACTCAAACCCCCGTCAAGTCAATTGACGACTTGTTTTCCAAGCCAAGCATCACAACTGCCAAGGCAGAAAAAATGCCCAGCGAAATTCTGGACACCGTTAAGAACATTAATCACATCATGCGACTTGTCATGAACGGAAAGGAGCTGACTTGGGGAATGACCGATTCCAATTCTCAAGCCTTTGTTGGGATCGTCAGCCTTCGTGGATTTGAAGAAGCCGGAAATACTGGATCAATTGAATTCATTATCGATCAAAGTCATCGTGGGTACCTCGCAGAAGCGGTCCAAAGAACCGTGCAGTTTGCCAAAGATCATTTTGATTTCAAGCAGATCACGGTGACATTTAGTGATGCATCGGATCAAACGCGTTCAGCACTGACGGGAATCGGATTTGAGGAAAGTTCCAAGAATCAGTTTACTGTAAATATTTGATTTAACTACTGAAATACCACCTGAATGATATGACTGAATCATCACGAAGTATCCTGACACGTTTCAAAAAAATTGCTTTATTTTCTTTCTTATATTAGAATTGTTCTAAAGTATATGATGATTTATAATAAGTATAGAAAAACAATCTTACTAACCCGCTCCTCATGGAGGTGCAATAAATGACAAATAAAACTCTCAAACATTCTTTGGGGCAACTCAAAAAACAGGGTATTCGGATCACCCCGCAACGTGAAGTCATCCTGGATTATTTAATTACCCACCACAATCATCCAGACGTCGAAACGATTCGCGACGGGATCGACAGCAAGCTGCCTAACTTAAGTGTCGCCACCATTTACAACACGTTAAAGATGTTGGTCGATAATGGTCTGGTTATTGAACTTCCAAATAATGATGGTGGCATTCGCTACGATTATTTCGGGGTTCCCCACTATCACGCAATTTGTGAGAACTGCGGTAAAATTGTCGATATTTTCGACGATGACTATCCGGAATTAGTTAAACATGTCCAACAAACCACTCGCGAAAAGACTGATTTTCTCGTGACCGGCACCCAACTGGAAGTCACCGGAATCTGCCCTGACTGCCAGCGCAAATTACATCTTGCAAAACTCTCCAACAAATGATTGTTACAGCCTTAAACCGTTGATATATCAGTCATAGGCCAACAAACTTAAGGATTTTGTCAAGAACTCTTAATATGATTGACAATTAGTACCACAAAGCCCATGGGCATGCGTTAAATCGCTGTCCGTGGGCTTTTTGTCCGGTTGATTTGTATGATGCAAATCGTTTATATTAATGACCGTAGCTAATTACCACTTATGTAAAAATATAATAAACATTAAAAATGAAACTTTAAAAATTATCGAAAATTCTGAAGGGAATAATTAATTTGAAAAAAAGAGCGATTATAACTGCCCTCTGCTCACTGACATTTGCAGCAGTTGGTATGTTAGGACTAAGCAATGCGGCCGGGGCAAGCAGTGTAAATGATTATATTGCGAACAACAACATTTCGTATGCCAACGTCACCTCATCTGTATGGGGCGGCTTTCCAAAGAATGCCTACCGAAAAGGTGTCGGTAAGCCTGAGGGCGTCGTGGTTCACGAAACCGCAAACCCAAACTCAACAATTTACAATGAAATTGCCTACATGAAGAAGAACTACAACAATGCTTTCGTGCACACTTTCGTTGATGCCAGCAGAATCATTAACATTGCCAACACCAACTATCTGTCTTGGGGAGCCGGTTATCCGGCTAATGCCAGGTTTGTTCAGTTTGAGCAGGTTGAAGTTCACAGCAAATCCGCATTTGCCAGTGAAGTTGCCAACGCAGCTTACTACACGGCTTATATTTTGAACAAATACGGATTGAAGCCTAACGATGCAGCTTATGATGGCAAAGGAACTGTTTGGTCACACGGGGGTGTTTCCAAATATCTGGGTGGTACCAATCACACCGATCCAGCAGGCTATTATGCATCAGCAGGTAAGAAATACTTCGGTTCCAGCTACACATTCGCCCAATTCTATCAACTGGTGAAAACCACTTATGATAATTTGGCATCGGATGGTGCAGCTCACGGTTCATTAACAGCTTCATCAGCAAAAAAGACATATGACAAGGTCACATATGTCAAAGCAGATTCACAGGCGTCATTAGGAGAGAATTACAAGTCTTACAGGTTGTACAACCACGTTAAAAACTCACGTTCCGGCGTGAAATCATATTCGTGGTCATCAGTTGACGTCGACAAAGGTACCAAAGTCTATATTGATAACATTGGTACCAAGTCCAACGGTCATGACTGGTATCGAATTACCTTCTCAACCGACACCGGCGCAAAGAAATACTGGGTCTACGAAAAAGCGCTCGATCTAACTTATTGACAATATTTAGGAATTAATATATGATTGTTTCAATTTAGAAGACCAAGTAGTGTGAACCCAGAGAAAATGTCAATCTGCTGAAAGACGTTTAAGAACACGAATCCTATCTTCAATACGATTGCCCTAATCAGGCACGGATTTTTCCGTTATAAAACAAAAGTGTGAAGCCTAGCTTTGAATGAGAATGGTACCGCCCGTCATGGGTGTCTCAATTCAAAGTAGGCTTTTTTTATACAAAAATATGGGGTGAATGAGATGGATAAACGAATTATTAATGCAAATCGAATCGTGGTAAAGGTTGGAACCAGCAGTCTCATCCACCCAAATGGTGCGGTGAATTTGAAGACATTCGACGAATTGGCGTACACCTTGAGTGCCTTGAACAATCAAGGAAAAGAATTGATTCTGGTTTCCTCCGGTGCAATTGGTGTCGGCTTGAACAAAATGCACCTCAAGAAACGGCCAACCGAGATTGGTGCCCAACAAGCACTTGCGGCAATTGGTCAGTCAGAATTAATGACGCTGTTTACCCAAAGATTTGACCATTACCTGACTGATATTGCCCAAGTTCTTCTGACCCACGACATCTTTGACTTTCCCAAGAGCAACAAATTTGTTTTGAACACCTTTGACTGTCTGCTGCGGGATAATGTCATCCCCATCGTCAACGAGAACGATACGGTAGCCACCGACGAGTTGGATCATAAGACCACTTTTGGTGATAACGACCAACTCTCAGCGATTGTTGCCAGTCACGTTAATGCGGATCTACTAATTGTCTTGTCGGACGTTGACGGCTTTTATGATCAGAATCCTCACAAATACGCCGACGCCAACCTCATCAGCACCGTTAGTCAAATCAACGAGAACGAATTTGGCGTTGCTGGTGGCTCCGGCAGCCGTTTTGGGACTGGTGGCATGCAGACCAAACTGCTGGCTGCCAAACGCATGCTGGATGAAAATCGCATGATGGTTTTGGCAAATGGTGCGGACCCCCGAATTATTTTCAAGATTTTGGCTGGTAAGAACGTAGGAACGATCTTCCAAAAGGAGAGTGTAACTCATGAATGAAACCCTAATTGAAATCGGCAAGAATGCCAAGGCCGCTTCATATAAATTAAACTTGCTGGACACTGTCACTAAAAATAAGATTTTAAACGCATTCGCAAAAGCGCTAACCGAAAATGTCGAGACTATTTTAGCTGCCAACCATAAGGATCTGGAAAATGCCACAGACATGCCTGCGAAGTTCACCGATCGTTTGAAGCTAAGCGAACAGCGCATTAACGACATGGCGGAAGGTTTACGCCATGTTGCCGCCCTTGCTGACCCCATTGGAAACATCGATAAGGGTTGGCAGAACGATGCCGGCTTGAACATCGAAAAAAAGCGGGTCCCATTAGGTGTAATTGCGATGATTTTTGAAGCCCGGCCAAACGTCACTGTGGATGCTTCTGCACTGACGTTTAAGAGTGGCAACGCCGTTATTCTCCGTGGCGGCAAGGAAGCGCTAAACAGTAATCTTGCTCTCGCAGAAGTTCTGCGAAACGTCCTAAAAGAAAATGGCTTGGATGAAAACTCAATTCAAATCTTGCATGATACCAGCCACGAAACTGCTAATGATTTGATGCATTTGAACAAGTACGTTGATGTCCTCATTCCTCGTGGCGGCGCCGGCTTAATCAATGCGGTTGTCAAAAATTCCACCGTTCCGGTTATCGAGACTGGAGCCGGCAACTGTCATATTTACGTGGACAAAGATGCCGAACTTCAGATGGCAATTGACATCGTAGTTAACGCCAAGGTTCAGCGGCCATCAGTATGTAACGCCGCTGAAAAGCTGTTGATTCACAAGGACGTAGCAGAAAATATGCTGCCAGCCATTGCCCAAGCTCTCGAAGATCATGGCGTTGAACTCCGCGGCGATGATGCCAGCCGGAAAATCGTGTCATCAATTGTTCCAGCAACTGAAGAGGATTGGTCGACGGAATACAATGATTTGATCATGGCTGTCAAAGTTGTTGATGATGAAGAGCAGGCAATCAATCATATCAACGAATACTCTACCGGTCATTCAGAAGTTATCATCTCCGACAATTATCAAAGCGGTCAAGAATTTCTGAACACAATTGATTCCGCCTGTGTTTATGTAAATGCTTCAACCAGATTTACCGACGGATTTGAGTTCGGCTTTGGTGCTGAAATTGGTATTAGCACGCAAAAACTGCATGCCAGAGGACCAATGGGATTGAACGAACTCACGACTACCAAGTATGTTATTCGTGGGAATGGTCAGACGAGAGCATAAATTCATATCAAGATAAAATTGTTCAAAAAATAATAACGTCCGACAATCAAGTTGATTGTTGAACGCTATTTTTTTGATTACTTTTTTAGTAATTGATGCTGTTGTAAATAATTCTTTGCGACACTTGCCGCACTCCGATGCTTAACCGTGACCTGATAATTCATTTCTTGCATATCACGGGTAGTAATCTTACCTGATAAAGCCTTCAGGGAACGAACAACATTAGGGTGATCCTTGGCAAACTGATTGGTCATCATTGGGGCACCCTGATAAGGTGGGAAGAATCGCTTGGAATCTTTCAGGACAACCAAGTGATACTCGCGGATTTGAGGATCCGTGGTGTAAGCATCGGTCACGTCCACCCGGCCATCATGCAACGCCACGTAACGCAATGACGGCTCCATAGTCCGAGCTGATTTCAGCTTGAAATGATAAGCCTTCTGCAAGCCGGGATAACCATCCGACTGTTGATAAAAGTCGGGATCAAACGCACCATTAAGCTTGTTGCCAACTCTTTGAAGATCGGCAATTGTTCTTAAGTGATACTTCGTGGCAGTCGACTTTCTAACAGTAATTGCATACCCGTTTTGATACGCCATTGGTTTCAGATAATGCATATTAAATTGTTTGTTCAGGTCATTTTTTGCGTCTTGATAAGCCAACTTCGGATCTGAGTTCACCTTTTGTGAGGAGCGCACCAGCGACTGCAGAACGGTACCGGTGAACTCAGGGTAGACATCAATTTGACCACTTTTTAATGCCTTGAACAAGAAACTGGTCCCACCAAAATTAGGTTTAAGTTCAACCTTTGCTCTTGGATTATCCTGTTCAATCAAATCTTTATACATATTAATCAGAATTTCGGGTTCGCCACCCATTTTCCCAGCAATCGTGATAGTTTGAGCCGGCTTGGTAAACAGTGACCAACCCAAAGCCCCACCACCCAAAACGAGGATAACCAAAATACCAATTCCAAGTTTTTTAAATGAAACTTTGGAAAGGACTTTGATCAGCCAACTGGCCAGCAATGCTAGCACGGCTGAGAGCACAGCTCCGACAACCAGAGCATCGTTATTGTTGGTTTGAATTCCCAACAAGATATAGGTTCCAAGGCCACCGCCACCAATCAAGGCTGCCAAAGTGGCAGTTCCGATGACTAATACCGTCGCAATCCGGATTCCAGACAGAATCATCGGCATCGCAAGCGGCAGCTCAATTCGAAATAATTTGAACCGATAAGTAACGCCCAGAGCATCAGCCGCCTCCAGCAGTACCGGATCAATATTGGTTAACCCCGCATATGTATTCTGAAAGATTGGCATGATTGCGTACAGCACCAGCGCAATAATGGCTGGAACTGTGCCGATGCCGACAAATGGAATCAAAATACCCAAAACAGCCAAGCTTGGGATGGTTTGAATAATCCCGGCAAGCTGTGAAATCAGCTCACCAATCTTTGGGCGGTTGACCAGGGCAATCGCAAGTGGAATCGCAATGATAATCGTAATAATAATGGCAATTAATGATATTTCCACATGCTGCCAGAGGGCCTGCATGATTGCGCCGGCATTTTTACTGGCATATGCCATAACAGAATCAATCATATGACGACTCCTTCCCCAGATCAGCAACGTAGGAAATCAGGTCGCTTTGGCTTAAAACTTCGCCGTCAACAGCGATGAGCTGAGTCGGATTTTTCTCTAAAAGGCCGGCCCACTCATAGACCGTTTGACTATTCTGAAGTCGGATCACTTGGTCATTCTTGGTTAAACGGCGACCAAGACCGGATGTGAGGACCTGTTTTAATAAACGGGTACTCGAATTATCCACGTCAAAGAACCGCTTCACGAAGTCATCTGCAGGGTTGGCCATCATATAATCCGGCTCACCCTCTTGGAGGATAACCCCATTGTGAATCACTGCCAGTCGGTCTGCCAGCAAAAATGCTTCGTGCATATCATGGGTCACAAAGACAATCGTAGTATCGATTTGTTTATGGAGATTTAAAATAATTTTTTGTAATTGACGTCGAGATACGGGATCCAGTGCGCTGAATGGTTCATCCATCAACACCAATTTGGGTCTGGCTGCCAACGCGCGAACAATGCCGACTCGTTGCGCTTCCCCACCCGACAATTCACTGGGCATGCGGTTTAAAAACTGATCCGGGTCCAAATTAACTTTGGCCATCAATTCAGCAATCCGCTCGTGTTTTTTCTGAGGTTCCCAACCCAAATTATCCAATTGGATTGATGCATTCTGCTCGATTGTCATATTGGGAAATAACGCACCGGTTTGCAGCACATACCCGATATGTCGCCGCAGCTTCTGCAGATGGCTGTCAGCAACGTCCTGGCCGTCGATTTTGACCGTCCCGCTAGTCGGTACAACCAATCGGTTAATCGTCTTCAAAAGGGTTGTTTTTCCACTTCCTGAAGGTCCGACCAACACAAAAAACTCACCATCATCAATAGTGAGATTTAAGTCTTTTAAGGCAAACTGGCCGTCAAATTTTTTCGTGACGTTGGAAAATTCAATCATTAGTAATCACCTCATGAAATACCTGGTGGTTTAAATATAATCATTTTGACAAGTTAACACAACTTATTCCTTTAGTTGGGATTTATGGAGACGTTTCAACCTAAAACTCATGATCCATGTGGTAATCGGAATAGTCGTGACCACGCCGATCAAGGAAACCACAATGGCAATCAATTCAGCCGCAAAAACTTTGTCATTTAAAATTTCGCCAAATGAATAATCAAGGCCGTAGAACCAGATAAACAGCGCTAAAGAACTGCCAAAGAAGCCGAAAAACAGTGTATTGACGGCTGTTCCAATGATTTGTTTGCCAATCACTGTCCCGTCAATAAATAACTGACTGCTTTTAATTTCCGTGTGTTGCGAGACAATTTCATCAAGCCCCGACGCAATCGCAATCGAAGCTTCCGCGACAGCTCCCAGAGAACTCAAAATGGCGGTGGCAATGGCAATCTTTGTGAAGTTAATGCCCACATAGGTTGATAAGCCTTCGAGTTCTTCACTGTCTTCCAGGCCAAAGCCCCCAACTTGCGCCCAGTATTCAATCGGGATAATGATAATCACAATCAGGATTAAAACGATAACCGATGCCTGAAAAGCCGTCGTTGAAGCATTGTCACTGGCACTGCTCCAAAAGATCGTAATCGATAATAAAATAACACTGGAAACAATTGTGACGATAATTGGCGGCAGATGAAAGGCAATCAACACAATCGTAAAGAAAAGAATGCCAAAATTAACGACCAGACTCAAAAACGAAGTAATTCCCTGCCTGCCGCCAACAATAATCATCAACACAAGAAGAACCAACCCAAGTGCGGTAATTGAACCCATTAGCGTTCATCCCCTTTAATCCAAAGTCCGGCAAAGACACTCGACAAAATAACCGTCAGGACAATTCCAATCCCGCTAATCAGGCTGGACGTCATCCCCAAAGACATATTCATCGAAAATGAATAGTGCCAGGTATTGCCATTTTTCAAATACAGTAAGGTCATTGCCAAAGTTTCGGCCATAAAAATAAAGAACAAGACGTTAATCAGCGGTCCCATAATCGATTTACCAATTTGGCGGCCGGATTTGAAAATGTCCATCCGGCTCAACTGTGGTCGCTCCTGCTTCAAAGTCGCCAGGGAAGCCACAATGTCGGTAGCCTCATCCATAACAGCACCAAGAACCCCAATCAGGACCTCAGCAATGAATAACGGCTTGGGTAACTGGGTCACGTACTGCATTGATTCATAATAAATACCCCGTTCATTTGTAAGACCGAAGACAATTAGGGTAATTAGAATTGTCGCAGCCGTTGCGCAGAGCACCGCCGATAAGGTAACCAGCATCTTTTTGCTCCATCCCATAACCAACAGTAGTGTAACAAAGCAAAAAATAACTGCCAACACACTAAAAATCCAGATAACTGCCGCACCATTATTCGCATGATCAATCTTGACGGCAATCCAAAACAGAATTGTGTTGATCAAAATACTGGAAATAACTGTGACTCCCCTTAGCTTGAGAATCACAAAAAGCAGACTGATTGCGATTGCGAATAGAAAAGCAATTGGCGCATCCCGTTTAATATCCTTCACCGTTGCGTGGAGTTTTGGCTGGGTATGCAGTGTAATGAATAATTTTTGTCCTTTGGTATATTGGTGATCCATCGCGTGGGAATCAGAGTATGAATTTTTAATTTGTAACTTGTCCCCAGCATGTTTGCCGTTGGTAATTGTGCCGAACAACTTTTGATTGTGGTAATGGTCAACGTTTTGAAATTCGTCGGTCATCTTGACAGCCTTACCATTTTGAACCCGGTCCACCCGATAAATTGTTTGATGATACAAAGCATCGTTGTGTTGGCAGAAAAAGGCGGCCAAGAAACAAAAGGCCACCACCAGCAAAATCTGAAGCCAAGTCATTTTACTCCTCAATTTAGTGTCCATATCGCACATCTTTTCAGATTAATTTTAGAATTATTGTAACATTTGTGGAAATGGAATTATGGATTTTGCTTCAATCGTTAGGAAAGTGAAAGGTTCAAGAGAAGATCTGCCTACTGGCTCCGATTTGTGCCCAAAAAAATGCTGAGCCACCATATGAATTTCAGCTCAACATTAACAATATTCATTTTTCCGAAATTTCAAAGATTGTTACATGGATGTCCAACCACCATCGGCAGTAATAACTGCTCCATTAATGAAATTCGATTGATCTGATGCCAGGAACAATGCAACTCGGGCAATTTGTTCTGGCTTACCGACTGGTGCAGTCATTCCACCAACAGCACTCATTGCTTTCATCCCTAATTCATCTGGGTCGTTGATTGTCTTTTGGATGTTGGTTGCGATATTTCCCGGCGCAATCGCATTAGCACGGATATTATGATAAATTCCGTAGGTTGCCGCAATGTTCTTAGTTAAGCCGATAATACCGTGTTTAGTTGCAGTGTAGGCAGCTCCACCTCGAGAGCCAAACAAGCCACCAACGGATGCCATATTAATAATATTTCCACCATCTTTTTGGTCCTTCATATACTTAATGACTTCCCGGGAAGCTTTGAATGGTCCGGTCAAATTGATTGCAAGGACCCTGTCCCACATATCATCAGTCATATTCTCAACCGTCTTGATGTTGTCGACAATTCCTGCATTGTTAACAAGTACATCAATTTTTGAATAAATATCAATGGTTTCTTTCACCATGTTAACAATATCTGCTTCTTTGGCAACGTTACAGATTACGGAACTGGTCGAATTTCCAGAAGGGTCAATTTGATCAGCAGTTTCCTTCAAACCATCCGGATTGATATCAGCCAACATGACTTTGGCACCTTCACTTACAAATAATTCTGAAATCTGACGCCCCATTCCAGAACCTGCTCCAGTGACGATTGCGACTTTGCCCTTTAATAAATCAGTCATTGTTATCTTCCTTTCCCCTAAAATCCAAAACACTTATCTATAAGTACAAGTTAATTGTATAATAACGTAAGCGCTTTATCAATTAACCGGCATGAATACTATTGGCTTTTATGGCTGATTAGAGTATCAGAACAAACATTCTGAAATCGTTGTTAACCTGGGAAAAGTATAATGACAACCGCATGTTCATTTGTATTGATGCTACAGGGATTGTGATTGTTATCTTACTTACAGCTCCCTTCGGCTTTTGAGCTATGCTCCGACGGCTCTGATCCTTGCACCTAACCAAAAAGATCTGGCAGGGAACCCAGGATCGTTCCCTACCAGATCTTTTCAGTTAGGACTCCAGGATCACCCGAGCCTCGTCGCACACTATACCACCATCACATTCACCGTCGAATGTCGTACAACATAAGCGGTGGTAGATCCCAGGATTGCCCTGGATATGCCGTTTACTCCTGATTTTCCGATTACGATTAACGAAGCACCATACTTCTCAGGAAGTTCCTTTGAAATTTGAATTTTGGGAACGCCGACTACGAAGTGGGTTTCTGCCTTGACGTCCTTTTTCTCTGCAATATCTTTTGCATCACTTAAGATTTCTTCAGCTCGATCACGGAATGATTCCATGACGTCCTGGCCCAAAGTGACGCCGTACTGAACATAGCGTTGATCACTTGCCACTGACACAATCTGTAGAGTGGAGTCAAAGGCCTTGGCCAGATTAGCTGCTTCTTCAACAGCTTTCTTTGCGTTATCACTACCATCAACAGGTACCAAAATTGTTTCATACATATCCAACACCTCCATAATTATCTATCCAATTTTATCTTACCATTGTGTGAATGAATATACATGAATCTAGTCCTGAGAGGCTATTTCAAATTCAAATGGCCCAAAATCGTCTTGTTATCAGCCAACTCTGAATGACGGGCCTTTAGACGCTCTTCATAAGTTTCCAAGAGATACTTTTCTTCATCGGATTCCGCAATCAACTTTGGAAAATGAATTTCATCAATTTTATCGGTAACGATCAAAGTACAGAAAGCCAAAAAGGCGACTTTGACCTCTTTTGTCTTGGTGTCCGTGGTCAGAAATTTGGTGAAGACTTCGACTGCCCGTTGGCTGCTTCCGGTCACATACGAAATGCAGGTTAATATGTCATTGGGTTGTGCCGGTGACAGGAACTGCACGTGATCATACCCAGCAGTCACAAAGGATAAATTTCCTGGAAGAAATTTCACCCCTGCCAAGCCGGCATTGGCATCCAAAATCCGCAGAGTTTCGCCGCCAAACTGAATTTGACTGTTATTCAATTGAGCTGGGAACACGTAACTCTCGTGAATTGACCTGGTGTCTGCACACTTAATTGTTTCGATCATAATATCCTCCAAACAAACGGATTTTTAGCGCCTTGTTATATAATATACACATATAATGATACCCTTTTCATCCCCAGAATGGCAAGCATTTTCATGCCCAGTTGTCTGGCTTGTGAACTAAATTTTAATTTTTTTCTTTTAGGATTGTAAGCGATTTCATAACGGTGTAAACTAATGGTGTTGATGATATTAGATTTACATTCTAGGAGGTCATAACATGAAAGCAGTACGTATTTATGGTGAAAAAGATATCCGTGTTGAAGATGTAGAGATCCCAGAACCAAAGGATGATCAAGTTCAATTAAAAGTTAAATATTGTGGAATTTGTGGGAGTGATTTACACGCCTACCTTGAAGGCTGGGGCTTACCAACCGTTCCTTATCCACTAACCGGTAAGACTGTTCCAATCACTTTAGGTCATGAGTTCTCAGGTGAAGTTGTCAAAGTCGGAAAAGACGTTGATGACCTCAAAGTTGGTGACCACGTAGCTGTAGAACCACTTCTTGCCTGTGGAAAATGTGAAAACTGTCGCGCAGGGAACTACAACTTCTGTAACAGAGCTGTTTCAACCGATGGTGCTGGAAACTTCCTCGGCTTCTCAGAAGATGGCGGAATGGCCGAATTTGCCAATGTTCAAGGTGTATTTGCCCACAAGATGCCCGATGACATGGACTTTGAATTGGGTGCATTGGCTGAACCTACAGCAGTTGTTTATGAAGCTATCAAGAAGAGTCATTTACGTGAAGGCCAAAACGTTGCTGTTATGGGTGCCGGCCCAATCGGATTGCTCCAAGCTGTTTTAGCAAAAATTGCTGGTGCCAACCACGTTTATATCGTTGATGTTTCAAAGGTTCGTTTAGCTAAAGCCAAGGAACTCGGCATTGAAAACGTTTTGGATCCATCTAAAGACGACGTTGAAGCAATCATCAAGAAAGATTTGCCAAATGGCGTTGATATTACCTTTGACTGCGCTGGAGTTCAGGCAACCTTTGATTCAGCTCTCAAGGTAACCAAACGGACAGGTATCATCCAAGTCGTTGCCCTCTATGCAAAGCCAGTTACCATGAACATGACCGACGACTTGATTATGCAGGGTAAAGACGTTATCACAACCCTTTGCTACAACAACTCATTCCCTAACGTTTTGGGAATTATCGACAACAACAAAGACCTCTTTGCAAAAGTTGTCACTAAGAAAGTCAGCCTGGACAATGCCCTTGAAGAAGGAATCAAGGCACTTTCAACTGATAAATCGCAAGTTAAGATTATGATTGATCCATCACTTTAAATTCAAGAATGACGATCCAGCTGGAACTCGAATCCGAGTTCCAGTTTTTTGTATTTTGAGAAACATATGTTATTATATTCATATGAAAGGAATGACATACATGGTTGACTCGCCACTTTCTCAAAGATCAATTACGTTGATTGACGATAAACATTTAGCAGAATCAGAACGCATTTTTAAGCTGTTGAGCAATCCCAACCGTCTGCAGATGCTGCAGATTTTGGAACAGCAGGAATTAAACGTCACTCAAATCGGCAATTTATTGAGCCTGGAACAATCTTACGTTTCCCACCAACTTGCATTATTAAGGAAGCATCAGCTAGTGTCATCCCACCGCGAAGGTAAATCCAACTACTATCAATTAGACGATCCCCACATTCTCGATGTTATCAATGAAATGCTCGAGCATGCCGATCACGTTATCCGAGGTAAAAAGCATGGCCAGTAACACAAGTTCACAAATATTAATCGATCGCAGCTTACGTACTGAATATTTTTCAACTGCTTGGATGGCCTTTGAATTTGCCGTTGGCCTTTATTCAGGGCTCAAAGCCGGTTCAATCCTTTTAATTGCATTTGGTCTGGACAGTTTCTTGGAAATCATTTCCGGCAGTACGCTGATCTGGCGGCTGCGTAAGGAGAATAATGGTGCAAGCTCCGACGAAATTGAACGGGCAGAAAAACGCTCATCGTTGATCGTCGGGTCCGTCCTGCTGCTCTTGTCAGTTTACGTGACTGGCGTTTCCGTGTTCAACCTGTTCACCCATTCGGCGGCTGATACCAGTTATTCCGGGATTGCCATTGCCATTGCGTCAATCATTTTGATGCCAATGCTAACCCTTAGAAAACGCTCTTTGGGTAAGGCACTTCATTCCGATGCACTGGTTGAAGACGGTATGTGTAACATCACCTGTGCATACATGGCCGGAACCGTTCTGGTCGGTGGATTATTAACCGCCCTGTTCAACTGGTGGTGGGCTGATTCGGTCTTTGCCCTAATCTTGGTATACTTTATTGCCAGTGAGGGTCTTGAATCATTTAATGAAGGTCGAAAGTAAATAATCATGAAACAATTTAAGATTAGATCCAGTTAAAACTGTTTGAATTTCAGTTTTAGCTGGATCCTTTTTATTACCCTCAAGATGATGGGGCTGTGACAAAACGAACGTTTTGCTCACAGCCCCTTTGAATTTCTCCTGTTATACAGTCATAACGTGTGCCAAAAGGCCGCTTCCTATGCACAACTACGAATAACTTCCTGAGCTTTCAGCTCAAAAAGTTATCCTAGGTTATGCCACGGAAGCAAAATCGCCTTTTGGCACACTTCCTTCTTTTTTGCGCTTCCCCATTATTTAGGTGAAACGTGCAATAATCGGCTGATCCCGGACATTTAAGAGCCCAAATCAATCATTCCAGAATGAAGTGCAACAGAAAAGTTAGACAAAGA
>NZ_AZEA01000020.1 GCF_001435575.1 Lentilactobacillus sunkii DSM 19904
CGTTAACTGGGACTTTTGTCCCAGCCCCATTGTACAATATGTTATCCAACTTTAGTAAAGAACTTATGATCTCCACCCTTTTTGATGGCTTGGAAAAACATGTCATTATCAAATAACGGAACAACTGGGAAGTTACGATCACGCTGATCAGTTTTTTCTTCAACAAACTTTTTGAGTTCGTTATCGGAAGAGAAAAATCCAATCGGATATGACGTCCCTTCCATGCGTCCTTTCATGCATGTATAAATAAGTGCAGTTTTATCTTTTGTATTTGGAAGCTTGCTGTCTTGTGGCTGCAGTTCAATTGCTTTAGCGATATTTGTTGCGATTCTTTTGATGACAGGAATGACAACTGAATTGCCAGCTTCCTTGTATAATGCACTGTTTGACAGAGATTCTGGAAGCTTATACTTGCTGGGGTAGCCTTGTGCGTTAAATGTCTCACGGGGCGTTAGCTTTCGAATTTGACCGTCAAATGTTTTGATAAGAGGTACGTTGTGTCCACCGGTTCCCATATTAGCAGTTAGCGTAGGAATTACATGGCTTTTATTTTCGCGGACATATTGTCGTCTCCATTGATAAATTGTGTCTGAGGAGGTGACGTACTTTGCTAATTCATCATAAAACGGCTGTTTATTTTTTCTATAATAATATTTCTCGTCAACTTTTGCAGAGAAATCAATAACCTTTGTAAGCGAGGTAGTTAGAGGTATCTTGCTGGGGAACTCAAATGCATCGAAGGCCTGTTTGTTTTTGAATCCAACTACATAAATTCTTTCCCGGTTCTGTGGAATGTTCCCGTAATCTTTTGCGTTCAATACCTTCCACTTAATGTAGTAACCAGCGTGAACTAAAAATTCGCGAATAACTTTAAAAGTATTTCCGTGATCGTGTGTGACTAAATTCTTAACATTCTCAAGGAAAACAACCTTTGGCTGCTTAGCCTTTATCACTTTTAATGCTTCGAAAAAAAGATCGCCACGCTCATCATCTAGTCCTCGCCTGTATCCAGCAACACTAAAAGGTTGGCAAGGGAATCCCGCAAGTACAGTGTCTATGTTTGAATTACCAAGAACACCAGTGTTTGGATCAACGTCGTGTATGTCTCGTCGATCCAATATTGAATCGCCAAAGTTTTTGGCGAAAGTCTCTTGTGCATTCTTGTCAAATTCATTCGCATAGACAGTTTGAAAGCATCCTACTTGTGAGAACCCAATATCGATTCCGCCGACACCGGCGAAAAGAGATGCTACGTTCATCTTATCCATGTTTATGCCACTCCATCCTTTAAAATTCATACGAATAAACGTTCGTATCAAGTATTAATTATACGGCAACGTTTAAAAAAATGCAGCCCAAAAGATCTTTCTTTTTTGTTACTTTGTATCAATAAATACTAAAAAGAATTACAAATAAGACAAAGAAGATAATAATTGGTATTCCAAGTACAAAAGTTAATTCTTGAACTATATTGTTTCCAACACCTTCGTATGACTCTTCCCCTGCCCAACAGCCTTAACTCTCAACTGACAAGGAATACTCTGCTGAAGCATCTGCACATGACTAATAATCCCAATAGTCCGGTCATTACTCTCAATGCTTTCCAATGCCGCCATCGCGGTCGAGAGTGAATCCTGATCCAAGGTTCCAAATCCTTCATCGACAAACAAGGTGTCGATGCTAATGCCACCAGCTTCATTTTGAATGACTTCTCCAAGGGCTAATGCCAAGCTCAAGGCAACGATGAAGCTTTCGCCACCGGATAAAGTATGGACGTTTCGATCTTCGCCCACATCACCATCAAATACATCAATTTCCAATCCGGTATTCTTCTGATATGAGCCGGATTCTCTGTGGAGCTTAAGAAGATATCTGCCTGAACTTAACTTCTTCAGATGCTGGTTAGCTACTTGAAGGATTTCTGCCAATTCGGCTCTTAATACATAGCGCTCCAGGCTCAGCTTGTTTGCACCTTTACCGTTAATTGCATCAACAAGTTGTTGCAGTTGAGTGATTTCCTCTTCTTGAGTCTTCACCTTTTTATAGTATTTTTCGATATTCTCCAAAGTCTTTTGGTTGAGGGTAAACTGTTCGTGTTGGCGATTATATGCGCCTCGTGAATCCTCAACTTTTCCGGCCAAAGCATCCACAAGCACTTTTTCTTTCTCCAAATCCACTCGTTGCTTGTCGCCGATTTCCTTTTTAAAGTGATCGATGTCATATCCAACTTGTTTAACTGAATCATTGTAATCATTAATTTGATGTTGGATGTGTTCAATACCATCGAGATTTTGCAGTAAAATTTCAAACTGCTTCCAATCTTCTTGGCCAAACTTTTCTTGGACTGCTTTGGTGATCGCATCTTGCAGGTCACTAAGTGATTGCTTAGACTTATCCAGTTCAACTAACAGACTTTGCTGCCTTCCCTGCAGTGAACCGATATGAGTCTTGACCTTGCCCAAATCATCATTATTTTGCTTAACGTTCTTTTCATAAGCATCATTTGAGTTTTTCAGCTCGGCCAAATGATTATCAAGAGACTTAAGGTCATTAAATTCTGAAGGCAAGTTATGTTCCAACTCAGTTAAAGCACCTTGTTGCGATGACATGTCGCTGGTAAATTTTCTCAGGGACTGCTGTAATTCTTCGCGTTGTTTTGTTAGGCTCGATAACTTTGTGTTTGCAGCATCCTTTTTGTTCTTCTGAGATTTAAGATGGTCAATCTGATCGTTTATGCTGTTGATTGTTTCGTTGGTTTCATTTTGTATATCGTTCAGTTGCTTTGCGACTTCATCAATTTCAGTTGAAACATCCTGAATTTGAAGTTCTGCTTCAACATTGGTGACCATTTCCTTAACTCGCTGATGATAACTTTTACTTTGTTCATCCAGCTGATTCTGGCTTGTTTCTACCTGTGACTTATAGGCAGATTCTGCCGTTATCGCTTCGTTCAGTCGAGTATTGGCAGCCTTTAAGTCAGCGTCACTCACATTTTGTTCAGGTGACAAATGAGCCGGTGCAGGATGATCGGTTCCGCCACAGACAGGGCAGGGAGTTCCGGGCTTTAGTTGCTCAACCAGCTTACTAATTTCGTTTTGAATCCGGATATTGTTGAGGTTATCTGCTTCTTCTTGACGCTTATTTCTTGTCGCTGATGCATCCGCCAGTGAAGTTTTATCTCGGACGATTAGTGATTCTAATCGCTTATTCTTTTCTCTCAAAGTGGTTAAGTCAGTTATCTTTTCTTCAAAATTACTCAACGTGTGCGACTTTTGCTTTGCACTTAACAGATCATCATTTAAATTGGATTGCCCATTGAGTTCCTTTTCCAAAGCATCAATTTCAGTGGCCATTTTTTTCGACTGATTTTTATTATCAACGACCTGTTGTGTTAATTCAGTGACCTTTTTAGTGGATGTCGCAACTTTCTGTTTCAATTGATCCCGTTTCTTAAATGAATCACGTTGTTTTGCGAGAACGGCCATTTCATTGGTAATTTTATCTTGTTGTTCTTTTTGTCCTTCAAGGTCCTCGTGAATCTGCTCTAAATCTTTTTGCTTGGACGAAGCGTCAGACAGCTGACTTTTGACTGTCTCAATCTCATCTTGATACTGATGGACATCCGTTTGGCCTTTTTGAAATTGATCATGCTTTGGCTTTAAATCTTTGGCCCATGATAAGTCGTCAAATTGTTTTTGCAGCGCATCGAATTGTGGCTTGCTGGCCTGTAATGTTGTTTGCTGTTTCTTCGCATCTTCCAATGAGTCGATTTGTTTGTTGGTTTCTTGGTGAGAAATAAGTTCGTTGTTCTTTGCTTTATATTCTTTACTGAGTTGTTTTAGCTTGGCGTCAAGCTGTTCCAAAGTTTTCTTGGAGTTGGCCTGCTGTTGATTAAGTGCGCCCAGCTGGGTTTCAGTATTTTGATCTGAAATATCTTCCGGTGCGTCAATCCAGGTGATGGTTGCCAAACTGTGCTTGATTGACTCTTGCCAACCCGTGGAATTACGGGCTTTTGTCTTTAGCTCCTCGTTTAACACGTCACCCCAGTTGCGGTAAAGACTGGTGTGGAAAATGTTACGGAGGAGTTTTTCCTTTTGGTCACTGCTGGCAGATAGAAACTCTTGAAAATCGCCTTGGGGCAGCAAGACAATTTGGACAAATTGTTTTCGATTGAGTTGAAGGATATCATCAATTTTTGTGCCAATCTGGACCAACTTGGTAATTTCTTCAATTTTTTCGCCATCTTTAAAGATGTCCAGCTTGCCAGTGGCTCCATATTCCTTTTGGCCGGTGCCTCGCTTCTTGTTTAATACCTGAACAGGCTCACGAGAAATTTGATAAGTAGTTCCCTGGTGCTCAAACGTCAGATCAACTTTAGTTGGTGAATCAAAATCCGCAAAATCGGAGCGCAATAAGGCAGGATTACGATCGTCAGTGATCCCCTGGCCATAGAGTGCAAATGTGATTGCATCAAAAATGGTCGTCTTACCGCTACCCGTATTTCCGGAAATTAAAAATACTGATGACCTGTTCAATTCAGTAAAATCAATTGTTTCATTCTCATATGGGCCAAAATTTTCCATGTGCAATTTTAATGGTTTCACTAGTTTTTACCTCCAGCGTTAGGTTTGTTGGCTTCTTTCAATGCGTTGGCAGCCCACTTTTCTTGTTGAGGAGTCAAAGTATCGTTGGCCACTTTTTCGTAGAATTCTTCTAGCAGGTCCATGGGATCTTTTTGACGAATCTCTTTGCCATTTTCACCGTCATAATCCGATGCACCAGCCAGGCCATTTTCCCAGGTTAACGAAATAATGTTGGGATAAATATTGCGGAGTCTGGCCATGGCGTTAGGGATGAGTTTCGTATCAGTTAAAGTAATGCCAAAATAATTATCCAGATTTTGCTTGTCATAAAAAGTTTCGTCAGTGAGGGTGTCAAAACTATCAGTCAGTATTTGGACGTCTCTAATGGGTGTAATTGGCTTAAAAGTCATATTAAAGGGATCGGTGTCAATTATATAAACACCCTTTTTCTGATTCGCTTCTGATAATGAAAATTTAACGGGTGATCCACTATACCGTGCGCGTTCAGCGTGGAGAGCATCCTTCCCATGCAAATGGCCAAGGGCAACATAGTCGAAATCCTTAAGCAGTGAGACCGGAACCGATGCCAGTCCACCAACCGTCAGCTTGATTTCCGAATCAGTAGTGGCACTGCCATCCGCAAAGAAATGGGCCACAAGGATGTGCTTTTTGTTTGGATCAAAAAGAGTTTTCATTTTCTCTGATATGAGTTTGAATGCCTGATCCAATTGTTTGATGGAATCGTCATTGAAATATTGTTGGGCAGCAAACAATTCAAAATAAGGTAGTAAAAAGATTTGGGTATCGGGAAGCTCCACCGGGGTGAATGCTTCTTCGAGTTGAGTATGTAAGTAGAAGTGAGATTGTTTGAACCACTTTGTCCCAGTTGATAGGCGAGTGGCACTGTCATGATTACCAGAAATTGCGTAGATCGGGAGTTTGTCTTTGAGATTCAGCCTTTCAATCATTGAGTTCAAAACACCAACTGAATCCTCGGCCGGCATACTTCGGTCATATAAGTCACCGGCAATAATGATGCCGTCAACTTTTTCATCCAGAGCTATTTTTTCGATCTGGTCAAAGGCATTTTCTTGTTCTTCGGTTAAATCAAATCCGTGGAGTCGACGGCCAATATGCCAGTCGGCAGTGTGTAATAGGCGCATGAGTGTGGGTCCTTTCTTTGGTGGATTCTGTTGTTATTGATAGTATACATTTAATCAATATCAAACGGCGTTTGTAATATGATCAAATTTGGATTTACCGGTTTAGCAACCGACTGGATTCGATGATGGGAGGACGGTTTTTATATTAAAATCAAATAACAATATAGTTATTCAAATTAATTTGGCGTATTATTATATTATGTCAACGATTGCAGCCCGGCAGCTTACTTTTTGTAGGCAAATGTTACTGGTATTTGCAGTCAGATGAGTCAATTGTTTATTACAATTCTTGTTATGATGAATTTACGGCATACATAGAAAATTACTTGTGGGAGTGGTTGGGTTATGAAGTTTAAGAAAACGTTGTTGTTTGTTGCTTCATTGGTTATGTTTGGGACTATCGCAGGTCCTTCAGTAACTGCCAATGCTAAAAAGATTGTTGGGATGCCAAGATCGTTTCGGCATGTTTGGTATCGTGGTCACGAGAGGATGAAGATTACAAAGTATCACGTCTATTGGGGATCGAGAAGTCGCTGGTACAAATACAGCAGGGTTACATTTAAGTATGTATTTCTTACAGGGCATCGTGCTCTACCCGATATTCCAAATGGTGTCGGGGTTGAACCTTACACATTGTCTCACGGGCATATGTATTATGGTTTGCCACAGTCTAAAGGTGGAGACGGCACGTTCTACAGATACCACCGATAATCCGGCTCTGAGGGGAGTCTACAATAAGTGGAAACGAAGCTAAGAGACAACAGTTTGATAAAAGCACTGATGTTCAGCCTTATCACGTTAATAGGCATGGTGGCGTTCGCTAAAAGCTCATCGGCATATGCCCCTGTTACGCCAGTTATTGACGATCAGTTACATATTTTAACTGCGCAACAAAAGCAACAAATTATGAATGAAAATGAAAAGTTGGCTCATAAGCCTTATCACCAACAGCTGTGGTTTATCTCTACCAACAAAACACCTAGCGACTTCGATCCAGTTAACAGTCCTTTGGATTTGGAAACATTAGGGGAATCCAAATTTAGTTTGCTTAGTTTAGAGCAAGCTACAGTTGATTTCGTTGAAGACTTTACCAAGCAGTATACTAATTTGAATGAAAACTCACAGGATCCGGGTGAAGAACAAGCTGCTTGGCATGTTGCCGATTATGTCACTATTATTTTAGTTGCACCGCACTTTAAGTATAAAGTGATGCCATTGATATCAGATGATGCCCAAGATCATATCAGCGACGTTCGGGATTATATCATGACTCATCAGCTTAACTTCAAAGATTACAGCCAGGCGAATGTCATGGACACGGTGAACTTTGTCAGTTCATTTTTGAATACCAAAGCTACAAATAAAAAAGACAATGGTGGTATTACCGAAGGCAACCTTTGGACCATCGGAATTGGATTAGTTATATTGTTTAGCATTATTCACTACATCCGTCATCGCCACGATTCCAAGGGGCCTTCCCATGTTGATCCGGAAATGGATGACGCTTCAGCCAGGTATGATAATGGCTGGCTGGACGGTGTTTATTTTGGGGAGAATAGTGGGGATGATTCGTTTAAGAATTGAAGACGTTACAATTAGCAATCTAAATTTACGGAATGCCGTTACCAGAAGTTTTTCCGCGTAATTAAAGAAGGGAAATTATTAAAAATTTTGGAGGGTAATCATGTCATCATTTGTAGAAATACCACAACCATCAAGATTCAGAATGGGTGAATTGTTTAAAGATAATAACTTCACTGTTCCTATGTATCAAAGAAATTATGATTGGGAAAGCGACCAGATTGTTGATTTTTGGGATGATTTAGTTGATCTTGTTGAAGGAAATCGAAATAGTCATTTCTTTGGTCAAATCGTGACATTTAAGAACGAAGATGGACGTCAGGAAATTATTGATGGTCAACAAAGATTAACAACCAGCCCTATCTTCATGGCTGTTATTAAAGATATCGCGACTAAAATGTATCAAGATAACTTTGCTAAAGATATATCTTTGTCTGACCTTGATCGTGGCGATAAACTTCGAGACATCAGAAATGCCGTTAAAAAGCTGATTCGCGGTGATCATGAAGGAGACCAAGCCTCTCTAGTTGTTGAACAACGTTCTGCAAATAATGGTGAGTTAGAGGATTACTTTTATGCGCTAACACACAAGGCAAGTGAAGCCTTAAATGAAACAAGTAAGGTTGCTCCAATTAAGAAAATGCGTTCAACATATACCACAATTCACAAATGGATTGAGAATGATTTGAAGCTTAAGAAAACACTGGGCGAGAGAATTGATCGTCTAGATAATATTTTCAATTCATTTTACGACAAGTTTTATATTGTGATGATTTCAGCACCAAGTCGAATTGATGCTTTTACAATATTTGAAACTCTAAACAGTCGTGGAAAAGATCTTGAAGTTTCAGATATTATTAAGAATCACTTGATGTCGTTATTAAATAGTGACATGGATTCCGCTAATACCCAGTGGCAAAGAATTGCGTCTGCTTTTAATGGGGATAGTCACAAGATTTCAAGGTTCATTCGAACGTATTGGGCTGCAAGCCATAAAGTAATTCAAGAGTCCAAGTTATATCGTGCCATTAGTCAGCAAATTACGAATAGTAATGATGCAACAGTATTTTTAAAAGACTTAGATGCACTAGTGGAGATATATACTGTTTTAGATTCTCCAGTTTCTCCAAAGAGTCATTATGAATTCTTTAAAAACAAATTTATCACGCAACATCTTGATATTTTAAATAGAATGCATGTTATGTTGTATTATCCAATCGTGATGGCAATGTATTATCGTGGTTATCATGAAGATGACATTCTTAAAGCTGTAAATAAAATTTTATCAGTATTTGTTCGCCACCGTACAATTAATAACGAAGGAACCAATGTTTTGGAATCTGGTTTTTCTGAAGTCGCTCAACATATTTGGAATGTGGACTTGAACGGCATTGACGATATTATCAATGAACTTAACGATAAGTTACTTAAGAGTGATGATTCAATCAAAGCAAACTTTTCGGCGCTTTCTAAGGAAGGCGGCTTGAAAGGTCCTAAGAAGTGGACACTTGTCTATCTTCTCTCTGAAATATATTCATATTTGTATGATGATTTTGCTGATAACAATTTATACACCAAAGTCTTTGATCAAGACAATTACAAATTGGTTCACATTAGTTCTGACGATTCACTAGGAGATTATAAAGATTATATTGGCAACTGGACTATCCTAGAGAAGAGATTAGCTACGTCTGCTGAAGAAGATAGTAGTAAATTGGTAGACGCGTTAAATCAATCTGAACTTAAAGCCAATAACGAATTATTCAAGTCAGTAGAGTTTGGTGGCTGGGACCCTGATCAAATAAGAGAACGACAAACTGACTTCGCTCAGAATGTTGTTAATCAGATTTGGTGATATTCCCGTTCAAGAATTGTCGGAGTTGTATGAGTATCAGAACTACGAAAGTAATCCTGATGCTTTTTTACTATGCAAAAAGCCAGAAGTGTTAAAGCGTGTGGGAAATGACCATTATGATAATATTAAGAGGGTAAGGTTAGTGAATTTTGCCGGAGTGACACGTATTGAGATATTCCATACTGTTAAACGGGTACAACGAATGTATTGAACACAATCCATTTGATAATATCAACAGTCTATATACGTCTTTCCAATCGAACTGATTAGTTATCATACTCTAATAATTTGAACCTGCGGCTAGTGACCATTTGCATGCTTTGTGGTCATCATAGATTAGCTAATTCTGTCCCGAATAATGTGATATTATTAAGCAAAATAACGAAAATCGAATGATCATACTGGAGGCTTCAATTGTGCAATACAACCAACTAATTAAAGAACTAACTGACTTCCGTAACAGCCGTGGCTGGAACCAATACCACACGTTACCTGCTTTAGCCCGTGCTGTAGGTATCGAATCCGGGGAGCTAAATGAATTGTTCTTATGGGACATGGAAAATGATCAGAAGTTCTCCGAGAAACAAAAACATGACATGGAACTTGAACTCGCCGACATATTAACATATTGCTATTATATGTGTGACAAGTTAGGTGTTCAGCCTAATGACATTGTTCAAGAGAAACTGGACATAAATAAGAAAAGGCATTGGAAGTTTGATGAATGAGTTTGAAAGGTGTTTGCCATGAGTGATATTGGGTATCCCGTAATTGAACAAATCAAGTATGATCCTCAAGCCACTGGTAAACTTGAAGATGCCATAGACGGCGATAAGCTGAAACGCAAGCTTCTAATGGACTATCCAACGGTGTACGTCATTTACTCACCAATTAAGTCCGGTGGATATAAAGTTTACGTTGGAGAAACCAATGATATTGAGCGCAGAACTGAGCAGCATTTGAACGAGGATCCCAAAGTTAGGGATGATTGGCGTGAGCTTTCGAAATCAAAAGATGCTCAGATGTTTGTGATAGGGCATGACCATTTCAATAAGTCGTTGACGCTTGATATTGAAAACCAAATGATGCTTTTTATGCTCGGTGTCCCCAGTGTGAAGAGGCTGAATAATCGCCGTGAAAATGAGCAAAATGAATACTATACATCAAACGAAAAAGACAAGATCTTTTCCAGAATTTGGCGTAAGCTCCGCGGATTTGATAGAGACTTATTCCCCGTTGAAAGTATTATTCGGGATTCTGCGATTTTTAAGGCATCGCCATTTCACAACTTAACAACTGAACAGAAGAATGCCAAGGATATTATTATTGATCGGGTAATCGATGCATTACTTTCGAAGAAAAAGGGTCAATTAATTTTGGTTGAAGGGGAAGCCGGTTCTGGGAAAACGGTTCTTTTAAGTACGATCTTTTATCTAATCAGTACTTTAAAAGATGACGGTAGTCCGCTGCGCCAAGGATTTGATCACTTGAAGAACTATGTTTTGGTTAACCACGATGAACAGCTAAAAGTATACGAAGATATCATCGATAAGTTGAATTTGAACTACAAAAATGATGATGTTGTTAGCAAACCGACTCATTTTATTAACTCGCATGATGAAAGTGATCCTGCCGATGTTGTATTAGTTGATGAAGCTCACTTGCTGTGGACTCAAGGTAAACAAGCATATCGAGGCCAGAATCAGCTTGATGATATTTTAAAACGCGCTAGGATTACTGTTGCAGTTTTTGACCGGAATCAAATTTTGAAAACTGAGGAATATTTGGAGCCCCAGCAAATTCAAAATATGGAAGAAAAGGCCATGAAGCAGAACAATCTGATTATGTTGAGTAACCAGCTGCGAATTGATGCCAACAAGGAAACAATTGAATGGATTAGAGACATTACCGATAAAAAAATAATCAAAAAAATCCCCAAAGACAGTAAATATGATTTGAGGATATTTGACGATGCGAAGGAAATGTATGAAGCGATCCGACATAAGGCATTGGGAGATCAAAAGGCTGGGCTATCCAGAATCCTGGCTACCTTTGATTGGAAATACAACAGCAAAAGAAAACCTGACAATGGCGATTATTGGATGGTGACAGCCGGAGATCTGTCGTTGCCATGGAACCTCCAACTTAAGCCAAAAGGTGGACGTTCATTGAACAGGCTGGCTTGGGCAGAGCAGGAACAAACGATTGATGAAGTTGGCTCAACATATACCATTCAAGGATTTGACTTGAATTATTGTGGTGTCATTATTGGGCCGTCTGTTAAGTATCGAAATGGACATGTTGTATTTGATGCAGACGCAAGTGAGAATACTAATGCCATTCGAAATCGAACTCTCCAAGATGGGCAGAAACGGAAAGTCGCCAGTCAGCTGCTTCCTAATGAACTGAATGTTTTGCTTACTCGTGGGGTTAATGGGCTTTATATTTATGCGGTAGATGAGGAATTAAGAGAAGCCTTGTTAAGATTAGAATGATAGAAAGAAAAAACAGAGAGCGTTACAGTCTTAGCCTGATAAATTATCAGGTGTGTGAATTCGTTATATCAAAACATTTACATTATTTCGGTAATTTGGCTCCCAAGAAAAGCACCTTGATGAGCTTGTTTTGTTTAACTATCCTAAATCTGATAGAAAATTTGTAATTGGTCACTACTCCCTTCAAAGATTATTATTAAATTATTTACCAAAGGTTAAATCGCAAGATCCATTGGGGTGATATTGAAATCGATTAGATACATGAGTTGTTGGTAAAGGCCATTTTATAAGTACCCAGAACAAATTTGTCATATCCGAAAAGTGAATGATTCAAGATTCCAACAATTTCATTAGATAAACATTAATAACTGATGCAATGAAGTGGATTACAGTTGTTGAGGTAAGAAATATATTATTAAAGAGAAGTTATTGTTTTGGTGAAGGAAATTATTGGAGTGGGTTTGGTTAACAATCTGAGGAGGCTAAAAGTTGTGAAATCATTAAGCATATACAATGTGAACAAGTTTGAATTTGTTGAGTCGGTGAGCTTACCAGATTCATCTGGAAGTATAGCTCCTGTTGGGAAATCATTAACAATCAATAGAGACACAGTATTACCATTTACTTGTACTTATAATATTATTATTAATGAGGATATACTTGCAAAGGACATGAAGAATGGAACTTATATTCCAACCGAATCATATAAGAAATCTAATACTTTTTCGGGTTTCTTTGATGAAACTAGGAATCTACTACTTCTGATGGCGCCAGCAGCCGTTTCTAAGAACTTTATCAAAGAACTAGAAAATAATTATCCTAATAAAATCGATAAATTGAGCACATATACATTTGACTTCCATAATATTCACAGTTTTGAAAGAGGAGCTAGAGGAATATATTTTAATGTTGATGATGATACCGATATAGATACAAAACATTTTTTTGGAAATGGGGTTCAAGAAAACGTCGAGGTTCAAGATGCAATTGATAATGATAAAGCGACTTATTTGATGGCTAAAATTGACGTGGACAATAAAGAACGTACAATAGGATTCTCTAGGAAAGGAACCCTGGTTATATACAGCAAGCCTAATGATGACTCCGATCAAGGATATTTACAGCTTGCTTTAGATACGTTATTGGCACTTAGCCAACAGTAGAAATAGCCACATAATTTTTTAAAACTTTGATGATTTTACTTTGATTGTCACTTGTAACTATCAACTGATGCTTAGTGATTTCTACTTTTAAGTTTTTTTCCTCTTTGATAGTTAAATACCAGTTCAACTCATTATCCTTATCGAAGTGGTGTAAGCATATTTTGTAAAAAGGGTTATATTTAGCCATAATTATCTTTACTTTCAAGGCTTCTTTTAAACCAGAAGCCATATCGTTTTCGGAAGCTGGAATAATTTGATTAGTAACAACTTTTTGAAGATAACTAAGTATTCCGTCAAATAAATTAATTTGATTTTTGGAATCTCTATAGGATGTATTTGATGAAAACGAAAGATGAAATGTGTCATACCCATTGGCCGGTTCCATCTGTAATCTTATTTTACTGTACAGTCCCTTAATATTTACTTCGAAATCGGCGCTGTTTTCTTGGATACGACTTACATCAAAGCTGAATCCTTCGTTCTCAATGAGTTTCATTTTAAAATCTAATGCAATTTTTTTAAAATCAGAGTTGTCTTTCAAAAAAAATTCATGTGAACCCTTCCAAGAAACTGTGTCTCCAAATATTTCAGCACAAATTTTGTGCCATACTACGAATAGCCAATTCCAGTGGTTGTACTCGTAAATAATTAGTGCGGCTGACAATGAAAAGACGGTGATTATCTTATTTTCATTAATTTTGGCGTCTCCCATTGCTGCTAACACGATTAGAAATAAGTAACTAGCCAATATTAAGAGGTTCAAAATTATTTTTTTTATTTTCATATTCATGGAATGCCATTCCTTTCTCTCAAATGGAAATTCATTGTAATTATATCAAATAAGCTTAGTTTCTACTAAAAATTATCAACTATAAATACTTCGCAATTTAGTCACTTACTGTTAAAAAATCCAATACTTACCCTGTCTTTTAAGAATATCGATTAATTACCTTTTTACCCAACCTTTACCCCAAATCAACAATAAATTTACCCTCCCAATGTATCCTAAGCATGTAGGAATCTCGCATTCCGCACGCCACATACATTGGGAGGGTATTTTATGTTTACAAAACATTCGCTATTGATGAAGCTGATGGTTGGCTCTTTCACCGTTATTTTGTCTGGTTCGGCATTGCTGGCGAACCAAAAATCCGCGCAGGCAAAGGCACATTCGTCTGCCAAAGTTGAAAAATTGCTTGCACCTCATAAGGCCAGTTACGGCTACTACGTTGATCAATATCTCTTAAATCGCAAAGAAAACGATACGCCGGATACCAATCCATCCACGGCGCTATTTAACAATACTTTTGCTAAATTCTATAAGGGAGATGGCACTAAGTTAAATCCCAAAATTCTTCAAGAAAATATTGACAAATCAATCAAGATTTCTGAAAATGTGACACCGGCTGAAGAACTTCGGTCATACATTACCGATCGGCAGGACAGTCCCTACGATGTGATTCGTGGACTGGGACCTTACGCTGAAGCCTTCATTGAGAATTCGAACGCCAAGACTTTGTTCTACAATTTACCGACCAGCGAATTGCCGGCTGACACCAAGGACGATCCGGGTTCTGGCATCACTTGGGCGGACGACAGCTCCAAGCTGGGATCGATGGTTAATCTCGTGGACACAACGGCGCTTTGGTACTACTCATCATCAGGGAACGCCAAGCAGTTTTACAAATACATTCGGCCGTTCCGGCAGGATCCTCGGGTGCAGGTTAATCCATATTTGAAAGCAGCCTTTGATGCGACACCACAAAACGATTATGATTTCCCAAGCGGTCACACAACCCAAGCCTGGGAGACCGGCCTATCGATGGCCTACGCCTTCCCAGAACGTTTCCAACAACTGGTTACCCGATCATCTGAAGTCGGCTATGATCGAATCCTGGTGGGCCGACACTCGCCTCTGGCTGTTATGGGCGGCCGAATTTTAGGGACGGCGGTGGCTGCGTCGGTTTTGAATAATTCGCAGAATAAAGATATTGCCAATAAGGCTTATCAGAATGCGCAAAGTGTCCTGCTGCATTCCAAGGTCACCAAATCAAAAGACGACTATAGTAGTTACCAAACTAATTTGAAGAACTTTGAATACCGGATGACATACGGCTACAAGCCAATCTCTTCCACCAAGGAAAAGATGCGCGTGCCAAAGGGTGCCGAAGTGCTCATCCAAACCCGTTTCCCGTATTTGAACGCTACTCAACGACGAGAAGTTCTGTACACAACTGGATTCAAATCAGGCTACCCAATGGGCCAGGATACCGAAGGATGGGGCCGGTTGGATTTGTTTAAAGCCGGTGCCGGATTTGGCAGCTTGCTAGGCAACACAACGGTTAACATGAATTCGAAACGAGGGGGATTCAATGCTAGTGATACTTGGCGCAATAATATTTCTGGTAGTGGTGCGCTGATTAAGAAAGGAACTGGAAACTTGACCTTAGAGGGCGCCAACACATATCAAGGTGGCACTTTCATCGAGGGTGGTACGATTGTTGCTGCTAATAAGGATGCGCTTGGTTCCGGGAGTTTTAAATTGAGTGATGGGACTTTGAGGTTGGCTGCCAAGACGGTTAATGTTAAGGGCAGTTATGCTCAAGGCAAGCATGGAACAATCCGAGTCAATGGCGATAGTCGGATCAATGTTAAAGGTTCTGGTCGGCTTGGCGGCAAGCTGGTGATTAATTTGAAGTCAAAACCTGCCAAGAAGCATATCTTATTCAAGTTTGGCTCACGACATGGTAAGTTTGCCCACGTTAAGGTTTCTGGTGGGTATAAGGGTTGGCATGTGGCTTATACGAACAATCGTGTTGAGTTAGTTAAGTCATGACCATAAAGTCACAAGAGTTCGAAAGCTTTGTAGATAGATGGATTGAAATCATCTGATGCAAAGCTTTTTCTGTTCAGACATCTATTGGAAGCTCAATATTTTTTTGGAATTATTTTTTGTTAGAGAACAGTGACTGTTTTATAATGATTTCAATGAATTTAATCCACAAATTGTACATGTAATTTGAATAATTACATAAACAAGTTTGACCATATATACATTGATAAATCAACATTGTAATCGCTTACATTCGATGATAAAGTATTGTTATATGATAAATCGTAATTGGTTTATTTCTTTATATGTGATTAATATCACAAAAATATTTTTAGGAGATGTTCTTTTTATGGATAAGAAGAAACAAATTGATATTCTTTCGAATCTGATTTCTATTCAGTCGGTTAATGACAATGAAGCTAGAGTAGCGGATTACATTTCCTCACTGTTTGAGCCATACAAGAATAAGGGGGTCAAAATTGAGCGAGTTACTTATGCTCCTAAGAGAGACAATCTTGTGGTAACTATTGGAGAGGGGAAACGGATTCTTGGCTTCTCAGGCCACGAAGATGTAGTGGATGCTGGCGATCTGGAATCGTGGGGAAGCGACCCATTTGTGGCAACTGTTCGTGACGGGAAGTTGTATGGGCGTGGTGCAACTGACATGAAGAGTGGGTTAGCTGCTGTCATTATTGCGATGCTTGATATGCTTGAGGATGATTCAGTACCAAGAAAAATCAAATTATTTGCGACTGTGGGTGAAGAAACCGGAGAATACGGTGCTGCACAACTTGCTCACGAAGGATACGCCGATGGTCTTGATGGTCTAATCATTTCTGAACCAGGTAATGCAATGAGCGAGGTTGGTTTCACTTCAAAGGGAGTTATTGATTACATCATAACTTCAATAGGTAAAGGTGCGCACAGTTCTCAACCTGAGAGAGGTATCAATGCAATTGATCACTTAATTGATTTCGCTAATAAAGTTAAGCCTTTGATGGCAACGTTTGATAAGGTTGATCCAGTGTTAGGCAAACTCACTCATGTCCAAAGCATATTTAATGGTGGCGAGCAAATCAATAGTGTTCCAGCAAAAGCTATCATGAAAGGTAATATTCGGACAATTCCTGAATACCCAAACCAAGTTATATTTGATGCTCTAGGGGACTTGGTGGATAAGCTAAACAGGAAGTCTGGATATAATTTAACAATTGAATATAGTTTTCCGGAAGAAGCAATGCCTGGTGATGAAAACTCTGATTTCATTAAACTGATCAAGAAAGTCCATGATGAAATGTTTGAAAAGCCACTAATTGCGAATGGTCAAACTGGTGCAAGTGATGGCTCCGAATTTTTACATGCTAAGGGGGATTTCAGCATTGCACTTCTTGGACCTGGAAATAACACATCCCATCAAAGTAACGAATATGTTGAAGTGGATGTTTATCATAAGTCAGTGGAATTCTATAAGCAGTTAGCTAAAGAATTCTTTGATCAATAAGGAGGGGACTCAAATGAACAATTCGGATCCAATTAAAAAGCAACGTTTCAAAATGCCTTCTGCTTTTACAATTCTTTTTGGGATTATTGTTTTTATTGCTGTAATGACCTGGATAATTCCTGCTGGGACCTACAAGACTACGGCTGATGGAACATTGATTAGCGGCACCTATCATACAGTTGCGAGTCATACTCAAGGATTGTGGGATGTGCTCATGGCACCCATCATTGGGATGATTGGTAACAAAGCAACGACCGGTGCAATTGAAATATCGATTTTTATTCTGGTTATTGGTGGGTTCTTGGGAGTTGTCAATAAAACAGGAGCATTAGACGATGGAATTCGTGCCATTGTTCACCGCTATACGGGACATGAAAAACGTTTAATCATTATCTTGATGATTCTATTTTCTGCGGGTGGATCTACTTATGGCATGGGTGAAGAAACAATGGCATTTTTCCCATTACTTATACCCATTATGATGGGGGTTGGATACGACTCTTTGGTTGCTGTTGGAATTATTTTGTTGAGTACACGTGTTGGTGATCTTGCATCAACTGTTAATCCATTTGCTACCGGGGTTGCGTCAGGAATCATTAAAATTTCGCCGGGAGTTGGATTATTCTCACGAGTAATTTTGTTGGTTATTGTAACTGCAATGGCCATTTGGTTTGTAATCCATTATGCAGAAAAGGTGAAGAAAGATCCAACTAAATCGCTAGTTTATAATCAACGACAAGATGACATGAAACGATTCTCAGTTGCTGACAGAACGAGTGCACCTCAACCATTAACAAAAGCTCAAAAACACGTACTATGGGTATTTTGCTTAACGTTTGTAATCATGATTGTTGGCTTGATTCCCTGGACGAGCATTAATAAAAGCTGGACATTTTTTGATACATTTAATGGTTGGATAACTAGTAATGCATTTTTGGGGACGGTTCTAGGAAAAGATATTGTCCCTCTTGGAAACTGGTATTTTAATGAGATCACATTACTATTCCTGCTGATGTCCATTATCATCATGTTTGTTAGCCATATGAAAGAAGCGGAGTTTATTAGTGCTTTTATGAATGGGATGGCTGACTTACTAAACGTTGCAATCATTGTTGCTGTTGCACGTGGAATTCAGGCTGTTATGAATAGTGGGATGATCACTGGAACGATACTTCATTGGGGTGAGAATGGCTTAAGTGGATTGCCAAAACTAATTTTTGCAATATTAGCATTTGCGTTTTTCTGTGTACTTTCTCTATTGATCCCATCAAGTTCGGGATTAGCAGCAGCCACAATGGGAATTATGGGATCTTTGGCTGCATTTTCTCACGTTGATGGTAGTGTTATGGTTTCTGCGTTCCAAGCTGCTTCTGGGCTAATCACAGCTATTACACCAACTTCGGCAATTTTAATGGGAGCTCTTGCACTTTCACATGTTAGCTTGGCTGTTTGGTGGAGATGGACATCTAAGCTTATTGTTTCTTTATTTGTTGTTACTTGTGGATTCTTGGCAATTGTTGCGGTAATGTGAGACAAATTACCGTTATTAATCGGTGTTATAAGTTTTGTATTTATGAACTAATTAAATACAATTAAAATGAGTCGCTATTGTCGAATTGATTTGAAAGATAACGGCTTATTTTACGTATATTAACAATATAGCTTAAAGAATGGTTATCCGATATAATCAAAGGAACATATTCACATTATCAGCCTGGTATTGTGATCAAACTACAGGAGGACGATATGAATTTATTGGATTTATTTAGGATGTTTAAGAAAAGCAGGAGTTCAAAGCCATCTGTGGAGACGGTAGATTCGAAAACGATTAAACCAACTCCTCTTGAAGCTTCAAATCGGGAAAAGCTGAAGAGATTATATAAAAATAAAGGTTTCAAAACGATTCCACAGCTTCCCAGCGAGCAGGAAGCCGAAAGAATTGTGGTGACATATCGAAACTTTCCTGCATCATTAGTTCCTAAAGAGTACATGGATCCAATTGAGCTTGATGGAAACTCGTTGTTGCGGGGAGATATAGTAGCATTATGGTGGACAACAAGTCGAAAAAACATTTCTAATCCGCCACAATATTTTTTATATGAATATGGGGTGGATTATTACGGCTCTCTTTCTAAGCTAAAGTCATTAGGATTGTTGACTTCTGATGACAAGCTGACAGAATCAGGTGAAACGGTGGTTCAGAAATCCAAAAAGATCATTTGGCAGCATAAAGCGGCCAAAACTATTAAATCGGATGGTACAGTGAAGTATTCGTCTAGTCGTGGGGTTAGCGGCAAGTTATTGGTTGTCAATAAAGCTAAGTATCCTAAAACTCCAAGAAAAGATTATTTAGAAAGTTATTTTGTAAAATCTAATCAAAGAATTCAATACTTATGGGAAAGTAAGCAGTACGAACTATGTGAGAAAGAAGCATTGGAACAGGTTGATCTGGGCAATAAATTTCCAGCAGTATACAGCATCCTTGCAATGCTATATCGAAAGCAAAAACGATATCAGGATGAACTGGATATTTTGAAAAAAGGTGTTGAAGCTCAAATCAGCATTCAAAACCCAGGAGTCGCTATCCGAGATTTTCGCAAAAGGATTATTCGAGTAGAAGAACTCATTAATAAATAAGCCGAACTGATTTCAAGTATAAGACGCCTTACATCGCGAGTGTAATCGCTTTCAATAAACTACCTAAATGCTATACTTTTGTTGGTAATAGAAAGCAGACAGTTATATTCGGAGGTGAATAATAATGGCACAATTAGATGGCAAAGTAGCAATTATTACTGGTGGCGCTGCTGGAATTGGTTTGGAAACAACCAAACTGTTTCTCAAGGAAGGCGCAAAAGTTGTCTTCACTGATGTGAATACAGACAGCGGTAAAAAAGTCGAAGAAGACTTGGATAATGACAATGCCCTGTTTATTCAACAAGATGTCAGCAATGAAGACGATTGGAAGGATGTTGTAAAGCAAACTGTTGATAAATTCGGCACCATCGATATCCTGTTCAACAATGCCGGTATTTATATCATCGGCAAGATTCCAGATATTACTGTAGAGACCTGGAACAAGCTGATGAACATTAATGTTTTAGGCACATTCTTAGGTTTGAAGCATGTTTTGCCAGTTATGGCTGAAAAGCATCATGGGTCAGTGATTAACGCATCATCAATTGCCGGAATTGCCGGATCTGCTGGCCACATTCTGTATGGTGCCAGCAAAGGTGCCGTAAGAACCATGACCAAGGATGCAGCAGCTGAATATGCTCGAGCAAATGTTCGGGTGAACTCAATTCATCCAGGTTACATTAAAACCGCAATGGCCGACTATGCATCGGCTTCACTAGGCGTTCCAGAAAATCAGCTGGGTAAGATATTCCCATTAGGCCGTTTAGGTGAAACCAGCGAAGTTGCTCAAGCTGTATTGTTCTTGGCTTCGGATGCTTCTTCGTTTATTACCGGAGTTGAGTTGCCGATTGATGGTGGATTCTTGGCACAGTAAGGCTATCTTTATTCAGAAATATGTTGAGTAAGAAGGTGATCAATAGATCGCCTTTTTTGTTTGGAAGGATTCTTCGGAATTTGTGTTTGACAATAAGCTCAATTGTCCTTGACCATAATCCATTTACTTTTTAAATGATATAATTTGAATAGGAAACGAGGGATGAATTATGGAGCAAAAATATACTTGGCAGCCGATCTTAAAAGAACTGAGTCACAAAATTCTTGATTATCGGAATCGTCAAGATGAACTGTTGGATATTGGTTCAAAGGCACTTCAAAATGTTGGTATGAATGATTTTTCGCAGTTACAGTTGATTGATCCATTTACTTTTTTCGGTGCGTTTATGCGCAGTGGAACTACGGAAAATAGACTGCATATTTTAAGAGATATTAAGGATGCGATGGGGTTACAATCTGATATGCCAACGAATTTTGATGGTTTACCATCCTTGAACCCTATGCAGGCCTGGTTCTGTTATCCTGGAAGTTTGGTAGATGATATAGACAATTTTTGGAATCTCTTTGAAGATGCACTTACTACTGATTTGTCTATCGAGGACAACTTGAATCGGTTTGATAAGGAGTTTCGTACTGCTCATCGTCTTAGGAGCAGCAAGAATAGAATTTCTTTCGGCTTATTTTGGATTCGTCCCGATAAATTTTTCAGCTTGGATAATAATTCTATCGAATATTTATTTGAATTTTTGGACAGAGATTCATATGCAAAAATTAGCGATCAGATAAAGAGCTTAAAACACAATGGGTCAGGTAGAGAGTATTTAACTTTTTGTGAAAATATGATTTCGATACTGAATCAATCCAATCTTGACCTGCTTGGGTATAGTGACCAGGCATTTGCTGATCGAAATTCGGTACGTTATTACTGGTTGAATAGTAATCCAACTATATGGGATGTCTCCAGCAAGCCGGAGAACAGCGCACAAGATTATACTAAAAAGAACGAAGAGGGGAATCCGAGAAGAATGGCATCTGCTTTTAATGCGATTAAGGAAGGTGACCAACTTATTGGATACTTGTCCTCTCCTCAAATGAAAGTCACAACATTACTAAGTTGTATTCCTTCAAGTGATGATACCAGAGTTATGTTTAGAGTTGATAAGCAATTGTCCAATCCGGTAACTTCCGATCGGTTAAAAAATGATGGGATTGTAAATTCTTTCTATACTGGCGTGAAGCAAGGAAGCCTCTTTCGAATACGTAAGGCTGAATATGATGAGATCATAAAGTTGAGCAAGACTAGTGGAAATGAGGATATAGACACCGCTACTGATTTTAAACCCTATACAAGGGATGATTTTCTAAAGGAAGTATTGTTGTCTGGGAATGAATTAAATCAGCTTGAAAGGCTTTTAAATCGGAAAAAGAATTTAATTCTCCAAGGACCCCCAGGCGTCGGCAAATCATTTATTGCCAAACGACTGGCAAAAGTGATGCTTAACGACAAAGAAAATCCCGCGGATCATATTAAAATGGTGCAATTTCATCAGAGTTATGGCTATTCGAACTTGATGCTTGGTTACGTTCCTGATGCCCAAGGATTTAAGCTTCAATATGGTGTGTTTTATCATCTTGTTCAACAAGCAATTAAAAATCCAGACGAAAACTATTTCTTTTTAATTGATGAAATTAATCGTGGGAATGTTTCAAAGATCTTTGGCGAACTGCTCATGCTGATTGAAGCTGATAAGCGGAGCCCCGAAAATTCTGTGACGTTAATGGATGGTTCTTCGTTCTATATTCCCGAAAATATTTATCTCATTGGCACAATGAATACAGCTGATCGGGGTTTGACCCGAATGGATTATGCACTGAGACGACGGTTTAGCTTCTATACAATTTCACCAGCATTTTACAGCCCTAAGTTCGAGCAAATTTTGTCTGAAGATTCAGAAGCTGCGGCTCACCAATTGGTCTCTGGCCTTCGACAACTCAATTCAGATATTGATAAGGATGAAACCTTGGGTAAAGATTTCGAAATTGGACACAGTTACGTAATGCATAATGGCAAAATTGCCACCTTACCGTATTTACAGGATTCGGTTGTATATGACATCATTCCACAGTTGGAAGAATACTGGCAGGATGAACCAGACAAAGCCGAGAAATATGCGGCTGACCTTAAAGAAGAAGTTGGTTTAAATGAAAGATAGAAACATTCGCATTCAAAATATCTTTTATATGCTGGCATTCGTGTATGATAAGTTAAATTACTCAGGATTCAAAAAGCTTGGAACCGAAGACTTTGAGGATGGTTACGATTTACTCGGAAAACTATTTTTGCATGCTTGCAAACTTCAGTTGATTCGAGGATTTCCTCATGATTATCGTGAGTATACTGAAGAAACATCATACCCCCATGGTCAGATTCAAATGACGGAGTCAATTACTCAAGGAACGTTAATCAATAAGCGGGTGATTGTTCAAGATGATTCGTTTTCAGCCAATATTCCTCAAAATCAACTGATTAAGATGGTTTTAGCTGGCATTGCTCGCAGTAAAAAGTTTCCACATGATCAGCGTCTTTTGGCGGAAAAAATGTGGAGAAACTTTTGGCCAGTTCGAGATGTTAGACAAACTGGATATCCAAGAATTAAGCGGTATTTGCACAGAATGGGAATGGATGGATCGTTATTGGTTTTGCTGTCTGAAATACTTATTGAGGGAAAGATTTTTGCAACTGACGATGCAAATTACAAGGCAGTTGATTTGGAAGATCAATTGATGAGCAGATTATATGAAAAATTCCTTTTGAAGTATTATCAGCAACGCTTTACAGGCTATAATGTCCGATCGGCGTATATTACTTGGGATAAAGTAGAAAAAGACACACCAGAATTACCAGTCATGCATTCTGATGTCCGAATCTGTGGCCAGAATAAGACGGTTATCTTAGATGCCAAGTATTATCAACACTCGCTTCAAACTCATTTTGATGTTGAAAAGTTTCATTCAAACAATATGTATCAGATAATCACTTACGTTATGAATGAAAGTAAGACTGGTGACAACGAGGATGTTGAGGGGATCTTGTTATACGCCAAGTCGAGTATTGGTGGAAATCCAGATGGAGAAATCAACGTTCTTGGTCATCGGTTCCAAGTTAAGACTTTGGATCTTAATGTTAAATGGTCGCAGCTTACAGAACAGTTAGATCGATTGATTGTATTTTAGTCATTACCCATAGAAATCCCTGTCGAAGGGTTATGAGTAGATGGCACCGCATGAATTGGGAAAATCTAATTCATGCGGTGCCATTTTATATCTCAAAATTTGTGGGATTGCATTCTTATTGTGCAGGGAAATTAATCGTGCAAGGATGATCCCTGGTTGTTTTAAAATGATGCTTTTTTGAACTCTACTTCCTAATGTGAATCCATTCATCTAGGAAGTTGTTGGTACAATTTGTAAATATGAATTTTTACCCATTATTAAAAAACAACTGATACATTTAAGTACCAGTTCTCCTATTGTCTTAATTGCTCACCACAGCGGGGACAATATCTATCACCTGACTCAACAAGTTTTCCGCATTTTGGGCAATAGTTAAGATTACTAGTGACAAGTTTTGCTGGATTAGACTGACTTTGAGTGTTGTTAGTTGCGCTTGAACTAGAATCATCAGGAAAATTCATTCCTGACTTAATCAAGTGGCCAACAAAGAGCCACAGTGGGTAAAAAAACAAGCCATCAAAAAAGGATAGATGTAATACAAAACCCACAGTTAACCCGGACCAAAATACTATTCTATCAAACAGTTTATTAGTCAACTAAATTCCCCCAATTGGTCAAATCATTAATGGTTTAATTATAATCCAATCGTGGGCTCATGAGAGGCAATCTTTGAATTTTAAGGTCAACAGTTGGTTATCCTCATCGATAGTTCAAAAGTGGGGCTAAATAAAAATACTTGGATTTTTCAATTCGGTGAAAGAATTTGGAATAGTTCACTTGTACCTTGAAAAGAATCCTCTAATTGTCTTGTTTGTATATGTCTTCATTGATCTTATAAACAGAACGCACCAAATTGTCGGGTGTTACTGCACCTTCTTAAAATTATTATTTGCTTTGTTAATACGTCGCAAATTGGCGTTCATCTGGTTGTTAACTGAACTCAATGTACTACCAATATTACCACCTTCATAAGTTTGTCCCATCGCGGTTTGCTCAAGCTGTCTGGTATATTGCATTCCTTCCATCAACAAACCAGAGTTGGCATTATTTGGCTTGACTGTTGAAAGTTGTTCAAATGGCACTTGAGCCTCAGGATGCTTGGCATATAGGCCTTTTAAAGTTTTAGTATTTTCAGCGTTTTTGTTGATGGCCATATAACCGGTTGCTTTTTGCCATTTGGCTTGCTCTTCTGGTTTAAGAGCGTATTTCATGAATTCAAAGGCACCATTTTGAACGTTTTCTGACTTGTCCTTTCCAATCCAAAGAGAAGCACCCCCGATGCTGACACCATTTCTTTTGACGCCATCTGGATGAGGAAAATAAGAAATTCCCAATTTAAGCTTGGGATTGGCAGTTAACTGACTAATGTAGGCAGATGTATTAAAGAAGATTCCGACTTTGCCTGACATAAAACCGGCAATTTCGTTTGCTGCGGCATTTGATCCGGAACCATAATTCATGAAATCTTTGGCGTGGATGTTGTCCTGCAGCCACCTAAGATATTTTTGAGAGGCTGGATTGTTCAAATTGATTTTGTCTGGGGCCCCAGCGTGACCATCTTGATGGTTAACCAATAATTGATGGGCATTGGCGAGTGCTTCTTCCATTAGCCAACCATTAATTTCCATGGTCATTCCCTTGACCTGATGATGTGAACGGTGGTAAAGCTCTTTAGCAGTCTTAGTGATTTCGCTGTAACTTGGTGACTTTGATGGGGTTGGAATATGGTACTTTTTTAGCAAGCTGGCATTATAGTACATAACCGGCTGTGAGATGTTGAAAGGCATTGATAACTGTTTACCATTGTTTGAGAAAAAAGCCTTTGCAGCGGGAGCAATCGGACTCATATCATAGTGTTCTTTGGTAATAAACTTTTGGACAGGTGTTGCATACTGGGTATGCATTATCTGAGCGGTAGAGATATCAAAAGATTGAAATAGTGCTGGTGAAGATTTCGAACCATGAGTTTGAATAATTTTTTGGACTGCTTCATCATAAGTTCCCTCGTATTGAGGAACGACCTCGTACTTTTTCTGAGAATTGTTAAAATCAGCGACCATTTGATCCAAAGCCACTTCGGCAGGGCCACCCATTTCATGCCAAAAAATAATCTTAGTTCGTCCAGATGCGGCAGCTGTTTGCTTATAAGCAGAAGAAACAACTGCAGCACTGAAACAAAGGAACACAGCTAACCCCAGACTGATCCAGTGATTCCTGATAAACTTCACAATATTACCCAACAAATATACCTCCCTTAGTTAATTACGAATTGCCAGATTAATTATCGAATATCCTTGTAAATTTGATCTTTAAATCCTGTAAAGATATGGTAAATAAAAAGATTTTTGAGTTGTGACTGTGGATTCGAACGCCTAACTCAAGGCGCTCAGCTTAGTTTAACTATAACTTTGAATAAGAATTATCAAGACAGTTCTAAATACAATAACCATGCCAAAACACACATGACACACCGCCATCAAAGCGATATAATTATTAAGTTATACTAATAATGTTTATCTTCTGAGGAGATGTTGTTCATGGGACCAAACACTTCAAATGATGACGACGGGTTGCAGTTTTGCCCCAACTGCGGTCAACGGGTGACTGCCAACGATGATTTCTGTCCTAATTGTGGATATAATTTGCAGGAATATCGTTCAGGGAGCCAAACGCCAGAGCCAGCTCAACCAGCACCCGTAATCAATCCACAAAAGCCAGCGAGTCGGACGAAAAAGAAAGTTAGAACCAAACAGCAAAAACGCCGCAGACGCGAGACACTGATGGTCGTCTTCGCGGCTATCTTGGCAATCAGCGGTATTACATATGGTGAGTACTATTATTCCAAAGCCAGCACGTTAACACGAGCAGTGGCGGCAGTGAAAAATAATCAAAGTGACTTGCATGATTACTTTTACACCACCGATCCAAACCTCAAACTGACGAATAGCAAACTTCAGCCACTCACAAAGTATTTCAATCAGAATCCGGACAAACTCTTATCGTTTAAGACCCAATTATCCGGATTGGGAACCTTCGACAATCATCGCCTTAGCTATCAAAAAGATGGCCAGAAGTTTCTGATCTTTCCTAATTGGAAGATTAAGGTGAAGCCTGTGTATGTTACCTTAACCGTCAACAAGAAGAATGCCCAGATTAAAGAAGATGCCACAAAAATTGCGGTTTCCAACACGCCTCATTTTTCAAAGAAAATTGGCCCACTGGTACCAGGCAGCTACCAACTTGCCAGCTCAGCTAATCTTGATGGCCATAAGCTGACTAACGCCAATACTTATCACTTAAATAGCAATAAGACCATTCCGCTGACCCTGAAGACCGTTTCATTTAATGTCAGTGGCCCGGCAGGCACGCACGTCAAAATCAACTCAAAAGATCAGGGTAAAATTGGCAGTAGTGGTGTCATGGACTTCAAGGATTTCCCCTGGACTCAGGAAATGAAAGTTCAAGGGGTTTACCAGAATGGCAAAAAGTCGATTTCTTCTGAACCGCGGGTAATTAGCAGCTCAGATGGTAATCAAGACATTTCATTAGTGTTTAAAGGCTTGGTCAGCGATGATGACGCCACCACATTATTTGATAATTTGTCTGAGGCCATGACCAGTTACAGTGACAGCGGGGACCTCGATGATGCAGCCGACGACGATGGGGATGACATGTCATCATTATTTGTCGGCGGTGATTCCAGTCCGTACTTTGGTCAATTTAGACACATGGGTAAGAGTTACTATGAAAATGACGACTTGGATGGGATCAAAGTGTCGGCAACCGTTGATTCAATCAAGCTCGATTCAGAAAGCAGCAGCGACGTCACATACGACATGAAATATGAATTTGACACCGGTGGCCACTACCACATTCAGGTATTTCGATATACAGCTGAGGTCGTTAAGAATGACGATGACGATAACCCAGTTGAAATTAAGTCGATTTCAAATCAGTATCAGAAGATTAGTGATTATGATAAAGCCTATTGATAATTATTTTCTTCTATCGTCCAATTAAAATCAGTTTTTAGTGGGCTCAGGATAAAACAGAATATTCATATTATGTACTGATTTTAAATCATGAATTGCAATAAATATGTCACGAGTGTAATCGCTTCCAACACCGTCACAGGGTGCTATACTCTATTTGTATAGAGTCAAATGGATTTATTCGGAGGCGAATGATAATGGCACCATTGATATTCTGTTCAATAATGCCGGTATTTATATCATCGGCAAGATTCCTGATATTACTGTAGAGACATGGAACAAGCTCATGAACATTAACGTTTTAGGCACGTTCTTAGGTTTGAAGCATGTTTTGCCAGTTATGGCTGAAAAGCATCAAGGGTCAGTGATTAACGCATCGTCGATTGCCGGAATTGCCGGATCTGCAGGCCACATTTTGTATGGTGCCAGCAAAGGTGCCGTCAGAACCATGACTAAAGATGCCGCAGCTGAATATGCTCCAGCAAATATTCGGGTGAACTCAATTCATCCAGGATACATTAAGACCGCAATGGCAGATTATGCATCAGCTTCACTGGGCGTTCCAGAAAACCAGTTGGGGAAGATCTTCCCATTGGGCCGTTTAGGTGAAACCAGCGAAGTGGCTCAAGCCGTTTTGTTCTTGGCTTCGGATGCTTCTTCGTTTATTACCGGAGTTGAGCTGCCGATTGATGGGGGATTTTTGGCACAGTAAAATTCAATATCAGCATATCCGGTTTTTAACTGAAAAATAATCAAAAGGGGTGGTCAGTTTATCGCCCCTTTTGCTTTGTTCTGAAAACTCGATCAACATTTGCCTTTCAACTCTATTATCGATACAATTACTCTAATAATTGGTTGACGCATTCAGCATGATTTACTCAGAAGGGATTCTAAATAATGGTTAAAGATATCCAACAAGAATTGTTTAAAAAGATCAATCACGCCCAGCCAGAGGAACTGAAGACTTTGATTCTTCGATTGGCATCCTTAGATGATAATCTTGCTGGGGTAATTCTGGCTGTCTTGAACAATGAACCTGTCCAGGCGTCACATCCTAACAGACAAACAGAAGATTTCAACGAAACAGAATACAGTGAAGTTGATCAAAATGCAGTTGATAAGGAGATCCGCCACATTCGAGATGTTATTTCCGAAGAAATTTCTGCAAATGGCGGCGATTTGGACTACTTAAAGCCAAGACAAATTAGAGCTTTAACGGAATTTTTTGAAGGGGTTATCGACGAAATTCAAGATGGAATCCACCATGGTGATATCCCATTAGAGCTTTCCGTGCCGCTCTTACTGCTAACATACCAAAATCAAGTTCAGCTATTACCTAAAACGGTCGAAAATACTCAGTTGTTTAAAGATAGTTTGCAAGATACCATGTTCGCCTTGGAGGAGGCCGTTTCAGATCCTGAAAGCATCAATGAAAATATAAAAAATCGATTGATGCAACAGGTTATCAGCTTATTTAAGAAAAGCATCTTTAAGGGTATGCCGGAAGAACGATATGATTTATTTTTCACAGCACTACCATTGGTAACTGAAAAAACGGCTCCTAAGATGATTACCGTTTCGGAAAAGCTTGAAAAGCAGGACAGCATATTTGATATGCTGTACCTTGAATCCAACCAAATAATGTTGCAGATCCGGATTGCCCTTCAGTTAGGCCACATGGATCGCGCCCAGCAAATAATTGATGATCATATGGATAACGACACTGTTCTGTCAGAATATGTATTAATTCTTGAAGCGCAAAAGAATTTTACAAAAGCAGAACAGGTTATTCAAGATGCGATTACTCGAAAAGTAGGAGATCCGCGACAATGGCATTCCAAGTTAGCCCAAATTTATCGCCTGACAAACCAAGATGATAAATTGAAAGATCTATTGAAGGACGAGCTGTTGTCAGGAAATATCCACGTATACAAGCAGTACAAAGATTTTTTGGTTGGCAAGCATGAGTGGAAAAAGGAATACCCACACTTATTAGCTGAGTTGGAAGATAATCTTGGTCGATATGATTATTGTGAGATTCTTCTTCAAGAAAAAGAATACACTAAGCTTATTGACCAATTAAAGAAATACAACAGTATGGCGATGATCAGACGGTATGCGCCGGACATTTACAAGTTTGCCAAACAACCGGTTACCGAGTTGTATTTGAATTCAGTTGTCATTCCGCAATCCAATAAAAAGACTGTGACGGGTCCGGCACAATTGGCTAGTGACATTAGTAAGTTTTTGAATTTCAGTAAGGATCTTGATACGACCAAAAAGTGGGTTAAACAGCTCAAAGGAAGGTTAGACAAAACGGGTAAATTCGGTGATGCGTTTGGTAAGGTAGACGACTCAATTGACAGATTTGAATTGTTGAAGAAAAATAAGTTGTTTTAATGTAAACAATAAAGGATTCCCTTCAACCGGTTGGTGAAAGTGAATCTTTTTTTGAAATGACTCATTGTTTCATGGTCAGCATGGAAGGTAATTGATATCACATCGTCGACGTATAAAACCCACCAAAAAACAGCAAAGTACTCACAACCTCAATCACCAGCCCAAGCTTGAACCAAGGCCGACTCTGATAACCCAAAATTGGTCCAGAGATGGCAACAAGAAATGGAATTGTCAGGAAGATGGCAATCGCAGCAAAGGGGGTATAGAGGATATTAAACGCGGAGTTCAGTTCCAAGTTAAATAACAGCATGATGGTGGTCAAGATCACGGAGAAAATAATCAGCAAAGCAAGATAGAACGTCCATTTATGCTTAATCGGAATATCCTGGAGATCTTTACGAACAATCCAATACGCCGCCCAGGCAATTAATGTATTGATGACCAAATTGACCGCAAGATAAATGGCAACTTGATATGTTGGAGTTGGTACTTGATCAGCAGCCGACTTTGGGAACCAGCCGGAGACGACCCAGACATCGAACCAAAACAAGAAGACAACTGCAAGTATCCAATTTAATCCAAATACTGCTAACACTTTAATTCCACGAGCCATCACAAATCCCTCCAATCGATCATAATTGGTTTCAATTATAGTCAACATCACGTTGCCATTCCGGCTTTGGCATGGATTTTACGTAAAATTAACGATTTTGATATGGATGATCCTTTCAAAAAGCAAGCATGTAAATTTAACGATAATAATAATTCTGAGCGACATGGTACCATTCACTCCGCGACTAATGTTACAATTTCATTGAAGTTCCATAAATTAGAATAAGATTATTATAATGAACAATATCAATAAATTAATGGGGATGACATCAATCATGAATACAAAGAATAAATTGAAGACAACATTACTGATTGCCGCAGGAGCACTTCTCCTCGGCGTCACAGCCACGCAAGCAACGACAGCCAATGCAGCACCAACGACCACGGCTTCGTCAACTAAGAAGACGACAAGTACCACAAAGGCCAACACAAAGCGTTATGATGCCCAGATCACTGCACCAAAGTCACTTGCCAGCGGCTACCAAATATACTCAAACGTACCGGGGACCAAGAACACCACCGGCACGCCAACCACGGTAACCAGTAGCAGCAAGTACAACAACAAGTACGTCCGCGTCATGCAGACACAGGATTCCGGTTCGGCTACATACGCGCAGATCCGTTATAATGGCAAGATTCTTGGCTGGATGAACGCAAATGGTCTCACAAAGGTTTCATTCAAGTCAATCGCCCAAGCCACTATGCAGCAATATGACGCAATTGGCACTGTGCTTGTTTCACACAACAAGAGTCTCACGCCAACCATCGTCAGCAACGGTTTTGCCAACATGCTGCACAGCACCAAAAATGCCAGTGATGGCACGGTGGTCTATCCATTGGCATCTCTGCAAAGCACCATGACCGGCGTCATCATTCAAAAGCTGATTAACGCCAAACAATTAACGCCAACGACCAAGCTGAGCAAATTTTATCCACAAATTGCCCACAGCAAGACCTTCACGATCCAGCAATTATTGACAATGACCTCGGGAATCAAGGGCAACATTAAGACGCCAAGTGACTTGCTGAGTGAAGATGACGCCTACGACAACGCCATCAAGTCTTTGACCTCAACCGGCAAGACAACCTTCAAGTACAGTGACATCAACTATGTCTTACTGGCGGGCATTATTTCCAAAGTAACCGGCAAGACTTATACGCAAAATCTGCAGTCACGGATTTTAAATAAGCTGGGCATGAAGAACACTTTCATCGTCAATGATACCCAACCGACGATGGCCGCAATCAAGGCGGTTAGTTACACGTTGAATGGCAATTCAGATTACCAAAATTCACAATCGGTATCTTATCCAACATTGTCTGCCCTTCCAGGTGCCGGCAACGTATTAACCACGCCGACCGACTACTACAAATTCGTATTGGGCATTCAAAACAACAAGATCCTGACGCCTAATAGCTACAAGAAGCTGACCGGATACAGTACCAAATATTCAGGTGGAATGTATGTCAATCAAAAGGCAGTTAAGTTCAATAACGGCACATACACTGATACCGGATTTAGCACTGGGTACTACGCATCTGACGGTAATCAGCATGTGACGGTGACATTCTTAAATCAATCACCGCTGAAGAACAACATGACGCCAGCCCAATTTACCCAAAAAATGAACAATATCGCCACTTATTATTAAAATTATAACCAACTGAACATACTGATAAAGCCCTTGATAGAAGTAGTCTCAATCAATGAGAATGCCGATATCAAGGGCTTTTCGTTTATCCAAAATCGATCATGCAACTCACTCTAATCATAATCAAAAAATCATGCTCAATCGTCATACCTATTCCCAAATACTCACCGAAAACTAAAGAAAATGCCAAGATTTTAAAAGTTAGCTAAAGGGCTTACATTTGAACGTTGAAATGATTGCCAATTATTTGCTTCTGCTCATAATGGACGTAATTAATTGTTACCGGAATGTTACAGGAGATTTACAACCACATTTCCGGCTATCAAAGGGGGCGGTGCGTATGAAGCATGGACGCACGTACTTATACATATTAGCAGTATTGTTGGCGGTCATTGGCGTCGCTGGAGGAGCCGTATACTGGCGGACCAATCACCAAGAATTTCGAACGCAGCAAGCACGAAAACAGGCAAATACTCGCAAGCGTGAACAGGCGTTAAACGTTGAGGAGAAGAAACGACAGGCCAAAGTCAATCGGACGGCACCCAAGAAGTTGAGCACCAAGACCTCTAAGCAGACTACCAGGGTGACGAGATACCTCAACCGGAATCATTTTGTGGGCTCGGCCCTGATCGTCAAGAACAACCGGATCATTTATCGAAAAGGGTTTGGGTACGCAAATTATGCGACCAAACAACGCAACTCAACGAAATCAGAGTATCAGATTCTTTCAATCCAAAAGTCATTGACTGCGGTGATGGCCATGAAGCTGATTCATCAGGGAAAGTTATCACTGAACACCAGGCTGTCGAAGTACTATCCAAAGGTTAAAAATGCCAGAAATATCACTATCCGCAATTTGATGGATATGGATTCCGGCCTGGTCATGAACAGAACCGGATCATACAGGCCGCTCAAGGAAAAAGAAGTTGTTAAATATGCGACCGAACATGTGATTAACAGGTCGCCACGTAACAAAGACTGGTATCAGCCGGTCAACTTCGTCCTCTTGGCGGGCATTATTTCAAAAATTACCCATACTTCATACAAAAAGTATTTCGACAAACTCTTCACTAAACCGTTGAGACTCAAAGGAACCGGGTTCGTCCAGCAATGGGGGTCAAGACCCAACCGGACGCTGGGGTATCACTGGCTGAAGTCGACTCAGATTAAGCAAAATTATGACAAACAGTATCACGAAGCCCGCGCCTCAATGCAAAACGAACTGGGTACCGGACAGGTTTTCATGACGGCCTGGGACTTATATAAGACCGAGCAGCATATTCTGCGCGGCAATATCATTCCACAGTCAAGCGTTGCCTTACTTCATCAACCGGGCAGTAATGCGCCATATGGTGGTGGAATCTACAACCAAAATAACGGGATCCGATCCCATGGAATTGGCTATGGGTATGAATCTTCTATTTTTATCACTCGAAATGGCCGTTCGGGGGTCGTCTTATTAAGCAATGATTATCGGCCTGCTAACTCGATTCAGGACTTGGCAGCTAAGCTGTTTGATAATCTGGCAACCTAGCTGTCGAAAAATGTATTTTGAATGATATCACATAATCAGCAGATAGATTTTATCCAAGGAGATGGTTACATGGCACTGAGGGAATGGCTGAGCAAACCAATTGTCCAGTTTCTATTGCACACACTCGTTTACTTCGCAATCATGATGGTTTTATTTTATCTTTACGATTACAGCGGCATTAACCAAGCAAAATTTATTTATAACGACTTTTAGGGGGAAGAACTTTATGTCCAAGAATTTAATTCAGGCAATCGATGACTATGCAGAAACAGCGGGGGATAAGGTTGCATACTCCTACGATGGCAAGCAGCACACCTACGCCGAACTCAAAACTTATTCAGACGCCTTGGCTGAACACATCGATGCCATGGGGTTACCGCTTAATGAGCCGATTATCGTGTTCGGCGGGAAATCCTTTACGATGATTGTTGCGTTCCTGGCGGCAGTTAAATCAGGTCACGCCTACATTCCGGTAGACGTTAATTCACCAGCAGAGAGGTTGGAGATGATCAATCAAATCGCTCAGCCAGTCGCAGTGATTGCCGCTGAACCAATGCCGACCAAGCTGGATGGGGTTCCAGAAATCGATGAGGAACAACTTGAACACGTTTGTTTGGAAAAGGTTGATTATCACCTGACTCATCCGATTTCCGGTAATCAGACCTATTACATCATCTTCACTTCGGGGACGACGGGGGTGCCAAAGGGTGTCGAAATCAGCTACAGCAATTTGAAGAGTTTCGTGGACTGGATTGTAGGTGATGAATTTGAGCTGCCAAGGAAGTTGGACATGCTTCAGCAGCCAGCCTATTCATTTGATCTCTCCGTCATGAGCTTGTATCCAACTCTGTACCTGGGTGGCACCCTTCACGTGTTGTCGAAAAAGACAACCGATAACTTCATCGTTTTGTTCACAGCACTTAGATCCATGCCCATCAACACCTGGGTTTCCACACCGTCCTTCATGGATATTTGTCTTCTCGAATCATCATTTGATCAGGAACACTATCCTCAGCTGAGGCACTTTCTTTTCTGTGGAGAAGAATTGACTCACAAGACCGCTGCGGCATTAAAACAGCGATTCCCGGATGCCCACATTTTCAATACTTATGGGCCGACCGAATCGACAGTTGCGATTACGGAAATTGAAATTACCGACGATGTCCTTGAAGAGTATGACCGGTTGCCGATTGGGTTTGTGAAGCCGGATATGAACGCCCGCGTCGTTGATGAAAATGGCGACTTTATCACAGATGGTACTCGTGGTGAGTTGGTCATATACGGCACCAACGTTTCCAAGGGGTATATCAATAATCCCGAGAAAAATGCTCAGGCATTCTTCAAAATTGGTACCCAACAAGCTTATCGAACCGGTGATATCGTCACCATGGCACCAAATGGCTTATTGAGGTACTTTGGCCGCAAAGATTTTCAAATAAAGCTCAATGGTTTCCGAATTGAATTGGAAGATGTTTCCGCAATGGTTAACCGAGAAGAGCACGTCAAGCAGGCGGTTGTTGTACCGAAGTACAACTCTCAACACACTGTTTCCATGCTGATCGCATATGTGGTTCCCGAAATCGGAAACTTTAAGAACAACCTTCAATTGACGGCTGCCATTAAGAAAAACCTGGCTAAGGACATGATGAACTACATGATCCCACAAAAGATTGTTTATCAAAAATCACTGCCGTTGAGCTCTAACGGGAAGGTCGACATTAAGGCGGTGATTGCGGCGGTTAACACCCAATGAGATGGTACATTCCGTACGGTAATCCGACCTACTTTATCTGGCTTGCGCTGGCGATTATCCCGTTAATGATCGGATTATTGTACGGCCGTCGGTTCAGAGGATACCAGACAATCATTTCACTATTCTTTTTGATACTGACCTTTGGTGGGCCAAATTGGAAGACCGGTATTTCATTAATCAGTTACCTGGTTTATCAGATGATTCTGGTGGGATTGTATTCCCGATACCGCCAGCCCAAAGGTTCACCGAACAAAGGCTGGATTTTTGTGACCGCAGTCGTCTTGGCAATTGTGCCACTGGTGATTGTTAAGTTGACGCCGTTGTTTACGCCGGGGCGACAGTCGATCATCGGTTTCATGGGCATTTCCTATATCACTTTCAAGGTTGTCCAGACAATTATGGAAACCCGTGATGGCATGATTAAGGAATTTCACCCAGTATTATTTGGCCAGTTTCTGTTATTTTTCCCGACGATTTCATCGGGACCAATTGACCGATATCGGCGCTTTGAAGCTGATTACGCAAAGGTGCCGGAACGCGAAGCATATTTGGACATGATTCAAAAGGGTGTCCGCTATGTGTTCCAAGGTTTCTTATACAAGTTCATCCTTGCCTATTACTTTGGCACGATCCTCATGCCGCAGCTTCAACAGCAGGCATTGTTGGCTCACGGATTTTCCTGGAATATCGTCGGCTATATGTATGCTTATAGTATGGATCTCTTCTTTGATTTTGCCGGTTATAGCCTGTTTGCCGTTGGCATCAGTTACTTAATGGGCATCAAGACACCGATGAATTTCAACCAGCCATTTAAATCCAAGAACATTAAGGACTTCTGGAATCGTTGGCACATGACCTTATCGTTTTGGTTCCGGGATTACATCTTCATGAGACTGGTGTTCTTCTGTATGAAACACCACATCTTCAAATCGCGAACCACAACCGCAAACGTGTGCTATGTCATTAACATGTTAATCATGGGATTCTGGCATGGTGAAACCTGGTTCTACATTACTTATGGTCTCTACCACGGGTTTGCGATGGTGATCAATGATACCTGGCTGAAATTCAAGAAGAAGCATCAAAAGCACATTCCCCACAATAAATTGACAGAACTATTTGCGATTTTTCTAACGTTTAACGTTGTCTGCTTCAGCTTCCTGATCTTCTCAGGATTCCTGAACACGTTGTTTTTTGCACCAAAACCATATTAATTTAAGAGGAGCTGTTCGTTATGGATGATAAACAAACTGTATTGGATATTTTGCAAGACTTAACCGGTGAAGATTTTTCCGACAACTTGGACGAAGACCTGTTTGCCAGTGCACTGCTTGATTCAATGGGAACTGTTCAACTGCTGCTGGACCTCCAGGATAAGTTGGGCGTTCAAGCACCGGTTTCCGAATTCGATCGAAACGAGTGGAATACCCCGGCCAAAATCATTGCGAAAGTTGAAGCGGCCAAATGAGTATGAAAAAGCGGCTCTTCATGATATTTGGGCCGATTTTTGCTGCGGCATTATTGATGCTGGCAGTGTTTTTATCACCACTGTGGTCGGGGTTCAATTATGTTAAGCCGGAGGTGGTTGATAACGCTGCCGCATCACTGTCGCCGCAAGTTTTAAAAGGCCAATTGATTAAACGAAATGCATTCGAAAATGGTTATGTGCCATTCTTCGGTTCGTCTGAATGGTCACGGTTTGATCCATTTCATCCATCGGTTTTGGCTGCCAAGTATCATCGCAGTTATCGACCGTTTTTACTAGGGGCTCGTGGAAGTCAGTCATTGACCCACTTCTTTGTAATGCAATCGATCAATCCTCAATTGAAAAACAAAAAGGCCGTCTTCTTCATTTCTCCCCAGTGGTTTACACCGATGGGCGAGGATCCAAACGCGTTTTCCTTTTACTATTCAACGCTTCAAACGACCAGCTGGATTGAACATCAAAATGGTTCCAAGATGGACCGCTATGCGGCATATCGACTGTTAAAGATGCCTTCAGGGAGTTCCGATAAGGTGATTGCCGGTGCACTGGCCCGCATCGCTGCCGGATTGAAGCCCACTTCTTCTCAGATGCTTTACGTTGGTTTGCGAAATCGAATTCTGCTCAATGAGGACCAGATCTTTTCGCGTTATCGGATTCCGTTGAACAATGAAAAAACGATTGACAAGAATGAGCAGAAACTACCAGCGCACTATAACTATCAAAGGTTGGATGCCTTGGCAAGCCGGATTGGCGCTCAAAAGACATCTTCGAATAATTTTGGGATTGACAATAACTTTTGGAATCATCGGTTGAAGCCTCACGTCAAAAAACTGAAGGGGTTTCAGACTCGGATGAGTTTCCTCAAGTCCCCGGAATATAGCGACTTTGAGCTGATTTTGAACCAATTTGCCAACGATCGCACTAAGGTCTTATTCATCATCCCACCGATTAACGCCAAGTGGCAGAAATACACCGGCCTTTCGCAGTCGATGTTGGACCAGTTCGATCAAAAGATTACTTATCAGCTGAAGTCCCAAGGATTTAGTCATATCGACGACCTCAGCCATGACGGTAACGTGCCTTACTTTATGACCGATACGATTCACCCAGGGTGGCGCGGTTGGCTGAAGATGGATCAGGCAATTCGACCATTTTTAACTAAGAAGGTGGCAACACCTCATTATCAAATTAACAAACAGTTCTACTCCAAAAAGTGGCAGAACGAAAATGGAAGTGAGAACAATCTTGACTACTAAATCAAAAATTCGGACTGTGGTGCTTTTTTTGGCGGGGGTGCTGATAGTTGGCGGATATGCGATCAGGCAGAAGTCTTTTGCTGCATACAATCCAGTCACAGCTACCAGCAACAAGCACTACGATGCTCAAATTGTGAACCAGACAAATTTGAAAACCGGCTACAATCTTTATTTGGATGGACCGTATAATACCAGCCCGACATCCATAAGGGCAGTGGGCAACGGATACAAATACAATAATGCCTATGTCAGAGTGATGCAGACCAAGACGACCAAGACTGGTTCATATGTACGGTTAAGGTATTTTAAAAACTATCTTGGTTGGATGAATGTTCATGGCATCAAACCAGTTTCTTTCTCCCAAGTAGCCCAGGGGACGATGCAGCAATATGATGTGATCGGCACCGCAGCCCTTGAACCTTATACGACTCAGCCACCGGTGATTGTCAGCAATGGTTATGCCGATCAGGCGCATAAAGTATTGAATGATGGATCCGGCACGGTCGTTTATCCTCTGGCATCACTGCAAAAGGCGATGACCGCGGTGATGATCCAACAGCTGATTGACGAGGATAAGTTATCGGCAACAACGCCATTGAGCCAATATTATCCGCAAGTTCCGTATAGTGCCAATATCACCATTGCTGAAATGTTGGCGATGACCTCCGGCTTGGAAAATACGGATATGACACCAGCCAAGCAAATGACCGAGAATCAGGCATACGCCAATATGATCAAGACATTGGAATCCACCAACAACCAGTCATTTGCATATAGTGATGCAAACTATGTGCTGTTGGCAGGGATTATTGCCAAAGTCACTGGGGAAAGTTATGCTCAAAATTTGGAACAGCGCATTATAAACCCGGTTGGGATGACCAATACGTTTATGGTGACCGGAAGTAAGCTTAAGCTAAAGGATACCCTTGCAACAGGCTACAAGAAGAACGGCACCCAAGACTATACGAATCCGCAGACAATCTCGTACGCTCGGATGTCGGCAATTCCCGGAGCTGGAAATTTGTTGAGCACCCCGAGTGACTACTATAAGTTTATTTTGGCGATTAGAAATGGCAGCTTGTTGCCGTTTGATCAGCATGACGACCTTCTGGGATATGGCTCAACATATTCAGGTGGTGTGTATGTGACCCGAACCGGAATTTATTTCAACAACGGTTCATTTGGTGGTACGGGTTACAATACCGGCTTTTTTGCATCTGATGATAATGAGCACATTGCGGTTGTCTTCTCCAACCAGTCACCACTTGGAGGTAACTTATCATCGAAGCAGTTTGTGTCGAAGATGTATGATGTGGCGACATATTATTGATTATTTGGATATGCAAAACGGCAAACACTTATGAGTGCTTGCCGTTTTTTGTTGTGGAACTATTAGGCTTTATCAATACTGAGTGAGCATTGTAAAAATAGATAGATGAAAAATTCTTTATGTTTACCACTCAATCTCCTCAACCGAAACCGGTGTCTCATTCATCTCATCATTCTTAACCTGCCCATCACCAATCTCAATAATATGATCGGCCATCGGCTTAATCATGCCATTATGAGTAACGATGATGACATTCTTGTCGGTTTTATGACTGAAATCCTGCAGTAATTTCAAGATACTTTTACCAGTCTTGTAGTCCAAAGCACCTGTCGGCTCATCACAAAGCAGCAGGTCAGGATTTTTGGCGATTGCCCGAGCGATGGCGACTCGTTGCTGCTCACCACCTGATAGTTGGGCAGGAAAGTTGTTGGTTCGTTTTGCAAGGCCAACGTCATTCATGACTTCGCGCACATCTAACGAGTCAGGTGAGATTTGGGATGCCAGTTCAACATTTTCCAATGCTGTTAGGTTGGGAATCAAGTTATAAAATTGGAAGACAAATCCAACGGACAGCCGGCGGTAAGTGGTCAGTTGTTTGGGTGAGTAGTTGGAAATATCTTTACCGTTAACGATAACATCACCCTTGGTTGGGGTGTCCATTCCGCCCAAAATATTTAATAACGTTGATTTACCAGCTCCGGAGGCTCCCACAATAATGGTGAGTTCTCCTTTTTTGATTTCAAAATTAATATCGTCATTGGCGCGAACTTCCTGCTCCCCACTGCCGTATATTTTGGAAACTTGCTTGACGTCGATATATGCCATGATGTGCCTCCCGAATTGTTATTCCTAAGAAGCTGTCTAAAATCTCTTAAGTAA
>NZ_AZEA01000021.1 GCF_001435575.1 Lentilactobacillus sunkii DSM 19904
GACATTGGTCACTTCATAACAGTGTGACGAGGGCTGGTTGACACGGTTTCTAAGGGTACTTTGACTGAAACCCCGGGTTTGGGTTTTAGTTAAAGTGCACTTAGAAGTTAGTGTCAGGCCCGTCGGAACACGTTTCGGCTATGTTGCCTAGATAGGGTCAATACCCAACAAAGGTAACATAGAAAAGCTGTCACATACCATTCAACTCTACAACCCCAGCCCAAGCACCGTTACCCAAATCAATATTCATCAAGGAGAATTCGATTATGACAAAAGATTTCAGACAAAACGTATTTCAAGGACGTAGTGTTTTAGCCGAAAAAGATTTCACTGCTGCCGAACTCGAATATTTGATCGACTTTGGTTTACATCTTAAGGCTTTGAAAAAAGCTGGTATTCCTCATCGTTACCTCGAAGGCAAAAACATTGCCCTTCTCTTCGAAAAGTCATCAACTCGTACCCGTTCAGCATTTACAACGGCTTCAATCGATCTTGGTGCTCATCCAGAGTACCTTGGCCAAAACGATATTCAATTAGGTAAGAAGGAATCAACTTCAGACACTGCCAAAGTTCTTGGCAGCATGTTCGATGGAATTGAATTCCGTGGATTCAAGCAGAGCGATGCTGAAATCCTTGCCCGAGACAGTGGTGTTCCTGTATGGAACGGCTTAACCGACGAATGGCACCCAACTCAAATGTTGGCTGACTTCATGACTGTTAAGGAAAACTTTGGCAAGCTCCAAGGATTGACTTTGACATTCATGGGTGACGGCCGTAACAACGTTGCCAACTCATTGCTTGTTACCGGTGCAATTCTGGGTGTTAACATTCACATTGTTTCACCTAAAGAATTGTTCCCAACTGACGAAATCCAAAACATTGCCAAAGGCTTCGCTGAGAAGTCAGGCGCAAAGCTTGTGATTACCGATGACCTTGATGAAGGTATGAAGGGTTCAAACGTTGTTTATACCGATGTATGGGTATCAATGGGTGAAAGCAACTGGGAAGAACGCGTTAAGTTGTTAACGCCATATCAAGTAAATATGGAAGCTTTGAAGAAGACCGGCACACCAGACGATCAATTAATCTTCATGCACTGCCTGCCAGCATTCCACAATACCGAAACCGAATACGGCAAGGATATTGAGAAGAAGTATGGCATTACTGAAATGGAAGTTACTGATGAAGTGTTCACCAGCAAGTATGCTCGTCAATTTGAGGAAGCAGAAAACAGAATGCATTCAATCAAGGCTATGATGGCTGCTACTCTGGGTAATCTCTTTATCCCTAGAGTGTAACGAAAGCCCAAACCACATTTCAGCCTAGTACCCACCTTGAAAAATAGCTTAACAATACAAGGGACTGGCAACAAAACATTTGTTTTGTCCCAGTCCCTTATTATTTTCAAAGACGGAGGAGAATTATTATGGGACGTAAAGTCGTAGTAGCCCTAGGTGGTAACGCCATCCTGTCAAAGGATGCATCTGCAGCCGCACAGCAGCAAGCATTGCGAGATACTGCGGAGCACCTGGTTAAATTTATTGAAAATGGTGACCAGCTGATCATTTCTCATGGAAATGGCCCTCAAGTTGGAAACCTGTTATTACAGCAGGCATCAGGAAGTACCAGTGATAACCCTGAAATGCCTCTTGATTCTTGTGTGGCCATGACCCAGGGAAGTATTGGTTACTGGATGCAAAACGCGATGGATCAGGTAATCAGTGAAAAGGGACTGGATAAGACGGTTGCGACCGTTGTTACCCAGGTTGAAGTGAGTGCCGATGATCCGGCATTTGCCAACCCAACTAAGCCAATCGGTCCGTTCATGAGTAAAGAAGACGCTGATTTGGCCAAGAAACAGAATCCGAGTTTCAGCTTTGTTGAAGATGCCGGCCGTGGCTATCGCCGGGTTGTTCCTTCACCAAAACCGATTGGTGTTGTTGAAACCAAGGCGGTTAATGCGTTGGTTGAAGCCGGAATCGTGCCAATCTCTGTTGGTGGCGGTGGTGTGCCGGTTGTTACGGAAGGCCACCGACTTTCCGGCAAAGAAGCCGTTATCGATAAAGACTTCGCCAGTGAGAAGTTAGCGGAATTAGTTGGTGCAGATGCTTTGATTATTCTGACGGCTGTTCCAAATATCTTTGTGAACTTCAACAAGCCTGATCAAAAGAAGCTTGAGAAAGTTTCAGTTGCCGACCTCCATCAATACATTGGTGAGAAGCAATTTGCACCAGGAAGCATGCTGCCGAAAGTTGAAGCGGCAATTGATTTTGTAGAAGCAACCGGCAACGAAGCTGTGGTTACAGCTTTGGACAATATTGAGGGATTTATCAATGATGGATCGGGAACGATTATCGTTCCAAATAAGAATCGATCCACCATCGCCTGATTTATGTTAGATTCTGCAATGAATTTATACGTATTAAATATTCTTATTCGAGGGAGTGAGCTAAATGAAAGAGCGCGATGGTAAATTAGGGCTGCTCGAACTGGTCGGTTTGGTTGTTGGATCAATCGTCGGTGGTGGGGTATTTAACCTCATGCACGATATGGCCGTTGGGGCCGGAGCCGGAGCCATTATCATTGGCTGGGTAATTACAGCTGTTGGGATGGTCATGTTGGCTTTGACATTCCAGAACTTAACGATGAAGCGTCCGGATCTGGATGCCGGTGTTTACAGTTATGCCGAAGCTGGTTTTGGTAAATACATGGGCTTTAACTCCGCATGGGGTTACTGGCTGTCCGCATGGCTTGGAAACGTTGGGTATGCGACACTGTTAATGAGTGCCGTTGCCTACTTCCTGCCGGTCTTCGGTGATGGCCAAAACATTTGGTCAATCATTGCTGCATCGTTTATTTTATGGGCCTGCCATTTTATGATTTTACGAGGGATTGAATCAGCTTCATTTGTGAATACCATTATTACAATTGCAAAATTGATTCCAATCTTCCTGTTCATTGTTATTGTCTTATTCGCATTCAAGATGAATATGTTCACCAGTGATTTCTGGTACACACCAAGCGGCAAGTTCGAATTTGGCAGTGTCATGGCACAAGCCAAGAGTACGATGCTGGTAACCGTTTGGGTATTTATCGGAATCGAAGGAGCCGTTGTCTTTTCCGGACGGGCACGCAAGCGTTCAGATGTTGGTAAAGCAACTGTTCTTGGAATTATTACCGTTATTTTGATTTATATGTTGATCACACTGTTGTCATTTGGTGTTATGAGCCGAGCTGGCCTTTCACACTTGACTCAACCAGCGATGGCTGAATTGCTTCAAAGCTTGGTTGGTAAGTGGGGCGCCATGGTTGTTAACGGCGGGTTGATTATCTCCGTTGTTGGTGCCTGGTTGTCATGGACCATGTTTGCCGGTCAATTGCCATATGAGGCTGCAAAGGAAGGATCGTTCCCTAAGATCTTTGCCAAGGAGAACAAAAATGGCGCACCGATTACCTCATTGACTGTAACCAACATCTGTGTTGAAATCTTCATGTTCTCATACTTGATTACAGCTTCTGCCTATAACTTCTTCTACTCGATTGCCAGTGCTGCGATTTTAATTCCATATGCATTTTCTGCATTCTATCAATTGAAATACTCAGTAAACGACGATCACGGTAAGGGGAGAATGGGAAACATTATTGTTGGGGTTATCTCCAGTATTTATGCATGCTGGCTGTTGTTCGCAGCCGGTACCAACTTCCTGCTCTTGATGTCATTATTGTTTGCTGCAGGAATTCCGGTATTCTGGATACTTCAGAAGAAGGATAACCACGCCAAGAAAGTCTTTGGACCAATTGAAATGACTTTGGCAATCTTCATTGTCATTGCCGCCATTTACACGATTTACGGTCTGATTGTAGGCAAAGTGACATTCTAAAACTTGATTTCAAATATGAAAATCACCTAAAGCAAAAGTAACAATTTTGCTTTGGGTGATTTTTTTGATCAACCGCAAAACTTGCGTTTATCACTGGTATCACCCACAGAATGGCCGATAACCGTTATAATGATTCCATGAAGCTCAACCGGAATTATCTTAGTTTAGCGAAAGGCGGTAAAAGTGATGAAGATTGCAGGATTTGGGGTTGAAGAATGGCTAAATGTTTGGGAGAAAAAAGCGACGTATGATATTGCACAAAGTACCATTTCTTCTATGACGATGCAGGAAGTTCTTGATTTGGATGGCGAAAGTGGCCAGACCTTTTATGACTTATTGAATAAACAAAAAATGAATTATGGCTGGATTGAAGGCTCACCTGAGTTTAAAAGCGAGGTTTCAAAACTCTATCAAAATATCAGTCCGGACAACATTTTACAAACTAATGGGGCCACTGGTGCTAATCACTTGGCCTTATACTCATTGGTGGAACCGGGAGATCATGTCATCTCCGAGTATCCATCCTATCAACAGTTATACGATATTCCCAAGTCACTGGGTGCCGATGTTGATTACTGGCACATTTATGAAGAAGATGGCTGGTATCCGGATATTGAAGAATTAAAGCAATTAATCCGGCCAGACACGAAACTCATTTGCCTGAATAATGCCAACAATCCAACAGGGACCATTCTTGATCACGACTTCCTGCAACAAGTTGTGGATTTGGCGAAATCTGTTGGTGCGTATGTATTGGTTGATGAAGTATATTTGCCGCTGGACGACCCATCCAAATTCACTTCGATTGTTGACCTCTATGATAAAGGGATTGCGACAAATTCTTTATCCAAAACCTATTCAGTTCCTGGAATCCGGGTTGGCTGGACGGCAACGAACAGTGAATTGGCTGATCTGTTTAGAAAGTATCGGGATTACACTATGATCTGCTGTGGCGTATTCAACGATATGTTGGCAACTTACGTTCTTCGAAACAGGGACAAAGTTTTGCAAAGAAATCGAAAATTGGTTCTAAATAATTTGAAAATCTACAGTGACTGGATTGACTCTGAACCCCGTGCCAGCGTAATCATGCCCCAAGCAGTTTCAACATCATTTCCCAAACTAGACGTTCCTGAAGACATCGAAGAATTTTGCATCCGTCTGTTGAAAGAAGAAGGTGTATTGCTGGTCCCAGGCAATCGATTTGATATGCCCGGACACGTAAGACTCGGATACTGTGCTCAAGAAGATACTTTGAGAAAGGGGCTTAAGAGGCTGTCCAAGTTTATGCGGCAATATGACTAACATCTGCGTTGGTTCATTCCGTCTCAGATTGGTTTAATGTACAATTGTCTAATTTGAGGTACACTTTTAATGGAGATTAATTTGTAACCGCTTTTGGGAGTGTACTAATGATTATAAAAAATAAAAGTGACTATGATGACTATGCTAAGCTAATGCGTCGGCATCCGGAATTTAGTCCATTAGATGATAAATATATTCGGCAGCTGCTTGATGAAATGAAAGTCAAGCAGTATCACCGCGGCCAAATCTTGTTCGATCAAGGAGATACCCGTGATAAATTCTATTTTCTGATAGAAGGGGTCGCCAAATCGTTTCATTGGGATAAGAACGGTGATGAACAGCTGTATCTATACATTCGCCCAAACAAGGGATTCCCATACATTGGATTATTTGAAGATGATAGATATGCGTATACTGTGCAAACCATGACCGATGTGAAGATTGCTGAATTTTCAATGCCGATTTATGAACAGGTATTGCGTGAAAACCCTGAACTGATGGTGAATGCTGTCAAAGAGATGAGCCAAATTATCAATACTTCTGAAACTCAGCTCCAGCGCATGGTGACAACGAGCGCAAGGTGCCGGGTTGCCAACGCAATCTTATTTATTGGCCAACAGATTGGTGACCTGCAGGAAGACGATACCATTTTGATTCCGTATCCGATTACGATTGTCGAACTTTCAAAAGTCAGTGGTACGACACGGGAAACCACGAGTCAAATGGTTCAAAAACTGGTGTCTGAGAATAAAATTCAGTACAATCGAAAATATTTTAAAATTTTAGAATTGGATGAAGATTCATATTGATATCCATTTTTAGAAACGAAGAAGGCACGGCTCTGATTGGAGTCGTGCCTTCTTAATACATATTGTTAAAAATAAGCTGTTACAAACAAATATGCGGCCAATCCAAACGCCGCTAACGAAATCAAAATTCGCAGCAGATGGATGTTTGAATGGCGAACAATGATGGGGCCGGTGTAGCCACCAATCAGCAGGCCAAACCCAAGTGGGATAACCAAAATCCAGTCAATGTGTGACTTGAAGATGAAAATCACCGTTGCAATCAGGTTACCGGCAAAGGCAATCACATTCTTCATTGCGTTGACCACAGTGAATTGATCATCTGTAATGACCGATAAGATTGCCAAGAAAATGACCCCACCGGCTGCGCCGAAATAACCGGTGTAGGCGCCGACCAAAACGATTCCGGTTAAGCTGATCAGCGAAACCCAGAAATGTTTTGAAGGAGTTTCGTGCGCCTGCTTGAGTTTGGAAGTGGACACGTCCTTTTTTCGGCCGGACATGAAAAGCAAAATGCCGGCAAACAGGATGAAGAAGGGCACGACTTTTTCAAACGAAGAAGCAGGAGCTATCAGCAACAGGACACTACCACCGATACTTCCAATTAGTGACAAAACAACATATAGTGTTAACTTTTTCCAATGGCCGCGAAGCTCTTTCATCGAAGAAGCAGTTGCACCGATTCCGGAAAAGATGAGGGCGGTGGTGTTGGTCACATTTGCGATAACCGGTGGCAGTCCGACCGCCAGCAGGGCTGGATATGACACAAGGGAAGCCAGTCCGGCCACAGAGGCGAGTAACCCTGCCGCAAAGCCAGCTATTATTAAGAAGATAAATGTCAGAAGCATGAGCCAAGCTGACCTCTTTTCAATTTTTGATACTTCTAATATACTACATTTTTCAGTAAAAAAAACGCCCCCATCAACTCCCGTTTCAAAAGACTTGATTTATCCCCTCGCACCCTTGATAATAGTTAATTATTAATGCGAAACGAAAGCAGGTAACCCATGACACATTTATTCTTTGACTTTGACGGTACCATTGCCGATTCAGAAGAAGGAATCGTTCGATCTCTTAAATACGCAGTGGCTAAAATGAAGCTTCCCGAGCTGACCCATGACCAGTATCTCAAGTTTATCGGTCCCGCACTGATTAATAGTTTGGAAAAATTCTATCCCCAGTTATCACAGGGCGATCGAATGACAACTTTAAAATATTATCACGACTATTACAAACGGGAAGGGATGTTCCAGCTTGACTTATATCCCGGCATTGTAAGTGAATTACAGCTTCTCAATGATCAGGGCTATGATGTCAATATTGCGTCGGCCAAACCGGAAGATCTCATTCATGACATTACTGACCAATTCCAAATTACTCAGTATTTTAATGGCAGATACGGTGCCAGCAGCGACGAGGGCACCCGGCATACCAAGACTGCGGTACTGAAGTATGCTCTGGAAGAAGCAAAAGCTGATCATGCCGACAGTATCATGATTGGTGACCGGGACAACGATATGCTTGGAGGCTACAATAACCACGTCAAGACTCTAGGTGTGACTTACGGATTTGGTGATGTGCCGGAATTGTTGGGTGCTCATGCGAATGTGTTGGTTGATAAGCCTGATGAGATTCAGGACGGGGTTCGGAAGATAATTGGGTAATGGAAAAAGAGTGGGACGAGAGGCAATTTGACCTCTGAATTTAAGAGAATCAAGCGATTATTCCTGGCCTTGGAAGGATTGCTTGGCTTTCTTAAATTAATAGGGTCAGCCGATTGTTCCACGTTTTAACTTGGTATTAGTGGTGAATTAACGTAACGGATCGAGACAGAAGTTTTGCTTTTGTCTTGGTCCGTTTTTTGTTGGTGGTTGATTATTTTTTTGCCTTTTTCTTTTACATAGTGGAAACGTGCTCGCCAAGCCAGCTTTCTCCGCTTAGTCCAATAACGGACTTCAACGCAAGACCAGCGTTAAAGTCCGTTATTAAACTAATGCTCAAAAGCTAAACGGCTTGGCTCGCACTCTATGCCTTTACATACGCAAATCCCTGCTCCTGCAGTGACACCAAGTCCGCCACTCCTGCCGACACAATTTCGACGTTTTCCGGCAGTTGGGTTTCCTTGATTTGGTGGCTGTACATTGAATTGTTGCAGGCGTGAAATCTGACGCCCTCTCTGCTGAACTGTTCCACCGCGTTTCTCAAGCGTTCGTCCAAATATCCGGTAATTGCATCACCATTTACCAACACGACAATATGATATTCTTCCTTATTTGTACGTCCGTAATCCAACAGATTGGTGACGTTACTCAACGTGTGATCCCATTTCTCCGGTTCATCAATGTGAAAAACAACCTTGTGCATCGTTATTCCTCCGTTTCGTCCGAATCTAAAGAGTCTGTGAATTCCTTGTAATCTTTATGAACCTGTTTGGCATATTCGTTCGCCCAATTCATCAAAGCCAACACCAGCTTCTTCTTGGTGCCAACATAACCATGGACAACTGCAGCGGTTGGACTTTGAGCATGTCCCCGCGCCAACAATAGGCCACAGATCTTGGCGTAGGTTTGAAAATCATCTTCGTCAAGCTTGTCCAAATTAATCGATTCTTTCATATCCCAGAATTGACGGACGTAGTAGCTCCGTCCACTTTTGTTGTTATGGTAGAAACCAAGCAGCGGGTCTGATGCCCGTTGTAGAATTTGCTGGCAGGTAACGATTCGTTCCCCGTTATCCGGCTTGCTTTGGCTGAATGGGGTGGTAACGTCGAAACCTCTGAATCGCCGGGTCTGCAAAGCTTCCTTTATTTGAAGAACCAGGTGGCTGCCGTCTATGGCAGTTAACAAGACCAGATAACACCGAGTCCCAAAGCTTCCGACACCAACGCTGTGACGGACAATGTCGCTGATGTGAAATTGTGATAACAACACAGTCACGTCTGGACTGACCGATCTTGTATAGTTTTTCAAATGTTCACTAATTTCGTTGAATCGACTTTCACTGACGTGGACAGTTCGTGGGGCGTTTTCTTTGAAAACCAAGTGACCGCGAGCATCCAAGGTTGTGAATTTTTTGACAACTTTATCGGAATTCCGTTCTTCAGCGCTGTCACGAATTTTCCGCCAAACCTTTGGCAGGCTGCTTCCTGAATCTTCCGACTGCAGGAATGACTCAACCTCTGTGGAGAAGTAATACCGCTCCATGGCCGAATGCTCCTCAAAACACTCACTCAAGATTTGCTGATAGGTTTCAACCGCGCTTTTCATGATGGAATCGATTTGATCTTCATCCAATCCGAGCTGTTCACCTTGTAAAACGATACTGACCAAAAGCCTGCGAATATCCCAATCCCAAGAACCGATTGCGGATTCATCGAAATCGTTAAGGTCGAATAATAGCTTTCGTTCAGGGGATGCATAGAAGCCGAAGTTACCCAAATGCGCATCGCCGGAAATGACAACCGGGATGTTGGTTGAAGTTTGTTTGGAGAGATCAAACGCCATCAGTTCATCTGTTCCACGGAAGAAGGAAAAGGCGGATGCCGCCAGACGTTTATGACGTAATGGCATCAAATCCGAAATCATCTTTTGTTCGACGTGGGAAATCCCTTGGACAACGTTTCGTTTGACCGGGATGAATGTTCCTAATTTTTCAAAGGGAACAGTATCACGAACCTTTTTCCCTGCATCAATTAACTCATGAACTGATTTATTAATATTAATTTTGCTTAAGTCATAGTGTAAGCTTGTTGCCGCTTGGGTGTCAGCCCTGTTGGTGTCTGTCATTTTAATGACTCCTCCATTATTTACAATGTATAACATCATTGTGGCAATTTGCGCTCTGTGAGTCAAGCAATGCAAACTCACATATCAGACCAATATGTTACAATATTCCCATTGGGAAACTCGAATATGATGGAGACTTGGATTAATGAAAAAATTGTTTTGGGAAAGTATCGAAGTGAATAATCAAAAATTTTTCTTCACAGTGACTCAAAAGGGCCTGAATTTTGTTTCCAGCCCTGGGAAGTACCTGTCTGAACTTTTTGATTTTTACCCTGATCGCTACGACTTTCAATTCATGTACGATGAAGCAGTCACTGACGACTATTTGAACGAATTGACTGACTATTTTGATAAAAAGCGTAAGACATTTGATGTTCCGCTGGACTTGGATGGCGTCGGCACCGAATTGCAGCACCAGGTTTGGGCTGAAATTCAAAAGATTCCGTACGGCCAAACAGTCACGTATAAGCAGCTTGCTGAAAATGTCGGTAAGCCTAAATCCATTCGGCCGGTTGCCCATGCGGTGGCCGTCAATCCCGACTTAATTGTGGTTCCATGCCATCGGGTGATTCGTGCCAATGGCGACCTCGGCGACTATCGTGGCGGCAAAGAAACAAAAAAGGCTCTTCTCGAGTTTGAGAAGAAGCCGATTGAAAAGCACGCTTTAATCAGTAAATTACCTTTGCCTAAGCTTAGTCAACTAGGTAAATCTGATCTTTAATTAAATCAAACGGCTGGTGATGTCGGTTCAGCTGTTTGGTAACATCTGGTTTGATGAAATGGGCTTGCTGCCAGAACTCTTTAGAGTCGGTAGCGCCATTTTTTTCGCCGATGACGATTAATTCCAAATCGTTGTCGGCTTTTCTAATTGCGTTCAAAACGTCGACGTCAATCGTCTGTTTGTCAGGTGACCAGCTCATGATGACGTACTTCACCTGACCCATATATTTGTCGATTGCAGCCAGGGCATCCAGCTTCTCAACGTTAATCAGCTGGTGCTTTCCGGTCTGATTTTCTTTTGCCCACGCTAAACTATCAGTGGGGTAGACTTTGACGCCCAAGTCAGTCAGCCCCTTTGAAATATAACCGTTACCCGCCATAATTTCCAAGGCAGTGTCATCGCCGATATAATTTGCCAAATCTTTGGCAAATGGCGCAGAAATATACGCCCACATGCCGTACTGGCTTTCCAAATAATCTCGAAATGACCGCAGCTGTTTGTCCAACTTGGGTAAAGCGTCGGACAGTTCGTTCCAAAGTTTGTCTCCTTCTGGATCTCCTGGCTTGAATTTCTGATTAATGTCTTTGAAAATCTGGTCTTGAATATCGTCGGGTAAGATTAATTCCGGCAGATCCTGAGGTAACAATCCCTGCTTAATCAGGTGGTCACTTTCAATGACGTTGTTGATCAGAAATTTAACTTGGGGATAAGCGTTGAATTGCTCCCGATATTTGAGCATTTGGGTGATGTAGGTGGATTCTGATGGGGTGGCTTGTGCGTGTTTTTTCTTTAGTAGTTTTTTCTTTTGTTTGTTGGTTAGCATAGGGGCTCCTTGTGGGTTTGGTTTTATGTGGTGGTGTGGGTTTTACTTTGTGGTCGGTTGGCTGTTATATAGTCGAAACGTGTTCTCCAAGCCAGCTTCTTCCGCTTTATCCAATAACGAGGCTCGATGCAAAACACGCATCAAACCTCGTTATTAAATAAATGCTCGGAAGCTAACCGGCTTGGCTCACACTCTGTTCTTTAAATATCCAACTTCCCTTGCTCCGTCCTCGGTCCCTCATCATGCGGGGCATTTGTTCTTCCGTGGACGTAGCCTGATATTAATTGGTAGATTTCATATCGGTCTGCTGAGCTAAGATTTTGACCGTTGAATTGCAGCGTTTTGTCCGAGATGAACAGTCTTGCGATATCGTAGGTACTGTTTTCTGTCAGACCCGTCAAGTAATCCATTGTGACGTCAAAGAACTTGGCCAGCCGTTGAATTTCAATATAACTTGGTGTTCGAATCCCACGTTCCCAGTTTCCGATCTGGGAACCGGTACTCTCGTGCGCTTTGTCTGTTGGAGAGTCTTTGTTGATTGCGTTGGCTAATTGTTCCAAAGTTAGATGTTCGCCTTTTCTTAATGCTCGTAATCTTTCTGGAAACATGTGATCACCGTCCTGTTCGTTACTTATATTATACGACTTTTTTGCGTTTCGCCAAATTTCGGCGGCAAAATGATTAATGTGGTATATTTATCACGAGAAAATTTGAATTGGTGGGATTGAAAATGAAGCGAAAAACGAAAGTCTTAATTGGTCTGGCTTCGGCTGCTGTGTTGGTTTGCGGCGGCTTGTTTGGTGCCGGACTATACTTCTACAAAGTGGCTGTTGTCCCGGCACCCAAGTCTTTTTTAAGCAAAACCAAGCCGATTAAAAAGGGCGATCCATTGTACCCGGCACATAAGTGGTATCAGGATGTTAATAAGCAGCACTGGTATGAAATGTCGGCAACTCGGCACCTGAAGCTGGACGCCAACTACATAGCTGCCAAACAGCCGACCAACAAGACGATTATTGTCGCTCACGGTTTTATGTCCGATAAGGATAAAATGTTCAATTATGCCTACATGTTTCATAATCTGGGATACAATGTTCTACTCCCCGATTCACGTGGTCTCGGCGACAGCCAGGGCGATTATATCGGATATGGCTGGCCGGACCGGCTGGATTACGTTAAATGGATTAAGAAGGTTATCAATCGAAATGGCGAAGATTCCAAAATTGCCGTCTTTGGTACCAGCATGGGTGGTGCCACTACGATGATGGTCAGTGGGGTAAAGGGGCTGCCTCACCAGGTCAAGGCATTTATTGAGGATTGCGGCTATACCGATGTGTACACTGAAGTCGCCTACCAGGCAAAAGAACTTTATCATCTGCCGAAGTTTCCGCTGGTCGATATTGTGAGTGGCATTAATCATGTGAAGAATGGCTATTCATTCAAAGAGGCCAGTGCCCTCAAGCAAGTCCGCAAAAACAAACGGCCAATGCTGTTTATTCATGGCGCGCATGATCATTTTGTCCCCACCAAAATGGTTTATCCTTTGTACAAAGCTGATCGGGGACCCAAGCAGCTATTGATTGTTCCGGGGCCGGGGCATTCCCGCTCGATTGAGAATCGACCGACCTTGTATCGGGATACGGTGAAAAAGTTCCTTGATAAATATATGGACTAATCCTTGTCGCCCATATGTTTTTAGACGCTCACAAACGGATTATGTTACACTATTATCAGGACTGTTTTACGAAAGGAGGTCCGCACTTGTTATATATCATTATTCTCGGGATTGTTGCAGCAATTGTTGGTGCTGTCTGTGGAACACAGCTGCAGAAACGCCATTTCCAGCAGGAGATCCAACAGGCAAAAGCTGCTGCTGATCAACTTCAACAAAAAGCCGAAGAAGATGCCAAAGAAAAATCAATTAAGATTTTGTCTGACGGCAAGCAACAAACTGAAGATTACAAAGAATCAATCGAAGAGGAACTTGAAAGCTACAAAGCCGATAACGTGACCCGTCAAAGCCGAATTGACCAGCGTCAAACCGGTTTGAAGCAGACTGAAGAACGACTGGATCAACTGCATCAAAAACTGGCTGGGGAAAGCCACGAAATTAACGAACAAAAAGATGGCATTGAAAAGCTCCATCAGACTGCAGATGATTTAACCAAGAAGCGGATGCAAACCCTTCAGGAACGTGGCTCAATTAGCCTTGATGAAGCTAAGCAACAGATTCTTGATCAACTGGCAACCGATCTGAAACGTGAAAAAGATATTGAATTGAAGTATCAAGACGATGAAGCCCAAGTCAGTGCACCGAAAGTTGCCAAAATTTTGGCTGATGATGCGATTCAACGCGGACCGGTTGATATGCCTCGTGAACACATTGAACATTCTGTTCAAATTAATGACAATAACACCAAGCAAAAGTTGATTGGTCGTGAAGCTTCCAATATTCGTTACATTGAAACTTTGACAGGAACTGATCTGGTATTTGATCCAGACGATCCCCATCTACTTCACGTGGTCACTCAAGATCCACTGCGAAGAGAGGTTGCCAAGACGGTCATCACCAATCTGGTGGTTACCAAGCAGATTAATGCCCAATCAATTGAACGTCAGGTTGAAACAGCTCGTCTTGATTTGATGAATGAATTGCGTCGGACAGGTGAAAAGGTTGTCGGCTCACTTCACATTGGCTGGATGCATCCGGACCTGCTGAAGATTGTCGGTCGATTGAAGTATCGGACCAGTTATGGTCAAAACGTTTTGAATCACTCGATTGAAGTTGCTGATATTTCAGGAATGCTGGCTGCTGAACTTGGTCTAAACGTCAAGATTGCCAAGCGAGCCGGCTTACTCCATGATATTGGGAAAGCGATTGATCGTGAAGTTGATGGGACCCACGTTGAGTTGGGGGTTAAGATTGCTGAAACCTATGATGAAGATCCACAGGTTATTAATTCAATCGCCTCTCACCATGGGGATGTGGATGTTACAACTCCAATTGCTCATCTGGTTGCTGCAGGAGATTCAATTTCCGGTGGTCGCCCAGGTGCCCGAAGCGAATCCGTTGAGGAATACGTTAACCGGCTTAAGAGTCTGGAACGCATTGCCAGCTCGAAGCAGGGTGTTAAAGAAAGTTATGCCATCCAAGCCGGCAGAGAAATCCGGATTGTGGTTGATCCTAAGAAGCTTGATGACGAGCAGAACCAAAAGCTCGCCAATGAAGTCAAAGATGAAATTGAGAATGAATTGACTTATCCAGGTAAAATTAAGGTGACGTCAATTCGTGACTTTAAAGCAGTGGCGTATGTTGGTGCTGAGAAGAAAAAGAATCATAAGCGACTTAAGAAAGCATAGTAAAAAGCCAATCCAGAAATGGATTGGCTTTTGTGTCGTTAAAGTTGATTGTCTAAATTTAGTTCATCATGTGTGTTATCAACACATAAGCAAAGAAAATTAATACAGCGATAATGCTGAAATTTCGAACCAAGCGTGGAACCTTATAAGCAGGCGTCTTAACATAGGGTGGCATTATTTCACTGGCCCACATGTAAAGCCCAACTAATGCGAGCAGGCAAAAAGAAATCTGATATGTAAGACCTAACCACAAATAAAACATCGGCATAAGAATGAATATCAAACAGCAAAATATAAAATACAAGGTAATTTGAACTTTAAATGATTTATTAATAATAACAAGACCTTTCTGGAGATTATGTTCGAAGGAGGATGCTTAGAAAAATGGCAAGACCGTTTTGTGTCTTGCCAAGAATAAATTAATTGCTTTTTTCAGAATCAGAAATAATTTCAAAATTATTATTCACAGTGGCTTCAACCACCGGATGTTTCTGCAGATATTCCATAATCACGTGACTGATGGTCATGTCACTCGATTTGACGATCTTATCGCTGGTATACATGGGATAGTGACCGCCGCCACTTGCCCGATAACGGTTCAAAGCGATGGTTAAGACTTGATCGTCTTGGACATCTTTGCCGTGATATTTCAATCGCGTCACTCGATGGCCGACTGGTTTGGAAATATTTAAGGTGTAGTCGATGCCTTCGTACATATCGTAGTTATAGAAGCGTTCCTTAGGAAAGACAAACTTTTCGTTGACCACCACGTCGTCGTGACGAACCGTGAAGTACTGAGCGGTGACTTCCAAAGCGCCACGCAAATCGGCGCCGGTAATCTTGGACGCAACTAAGGTGTTTGGATAAACATAATTAGTGATGATGTTGCGCATGGTAATTGGATCTTCAAAGCCATGTGCTTCGTTATTATATAGGGCAGTGGCGGAAAGATCAGTGCCCATCTTGTCCATTTGGATTTTTTGAATCAATTCGATAAATGCGGATTCATGAATGCGGGCTTTAAACGGATCATCGAAAGTTAAGCTGCCTTTAATTCGTGAAAGGGGCTTGTCCAGCCACGCTTCCAAATGCATTGATAAATCAGTGACGGTTTCTTTGATGTTTTGATCGGGCTCGCTGTCCTTAACGTTCAGCAGCTCCGCGTCGGTTCTGGCGATTGATTTGTCTTTATTGGAAGTTTCAATTGAGATTTTTGCGACATATTGGCCGCGGGAACCCGGCTGCACAATTGGCACGTTAAACAGGCGGCTGGCAATCTTGCGGTGCTGATGACCGGAAATTAAAGCATCAATTCCTGGAATGTTCTTCAAAATATCGTAACCGCGGTTTTCACCAGGATTAATATCGTTCCAGTTGCCGGTATGGTCGCGTTCAAAGCCGCCATGGTAGACGACAACGACAACGTCGGCCTTTTTTCTCATTTCTGGGATGTAGCGTTTGCACGCATCCAACTCGGAAATCAGATTGAAGTCATTTAAATCATTAACGTTCTTCCATTTTTTAGTGGAAGTTGTCGTTAATCCCAAAAAGCCGATTTTGACACCTGCAACATCCATAATTGTGTATGGATCTGCCAACAATGGTTCGTTATTGTTATCAACAATATTAGCGCACACAAAATGCCGGTCTGAATGTTTCATCATGTAATTCAGATAATCCAGTCCGTAATCAAATTCATGGTTGCCGATGGTTCCCAGTTGATAACCAACTTCATTGTATGCCGAAAAGAAGGCTTCCTGATCCTGCTTATCCGCTCGTTTGGCCACATAATATGCCATTGGCGATCCCTCAAGGAAATCGCCGTTGTCTAAGAGAATAATATGTTCATCAGGATGGGCCTTTTGATAATTTTTGATCGTCGTGCACGCCTTCTCGATACCGAAGGGCTTATCAAGACCTGAATCAACGTAGTTAGTAGGTTCGATAAACCCATGCGTGTCGCTGGTCGCTAGTAGCGTAATTTTCATATTTTCACCCACACAAAATCAAGTATATCGTCAAGTATAGTCAATTATTCCTTGATTGTAAATTGCTGTTGGCTAAAGTAGTTAAGCTAATAATAAATCACTGCCGGTACCCTGTTCCATATAGGCCATTTGATCGGTCGAAATGCTTTGGCTGAGCTGATCTGAGAGGCTTCGGGAAATTTTTCCGGATTTGAATGCATCGGCCACGTATGTGTATTCGGATTGAAATGACTGGATTAAAAGGGTATTTCTGAGACTATCGGTTTCTGAGTCGACAGTGGAGCTGCCTTGTCTGAAACTATAAGAACTGCGGACAAAGTTAACGGAATTTCGATTCTCCTCGGTTTCAATTTGATCCAAATAGTGATTTGCACTTTGAAACATGGCGTTTTTGATCAACTGATTGATTTTGTGTCGCTCATCGTGGATCTCTTGGCGGCTTTTTGATGGAACGGTTTGAGTCGCTTCTCCTTTGAGTCGGGCGGCTTTCTTCCTGGTTTTGAATCTTTTAATCTGAAATTTAAAAATATATCGCATCCGGGTCATAAACCCAATCCGTCGATTAGGCATTGTCACCATTCTTCTGGAAAATCGGTTGGCAATTTTTTGGTCAATTTTGCCCTCGTTTGCCAGGTCAATGACCGCTTGAACGCTGGCCTGCTGGGCCTTGGACATGATTTCCTGAACTGCTTTACGGTCAATTTCTGTATTGCTCTTTTGACTATTCAGCATATCGATCACGTAGTTGCGGTCTAATGTTGATATGGTCGGGTCTTGCTTGACTTGGGTGATCGCGTAATTGACCATCTCGGTTCGGTAGTTGTTGAAAGCCTGCTGATCCTGGACCACTTTTTTATGACACAGGAACGGCAGGACAATTGTTGGAACAATCAAGCTTAACAAAATGACGATCGTTGCGATATAAATCAGCTGGTCTCTAAAAGGAAACGGTTGGCCGAGAGAAGTCAACGGAATTGAAAGTGCCATGGCTAACGTAATGGTTCCGTGAACCCCACCGATTGCCGCAATAATTGACTCCTTTGTGGTCGCACTTTCCTTTTGAACATGGAACACATTCAGCCGTATCCAAATAAACCGGATCAACAACATGACCACATAAATGGCTAACGAGTCCAACACTAATTTGATGATCGCCGTGGTTGAGTAGGGCAGCATCCGCCTGATCACCTTTGGCAGCGTGACCCCCAGGAGAACAAAAACAACGCCGTTTAAGAGGCTGGAGATGATTCCCCATGTTGAGTTGGTCACCAGTCGAACATTGGTCGAGGTGAGCTTTAAACGGCTCTGATTGATCCCGTAGATAATTCCGGCGGCGACTACTGCCAGAATGCCGGATATACCCAATTCTTCTGCGAACAGGTAAATGGCAATCGGCGTCATGATACTGAATGGCACGATCACACTGGCTGTGTCCATTGATTTATTGACCAAGACTGTTTGAATTTTGACAAATACCAGACCTGCCAAGGCACCAATAATTAGACCACCAAAGAAGCTGATCAAAAAGCGGGTAAGTCCCTCTGAAAAAGAAAAGTCACCACTAATAAATGAAGCCAGAGCTAAATTGAAAATGACGATTCCGGATGCGTCGTTAAAAAGGGATTCATTTTCCAAAGCACTGGAAACGTTGGTGGGCAGTTCAATGTCTTTGGTAATTGACTTGAGGGCGACCGAATCGGTTGGCGTGACAATTGCTGCTATCGCGAAGCAAAGTGCCAAAGGGACCAGTGGAAGTAGGGCGTGGGCAACCAATCCAATGATCACAGCCGTCGTAATCGCCAAAATTGCGGCTAAATTAAATATTTGCCGAAAGGAGCGACGGAAATGATCACCACTGGTATTCTGACCGTCATTAAACATCAACGGTGCGATCACCATCAGCATAAAAATTTCCGGTTCCAGTGAATAATTTTGAAAAAAGGGCAGCAGAGATAAGACCAGTCCACAGCCGATTTGATAAAAAGTTAATGGGATCTTGGGAAATATCGTATAAATAATGTTGGCGATGATTGTCGCCACAACGAGTAGGGTAAGGGAATAAAAGACTAACAAAATTTTTCTCCTTTTAGAAGTTTTATTACCAATATTATAGTTGATAACAAAAATAAGTGGTGTATAATTAATTTCACAAGTAAGTTACTATAAGTAAGTAACCGTATTGACAAAAGTTGCTAATATGATAATATAGTAATTGAAGGATGTTGTTTCTCGTTTGTACTTTTGTTACTGAGCAGGGGGGAATTGTAATGCTGAATTTATATGTAGCACAAAGCAGCGCATCAAGTCGGAAGGCTCGTGCATGGTTGAAGAGCCATCACATTGATTTCAAGGAAAGAAATATCAATTCCAACCCTCTTAACGCTGATGAGGTAAAACAAATTCTACGTTTAACCGAAAACGGCAGTGAAGACATTATTTCTACAAGGTCTAATATCTATAAGAAGTTGAACTTGGACCTCGACAACCTGACTGTTTCACAGTTGGTTGACCTTGTCGTTAAGTATCCTGATTTGATTAAACGTCCAATTATATTTGACGATCATCGTCTAGAGGTTGGATTCAACGAAGAAGAAATCAGAAGATTTCTTCCACGAAGTGTTCGTGAAGCAGAACTTCGTGAACTGGAATCACAAATCAGCTAACACATTAAAATAACCAATTGGTTATACGGATCAATTAAGGAACTTGGATGAACAGTCGTCCAAGTTCCTTTTTTAGTTTGTGAAATCGGGCCAAACCCATACTCTCGCAAGCGGATAAAATTATCGATAACTTGGGGAGATTTTTTATTTGTACGAATAACATTAAAAACTGTTAAACCAATGCTTATTATTATCACAGAATGTAATTAAGCGCAGAAATTCCTGGTATTGTTTTTCACGAGCCAGTTGCTTAAACTTTAGTCATGTAAGACAAACAAAGGAGACGGACAACTTGATTAAAATGGTCGCACTTGATTTAGATGGTACCCTGTTAACCAGTGACAAAACAATTTCAAAAGGCAACGAACAGGCCTTAAAAGCAATCCACGATGATGGTGTTAAGGTCGTTTTGTGTACAGGCCGACCGATTAATGCAATCTGGCGGTTCATCCAACAGCTTGGATTAACAGAAGACCTAGATTATACAATTACTTTTAACGGCGCGCTAGTCGTTCACAATAACGATAAGGCCGAACTGGCCAAGAGCGGGATTGAGAAAGCTGATTTGGTGCCGCTTCATAATTTTGTTAAAGCACAAAATGCCCCCTTGGATATCTTGGACTTCCAACAGGTTTATCCAATGACTGATTTGAAGCATTCAATGTATCAACAGCAGTTCAAAGGCAATATCGATTTTGTTCCCAGAGCATTTTCTGATTTGAGCACCTCAGATGAATACTCTAAGGCCATCGTCAGTGATCAGCCTGAACTGTTGGATCGATATCAAAGTGCCATGGATGATACACTCCGCAGTCAGTATCATATTGTTCGATCCCAGCCGCAGATTATGGAATTCCTCGCCCCAGGAATGGATAAAGTGGTTGGTCTGAAGGCGTTGTTGGATCACTTCGATATGGACTTTAACAATCTGATGGCGTTTGGCGATGCCGAAAATGACTTGGGCATGATTAAAAATGCTGAGATCGGCGTTGTCATGGAAAATGGCCAACTGCCTGTTAAAGAGGCCGGAGATGTGATCACAGGGAACAACGATGATGATGGCGTCGCTCAATTCGTTAATAAATATTTTGGCTGATTTACGTGCCATTCATATTAAATGTTAAGATTCAAGATTCCCTCCGTAAGTACTTTTATATAGTACGTTCATGTATTATTATGGACCTATTAATATTAATCAATCGGGGGAATGATTATGAAACAAAGACATGGCATCATAACAGTCATTTTAGCAATGATGTTTTCTATCGGTTTTCTTGCCAATTTTAATGCACCAGAGAATGTTGAAGCTAAACAAACAGTTAAAGTCGTTAAAGTCCAAAAGGTCGCATCGAAACCATATCGAGCTTCCAAGGGCTATATGTACAATTCGGCTAAGCTGACTAAGAAGATTCATAATTTAAAGAACTACAAAAAGACCACTTTCTATTCCAAAAAGCGGGTTACTGTACGGACTTCCAGCAATAAGAAATCGACTTATATGTATGTCGCCAATAAGAACGGCAAGATTAAAGGCTATGTTTACGCCAAGTATCTGAAACTTTATCAGCCAACGACAATTAATATTGTGGGGACGCCCACTAATTCAGGCAATACGCAAACTGAGACAACGACTCCCAATTTGATTTCAAAAGCTAATCTGGAGTCGATGATCGCCACTTCGCCGGATTTGGATCCGACTGGTCAGCTGCTCAGTTTGACCACCGGTGATTACGCCACCTACAAATCAGTTTTCGATAAAAACTTCAATGTTGGCGATTACGCTGATAACGGGGTTTTCAATAATGATCAGGCATCGATTTACGTTGAATCATCTCAGCTTGTTCCCTATGTTCAAAAGGCAATTGACAAATGGAACAATGCGCTTGGTAGTATCGTGTTCACATTGGGGACTCGTCAAAGCCACAGTATGACGTTGGATTTTGGTAACGGCCAAATAGCTGGTTGGGATGGCGTCTTCTTTGGTAATGGAATTGATGTTGATTACACATCTTTCCACGACAGCACGTATCCATATGGGTATCTCCCAATGTCATCAAACCAGCCAGTCACCATTCATCTTTCAACTGACGATACCAGTGGTGTTGGCGATGGGATGGCAGCTCATGCAGCTAACAATTTCCATTATGACCGTACCAATCATTACCTGACGACGACCATCACTGGTGTTCCCCGTGAGCTTTTGGAAACGTATTGGGTTGGTGTAATTACTCATGAGCTAGGTCATTCACTTGGCCTGGACCACACCCCATATTTCCAAGACATCATGGCGGCTCAGACAGGTGTTGAAGATGGTCAGAGCCAAGAAAATATGAAATACAACTGGACCGACTACAAAGACGCTGACAATACGCAGGGCGGAACAATGACCGCGACGCTTACCCAGCGTGATATTGATCGGGCCAAGCTGACTAAACTACTTGGTTACTGGTAAAATACAAACTTAAATCAATTAAATTCCAATGATGATCTCATCATTGGTTTTTTTATACCGCTGTGTCCCGGTCCATCGGCTCCAAAAAATTCAATTAGTGATTTGATTTTACTGGTTTGGCTCCGCCTGCCATAGTGGCTTTGATTTCAAGCCTGTAGTCTTGAAATACAAAGGTATCGTAATTGCCGATTTCATCGGCTTCAACGATACTTTCACTATGGCTGGCAATGCCAAACCAGTAAAATCAGGCAGCAGGGGTGATGTTCGGGTTGGTTTTAATAATGGGGATTACTAACAGAAGAAACTAGTGTCGACATTTCCATACTGCTAGATAGTTAAATTGCTTACCAAAGCTACAGGAAAGTCAGATGTCATATCGGATTCTAATCCTTTATCCAAGTAGCTGTGTTCCGGTTCACCGGCATTGCCAGCAGTAGTGAGAATGCTGTTGAAACGGCTGAAAGCCGTGATTACAGCATCTTGATATTTCGAGACTACAGGCTCGAAATACCAAGCCACTACAGCAGGCGGAGCCGATGGACCGGGACACAGCGATAGTCGTTTTCAATCAGAAACTTGCAAAAAAGCCTCCAAACCAATTTACATGGCTTAGAGGCTAAAGCGAGATTTAAAGATTAATGTTTACTGAACAGACCTGTCAGATTGCTCATGAATGCTTTCAGATAGGCATCAACGTCGGCATTAACCGCAACTTTAACGTTGGTATGTGGATCGTCCAAACGGGCAGGGTCACCGGTAGTTCGACCATAGTATTTCTCGTCGGTGGTGACATACATATTCAAGCCGATTGTTTGAACAAAGTCGGGGTTGATGGCAACACCAACTGCAAATGGATCATGAAGGGCACAGCCGTGAAGATCGGGGCTGGTAACTTCATATGCTTTAATGTAATAGTCAACGATGTCGGCAAATGCTTCACCTGATTTGGTGTGAAGATCACGCCATTGTTGGGTCTCTTTGTAAGTTAACAACGTTCTCAACGTAACGTCCAAGCCAACTTGAGTCAGTGGGGCTTTTCTAAAGACGTGGTCAGCAGCGGTTGCATCCTGTTGAATGTTGGCTTCTGCGACGTTGGTCACGTTACCTGGAACGGTTACAGCACCACCCATGATAGTGATGTTGCCGATTTCTTTGGTGATTTCCGGAGCTTTCTTGATGGCTGCATCCAAGTTGGTTAATGGACCAGTTGGAACCAAGATTAAATCTTTGCCGTATTTCTTAACCGCATCAATGAAGAAGTCGATGGCGTCGCCTTTTTCTGGTTGACGTTTTGGATCTGGCAGCTCAACATCACCAATTCCGTTTTCACCGTGAATTTGCGCACTAATCGGCATTCTGTCGAAGTGGTCTGATTCGGACGAGTGTGACAATCCTTGATATACAGGGACGTCTGTTGCACCCAAGAGTTCAAGAATCTTCAGTGAATTTTGAACACCATCTTCAACGTAAACATTACCGTATGAACCGATAATACCAATTAAATCAACAGCGGGATCGGCGACAGCATAGGCGATTGCCATTGCGTCATCAATACCGGTGTCCAGGTCAAGAATCATTTTTTTCTGAGCCATTAAGAACTACCTCCGTTTGTGTATTATCAAGGATGAAAACCCTTTACCTAATCATAACCGAATTTTTCTTGAAACTCAATTCTGCGGTAACCTTGAAACCAATTAATTTGTAAGTTACGCTTAATGGTATCAACCATAGGAGTGAATTATGAAATCTAGTGCTAAAAATTTAGGAAGTAAATTTTTCTCCCTGGTGTGGACCGGTGTCCGTCGAAATTATGATAATTTAGATGATAATATCGCCAAACACTTGGGAGAAACCGAGCCGGACAGCCCGGTTGAAATTCATTTGTCACGAATGTTTTCTCAAGTCTTTAAGCGGCACACCCGTGAGGAGGCTGACCGGTTATTTATCGTTGGGACCAAAACCACCACACCAAGTCTGCGCAAGGTATCCAGCCGACCAGTTACGCCATGGTTCTTTACGCGGGTCTTTTTACTGCTTGCAATTAGTTTTGTGATGCTGATGGCACTTCTGTTTGTCTTCAAGAGCAATAAGGTCATTCCCGGGATCATCTTTATCGGTTCTTTGGCCGTTCCGTTTTCCCTGCTGATGATGTTCTTTGAAATCAACGTGTATCAAAATATTTCGGTCCGGCAGACGATGGTCATCTTTTTGGTGGGCGGAATTCTATCGCTGATTGTGACGATGACCTTTTATTTAATCTTGCCAATTCGAACCGAAGTCAGCATTGAATCGGCATTAATTGTCGGGATTGTGGAGGAACTGGCCAAGTGTGTGGTCATTATCCTGTTCATCAATACGTACAAAGCGAATTATATTTTTAACGGCGTCTTGATCGGGGCTGCGATTGGTGCCGGGTTCTCGGTGTTTGAAAGTTCCGGTTATGTGAGTGAATATGGCCTGGCAACGATTTTTACCCGAAGCTTTCAAGCCATCGGCACCCACGCAATCTGGGCAGCCATTATTGGTGGGGCGGTGATCCTTGGCAAAACCCGGAAAAAGCAGTTTACGGTCAAAGACTTTTTCACGAAGCCAAAATTTTACGTCTTTTTCTTAATCGTCATTTGCCTTCACACATTTTGGGACTGGGATATCCCAAACACTGGAATCGGTGTATCATTATTGCAGGAATTTATTGATATTATCGTTGGCTGGTTCTTAATTTTCATCATGATTGATGCCGGATTGCGGGAAGTTAAGACGCTTCAGGGCCAACAAATTATCATTCATCGAAGTAAACAGAAAAAATTAGTAAATAAACGCTAGGAGGACCATGATGGCAGAAGTTGATTCATTCTACGACATTACAATTATCGGTGGCGGACCGGCAGGGATGTTTGCCGGATTTTACGCGGGATTGAGAAACGCCAAAACACAAATTATTGAAAGCCTCTCTGAAATGGGTGGCCAAGTTACCGCACTATACCCTGAAAAGACCATATTAGACGTTGGCGGCTATCCCAACATCAAAGCCAGAACATTAGTCGATGAACTGGAAAAGCAGCTCAGCGGCTCTGATACGGCTGTTAAATTAAATCAAACAGTGATTGATGTCGAACAGATCGACGGTGGTTACCAAATTACGACCAATCAGGAAACAACCAAAACCAAAGCAATCATCATTGCCAGCGGCGTGGGGGCATTTAACCCCCGTAAGCTCGCCGTTGACAACAGTGAAGATTTTGAAGGCAAAAGTTTATTTTACAGTGTTAAGCACTTGGAACAATTTCGTGATCAAACGGTGCTGGTGGCTGGTGGTGGTGATTCAGCCATTGATGAAGCATTGCTTTTGCATGGAGTTGCCAAAAAAGTTTATCTACTGCACAGAAGAGACAAGTTCAGGGCGTTGGAGCACAACGTGGAACGGTTGATTCAATCAACTATTGAACCAGTTACCCCTTATTTGATCAAAGGGTTAACTCAATTGGATAACGGTCAGGTTGAAGTCGAAGCCAAGAAAATGAAGACCGATGAAATCAAGAAGCTGGCCGTTGATAAGATTGTCGTGAACTATGGGTTCATTGCCCAAGACGATGCTTTGAACAAATGGCATGCCCATCCGGAAATCAACCGTGGTACCATCGAAGTTCAACCAAGTGGTAAGACCAACTTGGCCAATGTCTTCGCAATCGGGGATGTTTCCAATTATGACGGTAAACAGCCGTTGATTGCGACAGCCTTTGGCGAAGCGCCAATTGCCGTTAATTCAATTATGAAGAGTTTGTATCCGGATCGCAGAGGTCCGATTCACAGTACGTCAATTAAAAAATGAGACTAACCAAAAAAGTTATCCACGATCAATTTCGCGGATAACTTTTTTATTGTCTATCTAAATTATATTGCTTCAAAGCCTGACCAGTTCGAGATTTGGGTTCCTTCTGAGAATCTTTTGGCAGACCGGAGAACAAAATCCGACCACCGTAAATTCCGGCATCCGGGCCGACATCAATCAGCCAATCAGCCTTACTGATGACTTCCAGGTTGTGCTCGACGATGATCAGGGTGTTGCCGGCAGCCACCAGTTCATCAAATAACTTGATGAGCTTAGCAACGTCTTTCATGTGCAGGCCGGCGGTTGGTTCGTCCAACAGATAAATCGTTCCGGTTTTGTTTAATTGGACCGCTAACTTTAAGCGCTGCAGTTCCCCGCCAGATAAAGTGGTTAATGGTTGACCCAGAGTGAGGTAGTCCAAACCAACTTTTTGCATGTTGATCAATTTATCATACACTTTTGAGGTATCTTTGAAGAAATCAATGGCCGATTCAATCGGCATGTTGAGGACTTCACTGATATTCTTTCCGTGGTACAGGTAGCTGAGGGCTTCGTCATTGTACCGTTTGCCGTCACACATTTCACATTTTTGAACGACTGGGTCCATGAAGGCCATGTTGGTGATGGTCACACCTTTTCCTTTACAGCGGGGACAAGCGCCCTTGCCGTTGTAACTGAACAGGCTGGTCGAAGCGCCGGATGTTTTGGCAAAAATCTTTCGAATATCATCCAAGATATCAAGGTAGGTGACAGGCGTCGATCGGATATTGGTTCCAATTGCGCCTTGGGCCAAATCGATGTAGGGTTCATGGAGCTTTGGCCGTAATGCATCAACCAAAGAACTCTTTCCTGAGCCGGCCACTCCTGAGATGACAGTTTCTACTCCCAGTGGAATGGTCACGCTGACATCTTTTAAATTGTGAGTGTTGATATGGGTTAGAGAAATTGTTTCGTCAAATTGCCGTGGCTCGCGATACGTCAACGGCTGCTTCAGATATTTTCCGGTCATGGTGTTGGCACTCAATAACTGATCATATGTGCCGGTAAAGGTTATCCGACCACCACTGCGACCGGCTTTAGGACCAATTTCAACGACATAGTCGGCGATTGGGATCAATTCTGGATTATGTTCAACAACCATGATTGTGTTGCCCTTGTTTTTCAAATTAATCAGGGCGTTTTTAATTAATTGAATATCGTGGGGATGCAGACCAACGCTGGGTTCATCCAAAATGTAGACCATATCGACAAGTGAACTGGTCAAAAATTTAGCGATCTTAATCCGTTGAGTTTCTCCGCCAGACAGGGTTTCGGTACTTCTATCCAAGGTGAGGTAGCCAAGGCCGATATCAATCAGCGACTGAATTTTGGTAGCGACTTCACGGATAACATCGGTGACCAGCGGGACGTTGATTTCATGCAGGAACTTCAATGCATGAACCAGGTCCATCGACAGAACATCTGCAATATTTTTGTCATTGATTTTGCAAGTGAGGACTTCAGGACGAAGGCGAGTCCCATGACAGTCTGGACAAGGCCTTCTGGTGACAATTTTAGCCAGGGCTTCTTTGTGGTGCTGGGCCTCACGTTTGCCGATGATGGAGCGGCGAATTCTGGGAACCAGGCCTTCATAAAGAGCAGTCCGGTGCCATGCCGATGGGGCATCTTTCAACGTTTGTTGGGGTGCATACAACAATGTATCCATTTCTTCTTTGGTGTAGTCTTTCAGAGGCTTGTCGTTGTCAAATAAGCCACTGTCGGTGTATCGCCGCCACCGCCAAGTGTTGGGTCCAAAGCTGACGAAGGTGATTGCGCCTTGGTTCAACGACTTTTCAGGGTCAATTAACGTATTGGCATCAATATCATCAACGTAGCCTAATCCCTGGCACTCTTGGCACATACCTTGAGGCAGGTTAAACGAGAAGGTGTCTGAATAGCCGACAAAGGGCTTTCCAGCTCTTGAGAACAACAACCTCAATAATGAATAGATTCCGGTATAAGTTGAAAGTGTCGAACGGGCATTCTTACCAATTCGCTTTTGTTCGATCACAATGGCAACTGGCAGATGTTCAATGCTTTTAACGTGGGGCTGACCATATTTTGGCAGATACTGTTGGGTGAAGCTGGGAAAGGTTTCGTTAAGCTCTCGTCTGGACGTTGCGGCGATTGTGTCGAACACCAGCGATGACTTTCCGGATCCTGACAATCCGGCAAATACCGTGATCGCGTATTTGGGAATTTTCAAATCAATATGCTTCAAATTATTTTGATATGCATCATGAACGTCAATTGTGCCTTTTTCAAACATCTAAATAGAAGCCTCCTATTTCTTTTTATGTTCCCTGACAGGAGCCGACCTTTTGTGACCTGCTTCTTTTTTGAGTTCTTTTTGCATTTGATTAACTTGTCGTGAGAGATGAGTCACCTGCTTGGTTAATTCCTTGAGGGCATCTGTTTGGTCAACGTGCTTGTCTTGAGATGTGAAGAAATCGGTAATTGTTGAGGTTAACAAACCAATAAAACCGATTCCACCGAGCATTAGGATGGCTGAGATGATTTTGCCACCATCGGTCTTTGGCGTGATATCCCCATAACCAACGGTTGTCGCTGTCGAAATGGCCCACCAGAGTGAATTCTGCAGGGAATCATGTTCAAATGACGCGAAGATCAAGGAACTGAAAATCAGAATAACCAAGGAAATTGATAACAAGTAAATAAAACCCGTGTCGTAAAGAAACTTGTGGAGCGCATTGGTCCATTTGCCTGAAATACCGAACCGCCACAACAAGTTGTAGTAACGGACAATTGAATAGATTCGCGCGATCCGAAAGAAGATAAAAATCGGATGCGATGGAATCAATGCGATTAGATCAAACAAATTGGAGATCAGAAAGTCTTTCTTTGACTTGGCCAGTTTAAATCTGACTAAATAATCGATCAGAAAAAAGAGCCATATGAGTCCGAATACAATTCGGTATGGCCCTTGTCTGAGGGTTATTTTGGCAGCGAGTGCCAGAAATGCCAGAGCAAAGGAAATCAAAGCCAATGAAACAACCAGGATATTATAAAGCAGAATGCCTTGTCGTTTTGTGTCTTGTTTTATCTCAGATTCCCCCTAACGACTGCTATCGTTATTATTTGCATCTGGATTGGTGATCTTGATTCGGTTACTGTCAGTGGTCTTATGGTGAATTTCGGGTGCGTCGGTGAAGTATTCCTTCCAAGTGGATTTATCACCATTCTTGGAGTAAATACTGGTTGACTTCTTGCCAAGCCGTTCTTCAATTCGTCGTTCTTTTTGGTATAAGTCGGCGTAGTTATACTTCCGAGGGTCGATGGATTTGAAGCCCTTTGGATGGTAGAAACGCAGAAGGTTCTTCTCATTGAGTGAATCCGAGAGTGACAATTCGGTGTCGACTCTTTCCCGATCCTTCTTGACTTGAGCCTGCTGACGCTTGGTCAACTTCAGCAGTTGGCCAGTCTTATTGGAATAGATATCGCCGCTAATGGACGTGAACGATGGGCTGACCCAATCCTGGTTTCTGAATGCGACAACTTGATCGTGTTGTTTCGATAGCAGATCGGTCCCAAATTGTACGTAGCGCTTGCTGCTGACACCTAACAAGTGCATCAGAGTCGGCAGAACGTCAATTTCACCACCGTATTTTTTGGAAACAAAGCCGTTCTTTTCTCCAGGGATGTTGATAATTAACGGAACCCGCTGGAGCTGAGCGTTGTCAAAGTCATCCCAATCATCTGGATTCTTGCCCAGAGCTTTTGCTAAATTGGTGTTTTCAGAGTTCGAGATACCATAATGATCTCCATAAAGCAGGATAACTGAGTGTTTAAGCAGGCCGGTTTTGCGCATATAATTATAAAATTCATGAACGGCCTGGTCCAGATAATGAGCAGTCAGGAAGTAGTTATCAACGACGTTATCGCCGGTATCGGTTGTTTTAAAGTTGGTATCTTCTTTGTCCAAATCGTATGGAAAATGGTTGGTAACCGTAATGTACTTAACATAGAAGGGTTGTTGGAGATTCTGAAGGTATTTGACAGAGTCCCTGAACAACAGCTTATCTTTCAATCCATAGCCCAATGACCGGTCACCAGTGGTGTTGTAATAACTGGCATCAAAGAAGTATTGATATCCCATGTTCTTATAAACATTGTTCCGATTCCAGAAACTGGCAATGTTTCCGTGGAAGACGGCACTGGTATAGCCGCGGCGTTGGTTGAGAATTGCCGGAGCGGCTTGGAAAGTATTATCGCTGCCGAGCTGGGCAAATAAGGATCCCTGCGGTAGGCCATAGGTACTGGTTTCAAGCATGTTTTCAGCATCGGAAGTTTTCCCCTGACCGACTTGGTGGAAGAAGTTCTTGAATGCGTATGAAGACTTGCTGCCATAGAGCTTGTTCAGGAATGGCGTGACTTCTTGACCGTTGATTTTCTTGTTAATTAGGAATTGTTGGAAACTTTCCAAATGGATAATGATGACATTTTTACCCTTGGCAATCCCATAGTATTTCTTATTTGGCTTGGCGTAGTGCTTGCGGGTGAATTTTAGAACATCATTTAGCTCTGATTTAGTAGCTGTAGCCCGCAAATCGTTATTATGCTGGGACTTTAGCCCATCGTAAACGGTAAAGGCGTCTAATCCCAAGTATTTAACTATGTAAGCTCGATCAAAGGTCCGCGTCAAAAGCTGAGGCCGATCCATTTCGGCTAATGACAGATTAACCGCGAAAAAGAGAACTGAAAATGAGGTCACTGCAAGGCCAATTCGGCGGTTAAGCGGACGGGGGTCGATCTTGATTTTCTTAAATACCAGCAGGCCAATGATAACGATTAAATCGATCCAATAAAAAATATCATGAAAGTTGGTTAGGGCAAGTGAACTGCCACTGAGCCCCTGATTGACCTTGGAGTAGCCGGTCATGGTGCTGACCGTCATGAAATCTGTGAATTCCCGGAAGTAGATGACGTTCAAGTAAAGTAAAACGGTATTCAGAATTGAGATTAGAAGTGCAATTGGATAGAAGAATCGGCTCTTTTTAAAGTAAAGGGCGATGCTGAGCAGTAGCGTCGTGGTTGCCAATGGATTAATGAGAACAATGAAGAATTGAAAGGGATTGGTGATTCCCAATCCAAGGTCAACAAAATAGGCCAACATGGTTTTGGCCCAGAAGCAGACGATTAATAGAACGATAAACCCCTTCCGTGTGCTGCATTTTTCCAGGGTCCAATTAATATATTTCAAAACGAATTTGCTCCTTAAAATAATTACTTGCTTCATCTTATCAAAAAATCATGACAAAATATCAAAAATCAAGCGATTTTCTGGAAATCTTAAATTGATTTGACCTGCGCGCGGTCGGAAAAACTTGGTATACTTTAGATATTAAGGGTAAAGGAAGTGTCATCATGAGTAAATTTACTTTGTACATGGTTCGTCACGGACAGACCTACTTTAACATTTATAACAAGCTGCAGGGATGGAGTAATTCACCACTGACAGATAAAGGAATTCAAAATGCGGTTGATACCGGAGAAAAGCTCAAGAACACCAAATTCGCTGCAGCTTACTGCAGTGATACGACGCGAGCAGAACAAACCGCCCAGACCATTTTGGATAAAAATGATGCTTCAGATATTGATGCGCCAATTACATCAATGTTCTTTCGAGAAGAGTTCTATGGCTATTTTGAAGGAAACGATATGGATCAAGCCTGGTATCTGGCAGGCGCACCTCATGGGCTGCCGACTTTTAGAGATATTGTTGATAAATACTCAATTGGTAAAGCCAAGGACTATTTGAAAGATGCCGATCCATTCCATCAGGCTGAAAATAATGAAGAATATTGGAAGCGACTGGATCAGGGATTTGATTTAATCAAGAGCAATAAGGATATTAAAGACGGCGACAACGTATTGTTGATCAGCCATGGCAATACACTTTTGAGCATCGTTGAGCGATATGGTAATGGTAAATACGATGTGACCGAACGGCCGGCTAATGGCAGCTTGACAAAGCTGGAAGTTGACGGCGACAACATTAAGGTCCTTTCATTCAACGAACAATAAATTTGATAAATATAGGTAGGTAGCAATGTGGAAATTAAGGTAACAGATCAATTAGATGATATTTATCAAGATGCTCGCGCGATTCGTCGTCACGTGTTCGTGGAAGAACAGGGCATCAATGAAGCCGATGAGTTTGATGGTACAGATTCCGATGCATTTCACTTTGTTGCCTATGAAGACAGCGAACCGGTGGCGACTGCCCGAACTACGGTAACTGAAGATGGCGTTCATATTCAACGGGTGGCTACCGAAAAGGCTGCTCGTCATCAGGGATATGCCAAACAATTGATGGAAGCAATTCTTGATTCAACAATGTTTCAAGATGCACCCAGATTTTACTTGGGTGCTCAGGCGACCGCAATCGGCTTCTATGAAACGCTGGGATTTAAGCAGTATGGTGATCCCTTTATGGAAGTCGGGATTAAGCACGTGAATATGGAAAAATTGATTAATAAATAAAGGACCGGGAAGTTTCCCGATCCTTTATTTTTTGTGTCTTGAGCGGAGCCATTTCCATACATGATGGATGCTAATTGCCGAGGCAAACGACAAAATCCAGGTACCAATATAGACTGTTATAATCCCGATTACCGGATGGCTGCTTGTCAGATTTCGCCCAAACGATAACCATAGTAATTGATCCCAAAAGACATTTGATAAAAAGGCGGGGTAGGCGTAATTGGCCATGATATGGACAGTTTCAGTAATTTGCCGTTTATGTCCAAGCTGGTAGACTGCCAACGCTGCAATCAGCATGATTATCACCAGATCATAAATTGCCATTGAAGGTTTGTAGTAGGGAGCGTTGGCCAATTGGACAGGCAGTCTGTATTGGAAGAGCTCCAGGTTAACCCAAATAAGTGAACCCAAAGCAACCAACAAAATCAGTGGCCACCATTTGCGGAGAAATTGGCTTGTAAATCGGCGATATTGCCACGCTAGAACGCCAATGACACCATAGATGAGAAAACTAATAAATAACCGGTCCAATAAATACCAATCGTGCATGTGAGGGCCGTGGAAGACCTGAGCATCATAGAAAGTCAACCACCCAAAATATATCACGACAGTTGTTGATAGAGCGATGAGTCCCCTGGAAGAACGGCTTTTGCACCACGCAGCCAGCCACCAAAAGAATGGCATTAAAAAGATGAACTGAAGCATCATCGAATTATACCAAAGGTGAGGGGCAGCATTACCATTGACAAATTGCCAGGCAAACTGAGCAAGGGTGTGGTAGTGACTCACTTGCTGAACCCAAGGCATGAGTACCAGATAAATGGTTGTCCAGAGAATTGTCGGTAAGAACAGTGTGTGCCACATCTGCCCCAAGTATGCACGATAGCCTAGATCAGTTTCACCAGTGACACGAATGGTCGTATATAGAATGCCGGTGATAAAAGCCGGTGCAGTGAATTTGATTAAGTTGTATGTAATCCCGATACCCATTTGAATTGTCGAGCTGGGATGAGTTGTTAAAGCGAGTCCGAGGATAGTCTGCAGCATGACCGTTGTACAGGCAATTATTTTTAGATAATCACCAATATCCGGGGTGGTAGGTGACTTAGCTTCGTAGTCCATTTTTTGGATACTCCTTCAATCAAATCTTATACTCTAAATATACCAACGAATCACGAGAATGCAAAAACAGGCTGGAAACAAATGAATGTTTCCAGCCTGTTTAGGATAGATGATTGAATTGTTAATTGATATTATGTGTTATAGATTAATCGTCTGTATCGTTGTCAGCATCGAAGTTGGCTACGTGAGCAGATCCAACATAGTTCCACCATGGTGCTTTAACAGATTCAGTAATGACTCCGCGGTTTTGAGCATCGATCATCTTACCTTTACCGATGTACATCCCAACGTGAGAAATTGATGATGCGCTCCAACCGAAGAATACCAGGTCACCCTTTTGGATGTTACTGTATGATACCTTTTGGCCGGCGTTATATTGTGCTTGGGCGGTACGAGGAAGTGATACGCTCGCAGCCTTCTTGAAAACATAGCTGGTAAATCCTGAACAATCAAATGCTGATGGGCCAGTGGCACCATAAACATATGGCTTGCCGAGGTTTTGCTTAGCTACTTTGTATACAGCTGCATATGATGCATCTGTATCGTCAGCTTTTGATGCTTGAGCATCTTGGAAACCGGCGAATGACAATGTGAACAATGCTACTAAAGTTAATAATATTTTTGTATGTAATTTCATTTTTTATCAACAACTCCCTATCAAATCTACAAGTACCAGAATACCAATGAATTGTTGCAGGAGTGTAACAAACTATTTGCAATGCAGTTAAATGTCATATGACGTTTGCAACAAAAGTCACTCAGCTTGTGAATATCCGCTTACATGCCCATGCAAAGGAGCATTTGTAAGTGAGCAAACAAAAAAGACATTCAAACCGAATTGAATGTCTTTTTTGACGATTTTGGGTAATATGTCAGTTGACTTTTATTAGGTGATGACGTAACAGGAATATAAAAATTAATAAATTATTTATTTGTTCTTTAAAATATTCTTTTTATTTGGCAAAGTAACTGCTAGTTTACCCATCGAAGTGACGATCATTGGCAGAATCAGGTAGTAAACACAAACTGTGTAGATGACAATTAATGCCGTTTCAACCATTGCAAACGATGCACCGAACGTTAATCCAATGGCTAACGCGATGACGACTAACAGAATGTAACGAACGATCTTACCATAACTTGCCATCGTTGGTCGAATCCATTCCAGAAGTGACAATTCCGTGTACCTGAACGACAATCCCAGGGCAATGATCTGCCAAGCAGCGACGGCGGTTAAGATGCTGACCGCCAGTATTGGAACCTGCCAGTCAAATTGATTGGTGCCGGTTGCGTAATGCATTGTCAAATACGTTAATTGGAAACCGGTGACTGCAGACATGACAAATGCAATCGTCCAGTACAGCGGCTGAAGAATTGATCGGCTGACAATGAACACCGTTACCAAGATTCCAATGATGACAATTGCCAGTAAGGTGATGAAATGATGATTCATCTTGGATTGATTCATTGATTGCGTAACTGGTTCACCGGTAAAGGCAATTTGATCAGAAGAAAGTGGTGTCCCTCTTAATTGAAGGTGAACCTGTTGTTCCAACGTTTTGACCTGTTTTATATTGGTCTTGCTGGATGGGGCATTCTTCATCACAACTTGAATCGTTGTAATCTTTTTATCCTGACTGGTGTAGTTCAACATGGTTTGGAGAAAATCGGTATCCGCCAATTGTGCTTTGGTAATGTAATAAACGTTGGCGGCACCAGACTTTTGGAGGCCATTCAAATAATCGTAAATGTTATTCAACTGATCGGTTGAGGAGTTAACCTGGCTGCCGACCTGCTTCAATTGCTTTTGAACCTGGCTGATTTGCTGGCTGTAACTCTGAAGGTTATTGGCACTGTTTTGACCATAATTTTGAATGACTGATCCTTCAGCGTTTAACTGACTGATACCGGCTGAAACAGCCTGCAAAGATTGATTCAATTCGTTAATCCGCTTCTGATATGCCCGAACTCTTGCAGAAGCCCCTTGTTGAACGGTAACACTGGAGTTGGCGGCAACGCTGTTAACCTGTGATGCGAGACTGGAACTGTCTTGCACGATCTTGTTGCTTTGCTTAACCAGTTCCTGCATTTCTTTAACCTGTTGTTTCAGGCCGGATAAGTTCAGATTGCTGCCGCTGCTGTCTATTCCATTGGAGGCTTGGGACAGCTGGCCGGTTGCCTGCTTGGCATTCAATCCGATTGATTCCAACTGATTGGAAACGTAATACTTCTCAATTGGCATACCGCTTGGCTGAGTTAATGAATAAGCCGCGCTGACACCCTTGGTATGCTGCAGCTTAGTTGTCAGTTGATCCAAATGCTGGAGGTATTTTTCGTTATCCAGTGGTTGATCGTTTTTCAAGTAAATGGTAATTGGGGTTGCTTTTCCTTGTGAGAAATGAGCTTGAAGGACGTGGGCCCCTTTAACAGCTTGGTTGGTTTTGGCCAAATTGGTCATTGGTGAATAATTTAAACTTGTGTGATAGAAATAAATAAATGGCAGAGTTAAGTACAAAACGACCAAAAATGCGGCGATTGGCTGCCAGAGCGAGAAATCGGTGGCCCGGTTCCAGAAGTGTGATTTCATAGCAGTCAACGGGGCGTTGGATGGCCAGAAGAGGCTTTCGCCAAGAGCAGCCATGAAGACGGCGTTTAATGTCAACACGGCCAGCATCAAGACGACATAAGTGATGCCAAGTACCCATAATGACTGGAGTTGATCATAGTTGATGAAGCCACAGCAGGCAAAAATGACTGCCAAGGCGCTGCCAACAATGATGATTGGGAACCGCAGGGCAGAAATGGTTTGCTGAGTAGCATAGCGGGCTTCCCGCTGCATTGATAGGACACTGCGTAGCTTACGATAAATGTAAATATTCCAAATCGTTCCCAGAACCACGGTCGCAATCCCGATTTCAAGCGGTGCATATTGGGTAAAAGCAAAGTTAAAGTGTTTTGCCAAGGCAACCGAACCGCTGAAAGAAGTCACAAAGGCTGCAAATAAAGTAATGAATGAAATGATTGGTGCAAAGATCGATCGGAAGTAAATCCCGACAATCAGCATCGAAACCACAAATAGGGTAATCAAAATGATATTTGTAACTTGAGCGGTCTTTTCGTTATTGACGTCGCGGACAATTTCTGGACTGGTAATATAGGATTTCAGTCCGGAAACTTTGACCTCATTGACCAATTCATTGGTTAATACCCGTAAAGTATTATTTTGGGCATCAATATCCAGACTGGCAATTTGAGTTGATCCGTCTTTAGACAGAAGTTGCTGCTTGCCGGCAACGTTGGTGTTAAGCGTCACAATCTTTTTGATACTGTAAAATGATTGATGCTGTTTGAGTTTATTTAAGGCCGTGTCAATCTTAGTCTGCTGCTTAGGGGTAATCTTGCCCTTTGGATTGGTGTACACAACGTTGATGGTTGAGGCTTTTCCAAGGTTATATCCCCAATCTTTGCGCATACTTTGCGCTTTGGCAGGCTGAGAATTTTGGCTGAATGTCGGCTGACTGTATGACTGCAGCGTGTCAGTCACGTTGGGAGCGGTTATAATTGCAATAAATGCAATAATCAGCCATACTAACAGCGTGAATAAGCGATTTTTGTGTAATTTTGCGATAGTTTCCTTCATTAATTCGTCCCCTAAATATGTATGTATGAAAAAGGCTCATATATTAAGAGTTTACCATTTTATAAGGCGCAGTGCGATACGTTTTGGGCGTTTTAGTGTATATTGGAAGAATTGTTGTAAAATTTATTCGACTCATTCTGATGGGAGGTTCTTAAATTGTGTACAAGTATCTTTCAAATTGGCCAAGAAGATGGTGCCCACGTTCTGTCGCGGACGATGGACTGGCCACAGCTGGGAGCGCATCCCGTTTTCGTTCCACGTAACTTTGCCTGGCATTCAGTCTATGACGATAAAAAGTATGTCACCAAATACGCAACGCTGGGTTCGGGCCATCAGCACGCCAAACGAATTGATATGTCCGATGGCGTTAACGAGTTTGGTCTGGCTGTTCAAAAACTGACATTCACAAATGGCAGTGAGTTGGTAGAAGAACCGGGTGAAGATAAAATCCACCTGGCACCATTTGAATTGTCATTCTTTTTGTTGTCCAACTATAAATCAGTTGCCGATATTGAAGATCATATTGAAGAAATTGAATTGATGGCTGATAAACACAGCTTAATGAAATACGGGCACAGTGAGCTGCATTTTGCTGCTGCTGATCCAACCGGCAGAATTGTTGTCATCGAACCGGTAACGACGCCAATTGAAATTATTGAAAATCCGCTAGGGGTTCTCACCAACAGTAATCATTTCGACAGACAAATTGATAAGCTGAACAAATATTTGGACTTCACGCCAGACTTTATCAACGGGACTGTCCCATTAAACACACCGCGGGTAACAACCGGAAATGTGTCGGGAAAGTCCATTCCACCTGGTTCGTATTCACCAGGATCCAGATTTGTACGAGCTTCATATTTAAAAGAACGAATCGATATCCCCCAAAATGAAAATGAAGCATTTGATAATTGCTGGCATATTTTGGACTCGGTTAACGTACCTAAGAGTAGTGAGCATCAACCAACGTATTCGGTTTATCGGGCAGCGGTGTGCTGTGAAAGTCGGAACTACTATTATCAGCCTTACCATGCCAAGTCTGTCGCTAAAATTCAGTTAACCGATGAGTTGATTCACTCTAATGAAGTAAAATTTTTCAAAGTTGATGATAAAATCACCTTCAATGAGTTAAACTAATATATTGGAGATATTTCTGGGGAGAGTTCAAGTTGCGAAAACAAAGTTGGCGGGTTATCTTATTATTACTAATAACTTCTGTGGTTTTAGTGGCCGGGGTTACAATGCGCAGTCAGTTAAGTCACCGGCAGCCAGCTCAATCAGCGCCGACGTTGGTTCAAAAAAAGCCGAATCACTTTTCGGAACGCCAGAAGAAGACCTTTATCAGTCAAGTTGGTCGTCCGGCTGTGAAACTTTATTTGAAGAACCGCCAAGTCTTGCCGAGCGTTGTTATCGCTCAAGCAATTCTGGAATCGCAATTCGGAACTTCCGAGTTATCAACTTCGGCCAACAATTTGTTTGGTATCAAGGGCAGTTATCGCGGCCAGTCTGTTCAGTTCTACACCGGAGAAGTTGAAAATGGAAAATCGATCAAAGTTTTGGCTCAGTTCAGAAAGTATCCGAACCTGGCCGCATCGATCGCTGATCACAATCAACTGGTGAGCTCCAAGTTCATTAAGTCGAAGAACATATTGAGCTATCGCAAGTCAACGCGCCTGCTGCAGGAAAACGGCTATGCAACAGATCCCCACTATGCATCCAAGTTGAATCATATTATTGTTAAATATGATTTGAGTCGGTATGATCTGAGGGCGCTGAATGAGAGAGTGTAGGGCAGAGTGTGACGAGACCCGGGTTGACCCCGGAGTGTAAGACCGAAATTGTAATGATAAACGATCTTTGTTTATCGTTACAATTTTGGCCTTACACAGTAGGGGTCAGGGTCGTCGAAACACGTTTAGTCTATGTAAAAGTTGAGCTGCCACAAAGTAAGATACACAGCTTTCAGCCCACCATCAAACCACAGAACCACATCTAAGAAAAAAACATTAAGTCAAATAATTTGTTGAGGTGAATGCGACATTGTTGAATTGGGTTTCTGATTTATATGGTCCATTTTTTGATCCCCATAACTGGGGAACGGTTATTACCAGTGGGAGTGACTGGCTGATTATTTTGTCATTGGTCACCATTGAATGTTTGCTTTCAGTTGATAATGCCGTTGTCCTGGCAGCCCAGACCCAAGCGCTGCCAACCAAAGTTCAGCGGGAAAAGTCCCTGTTCTATGGGCTGTGGGGGGCTTATCTCTTCCGCTTCCTGGTTATTGGAGTTGGGACATACCTGATTCACTTTTGGGAAATCAAAGTAGTTGGTTCACTTTATTTGTTTTATCTGGTTTACCAGTTCTTCAGGAAAACCAAGATTGTTCGAACTAAAAAGCTTGCAAAAGGTAAGAAACACGGCCTTTCATTGTTTTGGTCGGTTGTCGCCCAAATTGAATTTATGGACGTGGTTTTCTCAATCGATTCTGTGTTGGCATCACTGGCAATTTCTTCAAATCCGGTGATTGTCCTCATGGGTGGGATGATTGGTATCCTGGCAATGCGGGGTGTCGCTGAAGTGATCATGAAGCTGATGGCCGTCATTCCCGAACTTCAGCCAATGGCGTATGTGTTAATTGCCATTATTGCATTGAAGTTATTCTTGTCGATTCCGGCTATTGATATTGAAATTCCGGCAGCTGCATTCGGTGTGATTGTGATAGCCGCGGTTATTATTACCTTAATTATTCATTATGTACGAAAAAATCGGAGGACTGACAATGAGCACGGAGATAACGCGTGATAATTTAACCAAAGAAACTGATAATAAAATCACCATTATCGATTTCTGGGCGCCATGGTGTGGTCCTTGTAAAATCTTGGACCCCATTTTGGAAGACTTGGAAAAAGATTATGGTGATCAAATCCATTTTGGTCGCATGAATGTCGATGGCAATCAGGAAATTGCTGAAAAATACCATGTCTTGAGTGTTCCCAGTCTAGTTGTTTTCAAAAACGGCAAAGCCGCTGAAAAAGTTTCCGGGATTTACCCAAAAGATAAGTTACGAAAATATTTCGATCAAAAAATTGCAGAAGTTCAATAAAGTTTGAAAGGCATTTTACCGGCTCTTCGTCAACTGTTGTTGGTGAATCC